>NC_009445.1:5052500-6252500 GCF_000026145.1 Bradyrhizobium sp. ORS 278 | reverse complement strand
ATGGTCGAGGAGGGCAACACCGATACCGCGCCTTACGGCTTGGGCACCTACGGCTCGCGCTCGACGCCGGTCGCCGGCGCGGCCATCGCCATGGCGGCTCGGAAGATCAAGGCCAAGGCGCAGATGATCGCGGCCTACAAGCTCGAGGTCCACGAGGACGACCTCGAATGGGACATCGACGGCTTCCGGGTCAAGGGCCTGCCGGAGAAGGCGATGTCGATGAAGGACATCTGCTGGGCCGCATATAACTCGGTTCCTCCCGGCATGGAGCCGGGACTGGAGGCGGTGAGCTACTACGATCCGCCCAACATGACCTATCCGTTCGGCGCGTATCTCTGCGTGATGGACATCGATGTCGACACCGGCGTGTACAAGGTCCGGCGCTTCTACGCGCTCGACGATTGCGGCACCCGCATCAACCCGATGATCATTGAGGGCCAGGTCCATGGCGGCCTCACCGAAGCCTTCGCCATCGCGATGGGCCAGGAGATCCGCTACGATGCCGAGGGCAACGTCGTCACCGGCTCGTTCATGGATTTCTTCATGCCGACCGCGGTGGAGACGCCGCATTGGGAGACCGACTACACGGTGACTCCGTCGCCGCACCACCCGATCGGCGCCAAGGGTGTCGGCGAAAGCCCCAATGTCGGCGGCGTGCCGGCGTTCTCGAATGCGGTGAACGACGCCTTCTCGTTCCTCGGCGCCACCCACATCCAGATGCCCCACGACTTCTGGCGCAACTGGCAGGCCGCGAAGACTTTGGGTGTTGTGGCGTAGACTGACCTCTGGCTCCACCGTCATTGCGAGGAGCGAAGCGACGACCTGTCCGCCATAGCCCGAAGGGCGACGGCGGAAGCAATCCAGAGTCCTACCCGAGCCCCTGGATTGCTTCGCTTCGCTCGCAATGACGCGGAGAAAGCGTACGACATTGCGGCAGACGACATCGCGGCATCGGCCGTGAGCTCCCCTTCGCCTTGCGGGGAGGGGTTGGGGTGGATGTCTCCGGCGGCAGTATCGCTTGGAGCCACCCCTCCTTAGCTCTCCCCCACATTGGGGGAATCGCATCAAGGTCGCGGTAAGATTGAGAAAACAAACGCCTATGAAAACCCGCGACGACATCGCGCAATCTCTCGCCGCCTGCGGCTACATTGCCGATGGCGAGCTGGCGACGGCGATTGCGCTGATGCAGCTGTTGAAGCGGCCGCTGCTGCTAGAGGGCGAGGCCGGCGTCGGCAAGACGGAGGTGGCGAAGGCGCTGGCCGCGGTTGAAGGCACCGAGCTGATCCGGCTGCAATGCTATGAGGGACTCGACCAGAGCGCCGCGCTGTATGAGTGGAACTACCAGCGCCAGCTGCTGGCGATCGAGGCGCATCGTGGCCACGCCGATGCCATCGAAGACCAGATCTTCTCCGAGAAATATCTGCTCGAAAGGCCGCTGCTCGCTGCGATCCGCCGCGTCACCCCGCCGGTGCTGCTGATCGACGAGATCGACCGCGCCGACGACGAGTTCGAGGCATTCCTGCTGGAATTGCTGTCCGACTTCCAGATCTCGATTCCCGAGCTCGGCACCATCACGGCGACCAGCATCCCGCACGTCGTCCTGACCTCCAACGGCACCCGCGAATTGTCCGACGCACTGCGCCGCCGCTGCCTGTATCACTATGTCGACTATCCCGACGTCGACCGCGAGGCGCGCATCATCCTGGCGCGGATCGATGGCGCCTCTGCCTCGCTTGCGCTGCAGATCGCGCGACTGGTCGAGGGTCTGCGCAAGGAGGAACTGCGCAAGGTGCCCGGTGTCGCCGAGACGCTGGACTGGGCGGCGGCGCTGGTCGGGCTCGACGTCCGCGATCTCAAGGATCAGCCCGAGGTCGTCCATGACACGCTGATCTGCCTGCTGAAGACCCATGAAGACCGCGCGCGGGTCTCGCGCGAGGTAACCGCGCGCTTGCTGGGGAAGGTCGCATGAGCTGCTGCGGCGCCACGCCCGACCACGAGGACCTGGACGCGGTGGCGCGTCTGGTCGCCGGCCGCCTCGGCGCGTTCCTTCGGACATTGCGGGACAACGGCTTCGCGGTTGGCCTGAAGGAAGGGCGGGACGCTGCGGCTGTCATGGCCGCGGGCTATGCCGACAGGCCCGGCCTGCTGCGTTCCGCCTTCAAGCATCTGTTCGCGGCGCGGAAGAGCGAATGGGAGCGTTTCGACGGGCTGTTCGATGCGTTCTGGCTCGGCAAGCGCGTGCGCTCGCGAGTTCTGACGTCGGGATCGGCGCAGGCGGCGAACAGCCCCTCCTTGAAGAGCCTGCAGGACGCAGGGGCCGGCGAGAGGGGGCCGCAGGGCGCGACCGACCAGGTGCCGGGCGACGAGACGCCGCGCGAGACTGGCGGCGAGGGCGTTCGCGAGGGCGCCTCGCGCGTGGAGACGATCGGCGACACTGATTTCCGCAGGCTTGCCGATCCCAACCAGGTCGCGCTGGCGCATGAGGCGGCGGCGCGGCTCGCGAAGGCGATGCGCACGCGGCTGACGCGGCGCGACCAGCTGCGGCGCACGGGCGAGCGGCTCGATCTGCGCCGGACCATCCATCGCAACATCAGCCATGGCGGCGTGCCGATCGCGCTCGTGCATCGCCGCCGCAAGGTGAAGCCGCTGCGGCTGGTGGTGCTGCTCGATGCCTCCGGCTCGATGAGCGCCTACACCGCCGTGTTCCTGCGCTTCATCCACGGCGTGCTCGACGCATTTCGCGAGGCCGAAGCGTTCCTGTTTCACACCCGGCTCGCCTACGTCTCCGATGCGATGAAGGAGCGGGACGCCGCGCGCGCGCTCGACCGGCTGTCGATGATGGCGCAGGGCGCGGGCGGCGGCACCCGCATCGGCGAAAGCCTGGCGACCTTCAACCGCTGGCACGCGGCGCGCGTGATTCATTCGCGCACCTGCGTGATGATCGTTTCCGACGGCTACGATACTGGCGATCCTGATTTGCTTGATCGCGAAATGGCGCAGCTGCGCCGCCGCTGCCGCCGCATCGTCTGGCTCAACCCCATGCTCGGTTGGGACAGCTACGCGCCCGAGGCGCGCGGCATCAAGGCCGCGCTGCCTTACGTCGATCTCTACGCGCCCGCGCACACGCTGAATTCGCTCGCGGCGCTGGAGCCGTATCTGGCGAAGTTGTGAGGCCATGCCGAAAAGAGGAGCTCATCCATGACAATGTCCACGGAGATGCTCGACCTCGCCGCGCAGTTGAAAGCCGCCGATGAAAGCTTCGTGCTGGCCACCGTCGTGCGCACGGTGTCGGTGACGGCCGCCAAAGCGGGGGCCAAGGCGATCATCCGGCCTGACGGGACGATCGTCGCCGGCTGGATCGGCGGCGGCTGCGCCCGCGGCGCCGTGCTGAAGGCGGCGCGCGATGCGTTGTCCGACGGCGTGCCGCGGATGGTATCGGTGCAGCCGGAAAATATTCTCGCCGAGCTTGGCGTCCAGCCCGGGGAGACGAAGGAGGGCGTGCGTTTCGCCGCCAACATGTGCCCGAGCAAGGGCACGATGGATATTTTCGTCGAGCCGGTTCTGCCGCATCCCGCGCTGCTGATCCTCGGCGCCAGCCCGGTGGCGCTGGCACTGGCTGCGCAGGCGCGGCCACTCGGCTATCACGTCACCCTCGCCGCTCCAGCCGCCGATCTCGTCGCCACGCCGGAGGCGGATCGCCTGATCGACGGCTTCACGCTGGACGGTCTCGCCGGCGGGCGCCGGTTTGTTGTCGTGTCGACGCAGGGCCGGGGTGACGAGGCCGCATTGCGCGCGGCACTCGGCTGCGAGGCCGCCTACCACGCTTTCGTCGGCAGCCGCCGCAAGATGGACAGCCTGCGCGACAAGCTCCTCAGGGATGGTATCGATGTCGCGCGGCTCGATCGGGTGAAGGCGCCGGCAGGGCTCGACCTTGGCGCCATCACGCCGGAAGAGATCGCGATGTCGATCCTCGCCGAGATCACCCTGACGCGGCGGCGCGGCCAGCGCGGCTGATCGATGTCACGGTGTCAGCGGCAGATCGAAGGTCACTTTCAGTCCGTCAGCGGCGAAGTCGCGCGTCACCTGGCCCTTCAGCGCCGCACCGAGAATGCGCTCAAAGAGCAGCGAGCCGAAACCGTTGCGGGCCGGCGGGGTGACGGGCGGGCCGCCACTCTCCTGCCAGGACAGCCTGAGCCGCTCGTCTGCGTGCGTCCATTGCAGCGCCACACGCCCGGCCCCGGTCGACAACGCGCCATACTTCACCGCATTGGTGACGAGCTCATGCAGGCCCATGGAGAGATAGAGCGCAATCCCGGGCGCGAGCTGCACGGCCGGGCCGACGACGGCAACACGGTCGGATTGCAGCGGCGCCAGTTCGGCGCGGACCAGCTCGTCGAGACCGATCGCCTCGCGGCCGCGATCCAGCGCCAGCGCGTGACTGCGGGTGAGAGCAGCGATGCGGCTTCGCAGAACCTCGCCGAACTCGGCGAGTCCTGGATCCGCTCGGATGCTGAGCGCGATCACGCTGTCGACCAGCGCAAGCGTGTTCTTCACGCGATGATTGAGTTCATGCACCAGAACACGCTGATGCTGCTCGATTCGGCGTCGCCGCGCGTTCTCGGTGCGCAGCGCGATCTCGTCCATGACGATCTCGCTGAGCTCGGTCAGCTGCGCGATGTCGTCGTCGGTCCAGGTCCGCGGCACGTAGTCGATCGCGCAGAGCGCGCCGATCACCTCGCCGCCGGGCAGCCGCAGCGGAACGCCGAGATAGGCGATGATGCAGAGGCTGGCGGTCGACAGGCTGTTCCGCACCAGCGGCAGCTGGTTGGCGTCGTTGACGACCAGCGGCGCGGCCGAGGATACGACATGCTCACAGAACGAATGGCTGAGCGGCGTCTCGCGCAGCGAGGCCCACGGCTCGCACAGCCCGACCGAGCTCTTGAAGAACTGCCGGTCGCGATCGACCAGCGCGATGATCGAAGCCGGCGCCTGCAGCAGCCGTGTCGTGAGCCGCGTGACGCGGTCGAACCCCGGCTCGGGCGGCGAGTCGAGCAGTTCGGTCTGCAACACGGCCGTCATGTGGTCTGGCGCGGGGGCGTCGCGATCGGACGTCATGAAGCTTTCGTCGGTCGGGCGTTCAGCCGGTGAGAGATTTGCACGGCAGACCAACGGGAGCGCCAATCCCGGCCGGTCGATCGTGCGTACGCGATATATTCGGCTGGAACGAAGCCGGCACAGAGACGATCAGGAACCTGCGAGAAACGACCGGAGCTTGGAGCGAGCAGACCTGCGAATCCCGGTTCCATTCCGGTAACCAAGTGGGAGATCGTGGCCTGACGAAGGCAGTCCCGACATTTTGCCGCAGCTTTGCTCCGGCATTTCACATAGGGAAACGATCACGGCGAAGACGCGCGCTGGGTTGCCAGATTCAGCCTCCTTTCACGGCTCCCGCTGTGAGTCCTGCCACGATCTGCCGCTGCGCTGTGACTGTGAGCAGCAGCACCGGTAGCGTCACGATCAGCGCGGCAGCCGCGAGCGGGCCCCAGCTCAGCTGATCGAACGAGATCATGTTGTAGACAGCGACCGGCAAGGTGCGTGTCTCGCGTCCCGCGAGCACGATGCCGAACACGAAATTATTCCACGAGAAGATCACCGCGAGGATGAAGGCGACGGCGAGCCCGGGTTTGGCCACCGGCAATGCCACATGGCGGAAAACCTGCCAGCGCGTGGCGCCGTCGATCCGCGCGGCCTCCTCGAGCTCGATCGGCGTGGTCTCGAAATATCCGATCATGATCCAGATCACGATCGGCACGGTGACCACCAGATGGATGATGATCTGCGGCCACAGCGTACCAAGCAGGCCGAGCCACTGGAACAGCAGGAACAGCGGGATCAGGTAGGACAGGCCCGGCGTGATGCGCGCGATCAGGATCACGATCGCCGATTTGTGCGCGGCCATGCGGGCGATGCCGTAGCCGGCGGGGACGCCGACCAGCATCGCCAGTGCCGTCGCTCCGCCCGTCACCAGCAGGCTGTTCTTGAAGTAGGTGAAGAAGCGGTTCGACGACAGCACGTCGGTGTAGTTCTTCCAGGCGAAATGCTCGGGCCAGAACACCGGCGGATAGGCGGCGTTGTCGACCTCGAACTTCACCGACAGCGAGATCATCCAGAGGAAGAACAGGATCGCAGGCGAGACGATCAGGAAGACGCCGATCGCCAAGCCGAGCCGGCCGAGGATGGTGTTGACGGTCATGCCTCGTTCCCCAGCGCAGTCCACTGCGCGCGCCGGCGCAGCACCAGGAGCAGGGCGGTGAGCGCGATGATCAGGACGAAGAACACCACCGCGATCGCCGAGGCATAGCCGAGATCGTAATAGACGAAGGCGACGCTGTAGAGATAGAGGTTGATGGTCTCGGACGCCGAGCCCGGTCCGCCTTGGGTGATGGCGAAGATGATGTCGAAGCTCTTGATCGCGTCGATGGCGCGGATCATTGCGGCGATGAACAGAAACGGCATGATCAGCGGCAGCGTGATGTAGCGGAACATCTGCCAGGTCGAGGCGCCGTCGATCTGCGCGCTCTCATAGGGCTCGGTCGGCAGCGAGGCGATGCCGCCGAGCACGATCAGCATGACCAGCGGCGTCCATTGCCAGGTCTCGACCAGCACCAGCGACGGGATCACCGTACCCGGGTGAAATACCCAGAGCTGCGGTGGCAGGCCGACCAGCGACAGCAGATAGTTCAGAATGCCGAGTTGAGGGTGGAACATCATCGTCCACACCAGGGCGATCGCCACCGGCGTCGCCATCATCGGCATGATGAACAGCGCGCGCAGCAGACCACGTCCCGGAAACCGCGCGTGGAACAGCACCGCGGCAAAGGTGCCAAGCACCAGCGGCAGCAGGACGGACAGCGCGGTGTAGGACAGCGTGTGTCCGACCGCCTCGACGAAGCGGGGGTCGGTGGGCAAGCGCAGATAGTTTGCCAGTCCGACAAACGTCGTGGGCGAGCCGACCTTCCACTCCTGGAAGCTCATCCAGATCGTGAACAGCCAGGGGAAGATGATCACTGCGAGCACCGTCACGAGCGCCGGCACCACGAAAGGCCAGTAGGACGGCGGCCGTAAGGCGCGCTCCGGCGCAGCAGCTTCCGCTGCCGCGCCCGCCTGTTCGACGATCGTGCTCACGCTTTCTCGCTGCGCTCCAGGATCGGGCGGAACTGCTCGTGCGCCTTCTTCAGCTCGGTGGCGGGATCGGCGCCCGACAGCGTCGCGGTGAGCGCCGCGCCGACGATGTCGCGGAATTCGGCGACCGGGATGATCACGGGCAGGCCGAGCTTGCTGATCTTGCCGGAGTCGATCGCCGACTGCAGCCATTCCTTCGGCATCTTCACGCCGCCCTGGATCTCGGCATCGTTGAGCACCGAGTTGCGGAACGGCACGCCGCCGCCGGCCTGCACCAGCCGGGCGCCCTGCGGCTTCGACACCAGCCACTGGCAGAGCAGCCAAGCCGCCTCCTTGTTCTTGCTCGCCGCCGCAATGCCGATGCCGTCGCCATAGGTCGCCGAGTACTGGCCCTTGGGACCTGCCGGCACCACGGTGTAGCCGACCTTGCCGACCACGCGCGAGGCATTGGGATCCTCCAGCGGCGGCGCCCAGCCGACGCCGTCGATCCACATCGCCGAGCGGCCTTGCGTGAACGAGGCCATCGACTCCATCCAGTTGAACCCGGCGACGCCGGGAGGCGCGCAGGTGGTCAGGAGCTTCTGATAGAGCTTGGTGGCCTCGATGGCCTCGGGGCCGTCGGTGAGGATGTTGCCCTTGGCGTCGAGGAATTCGCCGCCATAGTTGAGGAAAAAGTTCGTCCACAGGGTCATGTTGGCGTTGCGCAGGCCGCGGCCGACGAAGCCGAAGGTGCCGTCCTTGGCATCGGTCAGTTTCTGCGCGGCCGTGACCATCTCGTCGAGCGTCTTCGGCACCTCGACGCCCTTCTTCGCGAACAGCTCCTTGTTATAGTAGAGGATGAAGTAGTCGACCGACCATGGCAGCGAGAACATGCGGCCCTTGTCGTTGCTGGCGTAAGTCAAGCCGGCGGCGGAGAAATCGCTGGGAACGAGGTCAGGGGCCGTGAGATTCGGATCCTTCATCATGTCGGTGATGTCGGCGAGCCAGCCGGCCTTCTCGAACTGCCGCTTCTGCACGTGATAGCTCAAGTGAACCACGTCGAAGCTCGGCTTGCCCGACGACAGCTCGATCACCACCTTCTGGCGCTGCTGCTGCTCGGGGATCTGCTCGGACTCCACCTCGATGCCGGTCAGCGCGGTGAATTCCTTGATGTTCTTCTGCAGATTGTCGCCGCGCGGCCCCTTTGCCAGGATCACCTCGAGCTTGGTGCCGGCATATTTCTTCCACTGCGGCTCCGACCGGGCGGGCTGGCCGGTGAGCGCCAGCGCGCCCGCTGCTGCCGTGCCCGCAAGCATGTTGCGGCGCGTGATCGCGGTCATTCAATCCTCCCCAAAACATTCTTGAGATCATTGTTGTTTGGTCGGGAAGTGTAGCGCGATCCACCGGCGCTGCAATAGGGCTTTGCCTCTCGAGGCGCGATCGCGACAACGCAGCGTGGTGCGCTGCGAAATTCCGCTACGCGCCCGCCGCCGTGAAATCCGCACGCTCCAGCATCCAGGAGATCGCGAAGCCCGCGACGAGTCCCCAGAACGCCGCGCCGATGTTGAGCAGCGGTCCGTCGGCCACGGTGACGAGAAAGGCGACGAGGGCGCCGAGCGAGAAGTTCGTCTTGAACGCGGTCACGAACGCCGTCTGTAGCACGCGCAGCATGGCGAGGCCCGCCAGCGCGGTGATCAGCGCCTTCGGCGCGATCAGCAGCAGTGTCGTGAAAGTGGGGGCCAGCAGGCCGAAGCCGAGCGCCAGAACGCCGACCATCATCGCAGCGGTATAATGACGATCAGGCTCGCCGCCGGAGACGACGATGGCATTGGTCGGGCCGGTGAGACAGGTCGAGACGCCACCGACGATGGCGGCCAGTGCCGAGCCGATGCCGCAGGCGACCGTGACGAGATTGACAGGCGGCTTATGGCCCGCGGCGCTCAGCACCGCAAAGCCCTGGCCGTTCTGCACCACGAGCACGGTGACCGCGAGCGGAACGATCAGCTCGATCATGGCGGGGAGCGACCAGGACGGCGTCGGAACGACTGGATGGATCAACGCAAGCTGCAGTGAGGCGCTGTGGTCATATTTGCCGAGCAGGATCGCCGCGACGGTCCCGATCACGAGCGCGCCGATGATGGGCGGACAACGCCGGCCGAGCGAAGGCAGCGCGGTGAGTATCAGCCAGACCATGACCATGGGACCGGCGATGGCGAATTCGCCGAGCACGGAGCGCACCAGGTCGAGGCCGAAGCGCAGGAAGACGCCGGCGACCATTCCCATGACGATCGGCATCGGCACCAATTGCATCGCGCGCTTCACCCACCCGGAGAGCCCGAGTATGAACATCAACAGCGCGGTGCCGTAGAATGCGCCGACCACCTGCGCGAAGCTGAGATGAGTCAGCGATTGGCCGACCAGCACCGTGCCGGGGATGGTCCAGAACAGCACGAGCGGTTCGCGATAACGCCAGGACAGCAGGAGCGTGATCAGACCGTTGATGAAGAACACGCCGAAGATCCACGACGCGATCTCGGCCCGCGAGAGCCCGCCATTGGCGCCGACCGACAAAACGATCGCGACCGGACCGGTGATCGCGAACAGCCAGCCGATGAAGCCGTGCGCGGCGTAGAGCGGACCGAAATCGCCGGCCAGTCGGGCTGCGGAAGGTGGATGGCCGGGCGGCCGTTCAATGGCATTGAACATGAAGGGCAGGCTGAGGCTCTTGTTGTTGTTCTTGGCTTGCTGTTCTTGACTTGTCGTGCTTGGCGTCTCCAACGGATGTTGTGGCGGAAGCGAGCCAGCCGTGCAAGGCTGACGGTGACGTCGTCATCTCGCCAAGAGCGTCGACGCGGCCGTCATGTTCTTTCCGCCAGCTTCAGCCGCTGAGATCAGCGTTGAGTGGCATCCGTCGGAGGCAGGGCAGATCGGCGATATCTTGGTCTCGGGACGGGTCCTCGCCAAGCTGATGCACGGCCGCAAGCCGGGATGGTCGCGACTGGCAGCCAAGGATGGACCGCTGGCGTTGCGTCTGACGATATGAACGGCGGGGACCGAGCTACCCCATCGCGAGCACGCCGACCGACAGCAGCGCCAGCATCACGGTCGATCCCAGCAGTTGCAGCGAACCTTCCGACCGGGTCCGCCAGCGCAGCACCTTGTCGGCGAGGGCGAGCGTCGGATCGTAGAACTCTGCCGCATAGGACTGCTTGAGGATGCGCGGATAGCGCGGGCCGGCGGCCGAGGTCATCAAGATGTGGACGATCGTGGCGGTCGCGATGAAGCCGATGATGCCGGGCCGCAACGCGGTGCTATGCGCGAGCTTGAGGATCAGAGCGGCTCCGGCGTAGGTTGGAATCGCCTGGAACAGGGCGGTGAGCACCATGCCTTCGAGCAGATTGAGAACGGGCGATCTGGGCGTCGCTGAACTGGGAGCAGACGGGCTAGGAGACGATGCGGCGAGCATTGCGAGGATCCGGTGCGGAGGGCCCTCGTCGAGGGCCTGACCGCTTCCTTGTCGCCGACTGGCGCCGCAGCCACCGTGACTCGCATCACGCTTGCCAGACGTCACGTATCGTTGACTACATCCGGCCCTGGCCGTTCACCTGACTCTGCTGATCCCGACGATCCTGCTCCTTGGCGCGATGACGGCCGTAAAGGCATCCGGCGGCGGCGCCCAGCACGCCGTGGTGACCGGCATAATGGCCGGCGACACCGCCGACGATGGCGCCCTTGATGCATCCTTTGGCCTCGGCGGCTTGCGTGGACAGCAGCGCGATGGCGGCGACGGACAAGGCAAACAAGGTCTTCATGATCATGCTCCGCAGGGATGTTTGCTCTCTAACGACAGGCTCGCAGCCTGGTTCCGTGCCGCCGCTTCGGCAGGCGCGACGCGAACCTTTTTCATGATGCCTGCGACCTACCGAGAGAAACGCGCGTATACCCGCCACCGCCAAGCTTGTGTTCACCGTGTCGGCGCATTCTCCCTGCAGACCCTCTGACAGGTGATTGACGACCACTAATCGGTTTCTTCAGAACGGCAACGCGAACCACGGAAATCCCGTCAGTGGAGACAGGATGATCGAGCCCATCAACAAGCAGCGCGTGCGCAAGCTGCTCGAGGCCCATGCCGCCGGAGACTTTGATGTGGTTCTCGCTCATTGCAGCGATGACATCGAACACTTCGCCTCGGCTCCGATCGACATCTTTCCCCATCTTGGTCGGCGGCAGGGCAAGGCCGCGGTGCGCGAGATGTGGGAGGTCACACGAAGCCGCTATGCCGACATCCGGCATGAGATCGTGACCCTGATCTGTGAAGGCGACCAGGTGGCTGCCGACCTCCGCGTCTTCCTGCGCAAGCGCGACAATGAGCGGATCGTGCAATATGATCTCGCCGCCTTCTACACCTTGCGCGATGGCCGGATCAGCCGCATCCGCGAGATCATGGACACGTTCGACCTCGTGCAGCAGGTGCTGGAATGTGATCTCGGCGGACTGCTCGCCGCCAAGACCGCCCGCGCCTGAAACTTCTGCAACAGCGTATTCGAGGCGCGATCACGGAAACGTCACCAACCACGAGCGGCTTCGCGTTGAACCTCGCGGATGCGCCCCGAACCCATTTGCGGGCGAGATACGGGGCATGGGGCATGAGAATAGCATTTCTGGCGATTGCCGGACTGGTGATGGGCGTCGTTGGCGGCGCGACGATTGGAATCGGGCTCGGACTCGCCTGGATCGAGCTGTTCAATACGAGCGAATTTGAAGGCTACGCCGGCATGCTCGTATTTTTCACTTTCATGCCTCTGGGAGCCCTGGTTGGCGGGATCGCTGGCGCAACTCTGTTCGGCATGGCGGCGTTTCGCGACCACGAGGTGGCCATTGCCCGGCAGCGAATGCCGTATGAACGCCGTTAGCAGGCGTGAATCTGTCGCGTCGCGCCGGGGCGCTCTGCATTTGTGCAATGCAAAAACAACCGTTGCGCGTGCCAATCATTCGCGTATGGAGGGGTAGCAGCCAGAGAGTTGGACTAGGCGCACTGCGGAACGTCATTGACGATTCGCCCGGCGTCCGGAGCGCCGCCCTGCAAGCCAGATCAGGATGATGAGCAAGATGACGGAGCACAGCCTCTGGCGTCTGTCGCGTGCATTGCATCGCGCGATCAACGATCGCCAATTCGACGCGCTCGCCGAGATACTCGACGACGACATCGATTGGGCCATCTACGGTCCGATTGATATGTTTCCTTTTCTCGGAGCCCGTCTCGGCAAGGAGGCTGTGCTCGACACCGTCAGGCAAATCGCGAACAACGTCCACATTCGCAAGCTTGAGCGCGAGACGCTGATGCTGGACGAAAGCGCTGCAGCCACGATGGTCCGCTGCGCGATGACGACGCAGGACTCTGAAAAGCCGATCACAGCGCGTCTTGCCCAGTTCATGCAATTTCGCGCCGGAAAACTCGCGCGGCTGCGTATCCTCATCGACACGTTCGATCTGGTGGAGCAGACGCTGGGTCATCCGATCGACCTTCCCCGGATCGGCAGCATCGCATAGATCAACCGTATCGCGGACTGATGCCAAGAGTTGCGCGTGCTGTTGCTCACAACCCAAAACATCGTGACTGACGCGGTCATAATTTTGCGCCAAGATTCCACCATATTCCGGCGAGCAAGTCGGGCGACGGGGGTTGCTCTCATGATATCGAATGGTTGCGCGCTGGCTTTTGTTGTAGCCGGCTTCGAACTTCTTACGTCCGCTGCGCATAGCCAGACGCTGAATGGCCAGACGCTGATCCAGGCGCCGCAACCGATGCAGATCGCACCCTGGCAGCAGATCGCGCCCTCGCAAGACGCTGATGCGGACGAGGCTGAGGATCAGTCCGCCGCAGCCGATCCGATGAAGGGGATCGATGTCGACAAGCTCGATTGGAGCCAGCTTGCGATCGACGAGTTGACCTTCCTCGATCGCCCCGAAGCCGCTGCCGCGGCGAAGCGCAAGGCGGCCGCCGAGAAGGCGGCGGCGCTCGACTGGTCGAACCAGAACAAGGGCAGTCTCGCCTCCGGCGTCTCGGTCAAACAGGCGGTGTCGCCGTTCTGGGATGCCCGCGTCGGTGCCGATATGACAGTCGCGCGGCAGCCCACCACGATGTCGGAATTGCTCGCGGAGAAGGCGGAGAATGGCGGCAGCACGCCGCAATCCGGAGGCTCAGCCTGGGCTGCGGTGACGGCACCTGGGGCCGGCTCGATATGGGACAAGACGGCGATCGAGGCTCGGGTCGATCCCGGCTCGGATCAGGGCCGCCTCGGGACGACGATCACCAAGGCGGTGCCGATCGATCATTACAATCTCACTCTGCAGAATGGCTACAACGTCACGCAGCAAGGTGTGGTGCCGATCCCGGGAGGGGCGGCCAAGACGAGTCGCAGCTTCGATACCGAGCAATCCGCGCGGCTCTCGATCGGCGACACGGGCACCAGCGTAACGGCTGGCCAGACCTTGTCGTCGAGCGATGAGAAATGGCTGCGCAAGCTCGGCGCCGAGCAGAAGCTTAGCGATGGACTGACGGTGTCCGGCTCGGTCAGCGAGACCGCGCAAGGCAGCACCAGCAAGAGCATTTCAGCGGGCTTCAAGCGCAGCTGGTAAGGTTAATGAAATGTGGCTGCCTGCCACGAATGATCGAACCCTCGCCGCAGCTTCGCCGCGTTGCGGCCTAATTTGGCCGCACTGATAGGCTTTGAGAATTTCGTCGTGCGGGGACACCGCGCTCGCTTGAACGCGAACTGAGGAAATAGCCGATGAATGTCATTCGTCCGGACAAGATCGATGGAACTGAAACCGAGCTGGATACGGATCTCGCTGCGGTCTCGGAGGTCGAAGCCGGCATTCGTGATTTCGTGCGTAATGATATCGCCTATCTGCGCCGGCCGAATGCCGCCGCGACGGCTGAGGCCGCGATCGATGCCGATGCGGCGGTCAACAGCGTGACTTCGCTGATCCAGCGTGTGGCCGGCACCTCGCTGTCGGAGATCGAGAACCTGATCGGGGAGCTCGAGAGCTTGCGGGAGCTGCTGCATGCCGAGGGCCAGCGGGTGCAGCGCGAGATCGCGAGCTACGCCCAGCTCAGCCAGGCTGCGATGAAGTCGACCCGGGCCATCGCCGAGAACGTGACCCAGTGGAAACGCGCCGCCGACGGTCTGCGTAGCACCTGATCATTCCGCTTTGTTGTTGAGGTGAACCGCCGCGCGAGTCATCGCGTGGCGGTTTTGCTGTGGGCGACAGGCGCTGTGGAGCGACAGGCTATGTGCCTGAACGGGCCGTGACGGCCCTGCGACCGAATCGTGCCCGTGCGATTTTACGGTCTCACGGGCTGGTTGCGTCTGGGGGGAACTTGATGGAAACAAAGGCCGGACGACACCGAGCGAATGGCGGTCATGGTGCTCATCTGAAGCCGCCAGATCGCGGAAGAGCGGCGACACCGCGCCCCGCCGTTAACGACTGCTTAATCGATCACTCGTTGACCGAGGCCGACGTCTCGAGCGTATAAGAGCCATCGGCATAGCCCTTAACGACCATTCCCGTCGCGAGCATCACCGCGAGCGTCACGCTGGCAAAGATAAAGCCGAGGAGTTTCAGACCACCGCGATCTGCCATACTCATCCCCCACATCCTGATCCCTGGTTGGCTGTCTTATAGAGTCCGGGTTCAGAATGCGTTAGCGCGATGTTGGTTCCGGGAAGACAATCCTGGGCGACGTGACCTTTTCGCCTCAACCCGTGTGTCGTCGTGGCACAAACACCGATGCGAGCACGGAAAACACCAACTCGCCGCGTTGATTATGGCCGCTGTTGCGCGCTTGCAGGATGCCCCATTGCGGGCGCGAGGCGGAGGCGCGGAGCGAATCAATCTCGCTCGAAAAGGTGATCGTATCGCCCGCAAGAACGGGTCTGATCCAGCGCAGCTCGCGGAATCCTGGCGACGGTCCGCCCAGCACGACCGTCTCGCCGCGCGCGCGGGCGAGCTCGGCGAGACGCTGATTGTCCGCGACGATCAGCTTCATGCAGACGGAGCCGACATGCCAGCCCGAGGCGGCGAGCCCGCCGAACAGCGAATTGCGGCCTTCCTCCTCATCGAGATGAAAGCGCTGCGGATCGAACTGCGCGGCGAAGCGTTTGATCTCCTCAGCCGTGAACGTGTAGGCGCCGAGCTCGCGGCGCTGGCCGACCTGAAGATCCTCGAAGAAGCGCATCAGCCCGCCTCCCCACGCCGCTCGACGATGATCGGCGACACCATCTCGCAGAGCTTCTCGCCAGCCGCATTGCGCACGCTGCATTTGAACGTAACGATCCCCGTCGCCGGCCGGCTCCGCGACACGCGCGCCTCCACCACCTCGACATCGAGCATCAGCGCGTCATCGGGCCGCAGCGGCGACAGCCAGCGCACCTCGTTGACACCGGGCGAGCCGAGCGAAGCGGTGCGGCCGATGAAGCCATCGAACATCATTCGCATCATCACCGAGCAGAGGTGCCAGCCGGAGCCTGAGAGGCCCCGGAGCATCGACTGTTTGGCGGCGTCTTCATCGACATGCATGGGCTGCGGATCGAACTCGGACGCGAATGCGATGATCTCGTCGCGGGTGACGTGGCGCGGGCCGAAGCTGCCGAAAGGGCCGGGGGGAAAATCTTCGAAGGTGAGGGTCATGGGATCGGAATGGCTGAAAGAAGCCTGATTGTGGCCGCACTTTGCAGCAATCACAACCAGACCGCTCGCATGGCTGACGTCCGATCCGGTCGCACGAGAGCGCCAGAAGGCGCCGCATACCGCGATCGATGGCTGCCGCCGGTGATGTCGTCTGGTGCTGGATTTGCGCAGGACTTAAAGACGGATGTGCGTTGCGATTCGGGACTTTGCCGGGGGATCAGGATGTTGGAATTTCGCGATTTGTTCCAGTGGGACCGCTTCATCACGCCCACCATTATCAAGACGTTCTATTGGCTCGTCATTGCCCTCGTCATCCTCTGGGGAATCCGCGGTGTCTTCACCGGGCTTGCCGAGATGGCGATCAGCCCGTTCGGCGGCTTCCTGCTGCTGCTCTCGTCGCTCGCCGGCATCATCGTCGGCATGGTGCTGTCGCGCATCGTCGCCGAGTTCGTGCTGATCGTCTTCCGCATCAACGAGCATCTCGGCGCGATCCGCGAGCAGGGGCGGATGTAGTCCGCCCCTCGCCTCAAAGTCCGGCGCCGCTAATTGTTGAAGCGGAAGTGCATCACGTCGCCGTCGGCGACGACATACTCCTTGCCCTCGAGCCTGAGCTTGCCGCCCTCGCGCGCGCCCGCCTCGCCGCCGAGCGCGACGTAGTCTGCATAGGCGATGGTCTCGGCGCGGATGAAGCCCTTCTCGAAATCGGTGTGAATGACGCCCGCCGCCGCCGGCGCCTTGGTGCCGCGATGGATGGTCCAGGCGCGGGCCTCCTTCGGGCCGACGGTGAAGTAGGTGATGAGGTCGAGCAGCTGATAGCCGGCGCGGATCAGCCGGTCGAGGCCGGCCTCTTCGAGCCCGAGCGTCTCGAGAAAATCGACGCGCTCCTCGCGCGACAGGGTCGCGATCTCCGACTCGATCTTGGCCGAGATCACCACCGCGATCGCGCCTTCCTCCTTGGCGCGGGCGAACACCGCCTGCGAGAAGCTGTTGCCGTCCTTGGCCGAGCCTTCCTCGACGTTGCAGACGTACAGCACCGGCTTTGAGCTCAAGAGTCCGAGCATGCCGAAGGCGCGCTCCTCCTCGGGCTTGCGCTCGAGCAGCCGCGCCGGCTTGCCGTCGCGCAGCAGCACCAGCGCGCGGGTGACGAGATCGTGCTGCTCCTTGGCGTCCTTGTCGCCGCCCTTGGCCTTCTTCGCCAGATTGTCGACCCGCTTCTCGAGGCTGTCGAGATCGGCCAGCATCAGCTCGGTCTCGATAGTCTCGATGTCGGCCAACGGGGCGATCTTGCCCTCGACATGGGTGATGTCGGAATCCTCGAAGCAGCGCACGACATGCGCGATCGCGTCGACCTCGCGAATGTTGGCGAGGAACTGGTTGCCCAGGCCTTCACCCTTGGAGGCGCCCCGCACCAGGCCCGCGATGTCGACGAAGGTCAGCCTGGTCGGAATGATCTGGCCGGACTTGGCGATCGCCGCAAGCTTTTCCAGCCGGGGATCGGGCACGGCGACCTCGCCGACATTCGGCTCGATGGTGCAGAACGGATAGTTCGCCGCCTGCGCCGCCGCCGTCTCCGTCAGCGCGTTGAACAGCGTCGACTTGCCGACGTTGGGCAGACCGACGATCCCGCATTTGAATCCCATGACCCGTCTCGCATCCTCTCACGGCGACGTCGCGCGCGCCTCACGCGGCGCCGGCGTCGCCCTTGTCCAGAAAACCCTTGGCCTGCAGCGCCAGATGCACCTTGTTGGCGAAGGTGGAGTCGCGCTTGCCGGTCAGCAATTCCGCGTTGTCGGCCACCGCCTCGCACAGCGCCTCGACCCAGGGCATCTCGCTCTTGGCGAAGTCCGACAGCACGTGGCCGTGCACCAGCTCCTTGACGCCGGGATGGCCGATGCCGAGGCGGACGCGGCGGTAGTCGTTGCCGAGATGCGCCGAGATCGAACGCAGCCCGTTGTGGCCCGCGATGCCGCCGCCGACCTTCACGCGCAGCTTGCCCGGGGCAAGCTCGAGCTCGTCCTGAAACACGGTGACGTCGCCGACGCCGAGCTTGAAGAAGCTAGCCGCTTCCTGCACGGCACGGCCGGATTCGTTCATATAGGTCGTGGGCTTCAGCAGAATGACGCGCTCGCTGTCGAGCGTGCCTTCCGAGGTCTCGCCCTGAAACCTGCGGCGCCACGGCGAGAAGCGGTGGCGTCGAGAAATCTCGTCCACGGCCATGAAGCCGATATTGTGCCGGTTGCGCGAATATTTCGCGCCGGGATTGCCGAGACCGACGAACAGCAGCATGGCGCGGGACCGGGACCTGCCGTCGCTGCGGAGCGCACGGGGACTGCCCGCGCGCTCCGACAGTGGATCGGCTTACTTCTTCTTCTCGGGGGCCTTGGCCGCGGCAGCAGGGGCCTTCGCAGCGGCAGCGGGAGCCTTGGCACCGGCGGCCGGAGCGGCGGCAGCGGCCGGGGCCGCGGCAGCGCCAGCGGCGGCCTTCTGCTCCTCACCATAGCCCGACGGCGGCACGATGGTCACGAGGGTCGCGTCCTCACCACGCGACAGCGTCTTCACGCCGGTCGGCAGCTTGACGTCGGAGACGTGCAGCGAGTGGTTGATTTCCAGCGCGCTGACATCGGCCTCGATGAACTGCGGGATGTTCTCCGCGAGGCACTCGAGCTCGAGCGTGTGGGTCACGATGTTGACCGTGCCGCCACGCTTCACCCCCGGCGAGCCTTCCGAGCCGACCACGTGCAGCGGCACGCTGACGCGGATGGTCGCGCCCTGGCCGAGCCGCATGAAGTCGACGTGGATCGGGAAGTCCTTGACCGGATCGAGATGGAAGTCGCGCGGGATCACCCGGTGCTTCTTGCCGTCGAGGGTGACGTCGAAGATCGTGGTCAGAAACCGGCCGGCGAGGATGCGCTGGCGCAACTCGCGGTCTTCCACCGAGATCGGCAGCGGGGGCTGGTTGTCTCCATAAATCACTCCGGGCACTCTCCCGGCGCGACGCTCTGCCCGTGCGGCCCCCTTGCCGACTGACGGACGGGCGGTCGCCTTCAGTTCTCTGACGGTCGCCATCTTGCTCAAGTCCTTGTTTTAAAAAGTTAAAGGCCGCAATGCGGCCCGTTGCTGGACGTCCCTTCGGCAAGCCTCCAGGGGTGCGGGGGCCGCGGACGTGGCGGCGTTCTAGCGGCAAACCCGGGAAATGACAAGGAAATGAAGGGGCCGGCGGCCCCATCCACCCGCCCCGGTGCGGTCCGCCCGGCCTCAACCGTCCGCGTTGCCGGTGCCCGGCTGACCGCCGGCCGCCCCGCCCAGTCGGGCCTCCAGCGCCGCGATCCGGGCCTTCAGCGCCTCGTTCTCCTCGCGGGCGAGCCGGGCCATGTCCTTGACCGCCTCGAACTCCTCGCGCTTCACGATGTCCAGATCGTTCAGGATCTTTTCGGCCTGGTTGCGGATCACGGAATCGACCTCGCGCTTCATGCCCTGGGCGGCGCCGGCGGCGTCGTTCATCAGGCGGCCGATCTCGTCGAAAAACCGGTTGTTGGTCTGGGTCATGGTCAAACTCCGCTGGCGCGACGCGCGCGATCACACAATGGCGATCCGGCCCGCCGGCTTCAAGATGGGCTCGTCTTGTCACGCCTCGGTTTCCTTGTCATCGTACTTGTGAGGCCGGTTCGCCGCGCTGTATGAGCGGCCCCGAAGGATCTCGCGACGCCGCTGCGGCGGGGTCCGTTCAAAGCCCGCATCGCCTGCGTGCTTGCCGAAACGGAAAGCCGTGCCCACGAAAGCCTGTGAATGACGCCTCTCCTCATCGACTTTCCCGTGTTCGACCCGGTCGCGATCGCGATCGGTCCGTTCGCGATCCGCTGGTACGCATTGGCCTATATCTGCGGCATCGTGATCGGCTGGCTCTACGCCCGCTCGCTGCTGAAGAAGGACCGACTGTGGGGCGGCCCGGCGCCGATCTCGCTGCTCCAGCTCGACGACTTCATCCTGTGGGCCACGATCGGCATCATCCTGGGCGGCCGCACCGGCTATGTGCTGTTCTATAATCTGCCGTTCTTTATCAAGAACCCGCTCGAGATCTTTCAGCTGTGGAACGGCGGCATGTCGTTCCATGGCGGCTTCATGGGCTGCGTGGTCGCGGTGATCTGGTTCGCCCGCCGCAACGGCCTGCCGATCCTGTCGCTCGGCGACATCACCACCGCGGTGGCCCCGATCGGCCTGCTGCTCGGCCGCATCGCCAATTTCATCAATGGCGAATTGTGGGGCCGCGCCGCCGATGCGAGCGTGCCCTGGGCGATGATCTTCCCGCACGATCCGACCCATCTGCCGCGTCATCCGAGCCAGCTCTATGAAGCGGGTCTCGAAGGCGTCGTGCTGTTCATCGCGCTGGCCATCATGATCCGCTTCGGCGCGCTGAAGCGGCCGGGCCTGATCCTCGGCGGCTTCATCGGCCTCTACGGCATCGCGCGTATCGTCAGCGAGCTGTTCCGCGAACCCGACGTGCAACTCGGCTTTCTCTGGCGCGGCCTCACCATGGGCATGGTGCTCTCGGTGCCGATGCTGATCGTCGGTGCAATCCTGGTGATCAGGGCGTTGCGCCAGCCCGAGGTCCATCACGCCACTCCCTCGCTGCAGGCCCAGCCGTGATCGAAACTTCTCCGCTCCAACCCGAGATCAAGCGGCTGATCAAGGCGTCCGGACCGATGCCGGTGTGGCGCTACATGGAGCTGTGCCTGATGCATCCGGAGCACGGCTACTACATCTCGCGCGATCCGCTCGGACGCGAGGGCGATTTCACCACCGCGCCGGAAGTGAGCCAGATGTTCGGCGAGCTGCTCGGCCTGTGGGCGGCCTCGATCTGGAAGGCGGCGGGCTCGCCGCAGCAGTTCCGGCTGATCGAGCTCGGGCCCGGCCGCGGCACCATGATGTCGGATGCGCTGCGCGCGCTGCGCGTGCTGCCGCCGCTGTACCAGACCATCTCGGTGCATCTGGTCGAGATCAATCCGGTGCTGCGGGAAAAACAGAAGGCCACGCTCACCGGCCTGCGCAACGTCACCTGGCACGACAGCTTCGACGAGGTGCCGGAGGGGCCGAGCGTCATCTTCGCCAACGAATATTTCGACGTGCTGCCGGTGCACCAGATGGTGAGGCGCGAGACCGGCTGGCACGAGCGCGTGGTCGAGCTCGACGATGACGAGAACTTCGTCTACGGCACGGCCGCCGATCCGACGCCGGGCTTCGAGCTGTTGCTGTCGCCGCTGGTGCGCGCGGCGCCGGCCGGCGCGATCTTCGAATGGCGGCCGGATACCCAGATGATGGCGATCGCCCGCCGTCTCCGCGAGCAGCGCGGCGCCGCCGTCATCATCGACTACGGCCATGTCCGCAGCGACGTCGGCGATACGTTCCAGGCGATCGCCCGGCACAGCTTCGCCGATCCCTTGAAGACGCCCGGCCTCGCCGACATCACCGCGCATGTCGATTTCGACGCGCTGTCGCGCACCGCGGAGGCGGTCGGCGCGCGCGTGCACGGCCCGATCACGCAAGGCGAGTTCCTGCAGCGGCTCGGCATCGAGACCCGCGCGCTGACCCTGATGCAGAAGGCCTCGCCGGAGGTCTCCGAGGATATCGCCAGCGGCTTGAAGCGGCTGACCAGCGGCGGCCGCGGCGGCATGGGCTCGCTGTTCAAGGTGCTCGGCGTATCCGATCCGTCGATTCCCGTGCTCGCCGGTATCAGCGACGAGCACACCAGCGAGAAGACCGGAGGCGCATGATGCTGCTGTCATCGGATGTGATGTCCGCCATTCCGGGCCTGCGCCACGCGTTCTTCACTCGCGAGGGTGGCGTGTCCGAGGGCATCTATGCCGGTCTCAATGGCGGGCTCGGATCGAACGACGTGCCGGACAGCGTCCGCGAAAACCGCCGCCGCATGGCGGCTCAACTCGGCGTCGCGCCGGAGCACTTCCTGAGCGTGCACCAGATCCATTCGCCTGACGTCGTGGTCGCGACCGGGCCGTGGGACGGCGCCGCCAGGCCGAAGGCCGACGCGCTGGTCACCGCGACGCCCAACCTTGCGATCGGCGTCACCACGGCGGATTGCGGGCCGATCCTGTTCGTCGATCCCGAAAGGCGCGTCATCGGCGCGGCCCATGCGGGCTGGAAGGGGGCGCTGACGGGCGTGCTCGAATCGACGCTGCAGGCGATGGAAGAGCTCGGCGCCGAGCGCGGCCGGATCATCGCCGCGATCGGTCCGTTGATCCGTCAGCCGAGCTACGAAGTGGGCGCCGAATTCGTTACCCGCTTCATCGATGACGATGCCGAGCATGCGCGCTTCTTCCTGCCCTCGACGCGCGAGGGACACGCGATGTTCGACCTCGGCGGCTTCATCCGGATGCGGTTGGAGACCGCCGGCATCTTGCTGATCGACGACCTCGGGCTCGACACCTATTCCGACGAGCGCTTCTTCAGTTACCGCCGCTCGGTACACCGGAAAGAACCGGACTACGGGCGGCATGTCCATGCGATCATGCTCGAAGGCTGAAGCGGGGCGCGATTGTGGCCGCATGTGGATTGCTTAACCCTTTCTCTACAAGTGGGTGCACTCTGTCCCGTTCTGTGGCAGCCGCGACCTAGACGTTAATCGATTTTAACGATATCGCTCCCGACGATGAGGGGAGCGTCGACAACACTTGAACTGATCAGCCGCGCCGCGCAGCACGCCTGCGTTGCCGCCGTGGTGATCGTTTCCGCCGCATCGCTCGGCGGCTGCGCCAGCGGCGGCAACGGTGGTCCGGCCAGCGCCTATGCGATGGCGCCGGCGTCGGATGGCGCGACCATCGCCTTCGAGCAGATCGACGGGCCGCCGCCGCAGATCTTCGATCGCATGGTCGGCGTGCTCGACAGCGAGTCCAAGCTGCGCAGCCTCGCCATCGTATCGCGCGAGGCACCCGCGGCCTATCGCGTCCGCACCTATCTCTCGGCGCAGGTCGTGAACGGCAAGAGCGTGGTCGCCTGGGTGTTCGACATCTACGACCGCAATCAGCAGCGCGCGCTGCGCCTGTCCGGCGAGGAGCCGATCGGCCGCGGTGGCGGTCGCGATGGCGGTCGCGATCCCTGGGCCTCGGTCGACGACATGGTGCTTCGGAAAATCGCGCAGGCCGGCTTCAGCGGGCTCGCCAGCATGCTGAACGGCACGGCGCCGGCCGGGAACGCGCCGGCGGCTCCGGCCACCCGCGGACCTGCCGTCGCCGCCGCCGAGCCTGCATCGCAAGGCTCCGTATCTGCCATGTCGGACGGCAGCAGCGTCGCCGCCCTCGGCTACACCGACCATTAGGCAAACAGGCGCATTTTGCGCCGTTTTTTGACCTGGAAAACACCTGCGGCGGGTTGCCATGCGCGCAGTGTCCTTGATATCACCTCGCCCGTAGAAAACCGCCGGTTCCACGGATTGCCCGATATGCTCAACAAGGTCTCCAGCGAACCGCGAGGAGAAATCGCGATGTCGGCCAAGAACGGCTCCATCAAGCTCGTCGCCGGCAACTCCAACCCGCCGCTCGCCGCCGCGATCGCCAGCGAATTGGGATTGGCGCTGACGAAGGCCGTGGTTCGGCGCTTCGCGGACATGGAGATCTTCGTCGAGATCCAGGAGAACGTGCGCGGCTCCGACGTCTTCATCATCCAGTCGACGTCCTATCCGGCGAACGACCTCCTGATGGAGCTCCTGATCATCACCGATGCGTTGCGCCGCGCCTCCGCGCGCCGCATCACGGCCGTGGTTCCCTATTTCGGTTACGCCCGGCAGGACCGCAAGTCCGGCTCGCGCACGCCGATCTCGGCCAAGCTGGTCGCCAACCTGATCACCCATGCCGGCGTCGACCGCGTCATGACGCTCGACCTGCATGCCGGCCAGATCCAGGGATTCTTCGACATCCCGACCGACAACCTGTTTGCCGCGCCGCTGATGGTGCGCGACATCAAGGATCGTTTCGACCTCTCCAGCGTCATGGTGGTCTCGCCCGACGTCGGCGGCGTGGCGCGCGCCCGCGGCCTCGCCAAGCGCATCAACGCGCCGCTGGCCATCGTCGACAAGCGCCGCGAGCGTCCCGGCGAATCCGAGGTCATGAATGTGATCGGCGACGTCTCGGGCCGTACCTGCATCCTGATCGACGACATCGTCGATTCCGGCGGCACGCTGGTCAACGCCGCCGATGCGCTGCTGAAATACGGCGCCAAGGACGTCTACGCCTACATCACCCATGGCGTGCTCTCCGGCGGCGCCGCGACCCGCATCAGCTCTTCCAGGCTGAAGGAGCTCGTCATCACCGACTCCATCCTGCCGACCGAAGCCGTCCGCGGCGCCCCGAACGTCCGTGCCTTGCCGATCGCTCCGCTGATCGCCGAAGCCATCGGCCGCACCGCGGCGGAGGAGTCGGTGTCGAGCCTGTTCGATTGAGGTTGATGGACTGAGGTTGTCGCGTGCGACGGGCTGGTCGAGGCCTTTCGGCTGACTATACAGAACAAGGCCGTCTGACCCAGTCGGTCGTCCCCACATTGAAAACGTCGCTTTGAGCCCTACTGTCATTCCCCGCGAAAGCGGGGAATCCCGTACGCCGTGGCCCATCGATCCAATCACGAACGTCTCGGCGTACTGGATCGCCCGGTCAAGCCGGGCGATGACGGCAGAGTGTGTGGCCATCAGCGCGCCCGGCGAGCGCCGTCTCCGTAGCCCGGATGAGCGCAGCGACATCCGGGTTCACACGAACTGTGCACTTGAACCCGGATATCGCTGCGCTCATCCGGGCTACGAATGCGCTCGCAATGCCTTTCATCGCAACGTTGTCTATCGACATGTGGAGATGAGCCTCAGCGATCCCGCGACGCATTTTGCGTCCGAGCTATGCCCAATGATCCGCCCTCCTCACAAAGGGCGCAGGGAAGGCCGGGCGCTGGCCGCGCCCGTGGCCCGCCTGCAGAAAAGAAAGCAGGCGGCAGTCACCACAGGTCTGGCCGAGGACACCCGGCCTTCCCCGTGCGATGGTTTTGACGGCTGCTTCGCGTTCTCCCCGGTGCGCCGGCTTTTGGCCACCGTATCGCGACAATGCGCTTACGCGCATCGCACTGGATACCAGCTTCGGGGTATCAGGACCGCGCGACTTGACCGTGCAGGCCGGATCGTTCGTCGGCGCAAATCACTTCACGCTGCGACCCGACATGCCCACCGCATTCCGCTGCCGACGTCCGTGACGACCGCGATACGTCCCCTCCGACGCAACGGAACGGGAGGAGAATAATGCTGATTTTGCTAAATCGTCAAGCTATTTTCGTTTTTCGGAAGGGGTTGACGGGAATTTCGCGGCAACGCCCGATTTGCCGACGTCTCTGGCACGACAATGCGCGGGCAAATACCAAAAGTCACACAAGCCGCCGCCTGCAAACTGCGTCTGACAGATCTCTCGGCACGCGCGTCGCTCCGGATCAAACAAAACACTGTCATTGTCGCGCCGCTCGCAATGACAACAACCGCCGTCATCGCCCGGCTTGACCGGGCGATCCAGTATTCTGCGGCAGCAATGCGTCATCGAGACGTCACGGTGTACTGGATGCCCGCCTTCGCGGGCATGACAGCGAGAGGACGATTGGCATTTGTTCCTGCGGCTCGCGCCCTGACCAACTTTGTGCGAACCTCACCTGATCCGCTCGTAGCGCTGCGCAGAGCTTTGCAAGTCCAGCGCCATCTGATACCAGACGCGCGCGGCAGTCGGTCGCGCGCTCAACCGATGGAGGCCATCATGCGCAAGATCCATGATCTCGACAACCTCCCCAGCTTTCAGCGTCACGCGTAAGCGGCGGAATTCCTATCCCTCGGAAACGTATGTGAAGCGTGGACGGCGGTTCGTTCACGGCGACGTCGAACTGAGCGAGAAGCTCGGCCGCAACGATCTATGCCCATGCGGCTCCGGACGCAGGTTTCAAGGCCTGCTGTATGAAGTCAGGACGCTATGACGGCACTAACCGCGACGACTACTTTCAGGGAGTAAGGTGGTTGGTGGCGCGAGGGGCTGACACGTAGGTCCGATGGACCTTCCGCGGAGTTGCGCTTGTGCCATGCCCCTCACGCGGATTGCTGCGCAATCCGACCTCTCCCCGCCAAGAGCGGGGAGAGATTGCACCGGCTGCACCGACAACAATTGCCCCAATGAACCGGCCCATCTTTCAACGTGTCCGAGCTATTGCTGCGACAACGGTGCGCTCCCTCTCCCCGTCCTTCACGGGGAGAGGGTTGGGGTGAGGGGCAGCCGCACGGGCAGTCCGGTAGGCCGATTGGGCTGATCCGCCTTACGCACTGATTGATTTCGGCTGTCACGGAGCAGATTCGGGAATAAAACGGACCGAGCGGCTGATGGAGAGGAGTGTGCATGAACCGGGTTAACCGAATCTCATGTTCAAGAGTCTGTGCGCTGCGGATATCGGGGCTTCTTCTAGTCGTAAGCATATTTGCCCACGCTCAGGCATCGGCTTGCCCCGGGCCAAGCTCAGAACGAGATATCATATACGAACGTGTCCCGACTGAGCTTGGTGCACCCGTTATCGTCGAGGTAACGATCGTGAGCAGGGAAGCCGATATTATCGATTCTTCGAGCGGGGGACAGATGGCTGTGATGAGCGCACGAGTTGATCGGGTTATTAAGGGATCGATTGGCGGTGACGTACTCAAAATAGTTACTTATCTCACTGATTGCAGCAGGGTTGGAGTCGGATTCGGCATTGTCGCCGGAAGCCTTCGACTTGATCCTCATCGCGGGGTTGAACTGGTAGCAATTCAGGAATCCAACATGCGGGCCTGGTCCCGTGAGTTTTGGCAAAGGCAGATGGAGCTGCTTGCGGCTCAAAAAGATGGAAAGTGATCTGACGTAGTCATTGTGCGCCAACTCGCACCATGCATGCTCACCGCTTCTTCCATCCACCGCGCTTGCCTGGCGCGCCACCCGTCGATCGCGGCGCGGGCCCGAACTCCGGGCCGGACTCGCGGGAGTTGGTCGGCTGAATGATCTTGCTGCTGCTGCCGAAGGGCTTTGGCGGCAGCTTGGCGTTGGGGCGGTAGGGGAGGGACTCCGGGCCGTGCATCTCGTCGAGGTGGGGTTTGTGGACTTTGGAGGTGGAGGTAGTCCCCGTGGGGCGCCCCTCACCCCGACCCTCCAAGGGCGAGCTTCGCTCGTCCCGCCCCCGTGAAGAACGGGGAGAGGGTGAGGAGGCACTGCCGTCGCGGCTCGAAGAGCCAAGGATGTCGTCCATTGAAGGCGCCAGCGGATCGCGCTCGCGCGACTTGGAGCTGCCTCGCGCGGACGTGCCGCGGCCCTTCATCGCAGCCGTCGGCAGATTGGCGGCGTCGCCGTATTTCTTGGCGCCGGCGTAAGAGCCCGCCTTGCCCTGCACGGTGCGCTGCTTGGCGGTGGGGTCGTCGACGACGGCAAGCTCGGTGGCGCGGAGGCGCTTGACCTCGTCGCGGAGGCGGGCGGCCTCCTCGAAGTTCAGATCGGCGGCGGCCTCGCGCATGCGGGTTTCGAGATCGGCGAGCACGGCCTCGAAATTGTGGCCGATCGAAATGACGTCGTCGGTGGTGGTGCCGCCGCCGGTCTCGATCAGCACGTGGTCGCGCTCATAGACCGAGTTGAGGATGTCGCCGATCGACTTCTTCACGCTCTCCGGCGTGATGCCATGGGCGGTGTTGTACTCGACCTGCTTCTCGCGGCGGCGCGCGGTCTCGGCCATCGCGCGCTCCATCGAGCCGGTGACCTGGTCGGCGTACAGGATCACCTTGCCGTCGACGTTGCGCGCGGCGCGGCCGATGGTCTGGATGAGCGACGTCTCGCTGCGCAGGAAACCTTCCTTGTCGGCGTCGAGGATCGCGACCAAAGCGCATTCGGGAATGTCGAGGCCCTCGCGCAGCAAATTGATGCCGACCAGCGCGTCGAACGCGCCGAGCCGGAGGTCGCGGATGATCTCGATGCGCTCGATGGTGTCGATGTCCGAGTGCATGTAGCGGACGCGGATGCCCTGTTCGTGCAGATATTCGGTGAGGTCCTCGGCCATGCGCTTGGTCAGCACGGTGATCAGCGAGCGATAGCCCTTCTGGGCGGTAGCGCGGACCTCGCCGAGCAGATCGTCGACCTGGGTCCGGGCGGGGCGGATGTCCACTGGAGGATCAATGAGCCCGGTCGGGCGGATGACCTGCTCGACGAACACGCCACCGGCCTCGTTCAGCTCCCAGCCGCCGGGTGTCGCCGACACCGCGACCGTCTGCGGCCGCATCATGTCCCATTCCTCGAACCGTAGCGGGCGGTTGTCCATGCAGGAGGGCAGGCGGAAGCCGTATTCGGCCAAGGTCGCCTTGCGGCGAAAGTCGCCGCGGAACATGCCGCCGATCTGCGGGATGGTGACGTGGCTCTCGTCGGCGAACACCAGCGCGTTGTCTGGCACGTATTCGAACAGGGTCGGCGGTGGCTCGCCGGGCAGGCGGCCGGTGAGATAGCGCGAGTAGTTCTCGATGCCGGCGCAGCTGCCGGTCGCCTCCATCATCTCCAGGTCGAAGGTGGTGCGCTGCTCCAGCCGTTGCGCCTCGAGCAGGCGGCCCTGTGCGTGCAGCTGGTCGAGCCTGATTTTCAGCTCGTGCTTGATCGACTTCATCGCCTGCACCAAAGTCGGGCGCGGCGTGACATAGTGCGAATTGGCGTAGACCTTGATGAACTCCAGCTCGTCCTGCTTGTGGCCGGTGAGCGGATCGAACTCCTCAATATTCTCCACGGTGTCGCCGAACAGGTTCACGCGCCAGGCGCGGTCCTCATAGTGAGCCGGGAAGATGTCGATGACGTCGCCGCGGACGCGGAAGGTGCCGCGGGTGAAGTCGTGCTGGGTGCGCTTGTATTGCAGGGCGACGAGGTCGGCGATCAGCTGGCGCTGGTCGATGCGCTCACCCTTCTTCAGCGCGAAGGTCATCGCGGTGTAGGTCTCGACCGAGCCGATACCGTAGATGCAGGACACCGAGGCGACGATGATGACGTCGTCGCGCTCGAGCAGCGCGCGCGTTGCGGCATGGCGCATGCGGTCGATCTGCTCGTTGATCGAGGAATCCTTCTCGATATAGGTGTCGGTTCTGGGGACGTAGGCCTCGGGCTGGTAGTAGTCGTAATAGGAGACGAAGTACTCCACGGCGTTGTCGGGGAAGAAGCTCTTGAACTCGCCATAGAGCTGCGCGGCCAGCGTCTTGTTCGGCGCCAGGATCAGGGCCGGGCGCTGCGTCGCCTCGATCACCTTGGCCATGGTGTAGGTCTTGCCCGAGCCGGTGACGCCGAGCAGCACCTGGGTGCGGTCGTTGCGCGCGACGCCCTCGACCAGCTCCTTGATCGCCTGCGGCTGGTCGCCCTTCGGCTCATAGGCCGACTTGATCTCGAAGCGGACGCCGCCCTCGCTCTTCTCGGGCCGCGGCGGCCGGTGCGGGGTCCAGACCTTCAGCGAGCCGTCGTCCTTGCGGAACTCGGGGCGGCCCTCGCGGATCAGCGATTCCAGCGCCTCTGCGGTGGCCTTGACGCCGAGCGCCTCCATCTTGCTGCGCGGCGGACGGGCCAGTGCTTCGTCGTCATCCTCGGCGGTGGGCAGGCCGAGCTGGCGGGCCAGCTCCGGATCGAGCGTCGGGATGGTGGCCGATGTGCCGTATTTGGCCTGCGGCGCCTCGGAGAGGCCGGTCAGCTCGGCGCCGTCATCGGGCGTGCTCCCGGCGCGAGCGCCGGCCGGCTGCGGATTCGGTCGCAGCGGCATGGCGCGATCGCCGCTGTCGCGTGCGGTCACATCGGCGCTCTTGGTCCGGGTCGACGCCCGCGCGCGGTGCGCGGCGGCCTCGCCGCCGGTGCGGCGGTCCCAGGAATTATCCGGCGGCGGCTGCAGCCCCGTCGACGAACCAATCCCGCTTTCGCCGCGGTTGATCGCGGGATTGAGCAACTCGGCGAGCGCCGGCGCGATCGGCTGCACGTCCGGGCGGTGCGCCTTCGATTTCGGCGTGCGGCCGGGCTTCTTGGAGATGTCCTTGGAGGTGTCGGGAGTCTTCGCCATGGCCCGAATATGGGACCGATGGCCGCGACTTGAAAGAGTGAACGCGCTTTGCCCACGGACTGCTGACAGCAGGGTGGCAGCAGCCCCTGTGGATCATTCGCTCCAGCTCGCCGGCGACCGCCTGGGGTCGATCGCCGGAACCGGGCGCCCGCAGAGCGGTGGGCGCCGACACGCTCGACTGCTGACGATTGATGTCAGTGACGCGTTGGAGGATCGACAATGTCGAGATGAACGCCGTGGCAGGCGATGCATTGCAGCGCCCAATATTCCGAGCCGCCGCGACCATTGATGACGCTGAGGATGCTCAGTTCCGCATCGCAGTCCGGGCATCGCGTGCGAACCGAGTAGGTGAGGTGTTTGAGGGCAGGCTCAGCCATGAATTGCAGTCCGCATCACGAATACACTCGGCATTTCGAATTGGCGATTTGAATGTCGGCTTGGAGCGTTATTTGGAGAGTTGGATTTCAAGCGTTGCAGTGGACTCTCTGTGCCCGCACTCTCGGAGATTGTTCCACGCTGCGCTATCCGTCTTTTCCCGGGGGTTGTGCAATATCCTCCCTTCGCTGCAAATAAGCCGCACTATCTCCACCGTTTGCGGAACCGATCGATGTGGCTCTTGGCGTCAGCGATCGCCATGTCTGCATCGGACCACGCGAAGCCGACTTCGAGAGAGGGGAATGACACACCATTGATCACCACCGGAGTCATGTCCGCGCGGCGGATCCGCGCGTGCCACAAGCCCCTTCCTGCTTCGAACGGCTCGATGGCGAAGTCCTCGTACAAATACGTCATTGCCAAGTCCCGATGTCCCGAACGGCAATGACAGCATGAATACGTCTCGGCAGATGTGAACGGGTTCACACGTTCGCGTCTTTTTTGACGGTATCCTTGCGGGGCGCGTTCCGTGTGGCGGATTGGGCGGCGGCGCGGATGATCCAGCGCCGGAAGGCGGTGAAATCGCGCTGTCCGGCCTGGAAGCTGCGATAGACCAGATACCAGCGCTCGCCTTTGGGTACGGTCAGCGCGAATGGTGCAACCAGACGTCCTGCGGCGAGATCGTCATCGATGTAGGGACGAATGCCCATCGCGACGCCGAGGCCGTCGATCGCCGCCTGCAATGCATGGCCGTAGTACTGGAATTCGGTGCCGCGCGCGGTCACGCGCGTGATGCCGGCCGCCTTCAGCCATAGCGGCCAGTCCTCGGCCGCATGCGAGACGCGCAGCAGGCTCGGACCCTTGAGATCGGTCGGCCGCTTCAGCGTCGCTGCCAGCCGCGGCGTGCACACCGGGACGAGGTCGGCGGCGAACAGCGGTTCGGCCACGAGGCCCGGCCAGGCGCCGTCGCCGAGCCGGATGCCGCAACTCCAGTCGTCGCCGAACGGCACCGCCGCGCCGCCCGTGGTGATGCGGACCTCGATGTCGGGCTCCACCTTCCTGAAATCGGCGAGCCGCGGGATCAGCCATTTCATCGCAAAGGTCGGGCCGACGCCGAGCGTCAGCACCCGCATCGACGACGGTGCCATGATCTGCGCGGTCAGGCTCGACAGGGCGTCGAAGATCGGCGTCAGTCCGCTCTGATAGGCGCGTCCAGCCGTGGTCAGCGCCAGCCGGTTGGCCTTGCGCTCGAACAGCACGACGCCGAGCCGCTGCTCGAGCAGGTTGACCATCCGGCTGATCGCGGCGGCGGAGACGTTGAGCTCGGTTCCGGCGGCGGCGAAGCTGCCGGTACGGGCGGCCGCCTCGAAGGCCTTGATGCCGTTCAGGAACAGAAGTCGCCGCATGCGAGCCCTCAGGAAAACTGATGGAGGGCAAGATAACTCGGTTTGCGCCGCCGCCGCCAGTGCGAGATGTTGGCCGCGAGAGGAGATCAGCCATGACGCCCGTCCTGATTGCAGCGCTCGGATTGCTGATGGTCGCGACGGCGTTCCTGTCGGGCCTGTTCGGCATGGCCGGAGGGCTGATCCTGATCGGCGTGCTGCTCGCGATCATGCCGCTCCCGGCGGCGATGGTGCTGCACGCGATCACGCAGATGGCCTCCAACGGCTGGCGCGCGGTGCTGTGGCGCCGGCACATCCGCTGGCGGCCGGTTGCGGTCTATCTGATCGGCTGCGCGCTGGCGCTCGGCCTGTGGTCGCTGATCCGCTACGTTCCGGACAAGCCGGTCGCGCTGCTGATGCTCGGCGTCACGCCGTTCATGGCGCGGCTGCTGCCGGCTTCGCTCAGGCCCGATCCGGAGAGCGTCTGGCAGGGCGCGACCTACGGCATGATCTGCATGGGGCTGATGCTGATGACCGGCGTGTCCGGCCCGCTGCTCGACACCTTCTTCCTCGGCGCGCGCTTCGACCGGCGCTCGATCGTCGCGACCAAGGCGACCTGCCAGGTCGCGAGCCATCTCACCAAGCTGATCTATTTCGGCGGCATCATCGACCAGGCGGCGAGCCTCGATCCCGCGCTCGCAGCTGTTGCGATCGCCGCATCGATGCTCGGCACGACGCTGGCAAGGCGCCTGCTGGAGGCGATGAGTGAGCAGCAGTTCCGGACCTGGGCCAGCCGCATCATCACGGCGGTCGCGAGCTACTACATCCTCTATGGCGGCTGGCTGCTGCTGCTCGCGCAGCGCTCCGTCGCAGCGGAATGAGGGACGCATGAGCGGAGATCCCCTGGTGCTGGATTTCGTCGAATGGATCGCGCGCGAGCCGCGCAGCCACGCCGAGGTGGTCGCGACCTGGCGCACCAGCTGTCCGCGGCTGACGGTGTGGGAGGATGCCGCCGATCTCGGCTACGTCGCGCGCGAGCAGATCGCCGGGGTAGGCCTCTGCATCGTCGTCACCGAGGCCGGCGCGCGACTGCTGCGCGACAACGGCCGTGTCCTGGGCTAGAACCGGTCCGTCAAGGGGAGGATGGACCGGGCATGGCGTTGAAGCTGTTCGAACTCGTCGGGCGTGACGCGGGGCGTCCGTTCAGCCCATTTTGCTGGCGCACGCGGATGGCGCTGGCGCACAAGGGCCTGAGCGCCGAGTCCATCCCCTGGCGCTTCACCGAGAAGGGAGCGATCGCGGCGCACGGCTCGGAGAAGGTCCCGGTCATGCTCGACGGCGACCGCGCCGTAGCGGACTCCTGGGCCATCGCGAACTATTTGGAAGACAATCATCCGGACCGGCCGTCGCTGTTCGGCGGCGCCGGCGGCCGTGCGATGGCGCGGTTCATGAACGCCTGGGGCGACATCGCCATCGTCGGCGGCATCTTCCCGCTGATCATCGCCGATATCCCGAACAATCTGGCGGCGGAAGACGCCGCCTATTTCCGTGCGTCGCGCGAGGCGCGGTTCGGCAAGAGCCTCGAGGACATCATGGCGACGCGCGACCAGGCCGTGACCGGCTTCCGCCGCTCGCTCGAGCCGCTGCGCCAGACCTTGAAGACGCAACCCTTCATCGGCGGCGACGCGCCCAATTATGCCGACTACATCGTGTTCGGCGGCTTCCAATGGGCGCGGGTGGTCAGCCCGTTCCGCCTGCTGGAGGGGAGCGACAGCGTCTACGCCTGGCGCGAGCGGCTGCTCGATGCTTTCGATGGGCTGGCGCGCAAGTCGCCGGGCTTCGCGCTCTAGGCGGCAGGCGACCGGCGCGACCGCCACGCTGTCAGGCCATCTTCCAGATCGCGGCTGCCGACCAGCCGCGCGAATTGTTCGCTCTCGACCTGCAGCCCTTCGCCGATGGCCATGTTGAGACCGCGCGTGGCCGCGGTGATGACGCTGGCGACGGCGTCGGGGCCGTGGCGGATGATGCGCTGGGCGAGTGCGCGTGCCGCCGGCAGCAGCTCGTCATGCGGCACGATGGCGTTGACGAGGCCGATCTCCAGCGCGCGCTGCGAGGTGAACGGATCACCTGTCAGCAGCCATTCGAGCGCGCGCTTTCGACCGACCAGTCGCGGCAGCCGCTGCGTGCCGTCGAAGGTCGGCGGCATGCCGAGCCGGATCTCGGGTTTTGCGAAGCTCGCGCGATCGCTGGCGACGGCCAGATGCACCGCCTCGGTGATCTCGCAGCCGCCGCCGAAGGCGAGGCCATTGACGGCGGCGATCACCGGCTTGCGGAACGCCTCCAGCCGCGCCGTCATCGTTTGCCCGCGGCGGACGAAGTCGCGCAGCGCGGCGTCGCGGCCCGCGGCGACGCTGCCGCTGAACTCATGGATATCGGCGCCGGCCGAAAAGGCGCGCTCGCCTGTGCCGGTGAGGATCACGGCCCGGATGCCGGGATCGGTCTCGATGCGGTCGAGCGCTTCCATCAGCGCATCGATCAGCGCGTAGCTCAGCGCATTCAGCCGCTCGGGCCGGTTGAGCGTGAGCAGGGCGATGCGGTCGGAGACGTGACACAGGACGGGATCGGCCATGACGGCGCCTCGCGGGCTGGAAGGACTTGCCAGCCAGACTAGGCGCGGGACTGCCCGAGGTATATTCACTGGGCAGTATACCCATGTCGAGCGCAGTGATGCCCCGTTCCTCCGATCCGACCCGAAGCCGTATTCTGGCGGCGGCCAACAAACTGTTCTATGCCGACGGCATCCGCGCGGTCAGCGTCGATGCGGTGGCGGAGAAGGCCGGGATCACCAAGAAGACGCTGTACTATCATTTCCGCAGCAAGGACGATCTCGTCGCCGCCTATCTTGATGCGCGCGACCAGCCGAACCTGGAGCTGTTCAAGCGCTGGTTCGACGAGGCGAAGGGCGGCCTGCCGGACAAGATCGCGGCGATCTTCAGCCAGCTCGCCGTGTCCGCACGTCACCCGAAATGGCGCGGCTGCGGTTTCCTGCGCACCACCGCCGAGCTCGCCAATCTGCCTGGCCATCCTGCGATCAAGATCGGCGCGGCGCACAAGAAGAAGTTCGAGGCCTGGTTGCGGCAGACGTTCGAGCAGCAGGGGATCGCAGGCGCAAGCGAGCTTGCGCGGCAGATGCTGCTACTGCTCGACGGCGCTTTCGCCGTCGTGCTGCTGCACCGGGACGCGAGCTACATGGCGACGGCGGGCGACGCGGCGCGCGCGCTGGTCGCGGCGGCGCTCCCTCGCAAGACACTCAGCCGGCGCAGCCGCGGCCCCTGACCTGCTCGCCGCGGACGACTGTCGCCACCACCTGGCTGGACATGGCTTCGAAATCGGACGGCTTGAGGTAGCCGGCGACGTAGGCCTCCTGGGTGAGGCGGTCGATGCGGCGATCCTCGGGCGAGGTCCAGACCCCGGCAATGTAGGTCGCGCCGGCCGGTCCATAGATCTCGGGATAGCGCTCGTTCTGGTTCTGCCGGTGATAGTAGTAGTGGCCGACGCTGCTGATGAAGCTCTTGCGCTTCTCGCCGCAGCGGTCGCTCCAGGCGCGGTCGAGCGCCTTCAGCGCGCCCTGGCGCTGCGACTGCCGCGCGTCGCGAGTGTACTTCTCGTGATCCTCGAACTCCGCGCCGCTCACTGGCGGAAACGCTTTCGCCTGGGGCGGCGCCTCTTTCAGGAAGACGTGTCCCGCGACCTGCCAGACGACGATGGCGGCGATGATGAAGAGGAGCCGGTTCATGGCCCGCTCTCGATCAGCGCCGGTCGCGATTGGCCTGCCGGATGCGGCAGACCGACGATTCGTCCGACCACAGACCGGGCCCGGCGAACATCGGGACGTCCTCGCGGATGTCGGCCGGGAAGTCCGCCTTGGTGATTCCCTGCTCGTCGAAGGCCGCATACAGCGCTTCCTTCACGCGCTCATCGAGCGGCGTGCTGACGCTGGCCGCCGCCTCCTCCATGGATTTGTCGGAGCAGACCTTGATGCCGAGGAAGTTGCGCTTGCAATCCAGCTTCGCGACATAGGCGCGCGTATAGGCGGTGAGCGCCTCGACGAGGTTCTGCTTCTGGGTCTTGTCGCAAGGCGAGAGCTTGTAGGCCGTCGCGGCCTGCAGCGCGTCCATGCGCAACGCATCGAGCTTGGGGTTCTTGTCGCTCTGCGAGGTGTGCTTGGCGAGCCACGCCTTGCGATCGAATTTTTCCCTGGACCTGGCATCGCCGAACGACATGTCCACGGTCGCGGACAGCGGTGCCACCACGGCCACCGTCTCGGACCCGCCAGCAAGGTTCGACACCGTTTCGATCGGGCCCGACCAGGTCGACGCGCCCGGCAACGGAAAGCCCCTTACGGCCCAGCTCACACCACCGAATGCCACGCCCACGGTGCCAATAAATCGCAACATGAAACCGACCCATCCACGAACGTTCCCAAGGTAGTTCATGCGGGTTAATGCATCCATCAGCGCCCCCGGATGCGTGCATTGGCGTGAAGAGATCGTGACCGGCTTCGGCAGCTTTTGAAGACAATGGCGAATGAAGGCGCCGCCGCTTCAGGTCCTGACCGGAAGCACCGAACGTTCGGCGAGCAGCGTGATCGTGGCGTCGAGGTCGGGCAGCACGGCGACGCATTTCTCGCGCGACTGATCGGTCGGCGGCACGATGTCCGGCACCATCAGCGTGATCGCGCCGGCGGCGTGGGCCGCGGCGACGCCGGGATTGGAATCCTCGATCGCGACGCAGGCCGGCGCCCGCGTCCGCAGCCGCTCCGCGGCTAGCAGATAGAGATCCGGATGCGGCTTGGCGCGGCTGACATCGTCGCGCGTCAGCACCGCGTCGAAGCGATGATCGATGCCAGCCAGGCGCAGATGCTCTGCGGCCGTGTGGCGCGACGACGAGGTGACGACAGCTTTCGGCAGACCGGCTGCGTCAATCGCATCGAGCAGGTCGACGACTCCGCGCTTCAGCGGCATGCCGGCATGGAGGATCTCGGCGGTCTTGGCGGCGAACAGCCTGTTGACCTCGACAAGGGGGAAATTGTCGCCGAAATGATCGCGCAGGGTCCGCTCATTGTCGGGCCCGGGAATGCCGATCATCGCGTGACAGAGCTCGGTGATGCCCTCGGTGTAGCCGAGTGCCTTCATCGCCGCGATCGACGCTTCGAGATAGACCTTCTCGGTATCGAGCAGGGTGCCGTCCATGTCGAGCAGGACAGCCTCCACATGCCAGCGGGTCACGAGGTCGCCTCCGATGGGCGGGCGAGTTTTGCGAGGCATCTGGCGCACAGGCAGTCGTTGAACCCGCTCTGCCCGGCCTTCGGCAGCGGCAGACGAACGGACTCGTCGAAGCACCAGCAGCTGCCGTGGGGATCGCAGGTAAATTCGGTTCCGCACGCTTCGCAGCTGAGCGTGCGCGCGGTAACGTTTGCTAAACGATTTGTCACGTTCGGAACCACGCGCCGCGCGCCCTTTTCATGTCCGGTTCATCTGCACGAAGAAGTATAGTGCGCAGCAGGAGCCTGCGCCAGCGCAGCGGTATCGAGCTGCTCGTGAACCTGGCGCACCGACCCGGGACCTGATGAGGATTTGGCATGGCGCGTGATCCGAAGGCCGCACTCGTCGCCTTGAACCGCTTCGGCTTCGGCGCGCGGGGCGGGGCATCTGGCGATCTCGTCAATGCGGCGGCGGATCCGCGCGGCTTCGTCAAGGCCGAGCTCGCGCGGCCCACGGGCGCGCTGCTCGAGGTGCCGGGCCTGCAGGGCACGCCTGCGCTCGCTGACGCGGTCTTCGCGTATCAAGACGAGGTGAAGAGGGCGCGCGAAGCCGCGGCGAAAGCCGAGCCGCCGCCGGAGCCGCCCGGCCAGACGCGCGGCCTATCGATGAACGGCGCCGATCCGCAGATGGCGGCGCCTCCGGCCAACGGCACAACGGCAGCCACCGAGCCGGCGATGCAGGCTGTACCCACGAAGCCGGCGCAGCCGCAGCAACCTCCCAACGTTGTCCAGAAGACGTTCCGCGCCGAGGCGCTGGCGCGAGTGCAGCGCGCGGTGCTTGCGGATTGCGGCGTCACCGAGCGTCTGGTGGCGTTCTGGTCGAACCATTTCTGCATCTCCGCCGGCAAGGGCGAGCTGGCGCGGATGTGGGCCGGCGCATTCGAGCGCGAGGCGATCCGACCGCACGTGCTGGGGCGTTTCGCCGATATGCTCAAGGCGGTGGAGCAGCATCCGGCGATGCTGTTCTTTCTCGACAATCAGGAATCGCTCGGCCCGGATTCGCGCGCCGGCCAGAGCCGCAAGCGCGGCCTCAACGAAAACCTCGCGCGCGAGATCATGGAGCTGCATACCCTCGGAGTCGGCGGCGGCTATACGCACGAGGACGTGACGTCGCTCGCCCGCATCATCACCGGCTGGAGCTTCGCCGGACGCAATGCGCGCAACGGCGCGCCGGGCAGCTTCGTGTTCAATGCCAATGCGCACCAGCCGGGGCCGCAGACCTTGCTCGGCAAGATCTATCAGGACGATGGTCTGGCGCAGGGCGAAGCCGCGCTCGCCGACATCGCGCGCCATCCCTCGACCGCCAAGTTCATCGCCACCAAGCTCACGCGCCATTTCGTCGCCGACGATCCGCCGCCGGCTCTGGTGGCGCGGCTCGAGGCCGTCTTCAAGAAGACCGACGGCGACCTGAAGGCGGTGACGTCGACGCTCGTCGAGTCCGACGAGGCTTGGTCGGCGCCACTGACCAAGATCCGCTCGCCCTATGAGTTCCTGATCGCCGGCGGCCGATTGCTGGCGCGTGTCCCCGACGATCCCGGCTTCTATCTCAATTCTCTCAACACGCTCGGCCAGCCCTTGTGGGCGCCCGCCGGACCGAACGGATTCGGCGACAGCAATGCGATGTGGGCCGCGCCGGAAGGCATGAAGCTGCGGCTCGACATCTCCTCCCAGCTCGGCGCGCGCCTCGGTAACAATCTCGATCCGCGCGAGCTGCTCGAACTCGTCGCGGGCGATGCCAGCTCGACCGAGACACGTCGCACCATCGAGCGCGCGGAATCACGCCAGCAGGCGCTGGCACTGCTGATGATGTCACCTGAATTCCAGAGGAGATGATGATGGATCCGATGAGGACGCGGCTACTGACCTCGCGACGTCATCTGCTGCTGGCCGGCGCATCCTTCGCCGCATGGGGCTACGTGCCGAAATTCGCGCGCGCGGCCGACCAGCGCGATCCGCGGCTGATCGTCGTCATCCTGCGCGGCGCGCTCGACGGGCTCGCCACTGTCGCGCCGGTCGGCGATCCGGATTACGCCGGGCTGCACGGCGCCATCGCGCTCACCACGGCTGGGCCGAATGCGGCGCTGCCGCTCGATTCGTTCTTCGCGCTGCATCCGGCGATGCCGGAATTCGCGCGGATGGTTCGCGACAAGCAGGCGGCTGTCCTCCATGCGGTCGCGACGCCGTATCGCGAGCGCTCGCATTTCGACGGGCAGGACGTGCTGGAAAGCGGATTTGCCGGGCCGGGGCGCGTGCAATCCGGCTGGCTCAACCGTGCGCTCGAAGTGCTGCCGCGCGGGCCGCGCGTCGCCGGCGCGCTCGCGGTCGGTCCGACCGCGCCGCTGGTGCTGCGTGGCGCGGCGCCCACCGTGGGCTGGGCGCCAGTGACCTTGCCGCAGGCCGACGACGAGACGGCAATGCGGCTGGTCGATCTCTACACGCATCGCGATCCCGCGCTCGCCGCGGCGCTGTCGCAAGGGTTGAAGCTGGAGAAGGTCGCATTCGGCGACGACATGAAGCCGAAGCCCGGCGGCAACCAGATCGCGGCGATGCGCCAGGTGGCGCGCGGCGCGGCCAAGCTGATGGCAGCCGATGACGGTCCGCGGATCGCGGCGCTGGCGTTCGATGGCTGGGACACGCATGCCAATGAAGGCGGCGCGGTCGGCCGGCTGGCGCAGCCGCTGTCGGGCCTCGACGGCGCGCTGGCCGAATTCGAGAGCGGGCTCGGTCCGCGCTGGCGCGACACCGTGATCGTGGTCGCCACCGAGTTCGGACGCACCGCCAGGATCAACGGCACGCAGGGCACCGATCACGGCACCGGAACGATCGCGCTGCTCGCGGGCGGCGCGGTGAAGGGCGGACGCGTGATCGCCGATTGGCCCTCGCTCAGGACGGCGAGCCTCTATCAGGGCCGCGATCTCGCGCCGACCACCGATCTGCGCGCGGTCTTCAAGGGCGTGCTCGCCGATCATCTCGGCCTGAGCGAACGCGCCCTCGGCGAGACGGTGTTTCCCGAGAGCGCAGCCGTGAAGCCGATGAAGGGGCTGATAGCCTAGCCGCCTTTGCTCTGCATTCGGCTGCCGCCAAAGGCTCGTGACATCGCCGCACCCGCGACGATGTCTTGAAGCGCATCGCGGCCCGAAGTCTGCTATTCCTGGAGCCCGCGGCACATTATCCAGGAGATCAGCATGTTCATCGCCATGAATCGTTTTCGCGTTGCCAAGGGCTCGGAAGCCGCCTTCGAGCAGGTCTGGCTGTCGCGCGACAGCCATCTCGACAAAGTGCCCGGCTTCGTCGAATTCCATCTGCTGAAGGGCCCGGAGGCCGAGGACCACACGCTCTACGCCTCGCACACCATCTGGGCCTCCAAGACCGCCTTCGAGGACTGGACCAAATCCGAAGCCTTCCGCATGGCCCACAAGGGCGCGGGCGACAACAAGCCCCTTTATCTCGGCCCGCCGCAGTTCGAGGGGTTCGAGGTGAGGCAGACGGTGGGCGGGAAGAAGTAGCTCTCTTTTCAACTTGATGCCGCCTCGAAGCCGCTGCGCTCCCTTTCCCCGTGAAGAACGGGGAGCGGGAGCGCGGACGTACTTGCTGTGAACGTCTCGCGACAAGCGCCCTGATCACCGGCCGCAGTTGTCGGACGCCGTTCAAGGCTGGACCAGCGTGACTGTCGAAGCGACCAGTTGACGCGCATGCCGTGTGAGGCGCCCGGGAACCAGAGCCACGAGACCTCGTTATTGCCTGTCGGAGACAGGTCTCCGCCGATGCCGGGCGGGCCGCGTTCGCCATCCCTCCACGGTTGCCTCAGCCCACGGCTTGGCGCGCTGCCCGTCCTTGCTCGGAAAAGAGAGTTTGATGATCAGCCGACAACCGCTCAAGGCCCGCACCACCGAGGAAGTCCTGGGGCTGATCAGCGCTCTGGCCGTCGCTTTATTTGCTGTCATCATAATCGCGCTCCTCTATTTCGGCCGCGATATCCTCGTTCCGGTCGCCCTGGCCATCCTGCTCAGCTTCGTGCTGGCGCCGCTGGTGGCGCAGCTGCAGCGGCTGCGCGCTCCGCGCGGGCTGGCTGTCGTCAGCGTGGTCTTTCTCGCCTTCGTCCTGATTTTCGCTCTCGGCAGCTTGCTGGCCACGCAGCTCACCCAGCTCGCCAGCGAGTTGCCGAACTATCAATCCACGATGAGCAACAAGATCCAGTCCTTCCGCGACACCAAAGCCGGTCGAGGGACACTCGAGCGTGCGTCGGACATGCTCAGGGACCTCGGCAAGGAACTGGACAAGCCGAAGGAGCCGGAGGCACCTCGGCCGGCAGGCGGGCTAAGGGGGAATTCATCGACGCCTGTTGCTCCGATCCCCGTGGAAGTCCGCCAGCCCGATCCCGGAGCACTGGATAGTCTCCGAACGCTGATCTCGCCGCTCATCCATCCCCTGGCGACGACCGGCATCATCATCATCTTCGTGATCTTCATCCTTCTTCAGCGCGAGGATCTCCGGAACAGACTCATTCGCCTCGCCGGCTCGTCCGACCTGCAGCGCACCACGGCGGCGCTCGATGACGCAGCCTACCGGCTGAGCCGACTGTTCCTGACCCAACTTGCCCTGAACGGCGGCTTTGGCGTTGTGATCGGCCTGGGGTTATGGCTCATCGGCATTCCCAGCGCCATTCTCTGGGGGATTCTCGCCGCGGCGCTGCGATTTGTCCCCTATATCGGCGCCGTCATCGCTGCAGCGTTTCCGCTGGCACTGGCCGCGGCGGTCGATCCCGGCTGGACGATGCTGATCTGGACGCTGGCCTTGTTCGTCGTGGTGGAGCCGCTGCTCGGCCACGTCATCGAACCCATGGTTTACGGGCGAAGCACCGGCCTGTCCCCGGTGGCCGTGGTCGTTTCCGCCGCGTTCTGGACCGCGCTGTGGGGGCCCATCGGGCTGGTGCTCGCGACACCGCTGACGGTCTGCCTCGTCGTCATCGGGCGGCATGTGGAAAGTCTCGAATTCCTCGATGTGATGTTCGGAGATCGTCCGGCGCTGTCCCCGCCCGAGATCTTCTACCAGCGCATGCTCGCGAACGATCCGACGGAAGCGGCCGAGAAAGCCGAGGAGTTTTTGAAGGAGCGGTCGCTGATCGCGTATTGCGATGAGGTGGCGGTGAAGGGATTGCAACTGGCCCAAGCCGACGCCGATCGCGGCGCTCTCGCCTATGATCGTCTTGCAACGATCCGGGACGCGGTGGCGGAGTTGACCGTCGATCTCTCCGATCAGATTGACAGTCCGACGATGGTCGGCGAGGCGACCACCGACCCGGAGGCGGCGTCAGCGATAGACGACACGGCGGGCAGCGGTGCGGTCGATGCGATCCCCATATTGAGCAAGGATCGTCTAGCAGAGGGGTGGCAGAGTGAACGGCCACTGCTGTGCGTCGCGGGCCGAACCCCGATCGATGAAGCCGCAGCCGTGCTTCTCGCGCAGCTGTTCTCGGCGCACGGTCTGGGAGCGAAGGTGTCCGGAGCCGAGGCGCTGTCCACCGCGAACGTCATCAAGCTCGAGCCGGCAGGCGTCGCCATCGCGTGTCTGGTTTATCTCGGACAATCCGGCGTCGCACATATGCGCTACAGCGTCCGACGCCTGAAGCGGCGGCTCCCGAGGGCCAAAGTGATGTTGGTCTGCTGCGCACCGGATGTCGACCAGGACGCCGCGAAAGCCTTGCAGGAAGCCACCAAGGCCGACCTGGTCGCGGCCGGCATGGGCGAGGCCGTCAGGACGTGCGTGGAGGCGGCGCAGGGGCAGACGTCTCCGCCGGTCCCATCGGCGCAATTGGATCCGAGGACGAACGTGGCGTGAGACCTGGTGCAGGACGGGACAGTCCTGCTCATAGGAGACGACCGACCCAAAAAAACGCGGCCCCGGTCAGAGACGGCGACTGACGGGGACCGCTGACACGCGTGATCTTTGACGGGGGGCCTGATCAAGCGCTCGGTCACAGCGTAGGCTTGAGCCGTGACGGCTGAGTGACAACGGCGCTCCTCACACCGTCTTGCGATAGACGATGAAGCCCGAGCGCTCGGCGACTTTGTCGTAGAGCGCTTGCGCGGTGGTGTTGGTCTCGTGGGTCTGCCAGTAGACGCGAGGCGCGCCCGCCTGGCGCGCCTGCGCGTAGACTGCTTCGATCAACGCGCGGCCAACGCCCTTGCCGCGCGCGGCTTCGCTGGTGAACAGGTCGTTGAGGTAGCAAAGCGGCGCGATCGCGGTGGTGGCGCGGTGATACAGATAATGCGCGAGGCCGATCAGTTCGCTGCCGTTCTCGGCGACCAGCGCATACACCGGCTCATCGGCATCGAAGAAACGCTCCCACGTCGCGGCGGTGATCTCCACCGGCAGCGCGGTTGGCCCGAAACGACCATAGAACGCGTTGTAGCCGTCCCACAACGGCAGCCAGCGCTCATAGTCCTCGCGGTCGATGGCGCGAATGGTCAGGGCGTCGGTCATCGGAGCTTCACCGTTGATCAGGTCGTACGAAGCCCTCGATAATGGCCGTGCGATCCGAGATCAATCGGGGACAGGAAGGCCCGCGTCGGCGGCCGGCGGCCGCAGCAACTGGACATGGATGGTCTGATCCTCCGCGGTCATCGGGGAGAGCGACAGTTCGCCCCGCCGCTCGATCAGGATCAGCAGTGACGCCGCCAGCAGGATCGCGAGGGCCAGGGTCACGGCAACGATTACGACCGTTGATTTCATCGCCATTTGGAGCGCGAGACAATCATCGCCTGTTGTCGCGAAAACCGCGAAGGGTTGTCAAAATGGCTTCGTTCTAAGCGGGCATCGCGAGGAAGGCCTCGATCGACCAGATGACGAAGGTCACACCCACGCCCACCGAGACCGTGCTGGCGACGATGATCGCGGCCACGGCAGTGGTCAGGCGGGGGGAGAGGGTGAGCGTCGCGTCGTGGTGAAAGCCGCCGATGGGATCCTGCAACGGCGTCCCGCGCCGCCTGGAGTCCAGCAACGACGCGTGACCGCTCATCTGGTCGAACTTTGCAACGGAAGCACCACGCCACCGGGACATGCAGTCGTCATCCCTTACCCGTACGTCCGCGAGCGAATCACTCGCAGAGGTAAATTCTAAGGTCGGGCTGGGCAGGATTGCGGCGGCGAACGACCAAAAATGGCCAAAGCATGGCGCTGGCGGTATTTGTTCCCGCCTTCGCGTGTATTTTCCCCGCTGTTCTACGGGCGGTCGGTAGTCTTACGGTGAACGCTCAATCGTAGTCGGCGGCGATGCCGGCCGAATCGATCAGCGCCGGCTGCCAATCCATCGCGACGAAGCCCGGCGTCTGTTCTACCCGGCGCAGCCAGTTCCGAATCTTCGGAAAGGTCGAGAGGTCGAACTCGCAGCGGTCGGCCACATGGGTGTAGCCGTAGAGCGCGATGTCGGCGACCGTGAGTTGCTTCGCGGCGAAGTAGTCGTTGCTCTTCAGATGATTCTCCATCACTTGCAGCGCCGCATAGCCGCGCTCCATCCAGTCTTCCAGCGCGTGGGTCTGCAGGTCGCGTCCGCCCTTCACCAGCAGCAGCCAGAAATAGGCGGCGCCGATGTTCGGCTCCAGCGCGTGCTGTTCGAAGAACATCCATTGCAGCGCTTCGGCGCGCTCGATGCGCGACTCCGGCACCAGCGGCGTGCCGCCGGCGACATACCACAGGATCGCGTTGGACTCGGCGATGTAACGATCCTCGCCGACCTCGAGCAGCGGCACCTGGCCGCTTGGATTCTTGGCGAGGAAATCCGGCGTGCGGCTCTCGCCCCTGAGGATGTCGATCTCGATCGCCTGATAGGGCGCGTTCAGAAGCGCCAGCGCAAGGCGGACCTTGTAGCTGTTGCCTGAGCGCTGCATCGAATAGAGCTTGTACATCCGGCCAATGTCGAGTTCGAGGAATCGTCGCGTGGGAGAATCGCGCATCGGGACGCCAGATCGTCCCGCAATGCGGCCAGACAATGATGCCGATGCGCCCGGCCTGCAAGACCCGATGGGTGGAAAAAGTCGAAAAGCGCTACTGCACTGCACGCGCGAACAACAACTTTCCAAAACAATCAAACGAGCGAGATCACGCGATCGAGATCACGCTTGTGCGATGCGCGCGCGGCCGTGGATCGCGGTGGCGCGATCCGTCATCGCGCGACTCAAGGTGAGCATGAAGAGAGCGATCAGCACGATGAGGCCGAGCGGGATCGTCGTCAGCCCGGCGATGCTGCGCGACAGCAGCGGCACGATCCAGGCGGCAGCGAGCAGGCTGAGCTCGTAGTCGCGGAAGCCGTGGGCGAGGCCGTGGCGCACGAAGAAGATGATCGCGACGGCGAGCACCACGAGGTCGTAGTCGAGCACATAGGGTGTCGCGAGAAGGCTCGCGCTCGCCAGCGCCGATGCCTTGAGGTCGAACGCGGCCTCGCTGCGCCACAGCCAGGCGAGGCCGGCAGCGAGCAAGAGCCCAAGCAGCGTCTGCAGCGCGTAGGCGCTTTTGACATCGGCGCCCCAGTGGCGCGCCGCTGAGAACAGCGACTGGATCTTCTCCCAGCCGGTGCCGCCTTGTTCGAGCACCACCGTCTGTGTGAAGGTCATCGACTGGAAGAAGGCATGCCAGACGTCGTGGCCGAGCGCGACGAAGCTGATCGCGACCAGCGCTGCAACCGTGGCACCCGCGGCTGCAATCGTCGGCCAGCGCGCGCCTGCGACGAGCGCGATCGGAATCAGCACGCCGAATTGCGGCTTGTAGGCCAGCAGGCCGATCAGCACGCCGGCGATCCACGGCCGGCCGCGCTCCATCATCAGCAAGGCGCCGCCGAGCAGCGCGGCGGTGAAGAACGCGTTCTGGCCGTGACCGATGTTGACGAACACGGCCGGGAAGGCGGCCGCGACCAGCAGCGTCTCGGGCCGTGGCAGGATCGCGCGCATCACGGCGAGATAGGCGAGCAGGCTCGAGACCACCCATAGCGCCAGCCCGCCCGCATAGGGCAGGAGCGCGGTGATGGCGGCGATGGCAAAGAAGAACGGTGGATAGTGCCAGCCGAAGAACGGCACGTCGCGGCCGTGGAACACTGCCTTCTCCATCGCGTGCTGCAGCGGCGGATCATACGCATCGGCGGCCTTGCCCTGAAGGGTCAGCACGCCTGCCGCATAGACGTTGGAGAAGTCGGTGCCGATTGGCTTGCCGTTGCGGTCGATCAGGCCGTCGGACAGCGCGATCCAGCCGGCGATGGCCGCGATCGAGACCACGAGCAGGATCCAGCTGTAAGACTTGATCCGCGCGGCTGTCAGCCAGCCGCCGGATCGGAGCGCGCACCCGAGTGTGGTCATTTCGGCCTGAAAATTGGGACAATCGTTGGCGCACGCTAGCCCGGCCGCTTTAACGTTCCCTAAAGTCTTGGGAGCCATGTGCCCAAGCTTCTTGCGATGCAAGCCTTCGGGCCTTAAAAGCAGACGTTTCCCTGACATGACTGGTCGTGGCCCGAAAAGGGTGATCCACGACGCGTGATCCAAGACACCTTATCCAAGACGCCTGCATAGGAGCTGATGATGTCCTTTCTCGCCGCTGCGCTCGACCGTGTGAAGCCGTCCGCGACCATCGCGGTCACGGACAAAGCGCGCGTCCTCAAAGCGGCGGGCCGCAACGTCATCGGGCTGGGTGCCGGCGAGCCGGATTTCGATACGCCCGACAACATCAAGCAGGCCGCGATCAAGGCGATCCAGGACGGCAAGACCAAGTACACCGCGGTGGACGGCATTCCCGAGCTGAAGGACGCCATCATCGGCAAGTTCCAGCGCGAGAACGGCCTGACCTACAAGCCGAACCAGGTGATCGTCGGCGTCGGCGGCAAGCAGGTGCTCTACAATGCGCTGATGGCGACCATCAATCCCGGCGATGAGGTGATCATCCCGGCACCTTACTGGGTCAGCTATCCGGAGATGGTGGCGCTCGCCGGCGGCGAGCCGGTACCGGTGGTCTGCACGTCGGCGCACGGCTTCAAGCTGCAGCCGGAGGCGCTGGAGAAGGCGATCACGCCGAAGACCAAATGGCTGATCCTGTGCTCGCCATCGAACCCGACCGGCGCGGCCTACACCAAGGCCGAGCTGAAGGCGCTCACCGACGTGCTGGTCAAGCATCCGCATGTCTGGATCATGACCGACGACATGTACGAGCACCTGGTCTATGACGACTTCGTCTTCACGACGCCGGCGCAGATCGAGCCTTCGCTGTTCGACCGCACGCTGACCGTGAACGGCGTCTCCAAGGCCTATTGCATGACCGGCTGGCGCATCGGCTATGCCGGCGGCCCCGCGCAGCTGATCAAGGCGATGGCGACGATCCAGTCGCAGTCGACCTCGAACCCGTGCTCGATCGCGCAATGGGCGGCGGTGGAGGCCTTGAACGGTCCGCAGCACTTCATTCCTGAGAACAACAAGGTGTTCAAGGAGCGCCGCGACCTCGTGGTGTCGATGCTCAACCAGGCGAGCGGCATCGAGTGCCCGCGTCCCGAGGGCGCGTTCTACGTCTATCCGTCCTGCGCCGGCACGATCGGCAAGACCACGCCGTCGGGCAAGGTAATCGATAACGACCAGACCTTCGTCACCGAGCTGTTGGAGACCGAGGGCGTCGCCGTCGTGCAAGGCTCGGCTTTCGGCCTCGGCCCGGCGTTCCGCATCTCCTACGCCACCAAGACCTCGGATCTCGAGGACGCCTGCAAGCGTATCCAGCGCTTCTGCGGCAATCTGAGGTAATCGGGCAACAGCTGCCTCGAAACACCAGAAGCCCATATCCAGGCCGAAAGGCGCCATGTTTTGAACATGGCGCCTTTCTTCTGTCCGGAGTGAAGTTGGTTGCGTGGGGTTGGAGTTCGATGCGGCTGCTTGTGCTGTCGACCGTGGCGATGGTGATGATCATGCCGTTCGCGCAGGCCCATCAGGGCCGGCCGATGCGTGCCGGCGTGCTGGAATGCGAGGGGCGCCGCACCACCGGCAAGATCGTGATGTCGCAGGCCCGCCTGCGCTGCGTGTTCCGCAGCCAGGGCCGCGAGCCGGAGCGCTATGTCGCCAGGGTGCGCCGCTACGGGCTCGATCTCGGACTCACGGATGAGACGCGGATGGCCTGGGCGGTCAGCGCGCCCGTCAATGATTTCGGCCGCAGCGAGCTGCGCGGGCGCTATGGCGGTGTGTCCGCCAGTGCGGCCGCGATGTTCGGCTTCGGCGGCAGCTTCCTGTTGCGCGATTCCGACCGTGCGGCGGCCCTGCAGCCCATCAGTCTGCAGGGGCAGACCGGGCTCAATCTTGCGGCAGGGATCACCGAGGTGGAGCTGATGCCGCTGCTGCCGATTCATCCGAGCCCGAGCCAGCCTTCATCCTACTTCTCGCGCTATTATCGCTGAGTACGGCGACAATGCCTCGCAGCAGCGGGGCCGTGGCTCGTTCAGCCTGATGAACGCGCGACGCTTCTGGTACGGCTGTAAGCCTTGTGGCATAGATGTGATCGCCCGTGATCATCGCTCCGATCGACGGGTCTGCATCACACCTTCATTTCAGCCGGAGTTTATTCATGCGCTCGACCATCCTTGCCGGGCTCACTGCTGCGGTCCTCTGCCTTGCCGGCGCTGCCCAGGCGCAAGACCGCGTGCGGGTCGGCGTCCTCGAATGCCGCGGCGGCGCCAGCGTCGGCTTCATCGTCGGCTCGGTGACCCATCTCGGCTGCGTGCTGCGCGCCGACGGCCTGCCGGAGGATCGTTACGTCGCGACCATCCGCAAGGTCGGCCTTGATCTCGGTATCACCCAGGAATCGCTGCTCGCCTGGGTGGTCTATGCCCCCGTGGCGCGGCTCGGGCCCGGCGATCTCTCCGGCGACTATGCGGGCGCGCAGGGTTCCGCGGCGGTGGGCGTCGGACTCGGCGGCAATGTCCTGGTCGGCGGCTCCTCCAATTCGATCGCGCTGCAGCCGCTCAGCGTGCAGGGGCAGGTCGGCCTCGCCGTCTCGGCCGGCTTGGAAAGCCTCGAATTGCGTCCGGGACGTTGATCCTCCCTTCGCTGTGACCAGCCGCTCTTCCCGTCATCGTGCGGGAAGAGCGAGCCGTTCTCTGCACTGCAGCGACGTTTTTCGCGGGACCCCTGCTTGCCAAAGCGGCAGACGAGGCAGAGCATTCGGCTTTGCCGACCCAATCACGGGCCGAGCTCCAGAAACAGGAGGCGGCGAATGGGACAAGACCTGAGAAGTCCCCGAGGTCCACGGTGCATCGCGCTGGTGGGCCCTTTCCAAAGCGGTAAGACCACTCTGTTGGAAGCGATCCTGGCGCGGACGGGCGCGATCCCGCGCGCCGGCAGCGTCGATGCCGGCACCTGCGTCGGCGATGCCAGCCCGGAGGCGCGCCATCACAAAATGAGCGTCGCGATGACGGCGGCGACCACGACCTTCATGGGCGACAGCTATACTTTCCTCGACTGCCCCGGCTCGATCGAGTTCGCGCACGACATGCGCGCCGCGTTGCCCGCCGTGGACGCCGCGATCGTGGTCTGCGAGGCGGACGAGAAGAAGCTGCCGCAATTGCAGATCATCCTGCGCGAGTTGGAGGAACTGCGCATTCCGCGCTTCCTGTTTCTCAACAAGATCGATCGCGCCAATGCGCGGATCAGGGAAACGCTCGCCACCTTGCAGCCGGCCTCGCGCGTACCGCTGGTGCTGCGGCAGATTCCGATCTGGCATGGCGAACTGATCGAGGGCTTCGTCGATCTCGCGCTGGAGCGCGCCTTCATCTATCGCGAGCACAAGGCATCGGAGGTGATCGCGCTCGAAGGCGGCGATCTCGACCGTGAGAAGGAGGCGCGCTTCTCGATGCTGGAGAAGCTTGCCGATCACGACGACGCGCTGATGGAGCAACTGCTCGAGGACATCCCGCCGCCGCGCGACGCCGTGTTCGATGATCTCGCCCGCGAATTGCGCGAGGGCCTGATCTGCCCGGTGCTGCTCGGCTCCGCCTTGCGCGAGAACGGCGTGCTCCGACTGATGAAGGCGCTGCGCCACGAGGCGCCCGGTATTGCCGAGACCGCGCAGCGGCTCGGCGTGAAAGCGAGCAAGGAGGCGCTCGGCTACGTCTTCAAGACGCTGCATCTGCAGCATGGCGGCAAGCTGTCGCTGACGCGCGTGCTGGCGGGACATCTCGACGACGGCGCCACGTTGCATGCCGCCTCCGGCGAGGCGGCGCGCGTCTCCGGCATCCTCGCCGCGACCGGCGCCTATGACAGCAAGCGTGCGGCAGCGGAAGCTGGCGACACGATCGCGCTCGGCAAGCTCGATACCGTCAAGACCGGCGATACCATCGCCACCGGCAAGGCCGCGCCTCCGGCGCTCGCGAAGATTGCTCCGTGTCCGCCGGTGCTGGCGCTCTCGATCGCCGCCGTCGACCGCAAGGATGACGTCAAGCTCGGCCAGGCGCTGCTGCGGCTGAACGAGGAAGATCCGTCGCTGACGATGGTGCAGAACCAGCGGACGCACGATACCGTGCTGTGGGGACAGGGCGAGATGCATCTGCGCGTCGCCCTGGAGCGCCTGCGCGACCGCTTCGGGGTCAATGTCAAATCGCATGCGCCGGCGATCGGCTATCAGGAGACCATCCGCAAATCGATCACGCAGCGCGGCCGGCACAAGAAGCAGTCCGGCGGCCACGGCCAGTTCGGCGACGTCGTGCTCGACATCAGACCTCTGCCGCGCGGTGAAGGCTTCCGCTTTGCCGAGAAGGTGGTCGGCGGCGCCGTGCCGCGCAACTACATCCCGGCGGTGGAGGAGGGCGTCGTCGACGCGCTGGCGCGGGGGCCGCTCGGCTTTCCGGTAATCGATGTCGAGGTTACGCTCACTGACGGCTCGTATCACAGCGTGGATTCGTCCGACCTCGCCTTCCGCACAGCGGCGCGGGCGGGCGTCGGCGAGGGACTGCCGCAATGTGCGCCGGTGCTGCTGGAGCCGATCCACACCGTGGAGATCGTTTGTCCGACGGACGCGACCGCCAGGATCAACGCGATCCTGGCGGCGCGGCGCGGCCAGATCCTATCGTTCGACACCCGCGACGGCTGGCCGGGCTGGGATTGCGTCCGCGCAATGATGCCGGAAGCCGAGATCGGCGAACTGATCGTCGAGCTGCGCTCAGCCACCGCAGGCGCCGGCAGCTTCACCCGGACCTTCGACCATATGGCCGAGGTGACGGGCCGCGCCGCCGACCACATCATCGCCTCGCACCGCGACGCGGCGTAGATCGCGTCGCCGCAGCAGGGCCGGCCCGCCCACCTCCACGAGAGGACTGGCGGGCCGATGTCTCGCGCGCAAGCGCATGGCGTTCGGGACCGCATGCTCATCACGTCTGGCCTGATCGAACGATCGCTTCTCCGGTCAGATACGGTGCCGTAGTTGTACGGGAGCGTGCTGAGCAGCACTCCGCATTGCCTCGGAATGATCAGCAATCCGAGTGAGTTGGAACCCGCGTCGATGTCGCCTGCGAAGCCGTGATGTGGTTACCGCAGGCTTGCCGCTCCGCACGAATTAAACACCCATTAACCATGGAACTCGAAGGTCCCGAGATGTTGCCGGCATTGCAGCGACGCGATGCCCCTGTTCCAGTTTCCCTTGGGCCCTTAACGGATGTGTCGGTGGTGGCGCAACGCCGTCTTCTACGTTGGTGCTGCGATCGTCATGATGACCGCGGCGACCTCGGATGTGCACGCCCAGGCCGTCGCCCCAAGCCAGGTGACACCGCCCAGCCTGCGTCCGCCGCAGCCTCCCGCGGGCGCCGTGATCGTCACGCCGCGTTCGTCCGCTCCGAACGCGCCGGCCGGCGCGCGTGAGCTGACGGTGCTGGTCGGCGCGGTGCGCATCGAGGACGGATTCGCGGAGCTCGCGAGCGCCGCCGAGACACTCGTGGCCGCGCTTGCGGGCAAGCGTGTCAGCGTCGAGGCCATTTATGCGGCGGCCGCAGAACTCGAACAGGCCTATGTCCGGGCGGGATTTCCGCTGGTCCGCGTGGTGGTGCCGCCGCAGCGACTGGTCGACCATGGTCCGCTGCGACTGGTCGTGATCGACGGCTTCGTCGAACGGGTCGACGTGTCGGCCTTGCCGGCGCAAGTGCGTGAGGTGGTCCGCAGACGGACCGCCACGCTGGTCGGCCGTCGTCATGTCACGCAGGAGCAGATCGAGAACGCATTGCTGATCGCGGGCGAGGTGCCCGGTGTGCGATTGAGGAGTACGCTGGCTCGCGGCGTCGCGGAGGGAGGCGTCGGCCTGATCCTGGACGGCGAGCATCATGTCGTGGCGATCTCCACCGGCGGCGACAACCGCCTGTCCAAATCGCTCGGGTTCTGGCAGGCGCGGAACGCGGTCACGGTGAACAGCGCGCTCGGCTGGGGCGAGCAGTTCTATGCCTCGGTCGGCTCCGGCACGAACCCCAATGATTTCGTTGCGGGCCGTCCTCCGCTGCTGCTCTACGGCGCGGGCGTGGTGGTTCCTCTCGGTAACAATGGCCTCACCTTCAATCCGGAATATACGAGGTCGATCACGCGAACTGCGGCCACGGCGAATGTCCCGGCGACATACGGCACGTTCGAACGTTATTCAGTGCGATTCCGCGATCCGCTTCAGCTCACGCGCAGCAGCTCGCTATATGCGAACGCTGCGCTCGAACTGATCGACCAAAAGTCGGACGCCCCGGAGTTCGGTGTCACGCTGAATCACGATCATTACAGTGCGTTGCGCCTCGGTCCTGATTACGCGACGACGCTGCCATGGGGCGCCGGACTGCAACTCGGCGCACAAGGCTCGTTCGGACTTGCGGGCCGCGGGCCGCTCGACGTCGACGCGTCCGGCGTTCCGTTGTCGCGACAGGGCGCGAGCTCGCAATTCGTCAAATGGTCGGCCAACGCGCGGCTGACGCAGCCGCTGGCAGGCGGGCTGCAACTCGACGTGCTGATGGCTGGCCAGTACTCGCAGAACCGGCCGCTGTTGCGGCCGGAGCAGATCGCTCTGGATGGCACCGATGCGTTGACCGCCTTCTCGACGGGAACGTTCACGGCCGACCAAGGCGTCACTGTGCGGGGCGAGCTGTCACGCTCGTTCGCGCTTCCAGCCGGCGCGATGAATATGAGTCTGTCTCCGTATCTGTTCGGTGCGTATGGCCGGGGCTGGATCGTCAACGCAACCGCTGCGGAGCAACCCGTCTTCAACGCGGAGTCCGTGGGCCTCGGCATTCGCAGCGGTGTCGGAGCGGTGACCGGCTGGACAGCCGCGAACCTCTCATTGGAGGTCGCCCGCGGCTTTACCGATCTCGGTGGCGTCAGGGCAGGATGGCGGGGGACGGTATTGCTGAACGTGTCGTTCTGATTTCCGCGCGCTCCCCGCCCGCCCCTCTCACATGGTGACCCCTTCGTTAACGCGAAGGCTGCCGAAATGGCGAAACATTTCATCAAATGTCAGTTCGAACCGGTTCCAATCCGGGCGGCCGCGCGCGCGACGACGCAGAAGCGCGGCTTCGAGCATCGTAGCGCGATTGGTTGAGTATCGATGACGAGCGCGTGTAGGACACTGGTATCGCAAGCCGGGATCAGGCGTCATGTCAGCCTGGCCCTGTTGTGGGGCACGACCTCCCTGCTGGTGCTGGCATCGCGGGCAGGCGCGCAGAGCGTGCTGCCGCAAGGTGCGTCGGTCGCCTCCGGTCAGGTGAGCTTTGCCAACCCGAGTAGCAATGCGCTGACGGTAAACCAGACCTCGGCGAAGGCCATCGTCAACTGGAACAGCTTCTCGGTCGGCAGCAATGCCAGCGTGAACTTCGCGCAGCCGAATGCCGATGCAGCGATCCTGAACCGCGTCACCGGCAACACGTCCTCGACCATCGCCGGCAAGATCACCGGCAACGGCCAGGTGTATCTGGTCAACCCGAACGGCATCGCGATCACGCCGAGCGGATCGGTGCAGGTCGGCGGCTTCGTCGCCTCGACGCTCGACATCAGCGATGCGGATTTCAATGCCGGCCATCTCAACTTCACCGGCAAGGGCGCCTCGGCCGCTGTCAGCAACGCCGGCACGATCAGCGGCGCTCCGGGATCGTATGTCGGCCTGATCGGCGGCTCGGTGTCCAACAGCGGCACTATCAATGTGCCGCTCGGCAAGGTCGGGCTCGGAGCCGGCGAGCAGGTCACGCTCGATCCGAGCGGCGACGGCTTCCTGCAGGTCGCGCTCCCGACCGGCGCCAAGGCGGCGGACGGCAAGGCGCTGCTCGACGTCTCCGGCAAGATCAGGGCGGCCGGTGGCCGGGTCGAGATTCGCGCCGCGGCGGCGCAGCAGGCGGCACGCGACGTCGTCAACGTCTCCGGCGCGATCTCCGCGCGCTCGGTATCCGGCCGCCCCGGCTCGATCCTGCTCGGCGGCGGCGGTGGTGCCGTCACGGTGTCCGGCCGTCTGGCTGCCAATGGCGGCCGGCGCCAGGCCGGCGGCACGATCGTCGTCAGCGGCAGCAAGGTGGCGCTGACCGAGACGGCGAAGATCAGCGCCAACGGCACGAGCGGCGGCACGATCCTGATCGGCGGCGACCAGCGCGGCGGCAGTGATCCCGCGGCCAAGCTTGTTGGCGGCAATGTCCAAAACGCCCAGACCACGACGGTCGCGCAGGGCGCGACGATCTCCGCCAATGGCAGCCAGGGCGAGGGCGGCAAGATCGTGCTGTGGTCCGATCAGTTCACGGACTTCCGCGGCACGATCAGTGCGACCGCCGGCGGCGCCGGTAATGGCGGCGCGGTCGAGACCTCAAGTCACGGCGTGCTGAACTACCAGGGCACGACCGACGTCACCGCGCAGAACGGCCTTACCGGCACGCTGCTGCTCGATCCCTACAACGTCACCATCTCGAGCGGCAGCGACACCGCAATGTCGAATTCCGGCGGCACCTATTCGCCGACCGGCAACTCCTCCATCCTCTCGATCGCGACGCTTCAGACCGCACTGGCGAGCGCCAACGTGACGGTCAATACCGGCAGCTCGGGTGCGCAGAGCGGCAACATCACGCTTGCCAATGCGCTGACTTGGACCAGCGGCAACGCGCTGTCGCTCAGCGCAGCCGGTGCGATCCTGCTCAATGCTGGCGTCACGGCGAGCAATGGCAGCCTGCAGCTGACGGGATCGCAGATATCCTTCAACAGCTCGATCAATCTCGGCGGCACGCTGACCGCAACGGCGACCGCAGGCGGGAGCAGCAGCGGGGTCAGCTTCACTGGCGCCAGCGTCACGACGGGCGCGGGCGCCAGCACGATCGGCGGCACATCGTCGAGCGGGTCCGGTCTCAGCTTTGCGGGAGTCACGAGCCTGTCGAGCGCGGGATCGTTCTCGGTGTCCGGCACCTCGACGACCGGCTATGGCGTGTATCTCGGCTCGTCCGCGTCACTGTCCACCACCGGGACCGTCTCGCTCTCCGGTACATCCGGCTCCAATACCGGACTCTATGCCGATACGTCCTCGAGCATCATCAACGTCACGGGCAATCTCGCCGTGACCGGCGGCAGCACGTCGGGGATCGGCTTCTACTTCTTTGCCGGCACCAACACCCTGACGAATTCCGGCGCAGGCTCGTTCGCCATCACCGGAAATTCCGCGGCTGCCACGAATTACGGCGTCGCCATCAATTCCAACCTGATCAGCTCGGGCAATGTCACGATCTCCGGCAACAATACGAATGCGGCCTATGGCCTTTTTCTCAACGGCACGACCATCACCGACAATGCCGGTAATCTGACCCTCAGCGGCAGTTCGACAGGAAACAACGCGGTCTGGGACCAAGGCAACGGCGTCCTGAATCTGGTCAACAACGGTGCCGGCACGCTCCAGATCAATGGCAACACCACGAGCTCAAACCGCGGCATTCGTTTCAACACCGGCGCCGACCTGACAACTGCGGGCAGGGTCGTGCTGATCGGCACGTCCAGCAGCGGCGATGGCCTGTCGTTCAAAGGCAGCAACACCATCACCGTCGCGAGTGGCACGCCGACCTTCACAGGGACCTCGACCTCCGGAAATGGCGTCTACTTCCAGGGCGCCGCGACGATCGACAATCAGTCCGGGATCGGGTTCGCCGTCTCAGGCACGAGCTCCAGCGGCTATGGATTGAAGGTCGAGAACGGCGCGAACCTTACCAGCCGTGGCGCCGTGCAGCTCTCCGGAACCAGCACCAGCGGGCTAGGACTGGTCGTCGTCGGCGGCGACACCATCACGGCGTCTTCGGGATCGCTGACCCTGTCGGGGACGAGCAGTTCGACCGATGGCATCAATCTAACGTCGGGTGGATCGATCGGCACCTCCGGCGCCGTGGCGATGTCCGGCACGTCGACCAGCGGCACGGGGCTGGTGCTGAATGGGGTGAACACCATCACCAACAATGCCGGCAACCTGACGCTGGCGGGATCGTCGAGTTCGGGGTCTGGTGCCTTTCTCTACGGAACAACGTCTCTCACCAATGACGGCACGGGCACGTTTTCGCTGAGCGGCAGCAGCACCAGCGGCCAGGGGATCTTCGACTACCTCAACGCAACTGTCGCCACTTCAGGCAATATCAGCATCGCTGGCAGCTCCAACAGCGCCGTCGGACTTTATTTCCTCGGCATGAATACCGTTTCCAGCAGCTCTGGCAACGCCACGTGGTCCGGCACCTCGCAGACCAATCAGGGTGTCTGGTTCAATAGCGGCAGTTCGAGCCTGGTCAATTCCGGTGCCGGGACGCTCGGTCTCAGCGGTTCGAGCAGCAGCCTTAGCGGGATCGCGTTCAACGGCAGTACCAGCTTGTCGCTGTCCGGCGGCGTCAACATGTCCGGCACATCCGCAAGCGGCGCCGGCCTGTATTGGCTCGGCAACAATACGCTCACCATCGCCAGCGGCGCGCCGACCCTCGTGGGATCCTCGACGACGGGCACGGGGGTCTATCTTGCGAGCACGACGGTCGACAATCAGACCGGCAGCTTCGTGACGCTCGCTGGCAACAGCGCCAGCGGCTCCGGGCTGGTGGTTGGAAACGGGGCCTCGCTGACCACCACCGGCGGCGGCGTCCAGGTGTCGGGCTCCAGCAGCAACGGGACCGGTTTCTCGACCGGTGGCGGCAACGCAATCGTGACGACGTCAGGCGCGTTGACGTTGTCGGGAGCGACGTCCTCGGGTGGCGCATTTGGCTACGACATGTCCGCCAGCGGAACGACGATCGCCAACAACGGCGCGGGCGTGCTCACGTTGACGGGCAACGGCGGCGGTAAGCTTGCAGCTAGCATCGCATCGAATACGGCACCTGTCGTGCTCAGTGGAACCGGAACAGTGACCCAGAGCGGCGGATCAATCACGGCGACAGCGTTGAAGCTGGTGGGGACCGCGAGCTATGCGCTGAACGCGAACAATCTGGTGGGCACGCTCGCCGCCGGCGCAATAGGCTCGCTGAGCTTCTTCAACGCGCGGGCTCTGACGATCGGCTCCGTGCAGGGAACAAGTGGTATCAGTGCGAGCGGCAGCGCCACTGTTGTGACCTCAGGGAATCTGACCTTGGCCAGCGGGGCGACCGTCTCCGCCGTCAGTCCTGTTCTGTCCACCGCGATGGCTTTCATCAACGCTGCCGGGGCGAATGCGGTCGCGGCGACATCGGGACGCTGGCTGATCTATTCGAATACGCCGAGCTCCGACAGCTTCGGCGGCCTCGACAGCGGCAACACCGCGATCTGGAATGCGACCTATGCCAGCCGGCCGCCCGGCAGCGTCACGGCCTCCGGCAACCGCTATCTGTTCGCGATGCAGCCGACGCTGACGTTCACGCCGAACAGCTTCAGCAAGACCTATGGCACCGACGCGACGGCAACGCTCGCGGCCGGCTACAGCGTATCGGGCTATCAGTCCGGCGTCGCCAATTCCTTCCTCGGTGATACGGCTGCAATCGCGTTCAGCGGAGCTCCCTCTCTGACGTCTGGCGGAGCTGCTGCGACCGCAAGCGTAGCCGGCGGTCCCTATGCCATCGCCATTATCCCAGGTTCGCTGGCCTCGGCCGCAGGTTATGCGTTTGGCTTCGGCAGCGGTACTCTGACGGTCACCCCCGCGCCGGTGATCGTGTGGGCGCTCGGCGGCACGTCGGTGTTCGGCGTGCCCTCCTCCGACCCCGGCCTTGCGGCGACCGGTCTGCAGAACAGCGAGAGCGCGAGTGTGCTCACGGGCCTGTCGAACAGCTTCGGCATCACGCCACGGACGCCGCTTGGCAGCTACACGCTGTCGGTGGCGGGAACGCTGACGAATTCGAACTATGTCGTGGTCGGCACATCTACGGCCTCATGGCGCGTCACTCCACCGGAGCCGCCGAACTTGATGCCTAGTCTTCGCGGCGGATCTGCAGGCAAATGGGTCTGCGCGACCGCTGACCTGGGCAGTGTGGCACACCATCCTCTTTGCGGCTGGCGGGTGTCACGTCAATGATGATAGTGTCTGAGCGAGAGCCGAATATCGGTAAACGATACGGGAGCCGGCGCGTCGTCCTGACGATGCTGCTGGGGACCGCGTCGATCCTGGTGCTGGCGTCCCGTGCAGGCGCGCAGAGCGTGCTGCCGCAAGGTGCATCGGTCGCCTCCGGCCAGGTGAGCTTTGCCAACCCGAGTAGCAATGCGCTGACGGTGACCCAGACCTCGGCGAAGGCCATCGTCAACTGGAACAGCTTCTCGGTCGGCAGCAATGCCAGCGTAAACTTCGCGCAGCCGAATGCCAATGCAGCGATCCTGAACCGCGTCACCGGCAACACGTCCTCGACCATCGCCGGCAAGATCACCGGCAACGGCCAGGTGTATCTGGTCAACCCGAACGGCATCGCGATCACGCCGAGCGGATCGGTGCAGGTCGGCGGCGGCTTCGTCGCCTCGACACTCGACATCAGCGATGCGGATTTCAATGCCGGCCGTCTCAACTTCACCGGCAAGGGCGCCTCGGCCGCTGTCAGCAACGCCGGCACGATCAGCGGCGCTCCGGGATCCTATGTCGGCCTGATCGGCGGCTCGGTGTCCAACAGCGGCACTATCAATGTGCCGCTCGGCAAGGTCGGGCTCGGCGCCGGCGAGCAGGTCACGCTCGATCCGAGCGGCGACGGCTTCCTGCAGGTCGCGTTGCCGACCGGCGCCAAGGCGGCGGACGGCAAGGCGCTGCTCGACGTCTCCGGCAAGATCAGGGCGGCCGGTGGCCGGGTCGAGATTCGCGCCGCGGCGGCGCAGCAGGCGGCACGCGACGTCGTCAACGTCTCCGGCGCGATCTCCGCGCGCTCGGTATCGGGCCGTTCCGGCAACATCGTGCTCGGCGGCGGCGGTGGCGCCGTTACGGTGTCCGGCCGTCTGGCTGCCAATGGCGGCCGGCGCCAGGCCGGCGGCACGATCGTCGTCAGCGGCAGCAAGGTGGCGCTGACCGAGACGGCGAAGATCAGCGCCAACGGCACGAGCGGCGGTACGATCCTGATCGGCGGCGACCAGCGCGGCGGCAGTGATCCCGCAGCCAAGCTGGTTGGCGGCGACGTTCAGAATGCCCGGACCACGACGGTCGCGCAGGGCGCGACGATCTCCGCCAATGGCAGCAAGGGCGAGGGCGGCAAGATCGTGCTGTGGTCCGATCAGTTCACGGACTTCCGCGGCACGATCAGTGCGACCGCCGGCGGCGCCGGTAATGGTGGCGCGGTCGAGACCTCAAGTCACGGCGTGCTGAACTACCAGGGCACGACCGACGTCACCGCACAGAGCGACCGTACCGGCACGCTGCTGCTCGATCCCTACAACGTCACCATCTCGAGCGGCAGCGACACCAATCATGACGCGAGCTTTGCCGCGACCGGCAGCGGCTCGATCATCAACGTGACCACGCTGCAGAACGCGCTCGCCAGCGCCAATGTGACGGTGTCGACGGGATCGTCCGGCGCCGAGGCTGGCGACATCACGCTCAACAGCTCGTTGTCGTGGGTTGCCAATACGCTGCTGACCTTGAATGCGGCTGGTGGGATCATCCTTAATGCCGGCGTTACCAACTCCGGCGCGTCCAGCGGATTGACGCTGACAGCGAACGGCAGCGCCGGCATCTCCGGCGCGGCATCTCTCGCCAATTCGGGCATGCTCACCCTCAACACCGCCGCCGGCAGCTCAAGCACCTATTCGGGCGCCATCTCCGGCTCCGGCAGCCTCGTCTACAACGGACCTGGCACGCTGACGCTGTCCGGCACGAACTCCTACACGGGCGCGACGACGATCAATGCCGGCACGCTCGGCTTCACCCACGATCAGGCCAGCACCACGGGTGTTACCGTTGCCAGCGGCGCGACCTTGTCGCTGTCGAACAATGCAGCCGTCAGCAATCCAACCGCCGGCGTGACGACCGTGGCTGGAACGGTCGGTGGCAATGGAACGCTCTATGGCTATTACGCCGGCGGTGGCGACGCCGCCGGGCTCGTATTGACCGGAAATGCGACGCTGAGCGCGTCCGGAGGTTCGCTCGCGCTCAATGGCTCCGCTTCCGGCACGCACAGCTGGGGCGTCCAGCTCGCCTCGGGGGCGAACGTCACGACCAATGGCGCGGTCACGCTCAATGCGAGCGGCTCCGGTACGGCCGGCTACCGCCGCGCCTTCATCGTCACGGGCAACGCCGCAATCAACGCTGCGACCGGTGGCTTGACGGTCAACATAGCGGAGTCGGGCGGCGACGTACGCTTTTCGCCACAGGGCAACACGCTGACGCTGGGAGGGACGCAGAACTGGAACATCAACAGTCCCGGATGGAGCGATGCCTGGTCAGCGAGCAACGGCGCTTTCAACCTGACGACGCTGGCGAACGCCAATGTTTCGCTCGCGAGCAACGGCAATGGCTGGAACTCGAACATGACGGGATGGACGTGGACGCTGGGGGCGGGCTCGCAAGTGGGCATCACCGGCGTCCTCCTCAACGGCACGCTCGGACTTTCCGGCACGGGGACGCTGACCACCCCGCTGCCACTTACGGGGAACAGCACGATATCCACTCCCAACGGCTCTGATGCGGCCACGATTTCAGGTGCCGTGTCCGGTGGCTACTCCCTCACAAAGGACGGCCCGGGAAGTCTCATCCTGGCGGGCGCCAATACCTATACGGGCACCACGACGGTGAATAGCGGCACGCTCGCTCAGAGCAACACGACAGCGTCCTCAGCATTCACGGTCGCGTCCGGCGCTACGCTTCAGGTGGGCAATTCCTCGTTCGACTATACCTTCAATCCCACCACTGCTTCCGCGATCAGCGGGGCCGGAACGCTGCAGAAGATTGGCACGAACATCGTGACGTTTGCGGGCACCTCGGCGAGCGCCACCTTCACGTGGGGCCTGTCGAGCGGCGGGTTGATCGACGTCCAGGCCGGAAAACTGGTCGGGGGCAACTACCAGCACGACATTTGGACTGGCAATCTCTCCAGCCTTAACGTGGCCTCTGGCGCGGTGTTCGATGGCGTCGAGGCAAACCTGGTCCTCGACCGGATTACTGGCTCTGGTTCGATCACATCCGGCTGGGGAGCCCCCATCTACAGCGGGATGACCATCGGTGCAGCAAATGGCTCCAGCACGTTCAATGGCGTCATTTCCAACCGTTGGGGCAACGCCGCCATCACCAAGCTGGGCACCGGGACCATCACGCTCTCCGGCGCGAACACCTACACCGGCGCGACGACGGTCAACAGCGGCACGCTTGCCCTGAGTAACACGACATCGTCCTCCGCATTCACGGTCGCATCCGGCGCCACGCTTCAGGTAGGTAATTCGTCGTTCGACTACACGTTCAATCCCACCGCTGCTTCCTCGATCAGTGGTGCAGGAACGCTGCAGAAGACCGGCACGAACACCGTGGCGTTCGCAGGCACCTCGTCGAGCGCCACCTTCACCTGGGGCCTGTCGAGCGCCGGGTTGATTGACGTTCAAGCTGGCAAGCTGGTCGGGGGCCACTACCAACACGACGTGTGGACGGGTAATCTTTCCAGCCTCAACGTCGCCGCGGGTGCGACCTTCGACGGTGTCGAAGCCAACGTGATCGTTGACCGGATCTCGGGGGCCGGCACGATCAAGTCCGGTTGGTCGGGATCCGGCTACAACGCGATCACCATCGGAGCGGCGAATGGCTCCAGCACCTTCAGTGGCGTCATTGCCGACAGTTGGTCAAGCGCCAGCATCACGAAAGCGGGGACCGGCACCATCACGCTCTCCGGTGCCAATGCGCTGACAGGCACCACCACTGTCAATGCCGGCACGCTCGCGCTCAGCCCGTCCGGCTCCTCGGCGATGGGATCCATCCTGGTCGGCGGCGGTGCTTCGGGCGCGACGCTGGTGGTGAATTCCGGATCGACCGCGCTCACAGGCGATCTCGTGGTCGGCGCCGCGTCGGCGGACAAGGCAAGCCTGGCCCAGATCAGTGCCAACCTGACTGCCAACAACGTCTACATCGGCAATGCCAATGGTGCGATCGGCACGGTCAACCAGTCGGCCGGGACGCTCACCACAACGGCCCTCAACGACCCCAACTTCGGCATCGGCTCGGCCGTTGGCGGCATGGGCACCTACAACCTGTCCGGCGGGACGGCTGTGGTGACAAACGGCATTTTCAACGTCGGTGGCTATGGCGCGGGAACGCTCAACCAGAGCGGCGGCACGATCAATGCCGGGTGGTGGGCCATCGTCGGCCGTCGCGTCGGCAGCAGCGGCGTCTACAATCTCAGCGGCGGCCAGTTCAATCAAACGGGCACGGGCTCTCAACTGATCGTCGGTGAGCAGGGGACCGGAACGCTCAATGTCTCCGGCAGCGGCATCGCCAGTCTGGCGGGCGGCCTCGGCATCAGCGGCGGCGCCGGGCCTGAAGGAATCGGCACGGTCAATCTGAATGGCGGCACCATCCTGACGCCGTCGGTCGTGAAGAACTCGGGTGCGAGCGCGTCCTTCAACTTCAATGGCGGGTGGCTGCAGGCCACGGCGAGCAGCCCATCGTTCATGACGGGATTGACGTCGACCGTGGTGCAGGCCGGCGGTGCATTCATCAACGATGGCGGCTATGCGATCACGATCGGCTCCAGTCTTGGCGGCAGCGGCGCGCTGGCCAAGTCTGGCTCGGGCACGTTGACCCTATCTGGTGCCAACACCTATACGGGTCCGACCACGGTGAACGGCGGCACCCTCGACCTGTCAGGCTCCTGGAACGTGGGCGCGGGAATTGCGACGACCAGCGTGGCCTCCGGCGCGACGCTCTCCGGCGCCGGCGTCGTGACCGCCGCGACGCTGTCGGACAGCGGCGCCGGCACCGTCAATCTCTCCGGCAACAATGCCGTGGGCACGCTGACCGCGTCGGGCACAATCGGCGCGTTGACGTTCAACGATGCGCATGCGTTGTCGCTCGGTCCGTTGTCCTCCTCCGGTCCGGTCGTGGTGACGACAGCAAGCGGGTTCGATCTCAATGTCGGCAGCGCAGCCGTCTCCAGCTCTCATCCCTCGGGCAATGCAATGCTGCTGATCAGCGGCCACGATCTCACCCTGGCCAGCGGAGCCTCGCTGAGTGGCGCCAGCCCGGTGCTGGCGGCGGCCAATGCGTTCATCAACAACGCTGGCGCGGGCGCCGTTGCCGCGACCTCGGGCCGATGGCTGATCTATTCCAGTGCGCCGGGCTCCGACAGTTTCGGCGGTCTCGACAGCGGCAATACCGCGCTTTGGAACGCGACCTATGCCAGCCGCCCGCCGGGCAGCATCGCCGCCGCCGGCAACCGCTATCTGTTCGCGACGCAGCCGGCGCTGACATTCACGCCAACCAGCCTCGCCAAGACATACGGCACCGATGCGACGTCGACGCTTGCGACGAGCTATGCCGTGTCCGGATATCAGCCCGGCGTCGCCCATGCGTTCCTCGCAGACACCGCCGCAACGGTGTTCGGCGGCAGCCCCTTGCTGACCTCCAGCGGAGCGGCCGCGACGGCCAGCGTCGCCGGCGGGCCCTACGCCGTCAACATCGCTCAGGGCTCGCTCGTCTCAGCGGCCGGCTACGCGTTCGGCTTTGGCGGTCCTGCGACACTGACGGTCGCTCCCGCGCCCGTCATGGTCCGGGCGCTCGGCGGAGCCTCCCTCTATGGCGAGACATCGTTCAATCCCGGGATCGCCGCCACGGGTCTTCAGAACGGCGACACCGTGAGCGCGCTGACAGGCCTGTCGAACAGCTTCGGCATCACGTCTCAGACGCCGGTCGGCAGCTACACGCTGTCCGTCGCGGGGACGCTGACCAATCCGAACTATGTCGTGGCCGGAATCTCGCCTGCGACCTGGTACGTCATCTCGCAGGACAAGCCGAGCACGACGCCGGGCCTTCACGCCGGCGCAGCCGAATGGGTTTGCACGGCCGCAAGCCTGGGATCGGGATCCACGCGGTCGATCTGCGGAAGCCGCGTGTCCGATCGATGATGAGGCCGGCACTGTCCGTCCGGCGTCTGACCGATGCTGTCGGCCGCACCGTCGTGCACGAACGACCGTTCGGGGGACAATGTTCACTTGTGCACCATTCGGGTTCCAATATGGTGTTATGATAACGCCATACGGTTCCCGGACCTGCTATTTCGTCATCGTCCCGAAGGCCTCGATCCGCTGCTGCCCACGTGCTCTGTTGCCGGCTCCTCGCCGGAGGGAGGCCTCGCCGGGCCGCGCCAGTCTCATCAGCTTAGCCAAGTCCCGTGATCCAGAAGCGCTTGTCAGCCCCGTTCTACTTGCGCGCCGCCGAGGCGACGGAGAAACTCCGCGGGCATGCTCTGCCTGGCTACGTGATCGCGGTGTGTGGCGCCCTGGCGGCCTTCGCGCTTCGCCTGGCTCTGGTCGACACGCTGCCGGATGGCTTCCCCTATTTGACATTCTTCCCGGCGGTCATTCTGACGACCTTCTTCTGCGGAGTCGGGCCCGGCGTCGTATCGGCGGCGCTGTGCGGCGCCATGGCATGGTACTTTTTCATGCCCGCGACTGGATACCAAAGCGCGCTCGCGATCGGCTTCTACGCCATCATCGTCGCCGTCGACATCACGCTGATCCACCTCATGCACGAAGCCGCGCGGCATCTTCGCCAGGAACGCGCGGTGTCGGAGCGCCTCTATCAGAATGAACGCGTGCTGTTTCAGGAGTTGCAGCACCGCGTCGCCAACAACATCCAGTTCATCTCCGGATTGCTGATGATGCAGAAGCGACAGGCGGCCGCAGATCCGTCGCGTGCCGCTGCGATCCTCAGCGAGGCGCAGACGCGGCTCGAGACGATCTCGCGCGTCCATCGCATGCTGCATGACCCGAGCCGCATGAACCTGGAGATCGGGCCCTACCTCCAGACGATCTGCAACGACGTGCTGCAATCGAGCGGAGCGCGCGACGTGGCCTGCGTGGTCGATTTCGCGCCCGCCGAGCTGGATCTGACGCGCCTGACCGCGCTGTCGCTGCTGGTCGTCGAGCTCGTCACCAACGCGGTGAAGCACGCCTTCGGGCCGGAGCAGGCCGGCACGATCATGGTCAGCTTGAGGCCGCTCGATGCGGCGCGCTACGGCCTCACGATTTCGGACAATGGCAAGGGCCTCAGTCCCGGTGTCGAGCCCGGCAAGGTCGACAGCCTGGGCTTGCGGATCTGCGAGGGGCTCGCGGCGCAAATGCACGGCAAGCTCACCACGAGCTCCGGCTCGGGAACGACGGTTCAGCTGGAATTTCCCAAGGTGATGCCCGCCTGACGGTGGGGCGCGACTATCGCAAGCAGTCTGGTTTGGTACCGAGGCGGTCGCTTGCCATCGGCTCTGGATGATGTATTTTACATCATTGTATTTGTCTCATGCGTCAATTATGGTGTGTGTTACGTGAGGCCATCGTGATCACGTCGTTCCAGATGCGGGCTGCGCGTGCGCTGCTCGGGATAGATCAGAAAACCTTGGCCGAGCTGGCCGGCGTGTCGCTGCCGACGATCCAGCGGATGGAAGCCTCCACAGGCAACGTTCGCGGCGTCGTGGACTCGCTGACCAAGGTCGTCGATGCGCTCAATCGTGCGGGCGTGGATCTCATCGGGGAGCATGCCCGCAGCGAGGATGGCGGGCGTGGCGTTCGCCTGAAGGAGCCCGGGCCGCCCAATCGTTTGGGTCGTCAAACTGACACTGCGCGCGATGGCGCGAGCTAGACCCATCGCGCGGCACGGCGGTTGCTGAGGCCTCCGTGCAAGGCGCATCGCAGGGCAGGGCGCCCTGCTGACGCGACGGGAGCGTGAGGGGCATGAGCATCGCAAGCGAGCACGGCGCGCAGCGGCGGGTCGGACAGCACCAGCCGACCTTCGCCGAACTCTACTCTCCCAAACTTCTCACCGTCCTGCGCGAAGGCTATGGCCTTGCCGACTTCCGCGCCGATGCGCTCGCGGGCCTGACGGTCGCGATCGTCGCGCTGCCGCTGTCGATGGCGATCGCGATCGCCTCCGGCGTCGCGCCCGGCCGCGGCCTCTACACCGCGGTCGTCGGCGGTTTCCTGATCTCGCTGCTCGGCGGCAGCCGGTTTCAGATCGGCGGCCCCGCCGGCGCCTTCATCGTGCTGGTGGCGGCGACGGTCGATCGCCAAGGCCTCGATGGCCTGCTGCTCGCGACCATGATGTCCGGCGTGATGCTGGTGATTGCCGGGTACCTGCGGCTCGGCACCTACATCAAGTTCATTCCCTATCCGGTGACGGTCGGCTTCACGGCCGGCATCGCCGTCATCATCTTCGCGAGCCAGCTGAAGGACCTGTTCGGCATCACGCTTGCGGCCAAGGAGCCCGGTGAACTGATCCCGAAGCTGCTCGCGCTTGCGCATGACGCGCCGACGGCCAACAGCTCCGCCGTGCTGCTCGCGGCATCCGCGATCCTGATCATTGTCGGGCTCAAGCGGCTGCGTCCGACGTGGCCCGGCATCCTCATCGCCGTGGCCATCGCGGGCGTCGTCACGTGGGCGTTCAATCTGCCGGTCGAAACCATCGGCACCAAATTCGGCGGCATCCCGCGCGAGCTGCCGGCGCCGGCGCTGCCGGCGTTTTCCCTCGCCAAGATTCAGGCGGTGTTCCCCGACGCGATCGCGTTTGCGCTGCTTGGTGCGATCGAGTCGCTGCTCTCGGCCGTCGTCGCCGACGGCATGACAGGGCGGCGGCATCGCTCGAATTGCGAGCTGGTCGCGCAGGGCTTCGCCAATATCGGCTCGGCGCTGTTCGGCGGCATCTGCGTGACCGGTACGATCGCGCGCACCGCCACCAATGTCCGCGCCGGTGCGCGCGGCCCGGTGTCGGGCATGCTGCACTCGCTCTTTTTGCTCGTCTTCATGCTGATCGCGGCGCCGCTGGCGAGCTACATCCCGCTGTCGGCGCTCGCGGCGGTGCTCGTCGTGGTGGCCTGGAACATGGCCGAGAAGCACGAGTTCGCCACGCTGATCCGCTCGTCATGGGGCGATGCGACCGTGCTGCTTGCGACCTTCGGGCTCACGATCTTCCGCGATCTCACCGAGGGCATCCTGGTCGGCTTCGCGCTCGGCGCGGTGCTCTTCATCAACCGCATGGCGCAGATGACCGGCGTCGAGGACGGATCGCCGCTGGTGCCCGAGGATCGCGCCGACTTCGAGGACGGCGCGCGCGTGCCCTACAATCCCAAGCTCAGCGCCGACAAGGACGTGCTCGTCTATCGCATCACCGGCGCATTCTTCTTCGGTGCCGCCTCCACCGTCGGCACGGTGCTGGATTCGATCGCCGATCGCCGCAAGGCCTTCGTGGTCGATTTCGCGGCCGTGCCGTTCCTGGACTCGACCGCGGCCAACGCCATGAGCCGGGTGGCCGCCAAGGCCAAGCGCCAGGGCATCCTTCTGTTCATCACAGGCGCCTCGCCGACGGTGCGGCGGTCGCTGCTGACCCACGGCGTGCGGCCGCCGCTGGTGCGCTATCGTGAGACCATCGAGCGCGCGGTGGCCGACATCAAGGGCAAGGATCCCGTGCGGGAGGAGATCGCCGACGGCCTGGCGGCGAGCTGACCGGCCGGCCCGGACGGCGCCTCCGGCTTGAACCGACGGGCCGCGACATGGTTGGCTGTGTCGCATGCTCGACAGCCGCCGCAACATCCTGCTCGCTTGCGCCCTCAGCGCACTCGCAGGTTATATCGACGGCATCGGCTTCCTGCATCTCGGTGGCCTGTTCGTCTCGTTCATGAGCGGCAACTCGACCCGCATGGGCGTCAGCCTCGCCGAGGGCCGCTGGTCCGAGGCCAGCAGCGCGCTCGGCCTGATCGGGCTGTTCGTCGGCGGCGCAGCTGTCGGCAGCCTGATCATGCAGAGGCGCAATCGCCACGTTCAGAGCCTGCTCCTGATGGTCGAGGGCGCGCTGCTGATCGCGGCCACTCTCTGCCATCTCGCCACTGTGCCGTTCGGCGCCGTGGCCGCGATCGTTTTGGCGATGGGGCTGGAGAATGCGGCATTCCAGATCAAGGGCAGTGGCGGGCTCGGGCTGACCTATGTCACCGGCGCTCTTGTCAAGGTCGGTCAGGCGGTGGCTGTCGCCCTGGCCGGTGGACCGCGTCTCGGCTGGCTATCCAACCTGCTGCTATGGGCGGCGCTGGTGGCCGGCTCTGTTGCGGGTGCGTTCGCCTACCTGCATCTCGGCCTCATCGCGGTGTGGGCCGGGGGCTGCGTCGCGCTGCTGATCGCCTTCGTCGCGGCGGTGGCGGCCGACCCCGAGCATTGACTCCGGCGTGAGCTTGTCCGATGTCACGGCCATGACCGCCGCCGCCAAAATCCCCGCCGCGTGCCTGATCGGCTGGCCTGCCGCGCATTCGCGCTCGCCGCTCATCCATCATCATTGGCTGCACCAGCTCGGGATTTCCGGCGGCTACACGATCGAGGCCGTGCCGCCCGAGGAGCTCGCGAACTTCGTGATGCATCTGCATCATCGCGGCTTCGTCGGCGCCAATGTCACGATTCCGCACAAGGAGCGGGTGCTCGAATTGGCCGAGCCGGATGCGCGCGCGCGCGCCGTCGGCGCCGCCAACACGCTGTGGTACGAGCGCGGGGTGTTGCGTGCGACCAACACCGACGTCGAAGGCTTCATCGGCAATCTCGACGCGGTGGCGCCGGGCTGGGATCGGACCAACGAGGCGTTGGTGCTCGGCTCCGGAGGAGCGGCGCGAGCCGTCGTATTCGGGCTTCTGGAGCGCGGCATCGGGCGCGTCCACGTCATCAACCGCACCGCCGCCCGCGCGCAAGCCTTGGCCGATCAGTTCGGCAGCCGGGTCGTCGCAGAAGGCTGGGACCGCGTCGGCGCGCTGCTGCCGGGCGCGGGTCTGTTCGTGAACACCACCGCGCTCGGCATGCACGGTCAGCCGCCGCTCGCGCTTGATGTCGACCTGTTGTCGCCGCATGCCGTTGTGGCCGACATCGTCTACGTGCCGTTGGAGACGCAACTGCTCGGCGCCGCGCGGGCGCGAGGCCTGCGCACGGCGGATGGGCTCGGCATGCTCCTGCATCAGGCCGTGCGCGGCTTCGAACTGTGGTTCGGCCGGCGTCCGCAGGTCACCCCTGAGCTGAGGGCGCTGGTGGAAGCGGATCTCACAAAGGCTTGAAGCCGGAATAAGTCTCAAAACAGAGCGTCTCACTCGTCATGCGTCCGCGCCCCGACTAAGTCACGCGGAGCTTTCGCCCAAAGCCCGGAGCTTATGCATGTTCGTCCGTACCGTTCTGATCCGCCCCGTCGTTGCACTCGCGATGGTTGCGGCGACATCCGTCTTTGCAATCTGCCAACAGGCCCCGGTCCCGACCCGCGTGCGCGGGGCGATCGAAAGCGTCGACGGCGAGACGATGACGGTGAAGGCGCGCAGCGGCGAGATCTTCAAGCTGCGCATGGCCGGCGATCTGCGCGTGTCGGGCGTGGTGAAGGCCGAGCTGTCCGACATCAAGCTCGGCTCCTTCATCGGCGCCACCACGGTGCCCGGCCCGGACGGCGCGCCGAAGGCGGTGGAGATCCATATCTTCCCCGAGGAGATGCGCGGCACCGGGGAGGGGTCGCGGTCCTGGGATCTGAAGCCGAATTCGAGCATGACCAACGCCACCGTGTCGGAGAGCTCGGTGTCGACCGACGGGCATACGCTCCTCGTCAAGTACAAGGGCGGCGAGAAGCGCGTCGACATCTCGCCGGATACGCCGATCGTCACCTTTGTCCCCGGCGACAAATCTGAGCTGAAGGCCGGCGCGAAGGTCATGGCCACCGTCAAGCAGCTTCCCGACGGCTCACTCGAAACCAGCCGCGTCAGCGTCGGCCGCGACGGCCTGACGCCGCCGATGTGAGGCACGGCCGAATTCTCTGCGCTCGGTTGCGCCCTCGCACACGGTGTCATCCCTGCGAACGCAGGGACCGATAACCCCCAGGGAGTGGTTTGGGCGCGCTGTGTATTGGCTTTTTCCAAGCACGACGGCCGCAGAGTGGATCCCGGATCGCCGTCGCGACGCGCTGGCGCGCGTCACGATTTGTCCGGACAACGGCCTTTGCGGAGTGGCGGTCCGGATCGCATCGACTGATGAGTCGGAGCTCTCTGCTCTCCGCCTCTCGAATTAATCCGCCAGCACCTTGCGATCGATCTCCGCCACGGTGTTGACGCCGCACAGGCCCATCGTTGTCAGCAGCTCGTTGCGGATGATGTCGATGGCCTTGGCGACGCCGACCTGGCCACCGGCGCCGAGGCCGTAGGCATAGGCGCGGCCGATCATGCAGGATTTGGCGCCGAGCGCCAGCGCGCGCATCACGTCCTGGCCGGAGCGGATGCCGCCATCGAACATGATCTCGATCTTGTCGCCGACCGCTTCCGCAATGCCCGGCAGAACGTGGATCGACGACGGCGCGCCGTCGAGCTGGCGGCCCCCATGGTTGGACACGACCATCGCCTGTGCGCCCGTCGCGGCGGCAAGCTTGGCGTCCTCGATGTCATGGATGCCTTTGATGATCAGCTTGCCCGGCCAGATCGAGCGGATCCAGTCGACGTCCTTCCAGTTCAGCGAGGTGTCGAACTGCGACGCGGTCCAGGCGGAGAGCTTGGTGAGATCCTCAGTGTTCTTCACATGGCCGGCAATGTTGCCGAAGGTGCGGCGCTTGCCCTGCAGCACGCCCTGCACCCAGGCGGGCTTGGTGGCGAAGTCGAACAGTTTCGACAGCGACCATTCCGGCGGCACGCTCATGCCGTTCTTGATGTCCTGGTGGCGCTGGCCGATCACCTGCAGGTCGACGGTCAGGCAGAGCGCGGTGCACTTCGCGGCGATGGCGCGCTCGATCAGCGCCTTGATGAATCCGCGGTCCTTCATCACGTAAAGCTGGAACCAGAACGGCTTCTCGACACTGGAGGCGATGTCCTCGATCGAGCAGATCGACATCGTGCTCTGGGTGAATGGAATTCCCGCGGCCTGCGCGGCGCGACAGGCGTGGATCTCGCCGTCGCCATGCTGCATACCCAGGAGGCCCACCGGCGCGAGGACCAGCGGCATCGACGAGGGCTCGCCGAGAATCGTGGTCGACAGGTCGCGCTTGGAGACGTCGACCAGAATGCGCTGCCGGAACTTGATCTTCTGCAGGTCGTCGCGGTTGGCGCGCAAGGTTTCTTCGGCGTAGGAGCCGCGGTCGGCGTAGTCGAAGAACGCCTTGGGGACGCGGCGCTTGTGCAGCAGGCGCAGATCTTCAATGCAGGTGACGTGTTTCATCGCAGTCTTCGGCTCCCCCACCGACGGTTTCGTTTCTTTGACTGACTGTCCTCTAGCATCTTTGGAGCGGCTGCCAAATCCGACATCGGCCGCCCAGCATCCGGCGCTGAGCGGCCCTTCGCCAGGTGCGATATCGGACGCTGCGTTCCGAGCGGAGAGGATGTCGATGGCGCCGTTTTCCCGTCCTGGAGATGACGCGGCGCGTCAGGCGCGCCTTGATTGTGGTCCCGTCGCCTGCCGAAAAATTAGCGTTAACAAAGGCTTATGCCGGTGGTGGCGGTTTCGTGGTAATGATTCATCACATTTTTTGAAGCCATCTTAGCTTTAAGGCGACTATAACCCGCGGGCTGACCGGACGGGGCAGGTGTCGTGATTCGCGCCCCCCTCGGTAACGCGTTGAGATGCTGTGCTGGGGGTCATATGAGCCGTAACTATTTCGGGACCGATGGGATACGTGGCCGAGCCAATGGCCTGATCACGCCGGAACTCGCGCTCAAGGTCGGTCAGGCCGCGGGTCTTCTGTTCCAGCGCGGCGAGCACCGCCATCGGGTGGTGATCGGCAAGGACACACGCCTGTCCGGCTACATGATCGAGTACGCGATGGTCGCCGGCTTCACCTCGGTCGGCATGGATGTGCTGCTGGTCGGCCCGATGCCGACGCCGGCGGTCGCAATGCTGACCAAGTCGATGCGCGCCGATCTCGGCGTGATGATCTCGGCCTCGCACAACCTGTTCGAGGACAACGGCATCAAGCTGTTCGGGCCGCAGGGATTCAAGCTGTCCGACGACGTCGAGAAGCAGATCGAGCAGCTGCTCGATGAATCGCTCGACAAGAAGCTGGCGCAGAGCGCGAGCCTCGGCCGCGCCCGCCGCATCGACGGCGTGCACGATCGCTACATCGAATTCGCCAAGCGCACCTTGCCGCGCGACCTCTCGCTCGACGGCTTGCGCGTGGTGGTCGATTGCGCCAATGGCGCGGCGTACAAGGTCGTGCCCGAGGCGCTGTGGGAGCTCGGGGCCGACGTGATCTCGATCGGCGTGGAGCCCGACGGCTTCAACATCAACAAGGAATGCGGCTCGACTTCGCCCGAGGCGCTATGTCGCAAGGTTCGCGAAATGCGCGCCGATATCGGCATCGCGCTCGACGGCGACGCCGACCGCGTGATCCTGGTCGACGAGCGCGGCCACATCGTCGACGGCGACCAGCTGCTCGCCGTGATCGCGCAGAGCTGGAAGGAAGACGGACGCCTGTCGCGTCCCGGCATCGTCGCGACCGTGATGTCCAATCTCGGTCTCGAGCGCTTCCTGCAGGGGCAGGGGCTCGAACTGGTGCGCACACCGGTCGGCGATCGCTACGTGCTCGAGCGAATGCTCGCCGACGGCTACAATCTCGGCGGCGAGCAGTCGGGCCACATCATCCTGTCGGACTACGCGACGACCGGCGACGGCTTCGTCGCGGCGCTTCAGGTGCTCGCCACGGTGCAGAAGCTGCGTCGTCCGGTCTCCGAGGTTTGCCACAAGTTCGACCCGCTGCCGCAGATCCTCAAGAACGTGCGCTACCGCAGCGGCAAGCCGCTCGACACCGACGCCGTGAAGTCGGCGATCGACACCGGCCAGAAACGCCTCAACGGCCATGGCCGCCTGCTCGTACGGTCCTCGGGCACCGAGCCTGTCATCCGGGTGATGGGCGAGGGCGATGACCGCAACCTGGTCGAGGAGGTCGTCGACGACATCGTCACCGCGGTCGGCAACGCCGCAGCGGCCGCCTGATCGTCAACGGATCGGTCAATCAGCAAGGCCCGCCATCCTTTGATGGCGGGCCTTGCTTCTTGCATGGTGCCCGGGCCAAGGTCGATCGGGTCTGCGTAGACGGTCGTGTCGATCGGACAACGAACGAGTCCGCGCTTTATTGTTGGCTCAGGCAGCTGATGATTTCGTGCAAGCGGTTTGCATCGGCCGTGCGGCTGCTTCCGCACTCTTGTCCCATTCCCGTAAGGAACGGCGAGGCAGTCCGTCGTCTGTTACGACGATGGCGCATGTCACGTTGTCAGTCGTCCAGGAAGTCGGCGAGCTGCGTGAGGCAGTCGAGATCAACTAATGAGTTCGTAATCTTCTGTTCGCTAACCAATCGTTAGGACACGTTGCACGGAGATTAACGGCTGCCACGCGCACACGAAATATCAACCCTAATTATTAGGGTTAAGCGCTGCTTAAGTATTTGGTGCCATTGTACAGCCGTCAGTTGTGATGTGGGGCCGGGTTCCGAACGCCTCACCGGCCAAAGGGACGAAGCCAATGCGTAGCGTTAAGTCTTTGATCGCCGCCGGAGCGGCCTCTATGTTTTCAACCTTGGCCTTTGCGGCCGACATGCCCATCGCGCCCCCGCCCGTCTACGCGCCGCCGCCGGCGGCTGATTTCGGCGGCTGGTACCTGCGCGGGGACATCGGGTTCAGCAATCAGAAGGTCAAAGACGTTCACTATACGCGCGAGTCGGCCTATACGCCGATGACCTCGTTTCAGCAGACCTCCGACTTCGACGCAGCCGGCATCTACGGCGTCGGCGTCGGCTATCGTTTCAACAGCTGGTTCCGCGCCGACATCACCGGGCAGTATCGCGGCAATTCGAACTTCAAGGCCACCGACCGCTTCAATGCGACCGCGGGTGGCGTGCCCTACAGCGGCATCGACAACTACACGGCTAGCAAGTCCGAATGGCTCGTGCTGGCCAATGCCTATGTCGACCTCGGCACATGGTGGTGCGTGACCCCGTTCATCGGCGCCGGCGTCGGCGGCTCGCGCGTGACGATCTCCAACTTCACCGACACCGGCATCAACAACCTGCCGTTCACGACCGCGAGCTTCGCGACCGCGCCGACGTCCTCGAAGTGGAATTTCGCCTGGGCGGCGCATGCGGGTCTCGCCTACAACGTCAACCCGAACCTCGTGCTCGAGCTGGCCTACAGCTATGTCGATCTCGGGCAGGGACAGACCGGCGTGCTGTCGACCTACACCGGAACGACAACCGGCAACTTCTTCAAGTTCAAGGACATCACCTCGCACGACCTGAAGCTCGGCGTGCGCTGGAATTTCGACAATCCTCCGCCGCCTCCGATGCCGCCGCTGATCCGCAAGGGCTGAAGCTTCTGGCGATACTGATCGCATCAACAAGGCAAAACGGCGCGGACGTCCGCGCCGTTTTTGCGTTTGGTCCGCGAGAGGACTCGCGCGCTTTGGCAAAAGAATAGGAACATAGTGCCGCGTGACAACGAATGATTAAGGTTAACGCGCGATGATCGCTTCCATGGAGTTCAGTACTGATTGGAGCGTGGCAATGCGTAGCCTGGTGGTGGTGGTTTCGGTGTGCGGCATGGTCTCGGTGGCCCAGGCCGCCGATTTGTCCGATCTGCCCATCCTGAGAGGCAGCATGACCGAAGGCCTCAACAGCTCACGAGTCAACTGGGACGGCTACTATGCCGGCGTCCAGGGCGGCTATGGATCGTCCGACGAGAACTTCAACGGCTCGACGAGCACGATGACGGCGGCCGTGCTGGCGAATACGTTGATCGAGAGCCAGATGCAGGTGTCCTCCTGGAACATGAATCTTGGCAAGCAATCCTCGCGTTCGTCGGGTTTTGGCGGCTTCGTCGGCTATAACAGCCAGTGGGATGACGTGGTGCTCGGCGTCGAGGCGAGCTATCTGCACGGCAAATTCGGCGGCATGACCTCGTCGACCCGCGCGCTCGTCAGCGGCACCGCGCTCACCGACGGCAACTACCACAGCGTGACGTCGACGCAGTCGTCGCAGATCTCGATCAAGGATATGGCAACCATTCGCGGCCGCGCCGGCTACGCGCTGGGATGCTTCCTGCCCTACGCGTTCTTCGGCCTCGCGCTCGGCAACGCCGACATCGGCCAGACCGTGACGGTTCAGGACTCGGTGAGCGCGACGCAGCTCGGCGCCTATACGGCCCTGCAGCCACTCAGCGCCAACAATATCCAGCACAATCATCTGATCTATGGCTATAGCGCGGGCCTTGGCGTCGATGTCAATCTGGTCGGCGGCCTATTCGCCCGTGCGGAGTACGAGTACATCCGCTTCACGTCGACCGTCGACACCAGCGTGAACACGGTGCGGGCCGGCCTCGGCTACAAGTTCTAATCGGGCCACTCGGAACGATGGCCGACGCGATGCCGATCACCATCCGGCCGGCGCGGCGCGACGATGTCGGCAGCATCGTCGCCATGCTCGCCGACGATCATCTCGGTCGCGCCCGCGAGCGCATCGAAGATCCGATGCCGCCGGCGTACTTCGCCGCTTTCGATGTCATTTCGAGTGCCGATCACATCACTCTCGTCGTTGCCGAGGAGGCGGGCAGGGTGGTCGGCTGCCTGCAGCTGTGCATCCTGCCTGGCTTGAGCTCGCAAGGTGCGTCGCGGGCGCTGGTCGAGGACGTCCGCGTCGCCACCGATCGCCGCAGCCGCGGCATCGGCGAGCAACTGCTGCAATGGGCGATAGCGCAGGCGCGCAGCCGCCGCTGCAATCTGATCGAGCTGATGACGCATCAGAGCCGCACCGACGCGCAACGCTTCTACGAGCGGCTGGGCTTCGCCAAGAGCCATTTCGGCATGGTGATGCGGTTCTGACGTCCGTCAGCCCGGCAACCGATAGGCCGCGACCGCGTTCGGGCCGAAAGCCTTGTCTCGGATGCCGGGGCCGAGCTGCGTCAGGCACGTCTCGAGCGCGTGCTTGATCACGCCGTAGCTGCCGGCGAGCAGGCAGACTGGCCAATCGGAACCGAAGATCAGCCGGTCCTCGCCGAAGCAGCGCGCGACATGCGCCACATAGGGCTGCAGCCGCTCGGCATCCCAATCCGTCCAGGTCGCTTCAGTCGCAAGGCCGGAGACCTTGCACCACACGTTCTTGTTGGCGGCCAGCTCCGCGATGCGATCGGCCCATAGCTGGTCGAAGCCGGCTGCGATCGGCGGCTTGGCGGCGTGGTCGAGCACGAAGCGTCCGCGCGGAAATCCGCGAACGGTCGCGATCGCCGCCGGCAGCTCGCGCGTCCGCACCAGCAGATCGTAGGTGAGCTCGTGCGCGATGACGCCGGCGAGGCCATGCTGGACATCGCTGCGCAACAGCCAGTCCGCATCGGCCTCGTCATGCACCTGATGGCGGATGCCGACGAGCTTGTCGCCGCCCGGCAGACCGCGCAGCCTAACGAGCGTGCTGCCAATCGCGGAATCGGTGAGGTCCGCCCAGCCGACGACGCCGGCAATGAAGGGTGTCGCAGCCGCCGTGCGCAGGAACTCTTCCGTTTCGTCCAGTGACGAGCGGGTCTGCACCAGGATGCTCGCCTGAAGCCCATTGCCTGCGAGCAGCGGCGCGAGGTCTGCGGGACCGAACGGACGCCGGATCGGCGCCAACGCGTCGCCAGCCATCCACGGATAGTCGGCGCGCGCGGGGTCCCAGAAGTGCTGATGCGCGTCGATCGTCCGGCTCATGCGGCATCTCCCGGCAGCGGCGCGCGCGCATCGATGAGCTTGCTGTCGCGCAGCGCGCGCCAGAAGGCGGCGGGGATCGGGACCTGCGCCAAGGCGATGTTGTCCGCCGCCTCCTGTGCATTGCGGGCGCCCTGCAGGCCAACGGTGACGGCGGGATGGGCGAGGCAGAACTGGATCGCGGCGGCCTTGAGCTCGGTGCCGTGCTGCTTGCAGAGTGCGTCGAGCCGACGAGCGCGGGCGACCAGGGCGGCGTCGGCATCCTCGTAGTTGAACTTCGGCTGGCCATGCGGATTGGCCAGGATGCCGCTGTTGTAGATGCCGCCGAGCAGGATCGCCATGTGCTGTTTCCGACAGATCGGGAACAGGCCGTTCAACGCGCCCTGATCGAGCAGCGTGTAGCGTCCGGCGAGCAGGAAGCAGTCGACCGGCGCGGCCTCGGCAAACCGCATCAGCATCTCCGACTGGTTCATGCCGGCCCCGATCGCCTTGATGCTGCCGTCGTCGCGCAGCCGCTGCAACGCGCGGAAGGCGCCGGTCACCGCCGTGTCATAGTGATCGTCGGGATCGTGCACGAGCAGCACGTCGATGCGGTCGACGCCGAGCCGCACCAGGCTCTCCTCGACGGACCGCATCACGCCATCATAGGAATAGTCGAACTGCGGCCGCAGCGGCGGCGCGCCCTTGTAGTGCGGATCGTCCGGTGCCGTCGGGTCCGGCCGCAGCAGCCGGCCGACCTTGGTCGAGATGACGTAGCTGTCGCGCGGTTGCCGGCGCAGGAATGCGCCCAGCCGCTGTTCGGCGAGGCCGAAGCCGTAGAGCGGGGCGGTATCGAAGAAGCGCACGCCGCGTTCCCAGGCGGCCGCGATCGTCGCCTCCGCATCGTCATCGCTGACTGGCTCGAACAGGCCGCCCAGTGGGGCGGTGCCCAGGCCCAGGCGGGTGACGTCGAGTGAGCTCCTCCCGAGACGGACGCGTTGCATTGTTCTATCCTTGTTGTTGGGCGCGTGCAGGTCGCGTCATTGTGCATGAGCGGATGCAGCGACACAACGTTGGAGCGTTGTGCGACACGGCAACGGAGAGCATGGGAAATGATGTCGACGATCAATCCAGTGACGGCGCTCGGCGTCGTGCTCGCCACCGCGGCGACCGATGCGGTCTATGTCATGTTCACGTCGGCTGTGGTTTCGCGCCGACGGTTGTCCGCCGCGAACTGGAGCGCGATCTGGTACACGCTGTCGTCCTTCGCGGTGATCAGCTACACGGAAAACTGGATCTATGTCGGCTTTGCAGCGATCGGCTCGTGGATCGGCGCTTACGCATCGATGACGTTCCTGCATCGTCCGCCGGGCGGTCAGGCGCCGATCGGAGCTGCGCCAGAATGAGTGTGGCTTGCATGCCAGCCACGTCTGCGTGATCCGCTCGGTGCCATCGCGCGAAGTTCCTTGACGCGGAACGGGCGTTCGCCTAATCACGCCGGCGGGACACCTCCCCCCAACGGGAGGCTTACTATCTGGAAGGATAGACGATGACTGCAGCGAAGCCCTCGCAGCGGCCCGCCGTGCCGCATTTCTCCTCCGGCCCCTGCGCCAAGCGCCCCGGATGGACCGCCGAAAATCTCAAGGACGCTCCCCTCGGCCGCTCGCATCGCGCGAAGGTCGGCAAAGCCAAGCTGAAGCAGGCCATCGAGCTGACGCGCGACGTGCTCGAAGTGCCGGCCGACTACAAGATCGGCATCGTGCCGGCGTCCGACACCGGCGCCGTCGAGATGGCGTTGTGGTCGCTGCTCGGCGCGCGGCCCGTCACGACCATCGCCTGGGAATCCTTCGGCGAAGGCTGGGTGAGCGACATCGTCAAGGAGCTCAAGCTCAAGGACGTCACCAAGCTGCACGCCGGCTATGGCGAGATCCCGGACCTGTCAAAGGTCGATCAGGCGAGCGACGTCGTCTTCACCTGGAACGGCACCACCTCGGGCGTGCGCGTTCCGAATGCCGACTGGATCAGCGCGAGACGCGAAGGCCTGACGATCTGCGACGCAACGTCGGCCGCATTCGCGCAGCCGTTGGACTGGCCGAAGCTCGATGTCGTCACCTTCTCCTGGCAGAAGGCGCTCGGCGGCGAGGCCGCGCATGGCATGCTCATTCTGTCGCCGCGCGCGGTGGAGCGTCTCGAGACCTACAAGCCGGCCTGGCCGCTGCCGAAGATCTTCCGCCTTACCAAGGGCGGCAAGCTCAATGCCGGCATCTTCGAGGGCGAGACCATCAACACGCCGTCGATGCTGTGCGTCGAGGACTATCTGGATGCGCTGAACTGGGGCAAGTCGATCGGCGGCCTCAAGGCGCTGATCGCGCGCGCCGACGCCAACACCAAGGTGCTAGCCGACTGGAAGGCGCGCACGCCGTGGATCGATTTCCTCGCCAAGGATCCGGCGATCCGCTCCAACACCTCGGTGTGCCTGAAGGTCGTCGATCCCGCGATCACATCGCTGACGGCCGATGCCCAGGCCGAATTCGCCAAGAAGCTGGTGGCGCTGGTCGAGAAGGAGAACGCCGGCTTCGACTTCGCGCATTACCGCGACGCGCCGGCCGGCCTGCGCATCTGGTGCGGCGCCACGGTGGAAGCGAGCGACGTCGCGCTGCTGACGCAGTGGATCGACTGGGCGTTCGCGGAAGCCAAGGCCGCGCTGCCGAAGGCGGCCTGAGCCTCATCGAAGCTTCGTAGGGTGGGCAAAGGCGCGCAGCGTCGTGCCCACCGACTATTTCACCTGACGCGAGAGGGCGGTGGGCACGCTTCGCTTTGCCCACCCTACAGCTTTCCCTATGCCGGCGCGTTGCGCCGTCCCTCACAAGAGGGCGTGAAGGACCATCGTCATGACCAAGCCCAAAGTTCTCATTTCCGACGCTCTCTCCCCGGCCGCCGTGCAGATCTTTCGGGATCGCGGCGTCGAGGTCGACTTCCAGCCCAACCTAGGCAAGGACAAGGATAAGCTCGCCGACATCATCGGCGACTATGACGGCCTCGCCATTCGCTCCGCGACGAAGGCGACCGCGAAGATCATCGAGCGCGCCAAGCGGCTCAAGGTGATCGGCCGCGCCGGCATCGGCGTCGACAATGTCGAGATTCCCGCGGCGACCGCCAAGGGCATCATCGTGATGAACACGCCGTTCGGCAACTCGATCACGACCGCCGAGCATGCGATCACCATGATGCTGTCGCTGGCGCGCGAAATCCCGCAGGCGGATGCCTCGACGCAGGCCGGCAAGTGGGAGAAAAACCGCTTCATGGGCGTCGAGATCACCGGCAAGACGCTGGGCGTCGTCGGCTGCGGCAATATCGGCTCGATCGTCTGCGACCGCGCGCAAGGACTGCGCATGAAGGTGATCGGCTTCGATCCGTTCCTGACCGAGGAGCGCGCCCGTGACCTCGGCGTCGAGAAGGTCGAGCTCGACGAGTTGCTCAAGCGCGCCGACTTCATCACCTTGCACACGCCGCTGACCGACAAGACCCGCAACATCATCGATGCCCAGGCGATCGCCAAGATGAAACAGGGCGTGCGCATCATCAATTGCGCGCGCGGCGGCCTGATCGACGAGGCGGCGCTGCTCGAGGCGCTAAACTCCAAGCAGGTTGCGGGTGCCGCCCTCGACGTGTTCGCCGAGGAGCCGGCGACCAGCAATCCGCTGTTCGGTCATCCCGGCGTGATCTGCACGCCGCATCTCGGCGCCTCCACGACCGAAGCGCAGGAGAACGTCGCGTTGCAGATCGCCGAGCAGATGTCGGACTATCTGCTGACGGGCGCGATCTCGAACGCCATCAACTTTCCCTCGATCACGGCGGAAGAGGCGCCGAAGCTGAAACCTTTCATCGCGCTGGCCGAGAAGCTCGGCTCGTTCGCGGGCCAGCTGACCGAGAGCAGCATCACCAAGGTCCAGATCACCTATGAGGGCCAGGTCGCGGAGATGAAGACCAAGGCGCTGACCTCCGCCGTGCTGGCGGGGCTGCTGCGGCCGATGCTGGGCGAGGTCAACGTGGTGTCCGCGCCGGTCATCGCCAAGGAGCGCGGCATGATCGTCGACGAGGTGCTGCGCGCGGGCGAGAGCGACTACGAGAGCCTGATCTCGGTCGCGGTCACCACCGGGCAGCAGGAACGCGCGGTGTCCGGCACGGTCTATGCCGACGGCAAGCCGCGGCTGGTCGACATCAAGGGCATCCGCGTCGACGCCGAGTTCGGCAAATCGATGATTTACGTGACGAACGAGGACAAGCCGGGTTTCATCGGCAAGTTCGCGAGCCTGCTCGGCGACGCCAAGATCAACATCGCGACCTTCCACCTCGGCCGCGTCGCGCCGGGAAGCGACGCAATCGCGCTGGTCGAGGTCGACGGCGCCGTGCCGGCCGAACTGCTTGCGAAGATCCAGGCGCTGCCCCAGGTCAAGCAGGCCAAGGCGCTGGCGTTCTGATCGCAAGATCCCACAGGTCGACCAAAAAAGGCAGCACGGCACCGCGCCGCGCTGCCTTTTTTGATTTTGCGTGGCATTCGACGGATCGCGCTTAGCGCGGTCTCAATTGAACCTGCCTTTGTTTGCTCGCGTCTAACGCCCGTTGAAGGGCCGGCTGATCCGGTCGCGAGGGCGCTGGGCTGCGGAGAAAATGATGACCATGCGAAACAAGGGCGTGTTGGCCACGGCTGTCGTTGTCAGCGCCGCGCTGGCGGCTGGGCCGGGCGTTGCCGCGAATCTCGATGCGACCTCCACCGTCGATGCTGTGACGGTCTATCCCGACGGCGCGACGGTCACGCGCGTGATCGCGCTCGACCTGCCGGCCGGCGAGAGCACGGCCATCGCCAAGGATTTTCCGATCGGCTTTGATGCCGCCTCGCTGCGTGTCGAAGGCGAGGCTGGCGCGAAGCTCGCCATCGGCACCGTTGATGCCAAGCCGCCGCGCGCAGCGCCGCCGGTCAACCTGCCCGAGATAGACTCGCGCATCGAGGCGCTGCAGGACGAGCACGCCAATCTCGACGGCGCCATCGCTGCCGCCCAGGCGCGCAAGAAGTTCGCGGAGCGATTTGCCGAGGCGTCGCCGGCAGGACTCGGCGAGAAGGGCGAGGCTCGGCCGATTGCGGAGTGGCGCAATGCATTTGCGGCCGTGGCGGAGGAGATCGGCCAGGCCGATGCGGCGATCCGCGACGCCGAGCGCAAGCAGCGCGACATCGATCGCGAGATCGCGCGGCTGCAGGCCGATCGCGCCGCCAAACCGCCGAGCAGGACGGAGGTTCAGATCGAGCTGTCGGCAGCGACAGCGACCAAGGCGACATTGCGGGTGACCTATGCGGTCCGCAATGCCCGCTGGGTACCGCTCTATGACGCGCGCCTCGATACGTCGGCAAAGGACCGTAAGCCGGCGATGGAGCTGGTGCGGCGCGCGGAGATCCAGCAGGCGACCGGCGAGGACTGGTCCGATGTCGCGCTCTCCGTTTCGACGGTGCGCACCGGCCGTGGCGGCAGCGCCCCCGAATTGCGGACGGTGATCGCGCAGTATCCGCCGCCGCCGGCTCCGCCGATCGCACAATTCGGGACGTTGGCCGACAGGGCGCCGAGAATGCGGGCTATGGAGCAGCAGGCAGCTCTCCCTGCTGCGCCGGAGGCGGCCAAACGAGCGGAGGAGCGCGAGACCGCGGTCGAGATCGGTGCCTATCAGACGGCTTTCCGCCTTCCCGGGCGTGTCAGCATCGCCACCGATGACGGCGCCAAGAGCCTGCGCATCTCGACGACGACGATCGCGCCTGAGCTGATCATTCGCTCCGTGCCGGTCGCTGATCCCACGGCCTATCTGGAGGCCGGCTTCACGCAAGGAGACGATGCGCCGCTGCTGCCGGGCAAGGTCTCGATCTACCGTGACGGCATGTTCGTCGGCTCCAGCCGGCTGGCGACGGCGGGCAAGGACGAGATGGTTCGCATCGGCTTCGGCGCCGACGACAAGGTCAAGGTCGAGCGCAGCGTGATCAAGCGCAACGAAGGCTCGGCCGGTCTCATCGTAACCACGGCGAAAATCGACGAGCGCGCGTTCAAGACGACGGTTCGCAATGCGCACGATTTTCCGGTCAAGGTCGCCATCCAGGATCAGCTTCCGGTCAGCGAGAATGAGGAAATCGTCGTCGAGATGCTGCCCGCGACCACGCCGCCGACCGCGACCAATGTGCGCGAGCGGCGCGGTGTGACCGAGTGGGTCGTCGATGCGAAGCCCGGCGAGACGAAGGAGATCTCGTTCGCCTGGCGGGTCCGCTGGCCGAAGGACAAGGCCATCGTGATGCAGCCTTCGGGCTGACGCGGCAGCTTCAGCTGTCGTGATGTTGCGAATCGTCAGGACGCTGTTCTGTGACCGCGTCCTGACGGCGCAGGAATCAGGGTAAGAGCGAGCGACTGCCCTTTGTTGCGAGCCGCGATCATCGGCGGATGACGCCGCATGTCCCGTCCTGCTCATCATCATGATGGCGTCTCAACTTGAGATCAGTCGCCATTCGTGTCCGAGGTCTCGGATTTCGGTACTATCAATCCGTATCAGCGCTGTTGCGGCCTGATTGCGTTTCGCTTGCCCTGATCTGAACTCAAAGCCGTCGTAGATGCCAAGCGTGTCGCGTCTTTGCCTCAGACGCGGACGCAGGTAGCGAATGATGGCGTTCGGCAAGTAGAGACTGCAAAACTCGGAAGAACATGCTCTCAACGATCAGTCCGCCGGAATAGGCGGCCGCGTCAGCATGATCGTTGCGAACGTAAAGCTGATTCTTTCCCGATGTTTCAAGCACTCCAGATCGTCGTGACGATATCCGGATCACCGCACCGGCAGGCCCTATCGGCCGGCCTCACCCTTGCGTCCCGTCTGCGCGCATCGACCGGCGGACAGGAACGGAGGTCATGATCTATCCGATGCAACACTCGTCCTTCGCCTCATGCCTCACGCGGCGTTCGTACCGCGTGACGGTTCTTGCCGCCGTCATGCTGGCCGCAAGCGCCAGCGGGGCCTTGTCGGCCGATCATGTGAGCATGGTCCGGGAGCTCGCTGGCCGCGTGGGTCCGATCCTCGGTTCGTCGCAGGCCTGCTCGAGCATTCCGCCGCGTCGCGTCCAGGCGATCCTCGGCAAGTTTCAGGAAGCGATCCGCGAGGCCTCGACCAATCCGAACGATCGCAACGAGCTCGCGCGGGAATTCGAACGAAACATCGCGGACGGCCGCGCCGCGGTCAACGCCGGACGCGCCGATTGCCGGCTGGTGGAGCGCCAGCTCGCCGAACTCGAGCGCAGCGTCGGCGCGCCGCCGCCGAGCACGCCGGCACCCGCGTCGCCTCCCGCGACCACCGGCGCGATCAGGCCGGCAGCAGCCGGCAATGTGCGCGGCGTGACCGATCAGGAAATCCGCTTCGGCATGGTGATTCCCTACACCGGCAGCGCCAAGGAGAACGGGCAGAGCTACAAGCGCGGCATCGAGGTCGCGTTCGCGCGGGCCAACGCCGCCGGCGGCGTCCACGGTCGCATGCTCAAGCTGATCGCCGCCGACGACGGTTTCGAGCCGGCGCGGACGCCGGACGCGATGAAGCTGTTATGGGACAAGGAGCAGGTGTTCGGCTTCGTCGGCAATCTCGGCACGCCGACCGCCGCGGTGGCCGTGCCGTTCGCGCTCGAGCGCCGCGCGCTGTTCTTCGCGCCGTTCACCGGCGGCACCCTGGTGCGACGCGATCCGCCGGATCGCTATGTCTTCAACTACCGGCCGAGCTTCGTCGAGGAGGCCGATGCCGCGGTGCGCTATCTGCTGAAGATGCGCAAGATCAGGCCGAACCAGATCGCGGTGTTCGGACAGAACGATGATCTCGGCGAGCAGGGCTTCGCTGGTGTCGCCAGGGCCTACCGCGCAGCCGGCCTCAACGACAAGGCGATCGTACGCCTAGTCTATGCCCGCAACTCGATCGACATGGACGAGGCGGTGGCCCAGCTCAAGGCGCAGAAGGTGCCGATCAAGGCGATCGTGATGGTCGGGACGACGCGTCCGGCGGCGAAGTTCATCGAGAAGACGCGCGATCTGTATCCCGGCATGATCTACACCAACATGTCGATCGTCGGCGCCACCGCGCTGGCGCAGGAATTGATGCTGCTGGGACCGCGCTTCACCGAGAACGTCATCGTGACGCAGGCCGTGCCCGCCGTGTCGGGCTATTCGAGCACCGTGCTCGACTTCAAGGCGGCGCTTGCCGAGGTGGCTCCCGGCGAGGTGCCGGACTACATCTCGCTCGAAGGCTACATTGCCGCCAACCTGCTGATCGACGCGCTGAAGCGCTGCGGGCCGCAGCTCGACACCGAGCGCCTGGTCGAGACATTGGAGAACACGCGCAATCTCGACATGGGGCTGGGCGCCTCGCTCAGCCTGAGCCGCGGCGATCATCAGGCGCTGCACAAGCTCTGGGGCACACAGCTCGACAAGTCCGGATCGTATCAGCCCATCGATCTTGAATGACCCGCGTAGGACCATACCCGGCCGTGCCGAACCCGCGCCGGTGCATCGGCCAGACTTGATCCAGGACAAGCGCCCTGCGGAGGGCGCTTGCTAAACGCTCGTGCAACTCCCCGCGGAGGCGGTGTCGATCCGTCGCCGAGAACGTTGACGAGTACTCGACATGGAATCCGATCCGAACACCCGCAAGCAGGCCATCGCCGTCGGCTACATCTTCCTGGCGGGCGTCGGCATGCTGCTGCTGCAATGGCTGCTGACCACCTACAACACCGTCGAGACGATTCCCTACAGCCAGTTCGAGCAGCTGGTGGAGCAGGGCAAGATCGCCGAGGTCTCGGTCAGCCAGGACACCATCCAGGGCAAGTTCAAGGACAAGCAGTCCGACGGCAAGACTGCCTTCGTCACCGCGCGGGTCGATCCGCCGCTCGCCGAGAAGCTGGCGGCGAAGGGCATCACCGTGACCGGCGTCCCGTCCGGAGGCGTGATCCAGACGCTGCTGTCCTGGGTCGTGCCGGCGCTGATGTTCTATCTGATCTGGGTGTTCCTCGGCCGCAAGGTCATGGATCGCCAGGGGTTCGGCGGCCTGATGTCGATCGGCAAGTCGCGCGCCAAGGTCTATGTCGAGACCGATACGAAGGTGACCTTCGCCGACGTCGCAGGGGTCGACGAGGCCAAGTTCGAGCTGCAGGAGGTCGTGCAGTTCCTCAAGGACCCGAAGAGCTATGGCCGGCTCGGCGCCCACGTGCCGAAGGGCATCCTGCTGGTCGGCCCTCCCGGCACCGGCAAGACGCTGCTCGCGCGCGCTGTGGCCGGCGAAGCGGGCGTGGCGTTCTTCTCGATCTCTGGATCGGAATTCGTCGAGATGTTCGTCGGCGTCGGTGCTGCGCGGGTGCGCGATCTGTTCGAGCAGGCGCGCAAGGCCGCGCCCTGCATCATCTTCATCGATGAGCTCGATGCGCTCGGGCGCAGCCGCTCCGCCGGCGCTCAGCTCGGCGGCTATGACGAGAAGGAGCAGACGCTCAATCAGCTGCTCGCCGAGCTCGACGGCTTCGATCCGAGCTCCGGCGTCATCCTGCTCGCGGCGACCAACCGGCCGGAAATTCTCGACCCCGCACTGCTGCGCGCCGGCCGTTTCGACCGCCAGGTGCTGGTCGACCGGCCCGACCGGAGCGGGCGGCTCGCGATCCTCAAGGTGCACATCCGCAAGATTACGATCGCCGACGGCGTCGACCTCGACAAGGTGGCGGCCCTGACTGCCGGATTCACCGGCGCCGATCTCGCCAATCTCATCAATGAGGCGGCCATCGCAGCGACCCGCCGCAAGGGGCATGACGTCACTTTCGAGGACTTCACGGTCGCGATCGAGCGGATCGTCGCCGGCATCGAAAAGAAGAGCCGCGTGCTCAGTCCGGCCGAGCGGCGCCGCGTCGCCTATCACGAGATGGGGCACGCGCTGGTGGCGGCCAACCTCGTCGGCGTCGATCCGGTGCAGAAGGTCTCGATCATTCCGCGCGGCGTCGGCGCGCTCGGCTATACGATGCAGCGGCCGACCGAGGACCGCTTCCTGCTCTCGATCAGCGAGCTGAAAAACCGGATCGCGGTCCTGATGGGCGGGCGCGCCTCCGAGCAGCTCATCTTCGACGGCGACGTCTCGACCGGCGCGGCCGACGATCTGCAGCGCGCGACCGAGATCGCGATCGAGATGGTCACCAAATACGGCATGGATGCCAAGGTCGGCCAGCGCACCTATGCGCCGCGGCCGCAGGTCTCGTTCCTGCAGCCGCAGGACCAGATCGTCTCGGCGGCCGAGGACACCGGACGCGAGATCGATCTCGCGGTGCGCGACCTCATCGCCGAGGGCGGCGCGCGTGCGCGCGCGATCCTCGACGGCCATCGCGAGGATCTCGAGCGCGGCGTCGCGCTGCTGATCGCCAAGGAGACGCTGACCGCCGAGGAGTTCGCGCCGTTGCGGCCCGCCGCCGCGCCTGTCCCGGCGCCGCATGTCGCGGTGCCGGGCTGATCCGGATTAATACGGGCGAGATTCGCAACCGAACTCTAACCATCCCCGCATCATTTGATCTGCAGCTTAAATTGTGAGGTCGATGACATCGATCGCGGATCGAGCGGAGTTCTCGCGTGCTGTTGAATAACCTGAAGATCGCCCCCAAGCTTGCCATCGTTGTGGGTGTTGCGCTGCTCGGACTCGGCGCGGCCGGTACGCTAGCGAGCAATCTGATGGAGCGCGAGATGCTGAATGCGCGCGTCGATCAGGCCAAGGCGATCGTCGAAGCGGCGCGCAACATGGCCGCAGGTCTCTGGAAGGAGGTAGAGGCTGGCAAGATGAGCAAGGAGGCGGCACTTGCAGAATTGAGCCGCCGCGGCAATTCGATGACCTACGATGGCGGCACTGGCTATCTGTTCGGCACCAACTACGAAGGCATCACGGTCCTCGCGCCTGATCCCAAACAGATCGGGTCCAATCGAATGGATGTGCTGACCAACGGCCGCAAGCTGTCCCAGGAGCTGATGGACGGCGTCAAGGCGAAGGGCGAGATCCTTCTGACCTATGAATTCGTGCGGCCCGGACAGGACGTGCTCAGCCGCAAGATCAGCTATGCGGTCGCTGTTCCCGGCTTCAACATGTATCTCGGCACCGGCAGCTATATCGACGACATCGATACCAAGCTGAGGCCATTGAAATGGCTGCTGGGAATCTCGATTTTCGGCATCGCCGTGGTCGCAGGCGGCATCGCCTGGCTGATCGGCCGCAGCATCAGTCGCCCACTCGTACAACTGAGCAGCCGAATGCGCGACATTGCCGACGGCCAGCTCGAGGGCGAGATCCCCGGGGTCGGCCGCGGTGACGAGATCGGCGGCATGGCCGCCACGGTTCAGATCTTCAAGGACAATGCGCTGCGGGTGCGCGAGCTTGAGCAGGCGGAGGCCGCGAACAAGCAGCGCGCCGAGGCGGAGCGGCGCGCCGCCATGCAGAACCTCGCGGCCGACTTCGAGCGCAGCGTCAACGGCATCGTCCGCTCGGTGGCTTCGGCCGCGGAGGGCATGCAGCACACCGCGGAATCGATGACCTCGACGGCGAGCGATGCGAGCTCGCGCGCCTCCACCGTCAGCGCGGCCACGCAGAGCGCGAACGACAATGTCGGCACCGTGGCCTCCGCAGCCGAGCAGCTGTCGAGCTCGGTCAGCGAGATTTCCCGCCAGGTCGCCCGCTCCAGCGAGGTCGCCAGCAAGGCGGTCGGCGATGCCGAGCGTACCAATGCCACCGTGCAGGTGCTATCGTCCGGCGCCGAGAAGATCGGCGAGGTCGTCAAGCTGATCCACTCGATCGCGGCGCAGACCAATCTGCTGGCGCTGAACGCGACCATCGAGGCGGCCCGCGCGGGAGAATCCGGCAAGGGCTTTGCCGTCGTCGCCTCTGAGGTCAAGGCGCTCGCCAACCAGACCGCCAAGGCCACCGAGGAGATCTCGGCCCAGGTCGCCGCGATGCAGACCTCGACGCAGGATGCGGTCGCCGCCATCACCGGTATCACACAGACCATCGCGCAGATGAGCGAGATCACCAATTCGATCTCGACCTCGATCGCGCAGCAGGGCGACGCGACGCGCGAGATCGCCCGCAACATTCAGTCCGTCGCAGCGGGCTCGAACGAGATCAGCGCCCATATCGGCGGCGTCACCAAGGCCGCGGAGGCCACCGGCATGGCGGCCTCCGAGGTGCTGGCCAGCGCCCGCGAGCTCGACAGCCAGTCCGGCCTGCTGCAGCAGGCGGTCGACGGCTTCATGGCCAAGGTGCGCGCGGCCTGATCAAAACCGGCGCTGGCGTCGCAGCGCCAGCGCCGTTGGTCCGGAGGGCGGCGGGTTACTTGCCTTCTGTACTTGCCTTCCGTTACTTGGCTTTGAGGAAGTCACCCACTTCGAGCAGCACGAACTCGTTGTCGTCGGCCTTGTTGGGATCGCGGCTCGACGAGAACGGCAGGTTGTTGTCGTTGCCTACGATGATGTGGGTATCGTCGACGCGGTCGACGTTCTCGATCGTGAAGAACGGGAAGGTGAGCACGCCGTCATTGAGCGGCTTGCGCGCCTTCTTGTCCGGATCCCTGATCTTCATCAGATCGATATAGGCGATCTTGCGGACCGGCTTGCCGACATTGGCCTCGGACAGCTCGATCTTGTAGACGCGCTTGAACTTGGCGACATCCGGAAAACAATTGTCGCCTCGGGTGCCCTGCGGACAGGCCTTGTCGCTGGTGCCTTCGCCATTGTCGCGCTCGATGATCAGGCCCCGGGCCGGATCGATCATGTTGAAGTCGCCGATGGCGTTGCCGTTCTGCTCGAACACATACTGCCAGTAGCGGCCGGTGAACTTCTCGGCGGTGACGTCGAATTCGAGGATGCGCGAGGCTTCCTTGCCGTCGACCCGCTCCCAATCCTTCTTGTCGGCGTCCCACAGCGGCCCTTCGAGCAGGCCGTAGATGAACTTGCCGTCGGAGGACGAGGCGAAGCCCTCGAAGCCCTTCGAGCGGCGCAGGTTGACGTTCGTGTAGGTCGCTCCGGGCGCGCCCGGCGACTGCACGGCCCAATGGTCGGGCGAGCGCACCGGCTTGCCGTCGGCCACCGTCTCGAACACCGCGAGCACCTTGCCGGTCTTGTCGGCCTTGATGATGTAGGGTCCGAACTCGTCGCCGATCCAGATGTTGTCACCGATCAATTGGAAACCTTCGGTGTCGAAATCCGATCCGGTCAGATAGCGCTTGGCGGTGTCCTCGTGCACGATGCGGAACGGCACCTTCTTGTCGGGATCATGCAGGAAGATGGTCTCGAGGCGCTCGACCTTGCCGCTGGTCCAGTCGATCTTGTAATGGTTCAGATAAAGCATGGAGTCGGGGGAATTGGAACGCGCGCCCATGCCGTTGTCGGTGAGGACCCAGAAGGTGCCGTCGGCCATCTTCTTGATGCCGGAGTGACCTTGCAGCGGCTGTCCCTTGAACGGCAGCGAGACGCCGGTCGGGCGCTCGAAGGACTTGCCCATCACGCTGCCGATCGTATCGACACGCTTGCCGGTTGTGTACTTGCCGGACGTCTTGAGATCATCCGGCGCATCCGCCGGGGCGTCGATGAAGGATTCGGCGGGCAACACGGCGTGACCCGCCAGCGTCGCCGGGAATTCGCCCTCGCCTTGCGCGAGCGCCGCGCCGGCGCCGAGCGCGAGGACCGCGACGGTGGTAAGCAGATATCGGTGCATGGGAAGCCTCCTGAGCTTGAACCACGCGCGTTGTGGACAGGGCGTCTGACGCGACGCTGACACTTCGATGACAGTCGGATGATGGCGAACTGCTCAGAAAGGGCGTCTTGCCGCAGGCTCACGGCTTCGGCGTCGGATGCGGCTGCCGGAGCGGGACGCGCGACGCGATGATCACGCCGGCGATCACAAGCGCGTAGCCCGCGAGGTGGAACGGCTTGAGCTCCTCGCCGAGCAGGAGGATCGCCAGCACCGAGCCGAACAACGGCACCAGGTGCAGGAAGGGAGCGGCCCGGTTCGGTCCGATCAGGCTGATGCCGCGGTTGAAGGACAGATAAGCCAGCGTCGAGGCGAACACCACGACGTAGCCGAGCGTCAGGATCGACAAGAGATCGAGCTGCAGCACAAAGCCGGACGTGTATTCCCAGGCCGCCAGCGGCAGCAGCAGCAGGGCGCCCAGGGCGGTGCAGGACGAGATCAGCGACAGCTGATGCACGGCTGGCCGCCGTGTCATGACAGCGGAGTAGATGCCGAACACCAGCAGCGCGCCGGCGAACATCAGGTCGCCGCGGTTGAACTGGATCGCGGCCAACGCGCCGAGGTCGCCGCGCAGCAGGATCACCAGCACGCCGGTCAGGGACATCGCGATGCCGGCGAACTGCGCCGCCGTCAGCCGTACGCCGAACAGCACGAGCGACCACAACGCCACGAAGAGCGGAGCCGACGATTGGATCAGCAGGCCGTTGAGGGCCTGGGTATACTGCATCGCCCAATAGGACAGCGCGTTGTTGATGGCGAAGCCGGTCAGCGCCAGGACGAGCAGCAGCGGCCAGCTCGCGAGCAAAGTGCGCCAGTCGCGCACGAGATGTGCCCGCGCGAACGGCCATAGCATCAGAAAGGTTCCGATCCAGCGGATGCAGGACAAGGTCAGCGGCGGCACGTGGCCGGCGACATAGCGCGCCAGCACGATGTTGCCGGCCCAGAACAGCGAGGCCAGCGTCAGCAGCAGATAAGGCTGGTTGTTGAGCCAGGCCAGCGGCGTGGTGGAATGTGATACGGTGGGCACGGGAGGCTCGGGCGTCAGGCCATCCATGGTGAGACAAATCGCCTCGCGGTACAATGAATAGCGACGAATTGGAGCCATGCAGCGCCGCTGTTTCGCGGCATCCCCCTCACGTCGCCTGCTTGCGCGAGGCGGCGTAGACGCCGGCCAGCACCAGGGCGAAGCCGATCACGTGGAAGAGTTGCGGCTGCTCGCCGAGGAAGACGAACGCCATGATCGAGCCGAACACCGGCACCACATGAAAGAACGGCGCGGCGCGGTTGGCGCCGATCAGCAGCACGCCGCGATTGAAGCAGAGATAGGCGATGGTCGAGGGGAAGATCGCGACGTAGAGCAGCGACAGCAGGTTCTGGGTGTCGAACGCCATCACCGGGCGCGTGTTGAGCTCCCAGATCAACAGCGGGATCAGGCTTGCGGCACCACAGCCGAAGGTGAATGCGACCATCGATAGGCCGTGGATCTGCGGCCGCTTGATCGTCAGCACCGAGTAGAAGCCGAACACCGCCATAGCCAGCAGGAAAATCAGGTCGCCCTTGTTGAAGCTGATGTCGGCGATCGCTGCCGGGTGACCGCGGGTGAGGATCAGCAACACGCCGATCATCGACAGCACGATGCCGACCGCCTGCGCGAACGTCAGATGCACGCGCAGCAGCAGCATCGACCAGAGCGCGACGATCAGCGGGCCGCCGGATTGTAGCAGCAGCGTGTTGAGCGCCTGGGTGTATTCCAGCGACCAGTATTGCAGCGTGTTGAAGGCGCCGATGCCGGTGACCGACAGCGCGACCATGATGCCGAGCTTGGAGCGGATCGCCGGCCAGTCCTGGCGAAGCTGCTTCCAGGCTAGCGGCAGAATGATCAGGAACGCCAGCGACCAGCGCAGGAACGACAGCGTCACCGGGGGAATGTGTCCGGCGGCAAGGCGGCCGACGATCGCGTTGCCGGCCCAGCACAGCGCGGTGATGCTGAGCAGCACGTAGGGTTGGTTGGCGACCCAGGCGCGCGCGGGCGCTGGGGACACCGTGGGATCGGCGGCAGACATGCGACGGTGTTGGTCCCGGTTCTTGCGCCGCGGTATCCGGCCCGGTCATCCCGGCCGCTGGTCCTCCCCGGCCATTCGGAGAGACACTAATTGCGGCTGCCTATCAAGAGGGCAGATGCATCGCGACTATGCAGCGGCAGCGGTCATGACCCGCGTTGGTGCCGCCGCGGGGGTCGCCCGGTGCTGGATTGCACGGCGATGGATTTGAGAGCTTCCGCGCAGACCAGATAGGTGACAACGAGGACCGCGATCGCGGCCAACATCGTGACCGGCGGCGCGACGAAGCCGAACCATGCGCCCGCCGGCGTGAACGGCACGACGATCGCAACACAAAGCGCGATCAGCGATGACGCCGTCAACATCGGATCGGCCCGGTTGCTCCAGGGCCGTCCGTTGGTCCGGATGATGAAGATGACGAGGATCTGCGTCGCCATGGATTCGAGGAACCAGGCGGTACGGAACTCGTCCGGGCTGGCGTGGAACAGAAAGAGCAGCGCGCCGAACGTCAGAAAGTCGAACAGCGATGACAGCGGGCCCATGATCGCGGCGAAACGCAACAGGCGCTTCATGTCCCAGCGCTGCGGCCATGCCGTCGCTTGCGGACTGACGCGGTCGAAGGGAATGCCGAGCTCGGAGAGATCATAGAGCAGATTGTTCAGCAGGATCTGCGTCGGTAGCATCGGCAGGAACGGCAGCATGATCGAGGCCACCGCCATCGACAGCATGTTGCCGAAATTCGAGCTCGCGCCCATGCGCACATATTTGAGGATGTTCGCAAAGGTCCGCCGTCCTTCCTCGACGCCGTCCGCGACGACCTCGAGATCACTGGCCAACAGGATCATGTCCGCCGCGGATTGCGCCACGCCAGTGGCGCCGTCGACCGAGAGACCGATATCGGCCACCTTCAGCGCCGGCGCATCGTTGATGCCGTCCCCAAGAAAGCCGACGACCTCGCCCGACGCCTGCAGCGCCTTCACGATCCGCGATTTCTGATCCGGCGCGAGCCTGCCGAACGCGTCGGCGGTTCGCACCTGCACCGCGAGCGCATCGTCGCTAAGCTCGGCGATGTCGTTGCCGGACAGCACGCGGTCTGCCTTCAGCCCCACCAGACCTGCCAGGCGTCTGACGACCACGGGATCGTCGCCCGAGAGGATCTTCAGTGCGATGCCTGCTCGGGCGAGCTGAGCGATCGCGGCCGCCGCCGTGGGCTTCGGCGGATCGGCGAAGGCGCACAGACCCTCGAAGATCAACTCCTGCTCGTCCTCGGTCTCGACCTCGCGCGGCGCGCCGCTCCAGGGTTTTGAAGCGATCGCGACGGTGCGCAGTCCCTCGCGGGCAAGCGAGTGAACGCGCTCGCGCATCTCGGCGCGGCCGTCGTCGGCGAGGGCGGTGATAGCGCCGCCCAGTCGTTGCTGGCTGCAGAGCTCGATCACGGCGTCCGGCGCACCCTTTACGATCAGCACTTGATCCGCGCCGCGCACCGCCAGTACCGAGCCGAGCCGTCGCGAGAAGTCGAAGGTCTGCTGGCCACCCAAGGTCCATCCCGCCGCCGCATGGTTGGCGCCCGCGACCAGCGCCGTATCCAGCGAGCCGCGATCGCCGCCGAGCGCGGCGGCGATGGCCCCAAGCTCGGCGGGACGCGGATGGTCGCTGCCATCAGGCGCGATGCTGCGGGCGAGCGTGATCTCCGCCGAGGTCAGCGTGCCCGTCTTGTCGGTGCACAGCACCGACATCGCGCCAAGATCGTGAATGGCCGCGAGCCGCTTCACGATCACCTTGCGCTTGGCCATGCGCAGCGCGCCGCGGGAAAGCGTCACCGTCGTGATCATCGGCAGCAGCTCGGGCGTCAGCCCGACGGCGAGCGCGACCGAGAACAACAGCGAATCGAGCACGTCACGGCCGAACACCACGCGAAAGGCGAGCACGATGAGCACGAGCGCCAGCGTGAGCCGCGCGATGACGAGACCGAATTCATGCAGGTCGCGCTCGAACGGCGTGCGCCCCTGCGCTTCGGCCAGCGCCGAGGCGGCTGCGCCGAACATCGTGTTCGGCCCGGTATTGACGACCAGCGCGACGGCTTCGCCGGTCTGTGCGACCGAGCCGCGGAACAGCGCGTTCGAGCTGTCGTTCTCGTCGGCGGCAGGGCCAGCCTGCTTCGTCACCGGATAGGGCTCGCCGGTGAGCGCGGCCTCGCCGGCCGTGAAGGCCTTGCTATCGATGATCAGCGCATCGGCCGGCACGATGTCGCCGGCGCGGACGCGCAGGAGGTCGCCGGGCACAACGGCGTCGACCTCGACCTCCCGATAGGCGCCGTCGCGTTTGACCTCGGCCTTCAGCGCCACCGACCGCCGCAGTTCCTCGGCAGCCCTGACAGCGTGTCCTTCTTGCACCGTATCGAGCCCGATCGACAGCGTCAGGATCAGCACGATGATCGCACCGCCGATCACGTCTCCGGTCACCATCGAGATGATGCCCGCGACGAGCAGGATGAGTGACAGGGGCTCGAGCAGGCGCCGCATGACGGCGCGCAGCGGACCGACCACGTGGGATGGCGTGTCGGCGTTGCGGCCGTAGCTCAGCAACCGCTGCGTCGCGTCGGCCTCGTTCAAGCCATCGAGGCCGCAGCTGAGCCGTTGGGCGGCTTGTACTGGAGAAAGGCGCCAGAACTGGTGCAGGCTGGAGGTCGTTTCAGTGCTCACGGGCGCCCGTTCATGTTCGTGGACAAAGCTTCATGGCGATCTCGCCTGATTTGCATGAACGATCGCGCCGCGGTTGACCTAGCGCAACATCCTGATGCGCGCATGACCTAGGCTGCTCGAGAACACGCCGTGGGGCGGACGGCTGAGGATTCACGAGGACGACATCCCGCCCGGTGCGCCGGGCGCCATCTGTAATGACGGACATGGTCGATCAAGCCGCAGCCCTCCCGCGCCAGAGCAGCAAATCCTCTTCGAAGGTCTGGTCCGCGCTTGTCGCGCATCGCTGGTTCATTCTCGCGGTGATCCTGCTGCTCGGCCTCGGCGGCTGGCAGAGCGTGCGTGTCATGCTCGGCCCGGCGGTCGTGGTCGATCAGGTGCGGAGCGGTGATCTCGTCGAGACGGTGGTCGCCAGCGGCCATGTCGAGACGCCGTTTCGCGTCGAGATCGGCAGCCAGATCACCGGCACGGTCGATGAGGTCCTTGTGCTCGAAGGCCAGCGCGTGACCAGGGGCCAGCCGCTGATCTCGCTGGAGTCGCGCGAGCTCAAGGCCGCGGTGGTCCAGGCGCAGGGCCAGGTGGCGCAGGCCGAAGCGCGGATGCGCCAGCTCGCCGAATTGACCCTCCCGTCGGCTAAGGAGGCGCTGCGCCAGGCCCAGGCGACGCTGCTCAACGCGCAGCAGACCTACGACCGGACATCGCTGCTGACGGCCAACGGCTATGCCACGCGGGCCTCGCTCGACGAGGCGCAGAAGACGCTCGACATCGCGCTGGCGCAGGAGCGCGCGGCCGAATTCCAGGTCTTCACCGCGAGCCCCGGCGGCAGCGACTACGTCATGGCGGAGACGCAGCTGAATCAGGCGCGCGCCACGCTCGACACGGCGCAGTCGCGGCTCGGCTATGCGACGATCTCGGCGCCGCGCGACGGCGTGCTGATCACGCGCAATGTCGAGAAGGGCACCGTGGCGCAGCCCGGCAAGGCGCTGCTCGTTCTCGCGCCCGCCGGCGATGTCCAGCTCGTGCTGCAGATCGATGAGCGCAATCTCGGCAAGCTGGCGCTGGGGCAGACGGCGCTGGCCTCGGCCGATGCCTATCCGGACAAGCGTTTTCCCGCCGTGCTCAGCTACATCAATCCCGGCGTTGATCTCTCGCGCGCCTCGGTGCAGGTCAAACTGATCGTCAAGGACCCGCCGGACTATCTGCGCCAGGACATGACGGTGTCGGTCGACATCGAGGTCGCGTCCCGCAAGGATACGCTGGAGCTGCCCGTCCGCTCGGTTCATGATCTCACCTCCGGGCAGCCCTGGGTGCTCGGCGAGAAGGACGGCCGCGCGGTCAAGCGCCCGGTGCGCGCCGGCATCCGTGGCAACAGCCATGTCGAGATCGTCGATGGCCTGAGTGCCGGCGACATCGCGGTGCCCGCCAGCTCCGGCCTCGTCACTGGCCAGCGCTTCCGTCCGGTGCTGCCGTGAACCGCTGGCTGCCGTTCGAATGGGTCGCGGCGGTGCGCTTCCTGCGCGAGGGCCGGCTGCAGACCCTGTTCATCATCGGCGGCATCGCGATCGGCGTCGCCGTGATCGTGTTCATGTCGGCGATGCTCGCAGGGCTGGAAGCCAACTTCATCAAGCGCGTGCTGACGTCGCAGCCGCAAATCCAGTTGCTGACGCCGGACCAGGTCGCGCGGCCGCTGCGCAACGGCAATCGCGTGATCGAGGACGCCACCGTGCAGCGGCCGAGCCAGCGCGTGATCTCGATCGACCAATGGCCGAAGATCCGCGCCCAGATGCTGGCGATGCCGGAGATCACCGCGGTGTCGCCGACCATCTCGGGCTCGGCGCTCGCCATTCGCGGCGACGCCAGCCGCGCCGTGACACTGTCCGGCATTGAGCCGGAGAGCTATTTCGCCATCGTGCGCGTGCCGGACTATATCGTTGCCGGCGAGCCGCGGCTGAGCAGCGAGGACATCATCATCGGCATCGAGCTGGCCAAGGATCTCGGTGCCGTCGTCGGCGACAAGCTCAACGTCCAGGCCGCTTCCGGCGCCAATCGCGTGCTGACCGTGACCGGCCTGGTCGACCTCGGCAACAAGGGCGTCAACCAGCGCGCCGCCTACGTCGCGCTGCGCACCGCGCAGTCGCTGCTCGGCATGATCGGCGGCGTCACCACCATCGACATCACCGTGCAGGACATCTACGCAGCGGAAGACATCGCGCAGCGCATCCAGGCCGCCAACCTCGTCAAGGCCGACAGCTGGATCAAGACCAATGCGCAGTTCTTCGTGGCCGTGCGCGCGCAGGAGACTTCGAACACGCTGATCCGCGTATTCGTCGCAATGTCGGTCGCCTTCGGCATCGCTGCCGTGCTCATCGTCTCCGTCATCCAGCGCTCGAAGGAGATCGGCATTCTCCGGGCGATGGGCACCTCGCGCGGCCAGATCCTGCGCGTGTTCCTGCTGCAAGGCGGGCTGCTCGGCTTCATCGGCTCGCTGTTCGGCGCCGCGCTCGGCGCCGGCGCGCTGATCTACTGGCATGCGGTGCAGCGCCAGGCGGATGGATCGGAGTTGTTCCCGCTCATTCTCGAGCGCCGCCTGTTCGTCATCACGGCCCTGCTCGCGACGGTCACGGGATTGCTCGCGGCGACCGCGCCGGCGTTGCGCGCGGCCAAGCTCGATCCGGTGGTGGCGATCCGTGGCTGAGGTGATCCTGCGGCTGGAGAAGGTCTGCAAGGCCTACAATGTCGGTCTCCCGACCGAGACCGAGGTGCTGCACGACATCGATCTCGAGGTCGATCGCGGCGAGTTCGTCGCGCTGATCGGTCCGTCCGGATCGGGCAAGAGCACCTTGCTCAACATCGTCGGTCTGCTCGACCGGCCGACCTCCGGCCGGCTCACGATCAAGGGCCAGGATATCGCATCGCTCGGCGATACCGAGCTCACGCACCTGCGCGGGCACACCATCGGATTCATCTTCCAGTCTCATCTGTTGATCTCCGCCTTCACGGCCAAGGAGAACGTGATGATGCCGCTCCTGGTTGACCGCGGCTTTCCGAGCGCGGAGATCGAGGCGCAGGCGGGCAAGCTGCTCGACCAGGTCGGCCTGGCGAAATTTGCCAACCATCTTGCGAGCAACATGTCGGGCGGCCAGCAGCAGCGCGTCGCGGTCGCGCGCGCGCTGGCGATGAATCCCGATCTGGTGCTGGCGGACGAGCCGACCGGGAATCTCGACAGCAAATCCGCGGAGGCGGTGTTCGAGCTGATGCGGGACGTCAATCGGACGGTCGGCACCAGCTTCCTGCTCGTGACCCACAACCTCGATCTGGCGCGGCGTTGCGATCGCATCATTGAGGTTGTCGACGGCCGCATCCAGACCTGAGCCAGTGTCCATGGTGCGCGGGACCGCCGAGATCATGGCCGCCACCGTAGATTCGCCGCCGTTCCGGTGCTCAATGCGCGCACCCGGGAGCCAGCGCCGTCAGAAGCGCCGGCCGGGTCGTCCGATCCGCAGCCGGGGCGGCATGAAATTTTGGGGCTTATCAAAGGCTTGGTGGCGCCGTTGTGTGCCCCGAGGGCCCGTTCTTGCTTGCCTAGCCCGGCGGCTTCCTTTATCCGGTGGGTCGCCTCGCAAGCGAGCGGTCCCGGCCGCGATTTGGGCTGGGCGCATGGTTGGCCAGGCTGGCCCCTCATCGGAAGCGATATCGACCGAGCCGATCGTGCTGTTTTGGATCTTGGCAGAGGAAAGAGCTGCGAATGGCTAACGTGGTCGTCGTCGGCGCCCAATGGGGCGACGAGGGGAAGGGCAAGATCGTCGATTGGCTCTCGGAGCAGGCCGACATCGTCGTGCGCTTCCAGGGCGGTCACAACGCCGGTCATACGCTCGTCATCAACGGCGCGACCTATAAGCTGGCGCTGCTCCCGTCCGGCGTGCTGCGCTCCGGCAAGCTGTCGGTGATCGGCAATGGCGTGGTGTTCGATCCGCAGGCGTTCCTCGACGAGGTCGGCAAGCTGCAGGCGCAGGGCCTGATCATCAGCCCGGACAATCTGCGCGTTGCCGAGAACGTCACGCTGATCCTGCCGCTGCATCGTGAGCTCGATGCGCTGAGGGAATCGTCCAACACCGGGACTGCCATCGGCACGACCCGCCGCGGCATCGGTCCGGCCTATGAGGACAAGGTCGGCCGCCGCGCGATCCGGCTGATGGATCTCGCCGATCTCGATACGCTGCCGCACAAGATCGATCGCCTGCTCGCTCATCACAACGCGCTGCGCCGGGGGCTCGGGCTGGAGCTGATCGACGGCGCCGAGATCCTGCGCGAATTGACGGCGGTGGCGCCAAAGCTGTTGCCGTATGCGGAGACGGTTTGGCGGCTGCTCGACATCAAGCGCCGCGAGGGCAAGCGCCTGCTGTTCGAGGGCGCCCAGGGCGCGCTGCTCGACGTCGATCACGGCACCTATCCTTATGTGACCTCGTCCAACACGGTTGCGGCGCAAGCCGCGACCGGTGCCGGCCTGGGCCCGGGCGCGATCGGCTACGTGCTCGGCCTGTGCAAGGCCTATACGACTCGCGTCGGCCAGGGACCTTTTCCCACCGAGCAGGATAACGAGACCGGCCGCAAGATCGGCGAGCGCGGCCGTGAGTTCGGAACGAATACCGGCCGGCCGCGTCGTTGCGGCTGGTTCGACGCCGTCCTGGTCCGCCAGGCGGTGCGGACCTGTGGCATTAACGGTCTTGCGCTGACCAAGCTGGACATTCTCGACGGTTTCGACACCATCGAGGTCTGCACCGGCTACAGGCTGGACGGCAAGGAGATCGATCATTTCCCGGCAGGCGAAGGTGCCCAGGCCCGGGTCGAGCCGATCTACGAGACCATCGAAGGCTGGAAGCAGCCGACGGCGAACGCGCGCTCCTGGGCCGATCTGCCGGCCCAGGCCATCAAATACGTCCGGCGCATCGAGGAACTGGTGGGTTGCCCAATTGCGCTGCTTTCCACCAGTCCCGAACGCGAGGATACTATCCTGGTCCAGAATCCCTTCGAGGCGTGAGGGGACCCGACAGCGCAGCCCGCGAATTGAGTTGATATGGCCGACTACTACCCGCTGATAGCCCGCGCCATTGCCGGATTGGACCCCAACGCTCCCGGCGAAAGCCGGCGCGCGCTTTACGAGCGGGCTCGGGCGGCGCTGATCGCGCAGCTGCGCAGCGTCCAGCCGCCGCTCAGCGAATCCGAGATCACCCGCGAGCGGCTGTCGCTCGAGGAGGCGGTACGCAAGGTCGAGGCGGAAGCGGCTCAGCGCGCCCGCGAGGCGCAGCGGGCCTCCAGCGGTGCAGCCCGTCCCGGCGATGCGCTCCGGCGGGCCGGCGCGCGCAACCCGGAGGCTCCGGCGGCTCCCGCAGCTGAGCCCGGCGCGACGCCCGAGCCGGCCACAGCCCCAGTTCCGCGACCCCGGCCAGCACCGGCACCGGCTGCACGGAACGATCGTCCGCCTCTCGGCCCCGAGCCGGCGGATTCCAAGCCGGTGCGTCCTGTCCGCCCCGAGGCGCCGCCCCCCGCTGCCGCTCCCACGACGCCATTGCGGCCCCAGCCAACCCCCGCCGGTATCTCCGACGTGCCGCCGGTGCGCGAGCGTCCGGCTGCCCCGCGCCGCGCGCCCGATGCCAATGGTTCGGCCGCCGCGACGCCCTCGATGCGCGGTTTCCGCGATATCACCGCTGACGTCGATGATCTCGGCAAGGCCACGGCGCAGGCCAACCGCGCCGCGCGCAAGACCTACGCCAACGTTCCGGCGACGGATCTCGATCGCCTCGAGGACGATGACGACCGTCCGCCGCTGCCTGCCGAGCCGGCCTATTCCTACGACGAATCGGTTCAGGAGGCGGAGCGCTACGCGGTGCCGGCCACCGCATCGGCCCGTTCGCGGGCGGGCGGCGAGCGCGAGGCCAAGAAGAAGTCCGAGCGCAGCGGTTCGACTTTCCCGTTCAAGGCGGCCATCGCCGCCGGCATCGTGCTGATCCTGGTCGGCGCGGGCATCCTCTGGGGCCGTCCGCTGGTCGGCGCCGTCAGCGGACTGTTCAAATCGAACTCGACAGTCGAGGCGCCGAAGGACACTGCCGCGCCGCTTAGCAAGCCCAAGATCACGGACCGTGTCGGCCAGTCGCCATCGTCGGACCAGATCGCGCCGGTGGCGCAGAAAGTCGTGCTCTACGACGAGGATCCGGCCGACCCGAAGGGCAAGCAATATCTCGGCTCGGTGGTCTGGCGCACCGAGCAGATCAAGGCCACGGGCACACAGAAGGCCGACATCGCCGTGCGCGCCGACATCGAAATCCCGGATCGCAAGTTCAAGATGACGATGTCGTTCCGCCGCAACACCGATACCTCCCTGCCGGCGAGCCACACGGCCGAGCTGACCTTCATCCTGCCGCAGAATTTCGACGGCGGCGGCGTCGGCAACGTGCCGGGCATCCTGATGAAGTCCAACGAGCAGGCGCGCGGCACGCCGCTGGCGGGTCTCGCCGTGAAGGTCACCGACGGCTTCTTCCTGGTCGGCCTGTCCAACGTCGACGCCGACCGGACGCGCAACGTGCAGCTTCTCAAGGAGCGCTCCTGGTTCGACGTTCCGCTGGTCTACAGCAATCAGCGCCGCGCGATCATCGCGATCGAGAAGGGAGCGCCCGGCGAGCGGGCGTTCAACGACGCCTTCGCGGTGTGGGGTGACTGACCGGACGGCAGGTGCCTCGCGCGGTCGGCGGATGAGCGGGGCAGGAGGTTGGGCATGAAGCGTTATCTGATCTTCGTCGCAATCGGCCCCGCGCTGGGCGGCTTCGCGCTGCTTCTGGTGACCACCTACCTGTCCGGCTACTGGGCCAACACCGACGCGGGCGAGGTCGCCAAGCTGTTCAAGGTGTTCGTCACCTCGCTGCAATACTCCTATCTGTTCGGCTTCCTGCCGGCGCTGATGATGTGCGCCATCGACGATATCCTGTTCCACGTCCGGCGGATCGGGCCGGTGCTGCGGATGCTGATCGTGGGTGGCATCGCTTTCCTGCTCGCCGGCTTCAACTATGCCTCGCACGGCTCCGAATATGGCGTCCTGCAGTGGATCCTGTATGGGCTGGTCGGCTTCATCCCGGCGACGGTGTCGTCCTGGCTGGTTCACCGGTTCGTCGAGGAGCCGCTGCCGGCGGCGGTCGCTGAGCCGCCGGCCGCGTAACGCAATCGGGCAAGCCGATCGGTCTATTTCCCATTGCCACGGCAGCCGCCGCCGGGCCCGATGTGATAGCCCCGCGGACAGGCGTGAGCCGCGGGGTTTGCCCAGTTGCGCCGGCAGCCCCCAAAGGGGCCCCGATGGAAGCCGCGGCCGCATCCGCCAGCGACCTGAATGATGTGAGCGGACGATCCGGTGTCGATCACCGCCAGCGGCATCGCCGATGCGCTGGCGGTGAGGGCGCCCAGGATCAGGCTTGCCGACAGGAGCGAGCTGGAAAGGATTGTTCGCATCGCTGATCTCCTTGGTCTGATCGTGAACGGCTAGCCGCCAGCCGCAAAGGCGATGCCGGCGCGAACCTCGGCGATCGCCTGGTCGATCAGCCCGATCGCGCGCTCGCGGTGGCCGCCTTTGTTCGGGGTGGCCTGCACCAGCTCGGCCCGCGCGGATTGCAGCAGCGTGATGCTCTCGGTCATGTGCGGCTGCGCGCCGAGGGCGTAGCCGATCCCGATGCCGGCCGTGAGGGCGGCGCCGAGGCCGAGTTTGCGGGCAGCGGAAGACATGGTCATCTCGATCTCTCCTCGCACTGATAGCTATCGATTGGGTTGGATGGAGGCCGCATGCATGCTGGCGTGCGTCCGTCGGCATCCGTAGTTGAACCTCCGGCCGTCGTCTTGGACTCATCAGCATCGAGGGCTGCATGATTTGGACTGGTCGGCGCTCTGACCCCGGCTTTGCCGGCCCTTGATCTTTCAGCGGCCGTTCATCCCGCCGCTGCCACATTGATCGCGTTGCTTTTGGCTTTTCATTTTTCCGGATCAGATTTCGATGACCATCGTCAGGAAAATGCTGTCTACCGACATGCTGCCGAAGGCGCTCGACGACAGGCAGCGCTTCTTGTGCTTTGCGGAATTGTTCGAGCATTTCTCCAACACCGGTGAGCTCGATCCCGCCGAGGACGTGCCGTTTCGCGCTGCGATGAACGCCATCCACATCGGCACGACGCTTCTCGGCCGCTGCGACGGCACTTTTACGCGGGTGAGGCGCGAACGGCGCCAAGTGCTCGCCACCAATGACGATCGCTATTGTCTGGCGCGCAACGCGGGCCACCGCGAGGCGATGGTCGTTCATCGGGGCCGCGAGTTCGTTCTGCGCCCCGGCGCGATGGTGCTGCTCAAGCTCGACGAGCCGTTCTTCAGCGCCGATGGTGCGAGCCACAAGCGCTTCGTCAACGTGCATCTGCCGATGGTGACGCTGCGCTCGATGGTGCCCGGTGTCGACGATCTGGTCGGCCGGGAGTTGGAGCCGGGCGGCGCGCTGTCGCTGGCGATGGACTACAGCGAGCTGCTGCTCGCGCGTCCGACTGCGGCCGACGAGGCGGGCACAGCCGTTGCGCAGCATCTGCTCGATCTGGTCGCGCTCGGCCTCGGCGTGCGCGGCGAGGTGATGCATAAGGCCCGGCGCGGTGGCCTGCGCAGCGTTCGCCTGAGTGGCGTGCTCGCGATCCTGAACGAGCGCTTCGCCGAGCCGGATTTCTCGGCGCAGAAGCTGGCGACGGCCGCGGGACTGTCGGAGCGCTATGTCAACGATCTGCTCTACGAGGCCGGGGCGAGCTTCTCCGCCCGGCTCAACGAGCTCCGGCTGCGCAGGGCAATGGACCTGCTCGCCGACGGCGAGCGCCGCGTCAGCGATATCGCCTTTGCCTGCGGCTTCAACGACCTGTCCTATTTCAACCGCTGCTTCCGCCGCCGCTTCGGGCTGACCCCCACTGCAGCGCGGGGACGTTAACGGCCCGGCGGCGGTTCGACGCAACTTGTGGCCTGCCTCGCGCGTTGCCATCTCATGGCCATGCAAAACCAGAGCTCCAATTCCCCCCGCCGGACAGCCGGACGTGCCCAGCAGGCGCATTTCGACGCCAAGGAGGCGCGCGGGCCGATCATCGACCAGGACGGACGGGAAATCCCGCAAGGGCCGTTCCGGTCCTCGTTCAACGCCGCCTTCGTCGGCCCCGGCGGCGTGCGCTTCGACTTTCAGGGCGCCAACCCGTTCGGCAATCTGACGCGCGAGCAGCGGATCGCCCGGCTCGAGGCGGTGGCGAAGCTGCTCGACGTCGCCTTCGTCGTGCCCGGCACCAATATCCGCTACGGCCTCGACGGCATCATCGGCCTGATCCCGGTGGTTGGCGACCTGATCGCGACTGCGCTGTCGCTGTGGCTGGTACGCGAGGCCCGCGCGCTCGGTGCGCCCTGGCACGTCATCACCCGCATGCTCGGCAATGTCGCGGTCGAGGGTGTGGTCGGCATGGTGCCGGTGGCCGGCGATGCCTTCGACGTGCTGTTCCGCGCCAACATGCGTAACGCCAAGATCCTGCGGCGGTGGCTGGATACCCAGCCTCGGTGAGAACGCGCGAAAGCGGATAAAGGGACCCCCAGAAAAAAACTGCCCCGCGCTGGGCGGGGCAGGGTGTCGTCGGATGATGTGGCTGCCGTCAGGCGGCATCGGCGTCGGGCGCCTTGTCCACCGCGCGGCGCGGCAGCGGGAACGCCTCGCTCTCATACAGGGTGCGGATGCCGTTCTGGTCGAACCGGGCCTCCTCGACCTGCAGATAGGCGCCATTCAGCGAGTCCGCCGGCAACTCCTCCATGGCGAAGCGCACGGCTTCGGCCGCGGTGCCGAACCGCCGATAGGCGAAGCCCGCCCGCTTCTTCTTGCGAATGGCGGCGGGAAACAGTTCGGCAGAGGTGTTGAAGTTGAACGGACGCATTGGACGCATGGTCTGAGACCTCTTCTTGTCGGCTAAGAGCGCTGACGCGAGCTTTCGAACGATCAAGCTTGGCAATGACGCCAGCGATTGCGGGTGTGGAGGGCGGTCATCTTGCCGCTCCAGGCGGCCCAGCCCTGCATGTCAGTTACGGACCCTAATATAGGCCGATTTGACAGAAATGCGAATCCCGCCCGGTCACATCGTAAATCCGGGTTGCCCAGAGCTCGTTTCAAATATCCCATATTTTCAATAACTTAATTGCTCTGCAACTTGTGAATGCAGGGGAGCCGCATGCGCTCAGCGAAAATCTGGCGTGCTGTGGCTGATTTTGACCCGTCGCGCCCCTCCTTCAGGGCCATGCAGGCCCTCCGATACCATCAACGGAACGGTACCGGAGGGCGAGCGGAAGTGGCTCAGCGCGGCTTCAGTTTCAGTGCCGCCGAGTTGATGCAGTAGCGCAGACCGGTCGGTCCGGGCCCGTCCGGGAAGACGTGGCCGAGATGGCCCGAGCATTTCGAGCACAGCACCTCGGTGCGAACCATGCCATGGGTATAGTCGGTCTCCTCGTCGATGTGGCTCTCGGCCGCCGGCTGGGTGAAGCTCGGCCAGCCGCAGCCGGAATCGAACTTGGCATCGGACTCGAACAGCGTCTGGCCGCAGCCGGCGCAGACATAGGTGCCCGCGCGGTGCTCGTGCTCATATTCGCCCGAAAACGGGCGCTCGGTCGCCTTTTCGCGCAGCACGGCGTACTGCATCGGCGTCAGGTCCTTGCGCCACTCGGCCTCGCTCTTGACGACCTTGTCGCTGGTTTTCGTGTCGCTCATCTCTTCGTTCCTCCGGCGGACCCAAAGTGATCCACCCCTGTCGTTGTGCTGATCGGGCAGGAGGCGGCGCTCAATTCGTCGCCTTGGCGTCCCTGACCAGCGTCGGCTTGTCGATGTAGTTCTCGGCGAAGATCTTCTTCAGATTGTCGATCTTCGGCAGGTCGTTGTAGGCAATATAGGGCTGGTTCGGGTGCAGCGTCAGGTAGTCCTGGTGATAGTCCTCAGCCGGGTAGAACGCCTCGAGCTTGCCGACCTTGGTGACGATCGGCTTGCCGAACACCTTGGCCTTGTCGAGCTGGGCGATATAGGCCTCGGCGACCTTCTTCTGCGTCTCGGACGTCGTGAAGATCGCGGAGCGATATTGCGTGCCGGTGTCGGGGCCCTGGCGGTTCAGCTGCGTCGGGTCATGCACCACGGAGAAGAAGATCTGCAGGATCTTGCCGTAGGAAACCTTCTTCGGGTCGAACTTGATCTGCACCGACTCGGCATGTCCCGTGCTGCCGGTCGACACTGTGCGATAGTCGGCCGTCGCCTTGGTGCCGCCGGCATAGCCTGACACCGCGCTGATCACGCCGGCGGTGTGCTGGTAGACGCCCTGGACGCCCCAGAAGCAGCCGCCGGCGACAACCGCGGTTTCGAGACCGTCACTGGCCGGCTGGTCCTGCGCCGGCGGCGGGATCACGACCGCCTCTTCGGCGGCATGCAGCGGCTGCCAGGCCAGGATCCCGGCCACCGCGAGGGCGCCGAGCACGGCTGTCTTGATGAAATGGGAGCGGGTGAGGCGCATGTTCGATCCTCGGTCTGGTTGTCTGTCTCGTTTTGCCGGCCGAAAGACTGGCCCGGCCGATCCTGTGTCGCAAGATACGTTGCATCCCCGGCGGCGTTACGGGGCCGGCCACACGACTGCGTGAACGCCGGTCGCTCCCCGCGGCGGGCACCAGTGCCCGGCCCGCTGGCCCTGCTCGAACCGGAGCGCTATTCGTTCGACCAATCGACGTCCACAGCTCCGATCGAGATCCGCCGCCCCGATGTCCCGCCTTGCCTCGCTGCTGCTCCTGCTTGTTTTCGCCGCGCCGGTTGCCGCCGGCCCGCTCCTGTCCGACGACCTCGTCAACTGCCGCAACCGATCGGCGGACGGCAATAGCCCCGCCCCGCCGCGGCTGGATGCCTGCGAGCGGCTGCTCGCCAGCGGCAACCTGACCGGCAAGGACCTTGCCGCCGCACTCGAAGTGCGCGGCAACGCCGCGATCAGCAGGCGCGACTACGACAAGGCGATCAGCGCCCTGACCGGTGCGATCGCCGCCGATCCGGACAATGCCGGTCTCTACGACCGGCGCGGCGTCGCCTATTGGCGCAAGGGCCAGGATGACCTCGCCATCGCCGATTATGCGGTGGCGTTGCAGAAGCGGTCGAACTATGCCGCTCCCTACAACAACCGCGGCGTGATCTTCTTGCGACGCGGCGCGCTGCAGAGCGCGCTCGATGATTTCAACGCCGCGGTCCGGATATCGCCCACGATGTATGTCGCCAGGGCCAACCGCGGCCGGGTGCGGGCGATGATGAAGGATTTCGAGGGCGCGTTGGCCGACTTCGCCGAGGCCGACAAGATCGATCCCGAATCGACCCAGGCGGCGACCTATCGCTGCGACGCGTTCAACGCGATGGGCAAGTTCGACGACGCCATCGCCAACTGCAACGCCGTGCTCGCCAGCCTGTCCAAATCGCAATACGCGCTGAACAGCCGCGCCGAGGCCTTCATCGCCAAGGGCGATCTTGGCGCCGCGCTGAAGGACCTGAACACCGTGCTGGCGCTCAACCCCAACAATGTCCGCGCCCATGCCGATCGCGGCCAGCTGTTCGAGCGCCGGCGTGATCTCGCCCAGGCGCGCGCCGACTACCGTTCGGCGGCGTTCGCGCTGACGCCGTTCGACGAGATCGACGTGGTGAACGCGCGCAAGCTGGCACAGGACCGGCTCGCGGCGCTGAGCCCGCAGGGCCCGGGCGCCGCCGCAACGGTGCGTCGGGTTGCCCTGGTGGTCGGCAATGGCGACTACAAATCCGTGCCCGCGCTGCCGAACCCGCCGCGCGACGCCAAGCTGATCGCCGACACCTTGCGCGGCCTCGGCTTCCAGTCGGTCACGCTCGCCAACGACCTGTCGCGCGACAAGTTCTTCGAGGCGCTGCGCAGCTTCGAGGCCGAGGCCGAGAAGGCCGACTGGGCGGTGGTCTACTACGCCGGCCACGGCTTCGAGATCGGCGGCGTCAACTATCTGGTTCCGGTCGATGCAAGGCTTGCGGCCGACAAGGACGCGGAGACGGAGGCGGTCGCGCTGGAGCAGGTGCTGGCCGCGGTCGGCGCCGCGCGCAAGCTGCGTCTCGTCATTCTCGATGCCTGCCGGGACAATCCGTTCGCGCCGACGATGAAGCAGACGCTGGCGCTGAAGCTCGTCGACAAGGGCTTCTCCAACATCGAGCCGGGCGCCGGCATGATGGTGGTCTACGCCGCCAAGCACGGCGCCACCGCGCTCGACGGCAACGGCACCAACAGCCCGTTCGCGACCGCGCTGGCCAAGGACATCAAGGAGCCCAGGGTCGAGATCCGCAAACTGTTCGACATCGTCCGCGACGACGTCTGGGCGGCCACACAGCATCAGCAGCAGCCCTTCACCTACGGCTCGCCGCCGGGCCGCGAGGATTTCTTCTTCGTGGCGGCGAAGTGAGCGATGTGCGGTTGCTGCATATTGCATCCGGCGCAATTGAGACGGGTGATACCTGCGCCATCCTCCACTGTCGTCCCGGGCTTGACCCGGGACCCATACTCCGCGGCGGGAGTGGTGGAATCGAGATGGCTGACGTTCGCGCGCCACAGCAACGCTGGTGGTTATGGGTCCCGGCGTTCGCCGGGACGACGCTGTTAGTTGCGGCGCGACCGTGCCAGACATGATTGCTGTTCAGACGTGACTACTCATTCTCGCGACCTGTCAGCCCGAGTGATGCTTGATCCTCGTCCCTCCAGACATCGGAGGGCGCAGGGAAGGCCGGGTGCCGACCGGCACCCGTGGTCCGCGTGCAGCAAATAAGCACGCGGCAGAACCACAGGTTCAGCCGGACCATCCCGGCCTTCCCTGCGCGATGGTGTTAACGCTTATACGTGCTCTCCCCGGGGACCGGCTGTCTTGCCCCCGTCACGGGCGGATCATCACCGCCCGCTTGGCCTCGGCGTCGGGAGGCCAGGACCACACGCTTTCGCCGTCCGCGCCATGCCGTTCGTCCGCGGGCCTTCGCCCGCTGCACCACGCCGCGTCCACCGCATCCCCGGCCCCACGTTCGTGACGATCGCGAAGCGCCCCTCCTGGCGGGCCGGGATGCGCGGAAAGGTGCCAGTGATTTGCCCGACGATGCAACGCCCGTCGGGATGCGACAAAGTAACCCGACGGGCAAAAGGGAATTGCAGCGTGCGGCGCTGAACGACCTGAAATGGTTTGTAGACGACCGCTGTATCTGCGTCACTCGCTGCTCATGACTGCGCCCTCTCCCCGTGCGGGAGAGGGCATGCACGACCTATCCACGCATGGGGTTGGGTGAGGGGTATGTTCCCACAAGCTCGGCTCGCGGAGGCATACCCCTCACCCAACCGCCTATGCCGCGCTGTCCTCCATGCCCTCTCCCGCAAGGGGAGAGGGCATGGTCATGCGCAGCGCGACAGGATCGGTCATGCACGCTCGTAGCCGACAGGAACTAATCAGTTCATTGATATCGAACCCGTCTTCGCCCTCCCGAGCGCAGCGAAGCAATCCAGAGTCCCGCCCACCACTCTGGATTGCTTCGCTGCGCTCGCAATGACGCCGTGGCTGGGATCGGGCGACGCCGTTCAAGCCGAATCGTAGAGCTTGTGAGCCAATTTGAGTTCAGGGCTGAGTTTGCGACGAGGGGGCTGTCGCCGCGGGGATAGCCGTTGTGTGCGGCTCTGTGCGGCGGATTGTCCCGGAGGATCCCTCGGATGCCGCTATCGGCGGCTATGATGCTGCTTTTTGACAGGCGATGAGGTGCAATCCTTGCAGAAGGTTGTTGGTGAACGCGTACCAGCTCACGACGGCGCGAACCTTGTCGATGCCGCGTACCGTCACTTGCCGGAGGTCCCAGTTGCGCCAGCGGGCGTGGATGCATTCGCACAGCGAGCGGAGCTGATACTGAGCCTTGCCGGCTTCGCTCGCCATGCGCGCTCGCCAGGCCGCCACACCAGGGCCATCGGTATCTCGGGGCCGATAAGGATCAACACCGCTTTTTTGCGAGCGCGGCGGACAGTAGATCTCGATGTTCTGGCCATGCGCCCATTCGATGTCGTCGCCACGGCAGTATCCGCCATCGACGAGGTAGCGCCTGGGCAGGCGTTGCAGCTTGTCGCGCAGCCGCTCCAGCATCGGTCGCATCAGGCCGCCGTCTGATCCGTTGTTGTCGATGTCGATTGCGACCACGATCATCGCGGCAGCAGCACTGACGACCTGCACGTTGTAGGCGGGACGGAAGCCGGCATCGGCCATCTTCATCCGCCGCGCCTGCGGATCGGTGGTGGAGGCCCGAGGCTCCTTCGGCTTCTTGCCGTTGCCGCCTTTTTCCTCGAGCTTCTGGCGCTTGCGCTTGATCTCCTCCAGCGCCGCCTGCGCCGCTTCGACCTTCTGTTTATGCTCGCGTGCGGCGCGCTCACGCGCCGCGCGGATGCGCCGGTTGCTGGCTTCTGGATCTGCATCGACTTCCCGCTTGAGCTCTTCCACCACCTCCGTTGCTTCCGCCAGCTTCTGCTGCAGCCTCGCTTCGCGCCGGAACGAGCTGGCCCCCGCATTGGCGCGGATCCGCACCCCGTCCTGTGCCAGCGTATCGAGATCGACCAGCCCGGCCTCGCTCAACGCCGCCAGATGTTCGCTCATCAGGCGGTCGAGCACATCGGCACAGCCGACGCGGAAGTCCGACAGCGTGTGATAGTTCAGCGATACCCCGCCACACAGCCAGCGATAGGCATCATGGCTCTCGCACAGGCGATCCAGCGCCCGAGCACTGCCGACGCCGTCGCTGGTGGCATAGAGCCAGAGCGCCAGCAAAAGGCGTGGCGACGGTGCCGGATGACCAGGCCTGTTCTCCCGCGCCTTCACTCGGTCTTCCAACTCGCTCAGGTCGAGCGTCTCGACATAGGTCCAGATCATCCGCGCCGGATGATCCTGCCCGATCAGGCTGTCGATATCGACCGCGCGCAGCTCGACCTGGTTGCGCTCCGGAACCCGCAGACGAGGCGCACCCTTCGGAAGCTCCCGCGCTTTGGGACCCGACTGCTCCGGCAATCCATCGAAAAGCTCGTCCTTAGCCATCATGACCTCCAGCAAACCGCTCCGCTTAGAGAATCATAGTCAGCGAGAACAGGCATCGAAAGATTCACAGCCTCGTAGGGTGGGCAAAGCGGCCGCCGCAGGCGGCTGCGTGCCCACCGCCGGGCGGTGTGCTCGCGTCGAGATGGTGGGCACGGCGCCATTGCGATTGTCCGGGTGGATTGGACGGGTTCGCGCCTTTGCCCACCCTACGAAATCAGCGTCAGCTCGCATGCTCCTCGCGTTCGTGGATGACGCTGGCGCGGCCGACGATCAGGTCGTCGACATGGCCGATGCGGGAGACGTCCTTGCCGGCATAGGGCAGGGAGTGCAGCACGCAGCGCATCGCGTTCAGCCGGGCGCGCTTCTTGTCGTCGGACTTGATCACGGTCCACGGACAGTCGGCGGTGTCGGTGGAGAAGAACATCGCTTCCTTGGCGCGGGTGTAGTCGTCCCATTTGTCGAGCGATGCGGTGTCGATCGGCGACAGCTTCCACTGCTTCAAGGGATGCGCCTCGCGCTCCTTGAAGCGGCGGCGCTGCTCGTCGCGGCTGACCGAGAACCAGAACTTGATGAGATGGATGCCGCTGCGCACGAGGTTGCGCTCGAACTCCGGCACCTGGCGCAGGAACTCGTCATACTCGGCTTGCGAGCAGAAGCCCATCACGCGCTCGACGCCGGCGCGGTTGTACCAGGAGCGGTCGAACAGCACGATCTCGCCGGCGGTCGGCAGATGCTCGACGTAGCGCTGGAAGTACCATTGGCCGCGCTCGACATCGCTCGGCTTGTCCAGCGCCACGACGCGGGCGCCGCGCGGGTTGAGATGCTCCATGAAGCGCTTGATGGTGCCGCCCTTGCCGGCGGCGTCACGGCCCTCGAACAGCAGCACCAGGCGCTGGCGCGCGTCCTTCATCCAGTTCTGCAGCTTGAGCAGCTCGGTCTGCAAGATGAATTTCTGCTCCTCATAGTCCTTGCGGTACATGCGGTGCTTGTAGGGGTAGCCGCCCTGGCGCCAATTGTCGGCAAGCTCGTCCGAGGTATGGCGCTTCTCGCGCTTGATCTCGCGGCCGTCGATCAACGCCTTCATCAGCTTGGCGTCGTCTGGTGCGGCGCCGTCGAGCATGGCCTTGACCGGAGCGCTATTCGCGTCGAGCCGCGGCGGTCCGTTCAGCACGGTCTCGAAGGCCGACAACTCGGTGATCTGCGCCGCCTGCATCGATTCGTCGATAAGCGACTGCGCGATCGGATCGAGCTTCGCGGCGGATTGCTTTCGTACGACTCGCGCCGTGGCGCTCGCGTGCCCGCCATTGGCCGCCTTGCTCTTGGTCTTCTTGGTATTTGCCATGCGATTCCGCCCCGCCTGCTGGTAATGTACAGACATGTGAATCGTTTTTTATCCGCCAAGCGCAGTGCGGCAGCTTGACCTGGATCAACGGGTCGCAGGCTTTGCGGGAACAGGGCGGGCAGGGCGATACCGCCAAGGTTAAACGACGATGGACAACCGCTTCGCAGCGCGCGTGATGCCGGTGTAGAGCCAGCGGGCGCGGGCTTCCTGGAAGGCAAAGCTTTCGTCGAACAGCACGACGTCGTCCCATTGCGAGCCCTGCGACTTGTGCACGGTCAGCACATAGCCGTAGTCGAACTCGTCATACGGCTTGCGCTGCTCCCAGGGGATGTCCTCGATGCCGCCGGCGAAGCATTCGCCGCGCACCGAGACCTTGGTGACCTTGCGGCCGAAATCCTCTTCGGGTGCCACCCGCATCGTCACGATCTTCGACTTCGAGGTCGCGCGCGACTTCACCCGCCACAGGCCGCCATTGAACAGGCCCTTCTTGCGGTTGTTGCGCAGGCAGACCAGCTTGTCGCCGGCGACCGGCAGCGGCTCCTCGATGTCGAGGCGCTGGCGGAAGCGGTTGTTGTAGGCGCGGCGGGTGGCGTTGCGGCCGACCAGCACCTGGTCGGCCTCCATCACACGCGACGGATCGAGCTCGCGGCGCTCGACCACCTCGCTCTCGCCGTAGCGGCCGATGTCCAGCGTGTTGCCCTCGCGCACGTCCATCGACATCCGCACGATCGGATCGTCCTGCGCCTGGCGATGCACCTCGGTCAACATCACGTCGGGCTCGCTGTCGGTGAAGAAGCCGCCGCCCTTGACCGGCGGCAGCTGCGCGGGATCGCCGAGCACCAGCAGCGGGCAATCGAAGGAGAGCAGGTCACGGCCGAGATCGGCGTCGACCATCGAGCATTCGTCGATGATGATCAGCTTGGCCTTGGAGGCCGGCGCATCGTCCCACAATTCGAAATTCGGCTGCTCCTCGCCGCTCTCCTGGGCGCGATAGATCAGCGAGTGGATGGTGGAGGCGTTGTCGCAGCCCTTGCTACGCATCACCAGCGCCGCCTTGCCGGTGAACGCGGCGAACTTGACCTCGCCGTCGACGCCCTCGGCGATGTGGCGGGCGAGCGTGGTCTTGCCGGTGCCGGCATAGCCGAACAGCCGGAACACCTGCGGCGTGCCGTTCCGGCCGGGCTTTTCTTTCAGCCAGTCACCGACGGCCTTGAGGGCGGAATCCTGATGCGGGGAGAAGGTGGTCATGGCTCACGGAAAAGGAGCCGCGGGGCGACTCGGGACATTCCGTGAACCTAAGGGCTGTTTCGGCGAGATCAAGCTGGAATGGGTGCAGAGGCGATTCTGACGAAAGAGCCGAGACAGCGCCTCATGCGCGGTCCGCCCCCCTCCCCCTTGCGGGGAGGGGTCGGGGGTGGGGGTCCCAGCAAAGACTGCCCGTGTGGACCCCCACCCCCAACCCCTCCCCGCAAGGGGGAGGGGAGTTGACCTCGCGTGTGGCGAAAGTTCGCCAACTCAGAAGAACCTACTGCCAGCCCGGGACGCCGCGCATGTCCGGAAGGTGGTGCGCGATGCCCTTGTGGCAGTCGATGCAGGTCTTCTCGCCGGTGAAGAGGAAGCGCTGGTGGGCTTCGACGGCGCGGGGCGACTGCTTGGTGATGTCCATCGACTGCGCGCTGTGGCAGTTGCGGCATTCCAGCGAGTCGTTCGCCTTGAAGCGTGCCCATTCGTGCAGTGCCAGCTCCAGCCGTCGACCAGTGAACTTCTCGCGGGTGTCGATCGAGCCGAACAGGTGGCCCCAGACCTCCTTCGACGCCTGCATCTTGCGCGCGATCTTGTCGGTCCAATTGTGCGGCACGTGGCAGTCCGGGCAGGAGGCGCGGACGCCGGAGCGATTGGAGAAGTGCACGGTGGTCTTCAACTCGGCGAACACGTTGTCCTTCATCTCGTGACAGCCGGTGCAGAATTTCTCGGTGTTGGTGATCTCCAGCGCGGTGTTGAAGCCGCCCCAGAAGATCACACCGGCGACGAAGCCGGCGAGCACCAGCACGCCGAGCCCGAAGATCGAGCTCGGCTTGAGCAGCACGTCGATCAGATCGAGCACGAATTGCCAGGTGCGTCTGACGAGGCCGAGGCGTTTCTCGGGGACCGGCGCTCCCGTCCCCCGCGGGATGTCGGCGCTGCTCATCGCTTGGCACCCGGCTTGTCGTGCGACAGCACCGTGTCGATGTCGACGAAATCGTTGCTGACCGGCGGGGTGGCGACACTTTGCGACACATGGCACTGCGTGCAGAAGTAGCGCCGCGGCGACACCGAGGCCAGGAACTGGCCGTCACGGTCCATGAAGTGGGTGATCGACAGCATCGGTGCCTTCGATTCCGCAGTGCGCGCACGCGCATGGCAGGACAGGCATTTGTTGCCCTGCATGTCAACCTGATAGCCGTCGATGGAGTGCGGGATCACCGGCGGCTGCTCCGGATAGTTGCGCACCTCTCTCTCTGCGGTGTTCTTGGTCGGCTGCATCGGCGGTGCCGGGCCTTCGTCATTGAGCGGTGTCGGGCCGCGCAGCGACGACGAGACGCTCTGGGCGAGCAGGGCGCTCGAGCCGGCCGCCAGGCTGGCCGCGAGCAGCATCATCGCAAGTTTCTTGATCATGTCGGTCACACCCGCTCGATGCGCACGGCGCATTTCTTGTAGTCGGTCTGCAGCGAGATCGGATCGGTGGCGTCGAGCGTCACCTTGTTGATCAGCTTGGATTCGTCGAACCACGGCACGAATACGAGCCCGCGTGGCGGCTTGTCACGGCCGCGCGTTTCGACGCGGGCGCGGATGAAGCCGCGCCGCGAGGCGACTTTCACTTCATCGCCGCGCCGCAAGTTTGCCTCCTGCGCATCGTCGGGATGCATGAAGCAGACGGCTTCGGGGAAGGCCTTGTAGAGCTCGGGCACGCGGCGCGTCATCGTGCCGGAATGCCAGTGCTCGACGACGCGGCCGGTCGACAGCCAGAACGGATAATCCTTGTCGGGCGATTCCGCCGGCGGCTCGTATGGCAGGGCGAAGATGCGGGCCTTGCCGTCCGGGAAACCGTAAAACTGCACGCCGGTGCCGGCCTTCACGTAGGGGTCGGAGCCTTCGCGGAAACGCCAGCGCGTCTCCTTGCCGTCGACCACGGGCCAGCGCAGGCCGCGCTCTTTGTGATAGGCCTCGAACGGCGCGAGGTCGTGGCCGTGGCCGCGGCCGAACGAAGCGTATTCCTCGAACAGGCCCTTGTGGACGTAGAAGCCGAACGCCTTGGATTCGTCGTTGGCGTAGCCCGGCTCGATCTGGTCGAGCGGGAATTTGTCGACTTGGCCGTTCTTGTAGAGCACGTCGAACAGCGTCTTGCCGCGCACGTCGGGCTTCTTCGCGATCAGCTCCTCGGGCCAGACGTCCTCGATCTTGAAGCGCTTGGAAAACTCCATCAGCTGCCACAGGTCGGAGCGGGCCTCGCCCGGCGCGGACACCAGCTGATGCCAGAACTGGGTGCGGCGCTCGGCATTGCCATAGGCACCTTCCTTCTCCACCCACATCGCGGTCGGCAGGATGAGATCGGCGGCGAGCGCGGTGACCGATGGATAGGCGTCGGAGACGACGATGAAATTGTCGGGGTTGCGGAAGCCTGGATAGGTCTCTTCGTTGGCGTTGGGGCCGGCCTGGAGGTTGTTGTTGACCTGCACCCAATAGGCGTTGAGCAGGCCGTCCTTCAGCATCCGGCTCTGCAGCACGGCGTGATAGCCGGGCTTGTCGGGGATCGTGCCCTCCGGCAGCTGCCAGATGTGCTCGGCCTTGGTGCGATGCTCCTTGTTGGTGACGACCATGTCGGCGGGCAGCCGGTGCGAGAAGGTGCCGACCTCGCGCGCGGTGCCGCAGGCCGAGGGCTGGCCGGTCAGCGAGAACGGACTGTTGCCGGCCTCGGCGATCTTCCCCGTCAGCAGGTGGATGTTGTAGACGAGGTTGTTGCACCAGACGCCGCGGGTGTGCTGGTTGAAGCCCATGGTCCAGAACGAGACCACCTTGGTCTTCGGATCGGCATAGAGCTCGGCCAGCGCCTGCAGCCGGTTCAACGGCACGCCGGACATGTCGGCGGCCTTCTCCAGCGTGTAGTCGGACACGAACTTCGCATACTCGTCGAATGAGATGTCGGTGGCGTCGTTGGCCTTGGCCGCGCCGGTCGCCTTCTTCTGCAGCGGATGCTCGGGCCGCAGGCCGTAGCCGATGTCGGTCTGTCCCTTCTTGAACACGGTGTGCGCCGACACGAAGTCCTTGTTGACGCGGCCTGTGGAGATGATGTGGTTGGCGATGGCGTTGAGGATGTAGAGGTCGGTCTGCGGCTTGAACACCATGCCGACATCGGCGAGGTCGAACGAGCGGTGCTCGAAGGTCGAGAGCACGGCGACCTTGACATGCGGCGCCGAGAGCCGTCGGTCGGTCACGCGGGTCCACAGGATCGGATGCATCTCCGCCATGTTGGAGCCCCACAGCACGAAGGCATCGGTGGCCTCGATGTCGTCGTAGCAGCCGGCCGGCTCGTCGATGCCGAAGGTGCGCATCATGCCGGCGACGGCCGACGCCATGCAGTGCCGCGCATTGGGGTCGATGTTGTTGGTGCGGAAGCCGGCCTTGAACAGTTTTGATGCGGCATAGCCTTCCCAGATCGTCCACTGGCCCGAGCCGAACATGCCGACGCCGGAGGGGCCGCGCTTCTTCAACGCGTCCTTGAACTTCAGCGCCATGACGTCGAAAGCTTCGTCCCATGACACGGGTGTGAACTCGCCGTTCTTGTCGTATTGGCCGCCTGTCTTGCGCAGCATCGGATGCGTCAGGCGGTCATGGCCGTACATGATCTTCGACAGGAAGTAGCCCTTGACGCAGTTGAGGCCGCGATTGACCTCGGCCTTGATGTCGCCGTGGGTGGCGACGACGCGGTTGTCCTTGGTGGCAACCATCACGCTGCAGCCGGTGCCGCAGAAGCGGCAGGCGGCCTTGTCCCATTTCAACTCGGTCGCTTCGCGCTCGGTGACGAGGTTCGCGGCACGCGCGACTGTGGGCATGCCGGCGGCGGCCGCGGCAATGGCGGCGGCTTCCAGCTTCAGCAACTGGCGGCGATCGATCTTCGGTTCGGTCATGATGATCTCGGTTGATTAGCCGGCGTCGATGGCGTGGAAGACGAGGCAGGCGGAGTGCACGTGCGGCAGCAGCCCGATGCGGTTCATGGTGGCGCCGAGCGCGCCGGCATCGGGCGCATCGACGACGACGATCAGCTTGCCGCGCGCATCGCGGGCGTGGATCTCGCAGCCGTCGAGCGCCGCGATGTCATTTGCGACGCGGTCGAGCTGATCGGGGCGGGTCTGCACGATGATGCTGGCGATCTCACCGGCGGGCGGCGTGACCACAGGCTCGGCGGTCAGCACGCGGCCGGTGATCAGCGCGCGGCGGTCGAGCGGAGTGCGGTGGGAGAGCATGGACGTTGTCCTTCCGGTCAGTGCGCGGCGGGCGGGCCGGGAGGACCGGCCATCATCTGGTAGACCCACACCGCGAGGCCATAGGAGCCGACGGTCGCGACGGCGAGCGTGGGCATGATCACGGCGGTGAGAAACAGGAAGGCAAAAATTTCCATGCGTCTGCGACGCGCGCGCGCGTTCGCATCGCTGGCGACGAGCGACATGAGAGAATTCTCTGCTATGTGAGCGGGGGGAGGGTGTGCGGCATCCGGGCCGCGCCTGTTGCTACGCTAGCGAACCCAGCGGAACTGGCGTTGACGTGGATCAAGGCGGCGATTGCGCGCCTGCTTGCCGGTCGGCCGCGCCGGATTCGTCCGCCATCGCGCTGCGAGCATGGTTGATGGGGCGTGAAGATGCGTGATTGCGTCGCGGTGCTTTGGAGAAATTCTCGCTGCGTTCCGCCGTCGGATTGAAACAAACATCCCCTGTTCGTGCGTCCTCACAGCATCGACATCGCTATTTTTCCGGAGTCCTCGACAGCCGTTTGGCTCGCCACCATCATTGCCTCTCGCATTGCATCAACGTGGATGCACAGTCTTGATTGGAGAGGGCAATGAAGCGTCGTGATTTTCTGAAACTGTCTCTGGCATCGGCCGCGGTGATCAGCTGCGCGGCGCCGCTGCATGCCGAGGGCAAGCCGAAGGAGATCCGCATCGGCACCCAGAAGGGTGGCTTCTTCCCGGCGGTCAGAGCCCGCGGGACCATCGAGAACGCGTTCAAGGCCGATGGCATCAGCGTCGTCTGGGTCGACTTCCAGTTCGGGCCGCCGCTGCTCGAGGCGATCAACGTCGGCAGCGTCGATTTCGGCTATGTCGGCGACGCCCCGCCGATCTTCGCGCAGGCCGCCAATGCCAAGATCCGCTACGCCGCCGCCGTCAAGCAGAACGGCAGCACGCAGGCGATCATCGTGCCGAAGGACTCGCCGATCAAGACGCTGGCCGATCTCAAGGGCAAGCGTATCGCGTTCGGCAAGGGCTCAAGCGCGCATAATCTTCTGGTCGCGGCGCTCGAGAAAGCCGGCATCGCCTGGAGCGACATCACGCCGGCGCCGCTCGCGCCCGCCGATGCAACCGCGGCCTTCGTCAAGGGCTCGGTCGACGCCTGGTCGATCTGGGATCCGTATCTCGCGCTCGCCGAGATCAAGGAGAACGCGCGCGCGATCGTGTTCGACAAGGACGTGCACAAGCCGAACTCGTTCTACATTGTCGGCAGCGACTTCGTGGAAAAGTACCCGGCCATCGTCGCGAGGCTGAACGCGGCCTTCGCCGCCGAGGGCGTGTGGGCCAACGATCACCATGAGGAGGTCGCCAAGGCGCAGGCCGAAGCGACCGGCGTCGATATCGAAGCCGTCAAGCGCTTCGTCGACCGCTCGGTCTACAGCGTCGTGCCGATCGACGACGAAATCATCAAGAGCCAGCAGGCGGTCGCCGATCGTTTCGCCCGCGTCGGGCTCATTCCGAAACAAGTCAATGTCGCCGACATCGTGTGGAAGTGGACGCCGTCCACCTGATCCCGGTCGCGACCTCAATTCGAAAGTGAACGACATGAGTAACGCTTCGAAGCCCAATGTGCTGTGGTTCCTGCCGACCCATGGGGATGGCCGCTATCTCGGCACCTCCGAAGGCGGCCGCGAGGTCAACTTCAACTATCTCCGCCAGATCGCGCAGGCTGCCGATCAACTCGGCTATTACGGCGTGCTGCTGCCCACGGGGCGGAGCTGCGAGGACTCCTGGATCGTGGCGTCTGCCGTGGCGCCGTTCACCGAAAAGCTCCGCTATCTGGTGGCGGTGCGTCCGGGCCTGCAATCGCCGAGCGTGGCCGCGCGCATGACGGCGACGCTTGACCGTGTCAGCAACGGCCGGCTGCTGGTCAATGTCGTCACCGGCGGCGATCCCGTGGAGAACAAGGGCGACGGCATCTTCCTGTCGCATGAGGAGCGCTACGAGGTCACCCGCGAGTTCCTCACCGTCTACAACAAGCTGCTCGAAGGCGAGGCCGTCAATTTCGCCGGCAAGCACATCACGGTCGAGGACGGCCGGCTGCTGTTCCCGCCGGTGCAGTCGCCGCGCCCGCCGCTGTTCTTCGGCGGCTCCTCCGATGCCGGCATCGACGTCGCCGTCGACACGGTCGAGAAATATCTCACCTGGGGCGAGCCGCCGGCCGATGTCGCCGCCAAGGTCGCCAAGGTGAAGGCGGTCGCCGACAAGCGCGGCCGCAAGCTGTCGTTCGGCATCCGGCTCCATGTCATCGTGCGCGAAACCAATGAGGAGGCGTGGGCCGCGGCCGACGACCTCATCAAGCACGTCACCGACGAGACCATCGCCTCGGCGCAGAAGATCTTCGCGCGGATGGATTCGGTCGGGCAGCAGCGCATGTCGCAGCTGCACGGCGGCCGCCGCGACAAGCTCGAGATCAGCCCGAACCTGTGGGCCGGCGTCGGCTTGGTGCGTGGCGGCGCGGGCACGGCGCTGGTCGGCGATCCCGATACGGTCGCGGCGCGCATTCGCGAATATCAGGACATCGGCATCGATACGTTCATCCTCTCCGGCTATCCGCATCTCGAGGAGGCCTATCGCTTCGCCGAGCTGGTGTTCCCGAAGCTCGGCCTGAATGTCGCGGAGCAGGGCGGCAACGTCACCAAGCTCCGCGCCAATACGGGTCCGTTTGGCGAGACCATCGCCAATGAGCATCGTCCCCTGCAGCGGGCCTCGCAGTCATGAGCTTGATCGAAAGCCTTCCCAAGGTCCGCAAGCTGGCGGTGCCCAAGGCGGATGGATTTCTGCCCTGGCTCGTGCCGCTTGCGATCATCCTGATCTGGCAGGCAGCCTCCGTCGCCGGTCTCGTGTCGCCGCGCGTGCTGCCGGCGCCGAGCGACGTCGCGCGCGCCGGCTGGAAGCTGCTGTGGTCGGGCGAGCTCGGCCGCAACATCTGGGTCAGCTTCTGGCGCGCCTCGATCGGCTTCGTGATCGGCGGCGGCATCGGCTTCGCCTTCGGTCTCGCCAATGGCCTGTCGCAGCTGTCGTCCAAGCTCACCGACACCACGCTGCAGATGATCCGCAACGTGCCGCATCTGGCGCTGATCCCGCTGGTCATCCTGTGGTTCGGCATCGACGAGAGCGCAAAGCTGTTTCTCGTCGCACTCGGCGTGTTCTTCCCGGTTTATCTCAACACGCTGCACGGGATTCGCACCGTCGATCCGCAACTCATTGAAATGGGCCGCGTCTACGGCATGACGGACGGCGAGCTGTTCCGCCGCGTGATCTTCCCCGGCGCGCTGCCGTCGATCTTCGTCGGCCTGCGCTTCGCGCTCGGCATCATGTGGCTCACCTTGATTGTTGCCGAGACGATCGCGGCGTCATCCGGCCTCGGCTACATGGCGATGCAGGCGCGCGAGTTCATGCAGATCGACGTCGTCGTGCTCTCCATCCTGATCTACGCCCTGCTGGGCAAGGTCGCCGACAGCGCCTCGCGGCTGTTGGAGCGGCTGACGCTGTCCTGGCATCCGGCGTTCAGCAAGCATTGAGGTTACGTAAATGCAGCAAGTGCTCCGACTTCCCGTGTCCAGCGCCGAGGCGATCGACGGCTCCGACGTGGTCGGGCATGCTGAGGCCTTCCGCCCTCAGAGGAAGCCCAGCGTGAGCCCGGCGACATCCAAGACGCGCGGCCTGCCGCTGGTGATCCGCGATCTCCGCAAGGCGTTCGGCGACAACGAGGTGCTGCGCGGCATCGACCTGGAGATCCCGGCCGGCCAGTTCGTCGCCATCGTCGGCCAGAGCGGCTGCGGCAAGAGCACGCTGCTGCGGCTGATCGCAGGCCTGGACAAGCCCACCTCCGGCACGATCAGCTTCGGCGAGACGGAGGCGCGGCCCGAGGACGTCCGCGTCATGTTCCAGGAGCCGCGGCTGCTGCCGTGGGCGCGCGTCTTGTCCAATGTCGAGGTCGGCCTCGGCCGCGATCGCAAATCGGCCGCCGCGCATGAGCGCGCACGCCAGGCGCTGGAGGAGGTCGGCCTCGCCGAGAAGCGCGACCAATGGCCTGCCGTGTTGTCCGGCGGTCAGAAGCAGCGCGTGGCGCTCGCTCGCGCCCTGGTCAGCGGGCCGCGCCTGCTCGCCTTCGACGAGCCGCTCGGCGCGCTCGACGCGCTGACCCGCATCGCGATGCAGCGGCTGCTGGAGCGGGTCTGGGCCGACCAAACCTTCACCGCAATCCTGGTCACCCATGACGTGGCGGAAGCCGTCGCCCTTGCTGATCGGGTCCTGGTGATCGAGGAGGGCCGGATCGCCGAGGACATTACGGTCGATCTGCCGCGCCCGCGACAGCGCGGCTCTGCCGAGCTGGCGGCGCTCGAAGGCTCGATCCTGGGCCAGTTGCTTGGACCGGGCCCGGCGGGTTAGGAAAGATCAACGCAATGAACTCCATCGTCCGCCACATGCCTGATGCCACGGCGCTGCCGCCGGATTTCCGCTCTGCGATGCGCCAGCTGGTCGGTGGCGTCAGCGTCATTACCGTCGGACGGGGCGACGAGATCACCGGCATGACCGTGAGCTCGCTGTCCTCGCTCGCGGTGGATCCGCCCTCGATCATCGTCAGCCTCAATCGCAATGCCTCGTCCTGGCCGATCCTGCAGCGGGAGCGCGTGTTCGGCGCCAATCTGCTGGCCGCCGACCAGATCGGCGTGGCCGAGCGGTTCGCCGGTAAAGGCGGCCTGCGCGGCGCGGAACGTTTTGCCGGCGCCGAATGGCGCAAACAGGTCACCGGCGTGCCGCTGCTGGTCGGTGCGCTGGCGACGCTCGACTGCGAGGTCGAGGAGATCATCGAGCGGCATTCCCATGCCATCGTCATCGGCAAGGTGGTCCATGTCGCGGTGGCGCCGCAGTCGGCTGCCCTGGCGTATTGGCATGGCAGCTATGTCACCGTCGATCGCGACGACGATCTCGGCCGGCTGGCGGCGCTGAGCGTGCCCGATCCCCGGCTGACGACCTGACCGGACGCGCTGGCGTCCGGGCGACGGACGCCGTAAAAGCCGCCGTCGGCGTCAGCGGCGGAATTCATGAAACGGATCGGAACCTGGGCTCTCTACGTGGTCGGCACGGTCGCGATGCTTTACCTCGCGCTCTACGCCTACGCCATGTTCACGCAGCGCGAGTTCACGCCCGGCGATCCGATCCACATCTTCCGCAATCCCGAGGCGCCGAGCTTTTCATAGGGCTACCGCGCTTGGTCGACGCCAAGGCGGCGCGCCCACGCCGCGCATGACGGGTTGCGTCGGGATCGACGGCCATCTGCCAAAATTGCAAACCGCTGAAACTCCGGGCTGCGCAGTCAGGAGATGGGGACCTTGTGGCCCGCTTCAGAACCCGATGCCGATCAGCTGCAGGAATGGCACGCTGCGTTCAAGGTTGTCGCATTTCGGGTGCTCAGCCACGGCCGCGATCCGAGCCGTCGCATGGTTTCGCCTGATCGCGCGTCGCTCGACCTGGAGGCCGTGGTGCTGCTGTAATGAGGATGCCGAGAAGAATCTGTCGATGAACTGGGAAGCATCCGCCCGACCTGTGGTCAGGAAGATCGCTTCAGCCGCCGTGACCGCAGCAAGCGCGACTGAACGGATGCGGGCCATGTTCTGATCCTTCCCTCGATACTGATTCGGTGACCCGAGTTGCCGGACCGGAAAACCATCAGAATCCGACGCCGATGATCGTGCTGTGAGCGCCGCCGCCACTCACGATGCTCGGACGCGCGACCGCCTGCTGCCGGGCGCGGGGAGTATCGATGTCGGATCTGGCGCGGCGAGCGGGCTCTCGCCCGGCTTCGCGATTGGCCTGCTTGCGTCGCGGCTTGTCCTCATCGTCCTCCTTGCGCGAGGTCGGAGCTGCCGAAACCGGCTTCTCGGTCGCGACACAGACGTCGCCCTTCAACGTCTCGTCGCTCTTGCACTGGATGGGACAGACCCGTGTCGCGTGTTTGCCGAGTTCGCCGACCAGATCCTGCGTCACACTGACCTTGTCCGCTTCGAACGGCTGCCCGCCAAGCGCAAGATAACGGTTGAGCGCGGCTTTGGTCGAATCTGTCAGCTTGCCATCCGGCTTCGCAGTCAAGCAGCCGAGCCTGATCAATTCGATCTGGGCGGCCGTCACAAGCTGGGGCGAATTCGGCTGCGCCGCGGCCCGCTTTGCGGCTTCCGCGTTGAACCGATCAACCGCAGCGATGATCAGCGGTCCCAGCCGTTCACAGGTGACGGCTTTGGAGAACGACTTGAGGTCGTCGATGCCGGACCCCGCGCTCCCCTTGGCGATGATCACATCGAGCTGGGCCTGCTGGTCCTTGCAGGCTGCTTCCTTGGCGGCCGCGAGGTCGGCCACCCTGCGCGCCTCCTCGGCTTCCTTCGCTTGCTTGTCGGCGGCTGCCTTTGCGGCAGCTGCGGCGGCCGCGGCACGATCGCGTTCGGCTTGCTCGGCCTGCTGCCTGGCCAGCTGGGCCTTGCGCTCGGCCTCGGCGGCCTTGGCCAGCCGATCAGCTTCGGCCGCCGCTGCGCGCCGCTCATCATCGATCCGCTTTTTCTCGGCTGCTGCAGCCGCCGCTGCTGCCTTTGCCTGCTCGGCCGCCTCCGCTATGCGCGCCCGGCGCTCGTCTTCCTCGCGCTTTTTCTGAGCGGCCAATTGCGCCTGTTCGGCCTCCGCTTTGCGCTTGGCGTCCTCTACCGCCTGCCGCGCGGCCTCGCGCGCGGCGCGCGCCGCCTCCTCGCGCTCCTCGATCGCTCGTTTCAGGACGTCAATGCGCTGCTGCGCAGTGATAGCGAGCGGTGCGTCCGGAAAGCGCTTGATGAAGCGCTGCAGCACGGGGATGTCGACGCTATCCTTGATCTTGTCCCACTCGATCCGGTCCTTCGTCGGCGGTGCGTCGCGGGTCTCTGGCGATGCCGGTGGTATGGCCGCGACTTGGATATTGGCCTGCGGCTGGCTGTTCATTGCATCCAGCTGCGCGCGCGCCAGGTCAGCATAGAATCCCGTCGGGTGGGTCGCCAAAAATACCTCCCAGGCTCGCTTGGTGCTGATCTTCTGGACCAGTTCGTAGTCCGCCTTGACGTCACTGACCGGGGCTTCCTGTGGTATCGCCGGCGCCGGGACCAGCGAGATCGTACCGCCGCCGAGCGCGCCATAAACATATGGCTCCTGCCGATTGCCGGTCGACCTCAGGACTTCGTCCCTGACGCGCCCGAAGGCCAGCCGCACGTCGAGACCAGGCACCGTCAGATTCTTGAGGATCGAGAGCGTGAAGGGACTGTGCTCGCCGTCGCCATCATCGGCCGTGGAGCCGGCCTTGGCCGCATACGCGATGAGCGTATCCGTCAGCGTCGGCTCGACCTTGCCAAGGCCGCCGCCGACCGCACGGGTCGTCGTGCTCCGTCGCTCCCTCCGCATCGTACTGACGAAGGGGTTGTCGCGACAGGCATCGAGGATGACCAGGCGCAGCCGCTTGGCTCCATCGGCCGAGGAGACCAGGCGTTCGAGCGGGATCGCCTCGTCGTCTGCGTCGCGGTCTGAAGCCAATCGCGCGTCCACCGGAATGAGATAGTTGAGGCCGCCGATCTCGAGGCCATGACCGGCATAGTAGACGACCACAATATCCGCCTGGTCGGCGGTGGCTTCGAATTTGCGGATCGCACGCTTGAACTCGAGGTTGCCGACGTTGATGAGCGTGTCCACCGTTTCGAAGCCGGCGTCCCGAAACATCTTTGCGATCGAATTCGCATCGCGGGCGGGGTTCGCCAATTGCGGTACCGACTGGTAGCTCGAGTTACCTATCACGAGCGCCACGCGACGCTCGGCAAGGGCGCGGTCGGGTGCCAGGACTGCCAAGAAAAGAGTCCCGACAATCGTCGCCACCATCGCGGTCAGCTGCCGGATCATCAAGCATTCCGTTGCGGGAAGACTTCACCAACCGAACCATTCGGCAAGAGTTGCGGCAACTCACCTGGCCCGATCCCAGAGACGCTACAGATGTTATCGCCGGGGGCGCCTTCCTGCAATGTGTGACACGATGCGTGCAGAAGGTATTAAATTACGCGTGTCATCTGTACGCTAGAGTTATCTGTTACCGTCGGATAAGTTGTTAGTCCGATTAAATGCACAATCGTGCGGAGCGAGCAGCAGGCCGGTCGAAGCGCTGTTCACGTCAGATGGTATTCGAACGCCGCGATTGCGTTCGAAATGTTGCTGAACAGAGACATCCGGTGGAATTAACAACTCATACCGCCACAAAGTTGAGCGGACAATATTCCTTGCTCGATGCGGGCCCGATAATCTTTGCGTAACTTTTTTCGATTCCGTTCTTTGGGGCAGATTGCAATGCGCGCTTTCGGGAAATGGGGTGGTGTTTTTGGCTTCGCGTTCACCGCGGCCATGATCACGGGAGTATCCACCGCTTCCGCGCAAAACTGCGGCGCAACGACGCAGACCGGTGCAACGATCAACAACATCGGCACGCTCGCCGTGCCGACGAGCTCCGCCAGCGCATCGATCTCGGCGGCGATCGGCAACGTCAACACCGCCTTCCTGACTCAGCAAGGCAGCGCCTTTGTGTCGGCTCCGGCGAACCCGGCTCCCGATCAGCCCGGCGGCGGTGTCTGGGCCCGGGGCGTCGGCGGTCAAGTGAACATCAGTTCGTCGTCACAATCGGCGGGTACCTCGACGCAGGGCGGCGCGGTCTTCAACACCACCTCCACCAACTGCTCCAACGTGCAGAAGGAAAATTTTGCGGGCGTGCAGCTGGGGACCGACATCGCGCGGCTGAACTGGAGCGGCTGGAACGTCCATCTCGGCACGACAGCCGGCTATCTCGGTGCGAAGACCACCGACAATGCCGGTTTCAGCAACAATTTCGAGGTGCCGTTCTTTGGCGCCTATGTGGTTGCCACCAAGGGTCGCTTCTTCGCTGACCTCATGATCCGGCAGGAATACTACAATATCAACGTGAACAACGCCGGCTTCGCGTTCGCGAATCAACCGATTGCCGCCCACGGTTACTCGATCTCGGCGTCGACCGGCTATAATGTCGATCTCGGTAATGACTGGTTCATCGAACCGTCCGCGGGCTTCATCTATTCGAAAACCTCCGTAGACAGCTTCACGGCACCTGGCGTTGGCGGGCCGAACTTTACTCAGATCGCAGGCATCGTCCGGACGAACGATGTCGAGAGCGAGATGGGGCGTCTGAGTCTGCGCGGCGGAAGGACGATCGCGACCTCCAGTGTGGTCTGGCAGCCGTTCGCGTCGGTCAGCGTCTTCCACGAGTTCGCCGGTAACGTGACGTCGAACTACACGTCCTTGAACGGCATCTTCCCGGCTCCGGGTGGAGCCCCATTCACCTACAATCAGGCGACGACGACCACGCGTGTAGGCACCTATGGCCAGTACTCTGTCGGTGTGGCCGGCCAGATCGTCAACACGGGATGGCTTGGTTTCGTTCGCGTCGACTACCGCAATGGATCGAGAATCGACGGCTGGTCCGGCAATGCCGGCGTTCGCTATCAATTCTCACCGGAAACGATTGCTGCCGCAATCATGCCGACCAAGGCCGCCGTCAAGGCTCTGCCGGTCGCCATGACATCGACCAATTGGACCGGTTTCTATGTCGGCGGCTTCTTCGGCGGCTCGGCGGGGCGCACCGACGTGCGGTTCGGCGACCCCGCCACCAACAGCACTCGGCCCTGGACGAGCGGCGTCTTCGGTGGCGGCCAAGTTGGATATAATTATCAATTTGCCGGCAGCTGGGTGTTCGGTGTCGAAGGTGATATCGGCGCTGCCAATATTCACGGTGCGCGGACCGTCGGCAACCAGGCGTTCGGCGCCGGTCTGACCTCGGCCTATTTCGTGGCTGAGGACAAGACCAACTGGGTCGCCAGCGCGACCGCCCGGCTTGGTTATGGTTTGGGACGCACGCTGTGGTACGTGAAGGGTGGTGCTGCGTTCGAGGATGGTCGCACGACCGCCACCTGCTACAATCCGAACGGCGTCGCCATCGGGAGCGTCTGCAACAACGCGGCCGGCGTCGTTTTCGCGAGCGGCACAGGGTTCGGAATCTCCAACACCCGGGTCGGCTGGACGATCGGCTACGGAACCGAATTCGATCTTGGCCGGAACTGGTCGGCAAAGGCCGAGTACGACTATCTGTCGTTCGGACGTTATCGCGCCCTTTCATCCGATGGCACGACGACCCTCTCGGCCAAGGCCGATAGCATCAGCCAGGTCAAGATCGGCCTCAACTACCGCTTTGCTCCCCAAACCGTGGTGGCCAAGTACTGAGGCGGCCAACCGGGGTCGGATCGCCGGCCCCGAGCTCTCGCCGACAGGAACCCTCGCAACTGGGCCGCGACACGCGGCAGCTCATTGGAGGGCGCCATCGGCGAAAAGCCTTTCTCGTCGGTTCAACTCACGCGTTTCGCCGTCTGGCAAATGGCAACGGCGCGCCGACACCGGCGCGCGCCGAGTTGAGTCGGAGCAACCAATTCTCGCTGTTCAGACAGAACTCGGCATCCGCTCGCCGGCGCCAGGTGGCGGGATCGGCACGCCGCCGTCGGCGTATTCGTTGAGCTTGTTGCGCAACGTGCGGATCGAGATGCCCAGAATGTTGGCCGCATGTGTCCGGTTGCCCAGGCAGTGCTTCAAGGTTTCCAGGATCAGGTCGCGCTCGACGTCGGCGACGGTGCGGCCGACGAGGGCGCGCGTGACCTGCTCCGCCGCCATCGTAGCATGAGCCACGGCCGGCTGGGTCTTGCCGATGTCGAGGCGGGCGCCGTCGGGAGTGAGGATCGCGTCGGGCCCGATCTCGTCGCCCTGCGCCATCAGCACCGCGCGATGCATGGTGTTCTCGAGCTCGCGCACATTGCCCGGCCAGCGGTTGGTCGTAAGAATACGCTTGGCCTCCGCCGAGATCGGTCGCAGCGGCACGGCGTTAGCCTCGGAATATTTGCGCGCGAAATGCTGCGCCAGCTCGAGGATGTCAGCGGGACGCTCGCGCAGGGGAGGGATCTTCAGGTTGACGACGTTGAGGCGGAACAGCAGGTCCTCGCGGAACGTGCCTTCGCGCACGGCATCGGCAAGGTTGCGGTTCGAGGTCGCGATGATGCGGATGTCGACCGCGACGGGGCGGGTGCCGCCGACGCGATCGATCACGCGCTCCTGGATCGCGCGCAGCAGCTTGGACTGCAGCCGCACGTCCATCTCGGAGATTTCGTCGAGCAGCAGCGTGCCGCCATTGGCCTCCTCGAACTTGCCGATGCGGCGCGCGACGGCGCCGGTGAAGGCGCCCTTCTCGTGGCCGAACAGCTCGGACTCCAGCAGATGCTCGGGGATCGCGGCGCAGTTGATCGAGATGAACGGGCGCTTGGCGCGGGCCGAGCGGGTGTGGACGTAGCGCGCCAGCACCTCCTTGCCCGTGCCGGACTCGCCGGTGATCATCACCGAGGCGTCGGAGCCCGCGATCTGCTGGGCGAGCTTGATCACCTTGGCCATCGCGTCGTCGCGATAGACGAGGTCGCGGCTGTCGTTGGCGACGGCGGCGAGAACCGCGGCGATCAGCTCGGGGTCGGGCGGCAGCGGGATGTATTCCTTGGCGCCGGCATGGATCGCGGCGACCGCGGCGCGGGCATCGCTGGTGATGCCGCAGGCCACGATCGGCACATGGATGTGCTCGGCATCGAGCCGCATCACCAGGTCGCGGATGTCGAGCGCGACGTCGACGAGCAGGAGGTCGGCGCCCTTGCCGCCGCGCAGCACGCGCATCGCCTGCTCGTTGTCCTCGGCATGGGTGACGGTCGCGCCATTTTCCATGGCGATCTTGGTGGCCGCGGTGAGCTGGCCCTTCAGCGTTCCGACGATGAGAAGCCGCATGGTGGTCTCCTATACGATCGCGCCGCTCTCGATCAGCGCGCCGGTCATGTCTGTCAGTTGCGGTCGGACTTGATGATTTCCGTCATCGTCACGCCGAGCTTGTCCTCGACCAGCACCACCTCGCCGCGGGCGACGAGACGGTTGTTGACGTAGATGTCGATGGCCTCGCCGACCTTGCGGTCGAGCTCGAGCACGGTGCCGGGCCCGAGCTTCAGAAGCTCGCCGACATCCATCTTCGAGCGGCCGAGCACGGCCGAGACCTGCACCGGCACGTCGAACACCGCTTCGAGATCTGCGGCAATCCGCGCCGCGTGCTCCTCCTCGGTATAGCCGGTATCGCCGGTAATCGGCGGGGCGTCCGCGGAATTGAGGTCGGGAAGCGGGATCTCATTGTCGCTCATGACTTAAACTCCCTCGGCCATCAGAGCCGCCTAGTTCTTCTTGGACGCCATGTAGCGTCCGACCAGTTCGTTGATCTTGGCGTCGATGGCAGCGCGTTCCAGCACCACGCCGCCATCCGCCCACTCGATTCGGCAATCACCGGTCGCGATCTCCGGCTCGGCCAGGATCACCAGGCGCCCCTCGAAGCCGCTCTGCTTGGCGAGCTTCTCGATCTTCTCGCGCGCCAGCTCGTACAAGGCGTCGTTGATGCGCAGCACGAGGTGCGGCGTGGCCACCAGATGCGCGAAGCAGTCGTGCACCAGGCCGGTGATCTCGCCGAGCGGCTCGGCTTCGATCAGTGCCGCGCACAGCTTGCGGGCGACGGCGACCGCGACGTCCACGGCTTCCGTCTCCATCCGCTGCTCGATCCCAGCGAAGCGGGCGGAGATGCCCTGCAGCTGAATGTTGATCTGCTCCAGCGCCGCGGCCACGCGCCGATCGGCCTCGACCTTGGCCTCGCGTTGCGCGGCCTCGTAGCCGTTGCGGTAGGCGGCGGCTTCGGCGGCCGCGACCTTATGTGCGATCTCGGCGGCCGAGGCGCCGCGCTCGCGCGTCTTCTCCGGCGCGGCAAAGTCGGTATCGAACAGGAACTTCGCGGGCTGGGCCATCAATACACCAGTTCGTCGTCGGCGCGGTTCTTGCTGAGCATGATCTCGCCCTTGGCGGCGAGGTCCTTGGCGAGGTTGACGAGCAGGGCCTGCGCCTCGTCGACGTCGCGCAGGCGCACCGGACCCATCGCGGCCATGTCGTCCTGCAGCATCTTGGCGGCGCGCGACGACATGTTGCCGAAGAAGAAGTTGCGGACCTCCTCGTTGGCGCTCTTCAGCGCCACGCCGAGCTTGTCCTTGTCGACATTGCGCAGCAGCGTCTGGGCGGAGGCGGAGTCGAGCTTGATCAGGTCGTCGAAGGTGAACATCAGCGCCTTGATGCGCTCGGCCGACTCGCGATTCTCTTCCTCCAGCGAGGTGATGAAGCGGGTCTCGGTCTGACGGTCGAAATTGTTGAAGATCTCGGCCATGACCTCGTGGGCGTCGCGGCGGCGGGTCTGCGACAGGTTCGACATGAACTCGGTGCGCAGGGTCTGCTCGACGCGCTCGATGACCTCCTTCTGCACCGCCTCCATGCGCAGCATGCGGCCGATCACGTCGAGCGCCATGTCCTCGGGCAGGATCGCCAGCACGCGCGCGGCATGCTCCGGCTTCAGCTTGGACAGCACCACCGCGATGGTCTGCGGGTATTCGTTCTTGAGGTAGTTGGCGAGCACCTCTTCCTGGACGTTGGAGAGCTTCTCCCACATGTTGCGGCCGGCGGGGCCGCGGATCTCGTCCATGATGCCGTTGACGCGCTCCGGCGGCAAATATTGCTGCAGCAGCCGCTCGGTGGCGTCGAAATTGCCCATCAGCGCGCCGGAGGCGGACATCCGCGAGACGAATTCGAGCATCAGGTCCTCGACGACGTCGGCCTCGACGGTGCCGAGCGTCGACATCGCCAGCGACAGTTCACGCACCTCGTCGTCGTCGAGCTGCTGCCAGATCTTGCCGCCATACTGCTCGCCCAGCGCAAGCATCATGACGGCCGCGCGCTTCGGGCCGCTCAAGGGCTCGGTCTTCTCGCGCTGCGCCTGGCGGCTCGCGAGCGTCGCGATGACGGTGGAGATGTCGTTGGCGTTGGCGTTCTGCGTTTGCGGAAGCGACATGGCGATCTACGTTCTTTTCACTTCAGATGGTTCACGTCGAAGGATCAGCTCTGCTGCGGCTCGGCGAGCCACTGGCGGATGATGGCGGCGGCCTCGCCCGGATTGCGGTCGGCCAGCTCGCCCACGCGGTGGACGGACTGGGCGTGGACCTGGCCCTGGACCTGGGCGACGTCGATCAACTGGGCGGTCTGCTGGGCGTGGGCCTGCGCTTGCGCGGTTTCGTCGGTGATCGCCGGAACGGCGTTGGCGGCAGCGATCTCCTCGGTCGAGATGATCTTCTTCACCAGCGGCCGCACCACCATGAACACCACGACGATGCCGAGCAGCATCATCACGGCGAGCTCGATGACGTACATCACGTCGTCCTTGGTGAAGTGCAGCATGCCGAGGAAGCCGGTGGGCTCGCTGATCTGCGGAACGACCGGACCGTCGGCGAATTTCAGGTTGACCACCTCGACCTGGTCGCCGCGCTTCTGGTCGAAGCCGATGGCGGAGCGAACCAGGGCTGCGATGCGATCGAGCTCCTCCTTGCTGCGCTCCTTGTAGACCAGGTCGCCCTTCTCGTTCTTCGAGTAGGCGCCGTCGACCAGCACCGCGACCGAGATGCGATTGACCCGTCCCGCCTCGGTGACTTCCGTCTTGGTGGTTCGGGAAATCTCGTAATTGTTGGTCTCTTCGGTCTTTTTGCTCTGATCCTTCGGCTGCTGGCCCTGCTGGTTCTGCTGATTGCCAGGCAGTTCATTGTTGACCGTGACCTGACCATTGCTCTCCGACGTCGCCGACTGCTCTTCGCGGGTCTGACTCGACCGGAGCACGCGGCCCTCCGGATCGTAGCGGTCGGAGGTCTGGGTGATGCGGTTGAAGTCGAAGTCGGCCGAGAGCTGGACCCGGGCGCGGCCCGATCCGACCACCGAGGACACGATGTCCTCGACCTGCTTGCGCATCCGCTTCTCGAACGCATTGCGGCGTTCGTCGCCGACCTGCTGGTCGATGTCGGTCTGCGTGCCGTCGGCGAGCAGCTGGCCGGCTTCGTCGACGATCGACACCCGCTGCGGCTTCAATCCGTTCACGGCTGATGCGACGAGGTGGCGGATGGCGCGGATCTGGTTGGCTTCGAGAGAGCCGCGCACGCGCACGACGATCGAGGCCGACGGCTCCGGGGTCTCGCGCGAGAACAGCGGCCGCTCGGGGAGAACGAGATGGACGCGGGCCGCCTGGACCCGGTCGATGGCGCGGATGGTGCGGGCGAGCTCGCCCTCCAGCGCCCGGAGATGGTTGATGTTCTGAACGAAGCTCGTGGTGCCCAGCGCGTCCGACTTGTCGAAGATCTCGTAGCCGACGCCGCCGCCCTTGGGCAGGCCGCCCTCGGCGAGCTTCATGCGCAGCCGGGTCACCTTGTCCTTGGGCACCATGATGACGCTGCCTTCATTGCGGATCTCGAAGGCGATGCCCTGCCGCTCCAGATCCTTGATGATGCTGGAGGAGTCGTCCATGCTGAGGTCGGTGAACAGGGTCGTCATCTGCGGCGCGGTCACGCGCATGATGACGAAGCCGAAGAAGCCGACCAAAGCAGCCGTGACCGCAACCATGGCTGCGAGCCGCGCGGCGCCCAAACCCTTCAGGAAGTCCAAGAGACCTTGCAAGCAACTGCCCCATAGTTCGGCGACGGGTGGCTGCTGAAAGGTGATTTGAGCTTCGCGGGCCTTTACGGCCGGTTGCAGAGATCGCGAAATTCAATCCTTAACCTTCACCGACACCCGCATTCCAGGTGGCGATCCGATCTCGGCCTCGGCTTCCTCGTGAGAGACAGGTCGCGGAGGTTGAATCGAACCACTGGGCAATATTTGCCTATGGGAAGGTTTCGATATGGTTAACGATCGTTAAAGGGTCCTAACAAAGTGTAGGCATGCCAAAAATCGGCTTAGCGGAGCCAAGCCGATTTCACGGAAATCCGGATCGCGCCGTTAACGCCTTATTGGCGATATTGCTGAATTCGGGTGGTGCGCAGCCCGGCGAGACCATGCTGGTCGATCGAGAACTGCCACGACAGGAATTCGTCGACGGTCAGGGTGTAGCGGCTACACGCCTCTTCGAGGGACAACAATCCGCCGCGGACCGCAGCGACGACTTCGGCCTTGCGGCGAATGACCCACCTCTTGGTGCCTGGCGCAGGCAAATCCGCGATGGTGAGCGGACTGCCGTCAGGCCCGATGACGTATTTCACCCTCGGGCGATGGGGTTCTGTCATGGCGTACTCACAAACTCTTAACCACTGAACTCACGGTAAGACCCTACGCCGCCTCGCTTAAAATTTGCCTAAGCAAAGGGCGGGAATCAGGAGCTCCGCGCCAACGCCGCCGCTCCCGGCGGCGGAAAGCCCCGAGAGCGAAAACGTGGTAAATGATTGGTTAAGAGTTTCCGGCGTTTACGCCGGCATGACGCCATATCGGTTGAGCTTGAAGCTCAGGTTCAACCGCAAGCGTATCCGTCGTCTTAAGATCGGGGCAGGGCGTTAAGGCCTAGCTAACGATGCGCTGGATCTGGTTGACGGTGTAGGTCTGGCCGCCGATCGACAGCAGCGGCGGCTGCTGGGTGAGATCGACCGAAGACACCGTGCCCTGGACCTGAGTCGAGACCGCCACGGGATTGCCGGAGCTGTCCTTGGCGGTGATCGTCAGCTTGTACTGGCCGTCGGGCCATTGCGTGCCGTCGCTGCCCTGGCCGTTCCATGTGTAGGGCTGGTTGTCGCCGGCGGTGCCGTTGTAGGTGCCGCTGAAGACGGTCTGGCCGACGCTGTTGGTGATCGTCGCCGTCATCGTGCAGTCCTTTGGGATGCTGACGTTCCAATCGGCCTTGCCGCTCGCCAGGGCTGTCTGCGAGCCGTTGACCACGGCGGTCTTGCCGACGAAGGCGAGCGCCTGGGTGGCCTGCGTCGTCTGCTGCATCGTGAGCAGGGACGCCAGCTGGTCGTTGGTCTTGAGCTGCTGCTCGACGCCGGCGAACTGCACGAGCTGCTGGGTGAACTGGTTGGTGTCCAGCGGATCGAGCGGGTTCTGGTTCTGCAGCTGCGTCGTCAGCAGCGTCAGGAAGGTCTGGAAGTTGCCCGCGATGGTCGAGGTCGCGCTCCCGCTCAGGCCGCTGCCCGATGACGTGGTGGTCGTCTTGGTCGTGCCCGAGACGGCGGGGCTTGCCGTGATTGCGTCGCCGATGGCCATGGAAGCCTCCTGTTAAACCCTGATATCGACACCGCCCTGCGCGCCGAACATCCGTCCATAGGACCGTCCGGCGAGCTGGACCGGGACGTTTTCGTCCTCGGTCACGATCAGGCGTTGCGAGTTGCCGTTCTGCTGGTAGTCGCCGCCGTTCTGGCCGGACGAGTTCTGGTCGCGGAGCGAGAATTGCAGCCCGCTGTTGTTGCTCTTGAGGCCGGCGTCCTGCAGCGCCTGCTGCAACTGCGGCGCGGTCTGCTGCAGCATGGCCAGGGTCTCGGGCTTCTCGACCCGCAGATGCGAGGTCACCTGGCCGTTGCGGTCGACGTCGATGCGGACATCGATACGGCCGAGCTCGGCCGGATCGAGCCGGATCTCGAAGCGGCTCTTGCCGTTCAGCGCGGAGGCCGCGATCTCGACCGCGAGCCCGTGCAGCGGCACGCTGGCGGTGGTCGCGGCCGTCGCCGTGAGATTCGCGGCGGTGATCGGGTTGGTCTGGGCGGCCGGCGTCGACAGCTGCGGCTGCAGCGCGGTTGCAGCCTGCGCCGACGGATCAATCTGGCCGTTGGTCTGGACGTTGCCTGGCGCGGCGCCGCGCTCATGCGCGGATGGGGCGGGCGTGGTGTTCCCCTTGGCCGGTTCGAGCTCGCTGCCATCCGGCTTCGTGGCCACCGCTGGCTGCTGCGTCGGGCCGGCCGCTTGGTTTTGTGGATGGGCGCCCTGCGCCGGGGCATTGCCCAGATCGGCGCTCTTGCCGGTCTCGCCGGCCGCAAGCCCGGTCTTGGCCTGGGCAGCGGCCTTGACCGCTGGCTTGCTGCCGCCGGGGGTGGCCGCGTCGAGCGCCGCTGTAAAGGTCTGGTCGGACGGGGCCGCAGTTTCGGTCCTGGCCGTCGTCGCGGCGTCCGCACCAGTGGTTGAGGCGGCGTCGCCCGCCGTCTTGGCTCCGGCCGTCTTCGCTGCCGCGGCCATCAAGCCGGCATTGGCATCGACCGATCCGTCGAGCACCGGCGCGGCGGTGCCGGCTGGTCCGGTCGGGGTCGGTCCGGCGGAGGTGCCATCGCCGTCAGTCGCACCGGGGCCGACGGCCGCGGTGGCGAGCGTGATCCCGGAGGGAAGCGCGACGGCCACCGGTGTCGGTCCGGTGGCCTGATCGGCGGTCGCGGCTTGTGCGGCCGCAATCGCGTCGGCACTGGCCTTGTCGCCGTCCGTCTTGTCCGTGGTCTTTTCCGTGGTCTTGCCGTCGGTGCTATCGGTCGAGTCTGTCGCGCTCTTGGCCGGCTTGCCGGCGGTCGTGTCCGATGTGGTGTCCGGTCCGGCCTTGTCGGTGCGGGAGGGGCCGTTGTCGGCCTGGCCCTGCGTCTTGTCCGAGGCCTTGGCCTGGCTGGTGCGATCCGTATCGCTGCTGCGGCCGGAGTCGCGGCTCGGTGCGGCGCTGCTGGCGCGAGACACCGGCTGGGGCGAGGGGAGGGACGATGTCGACGGGTCCGGCGGTGTCGCGGCATCGACCAGCGCCGAGAAGCTGTCGGGCAGCTGCGAGGCGTCCTGACGCGGCTGTTTCGGCGCCGTGGTCTTGAGAGCCGGGCTGGCCTGGATGTCTGACGTGACGCTGAACACCTTGGATCCTCTCGCGATAAAACTCGTCGACCCAGTTCAGCAAGGAGCGGGCCAAGGCGGGGTTTGTGAAAAGTATCAATCTTATCAATTATTTGTATGTATGTGCGAGATTGGCCCGCGGCACGACCTCCCCGTCATTTCTGCCCGGCCGGCAAGATTTGCCGCTGTGGCCACCGGCCGGCGCGATTGCTTCGCGGGAAGTGCGCCTATATGAAAGACCAATGCTTCTCGCGTTGTTTCCGACCGGGAGACCGGGTCCGGACATTGCTGGGAGCAAGCCATCCGCAAAGACGGCACATGCGCGGTGTTCCCGTGCCGGGGACCCGCAGCCTGATGCCGCGATCGCAGTGACCTGACCATGCTCAACAGTCTCGATCTCGAAGGCCGTCCCGAGGACACTAGGGTCGTCGTCGCCATGTCCGGCGGCGTGGACTCGTCGGTCACGGCTGCGCTGTTGAAGTCGCAAGGATACGACGTCGTCGGCATCACCCTGCAGCTCTACGATCATGGCGCGGCGACGCACCGCAAGGGCGCCTGCTGCGCCGGCCAGGACATTCACGACGCGCGCAACGTCGCCGAGCGGCTCGGCATCCCGCATTACGTGCTGGACTACGAGGACCGCTTCCGCGAGTCGGTGATCGACAATTTTGCCGCGAGCTACGCCTCGGGCGAGACGCCGGTGCCGTGCATCGAGTGCAACCGCGCCATCAAGTTCGGCGATCTCCTGAAGACCGCGCGCGAGCTCGGCGCCTCGGTGCTGGCGACCGGCCACTACGTCGCCTCGCGCCGTCTGCCGGACGGATCGCGCGCGCTCACCTGCGCCGCCGATGCCGATCGCGACCAGAGCTATTTCCTGTTCGCGACCACCCGCGAGCAGCTCGACTATCTGCGCTTCCCGCTCGGCGACATGACCAAGCCGGAGGTGCGCGAGCTGGCGCGCCGCTTCGAGCTCGAGGTCGCCGACAAGCACGACAGCCAGGACATCTGCTTCGTGCCGACCGGCCGCTATACCGACATCATCGGCAAGCTGCGTCCGAATGCGATGGAGCCCGGTGAGATCGTCGATCTCAACGGCCGCGTGCTCGGCGCGCATCAGGGCATCGCCAACTACACGATCGGCCAGCGCAAGGGCCTCGGCATCGCCGCCGGCGCGCCGCTCTACGTGGTGAAGCTGGACGTCACCACGCGCCGTGTCGTGGTCGGCCCGCGCGAGGCGCTGCGCACGCACCGCATCACTTTGCGCGAGGTCAACTGGATCGGCGACGGCGCGCTTGATGCCGCCGTGCGCGACGGCCTCGAGCTGTTCGTGCGCGTGCGCTCGACCCGCGCGCCGCAGCCGGCCTGGCTGCGTGGCGCCGACGGGAGCTACGAGGTCGAGCTCGTCGGCGGCGAGGAGGGCGTCTCGCCGGGACAGGCCTGCGTCTTCTACGACGCAGCTTCGGGCCGCGCCCGCGTGCTCGGCGGCGGCTTCATCCAGAGCGCGGTCGCCGAGAGCAGCGCGACCGCCGGCCTGGTCCGGCCGCAGCGCGTGGCCGAGCCGGTCCGCGGCTGATCAGCGTCCATCATTCAGGGCAGGGGCATGGGGGACATCGACCGCGCGGGGGTCGAAAAGGCCTACGAGCGCTGGGCGCCGATCTATGATCTGGTGTTCGGCAAGGTCTTCGATCAGGGGCGCCAATCGACCATCGCGGAAGCTGATCGCATCGGCGGCCGCATTCTCGACGTCGGCGTCGGCACCGGCCTGTCGCTGTCGGACTATGCGCGCACCACGAAGATCTGCGGCGTCGACATCTCCGAGCCGATGCTGCGCCGGGCGCAGGCGCGCGTGCGCGAGCTGAAGCTTTACAACGTCGAGACGCTCGCCGTCATGGACGCGAAGCATCTCGCCTTCCCCAACGATTTCTTCGATGCGGTGGTCGCGCAATATGTCATCACCGCGGTGCCGGACCCGGAAGCGACGCTCGATGATTTCATCCGTGTGCTGAAGCCGGGGGGCGAGCTGATCCTGGTCAACCATATCGGTGCCGAGAGCGGGCCGCGGCGGATCTTCGAGCTTGCCTTCGCGCCGGTCGCGCGCCGGCTCGGCTGGCGGCCGGAGTTCCCGTGGGCGCGGTTGGTGAACTGGGCCGCGAGGCATGGCGGGGTGACGCTGGCGGAGCGTCGGCCGATGCCGCCGATGGGCCATTTCTCGCTGATCCGCTACCGCAAGGGACGATGACAGCGCGCGCTTGCCGCGGTGGCCGTCTGGCTGGGAACGCGAGCGCCGGGTTCGCGTTGCTTCGCCATGAGCATCAGGCAATCACTGTTCCTCTCGTTCCTGCTGGCCTCGGCCGCCGCCGTGGCGCATGCGCAGGCGCCGCCGACGCCCGCCACGCCGCCGCAGACGACGGCGCCGGCTCCCAACGCCAACGCCGCCTGCGCGCCGAATGCGCGGGCGACGCCAACGCCGGACGGCATCACCACCGGCCGCGCCGGCGAGCCGCTGGGCGACAAGCTCGCCAAGACCAATGGCGTGCTGTGCCCGCCGAGCGGCGTCGATCCGGAGATGCACGCCCCGACTCCCGAAGGCGGCAACACGCCCGTGATCCCGCCGCCCGGCAGCCCCGGCGGCAATCCGAACGTGCAGCCGAAGTGAGCGCAACGTCTTCGTCGAGATTCGCCGCGGCTTGAGGCGGGTACGCGCAGGCGCGTGCATCTGGCCAGGCGTCGCTGCCCTCAACACCGGCTCAAACCCTGACGAGTCTTGAGGAAATCCTGCGGTCCGAAAACCGCCGCCGGCCGCGAGCTTTGCTTGACAGCAGCGGGACCGGCTCCTTATATGCGGCCCGTTCACAACGCCCGCCGCGCTCGTTCGACCGGCTCGGCCTTGATCGGACACCGTGGCGGGGTAGCTCAGCTGGTTAGAGCACGGGAATCATAATCCTGGGGTCGGGGGTTCGAGTCCCTCCCCCGCTACCAAGTGTCACCGTAGCTGGCATCAGGGAACACTCCTTCCCGAGTCAGGCACACAGCTTCCCCTTCAATGTCAAATCCTTCGCGGGCTCCCTGCGGGTCAATCGCGGCCCTGTGCACGAGCGACCGGAGTTCGTTGCGTGCCTGGTGGTCCTCGGCGTCAGCGTGGTCCGCCAAGTTCTTGCCAGCATCGACGGTTGCGACATAGCGGTCCAGGGTTGCCGGGTGAAGGGCAACTGAAACAAGGATTCCTCGCGCGCGGCTAGTTCCGCCTCGAAAGGCTCGCTGTTATTTGAGCCCGGCGACGCGTTGCCGAGCGTCGTTCTTCGACATGACGCAGCGGATGAGAAGATCGATGTTGCGCGGCCGCTCGCCCCTCGATCCGATCGGGCTTCGTCTCCAGGCCACGTGCGTGTTGCGGCAGCGTCTCCGGCACGCCGCTCGCTTTCGCGATTGTCGTTGCGCTCGTACGTCGCGGTTCTAACAGCTGTCGCTGTCGCGCACGGCCGAAACAGCCGCCATCCGGTGGCGAGCACTCGACCACGTTCAGCCAGGCTGCAAGGACGTTCACGGACGTGATCGCGACATCTCGCGCTTGTTTGAACGTTTGCGAGGAAATGCTTGGAGATCCCGAACGGTCTCGGAGATGCAGGCTCCAAGCTCGTTTGGCTGCTGCAGATCAAGGAGAAGCCGATGACCAAAGCGTCTCTCGTATGCGTTGCGCTCATCAATGCCGTCCTCTTCACCAACCAGGCGATGGCTGCCTGCCACGGCGTTGGCAAGAGACACATCGCTGCAAAGGCCCACGAAACGACAGGATGTATTCGAGCGCCAAATGTCGGCGCGTTTGCGTCCGATCCCTATACGTCGCCGCCATGCGTGCCAAATCCGTGGGGCGATATGATCCAATAGCAACCAATCGTGGGGCTGGCGAGCCTCGCCGGCTCCACGCGGAGTGGTCGCGCTCGCTCACGGCGAAGCGACCCCGCGCAACCAGCCGGTCGATCGAGAACAGGCCATGTCGGGCAGGATCGTCTTGGGATGTGCGTTGGCACTTGCGTTGTTGTCGCTCACGCAAGGCGGCTCGGCAGCCTCGCTCGCTCACAAGGAGCCTTGGCCCATTGACCAGGGCCGCAACCATCAGCCGACGAGGGCAGATCTGAGAGCGCGCGGAGCCGAAGATGTCACGCCCGATGAGGCAGTGTCATCGATCAACTCTACGGGCAGCTGATGGCAAGTGCCGGTGGCGAACACGAACTGACAGCCTGCCTTCAGCAACGTCGCCACAGAGGCAATTCGATCGGCGGCGCTCCAGTCCGACGCGATGCGTCTCCTGACCGATGAAGGAGCTGCAATTTGGAAAGTCCAGTATCTCGCGGATCGCGCTTGGCGGCGTGTTATTCCAGAGCGCACCTTCATAACAACGTGATGGAGGACATGCGGTTCGCGAGGAATAAGGGCGTCCCGAGTCACATCGTGCACCAGGAGTAAAGCACGCGCGCATCGCGATCGTGAGGATCGCATGCATAGCCTGCTTCTCATGAAGCGGAGGCTCGAAATGCGACCATTCACATGCGCAATGATAGCTTGTCCCGTGATCCTGGCGTCCGGACACGCCTTGGCGGATGACAACGCGGCACAGGAAATCCAGGCTTTGAGGGCCAGGCTGAAGCAGATCGAGAGTCGCGTGGACGCGGAGATCCACAAGCGTCAGGCACTGGCGGCCGAGGCGTCTCACATGTCGCCGACCGGCAAGGTGCCGTTGCCCGAGCCCTGTGAGCCAGGCAAATTCTGCTACAAGGGCGTGACTTTCACATTCGGCGGGTGGGTTGACCTGACCGGCATCTATCGCTCGCGCAATCTCGCTTCCGATACGGGCTCGGTCTACAACTTCATTCCGTATCCGCAGGCGCGAAACTTCAACACGCCGGAAGCGCGCTTCTCGGCGCGGCAGAGTCGATTCTCGGTGCTTGCCGCCGGCAATGTCGATCCTGACACGCATCTCGCCGGCTACGGCGAGATCGACTTCGAGGGCGCGGCTCAGACCGCGAATTCGGTCGCGACAAACTCGTTCAATCCACGCATGCGCCAACTCAGCCTGGAGTTGGATCGCTCGGATCTCGGTTTCCACTTCCTGGCCGGCCAGTCCTGGTCGCTCAATGCGCCCAGCAAGGCGGGCATTGATCCCCGGGGCGTCGATGCGCCGGGTGTCATCGACTTCGAATCCGTTCCGGGCTTCCTGGCGGTGCGCCAGCCCGGGCTTCGGATATGGAAGGACCTGGGTCCCGAGTTCAAGGTTGCCGCATCAGTTGAAAACCCGCAGACGGCGTTCTTCGGCGGCAACACGCCCGCCGTGGGCACGCCGGCGGTCGGGCCGCAAGGCGTGTTGAACCCCAATCTCCAGGTCAATCTGACCGGACCAGGCGGCAGCTTCTTCAACAGCCTCAACAATGTCAGCCTCAACCAGGTGCCCGACGTCACCGTCAAGGCTGCGTGGGATCCCCGGCTCGGACCCTACCGACTGCATGTCGAGGCCTGGGGGCTCTATCGGCAGCTGTTCGATCGCTTCAATTCCGCAAACCACGCCTACGACACCGGCAGCTTCGGCGGGCATATCAATGCCGAGCTGATCCTGAAAACACTGGAGCTTCAGCTCTACGGCTCACAGGGTGTTCTGGGACGCTTTACCGCCACCCCGTTCCCGGATGCGACGGTGGCGCAGGATGGCACGCTCCTGCCGCTGACGATCACGGCGGCGGCCGCGGGACTAATCTGGCACACGACACCGAGCCTTGATCTCTATACTTATGCCGGCCTCGAAAAAGCAAAGGCGGCGTTTGCAAATGTCGGGACGGTGCCGTTCGGCTACGGCAATCCGCTCTACAACAATACGGGCTGCAACATCGAGAACTCGCCGGCGGCAACCTGTAACGGCAACACGCGCGAGGTCAGGCAGATGACGGCCGGCTTCTACGAGACCGTCTATCAAGGCAATTTTGGCGCGCTCAAAGCCGGCCTGCAATATTCATTCACGCAGCGGTTCGCGTTCCCCGGCGTGGGCGGGGCTCCGAAGACGGACGACAATGTCGTCATGGCGCAAATTCGCTACTACCCGTTCTGACGCGCAGACGCACTTGCCGGCCGCCTCGACGGAAGCAATACAGTCGCGCGCCTCAATCCGAAACGGCCGGCGGCTCGCAAGGGAATGGGAAGAATGCAGTCCGCGCAGAGCGGCATTTTCAGGATCCGCCGGATCTCTACTCCGGATCGGACATTCCACGGGAGGACGTCGACGTGAGAGCAGAACGAGCGAGCCATCGTGCCGAAAACGATCGTGGACGAGTTTCGCGCGTAGTTGATCCGGATCTTCCCCGAGCAGAATTGCGCAGGATGTACAGCACTTTCGACGAGGGAACGGAGCGCGCCGATGAGACGTGGTTGATGGACGATGGCTGGCTCGATCTGCTGCGTCGGTGCAGCAGCGTCGTGGGAGGCTTCGGGCGGGCGATGGTAGGCGCGATGAGCGGGACGTTTGTCGCGGCTCAGCTCACCATGACAAGTCCGGCCATCTTTGATCATGCTGAGTTCATCGCAGGGGTGGTCCTGAGCGGAACAGTGGCCTTCTACCTCGCGACCGACGTGCCTTCGCCGCCACGCGCCGCCGGCGCGATGCGCCTGACCAGGCTCGTCCCCCAGCTTGCCAGGTCCCTCGGCGAGATAGGCTGGTTCCTTGCGGCGTTCGCGGCGCTCGTCTCGATCTACGATTTCGTCTTCGGGACGCCGGTCAGTCCGCGCTGGGAGGTGATCATCGCGGGCGGCTGGATGTTCGGTGTCTTGATGCAATCAGGCTCCGGGCTCATCGCGAGACTGAGATGAACAGCTGGGATGGGCAACCCTTTGGATCCTGTCTGCGGCCGGCCTGACGGGAGCGACGACCCGCCTGGCGCTCGACGCTCTCTCGGGTAAAGTCCATGCCAGCGTGCAGTCTTCACGACCGAGGCGTTCGCCTTCTAGCGACTGCGTCGGGGATAGATGATGACTGAGAGATAGGTCATCGGCGCCTTGATCAGCTCCTCGGGGCCGTGGCGGGCGGCGGCGTCGAAGAACAGGGCGTCGCCGGGCTCGAGCAGATAGAGGCGGTCGGCGTGGCGGTAACGCACCTTGCCGGAGAGCATGTAGATGAACTCAACGCCGGCATGGCGGAAATCGGTGTAGGGGACGGCGTCGCCCTTGAGCGTGATCAGATAGGGCTCCACGACGACGTCGCCGCCCAGCGAATGGCCGAGCAGATCGTAGAGATGGCCCGCCTTGGTGCCGCGCCGCTCGATCCGCACGCCATGGCCGGCTTTCACGAATGAGCAGTCGCGCTCCTCGCCGTTCTCGCGAAACAGCCGCGCGATCGGCACGTTCAGTGCCTTGGCTAGCGCCGACAATGTCGCCAGCGACGGCGAGATCGAGCCGTTCTCGATCTTGGACATCATGCCCGCGGAGATGCCGGCGGCGGCGCCGAGCTCCGCGACGGTGAGATCGAGATCCTTGCGCAGGCGGCGGACCTCGGCCCCGATCTCCGTCTCCAGCGTCGGCGTGGCCTCCTTCGGCGCCATCGAGCCGGTAAGAAGTTCAGGCTCCTGCCGTGGCGTCTCCGCCTTGCCGTGCTTCCGGGGATGCTTTGCGGCGCCTTTCGCCACAGGAAACCTCGCGATCGTGATCGGCCGCCGCAGCGCAGCCGCCCTCAGACTTCTATACGCCGCACATGCCCTCGCTGCCAGTGCGAGTGATGAGTCCATGCCGTGGACGGCTGTCGGGGCGTCCGACGACTGGCGTTCTTCGAGTGAATAAAAGTTTCTTGACGAGAACGTTGCCTGCGCTATGTTCGGCACCCTGACGGGAAGGCTCGGCCCGTCGCACAACGAGGTGGAGGGAGCAGCGCATGTGTGGAATCGTCGGGCTGTTCTTGAAAGCTCCACGGCTGGAGCCGGAGCTCGGCGCGCTGCTCAGCGACATGCTGGTCGTGATGAGCGATCGCGGGCCCGACAGCGCGGGCTTCGCAGTCTACGGCGCGCGGACGGAAGGGCGCGTCAAGCTCACCATCAGCGGCGCCGGCGAGCAGGTCCTGCAGCAGGCCGTGGCCGAGCTCGGCAAGGCGATCGACGAGGCGCCGGGGCTTGTTCTGCACGATACCCATGCCGTGGTGTCGATCCGCGCCGAGAAGGAGAAGACGGCGCGCGCCTTCGTGGAGCGTCGCGACGACATCAGCTTCGTCGGCGGCGGCGCGCGCATGGAGCTCTACAAGGAGGTTGGCCGTCCCGAGCAGGTGACGCAGCGCTTCGGCCTGCCGCGCATGGCCGGGAGCCATGGCATCGGCCACACCCGCATGGCGACGGAATCGGCGGTGACGACGCGCGGGGCGCATCCGTTCTCGACCGGGCTCGATCAATGTCTCGTGCACAACGGCTCGTTGTCGAACCATAATGGCGTCCGGCGCATGCTGCAGCGGGAGGGCATGCGCTTCGCGACCGAGAACGATACCGAAGTTGCGGCGGGCTATCTGAGCTGGCGTATCCGCGAGGGCGCCTCACTGAAGGAGGCGCTGACTGCGAGCCTTTCCGATCTCGACGGCTTCTACACCTTCGTGGTCGGCACCGAGACCGGCTTTGCCGTGTTGCGCGATCCGATCTCCTGCAAGCCCGCTGTCATGGCCGAGACCGACGATTACGTCGCGTTCGGCTCGGAATATCGCGCATTGGCGATGCTGCCTGGCGTCGACAAAGCGCACATCTTCGAGCCCGAGCCGGCCACGGTCTACGTCTGGGAGCGTGGCTGATGCCGAGCTTTGACTTGGCGACTGCGCCGTTGCGCGAGCTGAACGCCGCACTGCATGCGCTCTCGCCCGATACCAACGAGACGCACTGGGTGGTCAGCAATCCCTCCGGCAAGCATGCGCTCGCCTGCGGGCTCGATGCGCCCGTCACCGTCGAGATCGACGGTCATGTCGGCTACTATTGCGCCGGCATGAACAAGAACGCGACCGTCGTGATCTCCGGCAATGCCGGCGTCGGCGTCGCCGAGAACATGATGTCGGGCGAGGTCCGCGTCAAAGGCGATGCCAGCCAGTCGGCGGGCGCGACCGGCTGCGGTGGGTTGCTGGTGATCGAGGGCAACGCCTCGGCACGCTGCGGCATCTCCATGAAGGGCATCGACATCGTCGTGAAGGGCTCGATCGGACCGATGAGCGCGTTCATGGCGCAGGCCGGCAATCTCGTCGTTCTCGGCGATGCCGGCGATGCGCTCGGCGATTCCATCTACGAGGCCCGGCTGTTCGTGCGTGGCCGCGTCGCGAGCCTCGGCGCCGACTGCATCGAGAAGCCGATGACGGAGGAGGATCGCGCGATCCTTGCCGCCGTGCTCAAGCGCGCGGGCGTCGATGCAAGCGCCGGCGAATTCAAGCTCTACGGCTCGGCGCGGCGCCTCTATCACTTCCACATCGACAATGTCGACGCTTACTGAGGCTATCACGATGTCCGCGCCTCCACATCGCACCCCGCCGCGCTTCTCAGCGACCTTCAACCCGAGCGTCATTGCCGAGATCCAGCGCGCCGCGGCAACCGGCATCTACGACATCCGTGGCGGCGGCGCCAAGCGCGCGTTGCCGCATTTCGAAGATCTGCTGTTTCTCGGTGCCTCGGTCTCACGCTACCCGCTCGAAGGCTACCGCGAGAAGTGCGGCACCGACGTCACGCTCGGCACCCGCTTTGCGAAGAAGCCGATCAAGCTGAAGATCCCGGTCACCATCGCCGGTATGAGCTTTGGCTCGCTGTCGGGGCCCGCCAAGGAAGCATTGGGCCGCGGCGCGTCGGCCGCCGGAACGTCGACGACGACCGGCGACGGCGGAATGACGCCGGAGGAGCGCGGGCATTCGTCGATCCTGGTCTATCAATATCTGCCCTCGCGCTACGGCATGAACCCGGACGATCTGCGCAAGGCCGACGCGATCGAGATCGTGATCGGGCAGGGCGCCAAGCCCGGCGGCGGCGGCATGTTGCTCGGGCAGAAGATTTCGCCGCGCGTCGCCAAGATGCGCACCTTGCCTGAAGGCATCGACCAGCGCTCGGCTTGCCGCCATCCTGACTGGACTGGGCCGGACGACCTCGAGATCAAGATCGAGGAGCTGCGCGAGATCACGGATTGGGAGAAGCCGATCTACGTCAAGGTCGGTGCCAGCCGGCCCTATTACGACACGGCGCTCGCAGCAAAGTCCGGTGCCGACGTCATCGTGCTCGACGGCATGCAAGGCGGCACGGCGGCGACCCAGGACGTCTTCATCGAGCATGTCGGCCTGCCGACGCTCGCTGCCATTCGCCCCGCGGTGCAGGCGCTGCAGGATCTCGGCCTGCATCGCAAGTTGCAGCTGATCGTCTCCGGCGGCATCCGCACCGGCGCCGACGTGGCCAAGGCGCTCGCGCTCGGCGCCGATGCCGTCTCGATCGGCACGGCCGCGCTGATCGCGCTCGGCGACAATGATCCGCAGTGGGAGGCCGAGTATCAGAAGCTCGGCACCACGGCCGGCGCCTATGATGATTGGCAGGAAGGGCTCGATCCCGCGGGGATCACGACCCAGGATCCTGCGCTCGCGGCGCGGCTCGATCCGGTCAAGGCAGGCCGCCGTCTCGCCAACTATCTCTCGGTGCTGACCTTGGAGGCGCAGACCATCGCGCGCGCCTGCGGCAAGAGCCATCTGCACAATCTCGAGCCTGAGGATCTCGTCGCCTTGACGATCGAGGCGGCGGCGATGGCCGGCGTGCCGCTTGCAGGCACCAATTGGATTCCGGGGCTCGACAAATAGGCTGGCAGTGCTGCGCGCGCCGCTGACGAGATCGACGGATAGAAGATGCCGGGGTCTTCTGAGGACTCAAAGGGGAAACCATGTCGAGTAGTCTCCATGCCGTCGCGTGCGAACGAGGCATAAAATATTTCCTGATCTCCTACACCGACCTGTTCGGCGTGCAGCGCGCCAAGCTCGTGCCGGCTGCGGCAATCGACGGCATGGTCAAGACCGGCGCTGGTTTCGCCGGCTTCGCGACCTGGCTCGACATGACGCCGGCGGATCCCGACGTGTTCGCGATGCCGGATCCGGCGAGCCTGATCCAGCTGCCATGGAAGCCGGAAGTCGGCTGGCTCGCCGCCGATCCTTGGATGAACGGCAAGCCCGTGGCCCACGCGCCACGCAACCTGCTCAAGCACATGATCGCCGATGCGGCGGCGCAAGGCTATGAGCTGAAATCGGGCGTCGAATGCGAGTTCTTCCTGATCTCGCCCGACGGCACCGAGCTGTCCGATGCGGCGGACCGGCAATCGAAGCCCTGCTACGACCAGCAGGCACTGATGCGCCGATACGAGGTGATCGCCGAAATCTGCGACGCCATGCTGGCGCTCGGCTGGAAGCCGTATCAGAACGATCACGAGGATGCCAACGGCCAGTTCGAGATGAACTGGGAGTTCGACACGGCGCTGAAGACGGCCGACCGTCACGCGTTCTTCAAATACATGGTGCGCTCGATCGCCGAGAAGCACGGGCTGCGTGCCACCTTCATGCCGAAGCCGTTCGTTGATCTCACCGGCAATGGCTGCCATGCTCACGTCTCGGTATGGAAGGACGGCCGCAATCTGTTCGAGGACGAGGCCGGCGAGCTCGGCGTGTCCAAGCTGGGCTATCAATTCCTCGGCGGCATCATGCATTCCGCTGATGCGCTCGCCGCGCTCTTCAACCCCACGGTCAACTCATACAAACGCATCAATGCGGCGCGCACGACATCGGGCGCGACCTGGGCGCCGAACTCAGTGACCTATTCCGGCAACAACCGGACCCATCTGATCCGCATTCCGGAAGCCGGCCGCTTCGAGGTCCGTCTCGCCGATGGCGCCGCCAATCCGTATCTGCTGCAGGCCGGGCTGCTCGCTGCGGGTCTCGACGGCATCGCCCATGAGCGTCATCCGGGCACGCGTCTCGACATCAACATGTACACCGATGGCCATACGGTGACGACCGGCAAGAAGCTGCCGCTCAATCTGCTGGACGCCATCCGCGCGTTGGAAGCGTCGACTGTGCTCGGCGAGAAGCTCGGCGATTTCATTCCCTGCTATGTCAAGCTCAAGACCGAGGAATGGAATGCCTATGCGCGCCATCTGACGCAGTGGGAGCGCGACACGACGCTGGATTGCTGAGCGGTCGATGAGGCCGGTGACGTGAGCCCTGTCGTCACCGCGCGTCAACGCGAGGAGCGCAGCGACGACGCAATCCGGAGTCCCGCACGCGCCCCCGGGATTGCTTCGCTGCGCTCGCACTGACGAGGACAGAGCGTGGCGCTGCGCGACGAGTGGTGAGAAACCTACTGTCTCACGTCGCAGCCGAATTCCGCCGCGGCCTCCGAGAACCACCGCCAGAAGCTGCGGGACAGGCTGCGGAAGACGGCGATATCGAAGCAGGGATGGCCGTCCTGGTCGTCGTTGCGCCAGATGATGGCGCCGATATGCGCGACGACCGTCGTGGCGGCAGCGCTCGGCGGGAAGGCGCGCTCGTGCAGATCGATCGGGAATCCCTTGGCCAGCACGTCACGAATGGCGGAACCGCCGACGCGGAACACGACATAGCCGCCGCTCTGATCGACGATCGAGGCGAGCGGGCCGAGCGAGGTCTTCAGCGAGGAAGCCAGATGGTGGTTGCGGCCGTCCGCCACGGCGAGCCAATGCTGCGGGCCTAGACCCACGAAGGCGATAGCGTCCGTCCGCGCCAGGGCAGGGCTCTGCGGCAACGACACCCCGTGCCGTTGCTGGACGATATCGCGCAGCGCCGCGTCCTGGCCCTTGCGCGCCTGCAGCGTGGCGAGCCCGAGATCGGCGCGTTCGGTGATCGAGACCCGGCTGCTCGGCAGCAAGGTCGCTTGATCAGCGAGCGATGTTCGGGACGGCAAGCTGATATCAGCCATGGAGCCGCGCTCCCTGTGGATCGAGGAAGACCGGCGAGACCAGTTCGACTTCGGTGTCGCCGTCGCGCACCGGATCGTAGGCGCGCATGCGCTCACCGACCCGCTGCGGTCCGCGCTTCACCAAGGCGAGGCCGATCCAATGTCCCAGCGTCGGCGAGAACGCCACCGACGTGACGTAGCCCTCATCGTTCTCCGTTGTCGGCGCCGCGCCGAGCGCCAGCATGTGCGCGCCGGCGCGCAGCCGGTCCTGCGGCTTGATCGGGCGCAAACCGATCAGCGTCGGCCGGTCAGGATCGACGAGACCCGGCCGCTGCGCCAGCACGCGGCCGATATAATCCTTCTTCTGTGACATCATCCGCCCCAGCCCGAGATCGGCCGCCGTGGTCGTGCCGTTGATCTCATTGCCCGCGACATGGCCCTTCTCGATGCGCATCACGCCGAGCGCTTCGGTGCCGTAAGGCGTGATCCCGAATTCGGCGCCAGCCTTCATGATCGCACGGATCGCCGCATCGCCGTGCTGCGCGGGCACCGCGATCTCATAGGCGAGCTCGCCGGAGAACGAGACGCGGAACAGCCGCGCCGGAACGCCGTGCCAGGTAAATTCGACGCAACCCAGATAGGGCAACGCCGGGTCGGAAACGTCGGCTGCCTCGCCGAGGAGTTGCTCCAGCAGCCGCCGCGCGTGCGGGCCGGCGATCGAATATTGAGACCACTGCTCGGTGACCGAGACGAGCTGCACGTCGAGCTCCGGCCATAGCACCTGCCGAGCATGCTCGAGATGCTGCATCACCTTGGCGGCGTTGGCCGTCGTCGTCGAGACCACATAATGATCGGACGCGAAACGCGCCGCCGTGCCGTCATCCATCACGATACCGTCCTCGCGCAGCATCACGCCGTAGCGCGTCTTGCCGACCGGCAAGGTCGAGAACATGTTGATGTAGACGCGGTCGAGGAAGATGCCGGCATCGCTGCCCTGCACGTCGATCTTGCCCAGTGTCGACACATCGCAGACCCCGACCTTGCCGCGGACGTCGCGCACCTCGCGCGAGACGGTGGAGAGCCAGTCGGATTCGCCGGGCTGTGAGAACCATTGCGCGCGGAGCCAGGCGCCGGTTTCGACGAAGCTCGCATTGGTCTGCCCGGCCCAGTCATGTCCGGCGGTCAGCCGTGTCGGACGGAAGTCGCGGCCGCGGTGGTGGCCCGCGAGCGCGCCGATCGCGACGGGTGTGACGGGCGCGCGGAAGATCGTGGTGCCGACCTCGGCCATGCTGCGGCCCGTCAGTTCCGCCATCAACGCCTGGCCGTTGATGTTCGACGTCTTGCCCTGATCGGTCGCCATGCCCAGCGTGGTGTAGCGCTTGAGCAGCTCGACCGAGCGGAAACCCTCGCGCGCGGCGAGCGCGACATCGGCGCTGGTGACATCGTGCTGGAAATCGATGAAGGCCTTGGATGAGGTAGCGGCCTGCCAAAACGGCGCCAGCGCGATCTCCTCATCGTCCGCCCGCGGCGATGCAGCGGCGGTCGTGCCAAAGCCCGCGGCCGCTGCGGCCGCGGCACCGCGCGCCGTGCCCTGTTGCAGGGCCTCGGCGAGGCTGAAAGCGCCTGATGCAGCCCCCGCGACGGTCAGGCCCGGCGGCAACGCATCCGGCACGAAGGCCGCATGCACATCAGACCAGCGAGGCCGATGTCCGAGATGGGTGGTCAGAGCGAGATGCGGCGACCAGCCGGCCGACATGGCCAACAGGTCGACATTCAAACGGTGGTGCCGCCCGTCCGCCGTCCGCAGGATGACTGCCTGCAGCCCGGAGCGGCCGCGCGTATCAATGACGTCGGCACCGAGATGGACGGGAATGGCAAGCCGCGTGGCCTCGGCGCGGAGTCCCGGTCCGACGGCATCGCGGTGGTCGATGATCGCCGCCACGATGACGCCGCTGCGGGCGAGATCGAAGGCGGTCGTCCAGGCGTCGTCGGTGCCCGTATAGACCGCTGCCCGCCGGCCCGGTGCGACCGCGTACCGGTTCAGATAGCTGCGCACGCTGGCGGCCATCATCACGCCGGGCCGGTCGTTGCCGCCGAACACGATGGGGCGCTCGATCGCGCCGCTCGCAAGCACAGCAGCCCTTGCGACGATCTTCCAGTAGCGCTGGCGTGGCTGATGCGGCTGGGGTTCGGCGAGATGGTCGGATACGCGCTCGAGCGCGCCATAGGTGCCGCCATCATAGACGCCGAACACGCTGGTGCGCGTGAGGATGCGGACGTTCGGCAGAGCCGCGAGCTCGGCGGCCACGTGCAGCGCCCAGTCGGCGCCGGGCCTGCCATCGATCTCTCTGAGATCGCTGTTGAGACGGCCGCCGAGCATGCAATCGTCGTCGCACAGCAAGACACGCGCGCCGCTGCGTGCCGCGGCAAGCGCAGCCGCAAGCCCCGCAGCGCCGCCGCCGATGACCAGGACGTCGCAGAACGCGTGAACTTTCTCGTAAGTGTCGGGATCGGCCTCGGCGCTGGCGCGCCCGAGCCCTGCGGCGCGGCGGATCGCGGGCTCGTAGATCTTTTCCCAGAACGCGGCCGGCCACATGAAGGTCTTGTAGTAGAAGCCGGCAACGAACAGCGGCGACAGCAGCGAGTTGATGGCGCCGAGATCAAGACGCAACGACGGCCACCTGTTCTGGCTCCAGGCCTGCAGGCCCTGATACAGCTCGATCGTGGTGGCGCGCGTGTTCGGCTCGCGCCGGGCGCCCGATCTCAGTTCGACCAGCGCATTCGGCTCCTCCGGCCCCGCGGTCACGATGCCGCGCGGACGGTGATATTTGAACGAGCGGCCGACGAGTCGAACGTCATTGGCCAGCAGCGCCGCCGCCAGCGTATCGCCGGGATGGCCTTGATAGCTGCGGCCGTCGAAGCTGAAGCCGATCGTCCTGCTCCGATCGATCATGCCGCCGGAGGGGAGCCTGTAGGAGACCGGTTTCATGCCGCGCCTCGCCGCGCCAGGACCGCTCCGAGCACCTGATGGGTCCGGACGTTGCGTGTCACGACCAGCCAGCTGCGGCAGCCCTGTGCGTGATACCAGAGCCCGCGATGCTCGCCGGCCGGATTGTCGCGCAGATAGGTGGCTTCAAAGAAGCGTCGCGGCGCATCGTCGGTGGTGGGATCAGGGCGCGGCGCGGTGTCGCCGTGATAGGCGAACTCGCTGAGGTCGCGCTCGCCGCAGAACGGGCAGGGAATTCGCATGGCTGGCCTCAGTGCAGGTTGGGCTGCGCGCCCTGACCTTTTTCGTCGATCAGGTCGCCGGCGGCGAAGCGATCGAGGCGATAGGCGCTTGCGACCGGATGCGGCTCGTCGCGCGCGAGCAGATGCGCGAAGCACCATCCCGACCCGGGCGTGGCCTTGAAGCCGCCATAGCACCAGCCGGCGTTGAGATAGAGCCCCGCCAGCGGCGTGCGGTCGATGATCGGCGAGCCGTCCATCGACATGTCGACGAGCCCGCCCCAGGAGCGCAGCATGCGCACGCGGCCGATCGCCGGCATCAGCGCCATGCCGCCCTCGCAGACATCCTCGATGGTCGGCAGATTGCCGCGCTGGGCGTAGGAATTGTAGCCGTCGATGTCGCCGCCGAACACCAGGCCGCCCTTGTCGGACTGACTGATGTAGAAGTGGCCGGCACCGAAGGTGACGACGCCTGGGATCAGCGGCTTGATCGCCTCGGAGACGAAGGCCTGCAGCACATGGCTTTCGATCGGCAGCCGCAGGCCGGCATGGCGCGCCACGAGCGAACTGCTGCCGGCGACCGCGAGCCCGACCTTGCCGGCCTGGATCGTGCCCCGCGTGGTGGTGACGCCGGTGATGCGGTCGCCGTCACGCACAAAGCCGGTGACCTCGCAATTCTGGATGATGTCGACGCCAAGGTCGCTGGCACCGCGGGCGTAGCCCCAGACCACCGCGTCGTGCCGCGCGGTGCCGCCGCGGCGCTGCAGCAGGCCGCCCTTGACCGGAAAGCGCGCATTGTCGAAATCCAGCAATGGCAGCATGGTCCGGACGGCATCGGCGTCGAGCAGCTCGGCATCGGCGCCGGCCAGCCGCATCGCATTGCCGCGCCGGGCGAAGGCATCCCGTTGCGCGTCGGAATGGTAGAGGTTCAGAACGCCGCGCTGGCTGACCATCGTATTGTAGTTCAGGTCCTGCTCCAGGCCTTCCCACAGCTTCATCGACCATTCATAGAACGGCTCGTTGCCGGGCAGCAGGTAGTTCGAGCGGATGATCGTGGTGTTGCGGCCGGCATTGCCCGAGCCGATCCAGCCTTTCTCGACCACGGCGACGCGGCGGATGCCATGCTGTTTGGCGAGGTAATAGGCTGAGGCCAGCCCGTGACCGCCGCCGCCCACGATCACAATGTCGTAGCTCGCCTGCGGGGCGGCGTCGCGCCAGGCAGGCTGCCAGTCGCGGTGGCCGCGCAGCGCTTGGCGCGCGAGAGTGAACAGAGAGTAGCGCATGCGCGTCCGATCACGGGTTGTCCGTACGAGATTGCGCTGATAAGTATCCTTGCGCATGTCCAAAAACGACATAAAACTATCCAGAAGCGACGACCCCCGCTCGCACCGGGTCGGCTTCCTGCTGATCCCCGGTTTTGCGCTGATGTCCTATGCCTCGGCGGTCGAGCCGCTGCGCGCGGCGAATGTCCTCAGCGGCCGCACGCTCTATCGCTGGCGCCATATCGCGATCCGAGGCACCGACATCCCGGCTTCCAACGGCGTCCGCATCCCCGCAGACGTCACGATCGGCAGTGCGGCTCGTTTCGACTCGATCGTGGTCTGCGCCGGCGGCAATCCGGCGACGTTCTCACATCCGCCAACCCTCGCCTATTTGCGGAGCGCGGCCCGGCATGGCGTCCGGCTGATCGGCGTCTCGGCTGGCCCGTTCGTCCTCGCCCAGGCAGGCCTGCTCGACAGCCATCGTTGCACGATCCATTGGGAGCATGTGCCGGCGTTCACCGAGACGTTTCCGGCCTTGTCGCCGAGCCGCTCGCTGTTCGAGATTGATCGCGACCGCTTCACCTGCGCGGGCGGCATCGCGGCCCTCGACATGATGCATGCGATGATCCGGATCGATCACGGCGCGCGGCTTGCAGCAGCTGTGAGCGACTGGTTTCTGCAGACTCAGGTCCGCCACGGCGAGGCCGCACAACGGCTGTCGCCGGCCGAACGCTTCGGCGTCCACCACCCCAAGCTGGTCGATACGCTGGTGCGGATGGAAAAGCGGATCGAGCGGCCGCTGGCCGCGCCCGAACTGGCCCGGCTGGTCGGCCTCTCGCTGCGCCAGCTCGAGCGCCTGTTCGCGCATCATCTCGGGACAACCATCCATCGCCGCTATTTGCAGATCCGCCTGGAGCATGCCCGCAGGCTGCTCCGGCAGAGCACGATCGCGATCGGCGAGGTCGCGCTTGCAACCGGGTTTGCGACGCCGATGCATTTCGCACGCTGTTACCGGCATCAGTTCGGCATGACTCCGCGCGAGGAGCGCCGCACGCGCTGATCACGCCGCCGCCGTCGACCACTATCCGCGCTGCCGGCTCGAACCGCTATTTGTTGGCGCGGTTGACGCCGAGCAAACAATCATCCTAGACAGAACCAGGTGGCGTTCCCTCGGCACGGCCGGTCGATGGTGTCGGGAGACGCATTCAGGAGCGTGGTGCTGTCGTCCTATGGGTTCTTCAGAGAGGCAGCCTGAAAGCTGGCGTGTCGGCGTACTGTTTTCGCAGACCGGCGTGACCTCGGGCATCGAACGGACACAACTGAACGCAACTCTGCTCGCGATCTCCGAGATCAACGCCGCCGGAGGCATCCTGGGGCGCCCGGTCGAGCCGATCATCTACGATCCAGCGTCCGACCCCAAAAAATTCCGCGCCTTCGCCGAGCGGCTGTTCCAGGTTGACCGCATCCGTCTGCTGTTCGGCTGCTACATGTCGAGCACGCGCAAGGCCGTGTTGCCGTCGGTCGAAGGCCATCGCGGCCTGCTGTTCTACCCGACCCTGTACGAAGGCTTCGAGTACTCGCGCAACTGCATCTATACCGGCGCCGCCCCCAACCAGAATTCGTTGCAGCTCGCGCGCTTTCTGCTCTCGACCTACGGCAACCGCTTCCTGTTCGTCGGCTCGAACTATGTCTACCCCTACGAATCCAACCGGCTGATGGCCGATTTTGTCGTTCAGGGGAAGGGCAAGGTGCTGGACGAGATCTACGTGCCGCTGCACGCGCAGGCCAAGGATTTCGACAAGGTCATCGCCCGCATCAAGAAGACCTCGCCGGACGTGATCTTCTCGACCGTGGTCGGCAGCGGAACGGCCGATTTCTACCGCGCCTATCGCGCCGCCGGCTTCGATCCGACGCGGATGCCGATCGCGAGCCTGACCACCAGCGAGGCCGAGGTCGCCGAGATGGGCGCCGAATCCGCCGAGGGCCACATCACCGCCGCGCCGTTCTTCGAGACGCTGTCGTCACAGGCCGCGCGCCGCTTCGTCGCCAGCTTCAAGTCGAAGTATGGCGACGATGCGCCGGCGACGGCGTGCGCGGAGGCCGCCTACTTCCAGGTGCATCTGGCGATGCGGGCGGTGGCCAAATGCGGCTCCGATGATCCGGAGCAGGTGCTCGGCAACATGCGCGATTTCGAATTCGACGCGCCGCAGGGGCGGGTTCGGGTCGATCCCGAGAACAACCACACCTATCTGTGGCCGCGCATCGCGCGCGTCGACGGCCAGGGACGGTTCCAGATCGTCTGGAATCCCGGCGTTCGGGTGAAGCCGGATCCGTATTGCGTGGTCCAGAGTCTCGACGACTGGTCGGTCGACGAGCAGCAACTCATTCGGTCCTGAGGTCAGGGGTAGCGTGGCGGGGCGGAGAACCGGGCGTGGCGATCCAAATTCTTCGTGATCTGCGCGGCCTGCGGGTCCATGTCGTACACCCGCCGGACAGCGAGCGGACCAAACTGGTCGAACATCTGCGGCGCATCGGCTGCATGGTCGAGATGCAGTGGCCGGTGCCGGATTGCTGGGCCGAGGGCGCAGACGTGGTGCTGCTTGCGATCGAGCATGATGTGCGTTTGGAAATTCAGCGGCTGCTCAAATCGGATGCAAACCATCGGCCGACGCTGATCGCTGTCGTATCGTACGAGGATCCGTCGACGCTGCAACTCGTGCTCGAGGCCGGAGCCGTCGCCGTGATCGAGCGGCCGATCCGGCCGTTCGGATTGCTCACGAATCTGACGATCGCGCGCAGCCTTTGGCTGGAGCGGCGCGAAGCCGAGAAGCGCGTCCGCAAGCTCGAGCGCAAGCTGGCCGGCATCCAGCGCATTCAAAAAGCCAAGGCGATCCTGATGGATGGCCAAGGATTGAGCGAGGCTGATGCTTATGAGAGCATCCGTAAGCAGGCGATGTCCAAGCGGTTGTCGATGGACGACATGGCCGCGGCAATCATTCACGCTAACGAGCTCTTGCAATACCGCGTGAAAGGTGATTAGCTTTTATTAGTTGAGGGGAGAAATTCCTTCTCAGCGCCGCCGGACCATCAATGATGCTGGTCTGGCACCGGCTAGGTAGCCCGAAGAACCCGTGAAGGGTTCGTCGGGCTTTTTTGTTTTTGGGTTCGAGTCTGACCGTCGGCGCATGGCGCGTCGTCGGAGCTCGATCCGCTCTGGGCGATTTTTGGCAACAAGCAGCGTGCTTCGGCGCGAACGAGGACGCGTGCCTGGACAAACGGGGAGTGTGCGGTATGGCAGTCGATCGACGCAAATTCTTGAAGAGCGGTGCCCTGGCGGGCGGCGCGCTGATTACCTCGCCATGGGTGTTCTCGACCGGCGCGCAGGCGGCCGGCGAGATCAAGGTGGGCGTGCTGTTCTCGCTTACCGGCGGTCTTTCGATCGTCGAGAAGTCGCTGCACGATGCGACGATGATGGCGATCAGCGAGATCAACGCCGCCGGTGGCGTCAAGGGGATGAAAATCTCTGCGATCGCCGAGGATGGCGCATCCGATCCCAAGACGTATAACGAGAAGGCGTCGAAGCTCGTCATCCAGGACAAGGTCCCGACCGTGTTCGGCTCCTATACGTCCGCCAGCCGCAAGGCGGTCCTGCCGGTGTTCGAGAAGCGCAACAATCTCTATTTCTATCCGACCTATTATGAAGGCTTCGAGTGCTCGAAGAACGTCGTCTATACCGGCGCCGTTCCGAACCAGCAGCTGTCGAACTTCATTCCCTGGATCATCAAGACGCTCGGCAAGAAGAAGTTCTTCATCGTCGGGTCGAACTACATCTATCCGCGCGAGATGGCGAAGGTCTCCAAGATCCTGATCGAGAAGAACGGCGGCGAGTGGATCGCCGACGAATATCTCGAGCTCGGTCATTCTGAATGGGGCTCGATGGTCAACAAGATCAAGAGCTCCGGCTGCGACGTCGTGCTGTCCAACGTGGTCGGCGACTCCGTGATCGCGTTCTATCGCGAGTACAAGAACCAGGGCCTGACCCACGACAAGCTGCCGATCTGCGCGACGGTCACCTCTGAGATCGAGATCGCGGCGATGGGCGCCGAATACGCCGTCGGCTCCTTCACCTCGTTCCCGTACTTCCAGGCGATCGACACCGACCGCAACAAGGCGTTCATCGAGCGCTACCGTAAGTTCGTCAAGGACCCCAAGGCGGTGACGCACCACGCGCTTGAATCGTCGTACTTCCAGGTCTTCCTGTGGAAGCAGGCGGTGGAGAAGGCCGCCGAGATCACGCCGGTGGCGATCCGCGAGGCGGTGAAGGGCCAGGAGTTCGACGCGCCCAACGGCCACGTCAAGATCGAGGCCGAGAACCTGCATACGTACCTGACGCCGCGCATCGCGCAGTGGCTGCCGGACGGGCAGGGCAAGATCATCGATGCGTACAAGGAGCCGGTCATGCCGCTTCCTTACGTCGCCTACGGCGAAACTCCGACGAACCTCTTCTGCACCGGCAAGGGGCTCGACGCGGCCAAGCTGAAAACCTGACGTCAAGGAAACCCTGTCCACCGCGCGCCTCCCTCGCGCGGTGGATGGCGGGAGGCATCTGTCATGCTCGAGGTTCTGTTTATCGGTCTCAGCCTGGGATCGATCCTGCTCCTGGTCGCGCTCGGTCTCGCCATCACCTATGGCGCGATGGGCGTCATCAACATGGCGCATGGCGAGATGGTCATGGTCGGCGCCTACGTGACTGTGCTCTCCGGCCTGTGGCTCGGCACCAACATCTTCGTCGCGATCCCGCTGGCCTTCATCGTCACCGCGCTGCTTGGGCTGCTGATCGAGCGCGTCGTGGTGCGCAAGCTCTATGGCCGGCTGCTCGACACGCTGCTCGCGACCTGGGGCATCGCCATTCTGATTCAGCAGGCGGTGCGGCTCGAATTCGGGCTGTCGTTCCTCGGCATTCACATCCAGGGCCTTGGGCCGGGTCTGCAGAACGTGAGTGTGCCCGACATCCTGCAGGGCACGTTCCGCTTTGCCGGCTCCGACATCAACCGTTACCGCGCCTTCATCATTCTCATCACTGCCATTCTCGCCATTGCCACCTGGTTCGTGATCTACCGCACCGTGGCTGGCACGCAGGTCCGCGCCATCATCCGCAATCCGAAGATGGCGGCGGCCTGCGGCATCGACGTCACCCGGGTCAACGCGCTGACGTTCGCATTCGGATCGGGGCTCGCCGGAGTGGCCGGCGTGATGATGTCCGGCTTCAAGACGGTCTTCCCGGACATGGGCACGTCGATGGTGGTCGACGGTTTCCTCGTTGTCGTGATGGGTGGCGTCGGCAGCCTGCTCGGCTCGGTCCTGTCGGCCGGCATTCTCGGTGAGATCAACGGCCTCGTTGCTGCGGCGACCAACGACATCCTCGCCCGCGCTGTCGTGTTCGGCGTCGTGATCGCCATCATCGTGCTCAAGCCGAAGGGCCTGTTTGCCCTCAAGGGACGCTGATCATGATGTCGAAGCGACGCATCGACTGGGCGATCTACGCGATCTTCATTGTCGCGATCATGCTCGTGCCGCTGATCATGGACTCGTTCTGGCTCAACCGGCTGGCCAAATATCTCGTATTCGGAATGCTGGGTATCGCTGTGGCGCTGTCCTGGGGCTATGCCGGCATCCTCAACCTCGGCCAGGGCCTGTTCTTCGGGGCCGGGGCCTACATGCTGGCGATGTCGCTGAAGCTCGCAAGCTCGACCAGCCTGCAGCAGGGTTCCGACAAGCCGGTGCCCGACTTCATGCTGTGGAACGCCGAGCCCGGCGCCAAGACCGAGCTGTGCTGCATCAACAAGGCGTCGTTTCTCTGGCTGCCGTTCCAGAGCCAATGGTTCGGCGTTGCGATGGGTCTGATCCTGCCCGTCGTGATCGCCTTCGTGCTCGGTTCGATCGTGTTCCGCAAGCGCATCGCCGGGGTCTTCGTGTCTATCATCACGCTGGCGCTGGTGCTGCTGGTGCGGCTGGTCATGATCGACGCCCAGCCGGTGACGAACGGCTTCAACGGCCTCACCGACCTCGGCTGGTTCAAGCTCGGCGAGTTCGAATTCGATCCCTATGTGGTCCCGACCTATTATCTGATCGCGATCTCGCTCAGCGTCATGCTTGTGCTCGCCCGGCTGCTGGTCGAGACCCGGGCCGGCGTCATCCTCCAGGCGATCCGCGATGACCAGAACCGCGCGCGCTATCTCGGCTTCGACGTGCCGGCCTACCAGACGTTTTTCTTTGCCGTGTCGGCGCTCATCGCGGGCTTCGCCGGCATGCTCTACGTCATCGTGTCGGAGTTCGCCTCGCCCACCTTCATGGATCTGAGCTTCTCGATCACCATGGTGGTGTGGGCCGCGGTCGGCGGCCGAGCCTCGATCCTCGGCGCCTGCATCGGCGCAATTCTGATCAACATGATCTCGGCGACGGTCAGCGAGACCGAAGGGTTCGCGGAGGCCTGGAAGGCAATCATCGGCCTCGTCTTCGTTCTGGTCGTGCTCTATCTGCCGCGCGGCATCGCCGGCCTCGCGCATGACCTGATCGATCGCCTCGTCGCCCGCAAGCCGTCGACGCCGGCGCTCGGTGTCACCGATCCATCCTCGCAGCCCGCGGAGTAGCCGATGGCCCAGGCAGCGCTCACCATCGACGGACTCAGCGTCGACTTCGAAGGCTTCAAGGCGGTCAACGGCGTGTCGATGATCGTCGAGGACGGCGAACTGCGCGTGCTGCTCGGCGCCAACGGCGCCGGCAAGACCACGCTGATGGATCTGATCTCCGGCAAGACCAAGTCCACCAGCGGCCGCGTCTTCGTGCACGACACTGAGATCACCAATTGGGAGGAACACAAGATCGCGCGCGCCGGCATCGGCCGCAAGTTCCAGATCCCGAGCGTGTTCAAGGAACTCACCGTCCGCCGCAACCTGGAAGTAGCGAGCTGCAAGAATCCCGGTGTGTTCGCCAATCTCGGCTTCGGTTTTGCCGCGAAAGCCAAGATCGATGAGGTGCTGGAGCTGATCGGGCTCACCGAGGAGGCGAACCAGGTCGCGGCCTATCTCAGCCACGGCCAGACCCAATGGCTCGAGCTCGGGCTGCTGATCACTCAGGATCCCAAGATCATCCTGCTGGACGAGCCGACGGCGGGGATGACGCAGGCGGAGACGCACAAGACGTCGCTGATCGTCAACAACCTCAAGGGCCGCCACACCATTATCGTCGTCGAACACGACATGGCCTTCGTGCGCGAAATCGCGGAGCGGATCACGGTGCTGCATCTCGGGCAGGTGCTGGCGGAGGGAAGCGTCGCCGAGATCGAGAACGATCCCAAGGTGCGCGCCGCCTATCTCGGATCGAAGGGGATTTCCTGATGCTGGCGCTCGCCCATGTCGACAGCTTCTACGACCGCAGCCACATCCTGCACGACGTCACGCTCGACGTACCCGAGGGGCGCGTCACGGCGGTGCTTGGCCGCAACGGCACCGGGAAGACGACCCTGCTGAAGACGCTGATGGGGCTGACCGATCGGATGCACGGTCAGATCCGTTTGGGCGACCAGGAGATCGGCTCAGAGCCGACATTCAGGCGGGCGCGCGCCGGCATCGCCTATGTCCCGCAGGGTCGAGAGATCATCCCTGACTTCACCATTCGCGAGAACATCCTGATGGGCTCGTTCGCGCGGGCCGACGGCAAGCGCGAGATTCCGCCGCTGGTCGCCGAGCTGTTCCCGTATCTGATGAACAATCTTGACCGTAATGGCGGCGTGCTGTCCGGTGGTCAGCAGCAACAGCTCGCGATCGCGCGCGCGCTCGCCGCCAATCCCAGGATCATCCTGCTCGACGAACCGAACGAGGGGATTCAGCCCTCCATCGTCGAGGAGATCGAGCAGGTCATCATCCGGCTCAACCGCGAGGTCGGGCTGACGGTGATACTGGTCGAGCAGAACGTCGCGTTCGCCCGTAATGCGGCCCATCGCTTCGCGATGATGGAGAAGGGACGCATCGTTGCCGCGGGCGATATTTCGGAACTCACCGACGCGATGGTCCATCGCCATATGGCGGTGTGACGGGTCTGCGTCGTGGAGAAAGGGAGGTGCGTCGACCAGCGCACCGGATGTGTAACGGCAGGCTTTGACGGGTTGGTAGCAAGGAGAGCAAGATGCTGCACGGTGATATCACTTCGAGTAACGACACGATCGGCGTCGCCGTCGTGAACTACAAAATGCCGCGCCTCCACACCAAGGCGGAGGTGCTCGACAATGCCCGCAAGATCGCCGACATGATCGTCGGCATGAAGACGGGTCTGCCGGGCATGGACCTCGTGATCTTCCCGGAATACTCGACCCACGGCATCATGTACGACTCCAAGGAGATGTATGAGACGGCCTCGACCGTGCCGGGCGACGAGACCGAGATCTTTGCGGAAGCCTGCCGAAAGGCGAAGGTCTGGGGCGTGTTTTCGCTGACCGGTGAGCGCCACGAGGAACACCCGAAGAAGGCGCCCTACAACACGCTGATCCTGATGAACGACAAGGGCGAGATCGTGCAGAAATATCGCAAGATCATGCCCTGGGTGCCGATCGAGGGCTGGTATCCCGGCAACTGCACCTATGTCTCGGAAGGGCCGAAGGGCCTGAAAATCTCGCTCATCATCTGCGACGACGGCAATTATCCCGAGATCTGGCGTGACTGCGCCATGAAGGGCGCCGAGCTGATCGTGCGCTGCCAGGGCTACATGTATCCGGCCAAGGATCAGCAGGTGATCATGGCAAAGGCGATGGCCTGGGCCAACAACGTCTATGTCGCGGTTGCCAATGCGTCCGGCTTCGACGGCGTCTACTCCTATTTCGGCCATTCGGCGATCATCGGATTCGATGGCCGTACGCTTGGCGAATGCGGCGAGGAGGATTACGGCGTTCAGTACGCGCAGCTGTCCAAGTCGCTGATCCGCGACGCGCGCAAGAACGGCCAGTCGCAGAATCACCTCTTCAAGCTGCTGCACCGCGGCTACACCGGCATGATCAACTCCGGCGATGGCGATCGCGGCGTCGCGGCCTGTCCGTATGATTTCTACGCCAAGTGGGTCGCCGATCCCGAAGGAACGCGCGAGATGGTGGAGTCGTTCACCCGCTCCACGGTCGGGACCGAGGAATGTCCGATCGAGGGCATTCCGAACAAGAAGGTCGCGCACCGGTAGGCGGGGCCAAGCGAGAGCGGCGGAGCTGTCCGCCGCTCTCCTGATCCGCCGGACCTTCCGCTTGGGGTAGGCAGGGCCGGACGCGGCAGGTCGAGGCGCAACCCGAAAAGATTGGCTTTGCTGGCGTCGTCGGAACTCGACGGCGAATGAGACATCGTGCGTGAACGTCAACGACACATTCACAGGGGCACTGCAATGGATCACAGTTTGGCTAAGGCCGGTTCCGTCACCGGCAATCTTCATGATGCGGAGGATCAGGTCGATCATCTGCTCGGCAGCGAATACGAGCACGAGCCTGTGCCGATGAGCGCGCGGCGCAGCGCCTTCTCGGTGACCATGGTGTGGCTCGGCTTCCCGATGATCATTACCGGAGCCATGACGGGCTCGCTGCTCGTGCTGGGGATGGGCTTCTCCCGCGCGCTCGTCGCCATGATCGTGGGCAACCTGATCATGCTCGCCTATGTCGGACTGCTCGGGCTGATCGGGACCAAGCGCGGCATGAACTTCGCGCTGATCGCCAGCATCGTGTTCGGGAAGAAAGGATATGTGTTCGCCTCCGGCCTGCTCTCGACGCTGCTGCTCGGCTGGTACGCGGTACAGACCGGGATCACCGGAGCTCTTGTGAGTTCGACCTACGGGCTCAACTATGTCGCCATGACGATCCTGGCCGGTCTATTGTACATCGGCATCACGTTCGTCGGCGTGAAGGGACTGCACTATATCGGGCTGGTCTCGGTGCCGCTCTTCGTCGTTCTCGGCCTCTATGTCGCGATCGATGCGGCCGTGAGTCATTCGGCGTCCGCCATCTTCGCCTACGCCGGCAATGGCGGCGTCGCGACGATGTCGATGGGCGTCGGGCTGACGGTCGTGATCGCGCTGTTCATCGACGCCGGAACGGTGACGGCCGATTTCAACCGATGGGCCAAGACCCCGACCGCATCCCTGGTGGCGACCTTCAGCGCATTTCCCTTCGCCAACCTGATCGCGATGCTTGTCGGCGGCGTGATGACGGCAGCGCTGGCGGTTCCGAACGCCAATCCGTTCGGTGCCGACAACATGTTCGGCTACATGAACGGCAAGCAGATGGCGTGGCTCAGTGTGCTTGCGTTCCTGTTCCTCTACATCAACCTGGGGTCCGTCTGCTCGCACTGCCTCTACAATGCGGCGACCGGCTGGTCGCGGATCCTGGGAACGCATATGCGGCTGATGGCCGTCATTCTCGGCGCGATCGGCATTGCGGTCGCCGCGGGTAACGTCTGGGCGTTCTTCATTCAGTGGCTGTCGTTGCTCGGTATCCTCGTTCCCCCGATCGGCGCGATCATTCTGATCGACCAGTATCTGTTCAGGCCGGAGTCGAAGATCGATGCCGATTGGCGCCCGCAGGCGTTCGTGGCCTGGGCTGTCGGCTCGATCTGCGCCTTCGTCGTGGAGCAGTGGATGCCGTATCTGTCGACAGCGCTGTCAGCGGCGATCGTGGCCGGCGTGGTCTATTTCGGCATCAGCCGGTCGACGAGCGGTAGTGCCGTCCCTGCAAAATCGTGAAGCGCCATCTTCGGCGGCCACCGCGCGCGGTGACCGCCGAACCGTCATTGCAATTCCAGAACAGGAGCATCATCGTGAGTCTCGATTACGACATCTACGATCTCGGCGACGTCAAGCTCCAGCGCGGCGCAACCCTGCGCGGCTGCAAGCTGGCCTACAAGACGTTCGGAACGCTGAACGCAGCGAAGGACAACGTCATCGTCTATCCGACCTGGTACTCCGGGCAGCACTACGACAATGAATGGCTGATCGGCGCAGGCCGGGCGCTCGATCCGGCCAAGTATTTCATCATCATTCCCAACATGCTGGGCAACGGGCTGTCGTCGTCGCCGAGCAACACGCCGGAGCCCTATAATGGGCCGCGGTTCCCGCAGGTCACCGCCTATGACAACGTGCGGGTTCAGCATCGTCTGGTGACTGAAAAGTTCGGCGTCTCGCACATTCGCCTCGTCACGGGCTGGTCGATGGGCGCGCTGCAGACGTTCCATTGGGGCGCACTCTATCCCGACATGATGGACCTGATCGCGCCGTTCTGCGGCTCGGCGAAATGCTCGCGGCACAACTTCGTGTTCCTCGAGGGCGTGAAGGCGGCGCTCACCGCTGACGCCGCGTGGAAGGAGGGCTGGTACACCGACAAGCCGGCGCGCGGCCTTCGCGCCGCGGCACGCGTCTATGCCGGCTGGGGTTTCTCGCAGGCGTTCTATCGCGAGCAACTCGATCTCAAGGCCATGGGCTACTCGTCGCTGGAGGACTTCCTGGTCGCGTTCTGGGAAGGCTTCTTCCTGCCGAAGGATCCAAACAATCTGCTGACGATGCTGTGGACCTGGCAAAACGGCGATATCAGCGACAACGAGATCTACAAGGGTGATTTCAAGGCGGCGCTCGGCGCGATCAAGGCCAAGGCGTTCGTGATGCCGGGCCAGACCGATCTCTACTTCCCGCCGGAGGACAGTCAGTTCGAGGTCGCGCATATGCCGAACGCCGAGTTCATCCCGGTGCCGTCGATCTGGGGGCATTTCGCCGGCGGACCGGGCACGAACCCGGCTGACGTCGACTTCATCGATGCCAAGCTCAAGGCGCTGCTCGCCTCGTGACGCATCGCGGTGGCGGCGCGGGCCGCCACCGCAGACACAGTGAGGGATCGATCGCATGTTACGAATCGAGCACGTCCTGGGTAGCCGCATCGATGCCGCTCTGGCGGAGCCACTGCACAAGCTCGAGCATCGCGGCGGCATCGACGTGGTCGACATTCCCGCGCCCGATCTCGCACGCCGGCGGCTGCTCGTCTCGACTCGCAAAGGCGAGGAGCTGGCCATCGCGCTGCCGCGGGCCGAGAGGCTGTTCGACGGCGCGGTGCTGCTGTTGGAGGCCGACCGTGCGATCGTGGTGCGTGCCGCGACCGAACGCTGGCTGCGGCTCGAGCCGCGCTCGATCTCGGACGCGGTGGAGCTCGGCTATCAGGTGGGCAACCTGCACTGGCGGGTCCGGTTCGGCGGCGAGGTGCTGCTGGTGGCGCTCGAGGGGCGGCCCGAGGACTACACGGCGCGGATCGAGAACCTGGTCGCGGCCCGGCGTGTGGCCGTCACCGTGCTCGACGAGGAGTCCGCCGATAGCCCGGCGCAGGCCGACGCTGCACCCGGAAGCGGACATGGTCACCATCATCACCACGGCGATCACTGACCATGCTGCCGATGTTGCGCGCGATCTGGCAGGCCGACGCCGCGTTTCCAAGCGGCGCCTTCGCATTCTCCTACGGGATCGAAGGCGCGTTGTCGCTGCGCCCCGACATGACCCTGCATGATTTCGAGCGGCTTTGTGCCGCGGTGCTGCGGCAGCGCTGGGCGAGCTATGACCGGGTGGCTCTGCTGCGCGCGTTCCGGACCGGTCCCGGGCTGGACGCACTCGCGACGATCGACCGGCAGGTCGAAGCGTCGACGGTGATCGAGACGCTGCGCGCCGGCTCGCGCCGCAACGGCGCATCGTTCCTGGCGGCGCATGCGCGGCTCGGTCAGCCCCTGGCGGTCGATCTGCGGGAGGCCGTCCGGGCAGGGAAGTGTCTCGGGCACATCGCCGTGATGCAGGGCGCGCTGTGGGCGGCGCTCGGACTCGATCAGCGTCATGCCGAATTGTGCTCGGCCTATACGGTCGCGTCCGGACTGATCACGGCCGCGGTGCGGCTCGGCGCCGTCGGCGCGCTGCAGGGACAGGGTGTCTTGCAGGCGCTGCTGCCGCTGATCGACGATCTGCTCGCGACGCCGGTCGACGACGAGGCCGAGCTCGAAAGCTTCATCCCCTTTCTCGACGTCGCGACGGCGCGACACGTCCACGCCGAGCTGCGCCTGTTTGCCAATTGAGAGCGAGACCGTATGCTGCTGACACCCACCGAACTCGAGCGCCTCACCATCTTCAACGCCGCCGAGCTGTCGCGCCGCCGCCGCGGCCGCGGACTCAAGCTGAACTATCCGGAAGCTGTCGCGATCATCACCGACGAGATCCTTGAAGGCGCGCGCGATGGCCGCAGCGTGGCCGACCTGATCAGCCACGGCTCGACCATCCTCACCACTGACGACGTGCTGCCCGGGATCGCCGCGATGATGGACATCATCCAGGTCGAATGTGTTTTTCCCGATGGCACCAAACTGGTGACCGTGCACGAGCCGATCCGTCCCGCGCCGGGTTCGGCTGCCGATCCCGAACGGCCCGGCGAAATCAGGGCGCAAGCCGGACAGCTTGCGCTCAATGCCGGCCGACGCAGCGTGACACTGACCGCTGTCAACACGGGGGATCGGCCGATCCAGATCGGCTCGCATTTCCACTTCTTCGAGGTCAACAAGGCGCTCGAATTCGACCGCGCTTCTGCATTCAACATGCGGCTCGACATTCCTGCCGGCACCGCGGTGCGGTTCGAGCCGGGCGCCTCGAAGGAGGTCACCTTGGTGGAGTTCGGCGGCCACCAGCAGCTGAGCGGGCTGAACAATCTCACCGACGGCACCGCGTCGGATCCGGCCGTCCGCAGCGCGGCGCTGGCCCGGGCTAAGGCGCGCGGCTTTCGCGGGGCGTGACCATTTCAAGGGGGACATCACGTGGCGACGATCGACCGGCGTGACTACGCCGCACTCTACGGCCCGACAACGGGTGATGCGGTCCGGCTCGGCGACACCTCGCTGTTTGCCGTGGTCGAGAAGGACCACGCCGTCTATGGCGACGAGTGCCTTCATGGCGGCGGCAAGACGTTGCGTGACGGCATCGGCATGGCAGGTCTCACCAGCGCCGAGGGCGCGCTCGACTTCCTGCTCTGCAACGTCACCGTCATCGATCCCGTCATCGGAATCGTCAAGGGCGACCTCGGCATCCGCAACGGGCGCATCGTCGGCATCGGCAAGGCCGGCAATCCCGCGATCATGGACGGCGTCGATCCGCGCCTGATCGTCTCGACCGGCACCACCGTGCGCGACTGCGAGGGCCTGATCGCGACGCCCGGCGCGATCGACGTGCACGTGCATTTCGACAGCGCAGGTCTCGTCGAGCATGCGCTGGCGAGCGGCATCACCACGATGATCGGCGGCTCGCTTGGACCGATCACGGTCGGCATCGACTCCGGCGGTCCCTTCAATACCGGCAAGATGCTGCAGGCGGCAGAAGCCTGGCCGATGAATTTCGGCTTTCTCGGCCGCGGCAATTCGCATCGCGAGGCGCCGCTGATCGAGCAGCTGCAGACCGGCGTGATGGGGCTGAAGCTGCACGAGGACTGGGGCACGATGCCAGCGGCGATCGACACCTGCCTGAAGGTGGCCGATGCCTGCGATTTTCAGGTCCAGATCCACACCGATACGCTGAACGAATCGGGCTTCGTCGAGAACACGCTGGAGGCGATCGGCGGCCGCACCATCCACATGTATCACACCGAGGGCGCCGGCGGCGGCCATGCGCCTGATATCATCCGCGTCGCCGGCGAGATGCACTGCCTGCCGTCGTCGACCAATCCGACCAATCCCTACACGGTCAACACGTTCGACGAACATTTGGACATGACGATGGTGTGCCATCATCTCAACCCGGCGATCCCCGAGGATGTCGCCTTCGCCGAGAGTCGCATCCGCGCGCAGACGATCGCGGCCGAGGATGTGCTCCACGATATTGGCGCGATTTCGATGCTCGGCTCCGACAGCCAGGGCATGGGGCGCATCCATGAGGTGATCTGCCGGACCTGGCAGCTCGCTTCGAAGATGAAGGACCAGCGCGGGCCGCTTCCGGAGGACAGGCCTGGCTTCGGTGACAATGCCCGGATCCGGCGCTATATCGCGAAGTACACGATCAATGCCGCGAGGACCTTCGGCATCGCCGATCACATCGGCTCGCTCGAGGACGGCAAGATCGCCGACATCGTGGTGTGGCGGCCGTCGTTCTTCGGCATCAAGCCGGAGCTCGTGATCAAGAGCGGCTTCATTGCGTGGGGCGCGATGGGCGACAGCGCCGCCTCGCTGATGACCTGCGAGCCGATGCTGTTGCGGCCGCAATGGGGCGCGTTCGGCCGCGCACCGGCGGCGCTGTCGGCCTGCTTCGTGCATCCGCTGGCGATCGAGCGCGGGCTCGGCGCCGAGCTCGGCCTGTCGAAGCAGCTGTTGCCGGTGAAGGGCACGCGCAAGCTCTCCAAGCGCGACATGCTGTGGAACGACAACTGTCCGAAAGTCACGGTCGATCCGGAGACCTTCGACGTGTTCGTTGACGGCGAGCTCGCGACCTGCGAGCCGGCGCGCGAGCTGCCGCTGGCGCGGCGCTACATGCTGAGGTGAGACGATGCTGCAGACACTTCGGCAAGCCGACGCGCAAGTGACGGCCGGCGCGGCGCGGGTCGGCATCGGCGGCCCGGTCGGCTCGGGAAAGACCGCGCTGATCGAGGCGCTGATCCCGGTGCTGCAGCGGCGGGGCATCGATTTCGCCGTCGTCACCAACGATCTCGTCACCAAGGAGGACGCCGAGCGGCTGCGCCGTTCCGGCCTGATCGATCCGGAGAGGGTGTCGGCGGTCGAGGCCGGGGCCTGTCCGCACACCGTGATCCGCGAGGATCCCACGCTCAACATCGCCGCCGGCGACGAGCTCGAGGCGCGCTTTCCGGGTGTCGAGCTGATCCTCTTCGAGTCCGGCGGCGACAATCTCGCCTCGACCTTCTCGCTCGACCTCGTCGACTGGTGGATCTTCGTCATCGACGTCGCCGGCGGCGACGACATCCCGCGCAAGCGCGGACCCGGCCTGCTGCGCTGTGATCTCCTCGTCGTCAACAAGATGGACCTCGCGCCGCATGTCGGTGTCGATCTCGGCCGCATGCTGGAGGAGGCGCGGCAGGTGCGCGGTGGACGGCCGGTGATCGCCACCAATCTGAAGTCCGGCACTGGCGTGGAGGCGGTCGCCGATGCGATCTCCGCTGCAGTCCTGTTCCGCGTCTGAGGGCCGCGCGGTCGAGGCCGCGCTGTCCGTCGATCATGCCGGCGGCCGCAGCGTGCTGCGACGTCAGAATGTCGGCTATCCCTTGCACGTCACCCGCGGGTTCCATCTCGACGCCGCGCGGCCGGATCTGCTGACCTTGTATCTTCAATCGGCGTCCGGCGGCCTCTATGCCGGCGATCGAATTGCGCTCGACGTGAGCGTCGCGCGCGACGCGGCCTTCCATCTGACCACGCAGGCGGCGACGGTTGTTCATGACGGCCGTGGCATCGGCGCGCTGCAGCGCCAGACGATCACTGTCGACAGCGGCGCATTCTGCGCGATCACCACCGATCCCTACGTGCTGTTTCCCGGTGCCGAGCTCGCGCTCGATACGGTTGCGACCGTGGCGGACGATGCCGTGCTCTGCGTCGCCGACGGCTTCGCCGTGCACGATCCGCGCGCGAGCGGCCGCGCCTTCAGTGAGTTCTCCGGCCGGCTGCGGGTGCTGCGTCCCGATGGCCATCTGCTGCTGCACGATGCCGGCCGCGTCAGTGGCGACGAGCTGCATGGCGCGCTCGGCCCGTTCGCGGCCGCAGCCAATCTCATCATCGTCGCGCCGCCCGACCGGCTGCCGTCGGTCAAGAGCTTGCAACAGGCTGCGGATGGTTGCGGGGCGCTGGCCGGCGCGTCGCGTGCCCCGAACGATGCGGGTCTCGTGCTGCGCATCCTGGCCCCCGATGGCGGCACCTTGTCGCGCGCAACGGATGCGGCGTTCCACGTCGCAGCGGCGGCCGCGCTGGGCGTGACGTTGTCGCGCCGGCGCAAATAGCCTCATCGCCGCGCCAGCCTGAAATAGAGTTCGGACAGCCGCGCCGGCAGATCCTCGACCCGGTGCACCAGCATGGTGTTGCCGCGGCCGAAGACGCGCGTCGCGGCCTCCGCGCCGGCCCGGCCAAGCACGACGCCATAGGCATCGATGCCCTGCGCGTGCAGCCCGAGCGCGGCGCGACGGGCGTCCTCGATCAGGTCGAGCGGATCGGAGACGTCGATGTCGGACGGCTCGCCGTCGGTGAGCACGATCAGCAGCTTGCGGCTGCTTGTTGCTACGCCGAGCACGGCGCCGGCATGGCGCAATGCCGCGCCCAGACGTGTGGACAGTCCGGACACGAGGCCCGCGAGCCTTGCGCGGCAATCGCGGTCATAGGCTTCGCCGAAGTTCTTGATGCTCGTCATCCGGATGTCGTCGCGGCCGTCGGAGGCGAATGCGAGCAGCCCGAACGTGTCGCCGAGCTGGTCCATCGCCTCGGCCAGCAGAGCGACGGCCAGGCGTTCGAGATCGAGGACCGTCGCGCCCGACGCCAGACGGTCGCGTGTCGATTCCGACACGTCGATCAGCAGCAGCGCCGAGAGGTCGCGATGCAGCGCCTTGGCCGACCGGAAGACGCGCGGATCCGGCATCTCGCCGCCGCGGAGCGCGATCCCGGCGTCGAGCACGGCGTCGAGGTCGAGGTCGTGGCCGTCCTGCTGGCGCTTCAGCCGAACGGTGCGGCCGATGCGGACGGCGCGGACCAGCCGCGCGACACGGCTGCGCAAGCTGCTGGCCTGCTCCAGTGCGTCCTCGATGGCATGCGAGCCGCCGCTTCCGGCCGCGACCTCGCGCACAGTGGTCCAGTCCGGCCGCTCGATCGCATCGACGCGATCCCATTCCGGATAGCGCGCCAGCATGACGCCGCGCGCGTCCGGCGCGACGGGGCGGGCGCGTCCGGGCTCGGCCGCCGCGTTGTCCTCATCCTGCTCGCGCCGTTCGCCGCTCTCGCTCTCCTGCTGCTCCGGTCTGACCGCATCGATGAACAGCTCGAGCACCTCGGCCGACGGAGCCGCATCGCCGTCGAACTCCCACAGGCCGAGACCATCGTCGCGATAGAGCGGCTCGACGACATAGGTCTTGGCGTTGAACTGCACGCGCATCTGGCCGAGATCGTTGCCGAGCAGCATGCCGATCTCGCGGCTGATGGCGTGATCGTCGAGGCGCGGCAGCGCCGCGGTGAACAGCGCGCGGCCCTTGCTGACGAAGCCGTCCTCATCGCGATAGGACGGATCGAACAAGGCGCGCGCCAGCCGTGCCAGCAGCATCGGCGCCGTCGCGACGCTGGTCGGGACGGCGACATGGTATGGCGCCCACAGCCGCCGCAGGCCCGAAAAGTCGCGCATCGCAAGCGTTTCGACGCGGGCGTCCTCGATCAGGTTGACCAGTGCGAGCTGCAGCGGCTTGAGCTGCCCGACAGCAAAGCGCGCGCGTCCGAGCACGAGATGCGCCTGCGCATGGGCCGCGGCCGCGCGAAACAACGCGCGCGCCGCCGCGCCTTGCGTGCCGCGATAGATCTCGGGCAGGCGGATCAGCGGCCCAGCGATCGCCACGCGGCGTTGCGGCGTCTGGCCGCCGTCCACCGCCATGCTTCGCAGCAGCGGCACCTCGCCGAACAACGCCGTGAGAAAAGCCTTCAGCTCGGTCTCGACGTCGGCGAACGTCACCGCGCCGGGATCGCGCGCGATCAGCCGCAGCGCCAGCTCGTCCTGCAGCGAAAAAAACGCGAGCCGCTTGCGGCGGTCGCCGGCGGCAGCGCGCAGGCCGGAGGCGACAAAGCTTTCGAACGCCTCGATCGTGCCCGGCCGCAGGATCTCGGGCATGTGGCCCGCCGCGGCCGCGAGCGACTCCGGCGCCTGGGTTGCCAGCGCCGTCATCGTCCGCCACCAGCGCGATAGCGCCGCGCCGCGCCCGAGGATGCGGCGCGCGGCGGGCAGCGCCTTCAAGGCGCTGGTCGCCGCCGGCGCGCCGGCATGGCGGCAGATCTCGGCGGCGGCCTGCGCGGCGCCGAGCAGCGGCGCGATCTCGTCCGCGGCGTCGCTGGTGCTCGCATCCCAATAGGCGATCAGGCAGGCCGCGCCTGCATTGACGTTGGCGAGAGTGAGCACCGCGCCGGCCCATGCCTCCATCACGGGCGGATCGAAGCGGCGCGACAGCGTGTCCCACGCGGCAATGAACAACGGCCGCAACGTCTCGCGCTGGCGCATCCACAGATGCAGCGTGCGGGTGTGCCCTTCCGCGCCGCTCACCAGCTGCAGCGGCGCCGCGCTCACGGCAGGCACGCCGCGATCGCGTCGGAGAGCGCGACGCGGATATCCGGATTGTCGGTGATCGGCAGCACGATGCCGGATTGCACGGCGTCCTGCAGCGGCAGGCCAGCGCGCACCATGCGGCCGGTGTGGATGAGCATCCGGGTCGAGGCGCCCTCGTCGAGCCCGTGACCCTGCAGGTTGCGCGAGCGCTCGGCGATGCTGACCAGCAGGCGTGCGAGATCGGCATCGGCGCCGCTCTCGCGGGCGACGATCGCGCTCTCGGCGGCCGGCGGCGGATAGCCGAAATCGATCGCGATGAAGCGTTGCTTGGTCGATTCCTTGAGGTCCTTGACCGCGCTCTGATAGCCTGGATTGTAGGAGATGGTGAGCTGGAAGTCGGGATGCGCCGGCACGATCTCGTTGTGCTTGTCGAGCGGCAGGATGCGGCGCGCGTCGGTCAGCGGATGGATCACCACCGTGGTATCCTGCCGCGCCTCGACGATCTCGTCGAGATAGCAGATCGCGCCGTGCCGCACGGCGAGCGTCAGCGGGCCGTCGTGCCAGACCGTGCCGGCGGGTTCCAGCAGATAGCGTCCCGCGAGGTCCGCTGCCGTCATGTCCTCATGCGCAGCGACGGTGATCAAGGGCTTGCCGAGCCGCCAGGCCATATGCTCGATGAAGCGGGTCTTGCCGCAGCCGGTCGGCCCTTTCAGCATCACCGGCAGCCGCTCGTGATACGCCGCCGTGAAGGTGGCGATCTCCTGACCCGCGGGCTGATAATAAGGCTCTTTGTCGATACGATAGGAGTCGAGGATCATGCTGGTCTCCGCTTCCCTCGTGGAGACCGGCCAAGCACCGCCGTTCTCCGCACAGGGAGATAGGGCGATCATTGCCATGGGAGCACGCTGCAGCCTCGGAGCGTGCGGGAATGCAGCTGCGCTGCAGCGGGAATTAGAGACGAAAACCCGGCGCTCGACAAGACGAAATGAGTTGCGGTGACGTCCCTGCAGCATAGGCCCTGCCGGGGATGCGTTCATGGGGGCGGCGATTGCGTGCGTTCGGGCGAATGGCATGTGCAAGGATCCAAGGCGTCACCGACGGACCAGCTGCGACTTGACGGCAAAGGGATGTTTGGACGTGCCGGTCCCCTCCGAGCTGCAAGCGCGGCTCATCAGCCTCGCGGCGCGTTTGTGCGTCCGAGCTTTGCTCTCAGGCACGCCCTCAACTGAGAAGGGCGCAGGGAAGGCCGGGTGCGGGCCGCACCCATGGCCCGCCTGCAGACAAAAAAGCAGGCGGCAGTCACCACAGGATTGGCCGAACAACCCGGCCTTCCCTGCGCGATGGATCTTACGGCTGCTCCGTGCTCTCCCAGGGGACCGGGCTTGCTTGCCCCCGTCATCGACATCGTCGCCGACCAAGACACCAGCGTCGGGGTGTCGGGACCACACGGCTTGACCGTCCGCGAAGGGATCGTTCGTCCGCACGCGAAACGCGCACTGCGACCCCACGCGGCCACCGCATCTCCCGCTCCACGGTCCGTGACGATCGCGAAACGCCCCTTCGGTGAGCGGAAGACGCGCGGAGCATCGATCTGATTTGCCCGACGACACAAGGCCGGATTTGCTCGACGGAATGCGGCAAACTGGCACGACGGGCAGTTTGCTCGGGTGGGTACGGACGGCTCATTCTCAGGCGGTAGGTTCGAGGGCGGAACACCATCTTGCCAGATCGCGCACGGTGCCAAGCTGTCCGAAACGGAAGGTCTTCAATTGAAAGGCTCGCTACTTTAAGATGTGGTGCGTCGGCCAGATAGGAGGTAGCGCCATGGTGCAAAATGAGCGTGCGGACGGAGCCACTCATGATGGCACACAGGCTCAAACGGCTGCGAGCTTCTCAGATAGAGCCGCCTTAGGAACGTCGCGCGGTCTTTTTAGTAGGCCGAGGCCTATGCCAGATGATCGCTTTTCCGGCCAATACTTCATGATCTCCGTTGCAGGTGGTTGGGTCGTAGAGCTCGTCTACTGCTTTGTGTCGGAAGCCCAATTTTTGGAAGGTATCCGTACCTTCTGTTTGCTTTGGCTTGCCTCGGCAGCAGCTTTCTTCTGTGGTACCATCATCGGCTTCTTGTTTGCCGTGCCGAAATCCTTGTCTAGCCCAGACACAGCAGCTGCTCAGAGGATTGGTCGCTATAGAGGCAATACGAATCTCGAGGAGGTGTCCGACTGGCTGACGAAGATCATCCTAGGATTAGGCCTCGTGCACGTCGATAAAGTCATTCAATTCATTGACGGACTGGGTGATGCGGCCGCGACTTCAATTGGACCCACGCAAGGTGCAAAACTGATTGCGATTTCGTCGATGATTTATGGCTTCGTGGCAGCGTTCATCATCGTTTATACGTGGACGCGTACGGCTGTGCGGCGAGACTTCGAGAGAAGTGAGTTCGCGGTCGTGGACTCGGTGAGAAGCTAAGCATACCAATAGGTTCCAACGCGCACTTAAGCTCCAGATGGTTTTGCGCTGATCTCCTGTTGCGGCGAGCCGACCGGCGTTGCGACCTGCTTCAATGCCGACGTCGCCGCAACCGCCAAGCGAGATCTCACGCCCGGTGAGGTGCTCGACGGGGAAGGCGGCTACACCGTGTTCGGCAGGCTGACGCCGGCGGAGACCTCTCTGGCCCATGGCTATCTTCCGCTGGGGCTGGCGCATCAGGTCCGGCTGGTTCGTCCCGTCGCCAAGGACGCCTTGCATCACCTGGTCGGACGTCGCGATGGACGAGACGGTCCCTGTGCGGCTGCGCCGCGAGCAGGAGGCGATGCATACCCCGGCCGCACGCCGGCACGCGTAACGGACACGCCCACCAGCCCGTGCGGTACAGGGGAGCCTTGGCTTCCGGCGCGGACATTGAAGTGAGCGGGCGCGGTCGGCGCGGCGTCATCAAATACCGCAAAGATGACATTCGCGCGGAAACCATGCTATCCAGGCGCTGCGATTGCTCGCGAGGCGCGGGCCCGGAACGTCGGGCTCGGCAAGACGTCCGGAGATTGGCGGGAGTTGGGCTGAGACTCCCGGGGACCCATCGCCGGGGAATCGGCTCGACGCTTTCCTGAAGTTCTGCGCTGATGTTGGACCCAACCACAACGATTGCCGACCATCGGCGTGGCTCGCGACGAGACGGCATTGTCCGTGCCCTGATCCGCCGCGCGCCGCGGTTCGGGATGAGACGCCGCTGGACGCCGCGGATCATCGTGCTGAGTGGTCTGGTCGTCGCCCTGCTGTGTGACGCCTTCGTCGCGCACATGCTGTTCGTCAATCATCGGGAGACGTACCGGGCGACCGAGGCGGCCAATGGCGACCTTGCCCGCGCGCTCGAAGAATACATGCTGCGCAACATCCAGGGCGTCGAGCTGCTGTTGAGCACCACCATCGACAGCCTGCAGCGCAACCCGTCGCTGCTCACCCGCGGAAATCCCGCGCTCGTCAGTGAGCTCAAGCGCAGGGTGGCGCCGTATCCCGTCGCCGGCGGCATCGCGGTTCTCGACGCCGAGGGCAACCTGCTCGGCGACAGCGAGGGGAACGGCGGTCCGGGCCGCGAGAACAATTTCGCCGATCGGGCCTATTTCAAGGTCCAGCGCGACGACCCGGACCATGGTCTTTTCATCGACGTTCCGGTTGCCGCGCGCGTCAACACCGGTCTGTTCATCGCGATGAGCCGCGCCTTCGTCATGCCGGACGGGCGCTTCGCAGGCGTCGTGTTCGTGCCGGTCGACTACGAGAATCTCCGGCAGTTCTTCCTGTCGCTCAATGTGGGGCAGCGCGGCACCGTGACGCTGTATCGCGACGACGGCACGATCCTGCTGCGGACGCCGAACGCTGACGCGTTTGCCGGCCGCAACCTTCGCTCCAATCGCCTGTTCACGCAATTTCTCCCGCTCGCCCCTTACGGAAGCTTCGAAGGCAGCGGCGTCACCGACGGGGTGTCCCGCAGCATCAGCTATCGGCGCGTCGCCGGCCTGCCGCTCGTCGTCACCGTGGCGCGCCATCCGGTGGAGTATCTGGCGGGGTGGAAGAACAACGCGCTGTACTACAGCGCGGTTGCCGCCGGGCTCAATCTGCTGATCGTCGGATTCGGCTTCAGCCTCGCGCGGCAATGGCAGCTGCGCGCGGCGTCCGAACAGGCGGTGCGGGACAATCTGGAGCAGTATCAGCTGGTGACCGAGAACGTGCCCGCGCTGATCGTGCGGGTCGGCGCCGACGGCCGCATCCGCTTCGCCAACCGCGTCGCGCGGGAGTGGTATGCCCAGGCTCCGGCGCAGGCCATCCGCAGCCGCAAGGTCGACGATTTCATCGATCCGCTGCGGGCCGGAGAGGCGAGGCTGAAGATCGAGTCGGCGTTGGCCGGACGCGCTATGCGCGGCGAGGAGAAGATCACCTTTCCCGACGGTCGCGAGCGCTGGTGCGAGACCATCCGGGTGCCCGACCGCGCCCAGGACGGCACGGTGCGCGGCTATGTCGTGCTGTCGGTCGACATCACCGAGCGCAAACGCATCGAGGATGAGTTGCGCCAGGCGCAGAAGATGGATGCCATCGGCCAACTGGCCGGCGGCATCGCGCACGACTCCAACAACATGCTGGCGGCGACGCTCGGCAATCTCGATCTTCTGCTCGACACGTTGCCGCCGGGCGAGGCCGCCTCGCGCGGCATGGCCGAGCGGGCGATCGAGGCAGCCGAACGGGTCGCCGATCTCAACCGGCGCCTGCTCGCCTTCGCGCGCAAGCAGACGCTGCAGCCGCAGATCACCGACGTCAATCAGCTGGTCGGCGGCATGACGACGATCCTTCAGCGGACGCTCGGCGAGACCATCGCGATCGAGCTGGTGCAGGATCCGGACTTGTGGCACTGCCTGATCGATCCCACGCAACTGCAGAACGCGCTGCTGAATCTCGCCCTCAACGCGCGCGATGCGATGCCCGGAGGCGGACGGCTCACGATCACGACCGCGAATGCCGTGCTCGCTCAGCCGCTCGACGACGGCGACGAGCGCATCGACGCCGGCGACTACGTGACGATCGCGGTATCGGACAAGGGCGCCGGCATGACGCCCGACATCGTGCGCCGCGCCTTCGAGCCGTTCTTCACCACCAAGGAGTTCGGCAAGGGGAGCGGGCTCGGGCTGAGCATGGTCTACGGCTTTGCGAGGCAGTCCGGCGGCACGGTGGTGATCGCGAGCCGGGTGGCGGAAGGCACCCGCGTCACGCTCTATCTGCCGAGCGCAGGACCGGCGCTGATCGAGCGGACGAATCCCGGAGCATCGCGCCCGCCGCGGCCTGAGACGGCCGAACGGATTCTCGTCGTTGAGGACAATGTCCTGGTCGGCGCCATGGCCTCCACCATGCTGTCCGCGATGGGATACGATCCCGTCGTGGTGATCAATGCGACCATGGCGATCGCTGAACTGGAACGGCGGGGGCCGTTCTCGCTCATGCTGACGGATATCGTCCTGCCCGGCGACATGACCGGAATCGACCTCGCGCGCCAAGTGCGGGGCAGGTGGCCCGGCCTGCCCATCATCTTCATGTCCGGTTTCGCGGATCCCTCGCTGGTGCCCGAGGACTTTCGCGCCACCACCACGCTTCTCGCCAAGCCGTTTCGCCTCGGTCAATTGTCCGACGCGATCGTGTTGGCGCTGGCTCCGGCAAGGAACTGACACGCGCCGGTGGACCGGTCGGCACGTCATGGCCAGCGCGGTTTCCGCTCGGACCGTTTGTGTGCGCTGCAGGAGAGTCCCTCTTCGTTGTTCGAGAAGGCTGCCGTCGAGCGCGCGACAATTGCGCTCCGGCGCGTCGTCGCATGGCGACGCATGTATTCCGTCGCATGAAAGAGACACTTGTCGCGGCGCGGAAAACGAAGCGTCCAGCAACTCGCGCTTGACGACGTCGCGTTGTCCGGGTGTGTTGACGCAGTTCGACGCTTACAGAGCTTCCCGGCCGACAAGGGAGGCCGGCGTCACGGGAGGAAGGGTCGAGGCCATGGCTCTCCGCGCGAGAGATGTGTCCATCCGTTTCGGGGGCGTTCTGGCGGTCGACAGCATGTCGCTCGACGTCGAGCCGCATGAGATCGTCGGATTGATCGGCCCGAACGGAGCCGGCAAGACCACCTTCATCAACTGCCTGTCGGGGGCCTATGTGCCGCAGAGCGGCAAGGCCACCTGGAAGGAGGTCGACCTGCTCGGGCGCCAGCCGCATGAACTGATCCGCCGCGGCGTGGTGCGGACGTTCCAGAACGTGGCCTCGCTGCACGATCTGACGGTGCTCGACGTCGTCAAGCTCGGCCAGGCGGTGCGGCATGGTGATCCCATGCGGCAGCTGCGCGACATGCTGCGCAGCGAGCGGGCGCGCGATGCCGAGCTGATCCGCACCATTCTGCAGCCGCTGCGGCTCGCCGAGGTCGCGCACCAGCCGATCCAGAGCCTGTCTTACGGCATGCGCAAGGCCGTCGATCTCGCGCGAGCGCTCGCCGCGCAGCCGCAGATCCTGCTGCTCGATGAGCCGGTGGCCGGCCTCACCGCCCAGGAGGGCGCGATGATGGCGGGCGTCATTCGCGAGGTTCGCGACCGCGTCGGCTGCGCGGTCGTGATGGTCGAGCACAAGATGGACGTGGTCAACGCGACCTGCGACCGCATCGTCGTGATGGCCGCCGGGGCGCGGATCTTCGAGGGATCGCCCGCGCAAGTGCAGTCCGATCCGTCGGTCCGTCGCGTCTATCTGGGAGAGCCGTGATGCTGATGTTCACCCTGCAGCTCATGGTCGCGGGCATCGCGACCGGCAGCGTCTACGCGCTCATCGCGCTCGGCATCGTGCTGATCTACAAATGCTCCGGCGTCGTCAACTTCGCGCAGGGCGCCTTCGTGATGCTCGGGGCCTACCTGACCTATGGCCTGGTGAAGCTCGGGCTGCCGCCTTACGTCGCGCTCCTCGGCGCGATGATCCTGATGGCGGGCTGCGGTGTCGCCTCGGAGCGGCTCGTGCTGCGCCCCATGATGAAGGCGCCGCTGGTCGCCGTGATGACGGTGACGCTCGGCATGCTGATCCTTGTCAAGGCGGTGTGCCTGGCCGTCTGGGGACCGGATCAGCTTGCGTTTCCGCGCTTGTTCCCGGACGGCGCGCTCGATGTCTTCGGCATCTTCATCACCTATAATTATCTCGCGGCGTTCGTGCTCTCGATCTGCCTCAGCGTCGGCTTCCTGGCGTTTTACCAGCTGACGCCGATCGGCCTGATGCAGCGCTGCACGGCCGACAATCCGCGGGCGGCGCTGGCGATCGGCATCCACACCAGCAACCAGATCTCGCTGGCATGGTCGATGTCGGCGGCACTCGCCGGCATCGGCGGCGCGCTGCTGGCCTCTCTCAACGGCCTGTCGCTCGGACTGTCCGACATCGGCCTGGTCGCCTTTCCCGTCATCGTGCTCGGCGGGCTGACGAGCCTGACCGGAGCGCTGGTCGCCGGCCTCCTGCTGGGCGTGCTGCAGGCGCTGACCGACGGTTTGCTGACGCCGGTCGCCGAGCAGTTCCTGCGCACCCACACCTCGATCTACTCCGCCGGCGCCCTGCAGCAGGTCGTGCCCTATGCGCTGCTCGTTGTCGTTCTGCTGGTGCGGCCCGAAGGCATTTTCGGCCAGCGTGGCACGGAAAGGCTCTGACATGTCGCGGAGCGTGATCGCCGCCGTCATTCTCGCGGTTCTCGCGATCCTGGGCACGCTGCTGCTCGGCCGCTTCGGCGCCTACCTGATGCATGCGGTTGCGATCGCCGCAATCGGCGCGCTGTCGCTCAATCTGCTGACCGGCTTCTGCGGCCAGATCAACTTCGCCCAGGCTGGCCTGCTCGGCGTCGGCGCCTACACGGCGGGGCTGGCCGGCAATGCCGGCTGGGATGTGCTGGCGCTCCCCGTGGCGGGCCTTGCCGCTGTCGTGACCGCGATGCTGATCGGATTGCCGGCACTGCGGCTGCGCGGTCTCTATTTCGCGATCGCTACCCTCGCTGCACAGTTCATTCTCGAATATCTGTTCAAATTCGCCGAGCCGATCACCCATGGCGTCTCGGGCCTGCTGATCAGGCCGATGACCGTGCTCGGCCAGCCGATCCAGACAGACCAGGGTTATGCGATCGTGGCGATCGTGCTGCTGCTCGTCACCTTCCTCGTGATGCAATGGCTGCGCCGCACCGATCTCGGCCGCGCGTTCCTGGTGGTCCGCGAGAACGAGGTGGTCGCCAAGGGCATGGGCATCAACGTCGCCCGGACCAAGATGCTGGCTTTCATGATCAGCGGCTTCTTCGCCGGCGTCGCCGGCGGCCTGATCGGCTTCACCGCGCGGCTCGCGCATCCCGAATCCTTCGGCATGAGCATGTCGGTCGACTATGTCGCGATGATCATCGTCGGCGGTCTCGGCTCGATGTCGGGTGCGGTGCTCGGGGCCGGCTTCATCACACTGCTGCCCGAGGCGATCCAGCGCCTTGGCGAGATCGTCCATATCTCCGACCTCTTGTCCGCGCTGCGCGAGATGGCGTTCGGCCTGCTCATCATCGTCTTCCTCATCTTCGAGGGGCGCGGACTGTCGGCGATCGGCGCGCGGCTGATGTCCCCACGCTGGCTGCGGAAGGCAGGCCAGGTCGACCGCGACAAGCAGGGCCTGCAGTTACAGAAGATCAAATCAACACAGGGAGGACTGGAATGAAGAAGCTCATCGCGGCCGCGCTCGCGGCCGGCCTGCTCACATCGGCGGGCGCGGCCCGCGCGGCCGACATCACCGTCTGCATCTGGGGCACGATCACCGGGCCGGACGCACTCGTGAACGGCATGAGCTATGGCCCGCGCGACTATTTCGAGTTCCTCAACCAGACCAAGGGCGGCATCGCCGGCAACAAGGTGAAACTGCTGCTGCTCGACGGCCGCTACAAGCTCGACGAGGAGCTGAAGATCTACCGCCGCTGCGTCGACCAGGAGCAGGCGGTGTACGTCAACGGCTGGTCGACCGGATCGGTCAAGGCGCTGCGCGACCAGATCACGCAGGACAAGGTGCCGTTCATGACCCAGAGCTACGCGAGCGAGGTGCTCGACCCGCAGAAGCTGCCCTACATCTTCATGGCCGGTCCGACCTACGAGCAGCAGATGATCATCGCGCTGCGCGATCTCGCCAAGAGCGGCGGCAAGAATCTCGTGATCATGCACCCTGACAACGAATACGGCCGCGGACCGGTCAACGTCGTGCGGCAGTCCAAGGTGATCGAGGGCAACGGCCTGACGCTGCAGGACACGATCGAATTTCCCTATGATGCCCAGGACTTGACCGCGCAGATGCTGCGCGTCAAGGCCAAGAACCCCGACATGGTCTACGTCCAGGCGTCGACCCCGCAGCTCCTCGTCGTGCTGCGCGACGCCGCCAAGGTCGGGCTTTCGGCGAAGAAGTTCGTCGGCAACATCTACAACATCTCGCCGGCGATCCCCGAGCAGCTCGGCAACAATGCCGAAGGCTTCCGCGCCATCCAGGTCTATTCGGATTTCGGCAGCGACATTCCGGCCATGGCCGATATCAAGGCGTTCGAGGCCAAGGGCAACGAGATCCAGAAGCGCGACGTCTACTACATGAAAGGCTGGTTCGAGGGGCTCGTCATGGCCAAAGCGATCGAGGCTGCGATCGCCAAGAACGGCGGCAAGGTGCCGGAGGACATCTCGGCGTTCCGCCAGAGCGTGCGCAACGAGATGGAGGGCCTGAAGGACGTCGACACCGGCGGCATCGTGCCGCCCGCGAGCTATGCCAACCACCAGGGCTCGACCCAGGCGCGCATGGCCGAGATCAAGGGCGGCAAATATGTGCCGGTCGGCGACTGGATCGACGCCCGCTGAGCGGAGAGGATCATGCTCGCGCTGAAGCAGCTTTCCGCGAATTATGACGGCGCGATCGTGGCGCTCGACGAGGTCGACGTTAGCTGCGGTGCGGGCCAGATCGTGGCGCTGCTCGGGGCCAACGGCGCCGGGAAGACCACGCTGCTGAAGGCCGTCGCCGGCATGCTGCCGTTCGATCGCGGCGACATCGTCGCCGGCGACATCCTGTTCGAGGACGTCTCGCTGCTCCGCCGACATCCGGCCGACATCTCGCGGCGCGGCATCGCACTCGTCCAGGATGGCCGGCAGTGCTTCCGGCAGCTGACCGTAGCGGAAAACCTGCAAGCCGCGTCCTTTGCGCATTCGAAGGGCGCGTCCGAGCGGCTGGAGCTCGTCCAGAGCTATTTCCCGTTCCTGCGCGAGATGATGGACCGGAAAGCGGGACTGCTGTCCGGAGGTCAGCTGCAAATGCTGGTGATCGGCATGGCGATCATGTGCAATCCCAGGCTTCTGATGCTAGACGAGCCAAGTCTCGGCCTGTCGCCGGTGATGGTGCAGAGCGTGTTCGACGCGATCGAGCGCATGCATCGCGAGCTGAAGATGACGATCGTCGTCGCGGAGCAGACCGTGCCGCGGCTGCTCAAGATCGCCTCCGACGCCTATGTGCTGTCGCGGGGCCGGATCGTGATGCATGCGCCGCCATCCGAGATGACCGAGGAAGAGCTGCAGAAGGTCTATTTGAACTAGCATGTGGCCCGCGCTGCCCGTCACCGGCGTGACGCCGCGGAGCGCATCCAAGGATCATAAGAAGTCGGAGAGCCGCCATGAACGCCAATGTCAAACTGCCTGCCGCCAAAGGTGTCTTCATCGACAACAAGTGGCAGCCCGCGCAATCCGGCCGCACCATCGCGATGCTGGCGCCGGCGACCGGACAGGTGATCGCCTCCATCGCCGCCGGCGACAAGGCCGACGTCGATCTGGCGGTCGCGGCCGCGCGCCGCGCGCTCGAAGGCCCGTGGGGCCGCCTCACGGCCGTGGAGCGTGGGCGGCTGCTGTCCAGGCTCGGCCGCCTGGTCGAGGACAATGCCGAGGCGCTGGCCAAGCTCGAGGCCGCCGACACCGGCAAGCCGATGAAGCAGGCGAAGGCCGACGTCGTCGCGGTCGCGCGCTACTTCGAATATTACGGCGGCGCCGCCGACAAGGTGCATGGCGACACCATCCCCTTCCTCGACGGCTTCTTCGTCACTACGGTCTACGAGCCGCTCGGCGTCACCGGCCATATCATTCCCTGGAACTATCCGGGCCAGATGTTCGGCCGCACCGTGGCGCCGGCGCTCGCGATGGGCAATGCGACCGTGATCAAGCCGGCCGAGGAGGCCTGCCTGGTGCCGCTGCGGCTCGCCGAGCTCGCTGCCGAAGCCGGCTTCCCGGCCGGCGCCGTCAACGTCGTGCCGGGCCTCGGCGAGGAAGCGGGGGCTGCCTTGTCGGCGCATGACGGCATCGACTTCATCTCCTTCACCGGCAGCCCCGAGGTCGGCACGCTGGTGCAGACCGCGGCCGCGAGAAACCACATCGGCTGCACGCTCGAGCTCGGCGGCAAGTCGCCGCAGATCGTGTTCGCCGACGCCGATCTCGATGCCGCGCTGACATCGGTCGCGGCCGCGATCGTGCAGAATGCCGGCCAGACCTGCTCGGCCGGCTCGCGCGTCCTGGTCGAACGGTCGATGTGGGACCGCTTCCTGTCCGAGCTCAAGCTGCGCTTCGAGAAGGTCACCGCCGGCACGCCGGAGATGGATCTCGATCTCGGCCCGGTCATCAGCGCGGTCCAGAAGAAGCGCATCGAGGGCATGCTCGCGCGCGCCGAAAGTGGCGGCGCCACGCGCGTCGCCTCGGGGCGGATCGCCGATGGCGTGCCGAGCGAGGGCTTCTACGTCGCGCCGGCGCTGTATCAGCACGTCGACCGCAACTCCGAGCTGGCACGCGAGGAGGTGTTCGGCCCGGTGCTGGCGGCGATGCCGTTCGACGACGAGGCCGATGCGATCAGGCTCGCTAACGGCACCGATTTCGGTCTGGTCGCCGGCGTATGGTCGGGCGACGGTTCGCGCGCGATGCGCGTCGCGCGCAAGGTCAAGGTCGGTCAGATGTTCGTCAACGGCTATGGCGCCGGCGGCGGCATCGAGCTGCCGTTCGGCGGCATGAAGAAGTCGGGCCACGGCCGCGAGAAGGGATTCGAGGCGCTCTACGAGTTCGGGGCGATGAAGACCCTGATTGTCAAGCACGGCTAGATAGACCTTCCTGAGTCCGACGGTTGCTTCTGGGACGAGCTTTCGCCGTCGCAGCTGCTGTCATGCTCCGCGAAGGCGGAGCATCCACTACTCCGCGGCGGACGAGATTGAACTGAGGTGTCACGGCGTCGTGGATCGTCCGCTTGCGCCGATAATGACAGCCGGGCTTACATGATGGACGCGCCAAGCCTTTGCCAACGGTCGTCGAGACAACAAGTTTTGCAATAGAGGAGACGTGCGGATGAGCGACGAGAAAGAGCTGTTCGAGAAGGGCCTGAAGGTGCGTCGCGAGGTGCTCGGCGAGGCCTATGTCGATGGCAGTCTCGCCAAGGCGGACGATTTCATGATGGCCTTCCAGCACATCACGACCGAGATGTGCTGGGGGTATGCCTGGACCCGCCCGGGTCTCGACCGCCGCACCCGCAGCATCGTCAATCTCGCGATGCTGACGGCGCTGAGCAAGCCGAGCGAGCTGAAGCTGCACGTCAAGGGCGCGCTCACCAACGGTGTGACGGTCGAGGAGATCAAGGAAATCCTGCTGCATGCGACCGTGTATTGCGGCATTCCCGCAGGTCTCGAAGCGTTCAAGGCGGCGCATGAGGTGCTGGTCGCGGAGGGCGCGATTGCCAAGAAGGGCGGCGCATGAGCGCGCCGCGAAGCGTCCTGTTCGTGGGCATCGGCAACATGGGCTGGCCGATGTCGGCGCGGCTGCTCGAGGCCGGCTGGGCCGTGGCGGTCAATGACGCGGTCGCCGGCCGCGCCGCGGATTTCGTCCGCCAGGTTGGCGGCACCGAGGCTTCCGATCTCGCCGCGGCTGCGGCGCAGGCGGATGTCGTCATCACGATGCTGCCGACCAGCAAGCACGTCGCCGATGCCGTGAGCGCGTTGCGCCCCGGCCTGAAGCAAGGTCACATCCTCGTCGACATGAGCTCCGGCGCGCCGGCGGCGACCCAGGCGATCGCGGCCGATCTCGCCCCGCTCGGCGTGGTGATGCTCGATGCGCCCGTCAGCGGTGGCGTGCCGCGGGCGAAAACCGGTGAGCTCGCGATCATGGCCGGCGGCGACGCCGCGGCGCTCGACCGTGTCGAGCCGATGCTGCGCGCGATGGGCACCACGATCCATCGCATCGGCGGCCTCGGCTCGGGACAGGCGATGAAGGCGCTCAACAACCTCGTCTCGGCCGGCGGCTTCCTGATCGGCATCGAGGCGTTGCTGATCGGCCAGCAGTTCGGCATCGATCCCGGCCTGATGACCGACGTGCTGAATGCCTCCACCGGCATGAACAATTCGACGCAGAAGAAGTTCAAGCAGTTCGTGCTGTCACGCCGGTTCAACAGCGGCTTCGGTCTCGACCTGATGCTCAAGGACCTGTCGATCGCGCTCGATGTCGCCCGCGCGGCCGGCGTCGCCGCCCCCTTTTCGAATCTCTGCCGCGAGCTCAGCGCCAGCGCGCAAGGACTGCTCGGTCCGGGTCAGGATCACACCGCGCTCGCGAAGCTGAGCGAGGCCCTGGCCGGCGTTGAACTCGGCGGTGAACAAGGCCCGCGCCCGCCAGGCTGAGCTCGTCGCCCCCGCAGCCTGACGATGAAGGATCGGTAGCGCTTTGGCCATCAAATCGCTGGTGGGCCCGGCAGGACTCGAACCTGCAACCAGACCGTTATGAGCGTGGGGATATCGGTCGGGTTCGTTGATGTCGCTGGGTTTTCGTTTGATTTCGATCGCATCCGTTGTGTTTTGATGCGATCGTTTCTGGTGCGAAACTGGTGCGGATGCAGAAGCCAATTCAAGCCTTTGTTCTCGTATCGTGCAGCTAGCCGGCTTTTGAAATCTGCTCCACGAGTTCGCGAACGGTTTCGAGGCATGTTTCTTGTTCGTGCTCCCATCCAGGTTGGATGTCGAGCTCTGCGAGGTCTGCTTTGAGGTAGTCGACGCGGATACTATTGACGCGACGAAGGAGGTCGTTCTTTTTCGAAGCAACTGCATTCAAGTTTTTGGTGAGGGAGACGCTGTCGATCTTTTTGATGACTGTGATGTCGAAGATGTCGCGAGGCTTCAGCATCGTCGCCCGATGGTACATCTTCTTGAGCGCGATCTCCGTTGGCGGCTCAACCATGATCGTTGACTTCCAGCCCGTCCGAATCGACGTCAGGTCGATCTCTTTCTCGACTGGCTCAAGATCCGAGAGGGCGCCGCTGACGATAAAGTCGATCTCGCCCTCTGGATATTTGAGTTTGAGATAGTGGGCGGCCTTGTCCCAATCAGCGCAGTTCCACACGTCCGTGATCTCAGGCGATAGCAAGGCAAGATACTGCGGGTCGTCGATGAACGCGTCGATGTCCCGGCTCAGCCGGTGGTTCGCATGAAGCATGAGGGCGGTGCCGCCGCCCAGCACCCATTCTGGAGCCGGCAGGCCCTGCTGCTTGAGGTCCTGGAGCCCGTCGAGTGTTCGCCCAAGAAGTCTACGCCAGCCGCTCAAGCGCGCGCTCCAATGCCGGGTTGCTTTCGCCTGTGGCCGACTTCATCGATCGATATGAGGCCGCGAGGTCTCGAATGGGAATAGCGTGAAGCCGGGCGAACTCCAGAACGAGTGCAGGTCGTACTTCTGTAAAGAACGTCACAACATGGGCGATCCAGTTTTGCCAGTCTCTCGAGGTGAGGCGATCAACAAGATCGACAGCTTCCATGGTTCGACGGTAGGGAGCGTTGATCGTGCCCAGAACAAGTTGATCGATGCTCTGACGCTTTGTGGCCCGATTGGAGGAGCGCGCGGGAGGATCCGATGTCGTCGTGCGACGCGTCGGTTTGTTTTTTGTTGCGGGATCGGCCGCAATAGTTTCCGTGGAGCTGCCTCTGCGCTTCCCAAGACCCGCGGCGTCTTCGGCAAGCGCTTCCATCGCTGCTCGCTGGGCGTCGATCTGCGACTTCAGCACCAACACGTCCCTTAGCTTGGCACGGCGGTGCTTGCCGACATACCGGAACGGCAGGTCACCGACGTCCATGCGATGGACGACCAGTGGCCTGGAAATTCCCAGAATGTCCGCCGCATCGTTCGGACTGAGCTCCTGATCCTCGGCGAGGACAGCGACGCGCTCTCCCTGGAGCAGATGGCCGAGCGCCGTCTCCAGCAGCGACGCTGCATTCGGTGGCAGCCTGATGACTTGATCCTCGCCCGACCGGCGACGGACCCGGACTTCGACCTGATCGCCCTTGCCAAGCTTCTCGAAGGTCTTGGCCGCCTTGCGGTCCTGGTCGGAGAGCTCGACGAATTGCAGCACATGGGTGGTCATGGTCGGATCCTTGCCGGGTCCCAATATATGACGTCCCTCAATTAACTGCAATATCTGAAATGTTCTGCTGAAGGCGCGGACCTCGGCAATGAGCTATAGAATGGTAACCGAGGGAAGAGCCGTGACCCGAGACCAGCCCAACCTTCTTGGGACAACAGAACGCGATCGCGAAATCGCGGCCCTCCGCGAGCGGTTGGCACGGCTCGAATCCGAAAAGGCAGAACTACAAGCCAATCTCAAGAGGCTGATCTCCGCTCCGGAAGCTCATCGCAGCCCGCATCTTGCCGGCGGCGTCTCGGTGACAAATGCCTCGAGCCCCGCCACCAAGATAGCTCTGTTTCGTTCGCTATTTCGAGGCCGACATGATGTGTTCCCGAAGCGTTGGGAGAACGCGAAGACTGGCAAGGCAGGCTATGCCCCGGCCTGTGCCAATGAGTGGATGCCGCGAATCTGCGGCAAGCCGAAAGCAAAGTGCGGTGACTGTCCGCATCATGCCTTCCTTCCCGTCACCGATGATGTGATCGGTGGACACCTCCGTGGACACCATACGATTGGTGTCTATCCTCTCCTGACGGATGAAACTTGCTGGTTTCTGGCAGTCGATTTTGACAAGGCGACTTGGACGAATGATTCCGCCGCTTTCCTGCAAGCATGCTCGGCGCGCGGCATTCCGGCGGCGCTCGAGCGTTCCCGTTCAGGGCAAGGGGCTCACGTGTGGATTTTCTTCGCGGAGCCGGTTACGGCCGCGATCGCGCGTCGGCTCGGCGCGCATCTCATCACGGAGACCATGGAGCGCAATCCAGACATCGGCTTTTCGTCCTATGACCGGTTCTTCCCCAGTCAGGATAGTATGCCGGCAGGCGGTTTCGGCAATCTCATCGCGCTTCCCTTGCAACATGATCCGCGCTCGACTGGGAACAGCCTTTTTCTCGACGAGACGACCTTCGAGCCTTATTCCGATCAATGGGCTTTCCTTGCGACGGTCAGGCGTATGACGCTTACAGAGGCAACAGCGGTTGCGGAAGAGGCCGGAAGACAGGGACGAGTGACGGGACTGCATTTGCCTCTGGATGAGGAGGACGATGCGCCTTGGGCCGTGCCGCCCTCCCGGCGGAAACCGGAGATCTCGATTACCGGACCCATGCCTGACCGCATCGATGTCGTGCTGGCAGACCAGATCTATATGCAGCGTGAAGGGCTTCCCGCCAGCCTCGTCAATCGGCTCATTCGGCTGGCCGCTTTTCAGAACCCGGCGTTCTACAGCGCACAAGCCATGCGGCTTTCGACATTTGGCCTTCCGCGCATTATTGCATGCGCCGAACTGCTTTCGCATCACATGGCCCTGCCACGCGGGTGCCGTGAGGGTCTTGCGGAGTTGGCGAGCGGCCTGAACGTCGATCTGCGCTGGCAGGATAAACGAAACGCGGGAGCCGACATCCAGGCGCGCTTTCTTGGGACGCTGACCAAGGAGCAGAAGACAGCAGTCACAGCCCTGCTGGCGCACGAAACCGGCGTGCTGGCAGCGACTACGGGATTCGGGAAGACGGTCGTGGCGGCGGCGATGATTGCCGAACGCAAGGCCTCCACGCTCATCCTCGTGCATCGCCGTCAGCTCATGGAGCAATGGGCCACACGTCTGCAAAGCTTCCTCGATTTGCCGCAGCACAGTATCGGCCAGGTCGGTGGAGGAGCGCGCAAACCGACTGGCATCATTGACATCGCGATGATCCAAAGCCTTGCCCGCGGGGGCGTGGTGGATGATCTGGTTGCTGGATATGGCCAACTGATTGTCGATGAATGCCATCATCTTTCGGCCGTCAGCTTCGAGGCGGTCGTCACCCGCAAAGACGGTCATCACACGATCATCTTCATGCAATGTGGTCCCGTACGTTTCCGTGTAGATGCAAAATCTCAAGCCGCTCGACGTCCCTTCGGTCTCGCGTCGTGCGGCGCAGAACATTCTTCGTGCTTCCACCTGAGCTCCAGTACGATCGTCCGCCGATTCAGCAGGTCTACGCGGCGCTTGCCGCTGACGAGGCTCGCAACGCTATGATCTTTGACGATGTCTTACAGGCGCTGGAGCATAAGCGGTCGCCGGTCATCTTGACCGAGCGCAGGGACCACGCGTTGCTCCTGGCCGAGAGGCTGTCTCGTTTCGCGCGCAATGTCATTGTCTTGACCGGTGGGGTAGGAGCAAAGCAAAGAAGAGGCGCAACGCAAAGGCTCGGCGATATTCCTGCGACCGACGAGCGGGTGCTGATCGCCACCGGGCGATACATCGGCGAGGGCTTCGATGATGCTCGGCTCGATACGCTCTTTCTTGCGATGCCGATCTCATGGAAGGGAACGCTCGCACAATATGTCGGGCGTCTGCATCGATCATACGATGCCAAGCGCGAGGTTATCGTCTACGACTACGTCGATGAAGCCGTGCCAGTCCTCAAACGCATGAGCGAGAAGCGGGGCAGGGGTTACAAGAGCGTCGGCTATTCGATCGATTGCGGCCCGGCATCGTCATGCCATCCAACGATGTTGCCGATTTTGTAAGCGTCGCTGCCTTATCGGGAAAGGCCAAGAGTCGCGAAATGTCGGCCCTTCGACCTTCGCCAGCCTATCCTTTTCGCCCCTGTACTCTCCGATTGCGCGACCCTTGACAAGGAGGCCTTCTGGCATCTGCATCCAAGGATTATGGTGGGCCCGGCAGGACTCGAACCTGCAACCAGACCGTTATGAGCGGCCGGCTCTAACCATTGAGCTACAGGCCCCGCGGCGCGGAGGGCTTTGCTGGGGGCGAGGGGCGGGAGGACCCGCGGCGCCCGGCAAAGGCCGGCGACGGTGCGGGCTTCGTTTACAGCCCTTGCGGCTCTGCGGCAATGCCGTCGCCGGATCGATTTGCAGCGCCATCCTCGGCGCCCGCGGCCGAACCGGGGCGGGGCGTCGGGCCGCCGCGCTAATCCACCGAAACCCCGGCGAATTCGACCACCTTGCGCCATTTCTCGGTCTCGTCGGCGACGAGCTTGCCGAATTCCGCCGGCGTCATCGCGCGCGGAATGCCGCCGGTCTCGGTCAGCCGGGCCACCAGCTTGGGATCCTTCAGCGCCTCGCCGACCGCCTTGTTGAGCAGCTCGACGATCTCGGGCGGCGTGCCCTTCGGCGCCGAGATGCCGTAGAAGCCGACCGATTCGTAGCCCGGCACGGTCTCGGCGATCGGCGGCACCTCGGGCACCGTCGGCCAGCGCTGCGGCGAGGTCACGCCGAGCGCGCGGACGCTGCCGCCGCGGGACTGCTCCAGCGCGGTCGGCAGGTTGTCGAAGATCAGCTGCACCTTGTTGGAGATGATGTCGGGAAAGGCCAGCGCCGAGCCGCGATAGGGCACGTGCAGCATGTCGCATTTGGTCATCGCCTTGAACAGCTCGGCGGCCATGTGCACCGAGGTGCCGTTGCCGGAGGAGGCGAACGCGATCTTGCCGGGATTGGCCTGGCAGTAGTCGATGAACTCCTTCACCGTCTTCGCCGGCAGGTCGTTGCTGACCACCAGCATGTTGGTGAGCTGCATGATGCTTGCGACCGGCACGGTGTCGCGGATGAAGTCGTAGGGCAGCTTCTTGTAGAGCGAGGTGCTGATCGCGTTGTTCGGCGCGACGAACAGCAGGGTGTAGCCGTCGGGCGCCGAGTTGATCATCGCCGCGGCGGCGATGTTGCCGCCGGAGCCGGTGCGGTTCTCGACCACGACCTGCTGGCCGAGACGCTCGGAGAGCCATTGCGCCATGATGCGGGCGACGATGTCGACGGGGCCGCCGGGCGCGAAGCCGACCAGCCAGCGGATCGGACGGTCAGGATAGGCGGCCATCGCCGGCGTGACGGCAAGGCCCGCCGCCACCAGCAGTCCGAACAGCAGTGCACGCGCCAGTCTCATGTTCGCTTCCCCCATCTGTTTCTTGTCGCGCAGGCCACGTCAGGCGGCCCGGCTCGACTAGGCCGCCTGACTTCGGTGAGGCACTACTTCTTGATCAGCGGACAGGCCGGATCGGGCGGGCCGAAGGCGTCCTCGCCTTTGATGGTCGCGAGGATCTTATAGTAGTCCCACGGATACTTGCTCTCCTCCGGCGACTTGACCTGGGCCAGCACGAGGTCGTGCACCATCAGGTTGTCGGCGCGGAGCTTGCCGTTGCGGGCGAAGAAGTCCTCGACCGGCGTCTCGCGCATCTTCGCCGCGACCGCGAGCGGATCGTCGCTGCCCGCGGCCTTGACCGCGTTGAGATAATGCGTGACGGCGGAGTAGACGCCGGCCTGCCACATCGTCGGCATCCGGTTCATCTTGGCGAAATAGCGCTTCGACCATTCGCGCGTCTTGTCGTCCATGTCCCAGTAGAACGACGTCGTGAGCAGCAGTCCCTGCGCTGCCGGCAGGCCGAGCGAGTGGATATCGGTGATCAGTGCGAGCAGCGCCGCCATCTGCTGGCCGCCCTTCAGCAGGCCGAACTCGGCCGCCGTCTTGATCTCGTTCATGTTGTTGGGCGGGCCTGCGGCAATGCCGATGATCTTGGCCTTGGAGGCCTGCGCCTGCAGGATGAAGGAGGAGAGATCGGGCGTCGCGAAGGGCGGCCTGACGGCGCCGACGACCTTTGCGCCATTGGCGGTGACCACGCTCGAGGCGTCTCGCTCCAGCGAATGGCCGAAAGCGTAGTCGTCGGTGATGAAGAACCAGCTGTCGCCGCCGCGCTTGACGACCTCCTTGGCCGTACCGGTCGCGAGGGCCTTGGTGTCGAACACCCATTGCATGGCGTAGGGCGAGCAGAACTTGCCGTGGAAATCGGCGGCGCCCGTCGACTGAGTAATGAACAGCTTCTTCTTCTCGGTCGCAATCGTCTGCACAGCGAGGCCGACCGCCGAAACCGGCACGTCGACGATGAGATCGACCTGCTCGGTGTCATACCAGCGCCGCGCGATCGCAGCCCCGATATCGGGCTTGAGCTGATGGTCGCCGACGATCACGCTGATCGGCTTGTCCAGCACCTTGCCGCCGAAATCGTCCACCGCCATCTGCGCGGCGGTGACCGAGCCTTGTCCGGTCGGGGTCGAAGCCGGGCCGTTCATGTCGCTGAGCACGCCGATCTTGACGACATTGTCGGAGATCTCGGCCTGCGCGGCCGTGGTGACCAGCAGCGCCGCCGCGGCGCATGCGAGCTTCAACGAGCTGAGTTGCAATCCGTCCTCCACCCTCGGCCTGATGCCGATGCTTGTCACGGCTCTGCCGGCCGTTCCCGCCTATCTGCAATCAATCCGCGACAGCCGTCAATCGCGTGACGCCACGCAGCGGTGGAGTGATCATGTGCGCTGCAGCACCGGGCGGTAGCACCTTGGCGCGCCGAGGGGCACGCCAGCCTTCAAGCCTTCACGGATTCAGGCCTTCACGGATTCAAGCCTTGGCTGCCTTGTGCTCGTCATGCGCGGCCTCCCACACCTCGCGCGCGGCGTCCGCATTCATCAGCGCAATGCCGACGCCGACGATCAGATCGGGCCAGATCGATCGCCACAGGAAGGCGGTGACGAGACCAGCCGCGATGATCGCGATGTTGGCGAAGGCGTCGTTGCGCGCGGACAGGAAGGCCGCCTTGGTCAGGCTGCCCTGGTGATGCCGGACCCGCGCCAGGATCAGCGCGCAGCCGAGATTGACGATCAGCGCGCCGAGGCCGGTGATGGTGAGCGGCAGCGGCGCCGGCACCTCGGCCGTGACGAATTTCTCGCCCGCGGTCCAAAGCCCGGCGAGGGCCGGCGCGAGCAGGATCAGCGCCAGCACCTTGCCGAGCCGCGCCCGTTGCGCCGGGCTCCAGCGCAGCGCCAGCGCGATCAGCAGATTGACCGAGGCATCTTCGAGAAAATCGACGCTGTCGGCGAACAGCGCGACCGAGCCGATCGACACCGCCACCGCGAACTCGATGCCGAAATAGCCGAGATTGAGCGCGGCGACGGTCAGCACGGCGCGGCGGACTGATGTTGTCGTGTCGATCACGCGTCTCGATCCTCCATCGCCGCGAGACGTTCCGCCTCGGCGAGATCCTCGGCGGTGTTGGCGTTGAAGAACGGATCCCGCGGGACGACCGGCCATGTCACGGTTGCGACCTTGTAGCGCGCGGTGAAGCGGGTGACCTTGCGGATGTCCTCGCTCACCAGGGCGTGGCGGAGATCCTCCCGCAGGCGAACCGGCCACAGGCCGATCACGGGATGGGTATGGCCGCCAGAGGCGGCCAGCGCCAGGTCCGTGTCCTCGGCCATGCAGGCCGCGGTCAGGCGCGCCACCAGATCACGTGGCAGGAAGGGGCAGTCGGCCGCCACGCTGATCATCCGCTGCGCCGCGGGCCGGTGCGAGGCTACCCAGTCGAGCCCGGCCAGGATGCCCGCCAGCGGCCCGGCAAAGCCCGGGACATCATCGGGCACGACGGTCAGGCCATAGGCTGCGAACCGCGCGGGATCGCCATTGGCATTCAGGACCAGCGGCTCGCATTGCGGCGCCAGCCGCGTGATGACATGCGCCAGCAGCGTGCGGCCGGCGATCACACGCATCGGCTTGTCGCCGCCGCCCATGCGGCGAGCGAGACCGCCGGCGAGCAGCAGGCCCGGAACCGCAGTGGTCGTCGAGGATGTCATCATTGTGTGCGTTATCACGTTCGGGAGTATCGCGTCAGCGGCGATCGGCGCGATCCACTCACGCCCCGTCCCACGGCGCTCCCTGGTGAGCGGCTTGATCACCGGCATGACACCGCCGGCCGCCCCGTATAGAGGTGGCTGAACAGCCCGGCCCGGGAACGCGCTGCTTCAAGGTTCAGGGCTTGGCGGCGCACGGACCGCCTCGGCGCGACCTGGAGATTGCGATGAATGTCATCGGCCTCGCCGGCTGGAGCGGCGCCGGCAAGACCACGCTGCTGACGCGGCTCATCCCGCATTTGAACGCTCAGGGACTTCGCGTGTCGGTGATCAAGCATGCCCATCACCGGTTCGACGTCGACGTGCCCGGCAAGGATTCCTGGCGCCATCGCGAGGCGGGCGCGGCGGAGGTGCTGGTCGCCTCGGGCACACGCTGGGCGCTGATGCACGAATTGCGCGGGGCAGGCGAGCCGTCGCTGGCGGATCTGCTGGGCAAGTTGTCGCCGGTCGACCTCGTCGTGATCGAAGGCTACAAGGCCGGCCCGCATCGCCGGATCGAGGTGCACCGCAGCGACAATGCCAAGCCGCTGCTGTTTCCCGATGACCCCGGCATCGTTGCGATCGCCAGCGACGTTCCGGTCGAGGCCGCGCTGCCTTGGGCACATCTCGATGACATCCCGGCGATCGCGGATCTCGTCCGGGCTCACGCCATGCCCATGGCCGACGTGCTTCGGCTGCCGCAATCCCTAGGTCCGCGTTGATGGAACTCGACTCTCGCACAGGTGGAACCCGCACAGCGATTTGAGTTCCACTCCGGAACTTGGGTTTCACGAAGTCGGAGGCCGCGGGGTTGACGTCTGATCGTCGCTTCGCCAAGGTCCGCCCATGAGCATGACACGGCTGGATTTGACGGGATTGAAGTGCCCGCTGCCGGCACTCAAGACGCGGAAGGCGCTGCAGTCGCTGCGGCCGGGCCAGCGTCTTGAGGTGTGCTGTACCGACCCCTTGGCCGTGATCGACATTCCCAACCTGATTCGCGAGACCGGCGACCAGGTGGAGATCGTCGAACGCAGCGAGCACCGGATCCTGTTCCTGATCGAGAAGACGATGTCTGGCACGCAGTGATCGGCTGGGACGATCGCGCCCGACGACATGCCAGGAGTTGTTGGACTAAGTAGTTCGTGTGCATCTGCAGCAGCCGGGCAGGTGTCAAGCGCTCGAGCCGCTTCCTATCGTCGCATCTGCGCCAGGGCCCGCTCATAACTCTGCCGCGTTCTCAGTCCAGGCTTGCGGCGTGGTGATGAGGCAAGGAGAGGTTGTCACCCTGTTCACAATTTCGAGAGCGTCAGCGACGTGACCTGCGGATCAAGTCGGTCCAACGCAAGCGGTCTTCTCATTAGTTGATTCCCTTCGCGACACGCGTCCGCCATCTCGAAGTAATCAAGCGTCCGATAACTACAGCCGAGAGTGGCGGTGGCGTCGGTTGCACGTGAAATTCTGTGTTTGTTAGCAACACAGGTTCGCTGCATTGCGGTCAATCCACGAAGTTTGACCAGTTATTACCATTTTACTATCGACAATTTGCCTTGGTTCTGCACCAATTGAGGCGCCTTCCGCGGAGGTTGCGGATGGCAGGCCATGCCCGTTGTGGATCGGCCAGGTGGAACCGCGGCACGAGAATGACACGACGCCTGACGCCTCGGTGGGGGGTGTCATGCGCATGGAACCGATCTCGGTGTTTGTGCATCGCGAAAATTGTCTGGTAGGTCGACGGTCGGCAGGGTGAGTGAGCGTATTGATTCTGATCAAGGGGACAGAACATGACGTCGTTGCGTTTGACGGGAGTCCGTAGGGGAGGAATGCATGGCAACCATTGAGAGCGCGGGCTCGCTCCCGAACGCGCAAGCGGGCATCTTCGACCGTGAGCACACGGTCGCAAAGGCGGGGTTCAACCGCTGGCTGGTTCCACCGGCGGCCCTGTGCATTCATCTGTGCATTGGCATGGCCTATGGCTTCTCGGTGTTCTGGCTACCGCTGTCGCGCGCGATCGGCGTGACGCAGAGCACCGTCTGCACCGACATGACCCTGCTGCAGGAACTGTTCACGACCAGCTGCGACTGGAAGGTCGCGAGCCTCGGCTGGATGTACACGCTGTTCTTCGTGCTGCTCGGCGGCTCTGCGGCGGTCTGGGGCGGCTGGCTGGAGCGGGCGGGCCCGCGCAAGGCCGGCGCGGTGGCGGCGTGCTGCTGGGGCGGCGGTCTGCTGATCGCAGCGCTCGGCATCTATGTCCACCAGCTCTGGATGATGTGGCTCGGCGCCGGCGTGATCGGCGGCATCGGCCTCGGTCTCGGCTACATCTCGCCGGTCTCGACCCTGGTAAAATGGTTCCCGGACCGTCGCGGCATGGCGACCGGCATGGCCATCATGGGGTTCGGCGGCGGCGCGATGATCGGTGCTCCGCTGGCCAACCTGCTGATGAACTACTTCAAGACCCCGACCTCGGTCGGCGTCTGGGAGACCTTCGTCACGATGGGCGTGATCTATTTCGTGTTCATGATGATCGGCGCCTTCGCCTATCGCGTCGCTCCGGTGGGCTGGCAGCCCGAGGGCTGGACGCCGCCGGCGGTGAAGAAGGCGATGATCTCCGAGCATCACGTGCATCTCGATAACGCGCACAAGACCCCGCAGTTCTGGCTGGTCTGGTGGGTGCTGTGCTTGAACGTGTCGGCGGGCATCGGCGTCATCGGCATGGCTTCGCCGATGCTGCAGGAGATCTTCGCCGGCAAGCTGATCGGTCTGCCCGACGTCAGCTTCAACCAGCTCGACGCCACGCAGAAGGCCACCGTCGCCGGCATCGCAGCCGGCTTTGCCGGCCTGCTGTCGCTGTTCAACATCGGCGGCCGCTTCTTCTGGGCCTCGCTGTCCGACCACATCGGCCGCAAGGCGACCTATTACTGCTTCTTCCTGATCGGCATCGTGCTCTACGCGCTGGCGCCGACCTTCGCGGCGATGGGCTCGAAGCTGCTCTTCGTGGGCGCCTTTGCCATCATCCTCTCGATGTATGGCGGCGGCTTCGCGACGGTGCCGGCCTATCTCGCTGACCTGTTCGGCACTCAGTTCGTGGGCGCCATCCACGGCCGGCTGCTGACGGCCTGGGCCACCGCCGGCATCATCGGTCCGGTGGTCGTCAACTACATCCGCGAGTTTCAGCTTGCCGCCGGCGTGCCGCGCGACCAGCTGTACAACACCACGATGTACATCCTCTGCGCCATGCTGCTCGCCGGCCTGATCTGCAACTTCATGATCAAGCCCGTCGATCACAAGTGGAACATGAGCCCCGAAGAAGTGGCGCGCTACCAGGCTGAGCTCGCCAAGAGCGAGTCGGCGATCCAGCACGGCTCGTTCGGCATCGGCAAGGGCGGCCTCGACCTGAGCTCGGCGCTGTTCTGGGCCTTCGTCGGCGTGCCGCTGGCCTGGGGCGTCTGGAAGACGCTCGAAAGCGCGGTAAAGATCTTCTGATCCACCGATCGCGAAGCTTGCATGCGGGGCGGCCTGATCGGCCGCCCCGTTTTTTTGCCCATGCCAGAATAAGCGATTAGCTTCGCCGTCCCGGCGCAGCTTCCCCGCTGCCCTTGAGCGCGTCGTTCATGCGTCGGGCCGCTTGCTGGTGCCGTACGACAGGCCGATCGAGGCAAGCCCGCGGGTCGTGTCGAGCTCGATCGTGCGCGACAGCTCGACGATCGTTTCGGGATGATGGCCGTTCTCGAACAGCGCATATTTCATGGCCTCGGCGCGGCTGACGAACAGGCCGCCATAGAGACCATTCTGCTCCTGCGCGACCCATTGGCCATGGCTGTTGCGGCCGATGAGCACGAGGGCGGCCGCGGACTTGTGGCACGAGGGAGGTTCGACGAGCTTCATGGACGTGGTCCTTCTGGTGTGACGCGGGCCTTCCGCGCGGAATGGCCTCGCTGTCTTGGATCGGATATCGCGTGTCCGGATTGAAAATCGATGGGGCGGTGCGGGCGGCGTCATAGCCGTCGCGTAAAGGGATCGGGCTCTAGGATCCCGCGAGCTGGATCAGCGCCATTGCGGCGCAATACAACGCGAAATAGCCGACCATCTCGTCCCAATGGTTCAGGCCGGCGGTGAAGACGCGCTCGCGCCGCAGGGTGGCAAGCACGGCGCAGAGGATGACGGTCATCCACAGCAGCGCCGCGAGGCTGCGCGCGAAGCCGATGCTGCCGAAGCTTGCGAACACGGCGAGGATCGTCGCTCGCAGGCCGAAGCGCAGCAGGACACGGGCCATGGAGCGTTCCACGGGTTTGTCAGCCGAGAGGATCATCGCTGGGCTCGCGCCGCCTCAGAAATTGTCACAGCAGAGCAGGGCGTCGAGGTCGGGCTCGGCGGCACGGCGTCCCGAGCCGGAGGCTGGGCTCGGCTCGCGTCGCTTCGCCTCGACTGCGGCGTGGAGGATGGCCAGCGACAGGTCGCTGTGCGTCGCCTCGGCGCAGTGATCGAGCCAGTCGGGCATTTCACGGCGCCGCGACAACGCGCAGTGCCATTCGCCGTTGTCATAGGCGAGGCGGCGCAGCGACCAGCCAGGCAATTGCAGCGCGATCAGCTCGAGCGCCGCGTCGATCCGCGCGTCGGCCCGCAACATCTGGTCGATCCGGACCCGGCGTCGTCCGCGCGCCGACAGCGGCGAGACATCGTCCGTTGTGCCGAGCAGATCGGTGAGCAGCGTGGCCGCTTCCTGCGCGTGCTGCGGCTCGACGAGATCGAGAGCTGTGGTGACCGGCATGATGTCGCTCCATCAGAATTGAGCAGGACCCGTCCGGGCCCTGGCGCCAATCTGGCGGCGAACGCCGTAGGAATGCGAGAGGGGGGCTGCCGGCAAGAAATAAGCGCGGCATAAAGGGGACGGCTGCTGAGCTGGGTCTTATGGCGGGCGGGGGCATTCGGCAGGGATTCCCGAAGGGAACGCCGCCGTTCTTATGAGATTCCTATAACTTTCCGAGCAGCGCTCTCTCGAAAACCTATGCATCCGGATGCCATCTGGCGGAGTGGATCGGACCATGCCGCCCATCTCCGCGCTGGCCGCTCCACGGCTTTGCGCGCATCTCGCGCGCGAGAGGAGCACATGATGATGGACCTTTTGATGCTGGCGCTCGGCGCCGGCTTCTTCGCTTTGGCGATCGGCTACACCTATGCCTGCGAGCGGCTGTAGGAGACGCGCGATGATCGTCGACTATTCGCTCGCCGGCGCCGTGTCGCTCGGCCTCCTGATCTATCTCACCTACGCGCTGCTGCGGCCCGAGCGGTTCTGACCGCCCGTATCAGCACTTCCCTAGGACAATCCCCATGACCGTCATCGGCTGGATCCAGATCCTGCTTTATTGCGCCGTCGTCGTCGCGCTCGCCAAGCCGCTCGGCTGGTACATGACGCGAATCTTCAACGGCGAGCGTACGTTCCTCTCTCCGGTGCTGCGACCGGTCGAAGCCGCGATCTACTGGGCCGGCGGCGTCGACGAGCGCCGCGAGCAGCATTGGCTGACCTACACGGTCGCGATGCTGCTGTTCCATGTCGGCGGCTTCCTGATCATCTACGGCGTGATGCGGCTGCAGGCCGTGCTGCCGTTCAATCCCGCCGGCCAGTCCGCGGTCGCCGAGGACCTGTCGTTCAACACCGCGATCAGCTTCCTCACCAACACCAACTGGCAGAACTACGGCGGCGAGAGCACGCTCTCTTATCTCGTCCAGATGCTCGGCCTGACGCACCAGAACTTCCTGTCGGCCGCCACCGGCATCGTGCTCGCGATCGCGCTGATCCGCGGCTTCTCGCGTGCCTCTGCGCGCACCGTCGGCAATTTCTGGGTCGATATTACCAGATGCACGCTCTACATCCTGCTGCCGCTGTGCATCGTCTACACTCTCTTCCTCGTCTGGCAGGGCATCCCGCAGACGCTGGGGCCCTATGTCGAGGCAACGACGCTCGAGGGCGCCAAGCAGACCATCGCGGTCGGGCCGGTGGCCTCGCAGGTCGCGATCAAGATGCTCGGCACCAATGGCGGCGGCTTCTTCAATGCCAATGCCGCGCATCCGTTCGAGAACCCGACCGCGCTGTCGAACTTCATCCAGATGATCTCGATCTTCGCGCTCGGCGCCGCGCTCACCAACGTGTTCGGCCGCATGGTCGGCAACCAGCGCCAGGGCTGGGCGATCCTCGCTGTCATGGGCGTGCTGTTCATCGCCGGCGTCGCCGTCACCTACTGGGCCGAGGCGAGCGGCAGCAATGTGCTGAACGCGCTCGGGCTGACCGGCGGCAACATGGAGGGCAAGGAGGTCCGCTTCGGCATCGTCGCGTCGTCGCTGTTCGCCGTGATCACCACGGCCGCCTCCTGCGGCGCGGTCAACGCGATGCATGACAGCTTCACCGCGCTCGGCGGCATGATCCCGCTGATCAACATGCAGCTCGGCGAGATCATCGTCGGCGGCGTCGGCGCCGGCCTCTACGGCATGCTGCTGTTCGTGGTGCTCGCGATCTTCGTCGCCGGCCTGATGGTCGGGCGCACGCCGGAATATGTCGGCAAGAAGATCGAGGCCCGCGAGGTCAAGATGGCGATGCTGGCGATCCTGGTCCTGCCGCTGATGTATCTCGGCTGGACCGCGGTCGCCGTCGTGCTGCCGTCGGCCGTGGCATCGATGGCCAATGCCGGACCGCACGGCTTCACCGAGGTGCTCTACGCCTTCACCTCGGCGACCGCCAACAACGGCTCGGCCTTCGGCGGCCTCACCGGCAACACCTTCTTCTACAATCTGACGCTCGCGTCCTCGATGTTCGTCGGCCGCTTCTTCATGATCATCCCGGCGATGGCGATCGCAGGTTCGCTCGCCGAGAAGAAGTCGATCCCGCCGTCCGCCGGCACCTTGCCCACCACTGGCGGGCTGTTCGTCGGCCTGGTCGTCGGCGTCATCCTGATCATCGGCGGCCTCACCTTCTTCCCCGCACTCGCTCTCGGTCCCATCGTCGAGCATCTCGCGATGACCGCCGGCACGGTGTTCTGATCTCGGAGCAACCTCCATGGATACCATCAAACTCTCGAGGCGCTCGCCGATGTCGACGATGCTCGACACTGCGATCCTGCTGCCTGCCATCAAGGCGGCCTTCGTCAAGCTCGATCCGCGGTTGATGATCAAGAACCCCGTGATGTTCGTGGTCGAGGTGGTCGCCGCGCTCACCACGGTGATTTTCCTGCGCGACGTCATCACCGGCGGAGCCAATCTCGGCTTCACCTTCCAGATCATCCTCTGGCTGTGGTTCACCGTGATCTTCGCCAACTTCGCCGAGGCCGTCGCCGAGGGCCGCGGCAAGGCGCAGGCAGATTCGCTGCGCAAGACACGCACCGAGAGCCAGGCCAAGCTGCTGACCGGGTCGAGCCCGACTGATCATTCGTACAAGCTGGTCGCAGGCACGAGTCTCAAGGTCGGCGACATCGTACTGGTCGAAGCCGGCGACACCATCCCCTCGGACGGCGAGGTGATCGAAGGCGTCGCCTCGGTCAACGAGGCCGCGATCACCGGCGAGTCCGCGCCGGTGATCCGCGAATCCGGCGGTGACCGCTCGGCCGTGACCGGCGGCACGCAGGTGCTGTCGGATTGGATCCGTGTGCGGATCACCGCGGCGCAGGGCTCGACCTTCATCGACCGCATGATCAAGCTGGTCGAGGGCGCCGAGCGGCAGAAGACGCCGAACGAGATCGCGCTCAACATCCTGCTCGCCGGCCTCACCATCATCTTCGTGTTCGCCACGGTCACGATCCCGAGCTATGCCGCGTATGCCGGCGGCTCGATCTCGGTGGTGGTGCTGGTCGCGCTCTTCGTGACCCTGATCCCGACCACGATCGGCGCGCTGCTGTCGGCGATCGGCATCGCCGGCATGGACCGCCTGGTGCGCTTCAACGTGCTGGCGATGTCCGGCCGCGCCGTCGAGGCTGCCGGCGACGTCGACACCCTGCTGCTCGACAAGACCGGCACCATCACGCTTGGCAATCGCCAAGCCACCGCGTTCCGCCCGGTCAGGGGCGTCACCGAGCAGGAGCTTGCCGACGCGGCGCAGCTCGCCTCGCTAGCCGACGAGACGCCGGAGGGCCGCTCGATCGTCGTGCTCGCCAAGGAGAAGTATGGGATCCGCGGCCGCGACATGGCCGAGCTCGGCGCCACCTTCGTGCCGTTCACGGCGCAGACCCGCATGAGCGGCGTCGATGCCGGCGGCTCCTCGGTACGCAAGGGCGCGGTCGACGCCATCCTCAACTACATCGGCGGTGGCGGCATCGCGCAGGTCGCGTCCGGCAACGCGATGCGCGCGATTCCGCAGGCCGAGAGCGAGCTTGCCCGCGAGATCCGCGCCATCTCGGACGAGATCGCGAAGGCCGGCGGCACGCCACTGGCCGTGGCCAAGGACGGCCGCCTGCTCGGCGTCATCCAGCTCAAGGATATCGTCAAGGGCGGCATCCGCGAGCGCTTCGCCGAGCTGCGGCGGATGGGCATCCGCACCGTCATGATCACCGGCGACAATCCGATGACCGCCGCCGCGATCGCCGCCGAAGCCGGCGTCGACGACTTCCTGGCGCAGGCGACCCCCGAGGACAAGCTCAAGCTGATCCGCGACGAGCAGGCCAAGGGCAAGCTGGTGGCGATGTGCGGCGACGGCACCAACGACGCGCCGGCGCTGGCGCAGGCCGATGTCGGCGTCGCCATGAACACCGGCACGCAAGCGGCGCGCGAGGCCGGCAACATGGTCGATCTCGACTCCAACCCGACCAAGCTGATCGAGGTGGTCGAGATCGGCAAGCAGCTGTTGATGACGCGCGGGGCGCTGACGACATTCTCGATCGCCAACGACGTCGCGAAATATTTCGCGATCATCCCGGCGATGTTCCTGGCGTTCTACCCGCAGCTCAACGTGCTGAACGTCATGAACCTCGCGAGCCCGCAAAGCGCGATTCTCTCTGCGATCATCTTCAACGCGCTGATCATCATCGCGCTGATCCCGCTGGCGCTGAAAGGCGTCGCCTACCGCGCCATCGGCGCCGGCGCGCTGCTCGGCCGCAATCTGCTGATCTATGGTCTCGGCGGCATCATCATCCCGTTCATCGGCATCAAGGCGATCGACCTGCTCGTGACCGCCTTGCATCTGGCCTGACACTCCCAACCGCCGTCAGTGCGAGCGAAGCGAAGCAATCCAGAGTCCCGCGCGCAGCCTGGATTGCTTCGTCGCTTCGCTCCTTGCAATGACGGAAGAAACACAGGAGACTCACATGCTCAAAGAAATCCGTCCCGCCATCTTCGTCCTGCTCGCGCTCACACTCATCACGGGCCTGCTCTATCCGCTCGCCATGACCGGCCTCGCCGTCACGATTTTCCCGGCTCAGGCCGCAGGCAGCCTGATCACGCGCAACGGCCAGGTCATCGGCTCGGCGCTGATCGGCCAGGAGTTCAAGGACGACAGATATTTCCACGGCCGCCCCTCGGCGACCTCGACCGCCGATCCGAATGACTCCACCAAGACCGTGCCGGCGCCCTACAACGCGGCGAACTCCTCCGGCTCGAACCTCGGCCCGACCAGCAAGGCGCTGGCCGATCGCGTCAAGGAGGACGTCGACAAGCTCAAGGCGGAGAACCCCGCGCAGCCCGTCCCGGTCGACCTGGTCACCACGTCGGCAAGCGGCCTCGATCCGCACGTCTCGCCGGAAGCGGCGATGTTCCAGGTGCCGCGCGTCGCCAAGGCGCGCGGCGTGCCGGAGGATCGGGTGCGGGCGCTGGTCGTGAAAAACACCGAGGGGCGGCTGATCGGGCTGCTCGGCGAACCCCGCGTTAACGTGCTCGCGCTCAATCTGGCGCTCGATGCCGCAACGGCAACCAAGTAACGGTCAAGTGAGGTCGCCGGGGGTCCTGGTCTTGGCGCCGAGAGACCCCCGTCTATAATGCCGCATGGCTCATCAACGCCGCGATCCTGACCAGCGTCCCTCGCCGGAAGCCCTGCTCGAAGCGGCCCGGCGGGAGGAGAGTCCTGCCGGCAAGCTCAAGATCTTTGTCGGCGCCGCCCCCGGCGTCGGCAAGACCTACGAGATGCTGTCGAGCGCGCACGCCAAGCTGAAGGCCGGCATCGATGTCGTGATCGGCTTCGTCGAGACCCACGGTCGTGTCGAGACCGATGCGCTGGTGCGCGGCCTCGAGGTCATTCCCCGCAAGCGTATCGGCTACAAGGACCAGGTCATCGAGGAGATGGATCTGGATGCCGTGATCGCGCGGCGTCCGAAGCTTGCGATCGTCGACGAGCTGGCTCACACCAATGCTGCGGGCAGCCGTCATCCCAAACGCTACCTCGATGTCGAGGAGCTGCTGTCGCACGGGATCGACGTCTATACCGCCGTGAACGTCCAGCATATCGAAAGCCTCAACGACGTCGTCGCCCAGATCACCCATGTGCGCGTGCGCGAGACCGTGCCGGATTCGATCCTCGATCGCGCCGATGCCATCGAGCTCATCGACCTCACGCCCGACGACCTGATCCAGCGGCTGAAGGAGGGCAAAGTCTATGTGCCCAAGCAGGCCGAGCGTGCGCTGGAGCACTACTTCTCGCCGGGCAATCTGACGGCGCTGCGCGAGCTCGCGCTGCGCAGGACGGCCGAGCGCGTCGACGAGCAGCTGCTCAACCATATGCAGGCCAATGCGATCGCCGGCCCCTGGGCCGCGGGCGAGCGCATTCTCGTCTGCGTCTCCGAGGATCCGCGCGCAGCCGGCCTCGTGCGCTACACCAAGCGCCTCGCCGACAGGGTTCATGCGCCGTGGACGGCTGTCACCATCGAGACCCGTCGCAACCTGCAGCTCTCGGACAAACAGCGCGACCGCCTTGCCGATACGCTCCGGCTGGCCGAGTCGCTCGGCGGCGAAGCGCTGACAATTCCCAGCGCGGGCCGCCGCATCGCCGATGATCTCATCGGCTTTGCCCAAGCCAACAACGTCACCCAGATCATCATCGGCAAGTCGCAGCGCTCGCGTCTGTTCGAGATCATCAGGGGCTCCGTCGTCCACGATCTCGTGCGCCGGGCCGGCAACATCAGCATTCACGTCATCCCCGGCGAGGAGACGCCGGGCGAGACCGGTACGTCGGTCCAGACGCGGGCTCGCAGCGAGCCGCTGCAGGCCAAGCCCTACATCATGGCCCTGCTGATCACGGCCGTCGGCCTCGGCCTCGCCGAGCTGATCCAGCCGTTCTTCGGCATCGAGAACGTCGACCTTGTCTTCCTCACCGCCGTCGTCGGCGTCGCCGCGCGCTATGGCCTGTGGCCGTCGCTGCTGGCGAGCCTGATGGCATCCTTGTGCTACAATTTCTTCTTCCTGCCGCCGATCTACACCTTCACGATCACCGATCCCACCAATGTCGCCGCGTTCTTCTTCTTCATGCTGATCGCGCTCCTGGTCTCCAATGTCGCCTCCCGCGTGCGTGTGCAGGCGGATTCGGCAACGCAGCGGATTCGGACCACCGAGCAGCTGTATGCCTTCAGCCGCAAGCTGGCGGGCACCGCTACGCTCGACGACGTCCTGTGGGCGACGGCCTATCAGGCCGCGCTGATGCTCAAAGTGCGCGTCGTGCTGCTGCTGCCGCAGGACGGCAAGCTCATCGTGATGGCCGGCTATCCGCCGGAGGATCAACTCGATGATGCGGACCTTGCCGCGGCCAGCTGGGCCTGGAGCAATGACCGCGCCGCCGGCCGCGGCTCGGACACCTTGCCCGGCGCCAAGCGCCTGTTCCTGCCGATGCGCACCGGCCGCGGACTGATCGGCGTCATCGGCATCGATGACGACCGCTCCGGTCCGCTGCTGACGCCCGACCAGCGCCGGCTGCTCGACGCGCTGGTCGACCAGGGTGCGCTGGCGATCGAGCGCGTGCTGCTGGTCGAGGACATGGACAAGGTCAAGCGCACCATGGAGCAGGACCGGCTGCGCTCGGCGCTGCTGACCTCGATCTCGCACGATTTGAAGACGCCACTCGCCTCCGTGCTCGGCGCCGCGTCGACCATGCGCGACCTCGCGACACGCTTGTCGGACAAGGAGAAGCTCGACCTGCTCGCGACCGTCATCGACGAGTCCGAGCGGCTGAACCGCTTCATTGCCAACCTCCTGGACATGACCAAGCTCGAATCCGGCGCGATCAAGCCGAATACGGCGCCGCACGATCTCGGCGAGATCGTCGGCAGCGCGCTGCGCCGCGCCAGCAAGATCCTGGCGGGTCACAAAATCTCGCTGGAACTCGCCGCCGACCTGCCGATGCTCGAGCTCGATGCCGTGCTGTTCGAGCAGGTGCTGTTCAACCTGCTCGACAACGCCGCCAAATATGCTCCGGCCGACACGACGATCGAGTTGCGCTCGCGGCGCGACGGCGCCTGGGTGGTGCTCGACGTCCGCGACGAGGGAGACGGCATTCCGCCCGATGAGGTCGAGCACGTGTTCGACAAGTTCTATCGTGTGCAGAAAGGCGACCAGGTGCGTCCCGGCACTGGCCTCGGGCTTGCGATTTCGCGCGGCTTCGTCGAGGCGATGCAAGGCCGGATGACCGCCGGCAACCGTGCGGATCGCAGCGGCGCGGTTCTCACGATCCGTCTGCCGGTGCCACCGCAGGCGAAGACCCTGGAGACTGCGGCATGACCGGTGCGCCCATCAAGGTGCTCGTGATCGACGACGAGCCGCCGATCCGCAAACTGCTGCGGATGGGGCTGGCGACGCAGGGCTATGAGATCCTGGAAGCGCCGAGCGGCAAGGTCGCGCTCGACAAGCTCGCCGAGGAGCCGGCCCTGATCATCCTCGATCTCGGCCTGCCGGACATCGACGGCCACGAACTGTTGCGGACCATCCGGGCGCGCAACGAGAGTATTCCGGTCGTGGTGCTGTCCAGTCGCGGCGACGAGGCCGGCAAGGTGAAGGCGCTCGATCTCGGTGCCGACGACTACATCACCAAGCCGTTCGGTATGGACGAGCTGCTGGCGCGGCTGCGCGCCGCCCTGCGCCATCAGCTGCAGGTGCAGGGTGAGCGTCCGCTATTCCGCACCGGCGATCTTTCCGTCGATCTGGTGCGGCGCATCGTCAAGGTCGGTGAACGCGAGATCAAGCTCTCGCCCAAGGAGTATGATCTGCTGCGCGTCCTGGTGCAGCACGCCGGCAAGGTGCTGACGCATCGCTTTCTGCTCAAGGAGCTGTGGGACGAGCTGACCGACGCGCAATATCTGCGCGTCTACGTTCGCCAGCTGCGCCAGAAGATCGAGGCCGATCCTGAACGCCCGTACTTCGTGCTGACCGAAACCGGCATCGGCTATCGCCTGCGCGCGCCGGATTAGCTGTTCTTCATGTTCGCCATTCCCACAAAGCGGAACCTTCGCCTGATCTCGTAATTGCCGTGCTGTCATAGGGAGACCATGTCGATGGCACGAACAGCACGCAAATACTCCAAGGGCGCATCCAGGGACGTCGAGCGCGCGATGAAGAAGCGCAAGGCCGGCACGTTGAAGAGCGGCGGCTCCGGCCGCAAGGTCAAGAGCCGCAAGCAGGCGATCGCGATCGGCCTGTCCGAGGCCCGCCGAGAGGGCAAGAAGGTGCCGCCGCGGAAGAGCGCTAAATCGTCGGCGAAGAAGTCGTCGGCGAAGAAGTCCTCGAAGAGTTCGAGCAAGAAGAGCGCGAAGAAGAGCACCAAGAAAACGACGAAGAAGTCGTCGAAGAAGAGCTGACATCTGCGCTTATCCGCGCCGTGAGCGCAGTCGTCACCCAATCCTCCGCTGTCGTCCCGGCGAACGCCGGGACCCATAACCCCAGGGAGATGTGATGGGCGGGATGTTCGACCAATCGTGTCTCACCACAATCGCCGCGGAGTATGGATCCCGGCGTTCGCCGGGATGACTGCGGTGGGGTCGGGGAGCGCTTGTGCGACCCAAGCGATTTTTAGCCAGGATTAGCGGCGCGACATCCGGGTTCTCACGAACGATACACGTGAACCCGGATGTCGCTGCGCTCATCCGGCTACGGATTCCTCACCCCGCTTTCCTCTGCCGCGCCGCCGAGCGGTGCGCCTTCTTCGCCGGACGCCGATGCGCAGGCGCACGCCGCGATGGCGCCGGTGCCGCCTTCTTGTCGCCCTTGCCCAGGCTCTGCTTCAGCGCATCCATCAGGCTCACGACATTGCCGGACCGCTCCTCGGGCTCCGGCAGCTTGATCGGCTTGCCCGAGGCCTTGCGTTTCACCAGCGCCTTCAGCGCGGTCTCGTACTGGTCCTTGAACTCCGACGGCTTGAAGTGCGCCGCCTTGGTCTGCAGGATGTGTCCGGCGAGCTCCACCATGTCCTTGGTGATCTTCGGCGCCTTGATGTCGTCGAAGAACTCCGCTTCGTCGCGCAGCTCATAGGGGAAGCGCAAGGTGGTGCCGAGCATGCCCTTGCCCATCGGCTCGATCGCAATGACGTGCTCGCGATGCGTCAGCACGATGCGCGCCAGCGCGACGCGGTCCTGGTCCTTCATCGCGTCGCGGATCACCGCAAAGGCATCGACCGCCGCCTTGCCGTCGGGAGCGATGTAGTAGGGGTGGTTGAGATAGCGCTGGTCGATCTCCTCGCGCGGCACGAAGCTGTCGATGTCGATGGTGTGGTTGCTCTCGATCTGGACGGCCTCCAGCTCCTCCGGCTCGATCTCGACATATTGCCCCTTGGATAGTTCGTAGCCGCGGCCCTTCTGATCGCCCTCGACGAGGTCACCGGTCTCGGCATCGATCATCTGCTGCTTCAGCCGGTTGCCGGTCTCGCGGTTGATCAGGTGAAAGCGCGTCTTCTCCACCGAGGTCGACGCCGGATAGAGCACGACGGGGCAAGTGACGAGCGAGAGTTTGAGCGAGCCTTTCCAATAGGCGCGGGGGGCCATTGTGATCTCCGAGAGCGAGTGGGACGGCGCTGCAACGGATGAGCCGTCGCGGCGGTTCCATGTGCAGCAGCTTGGAGCAGTTACCCGGGATGCGCCGCCTATTCGTTCCTCGTCATGCCCGGGCTTGTCCCGCCTGCGCGGGCGTAGCCGCTTCGGCGGGGCGAAGGCCCGGGCATCCACGTCGACCCGCACCCGCCGAACGACGTGGATGGCCGGACAAGCCCGGCTTGCTTCCGCAGAGGGCGACGGCAGCAAACCCCGGTGCTCGCCGAGCGCTGGGAACGCGGAACTTTGCCCGGTGTTATCATGCGGACCAGCCGGTTTCACGACCTCGCCGGCTTTGCTACGCTACCGCTCAACGCGAGGGATCACCGTGGCGCTCAAGAAGCTTTCCACCTATCGCAAGAAGCGCGATTTCGAAAAAACGGCAGAGCCGTCCGGTGACGCCAGGATCGCGCCCGCCGCGCGGCCGCGCTTCGTCATCCAGAAGCATGACGCCACCCGGCTCCATTACGATCTCAGGCTCGAATTCGACGGCGTCTTCAAGTCCTGGGCAGTGACCAAGGGGCCGTCGCTCGATCCGCACGACAAGCGCCTCGCGGTTGAGGTCGAGGATCATCCGCTCGACTATGGCGATTTCGAAGGCACGATTCCTGAAGGCGAATATGGCGGCGGCACGGTGATGCTGTGGGACCGCGGCTATTGGGAGAGCGATGATCCCGAACGCGGCTTCACGAAGGGCGACCTGAAATTTACGCTTGAGGGTGAGAAGCTGCACGGCAGCTGGGTGCTGGTGCGGATGCGCCACGACCGCACCGGCGGCAAGCGCACCAACTGGCTGCTGATCAAGCATCGCGACGAGTTCGCCCGGGAAGGCGCGGCCAACGACGTTCTCGATGCCGACAAGTCGGTGGCCTCGGGTCGCACCATGGAGCAGATCGCGGCCGGCAAGGGCAGGGCACCGAAGCCGTTCATGCTCGCCAAGAGGCAGCGCATGAATGCCGACGCCATATGGCACTCCAATCGCAGCGACGGCGAAACGAAGACCAGCAAGGTGTCGACCAAGGCAGCATCGTCGAGAACGAAGGCCGCGAAGGCAGGGAGGGCGAAGTCCTCGCGCGTGTCGAAGATGGCGGAGCCAAAGACCGTCTCGTCGCTGCCAGACTTCGTGCCGCCCGAGCTGTGCACCTCCGTCGCACAGCCGCCCAGCGGCGAGGGCTGGGCGCACGAGATCAAGTTCGACGGCTACCGCGTGCAGATCCGGGTCGAGGATGGCCAGGCGGCGCTGAAGACGCGCAAGGGCCTCGACTGGACCGCCAAGTTCGGCGTGATCGCCGAGGCGGCTGCCAAGCTGCCGGATGCGATCATCGACGGCGAGATCGTTGCGCTCGACAAGGATGGTAACCCGAACTTCTCCGCGCTGCAGGCGGCGATCTCGGCCGGGCAGACCGACGAGTTGGTGTTCTTTGCCTTCGACCTGATGTTCGTCGAGGAGTTCGACCTGCGCCGCCAGCCGCTCCGCGAGCGCAAAGCACGCCTGGCCAAGCTCTTGAAGGCCAACATCAAGGGCAAGACGCCCGTGATCCGTTACGTCGAGCATTTCGAGAGCGACGGTGAAGCGGTGCTGGAGTCGGCGCGCAAGCTATCCCTCGAAGGGATCGTCTCGAAGAAGCTGGACTCGGCCTATCACTCCGGTCGCACCGAGAGCTGGACCAAGGCGAAGACCCGTCCCGGCCACGAGGTCGTGGTCGGCGGCTGGAAGACCACCAACGGCAAATTCCGCTCGTTGATGGTCGGCGTCAACAAGGACGATCATCTCGCTTATGTCGGCATCGTCGGCACCGGCTTCGGTCAGGATACGGTGAAGGCGATCATGCCTGCGCTGAAGGCGGCCGCATCCGACAAGAGTCCGTTCAGCGGCAAGAATGCCCCGCGCAAGGCGCGCGAGGTGCATTGGCTCAAGCCCGAGCTGGTCGCCGAGATCGAGTTCGCAGGCTTCACCGGAGACGGCAATGTGAGACAGGCCTCGTTCAAGGGGCTGCGTCAGGACAAGCCGGCGCGCGAGGTCGTCGCGGAGGAGCCGGTGGTCGCGGCCAAGGTGACGAAGCCGGTGGCGCGGGCCGCCGCCACGGTCGCGACCGGCGGCACCACGGTCCACAAGACGCCGTCACGCACCAAGGGCGCGGCCACGGTGATGGGCGTTGCGATCTCGAAGCCGGACAAGGCGCTATGGCCGGATGCGGGCGATGGCGAGCCGGTCACGAAGCTCGATCTCGCCACCTATCTGGAAGCGGTCGGCGACTGGATGATCGAGCATCTGAAGGGCCGGCCGTGCTCGATCGTCCGTGCGCCCGACGGAATCGGCGGCGAGAGGTTTTTTCAGCGGCACGGCATGCAGGGCATGTCGGACCTGCTCGAACTGGTAAAGGTGTCCGGAGACCGGAAGCCTTATCTGCAGATCGATCGCGTTGAGGGACTGATCGCGGTGGCGCAAGTGGCCGCGGTCGAGCTGCATCCGTGGAATTGTGCGCCCGATGCCTACGATGTGCCGGGCCGCCTGGTGTTCGATCTCGATCCGGCACCCAACGTTGCATTCGAGGAGGTGATCGCGGCGGCCAAGGAGATGCGGCAGCGTCTCAAGACGCTCGGCCTGGAGAGCTTCTGCAAGACCACCGGCGGCAAGGGCCTGCATGTCGTGACACCGCTGCTGCATGGCGCGCGCGACCAGGTGACATGGCCGGAGGCGAAAGCGTTTGCGCAGGGCGTGTGCCAGTGGATGGCCAATGACAGCCCCGACGACTATTTGCTCAACATGTCGAAGAAGCTGCGCAAGGGAAAGATCTTCCTCGACTATCTGCGCAACGATCGGATGTCGACGGCGGTTGCCGTGCTGTCGCCGCGGGCGCGCGAGGGCGCGACGGTGTCGATGCCGGTGACGTGGGCGCAGGTGAAGAACGGACTTGATCCCAAGCGCTACACCATCCGCACCGTACCGGCGCTGCTGGCCAAGACCAAGGCGTGGGATGGCTACGATGATGCAGCCGGAGCGATCAGGCCGGCAATCAGGAAGCTGACCGACACGTTGTGAGAACTCTGAGATCGTTCGGGCAGACGTGGTTTGCGCCACATCTGCCCAACGACGTCATCGCAGGTAGATCAGATCCGTCCGAGCAGGACAAGGATCAGCACGATGACGATGATCAGGCCGAGGCCGCCGCCGCCGTAATAGCCGGTGCCGTAGAACGGGCCGCCGCCGATGCCGGAGAAACCTCCGAGCAGGGCGATGACGAGAATGATGAGGATGATCGTTCCGATGGACATGTACTTCCCTCCAGAGCCCGGCAGCGGGGCGGTGCGTCACTCTGCCTTCGCCGAGGAAACTGGTCGGAACTTCGAAAGTTCCGGAGATGGATCAGGTAAAATGGGGGGTGTGGCTTTGCGGTCGTAACGCGTCGTGACTACATCAGGACGGTTGTTAGTCAGGAGAATGCGATGTCAAGGCCGCTTGTCGTTTCCATCCCGCATCGCCTCGGCAAGGACGAAGCCGTGCGCCGGCTGCAATCCGGCCTGAGCCGGGCCGCGAGCAGCATTCCGGTGCTGAGCGTGGATGAGGAGCGCTGGGAGGGGGACAAGATGTTCTTTCGCGTCCGCGCGCTCGGGCAGGCGGCGTCCGGCCACGTGGAGGTCGCCGAGGATCGCGTCCAGGTCGAGGTCACTCTGCCCTGGTTGCTGCAGCGCTTTGCGGAGGCCGCGCAGAATGCCATCCGCAGCCGGGGACAATTGCTGCTGACCAAGAAGAACTGATCAGCTCTGGGTTGCCAGCACAGGCGTCTGCTTGGTGCCGAGGCTGGGGGAACTTTCCGCGCGGGCTGCGAGCACCGCGGCGGGAAGATGAGTGAACAACGCGGAGACGGGGAGGGCGCCGTTCTGGATCTGAGGCGCGGAATAGCCGGGAAGATGCACGGTCGCGTCGAATGCATCCGCGTGCGGCCAGACGCGGCCGCTGTCGGCGAAAGGCGCCAGGGAGCGGGCGATCACAATGACGACCGCCTCGCGGCCGCGACGGCGCGCAAAGGCTATGATGTGCCCGGCATGCCGCCCGCTCACCTCCAGCGGCTCGTAGGAGCCGTCGGTGAAGACCGATGGCAACGCTTGGCGCAGCTTGAGCAACTCGTGCGTCCAGGCGAGCTTGATGCGGCCATCGGGCCAATGATCCGCGAGGTCGGCCCAATCGGGCGACTCGTTCTCCCGCAGCGCCCGCTCGCGCGCAGCGAAATCGACCGGGCGGCGGTTGTCGGGATCGACCATCGACAGATCCCAGAACTCGGTGCCCTGATAGAAATCGGGCACGCCCGGCATCGTCGCTTTGAGCGTCAGCTGAGACAGCGAGTTCAACGCGCCCAGCAGCGCGATCCGCTTGGCGACGGTCTCCAGCGACTGCAGGAACTCGGCCGAGCGCTCGCGGTCCAGGATGCGTTCGATGAACGTGCGCAAGCCATTTTCATAGGCCTCGTTCGGATTGAGCCAGCTGGTCTCCTCCTTGCCCTCACGCGCGGCCTTCAGCGCATAGGCCTGGAGTCTTTCGACCAGCGACTCATCGGCGCCGCTCGCAGGCCAGATGCCGACGAGAGTCTGATAGAGCATATATTCGAAGGTCGCCGAGGGCGCCCGCATGTTGCCGTCGGTGACGACATGCGGTGCATTCATCGTCTTCCAGCGCGCCACCGCCGATGTCCAATCGTTGGGAATCTCGGTCAGCGCCGCAAGGCGGGTGCGGGCATCCTCGCCGCGCTTGGTGTCGTGGGTCGCGGTCGCCGTCATGCCGTGCGGCCAATGCTTGGCCCGCGCCTGCATCAGCGTGTGGAAATCGCGGATCGCCAGCGCATGCGCGGAGGGATCACCGCCGACCTCGTTGAGCGCGAGCAGCCGATGGAAGCGGTAGAAGCCGGTGTCCTCGAGCGATTTCGCCATCATCGGTCCGGTGAACTGCTGCACTTTCAACGCGAAGCGGCGGACGCGCGGAACGCTGTGAGTCGTGTTGCGGTCGCGTTTGATGAGGTCCATCGTCAGTGCGTCGCGCAGGAAGTCGAAGATCGAGCCGTCGGAGGCGAACCACTCGGCGCGGGCAGCCGCGATGGCATGGTCGATCAGCTTGCGGTCGGCCTCGGTCGGTCCGGCGCCGGTGAGATAGGTGCGATAGACCGGGAAGTGCAGCACATAAAGCTCGAGCGCCTGGCGCAGACTGTCCTCGGAATAATCGCGCGTGGAATAGTGACCGTTGGCGATGCGCGCCAGCAGGCGCGTCAACACGGTGAACTCGGAGGTCAGCAAGGTCTCGAGGACGCGCCGCTTGGCCTCCTTGATGACCGGCGCAAGCTTCGGCGGCTTGTTGCTGATCTGCCGCCAGATCTCGTCGAGCGGCTCCAGCCCCTTGCCGTCGATCAAGAGCTGCGTGATCACGTTCATCCACTCGTAGCCGGTGGTGCCGTGCACGCCGGCGAAGCTCGGCAGCTTCTCATGCTCGCAGAGAATCTTCTCGATGACCACGTAGAACGGACCGACGGCCGGTCCGCGCGCGTCGCGAATGAGACGCCGCAGGCGCTGGAAGTATTGCGCGGGATCGCGCAGCCCGTCGATATGGTCGAGCCGCAGCCCCTGCAACTGGCCGTCGGCGATCAGCTTCTTGACCAGCCGATGGATTGCCTCGAACGTGCCGGCATCCTCGACGCGCAGGCCGGCCAGCGTGTTGACGTCGAAGAAGCGGCGATAGTTGATGTCGCTGGAGGCGAGCCGCCAGTGCCCGAGCTTGTAGTGCTGGCGCTCCAGCAGATGATGCAGGGCCAGCGTCTGGGCCGGGCGGCCCTCGCCGGCCCGATAGGCGGGCAGACCGCGAGCAATGACGTCGGCGGCACCTGGAATGGCCTTCAGCGCAGCCTTGAAGGCGGGCGCCTCCTTGCGGTTCGGATGACGCAGGCCGCGGTAGCGCGAAGCGAGGTCCAGGATGGCCTTGCCATCCGCGCTGTTCTCCTCGCCGGCCTCCTTGAGTATGATGCGCAGCATCTCGCCATATCGCTCGGGCGCGACCGGCAGCCGGTGCTCGAAGTACCAGCAGGAGAAGGAGCCTTCCTCCGCGTCGTAGCGCAGCTCGATGTCGCCATGTTCGAGCGCGTGGCCGTAGGACGTTCCGATGATCGGCAGCAGCACGCCGCCGCGCGCGCGATAAGGCAGCTGATCCCAATCGATGTCGAACGAGGCCGCGTGCGGCGAGGCCTGCCCCCATTCGAGCACGTCCAGCCACCAGGGATTGTCGTCGAAATGCACGCCGACATGGTTGGGCACGAAATCGAGGATCAGCCCGAGGTCGTGCGCTGTCAGCGCGGCACTGAGCTTGGCAAAGCCCTCCTCACCGCCGAGCTCGGGATTGAGCTTGGCATGGTCGGTGATGTCGTAGCCATGCGTCGAGCCCTTGCGCGCCGTCATGAACGGCGAGGCGTAGACATGGCTGATGCCGAGCGCCTTGAGATAGGGCACGACGCGCGCCGCGGCCTCGAAGTTGAAGTCGGCGGTGAGCTGCAGGCGATAGGTCGCGAGCGGAATGGCGGGAGGCATGGCTATCCTCCGATGCTCCAGAACACGGACCAGGGCGGCAGACAATCGCCCGGCGTGCCGCCCCAGATGGGTGTGCCGACGGTGTTCGCCGAAGCGCCTGCGATCTCCGTGCCCGAAACGTTGGCGAGCAGCCGCAGTGTGCTGCCGTCTCCCATCACCCAATGCCCGGTCAGGCGGCCGTCTTCGCTGACGTCGGCTTTGCCGAATCGCGCGCCCGGCAACCGCGGCGCCACGTGCTTGTGGCGCACAGCGAGGAGATCTCGCACCAGAGCCAAGCGCTCACGGCCAGGCGATGTGCTGCGCGCGTCCCAATCAATGATGGCGGACTTGAAGGTTTCGATGTCGAGCGGATCGGGGACCTCGTCGCCATATCTCGCGTATGCCCACTCATACTCCTTGCGGCGTCCCTTGCGCACGGCGTTCGCGAGATCGCCCTTGAAGTCGCAGAAGAACGGGAATGGCTGTTTCGAGCCCCATTCCTCGCCCATGTAAAGCATCGGCACGGTGGGTGCGAGCAGTGTGACCGCCAGCGCTGCAGCAATACCTTCGGGCGGCGCCAGTACTTCAAGGCGATCGCCGAACACGCGGTTGCCGATCTGGTCATGGTTCTGCAAAAAATTCACGAAGGCACCGGGGGCGAGATGACCGCTCGGCTCGCCCCTGTTGATGCCGCCCCAGAACGTGGCCTGTTCGCCCTGATAGACGAAGCCGGAGGCGAGCGCGCGTGCAAGATCGCGGGTCGGCGATTGCTGATAGTCGCCGTAATAGCCGCCGGTCTCGCCGGTCAGCATCACATGCCAGGCATGGTGATAGTCGTCGTTCCACTGCGCGCGAAACTTTCCGCGAGGCGGATCCTCCGCCGCGTCCAGCATGCTGGCGCGGTTGTCGCCGTTTTCCAGCACGAGGTGGATCTGCCGTCCTGTGCGCTCGACCAGCCTGCCGACGGCCGCACTGAGATCGTGCAGCATCGGGATCTCGCCTTCATTGTGGAGGATGTGATTGACGGCATCGAAGCGCAGTCCGTCGAAGCGATAGTCAGTCAGCCAATGCAGCGCGTTCTCGATCGCGAACGCGCGGACCTCCGGCCTCCGGTAGTCGATAGCGCTGCCCCAGGGCGTATGCGCGTCGGTGAAGAACGTCGGTGCGTAAACGCCTATAAAGTTTCCTTCCGGGCCGAAATGATTGTAGACGACGTCGAGAAACACCATCAGCCCGCGCAGATGCGCCTCGTCGATGAGCGCACGGAGATCGTCGGGGCGGCCATACACGCTGTCGGGCGCATAGAGCAGTACGCCGTCATAGCCCCAGTTGCGGCTGCCGGCGAAATCTGCCAGCGGCATCAGTTCGAGCGCGGTGATGCCGGTCTCGACCAGATGATCGAGCTTGTCGATCATCGCCCGATAGGTGCCATGTTGCGTGAACGTGCCGACATGGCTTTCCAGGAACACCGCATCCTGCCACGGTCGTCCGCGCCAATCCTCCGCGCGCCACGCGTAGCGGCCGTGATCGATCACCTCGCTCGGGCCGAACACGTCCTCGGGCTGAAAGTCGGAGCCGGGATCGGGAACGTCAAGTTCGTCATTGATGCGAAATTTGTAGCGCGCGCCGGCGCCGACGCCCGAGACATGGAGCGTGTACCAGCCGCCATCACCGCGCTGCATCTCATGTTGACCGTCGAGCACCAGATCAACCCGCTTCGCCGCGGGCGCCCACAGCCGGAAGGTCGTGCCGTTTGCCGTGATCGCGGGTCCGAACTGCCGCGCGGTCATGACAGGCCCGCAAACGCCAGGACGGAGCGGGGCGGGGCCTTGAGGTCCGTGCCGGACGCGAAGTCGATCGGCTTCTGCTGGGCTTCGGTGGTGTTCAGAACCTGTTGCCAAATCTTGGTTTCGGCGAGCTTGGGCAATTTGAATCCGATCTCTTCGGGGGCCGCGTTCAGAACGATAAAGATCGGAGCCTGCTCCTGTTCCACCGGGGCGAGCACATAGGCGAGAAATCGTCCATCGGGAAAGGTCCAGTCGGTTTGCGTCATCTCCTCCGCCGAAGGCGTCAGCCACAACACGCCGAAGCTGCCGTCCGAGCGGCGGCCGTCCAGCCAGCGCCGCGCACGGATCTGGCCGAAGCGGCGGCGCAACTCGGTCATATGCGCGATGAAATCGATGAGGTCGTCGCCCTCGCGGCCCATGCCGCTCCAGTCGATCCAGCCGACCTCGTTGTCCTGGCAATAGGCGTTGTTGTTGCCGGCTTGCGAGTTGCCGACCTCGTCGCCCGCGAGCAAAAGCGGCAAGCCTTGTGCGAGGAACAGACAGGCGAGCTGGTTCTTGCGCGACTGCCGGCGCAGCGCGTTGATCACGACGTCGTCGGTCGGACCCTCGTGACCGAAATTGTTGCTGTGGTTGTCGTTGGAGCCGTCGCGATTGTCCTCGCCGTTCGCCTCGTTATGCTTGCTGTTGTAGGCGAAGAGATCGGCCAGGGTGAAGCCATCGTGGACGGTGACGTGGTTGACGCTGGCGCGCTGGGTGCGGCCGTCGTGATTGAAGATGTCAGAGGAGCCGGTCATGCGGCTCGACACCTCGCCGATCAGGCTGCCTTCGCCGCTCCAGTAGCGGCGCATGGCGCTGCGATAGCGGTCGTTCCATTCCGACCATTGCGACGGGAACGCGCCGACCTGATAGCCGCCAAGGCCGACGTCCCAGGGCTCGGCGACCAGCTTGACGCCGGCGAGCACCGGGTCCTGGCGGATCGCGGTGAGGAAGCCGCTGCGCCGGTCGAAGCCGTGCTTCTCGCGGGCGAGCGTGGTGGCGAGGTCGAAGCGGAAGCCGTCGACATGGCAGACCTCGACCCAGTAGCGAAGAGAGTCCATCACCATCTGCAGCACGCGTGGATGCGTCAGGTTGACCGACGAGCCGCAGCCGGTGAAGTCGTCATAGAAGCGCGGATTGTCCGGCTTCAGCCAGTAGTAGGAGGCGTTGTCGATGCCGCGGTAGCACAGCGTCGGGCCGAGATGATTGCCCTCGGCAGTGTGGTTGTAGACGACGTCGAGCATCACCTCGATGCCGGCATCGTGCAGCCGCGCCACCGTGGTCCTGAAAGCGTCGAGCGGGTTGTCCTGCGCGTAGCGCTGCTCCGGCGCGAAGAACGAGATGGTGTTGTAGCCCCAATAGTTGACCAGCTTCTTCTCGACCAGCATGCGGTCGTCGATGAAGGCGTGGATCGGCAGCAGCTCGATCGTGGTGACGCCCATGCGCTTCAGATGCTTGATCATCGCCGGCGACGACAGCCCGCCATAGGTGCCGCGCAGGTTCGGCGGCACGTCGTCGCGTCTGTTGGTCAGGCCCTTGACGTGGGCCTCGTAGATGATCGTGTCCTCCCACGGGATCTGCGGGCGCATCTCGCGCCGGCCCCAGTTGAAGGTCTCGTCGATGACGACGGCCTTCGGCATGCCGCGCGCATTGTCGCGGCGGTCGAAGGAGAGGTCCTCGCGCGGCGAGCCGGCACGGTAGGCGAAATGCGCGTCGCTCCAGACAAGGCGGCCGGCGAGCCGCTTGGCATAGGGGTCGAGCAGCAGCTTGTTGGCATTGAAGCGGTGGCCGCGCTCCGGCTCATAGGGGCCATAGACGCGGTAGCCGTAGAGCTGCCCGGGCGAGACGTCGTTGAGATAGCCGTGCCAGACGTCCTCCGTCCGCTCCGGCAGCTCGATGCGCTCGATCTCGCGGCGGCCCTGGCTGTCGAACAGGCAGAGCTCGACCTTCTCGGCATTGGCGGAGAACAGGGCAAAGTTGGTCCCTCGCCCGTCCCAGGTGGCACCGAGGCGGGCGTGACTTCCTGCGGCCAGGCGCATCGCGTCAGGCTTCCGGGACGAGAAATACCGCTGCCATGGGCGGGAGGATGAGGTTGAGGTGCTGATCTTCAGAGGCATGGACCTGGCCGACATTGCCGACATTGCTGCCGCCATAATGCGAGGAGTCCGAATTGAAGACTTCCCGCCATGTGCCGCCGAGCGGCGCGCGGACCCGGTAATTGTAATACACGTTTGGGGAAAAGTTCACGACCACGACGCAGTGGGCGCGCTCATCAAAGCCTTTTCGCACCCAGGCGAACACGTTGCGGTCGGCATCGTCGGTGATCAGCCACTCAAAGCCCTCCGGATCGCAGTCGCGCTCGTGCAGCGCCGGCTGGTTGCGGTAGAGGTGGTTGAGGTCGCGAATCAGGGCCTGGATGCCGGCATAGCGCGCATCTCCCAGCAGATGCCAGTCCAGCGAGGTGTCGTGATTCCATTCCCGCTCCTGGGCGAGCTCGCAGCCCATGAACAGCAGCTTCTTGCCGGGATGGCCGAACATGAAGCTGTAATAGGCGCGCAGGTTGGCGAAGCGCTGCCAGTCGTCCCCGGGCATGCGGCCCAGGATGGAGCGCTTGCCGTGCACGACCTCGTCATGCGACAGCGGCAGGATGAAGTTTTCCGAAAAGGCGTAGTGCAGGCCGAACAGGATCTCGCCGTGGTGATATTTGCGGTGGATCGGGTCCTTGCTGACGTAGCGCAAGGTGTCGTGCATCCAGCCCATGTTCCACTTGTAGCCGAAGCCGAGCCCGCCCGTGTCGACGGGACGCGATACTTGCGGCCAGGCGGTGGATTCTTCGGCCGCGGTCGTGGCCTGCGGGAAATGGCCGAACACGTCGATGTTGGTCCGGCGCAGAAACTCGATGGCTTCGAGATTCTCGCGTCCGCCATATTTGTTGGGGATCCAGCCGCCCGAGGGACGGCTGTAGTCGAGATAGAGCATCGAGGCGACGGCGTCGACGCGCAGGCCGTCGATGCCGTAGCGCTCCAGCCAGAACAGCGCGTTCGAGCGCAGGAAATTGGCCACTTCGGTGCGGCCGTAATTGTAGATCAGCGTGCCCCAGTCGAGATGCCGGCCTTGCATCGGGTTGGCATGCTCGTACAGCGCGGTGCCGTCGAAATGGCCGAGCCCGTGCGGATCATCCGGGAAATGGCCGGGCACCCAGTCGAGCCACACCGCAAGGCCCTCGCGGTGACAGGCATCGACCAGCGCACAGAAGTCCTCAGGGCTGCCGAAGCGGCTGGTTGGCGCGTACAGGCCGGTCGGCTGATAGCCCCAGCTGCCGTCGAACGGATGCTCGTTGATCGGCAGGAATTCGATATGGGTGAAGCCCATGTCGCGCGCATAGGCCGGCAGCTGCTCGGCCAGTTCGCGATAGGTCAGCCACTGATTGTTGTCCTTGCGCCGCCACGAGCCGAGATGCACCTCGTAGATCGAGACCGGCTTGTTCAGCTTGTTGATGTCATGAGGCGCCGGGCGCGGCCGCGGCAGACGCGTCTCATCCACCACGATCGACGCCGTCTTGGGGCGCATTTCGGCCGCGAACGCCATCGGGTCGGATTTCAGCGGCAGGTGCTCGCCCTGCGGACCGATGATGTCGAACTTGTAGTGGTCGCCAGCCCGGGCGCGCGGGATGAACAGCTCCCAATAGCCGTTGCCGCGCACCCGCATCGGATGCCGCCTTGCATTCCAGAAGTTGAAATCGCCCACCACGCTGACGCGCCGCGCATTGGGAGCGAGCACCACGAAGCCGACGCCATCGACGCCGTCGATGACCATCGGATGTGCACCGAGCTTGTCGTAGAGCCGCTCATGATTGCCTTCCCCGAGCAGGTGCAGGTCGAAATCCCCGAGGATCGGGAGGAAGCGATAGGGGTCCTCCAGATCGGTCACGGAATCGCCGAAGGTCGCGCGCAAGCGATAGCGCTGCATCGACGACATCGTCCCGGTGAACAGACCAGCATCGTGAATGCGCGCCAGTGGCGCGACCTCGCCGTGCTCGCCCACCACCTCGACCCGGGAGGCCTCCGGCAGGAAGGCGCGCACGATGGTTTGGCCGTCGACGTTGTGCTGACCGAGATAGCGAAACGGGTCGGCATGCCGGCCCTCGATGATCGCAAACGCCTCGGGAGAAAGATGGGTCATGAAGACTCGCTGGAAGGGGCTGACTCGGACAGGACGCGAAGCAGATTGCCCAGCGCGACGCGCAACCAGTCCGGCCGGTGAGCCAGATCATATTCGAGCGCTCCGAGCGCTTTTTCCAGCAGGAAAAAGTTAAGGAGCGCCTCTGCGCTGCGCGAATTCTCCGGCCAGAGCGGCTCCGTGGCCTTCACCTCGTGATAACCGGCCAGAAAGGCCGCAATGGCGCGATCGCGCCATTCCGTCAGCGCGGCAGCGAGCCGGCCATGGTCATCGGGGCTGGCCCGCAGCGCGCGTTCGAGCGCCACGCGCACGGAGCAGTCGATCGAGCGCAGGAAGCCCGCGATGTCGCGCGCCGGCGGCGCCTTGCGCCAGCGCTCGGCAAGCGGCAGCCCTTCGTCGCCGTCGAAGTCGATGATGACGATGTCGTCCCTGACGATCAGGATCTGACCCAGGTGAAAGTCGCCATGCACGCGGATATCGCAGCCGTCCATCTGGTAGGGAAGAAGATGACCCAGTCTCTCCGACAGTTCACTTCGCCTCGCGAGGACCTGATCGGCCAAACCGCGCTCGGGGTCCTTGAGATGATCGTGGCGCTCGCTCAGGCTGGCGACGATCCGCACGGCCTGGGCCCGAAGCCGGTCGATCCAGTGATCGAGGCTATCGGCCGTGGTCGGCTCGGGAGCGAAGCCGGGGATGTCGCCGCGCGAGGCCAGGGCTGCATGCAACTCCCCGGTGCGTCGGCCGGTCTGGGCCATGTAGCGCAGATAGGGTGAAAGCTCCTCGCTCTGTCGTTCGTCGCCGCTCGTGGCGAACACGCGCTGGTCGTCGATGTAGCGGTCGAGATAGGCCGCGGTGACGGTCCAGCCGTCGCCCTGATTCTCCACGAAGCCGTGCACGGCGCCCACCGTGCGGCGCTCGTCGTCCTGGACCAGCTCGACGCTGCCGAGCAGCGGTGGCACGTTGGAGAACTGGACGCTCTCGGTGAGGAAGCGGCCGAACTCGACTTCCGGATGAGGGCCGGCCTCGAGCTCGCGATAGATCTTGATGAAGAACTCGTTGTTGACGACGGCCTTGCTGCTGCAGCGGTCGGTCTCGATGACGCGCACCTGCTCGGACTCGCGCACCGGCTTGTCGGGAAAGCGCGAGGTCGGGCGGAATTCCAGCCGCAGCCCGTTCTCCTCGACGGTGAGCGACTGCGCGAGATTGCGCAGCAGCAGCGACAGGAATATCGGATTGGTGGCGGCATCGAGCAGCGTGCCCTCGCGGGCGCCCTGGCGCACGGCGGCGAACGCCTGCGGATTGTAGCGCTCGCGATCGAACCGCACCCAGTCGATCTGCATCGGTAGCAGGTAGCGCATCTCGTCCTTGCGCTCGGCGGCCTTGAAGAAGATCAGCCACGGACGGTTGTCGCCGATGTCGCAAAATGGGATCGCGGACGTCAAAGTCGGGTGGATCGCGTCTGGCGTGCGTTCGGGATACCAGCGCGTGCGCGCGAGATGGCCGGGCAGCACGTCGCGCTCGAACAGGCTGCGAGTGCGCGCCAGCGACACCCAGGTCGAGCCGAGCGGCACCACCAGCGTCTCGAATTCCGGTACGGCGCGCTGAACCACCGGCTCCGACTTGTCACGCTCCTTGAGCTGGAACCAGTAGAAGCTATAGGGCGACAGCGTGATCATGTAGGGCAGCTCGCCGATGGCGGGAAAGCGCGAGCGGCCGAGCATCTCGACCGGAATGCGGTCCTTGAATGCGGAGAGATCGAGCTCGGTCGCCTGCGCCGAGCGCGACAAATTGGCGACGCAGAGAATGACCTCGTCCTTGTATTGCCGCACATAGGCCAGCACGGAGCGGTTGGCCGGACGGATGAACGTCATCGTGCCCCGGCCGAAGGCGAGCGTCGACTTGCGCACCGAGATCAGCTTCTTCGTGGCGTTGAGGAGCGACGACAGGCTGCGTGACTGCGCCTCGACGTTGACCGCCTCGTAGCCGTAGACCGGGTCCATGATCATCGGCGCGTACAGCCGCGCCGGGTCGGCGCGCGAGAAGCCGCCATTGCGGTCCGGCGTCCATTGCATCGGGGTGCGCACGCCGTTGCGGTCGCCAAGATAGATGTTGTCGCCCATGCCGATCTCGTCGCCGTAATAGATGATCGGCGTGCCCGGGAACGACATCAGGAGCGAGTTCATCAGCTCGATCTTGCGCCGGTCATTGTCCATCAGCGGCGCCAGCCGCCGGCGGATGCCGACATTGATACGCGCGCGTGGATCGTTGGCGTAGGTCGACCAGAGATAGTCGCGCTCGACGTCGGTCACCATTTCGAGCGTCAGCTCGTCATGATTGCGCAGGAACAGCGCCCATTGGCAGCTCGCAGGGATGTCCGGCGTCTGGCGCAGGATGTCGGTGATCGGGAAGCGGTCCTCCTGCGCGATCGCCATGTAGATGCGCGGCATGAGCGGGAAGTGATAGGCCATGTGGCACTCGTCGCCCTGGCCGAAATATTCCTGCACGTCCTCCGGCCATTGGTTGGCCTCCGCCAGCAGCAGCTTGTCCTTGGCGTAGTTATCGAGCTCGACGCGCAGGCGCTTGATGATCGCATGCGTCTCGGGCAGATTCTCGTTGTTGGTGCCGTCGCGCTCGCAGAGATAGGGGATCGCGTCGAGGCGGAAGCCGTCGACGCCGGCATCCAGCCAGCGCTTCATCACCTGGATGATGGCGCTGACCACGCGCGGATTGTCGAAATTGAGATCCGGCTGATGTGAGAAGAATCGATGCCAGTAGAACTGGCCGGCTTCCGGATCCCAGGTCCAGTTCGACTTCTCGGTGTCGGTGAAGATGATGCGCGTGCCAAGATATTTCTGGTCGGTATCGCTCCAGACATACCAGTTGCGCGCGCTCGATCCCGGCGGGCTGCGGCGCGCGCGCTTGAACCAATGGTGCTGGTCGGAGGTGTGGTTGACCACGAGCTCGGTGATGACGCGCAGGCCGCGGCGCTGCGCCTCCTGGATGAAGCGCTTGAACTCCTTCATCGTCCCGAAATCGGGATTGATGCTGCCATAGTCGGCGATGTCGTAACCGTCGTCGCGGCCGGGCGAGGGATAGAACGGCAGCAGCCACAGCGCGGTGACGCCAAGATCCTGCAGATAATCGAGCTTCTCGGTGAGGCCGGCAAAATCGCCGATGCCGTCATTGTTGCTGTCGGCGAATGCCTTGACGTGCAACTGGTAGATGATCGCGTCCTTGTACCAGAGGCCGTCGCCATCGGTCTCGGTCTGGAGGCTCGGGGCGTCCAGGGATGACATCACGTTCATGAGGCCCTCACACCGAAGAGAGAACAACAAGGGATCGGCTGTGGTCGGAGGCGCGCGAGCGCCGGCCAGATGCGGCTCTCCTCAAAAGAGGGCAGAATAGGGGAGAAAGCGCCGGGGATCGCGACGCTCTCGAACGTGTGCGGAAATTTGTTCACGGTGATGCCATTGACAAGAAAACCGTGTCCCGGTTCGCTAGGAACCGGAACCACCCGATACAAAGCCGCAGTCCGGGTTTTTGTTCCCCAGGGAACGAGGGCCAGCGCGGCGCGTTAGGGGCCTATCCTCTTGCCGTCCCACAACAATTTCACGACGTGCGACCCTCGCGACGTCAGAACGCGTGTCGAATGGATCTCTACAGCCAAGCTCACAGTCTCGGAATCCTGACAGAATTCTATGACGGTCAGGGCAATCGCCGCGTCACCGACGAGGCCGCCCTCAAGATCATCGTCGAGGCCTTTCCCAGGCCGACGCCGCATCGGCTGCTCAGCGGCGCGATCGTGATTCGGCCGGCCCAGCCGACGCGAAGCCGGCTGAGCGATGCGGCCAAGTTGCCGGTCCAGTGGACGGTCAGGCGCGGCGATATCGCCGTCGCGCGCGGCGAGACGGGTGAGGCGTTCATCGAATGGCCGGTGGATCTTCCCGCCGGCAGCTATCGCGTCGAGCTCCTGGATGCGTCGTCATGCCGCGAGGAGTTGCCGCTGCTGGTCGCACCCGACAAGGCGTTTTCGGGCGATTTCGATCGCGTCTGGCTGCTGGCCGTGCAGCTCTATGGCATCAAATCGCGCCGCAACTGGGGGATGGGCGACTTCACCGACCTCGCCAACCTCATCGAGACCTGCGCCAAGCTCGGCGCCGATGGCGTCGGCCTCAACCCGCTGCATGCGCTGTTCGACGATCGTCCCGGCGATTTCAGCCCCTATGCGCCGAACAGCCGGCTGTTCCTCAATGCGCTCTATGTCGACGTCGAGCAGGCGCCGGGCTTTGCCGACGGGCCCCATAGCAAGGTGCTGGAGCCGCTGCGGCAGGCCGAACTGGTCGACTACAAGGGCGTGGCGGCGTTGAAATGGCCGGCGCTGCGCGCGGCCTTCGATGCGTTCATGGCCGCGCCCGACGCTGCCGATGCGGCCGAGTTCAAGGCCTACCGCGCCGAGCGCGGCGATCTTCTGGCGCGCTTCACCTGTTTCGAGGTGCTGCGGCATCGCTTTCAGAAGCCTTGGTGGGAGTGGCCCGAGGGGTGGCGGCAGCCGGATGCGGCGCGCTGCGCGGCGCTGCTCAACGGCCCGGATGCGCGCGAGGCGGATTTCGTTGCCTATGTGCAGTGGCTGGCCGAGCGGCAACTGCGCCGTTGCAAGGATCTTGCCCATCGCCTGGGCATGAAGGTCGGCCTGTATCTCGACGTTGCCGTCGGCGTTCAATCCGACGGTTTCGATGCCTGGAACGAGCAGGGCGCAATCTCGCGCACCCTGTCGGTCGGTGCGCCGCCGGATCCGCTGAATACGGTCGGGCAGAATTGGGGCTTGGCCGGCTTCAATGCACCTGGGCTCGAGCTCAGGAATTTTGAGCCCTTCAGAGAGATGATCCGTGCCTCGATGCGCCATGCCGGCGCGATCCGGCTCGATCATGTGCTCGGGCTGAAGCGGCTCTATCTGGTGCCGCATGGTTTTCCGGCCAAGCAGGGCGCCTATGTGCAGATGCCGTTCGACGCGCTGCTCGCCGCCACCGCGATGGAGAGCGTCGCCAGCCAGTGCATCGTCATCGGCGAGGATCTCGGCACGGTGCCGGAGGGGTTCCGCGAGCAGATGGCCGATTGGGGACTGTGGTCCTACAAGGTCATGATCTTCGAGCGTGACGACAACGGCCGCTTCCGGGACGTCGACTACTATCCGCCGAACGCGCTGGTCACGCTGAACACCCACGATCTCTCCACCTATGCCGGCTGGCGCTCGTTCGGCGACCTCAAGACCAAGCGCGGGCTGGACATCGATCCCGGCGAGACCGACCAGGATCGCTGGCATGCGCTCGGGCTGTGGGACGAGGTGCTCCGCCACAACGGGATCCACAACAACGACGTTCACTCCGCGATCGGCTTCCTGTCGCGGACGCGGTCGCGGCTGCTGGCGATCTCGCTGGAGGATCTGCTCGGCGTCGTCGATCAGCCGAATATCCCAGGCACCATCGACGAGCATCCGAACTGGCGTCGCAAGATGCCGATCGACCTGGAGGACATCACCGGTGCCGTGGGCGTCGACGCGCTCAAGGCCGCAACCGCTGAACGGATCAGCCCGGCCAGCGTTTAAGCAGCGGGGAATTCGGCGGGGGGCATTTGCACACGGGATGTGGAATGTCCTGCAGGATCGAAGACTACGCGCTGATTGGTGATTGCGAGACGGCGGCGCTGGTGAGCCGCAACGGGTCGATCGACTGGCTGTGCTGGCCGGCGTTCGATTCCGACGCCTGTTTCGCGGCGCTGCTCGGTGATCACAGCCACGGCCGCTGGCTGATCGCACCGCGCGACGAGGTGACCATCACCTCGCGCCGCTATCGTGGCGACAGCCTCATTCTCGAGACGCGCTTCGAAACCGCGGAGGGCACAGTCGAGCTGATCGACTTCATGCCGCCCCGCGGCAGAGCCTCCGACGTCGTCCGGCTGGTGCGCGGCGTGTCCGGGAGGGTCGCCATGCGCATGGACATGATCATCCGCTTCGGCTTCGGTGTCGAGATCCCCTGGGTCCGGCGCTCCGAGGACCGCTCCGCGCTGCTCGCCGTGTGCGGGCCGGACATGGCGGTGCTGCACACGCCGGTCGAGACCCACGGCGAGGATATGACGACGGTCGCCGAATTCGAGGTCGCCGCCGGCGAGACCGTGCCGTTCGTGCTGACCTATGGCGCATCGCATCTGCCACCTCCCAAGCCGATCGACTACGGGCAGGCGCTTCGCGATACCGAGGCGTTCTGGTCGGACTGGTCGCGCCGCTGCACTTATCAAGGCGACCATCGCGATCTCGTCATGCGCTCGCTCGTCACGCTGAAGGCGCTGACCTACGGCCCGACCGGCGGCATCGTCGCCGCGCCGACGACGTCGCTGCCGGAGAAGCTCGGCGGCTGGCGCAATTGGGACTATCGGTTCTGCTGGCTGCGCGACGCGACCTTCACGCTGCTGGCCCTGATGAACTCCGGCTACACCGAGGAAGCGCTGGCTTGGCACAATTGGCTGTTGCGCGCGGCTGCCGGCGCGCCGGCCCACATGCAGATCATGTACGGCATCATGGGCCAGCGCCGCCTGACCGAATGGGAAGCGGAATGGCTGCCGGGCTACGAGGGCTCGCAGCCGGTCCGCATCGGCAACGCGGCGCATGCGCAGCTGCAGCTCGACGTCTTTGGCGAGCTGATCGATGCGTTCCACCAGGCGCGCATGACCAGGCTGAAACTGAATGACGGCACCTGGGCCCTCGAACGTGCGGTGGTCGATCATCTCACCGATGTCTGGGACAAGCCGGACCACGGCATCTGGGAGCGCCGCGGCGACGGCCGACACTATGTGTTCTCCAAGGTGATGACCTGGGTCGCGTTCGACCGCGCCATCAAGAGCGCCGAGCGCTTTGGCCTGGAGGCGCCGCTCGAGCGCTGGCGGCGGCTGCGCGAGACGATCCATTGCGACATCTGCGAGAAGGGGTACGACGCGGAGATCGGCAGCTTCGTCGAGTCCTATGGCTCCAAGCTGCTCGATGCGAGCCTTCTGTTGCTGCCGGCGGTCGGCTTCCTGCCCAGCTCCGATCCGCGTATTCGCGGCACCATCGCAGCGATCGAGCAGCACCTGATGCGCGACGGTTTTGTGCTCAGGCACGATCCGCGCGAGGTCTCGTCGCAGGAGCAGCAGCCGATCGAGGGCGCCTTCCTGGCCTGTACCCTGTGGCTGGCTGATGCGCATGTGCTGTCGGGCGACGTCGCGAAGGCCGAGACGCTGTTCCAGCGCGTGGTCAAGATCGCGAACGATGTCGGATTGCTGTCCGAGGAATACGACATCGATGCGCGACGGCAGACCGGCAACTTTCCGCAGGCGCTGACGCATATCGCCTTGGTCAACACGGCGCAGAATCTCAGCGGCGCCAAAAGGACGTGCGACAAGCCCGCCAAGCAGCGCTCGGATGCGTGACTCCGAGCGCTAGCCCTGCGCGTTCTCGGCGAGGATCATCTCCATGGCGTTGGCAAAGCCCTCGTCCTGGTTGGAGGTCGTAACGCGCCTCGCCTTGCTTTTCACGTCGTCGCTGGCATTGCCCATCGCGATCGACAGGCCGCTCACCTCGAACATGGCGACGTCATTGTGCATGTCGCCGATGGTCGCCACCTGGTCCAGGGCAATTCCGAGCCGCCGCGCCATCGCGGTGACGAAGGTGCCCTTGTTGCGGCCGGGCGGGGTGATGTCGAGATAGTAGCTCTGCGAGCGGACCGCGGTGGCCTCGCTGCCCAGCAGTTCGCGCATCTCGGCTTCGCAGCGGGCGAGCAGATCGAAGTCGCGGCTGGCGCCGACGATCTTGCAGGCGCTCGACAGATAGGGCGCGAAATCGCCGATGATGGTGGGGTCGGCGCGGATGGCGCGCTGCTCGTTCGGCACATAGTCGCCGTCCGGATTGCGCGTCAGCCAGGCGTCGGCGGTGAACAGCCAGATGTCGATGCCGCGCTGATGCAGCAGGTCAACCGAGCGCTCGGCGGCGTCCGCCGGAATCAGGCTCTGCTCGAGCGGCCGCATTTCGGGACTGACGATCGAGCTGCCATTGAAGGGACCGACCGGCAGATCGATCTGCAACGGCGCGATCAGGAAACCCATGCCGATCGCCGGGCGGCTCGAGGTGATGGTGAAGGCGATCCCGGCCTCGCGCAGCTCGCGCGCGGCCTTGGCCGCGCGCTCGGTGAGGACCTTGTCCTTGGTCAGCAGCGTGCCGTCGACATCGGACACGACGAGAGCGATGCGGGTCATGAGCCCTTCCATTCGTGGTCAGGCACGGTCCCGACCGATTGCAAGCTGTTGCAGGACGTCGTCGACGATATGCTCGACCGGCGCGTTGACCGAGACCTTGATAGGATGCTCGTCGGCGCCGGGTGGTTCCAAGGTCGCGAACTGGCTGTCGAGCAGCCCGGGCGGCATGAAATGGCCCTTGCGGTGGCCCATGCGGTCGCCGATCAGCTCGCGGTCGCCTTCGAGATAGATGAGGCGGACGTCATGGGGATCACCGGCCAGGATTTTGCGGTATGCCTTCTTGAGCGCCGAGCAGGCGATGATGATGCGCTCGCCCTTGGCGCGGCAGCGCGCGATCTCGTCCGCGATCGCCCGCAGCCAGGGCCAGCGATCCTCGTCGGTCAGCGGCTGGCCCGCGCTCATCTTGGCGACGTTGGCGGGCGGATGAAAGTTGTCGCCGTCCTCGAACCGCCAGCCGAGGCGCCGGCCCAGCGCCTGGCCGACCGTGCTCTTTCCCGAGCTCGACACGCCCATGACGATCAGCGCGTGGGGGAGCGTCGCCGATGGCCCCGGCCACGCCGAATCATCGATGAGAAATGTCGTCCTCTCATTCGACCGCGCGCGATTGGCCGGCAGGTCTTCGCCGGCCAGAACGCGCGTCAGGATCGGCCGCTTGTCCGCCCCGCCCACCTCGAACAACATGGTGCGACAGGAGGCGAGCACAGGCAGCGTCAGGCTGACCCGCGGCACGAACGGCGCGACATGCGCCTTGTCGACGCCGACCACCCAGCGATCCCTGACGTCGACCGCCGGAAAGCCTGGAAACAGCGAGGCGACGTGGCCATCCGGCCCGATGCCGAGCAGCACGAGATCGAACAGCGGCCGCGCCGGATCGAGCACGTTCGCGCCGTAGAATGCCATCAGCTCGCGCGCATAGGCCGCCGCGCTGCTCTCGGGACTGCTCGTCTCCGTCGGGATCGGATGGATATTGGACGCGGGCGCGCAGGCGTCGAGGAAGGCGCGGCGCGCCATGGTCATGTTGTGCAGCGGATCGCCGGGCGGAACAAAACGCTCATCGCCGATGAACCAGTGCACGCGCGGCCAGGGAATGCGGTCGCGATAGGCGTCCGTCGCCAAGAGCTCATAGAGCTGCTTCGGACTGGAGCCGCCGGTGAGGCAGATGGCGACACGGCCGGGATTGGCGGCGATGCGTACGAGCAGGACATCGGCGGCGGCCTGCGCCATCGCCGCCTTGTCGGCGACGCGCACCAGCTCGGGAGAGGGCATGCCCATCGCCTCAGGCCAGCTTGCGCCAGCTGCGGCCGTCGCGCGCGAGCAGGTCGGCAGCAGCCTTGGGCCCCTCGCTGCCCGCCTCGTAGCTGTGCAGGCCGTCGCGGCCGGCCTTCTTCCAGGCCTCGATGAACGGCTCAACCGCCTTCCAGCCGGCCTCGACGCTGTCGGCGCGCTGGAACAGGATGTTGTCGCCGATCATGCAGTCATAGATCAGCGTCTCGTAGCCGGTGGCCGGCTCGGCCTGGAAATAGTCCTTGTAGTTGAACTTCATCTGCACGCCGTCGGTGCGGATGGTCGGCCCGGGGATCTTGGTATTGAACTGCAGGGTGATGCTCTGGGTGGGCTCGATGCCGATAACGAGATAGTTCTCGGCCAGCGTATCGATCGGCGTGCAGCTGAACATCGCGAACGGCGCCTGCCGGAACTTGATCGCGACCTCGGTGCGCTTGGCGCCGAGCGCCTTGCCGGTGCGCAGATAGAACGGCACGCCGGCCCAGCGCCAATTGTCGATAGTCAGTTTGAGCGCGGCATAGGTCTCGGTCGCGCTGTCGGGATTCACATCCTTCGTCTCGCGATAGCCCGTCACCTCGGTGTCGCCGACGATGCCGGCCTTGTACTGACCGCGCACGGAGTTCAGCAGCGCTTCCTTTTCCGTGAGCGGCTGGATGGCCGAGAGCACCTCCGCCTTCTCGGAGCGAACGGTATGCGCGTCGAAACGCGCCGGTGGCTCCATCGCCACCAGCGAGAGCAGCTGGAACAGATGGTTCGGCACCATGTCGCGCAGCGCGCCGGTGGCGTCATAGAAGCTGCCGCGCGTGCCGACGCCGAGCTTCTCCTCAACGGTGATCTGCACGTGGTCAATGTGATGACGATTCCAGATCGGCTCGAACATGCCGTTGGCGAAGCGCAGCACCAGGATGTTCTGCACTGTCTCCTTGCCGAGATAATGATCGATCCGGTAAATCTGATGCTCGGTGACGAGCTCCAGCAATTGATCGTTGAGCTTCTTGGCCGAGGCGAGATCGGTGCCGAACGGCTTCTCGACCACCAGTCGGCGCCACGCCTTGCCGTCCTCCTTCAATAGCCCGACGCGGCCGAGCTGCTGGGCGATCGGCGCGAAGGCGGCGGGTGGGGTCGCGAGGTAGAACAGCCGGTTGCCGTGTGTCTCTCTTGCCGTCTCGAGCTTTTCGAGCCGCTCCTTCAGCTCGTCGAAACTGTCCGGCTCCTTCGGATCGGCCTCGATCGCCGTCACACATTGCAGAAGGCGCTGCGCGATCTCGTCCTCGACCGGCCGGGTCGCGTATTTCCGCAATCCCTCCATCAGATTGACGCGCAATTGATCGCTCGACATGCCCTTACGCGCGATGCCGACGATGCAGAATCGATCCGGCAGCAGATTGCCGGCGGCGAGATTGTACAGCGACGGCAGCACCAGGCGATGCGTGAGGTCGCCGGTCACGCCGAAGATGACGAAGGCGCAAGCGTCGGGTTTCTGATGCGGCGGCTGGTGCGGATGCAGCGGGGTCACGCGCGGTCCGCCTTATGATCGTCCTTGGGCTTGACCATCTCGGGCGCACTCTGGCGCGCCGGATCGGGATGCTGCTCGGGCTCCTTGTGGCCGCCGAATCCCTCGCGCATGGCCGACAGGATCTTCTCCGCGAAGGTGTGCTCCTGTCGCGAGCGGAAGCGCGCGAACAGCGCGGCTGTCAGAACCTCGGCCGGCACGGCCTCGTCGATCGCGGCATTGACGGTCCAGCGTCCTTCGCCGGAATCCTCGACATAACCTGAATATTTCTCCAGGCCCGGCTGGCGCGCCAGCGCGCTCGCGGTGAGATCGAGCAGCCAGGACGGGATGACGCTGCCGCGTCGCCAGACTTCGGCGATATCCGCGAGATCGAAGTCGAAGCGATGCGCCTCGGGAAGCGCGTCGCTGTTGGCATGCCGCAAAATGTCGAAGCCCTCCGCATAGGCCTGCATCAAGCCATATTCGATGCCGTTGTGGATCATCTTGACGAAATGGCCGGCGCCGGTCGGGCCGGCATGGATGTAGCCCTGCTCGACGCGCGGGTCGCGGCCGTCACGGCCGGGCGTGCGCGGAATGTCGCCGATGCCCGGCGCCAGCGTCGAAAAGATCGGGTCGAGCCGGTCGACGACTTCCTTGTCGCCGCCGATCATCATGCAATAGCCGCGGTCGAGGCCCCAGACGCCGCCGGACGTGCCGACGTCGACATAATGCAGGCCGCGCTCGCGCAGCGCCTGGCCGCGGCGGACGTCGTCCTGCCAGAAGCTGTTGCCGCCATCGATGATGACATCATCGCTGGACATCAGCTTGGTGAGCTGCTCGACGGTCGCTTCGGTGATCTTGCCGGCCGGCAGCATGATCCAGGCATGCCGAGGCGTCGCGAGCTTGCCGACGAACTCTTCGAGGCTCGCTGCGCCGGTCGCTCCCTCGGAAACCAGCGCGGCAACCGCTTTCGCATCACGATCATAGACCACGCACGAATGCCCCGCGCGCATCAGGCGGCGCACGATGTTGCCGCCCATCCGCCCGAGACCGATCATTCCCAACTGCATCGAGGAGACCTTCCTAGCTCAGCGCTTCGGTGATGGCACTGTCGAGCATCTTCAGGCCCGACTTCAGATTGCCTTTGAGATGCACGCGCAAGGCGCGGCGGCCGCGCTCGGTGAGCACGTCGAAATCGCCGCGCGCCTGCGCCGCCTTGATGACGCCGAAGCTCGCCTTCTGGCCGGGGATCGGCAGGTCCTGCGAATCGTCGGCGGTGATCTGCAGGAACACGCCGCTGTCGGGGCCGCCCTTATAGGCTTGCCCGGTCGAATGCAGAAAGCGCGGGCCGAACTCGGCGCAGGTTGCGAGATGCTTGGTGTCGCGCAGCCTCAGACGCATGCGCTGCAAGGCGTCGGTGTTGGCGTCGTTGTGCTCGATATAACCGAGCAGGGCGATGTAGTCGCCGTCGCCGGCGCGGCCGAGATGCGCCTTCAGCCAGGAGGCGAGGGTACCGTCGGCGCCGTGCTCGCGCAGGCTCTCGGCATTGTGGCTGTCGGTGTAGAGCTCGCATCCTTTCACGGAGACGACCGGCTCCTCTGCGGGAAGCGCGCCGGTCTCTTCGAACGCGGCCGTGAGCTCGCGGGTCTTGATCTTCGCCGACTCCACGTCGGGCTGATCGAACGGATTGATGCCGAGAACTGCGCCGGCGACCGCTGTCGCCATCTCGAAGCGGAAGAACTCCTGTCCGAGCTGATCGATCGAGGCCAAGACGATGCGGACCACAGGATGACCGGCCTCTTCGAGCGCGGCCACCTTCTCGTCGTGGCCGGCGACGTCGTCGCCGTCCATTTTGATGTCGATGAAGAATCGATCGTGGCCGTAGACGTCAGGCGACGCGGCAGGCTCACCGTCGATCGGGATCAGGCCCTTGCCTTCCTTGCCGGTGGATTCGGCGATCAGCTGCTCGGCCCAGGCGCCGAAATCGGCGATCTTCGGCGAGGCGAAGATCGTTACCTTGTCGCGGCCGTCCAGACCGGCGAGTCCCATCGCGAGGCCGAGCTGTACGCCGGAGTTCTGCAGCGGCGGCACGTCGGGGCCGCAAGAACGCACCATCGACAAGGCGTTGGTGATCAGCCTGCGCACGTCGATCCCGGCGGTCGCGGCCGGCACCAGCCCGAACGGCGATAGCACGGAATAACGCCCGCCGATGGTCGGCTCGCCATGGAAGATGCGCGCAAAGCCTTGCGCCTTGGCCGCCTTCTCCAGCGACGAGCCGGGATCGGTGACGGCGATGAAGCGGTGGCCGGCCTTCTTCGGCCCGATCGCCTCGCTGATGCGCGCGAAGAAATAATCCTTCATCGCATTGGGCTCGGTGGTGCCGCCCGACTTCGATGACACGATGAACACGGTGCTGGAGAGATTGATCTTCTTCTCCATCGCGCGCACCTGCGCCGGATCGGTCGAGTCGAGCACGTGCAGTCGGGGGAAGCCGGCCTTGCGCGGGAAGGTCTTCGCGAGCACCTCCGGGCCGAGGCTGGAGCCGCCCATGCCGAGCACGACGGCGTCGGAGAATTTTTGTCCCTTCACGCGCTGCGCGTAGTCTTCATAGTCGGCGAGATCGGCCTTTTCGGCGCTGGTCAGCCAGCCCAGCCATTTCTGCTCGTCCTTGCCGGTCCAGACCGAGGCATCCTTGTGCCAGAGACGGCGGATCTTGGCGGCCTTGCGCCACTCCTCGGTGGCAGCGGCGACCTTCTTCTCCAGATCAGCAGCCACCGCGATCGACTGCTGCCCGAGCGCTTCGCCGAGCACGACGGCGCGCTTGTGCGCCACCGCGCCATAGAGCTTGTCGGCGGCATCGGCGAACTGCTTGACGCCGTCGATCACGAGATCGGCGGTGATGTCGTCGAGCGAGATGCCGGTCTTGGCGAGATCCTCGAGCGCGGCTTTGGCTGCCTCGACGTCCTCCTCCAGGCTGTCGCGCACCTTGCCGTGGTCGCGGAAGGCGTCCAGCGTCGCCGGCGGGACGGTGTTGACGGTGTTCGGGCCGATCAGCTCCTCGACATAGAGGACGTCGCTGTAATCCTTGTTCTTGGTGCCGGTGGACGCCCACAGCAGCCGCTGCGGTTTGGCGCCCTTTGCGGCCAGCTTCTCCCAGCGCTCGCCGGCGAACAGGTGCTTATAATCCTGATACGCCATCTTGGCGTTGGCGATCGCGATCTTGCCCTTCAGCGCCGTCAGCCGTTCCTTCTCAGAGGGGTCATTGGCCTGGGCGATCTTCTCGTCCAGTTGCTTGTCGACGACGCTGTCGATGCGGCTGACGAAGAACGAGGCGACGCTCGCCACATGTGACGGGTCGCCGCCATCGGCGACATAGGCTTCAAGACCGGCGAGATAGGCTTCCGCGACTTGACGGTAGACCTCTTGCGAGAACAGCAGGGTGATGTTGACGCTGATGCCCTTGGAGATCAAATGCTCGATCGCGGGCAGGCAGGCATCGGTCGCCGGCACCTTGATCATCAGGTTTTTGCGGTCGACCGCCTTCCAGAGTTGCTCGGCCTCGGCGATCGTGCCTTTGGCATCCATCGCCAGATAGGGCGAGACTTCCAGGCTGACGAAGCCGTCATTGCCGTCGAATTGGTCGTAGACCGGACGCAGCACGTCGGCGGCGTTCTGGATGTCCTCGACCGCAACCGTCTCGAACAGCTGCGTCGGCGAGCGATCGCCGCTCTTCAGCGCCTTGGCAATCGGCGCATCATATTCGTCCGAGCTGCCGATCGCCTTCTCGAAGATGGCTGGATTGGAGGTCACGCCCTTGACGCCATCCTCGTCGATCAGCCGCTTCAGGTCGCCCTTGGCGACGAAGCCGCGCGCGAGGAAGTCGAGCCAGACCGCCTGGCCATGTCGTTCGAGTGTCTTGACGGGGTTCATTGCTGCCTATCTATGTGCTCTGGCTTGCTTTTTTGGGTTCCAGGCAGAACCGGCCCGGCCCTGGGCGAACTATGCGCCAGCCATCTGGATAACGCCATTCATATTGGATTGATCCTGGAGGAATCCCAACAGCTTCGTGACAGTTTTCAGGGACGCTGGCGTGTCTGCGAGGCGGTGACGGATGGCCGGGCGTAGGACGCCGAGTTCAGCACCCCGCGTGGGAGGCGGTCACCCGAGCGCGGAGCGAGCGCCATGCGCAAGCGAATGATGATGTGATCCAAGGCGCCGAGGTCGACGTCGAGAGTCGCGGGCCCTATCGCATCGTCAGCATAGCGCCCTCGTCTCAAGCAAAGCTTGGAAGGTCTTCGCGGTCTTTGATGACGTCGCCACCTTGCAAAGCGCCAACCGCGTCACATGTCTTCCTTGAGATGCTTTTGCTCGTGCCGAACAAGAAACGACGTGCCGGGGTTGACGATCATCGTCGTACGACTCTCGATCGACCGACAAGGCGTCCGGCGAGCGGCTTAATCGTTGCTCTTGAGATTCGACGCAGCCGGATCAGTGATCATGAGCTACGCCCGGCGAGAGCTCTCGCTGCGCGGGCCGCGTCATACGTCCTCGTCGGACAATACGTGAAAATTCACGACGCAGCTCGGAGATTGCTGCGCGAATCCTGGCGCTGGCGTGTGATGCGCGCGTGTCACGCCGCTGCGCGAATGAAACGTTTCAGCCGTTCGATGATGCGGAGAAGATATCCGTTCATATCCGGTTCACCCGCATCTCCGACACTTCTTCGCGTGCGTCGCGGCTTCCAGTTCACGTGGCTTCACAACACCTTGTGCGGCGCGGAGGATTACGGTGCCGGGGTATTGCGGATGTTGCGAAGCAGAGACAATAGGGTACAAATAGAAGGGATTGGCGCGGTTTTGCCGAACTATTGAGCGAAGTGCATGTTGATAGGGCATATGCTGCATGCACTTTGCGTTGCGGAAAAGGACGAAGACGGTGCCCAATGGGGGCTAGCGCGCTTCACTCTGAGTCGGTTCGAGATCAGTAGGAACGTACTTGGATCTCGGCCCGTTGCAGCAAGTGCGGCGGAACCTACGTGGAGAGGGATCATGTACAACGATTCGTTGTTCAACGCGTTCGCGAGGTCGTTCGAGGCCCGAAGCCAGACCGACATGTCGATGCAGGAATATCTTGAATCGTGTCGAACCGACCCGATGCGATACGCGAACGCCGCTGAGCGACTACTAGCTGCGATCGGTGAGCCTCAGATGATCGACACGGCCAAGGACCCACGCCTTGGCCGTATTTTTTTGAACCGGACGGTTCGGCTGTATCCCGCCTTCGCCGGCTTCTACGGCATGGAAGACACGATCGAGCGCATCGTCGGCTTCTTCCGCCACGCCGCGCAGGGCTTGGAAGAGCGCAAGCAGATCCTCTATCTCCTCGGCCCGGTTGGCGGCGGCAAGTCGTCGCTCTCCGAACGGCTGAAGCAGCTGATGGAAGTGCATCCGATCTACGTGCTGAAGGCCGGCGATGAATTGAGCCCGGTGTTCGAATCTCCGCTCAGCCTGTTCGATCCCGATACGCTGGGCCCGATGCTGGAGGAGAAGTACGGCATTCCGCGCCGCCGCCTCACGGGCCTGATGAGCCCGTGGTGCTACAAGCGGCTCGAGGCCTTCGGTGGCGACATCTCGCAATTCCGGGTCGCCAAGATCCAGCCGTCGCGGCTGCGCCAGATCGGCATCGCCAAGACCGAGCCGGGAGACGAGAACAACCAGGACATCTCCTCGCTGGTCGGCAAGGTCGACATCCGCAAGCTGGAGACGTTCGCGCAGAACGATCCGGACGCCTACAGCTATTCGGGCGGTCTCAACCGCGCCAACCAGGGCATCCTCGAATTCGTCGAGATGTTCAAGGCGCCGATCAAGATGCTGCACCCGCTGCTCACCGCGACGCAGGAAGGCAACTATATCGGCACCGAGAACATCGGCGCGATCCCCTACAACGGCGTGATCCTCGCCCACTCCAACGAGGCCGAGTGGCAGAGCTTCAAGACCAACAAGAACAACGAGGCCTTCATCGACCGTATCTGCGTCATCAAGGTGCCGTACTGCCTGCGGACCACCGAGGAGCGCAAGATCTATGAGAAGCTGATCCAGGGCTCCGAGCTCGCCACCGCGCCCTGCGCGCCGGCGACCTTGGACACCTTGGCCCGCTTCTCGGTGATGTCGCGGCTGCGCAAGCACGAGAACTCGACGCTCTATGCAAAGATGCGGGTCTATGACGGCGAGAGCCTGAAGGAATCCGATCCGAAGGCGCGCAGCGTGCAGGAATATCGCGACGCCGCCGGCGTCGACGAGGGCATGGACGGCATCTCCACACGCTTCGCCTTCAAGGTGCTGGCCGCGACCTACAATCACGACACGTCGGAAGTTTCGGCCGACGCAGTCCACCTGATGTATGTGCTGGAGCAGTCGATCAAGCGCGAGCAGCTGCCGGAGGAAATCGAGAAGCGCTATCTTGAGTTCATCAAGGCGGATCTGGCGCCACGCTACGCCGAATTCATCGGACACGAGATCCAGAAGGCTTATCTCGAATCCTACTCCGATTACGGCCAGAACCTGTTCGACCGCTATGTCGACTATGCCGACGCCTGGATCGAGGATCAGGACTTCAAGGATCCTGATACGGGACAGCTGCTCAACCGCGAGCTCCTGAACCAGGAGCTGACCAAGATCGAGAAGCCGGCCGGAATTGCCAACCCGAAGGACTTCCGCAACGAGGTTGTCAAGTTCTCGCTGCGCTCCCGGGCCCAGAACGGCGGAAAAAATCCGTCCTGGACCTCCTACGAAAAGATCCGCGAAGTCATCGAAAAGAGGATATTCTCGCAGGTCGAAGACCTTCTGCCGGTCATCTCCTTCGGCACCAAGAAGGATGGCGATACCGAGAAGAAGCACGCCGACTTCGTCCAGCGCATGGTCGAGCGCGGCTATACCGAGCGGCAGGTCCGCCGGCTGGTCGAGTGGTACATGCGGGTGAAGCAGGCGGGTTGATCATGGTCCGGCGCCGGTGTTCACTGCGCGTGTGACAGGCCGACGGATTGGCGTCGGCGCCAGGCTATGATGAAGGTGAATGGTTCGACGCCAAGGGTCACCGGTGCGTCGAACAGGAGCTGATGCGGGTGCCGTGTCGGATCTGACGCTGCACCGCGGCATCGCGGCGGGGGAGAGCAGGAGTCGAAGCCGCTGCAGCAGGAGGCGTATGGAACGTGGTCATGCACATCATTGATCGGCGCTTGAATCCGGGCGGCAAAAGTCTCGAAAATCGTCAGCGATTTTTGCGACGCGCCAAGGCTCTCGTTCAAGGGGCGGTCAAGAAGACCTCGCAGGACCGCGACATCAAGGACGTGCTGGAGGGCGGCGAGGTCTCGATCCCGCTCGACGGCATGGACGAGCCGCGCTTCCGGCGCGAGGGCGGCACCCGCGATATGGTGCTGCCGGGCAACAAGAAGTTCATCGAGGGCGACATCCTGCCGCGCTCGGGCGACGGCAGCGGCCGCAAATCCGGCCCCGGCCAGGGCGACAGCGAGGACGCCTTCCGCTTCGTGCTGAGCAAGGAGGAGTTCGTCAATCTCTTCCTCGACGACCTCGAACTGCCGGATCTCGCCAAGCGCAAATTCGCCGAGGCCGAGAGCGAGGGCCTGGTGCGCGCGGGCTATTCCACCTCGGGCTCACCGGCCAACATCTCGATCAGCCGCACCGTCACCCGCGCCATGGCGCGCCGCGTCGCGCTGCGCCGGCCGCGGCCGGAGGCGATTGCCGAGCTCGAGGACAAAATCGAGCAGGAGACCGACGAGGAGAAGAAGGCCGCGCTGGTGGCCGAGCTCGAAGGCTTGAAGGCCAAGGCCAAGCGCATCCCCTTCATCGATCCCATCGACATCCGCTATCGCCGTTTCGAGGCGGTGCCGAAGCCGATCGCGCAGGCGGTGATGTTCTGCCTGATGGACGTCTCCGGCTCGATGTCCGAGCACATGAAGGACCTCGCCAAGCGCTTCTACATGCTGCTCTACGTCTTTCTCACGCGGCGCTACCGCCACGTCGAGATCGTGTTCATCCGTCACACCGACCGCGCCGAGGAGGTCGACGAGCAGACCTTCTTCTACGGCCCGGCGTCCGGCGGCACCTTGGTCTCCAGCGCGCTCCAGTGCATGCACGACATCGTCCGCTCGCGCTTCCGCCCATCCGATTGGAACATCTACGCGGCGCAGGCCTCCGACGGTGACAACGCAACCTCCGATTCCGAGAATGTCGCGCGGCTCCTGACCGACAACATCCTGCCGGTGTCGCAGTTCTTCGCCTATCTCGAAGTCGGCGAATCCGGCACCTATTCGTTCGAGATGCCGGACTCGGCGCTGTGGTCACTGTATGAGCGGCTGCGTGCCAACGGCCAGCCGCTGTCGATGCGCAAGGTGCGCGACCGCAGCGAGATCTTCCCGGTGTTCCATGACCTGTTTCAGCGTCGCGGCACCACGCAGGAGAGGGCGGCCTCATGAGCGGATTGCTGTTCGAAGGCGCCGACTGGAATTTCCTCACCCTGCAGCGCATCCACGATGCCTGCGAGACCGTGGCGCAGAAGGAGCTCGGGCTCGATACCTATCCGAACCAGATCGAGGTCATCACCGCCGAGCAGATGCTCGACGCCTATTCCTCGGTCGGCATGCCCCTGTTCTACAAGCACTGGTCGTTCGGCAAGCACTTCGCCTATCACGAGGCATCGTACCGCAAGGGCCTGATGGGTCTCGCCTATGAGATCGTGATCAACTCCTCGCCCTGCATCTCCTATCTGATGGAAGAGAACACGGCGACGATGCAGACCTTGGTCATCGCGCATGCTGCGTTCGGCCACAACCATTTCTTCAAGAACAACTATTTGTTCAAGCAGTGGACCGATGCCGACGGCATCCTCGATTATCTCGATTTCGCCCGCGGCTATATCGCGCAATGCGAGGAGCGGTTCGGCCGCATGGCGGTCGAGCACACGCTCGACGCCGCGCATGCGCTGATGTCGCACGGAGTCGACCGCTATCCCGGCAAGAAGAAGCTCGACTTCCGCGAGGAGGAGAAGCGCGCCGGCAAGCGCAGGCTCTACGAGGAGGAGCAGTTCAACGATCTCTGGCGCACCGTGCCGACCGGACCCGCCAAGACCAGCGCGGTGCTGAACGTGGAGCGCCGGCGTGCGCTGCTCGGCCTGCCGCAGGAGAACCTGCTCTACTTCCTGGAAAAGAGTGCGCCGCGGCTGGCGCCGTGGCAGCGCGAGCTGCTGCGCATCGTCCGCCACATCGCGCAGTATTTCTATCCGCAGGGCCAGACCAAGGTCATGAACGAGGGCACGGCAACCTACGTGCACTACCGCATCATGAAGCGGCTGCATGAGGAGGGCCGTCTCACCGACGGCAACTTTCTGGAGTTCCTGCAGTCGCACACCAACGTGGTGTTCCAGCCGGAGTTCGACGATCCGCGCTTCTCCGGCTTCAATCCTTACGCGCTCGGCTTCGCGATCATGCAGGACATCGAGCGCATCGTGAAGGATCCGACCGAGGAGGACCGCGAGTGGTTCCCGGACATCGCCGGCACCGGCGACGAGATGGCGGTGCTGCGCGACGTCTGGGCCAATTATCGCGACGAGAGCTTCATCAGCCAGTTCCTCAGCCCGAACCTGATCCGCCACTTCCGGCTGTTCCACCTGCATGATGATCCGGCCGAGCGCGCCGGCATCCTGGTCGACGCCATCCATGACGAGCGCGGCTATCGCCGCATCCGCCGCGAGCTGTCGAAGCAGTACGATGTCGGGTACATCGACCCGAACATCGAGGTGGTCGACGTCGACCTCGCCGGCGACCGCCGCCTGATGCTGCGGCATACGGTGGTGAAGGGCGCGCAGCTGAATGAGACCGATACGAAGCGCGTGCTGCAGCACCTCGCCGATCTCTGGAGCTACGACGTCCAGCTCACCGAGGTCGACGCCGCCACCGACAAGGTGCTGAAGGAGTACGTGCTCAATCCCCGGATACAACCGGCGGCCGCGTAGCGCGGCCGCCAGGGGGTAGACAGGTTTGAGTTTTGGACAGTCGAACCTTCGATTATGTGAGCCGGGCTGTCAGCACGTGGACGGTGCGCTCCCCTCCCCCTTGCGGGGAGGGGTTGGGGGTGGGGGTCCCCGGGCGCTGAACTCACGTGGGGCAAAATCAAGTGGATGCTGCCGCTATCCAGCTTCTCACGTTCCATCGCCTCATATCCAGCGGAGTTCGTGGACTCCCACCCCCGACCCCTCCCCGCAAGGGGGAGGGGAGCCCACGGGCCCTGTGGCAGCATCCAGCGTTACATCGAAGAGAAACATCCTGTGCGATCGCCTCGCATGTCTTGAGACGAGCCGGGCTTCTCCCCAGCAAGTGGCGCAAGTCTGACCGGGCCGCTATGGTGCGTGCGGCCGGCTTGAACGCCGGCCGGTGAGAACGTCGATCGAAGTGGGCGTAAGGCGTGGTTGGGACAAAGGAGACGGTGGCGACGAGCCGGCGGGACCGGTTCATTCCGATCCGCAAGTCCGACGTTCTCGACGCGGTGATCTCGCATGGCGGCCTGGATGAAGCCCAGTCGGCCGATCTGCGCCGCCTCGCCCAGATGCTCGGCGCCATCCTGCATCATGAATATTTCGACGAGCTCGATCGCCTGCGCGACGCCTATTTCGACTTCGATCCCGAAGTCCCCGCCGGTCGCCACCACTCGCCCGCCGAGCTTGACGTCGCCTATGGCAGCCTCACCGACGAGTTCGCCCGCGTGCTCGGCGAGGCCAATTTCATCGAGATCACCCATGACGAGATCGAGCGCGCCTTTGCCGAGCATGCGCTGGTCAGGGTCAAGCTAAAGGCGCCGATCTCTGATTATCGCTCCGTTCGCATGTTCCGACGGGGCGTGCATCAGGAGACGATCGAGGTCCCCCAGCTCTATGGCCTGCGGCGGCGCCAGCAGGACATCGAGGTCTATGACGACATCATTCTGATGGTCGCGACCAAGCCCGACGAGCCTACCAAGAAGAAACGCAAGACCGCCGCCTGGCGGGGGCGCAACAAGATCCGCGGCGGCGCCGTCCTGTTCAAATATTTCCGTCACATCGCGCGCTTCGACCTCGAAGCGCTGCTGCCGAACGTCCGCGTCGTGATGGGCCTGCGCGAGCAGCTGACCTTGGGCGTGCCGGCGCTGGTCGGCGGCGTGCCGATCCTGCTCAAGCTGGCTTCGACCTTGACCGTGCTGTTCATCGTCGCCGGCTTCTATCTCGGCCTCAGCGGCACGGTGCATGACAACGACACCGAGCAGGCGCTGGCGGCGCTGTCCGGCCTGTTCGCACTCGGCGCCTTCATCCTCAGGCAATGGGGCAATTTCCACCGCCAGTCGCTGATCCACCAGAAGCAGGTCACCGACAACATCTACTTCCGCAACGTCAACAACAATTCCGGCATCTTCAACTACCTGATCGGCGAGGCCGAGGACCAGGACTGGAAGGAGGCGGTGCTGGCCTATGGCGGGTTGCTGCTGGCGTCGGTGCCGCTCAGCCGGGCGTCGCTCGGCAGCCATGTCGAGGAATTGCTGCAGCAGATGTTCGGGCTGGGGCGGGCCTTCAATATCGATGAGGCGCTGATCAGGCTGCGGGAGTTCGGGCTGGTGAGCGGTGACGATGATGCGCTGTCTACGCTGCCGCTGCGGGAGGCGCTCGCGCAGCTCGAACGGGTCTGGGCGGGTGCGCTGCGGGCGCAGTCTGGCTCATCATGAGAGATCGTAGCCCGGATGAGCGGACGCCTGCGCCCGAAGGGCGGGGGCGGGCGCGACATCCGGGGTCTCACGCGCTGTTGCGGTGAACCCGGATATCGCTATCGCCGACGCCGAAGCGGCGTCGGCTGGCGCTCATCCGGGCTACGAGAGCCGGATGCGTCAACGCAGGCTCGCGTTGATCTTGTCGAGCACGCTCTGTCCCGGGCACAGATCCGCCGCTTCCAGCCGGTTCAACGGCCGCTCCACCGTGTTGAGATGGCTGTGCAGGTCGTCCGCCTCGGGATCGACGTACAGCAGCCCCGTCACGATCTGCCCTTGCGCGGCGTGCTTCTGCAGGAAGGTCATTGCGCCCAGCCGGTCGTGCGGATCGTAGTCGGCGTCGAGCTTGCGAAGCGCCAGCCGCGAGCCGTCGTGCTGCTCGACGATCTGCACCGTGCCGGGATCCTGGTCGATCTCGATCGGATCGCGGCCGGTCAGCACGTCCAGCCGGTTGACGGCGTCATTGTGCTCGCGGACATAGTCAAAACTCTTGGTCGAGCCGGCGTGATTGTTGAAGGCGATGCACGGGCTGATGACGTCGATGAACGCCGCGCCCTTGTGCCGGATCGCACCCTCGATGATCGGCACCAGCTGCTTCTTGTCGCCGGAGAACGAACGCGCCACATAGGTCGCCCCGAGCTGCAATGCGATGCCGACGAGGTCGATCGGGTTGTCGGTGTTGGTGACGCCCTTCTTCGACTTCGAGCCGCGGTCGGCGGTGGCCGAGAACTGGCCCTTGGTCAGGCCGTAGACGCCGTTGTTCTCGACGATATAGGTCATGTTGACGCCGCGGCGGATCGCATGGGCGAACTGGCCGAAGCCGATCGAGGCGGAATCGCCGTCGCCGGAGACGCCGAGATAGATCAACTCGCGATTGGCGAGGTTGGCACCGGTCAGCACCGAGGGCATGCGGCCGTGCACGGTGTTGAAGCCGTGCGAATTGCCGAGGAAATAGTCCGGCGTCTTCGACGAGCAGCCGATGCCGGAGATCTTGGCCACCCGGTGCGGCTCGATCGACAGCTCGAAGCAGGCCTCTATGATCGACGCCGTGATCGAATCGTGGCCGCAACCGGCGCACAAGGTCGAGATCTTGCCCTCGTAGTCGCGATGGCTGTAGCCCAGCGCGTTCTTCCTGATGCCGGGATGCTGGAATTTCGGCTTTGCGATGTAGGTCATGAGAGCACCCTGTCACCCAGCGCCGTCATGGCCGGGCTTGTCCCGGCCATCCACGTGGGAGCACCGAGGAGAAAAGACGTGGATGCCCGGGTCAAGCCCGGGCATGACGAAGGAGAGAGTGGGGCCGACATTAAGACACCGCCTTGCGCAGCGGGGTGACCCGGATCTGGTCCTGATGCGTGCCGATGGAGTCCGCGATGAATCGCGCGGTGATCGGCGTGCCGTCATAATGCAGGATCGGCACCAGCCGGACCGGGTCGATGCCGTTCTCGTTGACGATCAGCTGGCGCAGCTGGCCGTCGCGGTTCTGCTCGACGACATAGACGAAGTCGTGCTCGGCGATGAAGCTCGCCACGCTGGAATGGAACGGGAAGGCACGGACGCGCATCCGGTCAAGCTGGTGGCCGCGCGCTTCCAGCAGGCCGATCGCCTCGTCCATCGCCGGCGCCGTCGAGCCGAAATAGATCACGCCATATTTGGTCGGCTTGGCGGCGTTGGCCTGCAGCGGCCGCGGCACCATGTCCTGCGCGGTCTGGAACTTGCGCAGCAGGCGCTGGACGTTGTCGGCGTAGACGGCGCCTTCCTCCGAGTAGCGCGCATAGCGGTCGCGCGAGGTGCCGCGGGTGAAGTAGGAGCCCTTGGTCGGGTGCGTGCCGGGATAGGTGCGGAACGGGATGCCGTCGCCGTCAACGTCGAGGTAGCGGCCGAAGTCGCGGCCTTCGTCGAGCATCTCGGCGGTCATCACCTTGCCGCGGTCATACTGTCGTGAATCGTCCCATTTCAGCGGCCGGCACAGCCGCTGGTTCATGCCGATGTCGAGATCGAGCATCAGGAAGACCGTGGTCTGCAGCCGTTCGGCGAGATCGAACGATGCCGCTGCGAATTCGAAAGCTTCCGCCGGGTCCTCGGGGAACAGCATCACGTGCTTGGTGTCGCCATGCGAGGCATAGCCGCAGGCGATCAGGTCGCACTGCTGGGTGCGAGTCGGCATGCCGGTCGAGGGACCGGCGCGCTGCACGTTCATGATCACGGCCGGGATCTCGGCGAAGTAGGACAGGCCGATGAACTCGGTCATCAGCGACACGCCGGGCCCCGACGTCGTGGTGAAGGCGCGAGCGCCGTTCCAGGACGCGCCGACCACCATGCCGATCGAGGCGAGCTCGTCCTCGGCCTGCACGATCGCGTATCTGGCCTGCCCGGTGTCAGGATCATGCCGCAGCTTCTTGCAGTGATTGGCGAACGCCTCCGCCAGCGACGAAGATGGCGTAATCGGATACCACGCGCAGACGGTGGCGCCGCCATAAACGGCGCCGAGCGCGGCGGCATTGTTGCCTTCGAGGAAGATGCGGTCGCCGACCTTGTCGGCCTTCCTGATGCGCAGGCCGATCGGGCATTTCAAATTCTGCAGCGCCCAGTCGCGGCCGAGATGTAGCGCGTGGACGTTGGAGGAGAGCAGCTTCTCCTTGCCCCTGTACTGCTCGCCGATCAGCTGCTCGATCAGCTTCGGGTCCATGTCGAGCAGCGCCGAGAGTGCGCCGAGATAGATGATGTTCTTGAACAGCTGGCGCTGCCGCGGATCGGAATAGGTCGAGTTGGTGATCGCGGTCAGCGGCACGCCGATGACCGTGATGTCGTCGCGGAATTTGGTCGACGGCATCGGCTTGGTCGAATCGTACAACAGATAGCCGCCCGGCACGATGCCGGCGACGTCCTTGTCCCAGGTCTGCGGGTTCATCGCCACCATCAGATCGGTGCCGCCGCCGCGGGCGCCGAGATGGCCCGCCTCGGTGACGCGCACCTCGTACCAGGTCGGCAGGCCCTGGATGTTCGAGGGGAAGATGTTGCGGGGGCTCACCGGCACGCCGTGGCGGAGCACGGCGCGCGCGAACAGCTCGTTGGCGCTGGCCGAGCCGGAGCCGTTGACGTTGGCGAAGCGGACGACGAAGTCGTTTACGCTGCTGAGCGGCGCTTGCTGGGACATGCGGTACCTGCGTGAGTCGTCTCGATGAAGTATTTCTGCATGTCCCACGCACCTGTGGGGCAGCGTTCGGCGCACAGGCCGCAATGGAGGCAGACGTCCTCGTCCTTCACCATCACGCGCCCGGTCTTGAGGTCCGAGGACACGTAGAGGCTCTGGTCGGGATGAACTGACGGCGCCTTGAGCCGCGACCTGAGATCGGCCTCCTCGCCATTCTCGGTGAAGGTGATGCAGTCCATCGGGCAGATGTCGGCGCAGGCGTCGCATTCGATGCACAGCGTGTTGGAGAACACCGTCTGCACGTCGCAGTTCAGGCAACGATGCGCCTCACCGAGCGCCAGCTTGACGTCATAGCCGAGCTCGACCTCGGTGCGGATGTCCTTCAGCGCCACCACCTTGTCGCGATGCGGCACCTTGAAGCGCTTCTCCGGCGAGATGTCGTTGTCATAGCTCCATTCGTGGATGCCCATCTTCTGCGAGGAGACATGCACCTCCGGCAGCGGCCGCTCGGTGACGTCCTCGCCGGATAGCAGCCGATGGATCGACAGTGCCGCTTCGTGGCCCTGCGCAACCGCCCAGATGATGTTCTTCGGGCCGAACGCGGCGTCGCCGCCGAAGAACACTTTTGGGTTGGTCGAGACGAAGGTTTTCGGATCGACCACGGGCATGTGCCATTTGTCGAAGGTGATGCCGCAATCGGCTTCGATCCAGGGGAAGGCATTCTCCTGGCCGACCGCGACCAGCACGTCGTCGCAGTCATAGGTCACGTCGGGCTCGCCTGACGGCACCAGCGAGCGGCGGCCCTTGTCGTCATACTCGGCCTTCACCTTCTGGAAGGTGACGCCTGTGAGCGTGCCATTGTCGTGTTTGAAGGCGACCGGCACGAGATAGTTGAGGATCGGGATATCTTCATGCAGCGCGTCCTCTTTCTCCCAAGGAGACGCCTTCATCTCCTCGAAGCCGGAGCGGACGATGACCTTCACGTCCTCGCCGCCGAGCCGGCGCGCGGTACGGCAGCAATCCATTGCGGTGTTGCCGCCGCCGAGCACGATCACGCGCTTGCCGATCTTGTCGGTGTGACCGAAGGAGACGCTGGAGAGCCAATCGATGCCGAGATGGATATTTCCTGCGGCTTCCTTGCGGCCGGGAATGTTCAGCTCGCGGCCGCGCGGAGCGCCGGAGCCGATGAACACGGCGTCGTAATTGTCGGACAGCAGCGCCTTGAGGCTGTCGATGCGATGGCCGGCCTTGTAGTCGACGCCGAGGCTGAGCACGTAGCCCGTCTCTTCGTCGATCACGCTGTCGGGCAGGCGAAATTTGGGAATCTGCGAGCGCATCATGCCGCCCGGCTTGGGATCGGCGTCGAACACCGTACAATGATAACCGAGCGGCGCGAGGTCGCGCGCGACAGTCAGCGACGCCGGACCGCCGCCGACCAGCGCGATGCGGCAACCGTTCTTCGCGACCGGCCGCGGCATGCGCTGCTGCACGTCGTCCTTGAAGTCGGCGGCGACGCGCTTCAGCCGGCAGATCGCCACCGGGCTCTCCTCGACGCGTCCGCGTCGGCAGGCGGGCTCGCACGGGCGATCGCAGGTGCGTCCGAGGATGCCGGGAAACACGTTCGACTTCCAATTGATCATGTAGGCGTCGCTGTAGCGACCCTCGGCGATCAGTCGGATGTATTCGGGGACCGGCGTGTGTGCGGGACAAGCCCATTGGCAATCGACCACTTTGTGGAAGTAGTCGGGGGCCGAGATATCAGTCGCTCTCATTCCTACCCTGTCCGCGCGGCGAACCAGTTTCGCGCGGCCTTCCTGACGTGAGGACGACTGATATTCAGGATCAGCAGAGGATCGGTTGAGGTCCGGAGCAGGCCCTGTTCGTCGCCCTTCTGTTTTTTGAATGGCTCAATTGAATAGTCATATCAGACTAGAGCCATTCCAAGGCGCACACAAAGGCAAATTTGCAGGGCTGGTGGTCATGCACAGTGGTGCGTTGCCGCATTGCAGGCGCGATGCGGCCATGTGTTGCGATGCGAAATGTGTGGCGGCGACGAAATGGAGAGGGGCGTAAGGAAATCACCGCGCACTCAGTCGTCATGCCCGGGCTTGTCCCGGGCATCCGCGTCGAGCTCAGAATGCCTAACGACGTGGATGGCCGGGACGAGCCCGGCCATGACGACAGCGAGAGCGGGACTGACTTAGTTGGTCGCGATATCAGCGCGGCTGAGGTCCCACATCAGCCGATAGATCCCGGCGGAAATCTGCGTTGCCAGCGGTCCATCGATCGCCGCGAAGCGTGTCGTCATCAGTGTTGCAATCGCGTGGCTGTCGGTGCCGTCGATCAGGATGAACCAGTCCGCATCGCGTGAGGTTGCTGGGACACCAGCCGCGGGACCGGACAGATCGGCATCGCCTTCGAGCAGGTGCATCGAGATCACGCCTCTGAGCTCGCGCGGATCGAGCTCGATCTGCAGCGCATCGCGTAAGTCGCCATCCTGTCCCGGCTTCGGCCGCAACCGGATGATGCCGAGCACGGCGCCGCGGCCGGCGCCTTTCGAGATCGTGATGCGCGCAACACTGCGGATCATGTTCTTGAACTGCGCCATCACCGCCTTCGACCACTCCGTCGGCGCCTCCAGCCGCGCGCGATAGGTGTCGCTGTCGAGCACCTCGATCGTCTCGGTCGAATACAGGCAGAGATATTTCGGGCTGCCCTGCTCGGCGACATAGCGCCGCGCCTCGATGAAGCCGGGGATCGCGATGCGCTCCTCGAGATGCTCGCTGTCATACCAGCGGTTGAAATCGGCCTCGTGAGCGGCGTCGATGTTCATCGACGTCAACAGCATGCCTTTCCCGGCGATGGGCATCTCGAGCCTCCTGGTACGTGTAGTGATCCTCATCCTGAGGAGGCCGCTAAAGGCGGCCGTCTCGAAGGATGAGGCCCGGATGGCGCGGGCCTCATGCTTCGAGACGGCGCTGACGCGCCTCCTCAGCATGAGGGGAATGAGTGATGTGTTTAAGGCGCGCTCGCGCGCGTCGCCATATCGCAGATGGCTTTCATGACCGCATCGCGGATGCCGGGATCATAAAGATTGTGACCTGCGGCTTCGACGACACGGATTTCGGCGTCGCGCCAGACGTCGGCGAGCCGGGCAGAGGTCTGGGGCGGGCAGAGCAGGTCGTAGCGGCCCTGCACGATGATGCCGGGAATGCCGGCGAGCCTCGCCGCACCGCGCAGCAGCTGGTCGGGCGCCATGAAGCTGTCGTGCGAGAAGTAATGCGCCTCCATGAACGGCGTCGCCGGCAGCGCGCTGCCGGAGCGGATGGCGAGACGGTCGAGATGGGTGCGCGACGGCTTCACCTCCGAGAGCGCCCGCTCGGTGTCATGCCAGGCGCGGGCGGCCGGGCCGTGGATCGCCGGATCCGGATCGAGGATGCGCTTGAAATAGGATTGGCACGGATTGGCGCGCTCGTTCTCCGGCAGCATCTCCAGGAAGTCGCGGTGGAGCGAGGGGTGGAAGCGCGCCAGCGTCTCGCCGAACGCCATCTCCACTTCGGCGCGTGTGCCGAGAAAAGTCGCACGCAGAACCAGGCCGCTCACGCGCTCCGGATGCGCTTCGGCATATGCCAGAGCGAGCGTTGCGCCCCAGGAGCCGCCGACGACCATCCAGCGCTCGAAGCCGAACTTGGCGCGGATCGCCTCCATGTCGGCGATCAGATCGGGCAGGGTGTTGTTGTCGCGGCTGCGCGAGGGGCGCGAGCGGCCGGCGCCGCGCTGGTCGAACAGCACGGCGTGGAAGCGCTCCGGATCGAACAGGCGGCGGTGATCCGGCTGGCAGCCGGACCCGGGGCCGCCGTGCAGATAGACGGCGGGACGCCCGCCCTCGCGGCCGCTGCTCTCGACATAGATCTGGTGGCCGCCGGAGACGTCGAGCCATTCCGACGTCAGCGGCGCGAACGGATCGTTGCGGCGCGCGGCGGCGCGGCCGGCTTCGGCGTCAGGCATCGTGGCTCTCGGGCGTGCCGCCGGCAAAATTGCGATACAGGAAGCGGTCCTGACCGGAGGCGGCATCGCGCTCGGCCTGCTTGAAGATGCTCTCGTGCAGCGGCGACAGGGTGCAGGCGGGATCGGTATTGGCGGCGTCGCCGGTCAGCGCGAAGGCCTGGCAGCGGCAGCCGCCGAAATCGATCTCGCGGAACTCGCAACTCTTGCACGGTTCCCTCATCCAGCCGGTGCCGCGATAGCGGTTGAAGGCTTCGGAATTCTGCCAGATCCAGGCGATCGAGTTGTTCGAGCGCACCGACATGAAGTCGAGCCCGGTGATGCTCTCGGCCGCGTGGCACGGCAGCACCTTGCCGGACGGCGAGATGTTGAAGAACTGCCGGCCCCAGCCGCCCATGCACTTCTTCGGCCGCAGCGCATAATAATCCGGCACGACATAGTCGATCGTCAGCGTGCCCCTCAGCCGCTCGCGGGCCTCCTCGACGAGGCGGTCGGTCTCCTCGAGCTGCTGATAGGTCGGCATCAGGCTGGCGCGGTTCTTCAAGGCCCAGCCGTAATATTGCACGTTGGCGACCTCCAGCCGGTCCGCGTCGAGATCGACCGCCATCTGGATGATGTCGGGCAGCTGGTGCAGGTTCTGCCGGTGCATCACGGCGTTCACCGTCAGCGGCAGATCGAGTTCGCGAGTCCACTTAGCGACCTCGAGCTTCTTGGCGTGGCCGCCCTTGTAGCCGCCGACGCGGTCGGCGACGACGGGCTCGTTGCCCTGGAAGCTGATCTGCACGTGGCAGAGGCCGGCATCGGCGAGCTCCTTCAGCCGCTCGCGCGTCAGCAGCACGGCCGAGGTGATGAGATTGGTGTAGAGCCCGACATCATTGGCGTGAGCGACCAGCTCGACGATGTCCTTGCGCGCGGTCGGCTCGCCGCCGGAGAAATGCACCTGCAGCACGCCGATCTCGGCGAGCTCCGACAGCACCTTCTTCCACTCGGCCGTGGTCAGCTCCTGGCCGGCGCGGTCGAGCTCCAGCGGGTTGGAGCAATAGGGGCATTGCAGCGGGCAGCGATGCGTGAGCTCGAGCAGCACGGCGAGCGGAATGCCGAAGGTCTCGGCGACGGAGCCGCGGCGCTCCAGCACGGCGAGGCCGTCATTGCTATCGATCTGCGCAGTGGTGTCTGTCAGCTCGGTCATGATGTCGTCTCCCGAACCTCGGTGAGAAAGCCCTTGTCGGCGAGATCCTGCAGCATGGCGACGACATCGGTGGCAATGACGTCGCGCGGCGCGGCATACTTTGCCGCGAGCTCGTCGATGATACCGGCGACGCTGCGCGCGCCGTCGCACAGCTGGAGCACCTCGACCGCGATCTCATCCGGCGCCAGCACCCGCTCCGGGGCCAGGATCACCCAGACCTGCCGCGTCTCGTCATACTTCAGCTTGGTATGCCGCGGCAGCACCACGCGGCTGGTTTCGGTGACCTGGATGTGACGCGGGGCCATGGTGGGGTCTCTAAGGCGTTTGATCTTGTAGGAGCACAGTGGCTGCGCAGTTCGCGATACGACTCCCCTCCCCCTTGCGGGGGGGGGGGGGCGGGGGTGGGGGTCCCAGCAAAGACTGCCCGTGTGGACCCTACCCCCAACCCCTCCCCGCCTAGCGAAGCTCCGCTTCGTGCGGGGGGAGGGGAGCGCACCGTTCGCGGTGCGAGAGCGGTGGTCCGAACGGCGCACGCTCAGCCCTCCTTCGGCACGAACGCTCCGGGCGGAATGTGGCCCTCCACATAGGCGTGATACAGCGCGTCGAGCTGCACCCATAGCACGTTGGTCTTGAAGATCAGCGCATTGCACACTGCGGCGCGCTGCTCCGGCGTGGTCGCGTGCTCCCTGACGTAATGCAGGGCGAAGTTGGCGTCGCGCGGCGCCTGGGTGAGGCGGCGCTTGAAGTAACTCATCGTGTCGTTGTTGACGAAACTGTAGTGCTCCAGCATGCCGGAGATACGCTCCTCGTGGATACTGGGCGCGAACAGCTCGGTCAGCGACGATGCGATCGCCTCGAGCGGTGAGCGGTCGCGGCAGAAATGCACATAGGCCTCCACCGCGAAGCGCGTCGCCGGCAGGATGCCCTCGGTGGATTCGACATAGGCCGTGTCGAGGCCGAGGCCTTCGGTCAGCTTGATCCAGCGCTCGATGCCGCCTTCGGTTCCGACGTCACCGTCGTGGTCCTCGATGCGATGCCGCCATTCCAGCCGCGTCGCGCGGTCGCGGAAGCGGGTCATCACCATCGCGTCCTTCAGCGGGATGGTCGACTGGTAGTAGTAGCGGTTCAGCGCCCAGGCCTGCACCTGGCCCTTGTTCAGCTTGCCGCTGTGCAAGAGCTTATGAAACGGATGGTGATTGTGATAGCGCGTGGCGCCGATGTGGCGCAGCGCCGCTTCCAATTCGCTCGCATTGTTCAACGTGACGCCGCGTCCGATCGACAGCGCCGTCATCCCGCTCAGATTGACCTCACTCACAGCACGATCTCCATCCCTTCAGCGGGGATTTCCCATCCCTCGCGTTCCAACGTTTGCCGCTCGGGTGAGGCGTGCAGCCACGCCGGATTGGAGTTGTTGATGTGCAGGAAGATCTTCCTGCCGATCCCGAGGTCCGACAGCTGCTTGATCGCGCCGCTCTCTCCGGACATCGCGATATGGCCCATGCTCTGCCCGGTCTTGTTGCCGAGTCCGGCTTGGATCATCTCGTCGTCGCGCCACACCGTGCCGTCGAACAGCACCAGCGGCGCGCCTTTCAATCTCGTTTTCAGCTCATGGTCGACGCCGGCGCAGGCGGCGATGACATAGGCATATTGCCCGCTGTCGACATCCTCGATCTTCAAGCCGAGCGTGTCTCCGGTCGAGGAGCTGCCGCCCGGATGCTGCTTGTCGCGCAGATACCACGCGCTGGTGCCGGACACCGCGAAGGCCGTGATCTCCAGCCCGGATGGCCCGCCGTCCTGCAGCTGCGGGCGGAACGGCACGTCGATCACGATCGGCACGCGCTTGACGTTCTCCTCCTTCAGCACGTCGAAAATGTTGTTGGAGCGGAGGATCGCAAGCACCTTGGGGTGCGCATGGATCGAAAAAGGCGAGCTTTCGCGCATCGAGAGCAGGCCGGTGATGGCGTCGATCTCGCCATTGGTCAGGATCACGCCGGCGATCGGGCTGTGCCGCAGCGCGCCCGGCTTCGGATGCAGCTGCGGTGCGCGCGTCACCTGCTGGCGCAGGTCGGGCGAGGCGTTGATCAGGAACCAGTTCGCGCCATCGGCACTGACGGCGACCGAAGCCTGGCTGTTGCAGATCTCGGGATGCGAGGTGCGCGCGGCGCGGCAGACGGCGCAGCCGCAATTCCACTGCGGGACTCCGCCGCCCGCGGCGGCGCCCAGGACGACGAGGCGAAGCATGAGCCGTCTCCTGGAATTCAGCTGTAGTGGCGCACGCGATTACCGGCGGCAGAATGACCAGCGATGTCCGTGCATCGGCGGGTCAGGAGGGCGACGAGGGTGGGACATCGGACCTGCGCAAGGGCCGCTGGCCCATTCGCGCGATCGCAGACCGCCCACCCTCAAGCGTCGACGTCCGGATCGGCTTTTCGCCGGGACCTGGACGTCACACCCGCGAATTATTTGCGGGCGGCGCAGGCGTACATGTTGATTTCCATGCCAACCGGCACTTCAACAATCTTCGGTGCTTTCCAGGCCATTGTCCTCTCCTTCGGAACGGGACGGTTATCGTCCTCGAGATTAAACTACCGTGCTACGAAAAGTTCGCCAGTGGAATCTTTTTGTTTGAGCGTCTCAGGCCCGCTTATTGCAACGCGAAGTCGCAACCGCGAATTGCTTCAGTTTTCGTCGGATTGAGCCGTGAAAACAACGAATTCGTGATCGATGGCTTCGCACCGGCGTCCCGTTCCGCCATTAGCTTTGGGTGAAACGGGTCGGATAAAGCGGTTGTGAGAGGTTCGAGACTTCAAAATCCCAGCGTGTGACCCCATTGGAAACTGACGATGCCTAGATATTTCTTCAACACACGGATCGGCGAGGAACTGGTCTCCGACACCGACGGCGAAGTGCTGCGCAATCCCGACCGCGCCTGGGAAGTCGCACGCGACATGATCAAGGAACTGCTGCGCACCGAAGGTGGCAACGCCGCGCTGATGACGGCGGTCATCGAGGTCACCGACGAGGATGGCGAGATCGTGCTGGAGTTTCCGTTCTCCGAGGCGATCTTCAACATGACCACGCAATCGATGACGCGGCACTGATCGCGCTGGCGCGGCCGCGGATCGAGCGCGGCCTCAGACGGAATGACGTGGCTGGACGATGTCGCCGCGCGTGCTGGCGATACCCATCTCGAAACTGTCGGCGATGCGCCGCGCGCGGATGATGAAGAGCTCGGCGAGCTCCGGCGGGAACAGATCCCTGGCCGTCACCTCGAACAGCTGCAGCCAGCGGTCGAAATGCGGGCCGTGGAGGTCGAGCAGCAGATGCGGCCGCATCGGCGCGCCGCTGTAACGGCCGGTCTTCAGGACCATCGACGACCAGAAATCGCTGATCCGGCCGATATGCTCGTCCCAGTCCTCGACAGTGCGGTTGAAGATCGGCCCGATCAACGCGTCCTCTCGCGCGCGCCCGTAGAACATCTCGACCAGCAGGCGGATCGCGGCGTCGTCGAGTTCCGGATGTTGAACCGCGAGCGGATGACGGTCAGGCTGAGGCGCGGGGCTGTGCATGGCGCTGTATATAAGTGGTCACAACGCGAAATGAAATGCTGCGCCACGCGGGGCCTCATGGTTCGAGACGCCCGCTTGCGGCGGGCTCCTCACCATGAGGTTGAAAAGGGCGGTTTACGGTGAGCAGATCTCGCCGCACCCTCAGGCCTCATCCTGAGGAGCGCGCCCTCGGGCGCGCGTCTCGAAGGATGCCGCAAGGTCCGGTCTCTCCCAGCAGCTCACGGCAGGGTGACGAACTCGACCCAGTTCGGCTTCTTGCCGACGGCGAAGGACTTCACCTTCTCCAGCGCCCCGCTCGCGGCGTCGATCTTGTACACCGTCATGCCGTTCGACACCTCGCCGACGGCGGCGAGATAGCGCCCCGCCGGATCGATGGCGAAGCCGCGCGGCTGGGTCTCGGTCGGCACGCTGCCGATCAGCGTCAGCCGCCCGCTGGCCGCATCGATCTTGAACGCGGCCAGGGTGTTGGAGCCGCGCTCGGAGGCGTAGAGGAATTGGCCATCAGGCGTTGCATGAAGATCCGCCGCCCAGGGCTTGCCGGTGAAGCCTGCAGGCAGGGTGGTGGTGCGCTGCTGCTCGGTCCAGCTGCCCTTCTCAGCGTCATAGGCATAGACGGCGAGATCGGCGTTGAGCTCGTGCAGGAGATAGATGAACTTGCCGTTCGGGTGGAAGATGAAGTGGCGCGGCCCGGACTTCTCCGGCGTTTTCACCGTCAGCGCCTCGTTGGCCGTCAGCGTGCCCGCGGCGGCATCGAAGGCGAAGCCGAGCACCTGGTCGGAGCCGAGATTGGTCGCGAACACGAAGCGGTTGTCGGGCGAGGGCAGGAAGGCGTGCGCGTTCAGGCCGGTCGGGATCACCTGGCTGGGCGCTGCGACGACGCCGTTCGCCTGCACCGGATTTACCGCCACCTTGTTGCCGCCATAGGAGGCGCTGAACAGCACCTTGCCGGTGCGATCGAAGGCGATGTTGGCCATGCTGTCGGCGAGCGGCCCGTTGCCGATATGGCTGAGCTGGCCGGTCTTGGCGTCGATGGCGAAGCTCTCGGCCTGGAACGGCTGCGATCGCACGCCTGAGATCAGGACCTTCTTGTCCGGGCTGACCGCGAGCGGGGTCGACGAGCCCGGCTTCTCGACGCCGACGAAGGCGGCCGTCTGCACCGGGGTCATCTCGCCGGTCGCAGCGTCGAACTTGAAGACGCTGATGTCGTTGCCGTCGGCATTGCCGACATAGGCGTAGGTCTCGGCGTGGCCCGGGCGCGGCGCCAGCGTTGCTGCCGCTGCGAGGACGAATGATGCGGCCATGATGGTGCCCGATCTGATCATGTGGTTTCCCCCTCTGGTGATGTTGTTGGTTGAGGTCTTAAAGTCGTTTGCGAGGCTTGGCCAAGCCTGTTTCCGGATCGATCGATGCGGGATGGGTATTGATCGGTTCGCGCTGTTGACCGATGAGTCAGTCCGTTGTTGGCGACCGCTCCTCGCCACATGGCGCGTGGCGAGTTTGTTTCTCCGTCATGCCCGGGCTTGACCCGGGCATCCACGTCCATCCACCCGCGCAGAACGACGTGGATGGCCGCGTCAAGCGCGGCCATGACGAGGAGGAGGAGACGGCGTGGCACAAAAACACCCATGCGTTTTGCTGCATAGGCCCGTCAGAGAGCCGCGTGCGCGCCGCTTTCTCCGTCCTGTCCGCCGCGCTAAGAACGCGGGACCACTACGGAGCCCCCCATGACCGATCTCTGGCGCCTGCCGGCTGCCGACCTCGCCGCCCTCATCAAGTCGAAACAGGTCTCCGCCCGCGACGCCGCCACGGCCGCGCTGGCGCGGCTCGATGCGGTGAACCCCGCGATCAACGCGGTCATCGACCATCGTCCCGAGGACGTGCTGCAGCAGGCCGCCGCGATCGATGCGCGTCTGGCGCGCGGCGAGGATCCCGGGCCGCTTGCCGGCGTGCCGGTGACGATCAAGGTCAATGTCGACCAGCAGGGCTACGCCACCACCAACGGCCTCAATCTGCAGAAGGACGCGATCGCGACCGCGCACAACCCCGTCGTGAACAATTTCGTCAAGGCCGGCGCCGTGCTGCTCGGCCGCACCAACACCCCGGCGGTGTCCTATCGCTGGTTCACCAGCAACCTCATCCACGGCCACACCAGGAATCCGCGCGACCCCGGCATCACCCCGGGCGGCTCCTCCGGCGGCGCCGGCGCGGCCACCGCCGCCGGCATCGGCCATATCGGCCACGGCACCGACATCGCCGGCTCCGTCCGCTATCCGGCCTATGCCTGCGGCATCCACGGCCTGCGCCCGACGGTCGGCCGCATCCCCGCCTTCAACACCTGCCTGCCCGAGCGTCCGATCGGCCCGCAGATCAGCGCCGTCTCCGGCCCGCTCGCCCGCACGGTCAACGACGTCAGGATCGCGCTGGCCGCGATGTCGGCGCGCGACGTCCGCGATGTCTGGTGGATGCCGGTGCCGCTGGAGGGCCCGCCCTTGCCGAAGCGCGTCACGCTCTGCGTCAATCCCGACGGCCTCAACCCGGTGCCCGAAGTGGTCGCCGCGCTGCGCGATGCCGCCAGGCGGCTCGAAGCCGCCGGCTGGACCGTCGAGGAGATCCAGGACACGCCGCCGATGCAGGAGGCCGCGCTGCTGCAGACGCGGCTCTGGCTCGGCGACGGCTACGAGGCGCAGCTCGCCGCGGCCGAGAAGGAGGGCGATCCCGGCGCGCTCGCCTGCCTGCGCGGAAACCGTGAGAAGGTGCACCCGTTCGACCTCTCGGCGACGCTCGCACGCCGCGCCGCGCTGACCCGGCAATGGCTCCTGTTCATGGAGCAGCATCCGCTGCTGCTGCTGCCCGTCTCCGGCATGCTGCCCTTCGCCGACCAGCTCGACCGCAAGGACGAGGAGTCGTTCAAGCAGGTCTGGCACGCCCAGCTCACGCAGATCGCGATTCCGTTCTTCAGCCTGCCGGGCCTCGTCGTCTCCACCGGCATGGTCGGCCGCGTCCCCGTCGGCGTCCAGCTCGTCGGCCAGCGGTTTCGCGAGGACATGTGCCTTGCCGCCGGCGAAGCCATCGAGGCCGGCGGCACCCCGCCGTCGCCGATCGATCCGGTGCTAGGCTGATGGCGAGCATCTACGATTTCACCGCATCCTCGCTGACCGGCGAGGAGGTGCCGCTGAACCGCTTCGAGGGCCAGGTGCTCTTGATCGTCAACACCGCCAGCGCCTGCGGTTTCACGCCGCAATATCGCGGCCTCGAGGCGCTGCACCGCGCCTATGCCGACAGGGGCTTTGCCGTGCTCGGATTTCCCTGTAACCAGTTCGGCGCCCAGGAGCCTGGCACGGCCGCGGAGATCGGCGCGTTCTGCTCGACAAAGTACGATGTCACCTTCCCGCTGTTCGCGAAGATCGACGTCAACGGCGCGCACGCGCATCCGCTCTACAAGTTCCTGAAGGGCGAGAAGACCGGCCTGTTGGGCTCGGCGATCAAATGGAATTTCACCAAATTCCTGGTCGATCGCGCTGGCCATGTGGTGTCGCGCCATGCGCCGACCACCACGCCCGAGGCGTTGAAGAAAGAGATCGAGGCACTGCTGTGAGCGACAACGAGACCTTCACCTTCCCGGACCGCCTCTCGGTCGATCCGAAGAGCCCCTACTACAACGCGGAGATCCTGTCGCGCGACGTCGGCATCCGCTTCAAGGGCGCCGAGAAGACCAATGTCGAGGAATACTGCATCAGCGAAGGCTGGATCCGCGTCGCCGCCGGCACCGCCAGGGATCGCCACGGCAACCCGCTGACCATCAAGGTCCACGGCCCGGTGGAGCCGTATTTCAAGGATTAAGGGGGGCTTCGACAGCGTCAAGCCAAAGACCCGGCACGGCAGTTGGTCGTCATCGCGAGCGAAGCGACGCGATCCAGGGGCCGAGCGAGGACGCTGGATTGCGTCGCTCCGCCGCTCCGCTCGCAATGACGCGGACAGAGCGTATTCCACCCCGACTGTCATCGTCCGCGAAGGCGGACGATCCAGTATTTCAGAGACGGCAGCGATCGATCGAGAGGCCGCGGCGTACTGGATTCCCCGCCTGCGCGGGGAATGACACCGAGGATGAGCGGCGAGCGTCGGTCTCACGGATAGGACCGATGCACGGAACTGGGCGCCCGAGCCCGCAACCAAGTTGCTTGAGCGTCGCTCAAAAATATCTTGAACAGCGCTCACGCTTGGCTACACTCACCCTCATCCGCCACGCCGGCATCGGCCCGTGACCCGCAACGCAGCAGCGTTGGCGCGATCGGACCCGCGGCGGACCATTCAAGGTGACCACCATGTCCTATACCGAAACCGACCTCCGCGCCGCATCGAGCGCTGGTGCCATCAGCCCCGACGAGCTACAGCGCCTGCTCGCCTATCTCCACCAGCGCGCCCCGTCCACCGACACGCCTCGCGCCCAGTTCGATGCCGCCCATCTGCTCTGGTACGCCGGCGCGCTGATCGTGATCGGCGCCATGGGCCTGTTCTCGACGGTGGCCTTCTCGCAGTTGGGCGGCCGCGCTTTGACCGCCTGCGCATTCGCTTACGCCGCAGCCTTCGGCTTCGCCGGCGACCACCTCTGGCGCCGGAGCCTGCGCGTCCCCGGCGGCCTCCTGATCGCCATCGCCGTCTCGATGGCGCCGCTCGCCGTCTACGGCATTCAAGCCGAGTTCGGCTGGTGGGGCAGGTTCGGCAAGCCCGGCACGGTCCAGGAATTCTATGTCTGGATCAAGGGCAGCTGGCTGTTCATGGAGATCGCCACCGTCGCGGCAGGCAGCATCGCGCTGCGCTTCTACCGCGTGCCCTTCATCGTCGCGATCATCTCGGTCGCGCTGTGGTTCATGTCGATGGACCTGACGCCCTGGATCTTCAACGTCAGCCATTTCGACTGGGAGATGCGCCGCGTCGTGTCGATCTGGTTGGGCCTCGGCATCCTCGTGACGGCCTGGATCGTCGACTACACCAGCAAAAGCCGCGACTTCGGCTTCTGGCTGCACCTGTTCGGCCTGGTGGCGTTCTGGGGCGGCATCTCCGCCACCGACGGCGCCACCGAGCTCGGCAAGGCGATCTACTGCCTCCTGAACGTGGGCCTGCTCCTGATTGCCGTCCTCATCGTCCGCCGCGCCTACGCCGTGTTCGGCGCTGTGGGCATCACGATGTATCTCGGCCACCTCGCCGACGCCGTCTTCAAGGACTCGCTGCTGTTCCCGTTCGCGCTGTCCCTGATCGGCGTTGCGGTGGTCGCGGCGGGACTGGCGTATTACCGGAAGCAGAAGGTGATTGCGGAATGGCTCACGGCAAATCTACCAGTGTCCCTGCTGCGGCTGCGGCCGAATGAGGCGTTCGGCTGAAGCGCTATCTACGATGATTGCTGCGCCGTCTTTCTAGACGCCTGTGCCCGGCGGGGTCCGCAGGAAGTGGTCGGCGTTGCAGCCTCAGCAATATGGAGCCGCGTTCAACGGCGCAAGGAGCACGAAAATGAGTCCTTGGTAATTGTTAGTACGCACCTACCGCGTCGTACGTAGCCCTTGGGACGATCCCACGCTGACGAGCTTGTTCGGCTCACGCCTCATCTTAATCATGAATGCTTGGACGCTACTCCTCGTTCCGATGACGATCTATGCGGCCGCCTATATCGTTCAAGGATGCAGGGGGTACGATCGACCGCAGGATGCTCCTGTGTATGTGTTGCCTGTGATTGTCATGATTGTCATCAGAAGGCAGATGTACTCTCTTTGCTTTTTTGTATTCTACGGCTGGCAACTGGTCGAGATGCTCCGTCAGGCAAGAAACATCCATCTTGGAATTCATGACTGCGGAGATCGGTTGGGCGACCCAGTTCAATACGTTTCAGAAACGTTTCAGTGACAGTGCACGAAACTCCCTTTAGAACCTGAGGACTTCGCCACGGCTGTCCTTACAGCGCGCGAGCTGCATTCAGGCTTCGAGGCCGAATTGAGACAGGTCAAATGTCAGAGACGCCATCATGAGCTGGCTGAAATACGTGCTCGCTGCCCTTATCGGTTGTGTGACGATGGTCGTCTTCACCGTCTCGGCTTCTACCTCGGTCCTGTGGCTCAGCACGTCGTGGGTCGTCGCGCATCGCTGCAGCCGCATGCCGTCTGTCCCAAATGATTGCGGCGGATGGGCCGCGCTGGGATATGCCGTGCCAGTGGTGGCAGGATGCGCTCTGCTCGGATTGTTTGTCGGAACAACCGTGGGAACGATGGCGGGAATTCGCTTCTACCGACGCCAGCAGACGTTGGATGCGAGCCTGTTCGACTGACCGCGCCTGCACGAGCCCGCCAGCAACAGCCCGACAGCGAGGAGTGACGCTCGCATCGCTTCTCCCATCGAGGATTCGGGAGCGGCTTTCAGGGACAAGATTTTTCTCACCAGATGTCGGGACCAGACGGTCTGCGTCGTCCTTCGAGCACAACTCCTGCACTGCTGCAGCGAGCCGTCACATTCGAACTGGAGCCACGGCCATGCGGATCACCGTCAAAACCACCGTCGCAGCCCCCATCGATCAGGTCTGGCGCGCCTATACGACGCCGGCCGACATCGTGAAATGGAATGCCGCGTCGGACGACTGGCATACGACCAGGGCCACGGTCGACCTGCGCGAGGGCGGGGCGTTCTCGTCACGCATGGAGGCCAGGGACGGCAGCATGGGTTTTGACTTCGCCGGGACTTACACCAACGTCGTCGAGCACAAGCTGATCGCCTACGCGTTCGGCGACCGGAAGGCCGAAGTTCACTTCGAGCCGGGCCCCAATGGCGTGGTCGTTCGCGTGGTGTTCGATGCCGAGACGACGCATTCGGTCGAGCAGCAGCAGGGCGGCTGGCAGGCCATTCTCGACAACTTCAAACGGCACGTGGAGATGAAGCAGTCGTGAGAGTGCCCGGCGCACGGCGGCCCGCTGGGTTGCGAACGGCCCCTGCGTCTTTCGGCTTGACAAATTCCGAAAATCAGCAATATTGCTGATGTCCTGCCTCATCGCAGAGGGGCGTACGCGTCGTCACGAACGTCGGGGCAGGGATGCGGTGGCCGTGAGGATGTCGGGAGACGACCGGCGTTCTTGCGGACGGAGAAGTCGTGTGGTCCTGGCCTCTCGACGCTGAGGTCAAGTCTGCGTTGTTGCTTGACGGCACGCGCGGACGACGGGGGCAAGAACGCCGATCCCCGGGGAGAGTACGAAGGACACCGTTCCAACCATCGCGCAGGGAAGGCCGGAATGCACCGGTCGGACCTGTGGTTCCTGCCCCGTGCACTATTCTCGCGCACGGGGGCCATGGGTTGCGGCCAGCACCCGGTCTTCCCTGCGCCCTCTGCTTTCATTGGAGGGACATGTCGATGCAGCACTCGGGCGCCACGCGCCGCGAGGCTATGATCGCGCGTCCTTTGAGCTGTTTGAGATGTGAATCCGGTCAAGCCCCATCGTCGTCCCGGCGAACGCCGGGACCCATACTCCGCGGCCGATGTGGCTCGGCAAGGTCTAACGACAAGCCTGCCCCAAACTACTCCCTGTGGTTATGGATCCCGGCGTTCGCCGGGATGACGACGGTTTTTGTGGCGGGCGCACACTGCATCACCGGCGTCATTGCGAGCGCAGCGAAGCAATCCAGGGCTGCGCGCGAGGCCCTGGATTGCTTCGTCGCTTTGCTCCTCGCAATGACGGAGTTTCGAGTGGGCGGCGTGCCCAACAACGGCGCGAGGCGGGCGCGAGAGTGCTGCCGGCTTTCGCAAGTCCTCCGAGGACAGCTTCATATCCAGCAAGCGCAGGTCCCCGGCGAACGCCGGACCCGTGTCAGGTGTAGCTTGGCGAAGTCCAACGACAAGCCTGCCCCAAACTACTCCCTGTGGTTATGGATCCCGGCGTTCGCCGGGATGACGACGGTGTTTGTGGGGGGCGCACACTGCATCACCGGCGTCATTGCGAGCGCAGCGAAGCAATCCAGGGCTGCGCGCGAAGCCCTGTATTGCTTCGTCGCTTTGCTCCTCGCAATGACGGAGTTTGGAGTGCACGGTTTGCCTAATAACGGCGCGAGGTGGGCGTGAGACAGTGCTGCAGGCCCCGCAGAAATTACGACGACAGCCGCATATCCAGCAGCCGCCGGCCTTCGCCGCGCAACAGCTTCTTCACCGCGCTGGAGGCGACCACTTCGCCCTCGTTCGCATACGCCTCGTGATTCTTCTCGATGTCCTCGAGCCGATACAAATAGTTCACCATCACCGTCGCGGATTCGCGCTGGCCCTTGGCGGAGAGGTCGCCGAGCCAGTTGATGCGCTCGAGCCGGGCGCCGTTGCCGAGGTGGAAGCGGGCGACGGGGTCGATCAGCTTGCCCTTGGACGTGCGCGCCTTCAGGAAGTAGTGCGCGGCGAGCGGCTCGATGACGGGACGCAGCTCGGAGGTGATCGACGAATCCTCGACCCAGCGCGGCTCGTTGAGCAGCTTGAGCACGTTGCGATCTTCCTCGGTCGCATCCTCGGTCGATTTCAGCCAGCCCATGAAGCCCGGCACTGGCGACAGCGTGACGAAGGTGTCGAGCTTCGGCAGCTCGCGCCGGAGCTCCTCGACCACCTGCTTGATCAGGAAGTTGCCGAACGAGATGCCGCCGAGCCCGCGCTGCGTATTGGAGATCGAGTAGAACACCGCGGTGCGGGCACGGTCCGCCGGCACAGGCGTCCGGTCGACCGCGAGCAGAGGCGCGATGGCGCCGGGGATGGTCTCGGTCAGCGCGATCTCGACGAAGATCAGTGGTGCGTCCGGCATCGCCGGATGGAAGAAGGCATAGCAGCGCCGGTCGATCGGATCGATGCGGCGGCGCAGATCGTCCCAGTCATGGATCTCGTGCACCGCCTCGTAACGGATGATCTGCTCCAGGATATTGGCAGGCGTCGACCAGTCGATCCGGCGCAGCACGAGAAACCCCCTGTTGAACCACGAGCTCAAGAGATGCACGACGTCGCGATCGAGCGCGGCGAGTTCCGGATTGGACTTCAGGAGATCCAGCAGATCGGTGCGCATCGCGACCAGCTCGGGCGTGCCGCCGGGCGCACGGTTGAGGCGGCGGATCAACTCCTGGCGGCGCGGCTCGGACGCGAAATGCAGCGCGCTCGCGCCTTCGTCCGACGGCGCCGCGCGCCACGCCTCGATCGCCTTTTCGAGCCTGGCCTTGTCGGGACCGAAATTATGGACCAGCGCAGTGAAGAACGCCTTGCGGCCTTCGGCGTCGAGATCATGATAGCCGTCGAGCACGTCGCGGGCCATCGCGGTGCCCGAGGCCTCGCCGGCACCGGACACCAGGGCCTCGCACAGCTCGGCGAGGCTCGGCGCATCGTGCTTGTCGACGGCCGGCGTGCCACCGCGCAGCAATGTCCTGCCGCGCTCGGAAATGGTGGTGATCAGGTCAGTGAAAAAGGCGTTGGCCATCTGGTCTCAGTCGAATCCCCGAAAAAAGCGATGGCTGCGATGTTACATGGATTTATGGCAAAGGTGGCGACATTCAACCATAACAAAACGTCAACGCCGTCGGCGGCGCCTGCATGCAGGGCTGCGATGTCACTCGCTCTGACCGGCGAATTCGGTCGGCGTGCGGCCGGTCACCTGCCGGAAGGCGTGCGAGAACGCCGGGACACTGGCATAGCCGAGATCGGCGGCGAGCTGCTTGACCGACAGATGACGGTCCGTCGACAGCCGCTCGATCGCCGCGGCGATCCGGGCGCGCTGGCACCACGCCTTGAAGCTCAGCCGGGTCTCCGCCGCGAACAGCCGCGACAAGGTGCGGGCGGAGCTGCCGACGCTGCCCGCCAGGGTCGCGAGATCCTGCTCGCGCGCGGGAGAGGCGAGCACGAGCAGCGCGGCGCGTCGGGCGCGCGGGTCCTGCGGCAGCGGGATGAAGGTCGAGGAATCCTCGGCGCGGCGCAACTCGAGCAGAGCGAGCCGCACCAGCAGGGCGGTGCGCTCGGGTCCGCCGGTGGCGTCGAACAGGGCGAGGATCGCCTGATGCAGCAGCGGCGAGACCTGCACCACGAATTCGCGATCGAGCCTGAGACCGCGCGCCTCGCGGGCGAGCCAGTCGAGCTCGAAATAAAGTGTCCGCATTGCGCTGTCGGCCAGCATGTCGATGGCATGCGCATGCCGCGCCGGCACCCAGACGGCGCGATCCGGCGGCACCAGCCAGCGGCCTTGCGGCGTCGTCACCTGCATCGTACCGGCGGAGGCGTAGATCAGCTGCGACTCCCGGTGCATGTGCGGCTCGAGCCGGCTGCCCTTGTGGTAGCTGCGTGCGATCAGATGCACGCCGGGCTCGGTCGTCACCCGGTCGGCGCCGAGCGGCTTCAATGGCGTGTCCACGATGGTCATTGGCGGCTTCTCGTTGGGGCGAGCCAGTATAACCGATTTATCCGGGAATCGAGGACACGCTCATGAACAGCCCAAGCCGGAACAGACCAAGCCGCGTCATCGGCTTCGTCAACGCGGCCCATTTCATCGACCATTATGCGATGCTGATCTTCGCGGCCGCGGTCATCATCATGGGCCCGGCCCTGGGTATGGCCTATGCGGATTTGCTGCCCTACGCGACGCCGGGCTTCATCGCCTTCGGGGCCGGCGCGCTGCTGACTGGCTGGCTCGGCGACCGCTGGAGCCGGCGGCACATGATGCTGATCTTCTATCTCGGCATTGGGCTATCGATGATCTCGGTTGGCCTGGTGCAGACGCCCTGGCAGCTCGGCGCGGCGCTGTTCGCGATCGGCCTGTTCGCCTCGATCTATCATCCGGTGGGAACCGCGATGCTGGTGTCCTATGCCGACCGTCTCGGCCGCGATATGGGGCTGAACGGCGTGTTCGGCAATCTCGGCGTCGCCTCGTCGGCATTGGTGACCGGCGTGGTGGGGCAATATCTCGGCTGGCGCTTCGCCTTCATCGTGCCCGGGGTCATCACGATCGGCATCGGCGTGATCTTCGCGATGCTGGTCGCGCATGAGGATCGCCGCGGATCGAAGCAGGCGGCGGCGCAGGCGCGTGTCGCGCGCGAGCAGATGTGGCGCGTGGTGCTGGCGCTGCTGCTGGTGGTCATCGCGATCTCCACGACGTTCAACGCGATCACCGTGGCGCTGCCAAAGCTGTTCGCGGAGCGGCTTTCAGGGCTGACGCAAAGCCCGGCGCTGCTGGGCGTGATCGCGGCGTGCGTCTACGTCTTCGGCGCGATGACGCAGTACACAATCGGCCGCTTGCTCGATCGCCACACGCTGAAAGCCGTCGCGCTGCCGCTCTCGCTGATGCTGGCGCCGCTGCTCTATCTCGCCGCCGATGCGCGCGACGGGGCACTGATCGTGGCCTCGATCGGGATCGTCATGGGCGCGTTCGGTCAGGTGACCGTCAATGACGCGATGGTCGGCAAATACACCGCCGAGGAGTGGCGCTCGCGCGCCTATGCGGTGCGCTACTTCGTCGGCTTCACGGCAGCCGGCGCCTCGATCGGCCTGGTCGCGTGGCTGTATGAGCGCGGCGGCTTCGTCACCATGCTGCAGGCCTTCGCGGCGCTTGCCCTGGTCGCGATCATCGCCGCGCTGATCTTGCCGCCGGAGCTGCCCGCGAAGCGGCCGGCGTTGCGGGAGGCACCGGCGGAGTGAGAACGAGGCGCTTGCTTTGGACGGTCCGCACGTCATGATGTCCACCAACACAACGGGGAGGGAACGATGGGCCGGTGGCGCGGGCTGCTCGTGGCGGCGCTGGCCGTCGTGGCGAGCATGATGACATCATCTCACGGCGGAGCCGCCGAGCTGAAGGACGAGATCGCGCCCACCGGCAAGCTGCGCGTGGCGATCGCGATCAGCCCCGCGGGCGGCGCGTTCTGGTCGACCAGGACCGAGACCGGCTATTCCGGCGTCCCCGTCGATCTCGGCCGCGCGATGGCCGACAGGCTCGGTGTGCCCGTCGACTACGTCGTGCACCAGAACTCCGGCCAGATCACCGATGCGGCCGACAAGGGCACCTGGGATGTGACGTTCCTGCCGAAGGATCCGGAGCGCGAGACCAGGATGGCGTTCGGCCCGATCTACGAGGTCGCGGATGCGACCTACATCGTCAAGCCGGGCTCGCCGGTAACGAGCTTTTCGGCCCTCGACCAGCCGGGCATCAAGGTCGCGGCCGTGAACAACACGACGACGATGCGCGGCGCCAAGGCGCATCTGAAGAACGCCAGCGTCACCGGCTATCAGACCTATGACGAGATCTTCGGCCTGCTGCAGCGAGGCGAGATCGATGCCTTCGCCCTGTCGCGCGACCAGCTCGACGCGATGGCCAGGAAGATCCCGGGCACGCGGGTGCTCGACGAGACCTTCAAGAAGACGGTGACGGCGGTGGCTGTCCCGCTCGGGCATGACAAGGCGCTGGCCTTCGTCAGCAGCTTCATGACCGACGCGGCCTCGAACGGGCTGCTGCGCAAGGCTTACGACGCCAACGGATTGAAGGAGACGCCGCTGCGAACGCAGTAGCAGCACCGCCATCGGCCCGAGCAGCGACAGCGGCACCGCGAGGATGACTGAGACCGGCGCGTACCAGCTTTCATACTGGCCGGCGAGCACGAGATAGACGAGGAGGAGAGCAAGACCGAAGGTGAGATAGATCTGATTCGAGACGGCCTTCTCCTGATACGACATCGCAGTCCATTCATAACCCGCGCCCGGTGGAAGCGTCTGTTGCGCGATCTGTTCCATCAGCTTGAGCGACTGCCCGGACGAATAGCCCTGCGCCGGCAGGCCGACGACGGTGGCGGAGGGATAAAGATTGTAGAGGCTGATCAGCGACGGTCCGACCGCGGGCTTGACCGTCGCCACCGTGCCGAGCGGGATCATGTCGCCGCTCTGGTTGCGCACCATCAGGCTCTCGATCTGCCGCGGCGTCAGCCGCGCGGTGGAATCGGCCTGCACATAGACCTGGAACACGCGGCCGAACTTGTTGAACTGGTTGACGTAGGAGGCGCCGAGGTAGGACGACAAGGCCGAGAACACCTGGTCGGTGGTAACGTGGAGGGTCTGCGTCTTCACCCGGTCGATCTCGACGTCGAACTGCGGCACCATGGCGCGGAACGGCGATTGGACGCGCTGCAGCGTGCTCTGGCTCTGAGCGCTGGCGACGATCGCGGACGTCATCGCTTGGAGCTTGGCGTAATCGCTGTTGCCGTCGCGCAGCTCGACCTGCATGGCGAAGCCGGCGGCATTGCCGATACCCTGGATCGGCGGCGGCGGCAGCACCAGGCTGCGCGCCTCGATCACCTCGGCGAGCCTGTGGTTGAGGCCGTAGACGAGGGAGCGCAGGTCCTCACCCTGGCCGCGCGACTCCCAGTCCGTGAGGATGATGTAGGCGACGCCGGAATTGGCGAGGCTGGCGCTGTTGTCGAGCGCGGAGATGCCGGCGATGGTGATGATTTGGGCGACGCCGGGCGTGGCCTTCGCGATGGTGCCGACCCTGTCGAGCGCCTTCTGGGTCCGCTCCAGCGAGGCGCCGTCGGGCAGCTGCATGGCGGCGATCAGATAGCCCTGGTCCTCGATCGGCAGGAAGCCGGTCGGCACCCGCGACAATCCATAGCCGCCGGCTGCGATCAGGATCAGGGCGATGACGACGGATGCGGTGCTGTGCCTGACAAGCCGCCCGATGAGATTGGTGTAGCGCCGCTCCAGCCGCGCATAGAGATTGTTAAAGGCCCGATAGACGATGTTGCGCTTCTCCACCGGCACCGGAGGCCGCAGCCACAGCGCGCGTTGCGTCGGTTTCAACATTGCTGCATTGATGGCCGAGAGAAGGGCGGTCGCGGCGATGACCAGCGCGAATTGGGCGTAAATCCTCCCTGTGAGGCCGGGCAGAAAGGCGGCGGGCAGGAACACGGCGATCAGCACCAGCGTGACGCCAACGATCGGTGCGAACAGCTGGTCCATCGCTCGGATCGCCGCGTCGTGGCCGTTCATGCCGCGCTCGATATTGTGGGCCGCGCCCTCGACGACGACGATCGCGTCGTCCACCACGATGCCGATCGCCAGCACGATGGCGAACAGGGTCGAGAGGTTGATGGTGAAGCCGAGCGCCGCCATCGCCGCGAAGGCGCCGATGATCGTCACCGGCACCGTCGTGGTCGGCACCAGCATCGCGCGCCAGTCCTGCAGGAAGATCAGGATCACGATCAGCACCAGCACGCCGGCCTCGATCAAGGTCTTGTAGACCTCGTGGATCGAGGCATTGACGAACTTGGTGGTGTCGAACGGCGTGTCGTATTGAATTCCTTGCGGGAAGCTTTTCGACAATTCCGCCATCTTCGATGTCGAGCGGGACTGTCGGGGAGAATTGCTCGGCGTCATTCCGCGGTCCATATGCAATGACTGTCGAGACAATGGCAGTGGCAAGCAACAAACAACGATGATGGCGTCTGCATAACAACAAATGCCCGGCGGCGATACCCGCAAGCAAGGGGAGCCGCACAAAGAAATCTGCTGATGCTGCGGATGCACCCAAATTTTCCCACTTGCCGAGCCGCGCGCGGCAGCGCAGCTTCCGCGCTCATTCCGAGCAGACGTTCCTGGTCGCCTCACCAGGGCGATGCACGTGGTCGTGCTGATACTGACAAGCTCTTATCGCCGCCGTGACAGCTGCGTGGCGGCACCAGATTGAAGCTCAAACTGATTGAGGATGGACGATGATCACACCTTGCAGATGGACTGTTCTGCTCGCCGTGGCGCTTGGAACGAGCCTCGCAGCGACGCAAGCCCCGGCGCAATCCGATGCTCAGCGCAACGCGATCAAATCCGCATGCCGGTCGGACTACATGGCGAAATGCTCCAGCGTGCCGCCCGGCGGCGCGCCGGCGTTTCAATGCCTGCAGAAGAACATGGCCAGCCTGTCGTCGTCCTGTCAGACGGCAGTGAAGGCGCTCGGGCCGGCGAGCGAGACCAAGCCGGCGGCGGCCGAGACGAAGCCTGCCGCGCCGCCTCCGAAGCCCGAAGCGGCCGAAGCGAGCAAGCCTGCCGAGGCGCCGAAGGCGGCGGCGCAGCCCGCGCCGCCGGCGGCACCTCCGGCTCAAGCGGTCGTCGCGGCGAAGCCCGAGCTGACAAAGCCAGAGCCCACGAAATCTGCAGCGGCCGCGCCGGCGGCGAAGCCCAGCGACGCGCAACTGGCGGCGATCCGCAGTGCCTGCAGCTCGGATTACCGAAAGGTCTGCAGCAGCGTTCCGCCGGGCGGCTCTGCCGCTCTGCAGTGCCTCGAGCAGAACAAGACGAAGGTGTCTGCATCCTGCGCGCAGGCGATCACGGCGGCGAGCGGTGGTGCTGCGGCACCGAAAGCGGCAGCAGCGACGGTCGATACCCCTGCCACGACAGCCGCCGTCACCGCTGCTCCCGCCGCGCCCGCCATGGTACTGCGTCCGCTTCGGCCGCTGGAGGAATTGCGTATCGTGCGAGCCGCCTGCGGCTCGGATGCGCGCGCCTTCTGCGGCGGCGTCGAGCCTGGCGGTGGTCGGGTGGCGCAATGTCTCGCCGCCAATGCGGGGTCGCTGTCGCCGGCCTGCCGGGGCAAGCTCGCTCAGTTCGCCGCCAGCCGGTAACGGGAGCGGCTGTTCATGCACGGCATCGTGCAACGGTGCCGATCCGATAGGTCGATCCACCCAAATTGTCCCAGTTGCCGGGCGACGACATCAGCGGCAGAGTCCAGACAGGGTGGATATTTTACTAATCGGATGATGATCGTCAGGAGTTGGCAATGCGCGCTATTTTATCACGTATGATTCTTTCGACTCTGTGCGGGCTGTTCGTGCTGGCACTGATGCCGTTTCTCGCAGTGTCGGACGCGAACGCCGTTGTTTGCGCACGCGGCGTCGTCCGTGCCGGCTGTGCCGGTGCGGCCGGCGCCGTCGTCGTGCGCAAGCCGCCGGTGGCGGCCGCGACCACGGCCTGCCGGACCGTGCTGGTGAACGGCGTCTGGGTTCGACGCTGCGTTTAAGTCGCGCTTAATTGGTTTTCGGTATCGGCTAATTGGAAACGGTAATCGCGGCGCGCAAGTTTCGCGCGCCGTTTGCTGCTTTGCGTGACGAAAGTAAGCTGTATTTAACAGTGCTCCCGGCAAGGTGCGTCCGGTTTCACCTTTGCAATTCTATGGGAGAGGGCCATGTTGAAGTGGCACTGGCTGCGCAATGCAGCGCTCGTCGCTGCGGCATTTGCGTTGTTCAGCAACAGCGCTGCTGCGGCCGGCTTGAAGGAAGAGATTGCGCCGACCGGCAAGCTCCGTGTCGCGGTCGCTGTCGGACCGGCGGGTGGCGCGTTCTGGTGCGTCAAGTCCGACAGCAGTGTGTCCGGCGTTCCGGTCGAGCTTGGGAAGGCGATGGCTGCGCAGATCGGCGTCCCCGTTGAATTTGTCGAGCATCCGAATTCGAATGCGATCCTCGAAGGCGCCGCGCAGGGGTCCTGGGATGTGACCTTCTTCCCGAAGGACGCCGAGCGCGAGGCCAAGGTCTCGTTCGGCCCGGTCTACGATTCCGTCGACACCACGTTCATCATCCGGGCGGGCATGGACATTCCGAATATTGCCGCGCTCGATCATGAGGGCACCGAGGTGGCGGCCATCAACGACACCACGGTGTTGCGCGGGGCCAAGGCGTTCCTGAAGAAGGCGACCGTCACGGGCTTCAAATCCTACGAGGAGGTCTATGCTCTGCTCGCGGCGGGCGAGATCGATGCGCTGACCTTGGCGCGCGATCAACTCAACATCATGGCCAAGCAGATTCCGGGCACGAAGGTGTTGAACGAGACCTTCAAGAAGACCGACACGGCCGTCGCCGTGCCGCAAAAGCACCCCCAGTCATTGGCGTTCGTCACCAAGTTCATGACCGAGGCAAAGGCCAACGGCCTTTTGAAGAAGGCCTATGGAGCCAACAATCTGAGCGAGTCGACGCTGCTCACCCAGTAGTCCCGTCCTCGCCGTCGTAAGCGTCCCGCTTCATCTCCCCGCAGCTTCGGGTGCGGGGAGCTCGAATGGTCCGGTTCGCATCGATCAGTTCGGCGATTTGTGCACGATCGGCTCCAGGCCGCTCTCCTCGATCACCTTGCGGGCATCAGGCGACGTCAGGAACTTGATGAGCGCCTTGCCTGCCTCCGGCTCCCTGGCGCTGGTGGTGATACCTGCCGAGAAGACTGTGATCTTCTGCAGGCCCGCCGGCAGCGGCCCGACGATGTCGATGCCGTGCACCGGCTTGAGCTCGCTGAGCTGCTGAAATCCGATCTCGGCTTCGCCCTTGGCGACGATCTCGCCGACAGGAGTGGCCGGGATCATGCGCGCCTTGTCCTTCATCTGCTCCTTGATGCCGAGCTTGTCGAACATCTCCGTCGAGACATAGACGCCGCTGGCGCTGTCGGAATAGGCGATCGATTTGGCGGCGATCAGCATCCGCTTCACGGCATCGGCGTTGGAAATATCGGGGTGGGGCGTGCCAGATTTCACGGCGATCGCGATCGGCGAGTTGGCAAGATCGACGCGGCTGTCAGGCGTCACCTTGCCCTTCGTGGTGAGATCGCTGAGCGCATAGCCCACCATGATCAGCACATCCGCCGGCTCGCCGCGCTCCAGGCGCACAGGGATGGCGTTCGTGGTGGTTCCCATCGATGGGCCCCTCGCGATGTCGATCTTGTGACCGGTGCGCCGCTCGAACTCCGGTGCGAGAGCCGTGAAGGGCGCCGTCAAGCCGCCCGAAATCATCACGTGAATCTCGGCGGCCGGCGCCGCATCGGTCAGGATCAACACCGCAGAGACGGCCAGTCCGAAAGTGCGCAGGCGGGTCGACAAGGTCATGGACAAGCTCCAAGGCGAACGAAGGCAAACGGCTGAGGGCCGGATGCGGGGCGCCTTGGATAGCCCGGCTGAGGCGGGAAGACCAGCGCCGGGCCGGCGCGCGTATCCGGACTGAGCGGCCGGAAACGCGACGCCCGCTGCCGGCACGACGCTCAAAGCCGCCTTCGATGCGGCATGATTTGGTCCGTCCTGGGGCTGCCCCGTGACGGATCAGCCAGCCTGGTAGGCCGGTGCCGACGCGAGATAGCCGGCATAGGCGTCGGCATCCGGCGGCGTGAACATCTCGGCAAGCGGACTGCGCCGCCGCCGCGTCGCGCCGATATCGGCGAGCAGCTCGTCGAAATGCTTGAAGTGATAGGGCGCCACGCAGAGTCCGCCATACACGCCCGCCGCCGGCCGCTCGACGCGCTTGAAGTGCAGCATCATCTCGATGTTGTCGCGCATCTCACGCTCGCTGGGCTGGTGCGCGAGCTGCCTGTCGGCGTAGCGCACCAGCCAATGCGCGGCCATGTCCGCGCAGAGCACGGTGCAGAAGCTGGAGTTGAAGCCGACGAAACCCATCTCGGGAAGGTCGGGATTGGCGATCAGCCGGTACAGGCGGTACTGCCCGTCGGGATCGACCAGCCTTGCGCGGTCGGTCTCGGACAGAAAGGGGACGCCGAGCTTGTAGCCGATCGCGAGCACCGCGACGTCGGCCGCGATCCGCTCGCCGGTGCTGGCCACGATCGTGTTCGGCTCGTAGTGATCGAAGGTACCGAGCACCGCCTTGATACGGCCGTCGGAGACCATCGGGTAGAAGTCGGGTGTCGCGATCGGCACCGAGCAGTTGACGCCGTCCTCGATCCGCTCCTTGGGCACCATGTTGCATTTGGCAAGCTTGAGCTGCGTCTTGAGCAGGCTCTCCAGGCCGCGCCAATTCGCCCAGACCAGCGGCTTGGCGAGCAGATGCGCAAGCCGCGAAAGCGGCCCGATGCCCCAGCTCGCGAACATCTGCTCCTGCGCACGGATGTAGAGGATGCGCTTGAAGTTGATCAGCCCGCCGATGAAGTAGGGGATGCGCCACACCGGCTCTCGTAACACGATGGTCACCGAGCGCGCGCCGGACCGAACCGCGTTGACGGCAAGGTCGGTCGCCGATTTCGAGCCGCCGAGCACGACGACGTTGCGGCCCCGCGCGATGCCGGCGTCGTTGTATTTCGATGAGTGCATGATCGCACCACCGGCCGCCTTGAACGCATCCTCGCCTGGAAGCGAGAGCGTCTGCGGCTCGTTGAACTGTCCGGTGCATACGGCCACGAAATCGTAGTCCTCGCGGCTCTCGCTCTCGCCGGACATGAGATCGAGCGTCCAGCCAGGCTTGCCATCCGCGCGCCGCTGCATCAACCTCACCGTCGTGTTCAGCCGCATCAGGCGCGTGAGATCGTGGGATCTCGCGTAGTCGGAGAGATACGCATAGACCTGTGGTCCCTTCGGCCACTCCGGATAGCTCTCGGGCATCGCCTTGTCGGTGTAGCGATAGAGATCCTTCGGGCTTTGCGTCTGCACGTCGGGATAGGAACGGGCGGGCTCCCATACACCGCCGAGATCGGCGCTGCGCTCGATGATGGTGACGTTGTGGCCGCGGGCGGCGAAGGCTTTGGCGGCGGCAAGGCCGGACACGCCGGCGCCGATGACGCAGACATTTTTACGGCTGATCATGGAGACCTCCTGATATCGAGCGTGCGACCGCAAGCGGACAGCCTGGACCGGCCGCGCTGCAGGGGCTCGCTGAAAGAACGGGTGATGACGAGGTCGCCCGGCGTGACCGAAGCATGCGACGAAGCAAAGGCATCGCCGACATTCGGCGGGGTTGATCCCGCCGATCAAAGACGCATCGAGGCCGCGCGCCGGCCGATCCGGCAAGGCGCAGAAGGCCGATCGCGCTCAATGCGCGTCATGCCGAGATAACCTGCAATACGCCGGTGCGGGCGGCGCCGTCGCCTAATCGTTGGCTTCAGGCGGCAGGAAGTTGACCTCGTGCTCCGCCGAGATACGGACCACCTCGGCGGGGTCAGCGAGGTTATCCAGCATGTTGAAGAGCGCCTCGAGCTTCTGCATCGGCGACACCCAGAACAGCGCGCGCGCCGGCTTGTCCGACTTGTTGAAGTAGCCATGCGGGATGCCGCGCGGCATGCGCACGAGATCGCCTGCCTGCGCCTTGACCCAGACGCCGTCGAGCTTGAGGTCGAGCGTGCCTTCCTGCACCAGGATGAACTCGTCCTGTGTGGGATGAACGTGCACCGGGACGAATTGACCGGGATCGCTGTTGGTCTCGAAGGCGAAGGTGGAGTCGGTGACGGCCTTGGGGAAGTAGAGCTGACCGAGGATGTTCCAGGTCTTGCCGGCGTAGCCGGTGCCGGCGGGCGTGATGCCTTTTTCCAGTGTGGTCATGGCGGATCTCCTTGCTGCACACGAAGTGAGGATCGAGCAGATCGCGCCGCGGTGTCTATCCAGAAAACGAATCTCTCGACGCCAGCTGCTAATTATTATAGGTTTCAAACGATTTCGACGGATGATGTGAGCCATGGCGACGTCTTCAGCCGCTGATCTCAGTTGGAAAACATCCTCATCGCCGCGGCTCGCCGCCTACGGCCGTGTTGCAACGCACGATGTCGATGAGGCGGCTGAACAAATAGGTCGCATCTTCTGTCCGCACGGGCTGCAGCCGCAGGCCGGGACTGCGCGCGATTTCCTCGCTCTGCATAATTGCGCGGCATACGACGGCTTCTCCATCAACTACGTCGCATATGGCGGCGCGGTCGCGATCAATCCCGGCTGTCTCGATCGCTTCTTCCTGGTGCAACTGCCGCTGGCAGGGACGGCGCGGGTCATGACTGGCGGTCGCGAGGTCGTGTCTCACCCGGAGCAGGCGGCATCACTGCTGTCTCCGACCTTGCCGACGCGCATGGTGTGGCACGACTGCGCCCAGTTGATCCTGCTGCTCGATCGCAGCCTGGTCGAGCAGCGCGCCGCGGCGCTGTCCGGGCAGGCGGTGCAGCCTGTCGAATTCCAGCCCGAGATCGCGCTATCGGCGCCGGCGGGTTCACGGCTCCAGCAGCGCATGATCTCGCTTGCTGGCGTGGCCGAGAGCCTCGGTGGCCAAGGGCGCATCTCGGTCGCGGCGGCAGCGGATTGGCGCGAAACGCTGCTGGATGCGCTTTTCGAGCAGTCGGGCCACGGCCTGTCGGAGGCCATCCGGCGCTATGCGGGCCAGATCGACCATCTGCCGCGGGCGGTGCGCACGGCGCGCGATCTGCTGCATGCGCAGGCCAGCGAGCCGCTCGATCTGGCGCAGCTTGCAGCTGCTGCGGGCGTCGGCATCCGCGCGCTGCAAGGCGGCTTCCGACGCCATTTCGGCATGTCGATCTCGGACATGCTGCTGGATATCAGGTTGGCCAGGTTGAACGCGCAACTGACGGCGGCCGGCCCCGAGACGCGCATCATCGACCTCGCTTTCGAGCTCGGCTTCACCCATCTCGGACGGATGGCGGGCGCCTATCGCGACAAGTTCGGAGAGACGCCGTCAGCCACGCTGCAGCGCGTGCAGCGTGGCCGAGGTCCGCTCACGAACTGACCTGACGAACTGACCTGACGAACTGACTTCACGAATTGACGTGGACGAAATCGCGCAGCAGCGGATAGATCTCGTTGTTCCACTTCTTGCCGCTGAACACGCCGTAATGGCCGACGCCGGCCTGCATGTGATGCACGCGGCGATACGCGCGCACATTGGTGCAGATGTCCTGGGCCGACAGCGTCTGGCCGATCGAGCAGATGTCGTCGCGCTCGCCCTCGACCGTCATCAGTCCGATGCGGCGCACCGCCTTCGGATCGACAGGGTTGCCGCGATGCATGAGCTTGCCCTGGGGCAGCAGATGCTCCTGGAAGACGTCGCGCACGGTCTCGATGTAGAACTCCGCCGGCAGGTCCATCACGGCGAAATACTCGTCATAGAATGTCTTGATCGACTCGGCCTTCTCGACCTCGCCCTTGGCGAGATGATTGGCGAGATCCATGTGCTGCTTGACGTGGCGCTCGAGATTCATCGACACGAAGGCCGTGAGCTGCACGAAGCCCGGATAGACTTTCCGGAACGCGCCACGGCACTGAAAGGGCACGTAGTGGATCAGATTGTCCTCGAACCACTCGATCGGCTTGCTCTTGGCGAACTCGTTGACCTTGGTCGGCTGGATGCGCGTGTCGATCGGCCCCGCCATCAGGGTGAGCGTCGCCGGCCGCGACGGATGGTTGCCCTCGCACATCACGGCGGTCGCCGCCAGCGCCGACACCGAGGGCTGGCAGATCGCCACCATGTGCGGCCGTGGCCCGAGTTGGCCCAGGAAGCTGATGAGATGATCAGTGTAATCTTCCAGCCCGAAGCGGCCATGGCCCGGCGGAATATCGCGCGGATTGTGCCAGTCGGTGATGTACACGTCGTGATCCTGCAGCAGTGTCTTCACCGTGCCGCGCAACAGCGTCGCGAAGTGACCCGACATCGGCGCGACCAGCAGCACCTTGGGCTGATCCGCCGCGCCGTCCTTTTTGAAATGGAGCAGCGAGCCGAACGGGGTCTTGTACGTCACCTCCTCGGTGACGCCGAGCTCGCGATTGCCGACCATGACGCTGTCGATGCCATAGGCCGGACGCGCATAGGTGAGCGCCGAGCGCGAGATCAATTCCAGTGCTGCCGACAGCCGCCGCATCGCGCGGCTGGAGAGGCCTGACGGGATCAGATTGAGATAGCGCATGGCGGCCGCGGCGCCCTGGCGCCATGGCTCGGTCAGGTCCATGTGGTTCTGATAGGCTTGGTACAGCAGCGCCATCGGGTCCGATCCATTACATGCTTGTGCATATGCAATATCGGAGCCAGCGCGGCGGAGTCTTGCCTGAAAAACTGGCATGTCGCTTGCTCAATGAATCTGCTGGAGTATCCGGCTCCGCGCGTGTTGCCGCCGGCACAGGGCGGCCGGGCGGACCAGGCGACAAGCGACAAAGGGGTAGGGCGAGATGACCAAAGCGACGTTGACGATCAGCAGCAAGAATTACTCGTCATGGTCGCTGCGCGGCTGGCTGCTCGCCAAATTTGCCGGGCTCGATTTCGACGAGCTGGTCGTCGGCCCGGACGATGCGTCCGCGCGCGCCGAGATCCTGCTGTTGTCATCGTCGATCCTGGTGCCCTGCCTGCGGCACGACGGCGCGACGATCTGGGATACGCTGGCGATCGGCGAGTATCTCAACGAGACCTTTCCGCACGCCGGTCTGCTGCCTTCTGATCGCATCGCGCGCGCGCATTGCCGCTCGATCTCCGGTGAAATCCACTCCGGCTTCACCACCTTGCGCGCATCGCTGCCGGTCAACCTCAAGGGCCATTTTCCTGGCTTCAAGGTGTGGACCCGCGCCCAGGCCGACATCGACCGCATCTGGGCGATCTGGCGTGACTGCCTCGACAAATCGGGCGGGCCATTTCTGTTCGGACAGCAGCGCGGCATGGCGGATGCGATGTACGCCCCGGTGGTGACGCGCTTCGTGACCTATGACGTCAAGCTCGAGCCCCGGCTCAAGGCCTACGCCGACCTGATCATGGCGATGCCCGAGATGCAGGAATGGATCACGGCGGCCAAGGCCGAGCCCGAGGAGATCGAGGAGCTCGAGGTCGAGTATTAGCCACCGCCCGGTCGGTCGGGACGGCCGTCGGCCATGGTCGTTTGCCGCCGGCCTCACGATGTCAGCGGCTCACCGCCCGGGCAGTTGCTGCTCAATTTGAAGTCGGATGGGCCCATCCGTCAGCGAGAATGCAGGCGGCGGCCGGGCCGTCGAGCTCCCCGGCGGCTTCAAGAAAACCCGTTGTTAACAATCAGTTCGGATCGGCCTGCGGGTGCGATGGAGTGATCCTTGCGCTGCAAGCAGGGCGTGGCGTGCTTTTCGCATAGCACAATGGGCTTTCGGGCGCGGTGGCCGTTGCGGCCGATCGATGGGCCTCAGGGGTTGCCGCTGCCGCGATCAACCGGTGGAGGCCGTCATGAACCAGCATGCAGTGGTGACCAAATTCTCGCACGTGAAGCCCGAAGACACCGACTACAAGGGCGGTGGCTTGCGTGACTTCTTCCTCTATCGCGATCTCGGCATTGCCGACGCCACCGGCGGCCAGGTGATCTGCCACCTCGTCAAGGCCAATCCGGATTGTCCGCCGGTCGACGGCACCGGCTGGCACCGTCACGATTGCGACTTCCAGATCGTCATCATGATGAAGGGATGGGCGCGCTTCATGTACGAGGACAAGCCGACCTTGGTGAAGGCCGGTGATGTCGTGCATCAGCGGCCCGGCATCGTGCACTATCTCTACGATTATTCCCCTGACATGGAATATATGGAAATCGTCAGCCCGGCCGATTTCAAGACCGTCGAGATGCCGCCGGCCACCGACAAGGTGCCGCCGGTGACGCCCTGGGCTTGAACAGGTCTCGCTCTCCAGCAACTCCGTTAACGTCTGGCATCCGGTCGCGCTTGCGCGGCCGGATGCTTCGCTTCAGCATGTCGTGGGTCACGCGACGCGAGACCGACATGTAGCCGTGAACGCGTCGCGTACCTTGAGCAGCGTCCGATTCGGACGCGATTCGTTCCGGCCGCGTTCCAAGGATTAAGGCGGCAACCCAGCACCGTCACGTTTTGAAACACCGTCGCCTCAATCCGGCGGCTCGACGGGGAAGCAGGGGCAGGACTCAGACCGACTCATTCTGCGGCGGTCGAGAGCGCGCGCGGGGGCATCGTCCAACGATGCCGACCACGTGAATTGGCTCGCAGTGCCACCTATGGCGAGCCTATGCTGGAGGAATACGTTTTCAGCTCGGCGCAAGTGGGCGCGCGGTGATGAAGCTGTCCGTCGCGTAGAGCGACGGCGCTGTTGCTTCTCTGTTGGGTATCGATCGCCAATGGTGGTTGGCTTGGGGCGACGGGGCGCTCGATGCGCGACGGAGACTGCTGTTGTGATCGCCGGCGCGCTGATGATGCTATCCCGTCGTGATGCTCAATTTGCGTTCAAAACCAAATTTTCGGCAAGACCGGCCCTGAGCCGAACTCAGGGCCCGGTGGGATCAATAAGACGAAGCGCGATCAGCAACGAAGCTCGGCTGCGGACGGCGGCCATTGCGCTCGTCATAACGCGCGCGCGGGAAGCGCCAGCCGATGACGGTCGCTTCGAGTGCGCCGCCGGATTCTTTGTTGTGCCATTTGCCATCAATGTAGATACATGGGAACGGCAGCTGATAGGTGCCGCTGTGATCTTCGCACAGCACCTCGACCGTCTGACCGGGCGGTGGCTCACCGCTGCCGTCAAATTGCGCCAGCCGTTTTTCGCGCGTAGCCATTCTGTCCATCTCCCTAAAAACGGGTCCCAGCCAGAACTTCAATGCGCGATTGAGGTCTCAGTATGGTATCAATCAGGAAACTCCGCCGGTTCCACGCAAAATCATGTGTGGGGCAAGCCAATGAGAAAATTGTGATGAAGCGAATCGTGGCTGCAACCCTGCTCGCATTGTGTAGCAGCAACACCCTGCACGCGCAGGATATTCCGGGCATCGAGATTTGCACGGCGGAAAAGGCGATGGATCGCCGCACGTCGTGCCTGCAGAGCAACATCGATTTCCTGCAGAAGACGATGACCAAGCAGTCGCTCGATCAGCAGCAGAAGCTGGATGCGGCGAATCGCCAGATCCAGGCGCTGAAGGCGGCGCTCATGTCTCAGCAGGGCGTCATCGACGAACTGAAGGCATCGCAGGCCCGGCTCGCGGACGAGCTGAAGAAGAAAGCCGACTCTGCGGCGGCCAAAGATGCGTCCAAGGACGCAAAGCCGAGCGGCAAGTAGTCCCGCACGCAGTGCAATAACGATCAAGCGGCCGAGGCACCCTGTGCCCATGATGGGTAGCTTCGTCAGGAGACAGGCGTGTCCACCAACCCGGCTCAGAAGGCGCTCTGGTACATCGAGAGTCATCTGTCGTCGCCGCTGTCGCTCGATGAGATCGCTCATGTCGCCGGCGTGTCGCGCTTTCACATCGTGCGTGCCTTCGCAGCCGCGACCGGCCTCTCGGTCATGCGCTATGTCCGGCTGCGCCGTCTCAGCGAGGCAGCGCGTGAGCTCGCGAATGGTGCGCCCGACATCCTCAGTGTGGCTCTGGCGGCGGACTATGGCTCCCACGAAGCCTTCACCCGCGCGTTTCGCGATCAGTTCGGCGTCACGCCGGAGTCGGTCCGCGCCGCCGCGCGCCTCGATGGCCTCGCACTGCAGGAGCCCATTCTCATGGACCAGACGCTGCTCGATGATTGTCCCGCCCCGCGCTTCGTCACGTCGGAGCCGCTGCTCGTCGCCGGCCTCGGCGAGCGCGTCAGCGTCGACAATGGTGCCGGAATTCCGATGTTGTGGCGCCGCTTCAACGCGATCACGCACGAGGTTCCAGCACGGCGCGGAACAGTCGCCTATGGGGTCTGCTGCAACGGCGACGATGCCGGTAATTTCGACTACGTCGCCGGCGTCGAGGTGGCCGACTTCTCCGATCTGCCGCGGACTTTCAGCCGCGTTCGCGTGCCGCCGGCGACATTCGCCGTGTTCACCCATGCCGGCCACATTTCGTCGATTCGCCGCACCGTGCATACGATCTGGAATCGCTGGCTGCCGCAGTCCGGCTATGCGGTCGCCGATGCGCCGAACTTTGAGCGCTACGATCAGCGGTTCGATCCACTCTCGGGCCATGGCGGCCTGGAGATCTGGTTGCCGTTGATTCGCTGACGCCGCGTACACTTGCGTCGAGACGCTGCAAGCGCGTTCCGCAGCAGGGCTGCTCTGCGATGATCCGTGCGGCCGCTTGCTTGGCAAGCTGCGCGGGCTTTGCGATAACTCTCCGATAACAACAAGGCGCCGCACCGCGGCGTAACCAGCGGAGGTCCGTCCGATGTCCAACATGCGCGTGCTCGCCACCGATCTCGAATTCCCGGAAGGGCCGGTCGTGATGCCCGACGGCTCCGTGGTGCTGGTCGAGATCCGCGGGCGCCGGCTGACCCGGGTCCATCCCGACGGCCGCAAGGAGATCGTGGCGCAGATTCCCGGCGGCCCTAACGGCGCGGCCCTCGGACCCGACGGCAAGATCTACATCTGCAATAATGGCGGCTTCTCTTGGATTCCGACCGGCAAGATGATCATGCCGGGCCCGCAGCCCGAGGATTATGTTGGCGGCTCGATCCAAACAGTCGATCTGCAGAGCGGCAAGGTTGAGACCGTCGTCAGCCATTGCGGCGAGCACGAGCTACGCGGGCCCAACGACCTCGTGTTCGACCGCCACGGCGGGTTGTGGTTCTCCGACCTCGGCAAGCGCCGCGCCCGCGACATGGATGTCGGCGCGTTCTATTATCTCAAGCCGGGCATGAGTGAGATCGTCGAGGCCGTGCACGGCATTCTGCCGGCTAACGGCATCGGCCTGTCGCCCGATGAGAAGACGGTCTATATCGCGGAGACGCCGACCGCGCGGCTGTGGGCCTACGACGTGCCGGAGCCCGGCACGGTGAAGCCGCGCGACGTGATCTATCGCGGCGAGCGCGGCCGGCCGATCTGTGGCCTGGGCGGCTACCAGATGTTCGATTCGCTCGCGGTCGAAGCCAACGGCAATGTCTGCGTCGCGACGCTGGTGTCCGGCTGCATCAGCGTGATCGCGCCCGACGGCACCTTGGTCGAGCAGGTCCCGACCGGCGACCGCGTCACCACCAACATCGCCTTCGGCGGCCCGGAGCTGAAGACGGCCTACATCACGCTGTCGGGCAAGGGCGAACTGGTGGTCATGGACTGGCCCCGCCCGGGGTTGCCGCTGAATTTTCTGAACAAGTGACGCTCCGCGTGATAGTGCCGTCATTGCGAGCGTCAGCGAAGCAATCCAGGGCCGCGCACGCGCTTCTGGATTGCTTCGTCGCTTGCGCTCCTCGCAATGACGGATTTGCTGACATGCCCTTTCTCGAACCGGTCACTCTGCGCGGCACGCACGCCAGCCTCGTGCCGCTCTCGCCAGACCACCACGACGCGCTGGTCGAGGCCGTCAGCGACGGCGAATTGTGGACTCTCTGGTACACCGCAGTTCCGAAACCTGAGACCATGGCCAAGGAGATCGAGCGCCGGCTCGGCCTGTTCGCCACGGGCCACATGCTGCCGTTCACGGTGCTCGACGCCGACGGCAAGGTCGCCGGCATGACCACCTACATGAACGTCGACGCCGCCAACCGCCGCGTCGAGATCGGCTCGACGTGGTATGCGAAGCGGGTGCAGCGCAGCGCGCTGAACACGCAGTGCAAGCGGCTGTTGCTGGCGCACGCCTTCGAGGCGATGGATTGCATCGCGGTCGAGTTCCGCACGCATTTCTTCAACCACCAGAGCCGCCGCGCCATCGAGCGGCTCGGCGCCAAGCAGGACGGCATCCTGCGCAGCCACCAGATCGCGCCGAACGGCACGCTGCGGGATACCGTCGTGTACAGCATCACCGCGGCGGAATGGCCGACCGTGAAGGCGCATCTCGATTATCAACTGCATGACAAGCCGCGCTGATCGCGCTATGGCCGCCGTGCCGCGCCACGCGGCCAGCATGACGAGACCGGGACGACAGACGAGATGGATACGTTCGATTATGTGATCGTGGGCGCCGGCTCCGCCGGCTGCGTGATCGCCAGCCGCCTCAGCGAGGACCCGTCGGTGACGGTGTGCGTGCTGGAAGCGGGTCCGCGCGACTGGCATCCCTACATCCATCTGCCGGCCGGCTTCATCAAGACATTCTACATGAAGAGCATCAATTGGGGCTACCAGCAGGAGCCGGGGCCCTACACAGCCGGCCGCAGCATCTACGCGCCGCGCGGCAAGACGCTCGGCGGCTCGTCCTCGATCAACGGCCACGTCTACAACCGCGGCCAGAGCCAGGATTTCGACACCTGGGCACAGCTGGGCAATCGCGGCTGGAGCTATTCCGACGTGCTGCCGCACTTCCGGCGCATGGAGAAGCGCATCGGCGCCGGCGACGAGCAGTATCGCGGCCGCGACGGCAGTCTTCATGTCACCACCATGGAGTGGAAGGACACGCTGTGCGAAGCCTTCATGGACGGCGCCGTGTCGCTCGGCATTCCGCGCAATCCCGACTACAACGGCGCCATCCAGGAAGGCGTCTCCTACGTCCAGCGCACCATCCAGAACGGCCGCCGCGTGTCCTCGGCGACGGCGTTCCTGAAGCCCGCCAGCAAGCGTCCGAACGTCGAGATCCGAACCCACGCGCATGCCACGAGCATCATGCTCGAAGGCAAGCGCGCTGTCGGCGTGCGCTATCACCGCGGCGGACGCGGCGGCGTGCCCGTCGAGGTGCGCGCGCGGAAAGAGGTCATCCTGTCCGGCGGCACCTACAACTCGCCGCAGCTGCTGCAGCTCTCCGGCATCGGCGCGCCCGAGCTGCTGCAGGAGCACGGCATCGAAGTGCGGCACGCGTTGAAGAGCGTCGGCGAGGGCCTGCAGGATCACTACGCGCCGCGCACGGTGGCGCGCGTCAAGAACATCAAGACCATCAACGAGCTCGCGCGCGGCCTCAATCTGTGGGGCGAGGCGCTGAAATGGGCGGTGACGCGCAAGGGCATCCTGTCGCTGTCGCCGACCATGGTCTACTGCTTCTGGCATTCCGGCGAGACCGCCGAGAGCTCCGATCTGCAGCTCACCTTCACGCCGGCGAGCTACAAGGAGGGCGTGCAGGGCCAACTCGAGGACGAGCCGGGCATGACGGTGGCGTCCTGGCAGCAGCGCCCGGAGAGCCGCGGCTACGTGCGCATCCGCTCCGCCGATCCGTTCGCGCCGCCGCTGATTCAGACCAACTACCTTACCGCCGAGCTCGACCGCCGCGTCATCGTCGCCGGTATGAAGCTGGCGCGCCGGCTGCTCGCCTCGGCCCCGCTCGCGCCATACTACGCGTATGAGGACTTCCCAGGTCCGAAGGTGAACAGCGACGACGAATTCCTCGCCGCCGCCACCCAACGCGCCACCACCACTTTCCATCCCGGCTGCACCTGCCGCATGGGACCGGCCGAGTCCACCTGGGCCACCGTCGACGACCAGCTCCGCGTCCACGGCCTGCAGGGCCTCCGCATCGCCGACGCCTCGATCATGCCGCGCATGATCTCGGCGAACCTCAACGCCGCCACGCTGATGATCGGCGACAGGGCGGCGGATCTGATTCTGGGCAAGGTGCAGGCGGGGGAGAGGTTGTCGGCCTAACCCCGGCCGTTGCCGCTTATCGTTCGAGCCCGCGTCATGCCGCACGACCAGTGCGCCCCCCTCCCCCTTGCGGGGAGGGGTCGGGGGTGGGGGTCCCCGAGCGCTGAACTAAGTTGTAAGCTCACGTTCGGCAGATGTGCTTGGCCGTCAATAGCGAGTCGCCATCTAGATATATAGATGTAGGCTGTCTCGCGCGCGCTCAATCGCACATCGTTGATAGTCGGACTCGTGGACCCCCCCCCGACCCCTCCCCGCAGGGGGGAGGGGAGTGCACCGCCTGCGCGGCAGACTATGCTTTCGATCACGAGCTTGCCTACTTCACCAGCCTGAATTTCCCGCCCTCGACCTTGATCAGAAACGCCGAGCGCTCATCATAGCCGTTATGATCAGTCGGGCTCATGGTGGAGAGGCCGTTGTTGAGATAGACGTCCTTGCCGCGCTCAAGCTCGTCGCGCAATGCGGCGCGGAACTCGGGCGTGCCCGGCTTGGCGGCCTTCAGCGCGCCGGGGATGGCGCCTTTCAACAGCGTCACCGTGTCCCAGAGATGTGCGGCGAAGATGTTCGGCCTGTCGCCGTTGGCGGCCTGATAGGCCGACACGAAGGCGTCGTTGGCGCGGCGGAACGGATCCTCGGGCGCGAGATCGTCGGCGATCGAGAACGCCTCGCCGGCGAAGATCGCGCCCTCGACGCTGTCCTTGCCGAGCTTGATGAACTCCTGTGTCGCCACGCCATGGGTCTGGAAGATCTTACCCTGATAGCCGCGCTCGCGTAGCGCCTGCTGCGGCAGCACCGCCGGCGTGCCGGCTGAGGCGATGAACACCGCGTCCGGATTGGTCGCGATCACCTTCAGCGCCTGACCGCTCGCGCTGGTGTCACCGCGCGCATACACCTCATGGGTCGTGACGGTGATGCCGAGCTTCGGCGCCAGCTTCGTCACCTCCTGATAGTAGCCCTCGCCGTAGCCGTCGGAGACCCCGATGAAGCCCAATGTCTTGACGCCGCTCCTGGCGATGTATTTCAGCATCGCCGCGGCCATGAGGTCGTCGTTGGGCACGACCTTGAACGCCCATTTCCGCTTGTCGTCCATCGGCTGCACGATCGCGGTCGAGGCCGCGAGCGACAATAACGGCGTCCGGCTCTCCAGCGCGACGTCGAGCATCGGCATCGTGACCGGCGTCAGCGACGAGCCGATGATGACGTCGACGCCGTCCTGGATCACCAGCCGGCGCGCGTTCTGCAGGCCCTTGACGCTGTCGGATTCGTCGTCGAGCGCGATGTAGACGATCTTCTCGCCGCCGATCTCCTTCGGCAGCGCAGCGACCGCCTTGATCTGCGGCTGTCCGAGCGCCGAGCCGGGGCCGGTCGCGGACACCACGATACCGACCTTGATGTCGGCCTGCGCCGGCGTGCCGAGCGCCATCGTCAAGCCCAGGCCGAGCACAGTGAGCGCAGCTCTCATCATGGTTTCTCCCTGTTGGGCGTGGCGTGCCCGGCGCGTTGATCGGCCGGGACTTCGAGCCGCGAAGCCTAGCCCTGCCGCCGCGGCGCGTCTGTCCCCATGGTTGGTGACGCCGGGCGGCCTTCCAGCTGTCCGCCGTTGCTGCTAGGCTGCAACAAACAGAACATCCGGGGAGGGACCATCATGGAGGCCATCAGCTCCGGCGTCGATGCGACCGGCGCCGTCGGAGCGCTGGTGCTTGCGATCGGCCAGCCGTCCTTCCCAGCCGTCCTGATCGACACCTTGCGCGCCGTCGCCGATGTCGGCCATTGCATGGTGTTCTCCTTCGCCGACCAGCGCTCGGCGCGCTGCCTGCTTAGCACCGGCAACATCGCGATCGGGCCCGATCTCGGCACCGCCTATTCGGAGCATTTCCACACCGCCGATCCCAACCGCGAGGTGATCTTCCGCGAGCGCGGGGCGCAGCGTCACATCCTGCTGCCGCACTTCGCGCGCCGGATGTATCCCAGGGGCTATCGCAAGCTGTTCTTCGAGGACTCCGAGATCGTCGACAAGGCGGCCACCGCGATCTGGGTCGGCGACCACTGCACCTATGTGAACTTCTATCGGACGGCCGCGCAGGGCGGCTTCACAAGGGAGCAGCGGCAGCGCATCACGGCGGCCGCGCCAATCGTCGCCGCCATCGTCGCGCGGCATTGCCAGGCCGATGCGACCATGCAAAATCCTGCCGACAAGTTGGCGCGGCTGTTCGCGGAAGGCGGGCCGCTGTCGGTGCTGACCGCGCGCGAGAAGGACGTCTGCCGCCGCATCCTCGAAGGCTTCACCTCAGAGGCGATCGCCGGCGATCTCGGCATAGCGCTCAACTCCGTCTTCACCTATCGCAAGCGGGCGTATGAAAAGCTCGGCATCGCGTCGCAGAACGAGCTGTTCGCGATCGCGCTACGGCTGATGACGGCTCAGAAGCCCCTGAACTGAACCCGGCCTTGCAACAAGATGTCACCCATCACCGGGACAGACGCCGCGCGCGCCCGCAGCTAGCCTGCGCCGTCCGATCCGGAGAGAAGGCGTGAGCACCGCACCCCATTTCGACATCGATCCCGTCACGTTCTGGGCCGATCCCTATCCGGCGCTGGCGCGGATGCGCAAGGAGGCGCCGATCGCGTTCGTGCCGCAGCTCGGCAGCACCTTGCTGTGCCGGCGCGACGACATCTTCGTGTCGGAGAAGCAGATCGAGGTGTTCAGCTCGCACCAGCCGCAGGGGCTGATGAACCGGCTGATGGGCCACAACATGATGCGCAAGGACGGCGAAGCGCATCTGGCCGAGCGCCAGGCGATCGCGCCGGCGGTGTCGCCGCGCGCGGTCCGCGTGCACTGGCTGGCGCAGTTCCAGGCCCATGCCGACCGGCTGATCGACGCGCTCGACCCCGCCGCCGAGGTCGATCTCGTCAGAGATTTCGCGCTGCCGTTCTCGGCCGAGTGCCTGAAGCTGATCACCGGCCTCACCAACATGCGCTTCCAGGACATGAATGCGTGGTCGCAGGCGATGATCGACGGCATTGCCAACTACACCGGCGATCCCGCGGTCGAGGCGCGCTGCAATGCCGCCACGGCAGGCATCGATGCCGCGATCGACGACATGCTGCCGGTGCTCGAGACGGCGCCCAACCAGAGCCTGCTCGGCGTGATGCTCGCCGCGCAAATGCCGATGGAGAGCATCCGCGCCAACATCAAGCTCGCGATCTCGGGCGGGCAGAACGAGCCGCGCGATGCGATCGCCGGCACGGTATGGGCCTTGCTGACGCATCCCGAGCAGCTCGCGCTCGCCAACACGGGAGCGGTGCGCTGGCTGCAGGTGTTCGAGGAATATGCCCGCTGGATCTCGCCGATCGGCATGTCGCCGCGGCGCATCGCCAAACCCTGGACGATCCGCGACATTGCCTTCGCACCGGAGGAGCGGGTGTTCCTGATGTTCGGCTCGGCCAACCGCGACGAGGCGCACTTCATCGATCCGGACCGCTTCGACATCCGCCGCGACGTTTCCAAGAGCATCGCGTTCGGCGCCGGCCCGCATTTCTGCGCCGGCGCCTGGGCCTCGCGCGCGATGATCGCCGACGTCGCCTTGCCGACATTGTTCGCGCGGCTGCAGAACCTGCGGCTGCGTGACGCCGAGCCGGTGCGCATCGGCGGTTGGGCGTTTCGCGGCCTGCTCAACCTGCCGGTGACGTGGGATGCGACACGGCGCTGACGGACGAAACGAGCCTTGACAGTCTCTTGGTCACATCGGCGGAATGCAGATCTCCACCGTCATCGTCCGCGCAGGCGGACGATCCATTACGCCGTGACATCTCGGTTCGAAATCCTCTGCCGCGGAGTACTGGATGCTCCGCCTTCGCGGAGCATGACAGTGGTGGAGACGGCGAGAGCGCACCCAGAAACAACAGCTGGTTCCAGTGGAAAAACAGGACTAATTGACCGGTACCGGCAATGACACATTGCCGATGGTCCGCAGCCCCAAGGTCAGCATGACTGTCTGATTGGTCTGCGGCGTCGCGCCGGCGATGGCGTAACTCGTCGAGGTGACATAGCTCGCGGCCAAGGTGAAGCAGTCGTCGACATAGCCGGCGCCGACGAGATATTGGTTCATCTTGTTGGCCACCAGATCCCAGCGCGCGCCGCCGGAGACGACCCAGTTCTGCGCCACCTTGACCGAGCCGTTGCCGAGCAGGCCCTCGCGCCGGTCGAGATTGCCGATCGCCGGCTGGGCCGCGTAGTTGCCGTAGGTCAGCGCCGCGGACCAGCGGTCGAAATTGACTTTGCCCTCGGCCTCGAAGCGCTGGACGTTGAGGCTCTGTTCGTCGAGCCGGCTGCGCATGCTGAGTGTGTAGGTCCGGTTCGGCGAATAGTCCACCCGCGTCACGTAGTCGGACATGGTCTTGTCGAGACCGGAACCGATACCGGTGTTGTTGGCGTCCTGGACGGCGTAGGAGTTCAGCCCGAACAGCTGGGTCGACTGGCCGAACAGCAGATTGACGGTGCCGCCGCGATCGAACTGCGTTGTCGCCTGCGCGCCAATATTGGCGCGGCCGCCGCCCGCGACGCGGTCGTAGCCGGAGAACTTGTCGACGCTGAACAGATTGCTGGCGTCGAACACGAGGCTCTGCGCGTCCTCGTTCGGCAGTCGGCCGGCCGAGGTCTCGTTCGGCCGGACGATGAGCTGCGCGATCGGCTCGACCGTGGTGGTGCCCCATGACTGCACGTTGATGAACGGGTAGCGATAGTCCAGGCCGACCGTCGGCGTCACCCGCAACGCCTGGGTATCGCCGGTCGGCAGGAAGTTGCCGACGCCAGGCTGCGCGGTTACGTTGGCATTGATCGCGTCGGCGCGCAGGATCGCGAACGGCGTCCAGATCTCGCCCATCGGATCGGTGAACGACTTCCGCCACTCCGCCTGCGCGGTCAGCCGCGTATAGGTGCCGGGCGCCGCGCGCAGCAGGCACTGCGATGGCAGCCGCGCCAGCGGATCCGCCGAGGCCGTCGTGCACAGGCCGTTGGTGTTGGCCGTGGTGGTGACCGGATCGAACACCGCCTGCTCGCGGGTGAGATTGACGAAGTTGGTCTTGGTGCTGAACTCGCCGCCGAGCACGGGAGAGTTCAGCACGTTTGAATAGTCCAGCACCGGATAGACGATCGGAACTGTCTGCTGGTTGCCCGAGAAGCTCAGATAGTGCATCGCCCTGATGTCGAAGACGCTGCGGCTGCCGACGCCGGTCAGATACAGCTGCGAGATCGCTTCCGTCGGCAGAGTCATGAAGGCGTTGAACGGATCGCGGTACTGCACGAGCCGATAGTCCGACAGGAACGTGTAGTCGGACAGCAGGACGCCGTCCCAGCCGAACGTCCATTTGTCCGACAGCGCGAGCTGGCCCCTGCTGTCGATGCCGCCGCGCAGCTGGCGATCGCCCGGCTGTCCGGCGAAGGCGTTGCGATCGAGCTGATCGATGCCGTAGAAGCGCACCTGATAGCTGCCATTGTCGAGCCGCTGGCGGAATTCGGTCTGAACCAGCACGCCCTGCCTGGAGGTGAGGCGCGGCGTGAAGGTCGCGTCGTAGCTCCCGTCGATCGCCCAGTAATAGGGGATGTCGACGCCGATGCCATAGGCGTTGTTCTGCGAGAAGCCCGGCATCAGGAAGCCGCTCTTGCGCTTGACCGTCGGATCGGGCGTCGAGAAATACGGGATGTAGGCGAGCGGGACGCCGAACATTTCGAGCTGGGCGTTCTCGAAATACAGCATCTTCTCGGTCTGGTCGTGGATGATCCGCGCCCCCTTCACCTGCCACAGCGGCGGCTTTTTCGGATCGTCCCGGCACGGCGCGCAGGCGGTGTAGACGCCGTTCTCGAAGACCGTGGTGTTGCCCTTGCTGCGGTCGGCGCGGGTCGCGGCCATTCGCGTCTGGTCCTCGGTCTCGACGCGCAAGGAATCGACGAAGCCATCGCGGTAGTCGTCGGAGAGATCGAGGCTGTCGGCGTAGGTGATCTTGCCGTCGGCGTCGGTCATGCGGATGTTGCCTTCCGCATGTAGGCGCTTGGTCTTCTGGTCGTAGATCACCCGGTCGGCCTCGACCGAGGAGCCGTTGTAGAACAGCTGCACGTTGCCGACCGCCGCGACGCGCGAATTGTTGGCGTCGTATTCGACGGTGGTCGCCTGCACCAGCATCTGGTTGTCGTTGGCGACGCGCGGTGGCGGCGGCTTCGGCGGGAGCGGATTGTAGGTGAAGCTCTGGGCGTACGCGGTCGCCGGCAGGACCGCCCCGGCGGCCAGCACAACGCACACGGCGAGCGCAGCGGGGCTCCTCCTGAGGGCCCGCACGCGGCGCGAGTCCGTCGACGCCGTTCGGGAGCGAGCAAAGCAGCGGTCGGTCACGCGGGCAGGCTTCGTCATGGGACGCTTCGACATCGATTCACGCAAAAGATTGCTGACGCGGCAAGGCGAATCCATGTTGCGCGGCGCTGGTGGCTTTTTTGGCGCGCTTGTGCCGTCTGCGGCTTAATTGGCGCAAAAATATCGTGAGCCAGGCCGGCGACATCCTCGAATCCATAGCCCAGGCACGACGTGCGGCGGGAAGGCGATGACGGGTCCTCAGACCAGCAGTTTGGTGGAAGATGCTGACGAAGACCTCCGCTGTCGTCCCGGCCTCGAGCCGGGACCCATAACCCCCAGGGAGATGTGCGAGGTACGATGGTGGACCCATCTGGCCTAGCCACCGAAGCCGGTGGCTATGGGTCCCGGCTCAAGGCCGGGACGACACCGGAATTTGGGGCGGGCATTGTGGCAAACCCTGCCGGCCGCCTCACGCCTCTAGCGCGGTCCGGATCATGCGTGCGAGATCGGCGCTGAGATAGGGCTTGGCGAGCAGCAGGACGTCGGCATCGAGGCGGCCGTGATGCACGATCGCGTTCTCCGTGTAGCCCGAGGTGTACAGCACCTTCAGCCCGGGGCGCCGCTTCTCGGCCTCGATCGCGAGCTGGCGGCCGTTCTTGCCGCCGGGGATGATGACGTCGGTGAACAGCAGGTCGATCCGCTCGGGACTGTCGATGATCGCGAGCCCCTCGGCGGCGTTGCTCGCCGACAGCGTCCGGTAGCCGAGCCGGCGCACCTGGGCGACGACGTAGTCGCGCACCAGCGCGTCATCCTCGACGATCAGGATCGTCTCGTCGCCGCGCGCCACCGCCGGACGGCCGCTCTCGGCGGCCGGCAGCTCCGGCGCGCTCGCCGCCCGCGGCAGATACAGCTTCACCGTGGTGCCGTGACCTTGCTCGCTGTAGATCTTGACGTGGCCGTTGGACTGCTTGACGAAGCCATAGACCATGCTGAGTCCGAGGCCGGAGCCCTTGCCGACGTCCTTGGTGGTGAAGAACGGCTCGAACACCTTGTCGAGCAGCGAGGCGGGAATGCCCTGGCCGGTGTCGCTGACCGCGATCATCACGTAGCCGCCGGGCTTGGCATCGCGGTTCAGCCGCGCGTAGTCCTCGTCGAGCGTGATATTCTTGGTCTCCAGCGTCAGCTTGCCGCCATCGGGCATGGCATCGCGCGCGTTGATCGCGAGGTTGAGGATCGCGGTCGAGAGCTGGCTCGGATCGATCAGCGCCGGCGCGCTGTCATGGGAGAGCATCGATTCGATCTCGATTTGCTCGCCGAGCGTCGGCCGCAGCAGGCGCGCGGCGTCGACCACGAGCGCGTTGATGTCGGTGGCGCGCGGCTGCAGCGGCTGCCGGCGCGAGAAGGCGAGGAGATGCCGGGTCAGGTCCGCGCCGCGCTCGGCCGCGGCGCTGATCATCGCAGCGATGCCGGCGAGCTGCGGCTTGTCCTTGACCGCGTCGGCGAGAATCTCGATCGTCCCGGTGATGACGGTGAGGATGTTGTTGAAGTCGTGCGCGACGCCGCCGGTGAGCTGGCCGATCGCCTCCATCTTCTGCGCCTGTCGGACCTGGGCCTCATTGGCCTCGATCTCCTGGAAGCGCCGCACCATGGCTTCCGCGGCGCGGCGCTGCCGGACCTCCTCCTCGAGCTGGGCATAGGCCTTCTGCAGCGTGATGCGCGTCGGCAGCACCAGGAGTTGCGGCAAAATCTTCAGCATGAGTGCGATGAGGCCGAACGAGAGCAGGGCCTGCACGGCGTCGATCACCGTGCCGGCGCCGGCAGTCGGAAGCCAGAGATCGACGATGGCAACGAGGCGCCCGACGCCGCAGACCGCCGCATAGCCGGCGAGCCCGGCGATCACGCCGCGAAACAACACGTCGCGCCAACGTCGCCACAGGAACATGCCGATCACCGCGGCGATCGTGAAAAAGGCGCAGGCGATGACGGCATGGGACGCGGCCTGCAGCCAAATCCATCCTGGCACGCCTGCCGCCAGCGGCGTCAACCTCGGCATCGGCAAAAAACCCTCAACAACGCAAGGCGTCCGGCCCGTGGCCAACCGGGCCTGCCATCGCCTCAAAACGAGGGGATCATTCAGCTTTTCCGCTCCAGCGCAAGGGCGATGCCGATCCTGATGGGGATGGCGGCGATCCTCGGTGCGCGCGCCCCTCGGCCAGCCGCTGTCAAACCCGTGCCACACATCCTTAACCGCCCGGTCACGCCCCTGTTAACGCAGCGACCTAAGTCGCTCGACACTGTCATCACTTGGGGAGTGAGAGAGATGTCGAACACGATCGCGCATAACCGGCGTGAGTTCCTGCGCCTGCTCGGAGCCTCGGCTGCGACGGCTGCGCTCAGCCAGAGCATCGAGCGCGCGCATGCCATTCCGGCGTTTAATCGCCATGGCAGCATCGAGGACGTCAAGCACATCGTCGTGCTGATGCAGGAGAACCGCGCCTTCGATCATTATTTCGGCGCGATGCGTGGCGTCCGCGGCTTCAACGACCCGCGCGCCGTCAAGCTGCCGAACGGCAATCCGGTCTGGCAGCAGCCGAACGGTTCGGGATCGGTGATGCCGTTCCGTGTCGACAATGCCGGCCAGGTCTATGTCGAGGATGTCGCGCATGGCTGGAACGACGGCCAGAAGTCCTGGAACAACGGCAATTACGACAAGTGGATCGCCAACAAGGGCACCACAACGATGACCTGCATGAACCGGCAGGATCTGCCCTGGCACTACGCGCTCGCCGACGCCTTCACGATCTGCGACCAGTATTTCTGCTCGGTGATGGGACCGACCGACCCGAACCGCTATTATCTGTGGACCGGCTGGGACGGCAATGACGGCAAGAACGGCGGCCCGGTCATCACCAACGCCGAGGCCGGCTACGACTGGACCACGTTCCCGGAGCGGCTGGAAAAAGCCGGCATCTCCTGGAAGGTCTATCAGGACATCGGCGTCGGCCTCACCGCTGCAGGCTACTGGGGCTGGACCGAGAATCCGTGGATCGGCAATTACGGCGACAACTCGCTGCTCTACTTCCACCAGTACCAGAACTCGCAGCCGGGCAGCCCGCTGTATGAGAAGGCGCTGCGCGGCAGCAACATCGCCAAGGGCGGCACGTTCGAGAACCTGTTCGATGGCCTGCGCAACGACGTCCGCAACGGGACCCTGCCTCAGGTGTCGTGGATCGCGGCTCCGGAAGCGTTCAGCGAGCATCCGAACTGGCTGCCGGGTCCGGGCGCCTGGTACATCTCCAAGGTGCTGGACATCCTGACCTCGAATCCGGAGCTGTGGAGCAAGACCGTTCTGCTCATCAACTATGACGAGGGTGGCGGCTTCTTCGATCACGTCGTCGGCCCGTATCCGGCGATGTCGCAGGCGTGGGGTCAGTCGACGGTCGACGTCAGCACCGACCTGTTCGCCGGCGACGCCAACCACGTCGCGGGTCCCTATGGCCTCGGCGTGCGCGTGCCGATGATGGTGGTGTCGCCGTGGTCGCGCGGCGGCTATGTGTGCTCGCAGGTGTTCGACCACACCTCGGTGATCCGCTTCATCGAGCAGCGCTTCCATCGCCACGCGAAGGATCTGTTCGAGACCAATATCCCGGCCTGGCGTCGCGCGGTGTGTGGCGATCTCACCTCGGCGTTCAACTTCACCTCGCCGAACGAAGGCATGGCGCCGCTGCCGAGCACGGCCGGCTTTAAGCCGCCGGTCGCCGATATCACCTCGGGGGCACGCTTCGACGACTATCATCCGGTGCCGCCGGCCAAGCAGGTCCTGCCGCAGCAGGAGCCCGGCATCCGCCCGGCGCGCGCACTGCCTTACGATCTGCGCGTCGACGGCGATGCCGATGCCTCCAACAAGAAGTTCGGCATCCGCTTCGTCAATCCGGGGCAGGCGGGCGTCTGCTTCCACGTCCGTTCCGGCAACACCGCAACCGGCCCGTGGAGCTACACGGTCGAGGCCGGCAAGTCGCTGAACGGCGTGTGGGACCTCGCGGCCAGCGCCGGCCAGTATGATCTGTCGGTGTACGGCCCGAACGGCTTCTACCGGCACTTCAAGGGCGGCGTCGTCTCGACGGCGGCATTGATCGACGTCGACACCGTGCATCTCTGCGACCGGGAGGAAGGCGACGACGATCGCAGCCTCGCGATTGCGCTAACCAACAAGGGCGCGGGCTGCGTGGTGACGATCGCCGACAACTACACCGGCCGCAGCGAGCGGCATCGCCTGCAGCGCGGCCAGCGCCTGGAGACGCAGGTTCGCCTGCGCCAGACCCATGGCTGGTACGACCTGACGGTCACGACCGACACCGATGCCAATTTCAACTGGCAGCTCGCCGGTCATGTCGAGAACGGCCGTCCCAGCATCAGCGATCCCGCGATGGGCAAGATCGCCGCGACCTGATCGCGGACTTTACCAACGCGATGCGCCCGGAGCGATCCGGGCGCATCGTCAAGACGAAGAGGTGACGAGCGATTGATCGGCGTCGTCGGCGTTGGGATCACCGGGTGCGGTGGCCCAGGCGAGCTCGACCAGGGTGACGATGCGGCGGCCGGCGCCGTCGAGCTGGCAGACGATCAGGCCCTGGTCCTCGATATAGGTGAGCAGGCGCTGTGCCCGGCGCAGCGAGTGCGAGCCGTAGGCGCGCGCGATCGCGGCGTCGCTTGGGCAGGGGCGGCCGTCCTTGGCGGCGCGGGCGAGCATCATGAACACGCCCTGCATGTCCTCGGGCAGCAGCGAGGCGCGCAGGGTGACGTCCTGCCAGCCGGCGTCGTCGGACGCTGCATCGTTCCCGAGTCCGGCGCGGGCGCGGGTGAGCATGCGGCGGAATTCGTTGAGGTCGGGCACGGCTGTTCCCAATCCCTCGATGCGGCAGCGGACGACGAATTCCTGGTAGAGCACGCCGACCGCGCGGAAGCCGGCGTCGGGCTCGGCCAGCACGGCGCGCAGCACGCGTTCCACACGGGTGCGGCGCTCGGCGAGCTCCTCCTCGCTGACCTCCGGCGGCGGCGGCTCGGGGCGCAGCTCCAGCGCGGCGGACTTCGCCGCCATCAGCTGGTCGAGCAGCTCCGGCTGCGGCTTGCGCTGCGGCCGCGCGGTGGTCTCTGGCGGCGGTGCGGCCAGGATGACCGAGCGGGCGTCCTCGAGCGCGGACTCCGGCAGCGGCATCAGCCGCGGCGTCGCGTTGCGCGGCTTGGTCTCGGTCGGGCCGATGCGCAGGCCGAGCGGCCGGCGCGACAAAGCGGGCCCGAGCGCCATGAATTGGCCGCGCTCGAGGTCGCGGAAGGCTTCGGCTTGGCGTCGCTCCATGCCGAGCAAATCGGCGGCGCGGGCCATGTCGATGTCGAGGAAGGTGCGGCCCATGAGAAAGTTGGAGGCCTCGGCCGCGACGTTCTTGGCAAGCTTCGCCAGCCGCTGTGTCGCGATCACCCCGGCGAGCCCGCGCTTGCGGCCGCGGCACATCAGATTGGTCATCGCGCCGAGCGAGGCCTTGCGCGCCTCGTCGGAGACTTCGCCGGCGACGGCGGGCGCGAACAGCTGGGCCTCGTCGACGACGACGAGCATCGGGTACCAATGGTCGCGCGAGATCTCGAACAGGCCGTTGAGAAACGCGGCAGCCCGCCGCATCTGGTTCTCGGCGTCGAGTCCTTCGAGGTTGAGCACCGCCGACACGCGATGGATCCGCGCCCGCTCGCCGGCCACCTGGAGCGCACGCTCGGTGTGGTCCTCGGCCTCGATGACGAGATGGCCGAATCGCTCCGCCAAGGTGACGAAGTCGCCCTCGGGATCGATGATCGTCTGCTGCACCCACGGCGCGCTCTGCTCCAGCAGCCGTCGCAGCAGATGCGATTTGCCGGAGCCGGAATTGCCCTGCACGAGCAGGCGCGTCGCCAAGAGCTCTTCGAGGTCGAGCGCCGCAGCCGATCCTGCCGCCGTCTGCCCCATCTCGATCGCAACCGTCATGTGCCCCGACTCAAACCGCATGCCGCAGAGGCTGCGCGCTTAACAAGCGAGGACCCACCCGTCGAGCCGTCGGTGCCGCGTTGTCCCGTGTTGAGCGGCAGCCTGTGGATGGTTCCAGCAGGCAATGGAACCGAGCCATGCTCGGTGAGTTCCACGCTGCTGGCTTGGTGGTCGGGAACTGGCCAAGCTTGGCCTGATGACGCGATTGGCGCTACTCTGCGGCCAAAGGGGGGCAGCGAGTGAACGAGCATTCGGACGCCGGTCGGGCAACGTTTCAGTCGATCGTGCGTGGGGCCGACTTCCTGCAGGGCGGCGGCGAGATGGGGGCGTTGATGCGCTTCCATGACTGGGCGCGGACGCCGCTCGGGCCACCCGAATGTTGGCCGCAATCCCTGCGGACATCAGTGAGCACCTGCCTTGATTGCGCGTTCCCGATCCTGATCTGGTGGGGCCGCGAGCTCGTCATGCTCTACAATGACGAGTATCGCGCGATCCTCGGATCGCAGAAGCATCCCGCCGCGCTGGGTACGCCCGGGCGCCTGGTCTGGCCGGAAATCTGGGATGTCATCGGTCCCATGCTGCAGCAGGTCATGGTCCGCGGCGAGGCCACGCGCTCGCGCGACCTCCCGCTGTTCATGGACCGTCACGGCTATACCGAGGAAACCTACTTTTCGTTCTCCTACTCGCCAATTCGCGACGAGACCGGCGGCGTCGGCGGCGTGTTCACGCCGGTGATCGAAACCACTGCGCGGATCGTCGGCGAGCGCCGCATGCGCACGCTGCGCGATCTCGCGGCACGCGGACGTTCGGACAGTCTTGAGGACGCCTGCCAAGAGGTTGCCGATGTGCTCGCCGAGAACCGGCACGACATTCCGTTCGCGCTGATCTACGAATGGAATGACGACGGTGACGCGCGTCTGCTCGCCGCGGCAGGTGCGCAGCCCGGCAGTTCCATCGCTCCCTTCCGGATCATGCGCCACAGCGGCGACGAGGGGCCATGGCCGATTGCCGCGGCGGTGCGCGCCGCCGCTCCTGTCCGCGTGACGCTCGACGCCACAAGATACCCCGACGCTCCGACCGGCGCCTGGCCGGAGCCGCCTCAGCTGGCGCTCATGCTGCCGGTCACCACAGGACGAGAGCGGCCGACGGCGATCTTGATCTGCGGCGTCAATCCGCGTCGCGCGCTTGATGCCGAACATCAGGGGTTTTTCGAGTTGATGGCAAGCCAGCTTGGCAGTTCGTTCGCCGAGACGCTGGCCTATGAGGAAGAGCGGCGTCGGGCCGAGACGCTGGCCGAGATCGATCGCGCCAAGACCGCATTCTTCGCCAATGTGAGCCACGAATTCCGCACCCCGCTCACGCTGATGCTCGGGCCGCTGGAGGACGTGCTGTCCCAGCCGCAGGTCCTGTCCGCGGCGGACCACGACAGGCTTGAGATCGCACAACGTAATGCGCTCCGGCTGCTCAAGCTCGTCAACACGCTGCTCGATGTCTCGCGCATCGAGGCCGGTCGGATGCAGGCCGCCTATGTCCCCACCGATCTGCCGAGCTTCACGGCGGAGGTCGCCAGCGTCTTCCGGTCCGCAATCGAGACAGCGGGTTTGAAGCTGATCGTCGATTGTCCGCCGCTGCAAGAGCCCGCTCATGTCGATCGGGAGATGTGGGAAAAGATCGTTCTCAACCTGCTCTCCAACGCGTTCAAATTCACCTTCTCGGGCGAGATCGAGGTGAAGCTCCGCGAGGTCGACAGCCACTTCGAGCTGACGATCCGCGATACCGGCACCGGCATTCCGCAGCACGAGCTGCCGAAGCTGTTCGAACGCTTCCACCGCGTCGCGGGCGCAAGCGGCCGCACCCATGAAGGCTCGGGGATCGGTCTCGCGCTGGTGCAGGAGCTGGCCAAGCTGCATGGCGGATCGGTCGGCGTCACCAGCACGCTGGGACAGGGCAGCACGTTTGCCGTGCGCGTTCCCCGCGTTCGAAGGCATCTGCTGGCCACGCTCCACGCCGTTCCTGACGCGCAGGCCGACATCGCGCGCGGTGCGCGCCCCTTCGTCGAGGAGGCTCTGCGCTGGCTGCCGGATGCAGCCTCTTTCGACACGAATGCGGCTACGAACGTTGATCTTGCCACCCCGTCCACCGAGGCGGCTGCGCCGCGTGCCCGCATTCTGCTCGCTGACGACAATGCCGACATGCGCGACTACGTGCGCCGCCTGCTCGTCACGCGGTACGATGTCGAGGCCGTTGCCGACGGCAAGGCCGCGCTCGAGGCGATCGCCCGCGCCAAGCCGGACCTCGTGCTGTCCGACGTGATGATGCCGCAGCTCGACGGTATGCAACTGCTGGCACGCGTCCGCGCGGACGCTCAGTTCAGCACCGTTCCCGTCATTTTGCTCTCGGCCCGCGCGGGCGAGGAGAGCCGTGTGGAGGGCATGCAGGCGGGCGCGGACGATTATCTGATCAAGCCGTTCAGCGCACGCGAGCTGCTGGCCCGTGTCGAGGCTCATCTCAAGATGGCGCGGCTTCGCGCCGAGGCGACGGAACGTCTGCGCGCCAGCGAGGAGCGGTTTCGCGCGTTCGTCACCGCGAGCTCCGATATCGTCTATCGCATGAGTGCCGATTGGACGGAGATGCGCTATCTGCAGGGCAAGGATTTCATTGCCGACACGATGACACCGAGCCAGCTCTGGCTTGCCAAGTACATTCATCCGGACGATCAGGCGCAGCTCACGGCCGCTGTCGCCAGAGCGATCGAGACCAAGAGCGTTTTCGAGCTGGAGCATCGCGTCAACCGCGTCGATGGAACGTTGGGCTGGGCGCATTCGCGGGCCATTCCCGTGCTCGGCGACGATGGCGACATCGTTGAGTGGTTCGGCGCTGCCCGCGATATCACCGATCAGAAACAGGCTGAGCACGAGCTGCGCAAGAGCGAGGAGCGGCTGCGCAGCGCGGTCGAGGTCGGCCGGCTCGGATTGTGGGACTGGAACGTCGTGAGCGGCGATGTCTACTGGTCCGACGAGCATTTCCGCATGGAAGGCTACGGCGTCGACGAGGTGACTCCGAGCTACGAGGCGTGGACGGCGCGCATCCATCCCGAGGATCGTGAGGCAACCGAGGCGGCGCTGCGTCGGGCAATGGACGCCCACGAGGAATATGCTCGCGAGTTCCGCGTGATCCATCCTGGCGGCATCGTGCGCTGTCTCTATGCTCGCGGGCGATTCTTCTACGACGACACCGGGCAGCCGGTCCGCATGACCGGCGCGATGATCGACGTGACCGAGCGGCGCGAGTGGGAGGAGCGGCAGAAGGTGCTGGTCGCGGAGCTGCAGCATCGCACCCGCAATCTCCTCGGCGTCGTCCGCTCGATGGCCGACAAGACGGCGCGGGCCAGCACGGATCTGGCTGATTTTCGCGCTCGCTACAAGGATCGGCTGGATACCTTGTCGCGCGTGCAGGGGCTGCTGTCGCTCCTGAAGGAGCATGACCGCATCAGCTTCGACGATCTGATCCGGAGCGAGTTGACGGCCGTCGCCGGCGTGTCCGAGCGCGTCGTCCTCGATGGGCCATCGGGCGTGCGGCTGCGGTCGTCGACCGTGCAGATGCTGGCCATGGCGCTGCATGAGCTGGTCACCAACGCGGTCAAGTATGGCGCCCTGGCGCAACCGGCCGGTCGCCTGGCGGTCGTCTGGACCCTCGAACGCGATGGCGATGACGACAGGCCGTGGCTGCATATCGACTGGCGGGAGAGCGGCGTCGACATGCCGCCTCCGGGGGCGGTGCCGGCCGGCACGGGGCAGGGCCGCGAGCTGATCGAGCAGGCCTTGCCGTATCAGCTCAGCGCCAAGACCTCGTACCGCTTCACCGACGATGGTGTCCGCTGCACGATTTCCATTCCCGTTTCGCTCAATACGCTGGAGCTCGACGAGCATGCTTGAAAGCCCGCTTCGTGACCGCCGTATCCTCGTTGTCGAGGACGAGTACATGCTTGCCGACGAGCTGCGCGGCGAACTCGGCGAGGCCGGCGCGACCGTGCTGGGGCCGGTCGGAACCGTTGCCGACGCGCTTGCCCTGGCCACACGCGAAGGCCGGATCGATGGTGCCGTTCTCGACGTGAACCTGCGCGGCGAAATGGCATTCCCGGTGGCCGACCTGCTGATCGAAAGCGGTGTGCCCTTCGTGTTCACGACGGGCTACGACGAATCGATCATTCCAGAGCGTTTCTCGACGATCCTTCGCTGCGAGAAGCCGATCGCCGTCGACGGCATCATCCGCACGCTAGAGCGCCTGATCGACAGATGATCGTCTGCAGTTCGACCAGTCCGAGGACGGAAAACGGTCAGGGGGCACGCTGACCCAAGCTTTCGGCAGCAGGCAGCGACCGCAGCCGTTGCAGCAGCTGCCGGCAATAGTCCGGAGTCAACGTACGGTCGCTGAACAGGATGTGGTAGACGATGGGCGCGACGACGTGGTCGATGACCTCCTCGACATCGAAAGGCCGCTCGCCACGCGCTGCGGCCCTGGAGGCAATGGTCTCGAGATTGGCGCGCGTGAACGTGCAGCATTGAGCCGGGAAGTTTTCTCCCGCCGGCCACAGCACGTCGCGCATCAACGCCTGTCCGACCGGGGAGGACATCTCCTCCGCGTACTGCTCGATGAACAGCCGCAGGTCGCTGGCGGTCGCCCCAGTATCCTCGGGATCGCCGGCTGGCCGCAGCCGTTCGACGGCGACATCGGCCAGCAAAGCGGCGAGGTCACCCCAGCGGCGATAGATGGTAGAGGGAGTGACGCCAGCCTCGGAGGCGATCTGGGGCACCGTCAGCGCGCTGCGGTCCGTCGCCGCGCTGAGGCGTTTCACCGCCTCGTGCACGGCCGTCTGGATGCGTGCGCTGCGACCTCCAATCCTGACGCGTTCCTTGAGGGCCACCTGTCACTCCGTGCAATCGAGCCATGCGAGAGGCGCGGTACTCCACTAAAGCAAATGATTTGCGTTAAGGCGGCCGCTCGCCTATCCTTAATGCAATATATTAGCTTTAGGAGATCCCATGCAAGGCTGTCCGACCGGTGCCTCCGCTGCGACGTCGACCGCCAACCAGGAGCCGACAGCTTCAAAGCGCGCCCTCTGGTCGTTGCCGCTGGGAGCCGTGACACCGTTCGCTGCGGCGAGCGTGATCATCCTCATGGCGGGCACCAGCGCGGTGACGCCGCTCTACCGGATCTATCAGCAGACGATGAATCTGACCCCGTTCTGGATCACGGTCGTTTTCGCAAGCTATGTCGTCAGCCTGCTCGCGGCCCTGCTGACTGTCGGCGGCCTTTCCGATTATGTCGGTCGCCGGCCCGTGATGCTGGCTGCGCTGCTGATCAACGCCGCGGCCATGATGATCTTTGCGGAGGCGGACAGCCTCTGGCAGCTGATCGCCGCGCGGATGGTGCAGGGCCTGAGCGTTGGCATCGGCACGACGGCGTTCGGCGCCGCCATTCTCGACACCAGCCGCACTCGCGGACCGCTGCTGAACAGCGTCGCGGCATTTCTCGGCATGACAGCCGGCGCGCTGGTGAGCGCGACGCTGATCGTGTTCGTTCCCGATCCGCTGCATGCCGTCTACGTCGTGGTGCTCGCCTTCACCCTGCTGATGCTGCTTCTGCTCGTGGTCATGCCGGAGAGCTGCACGCCCAAGGATGGTGCCTGGGCTTCGCTTCGCCCGCATGTCGCGGTGCCCCCGCAGTCACAGCCGGTGCTCGCGAGACTGACGCCGGCCAATGTGGGGGCCTGGTCGCTTGGCGGGTTCTATCTGTCGCTGATGCCGACCGTTGTCGCGACCGCGATGAAAGTTGCCTCGCCGTGGATCGGAGGGCTCGTCGTGTCGGCGTTGATGCTGACCGCCGCGCTCGCAGTGGCGGTGTTTCGCCATTGGCCGGCCCGCCGCCTCGTCCTCGCAGGTGCCAGCACGGTGCCGGTTGGTGTTGCCATCTCGATGATCGGGATTCAGCAGCAACACGTGCTGGCGCTACTGGCCGGCACGATCATCGCGGGCGCCGGCTTTGGCGCGAGCTTTTCCGGAACGCTGCGCGCCTTGCTGCCGACGGCGCACGCTCACGAGCGCGCCGGCTTGCTCTCGGCGTTCTATCTGCAGTCCTATCTGGCCTTTGCCGTCCCCGCCGTCGCGGCAGGACTATCTGTGCCGCTGATCGGCCTGTCGCTCGTGGCCTACATCTACGGTGCCGTCATCATCGTGCTGACGATCGTATCGGGCATCGCAACGCTGATGTCCAAGGGCTGAAAGGTGCCGGCGGCACCGCCAGCCCTCGGCGCATCCGAGGTTTAGACCTCTCTGCGGCTGAGGAAGGCGAGCCGCTCGAACAGGTGCACGTCCTGCTCGTTCTTGAGCAGGGCCCCGTGCAGCGGCGGGATGAGCTTGCGCGGATCGCGCTCGCGCAGCTGCTCCGGGCCGATATCCTCGTTGAGCAGCAGCTTGAGCCAATCCAGCAGCTCAGACGTCGACGGCTTTTTCTTGAGGCCCGGGACATCGCGCACCTCGAAGAAGATCCGCAGCGCTTCCTCGACAAGCCGCTTCTTGATGTTCGGGAAGTGGACGTCGACGATCCGGCCCATCGTGTCGGCGTCGGGGAACTTGATGTAGTGGAAGAAGCAGCGGCGCAGGAACGCGTCCGGCAGCTCTTTCTCGTTGTTCGAGGTGATGATGACGATCGGGCGCAGCTTGGCCTTGATGGTCTCGTTGGTCTCGTAGACGTGGAATTCCATCCGGTCGAGTTCGAGCAGCAGATCGTTGGGGAATTCGATGTCGGCCTTGTCAATCTCGTCGATCAGCAGCACCGGCCGCTGCTCGGCGGTGAAGGCCTCCCAGAGCTTGCCCCGCTTGATGTAGTTCTTGATGTCCGACACTCTGGAGTCGCCGAGCTGGCTGTCGCGCAGCCGCGACACGGCGTCGTATTCGTAAAGGCCCTGTTGCGCCTTGGTGGTCGACTTGATGTGCCAGGTGAGCAGCGGCGCGTTGACGGCCTTGGCGACTTCCTCGGCCAGCACGGTCTTGCCGGTCCCCGGCTCGCCCTTCACCAGCAGCGGGCGCTCGAGCACGATCGCCGCGTTGACGGCCACTTTGAGGTCGTCGGTGGCGACGTAGTCCTGGGTACCGGTAAATTTCATCGCGCCTCGCTTCCGGATCGAACTTGTGTTGGTCGAACTTGTGTTGAGTGGCTACGCCGCGGCTGCGGCTTTGAGATGATGGCTGCCATCGGAAGGAAAAATAATCAAGCGCGCCTGATCAAGGAGAGGATCACGAGCACGATGACGGCGCCGATCGTGGCGTCGAGGATCGCGCCCAACGTGCCGCTGGCGAGCGCGATGTGCAGCGCCGGCAGCACGTAGCTCGCGACCAGGGCGCCGATGATGCCGACCACCATGTTGCCGACCAGGCCGAAACCGGCGCCGCGCACGATCAGCCCCGCCAGCCAGCCCGCGATCGCGCCGATGATCAGCGCTGCGATGATACCCATGAAAGCCCCCATTCCATCCGATGTTCCAGGGATTGTAGAGCAAAAAGCAGCGCGGTCCAGGGCAGGCGCGCGGCGGCCCTTGACGCGCCCTCCGGGCCGCGCGATCTAATGGGCATGTTCCTGCAATTCTTCACAGCACTGCGCGACGCGCAGGTCCCGGTCTCCTTGCGTGAGTATCTCACGCTGATGGAAGCCGTCGATGCCGATCTCGCCGAGCATTCGGTCGAGAATTTCTACTATCTGTCGCGCACGGCGCTGGTGAAGGACGAGCGCAATCTCGACAAGTTCGATCGCGTGTTCGGCACCGTGTTCAAGGGATTGGAAAATCTCCTGGATGCGATGGAGAAGGCCGAAATCCCCGAGGAATGGCTGCGGAAGCTCGCCGAGAAATACCTCACCGAGGAAGAGAAGAAAGAGATCGAGGCCATGGGCTGGGACAAGCTCATGGAGACCTTGAAGAAGCGGCTGGAAGAGCAGAAGGGCCGCCACCAGGGCGGCAACAAGTGGATCGGCACGGCCGGTACGTCGCCGTTCGGCGCCTATGGCTACAACCCCGAAGGCGTGCGCATCGGCCAGGAGAAGAACCGCAACAACCGCGCCGTGAAGGTGTGGGACCGCCGCGAGTTCAAGGATCTCGACGGCAATGTCGAGCTCGGCATCCGCAACATCAAGGTCGCGCTGCGCCGCCTGCGCAAGTTCGCGCGCACCGGCGCGCCGGATGAGCTCGATCTCGACACGACGATCCGCGAGACCGCCAATCACGGCTATCTCGACGTGCACATGCGTCCCGAGCGGCGGAATGCCGTGAAGGTGCTGGTGTTCTTCGATATCGGCGGCTCGATGGATTCGCACGTCGCCCAGGTCGAAGAGCTGTTCTCGGCGGCCAAGAGCGAATTCAAGCACATGGAATATTTCTACTTCCACAACTGTCTCTATGAGGGCGTGTGGAAGCAGAACAAGCGGCGGTTCACCGATCGCACGCCGACCTGGGACGTGCTGCATAAATACCCGCACGACTACAAGGTCGTGTTCGTCGGCGACGCCTCCATGAGCCCTTATGAGATCATGGTGCCCGGCGGCTCGGTCGAGCACGTCAACGAGGAGCCGGGCTCGGTCTGGCTCGATCGGGTCATCCGCACCTATCCGCACACGGTGTGGCTCAATCCGGTGGCGCAGAAGCACTGGGACTATTCGGAGTCCACCACCATCATCCGCCGCATCTTCTCCGAGCGCATGTATCCGATCACGATCGAGGGGCTGGAAGCGGCGATGAAGGAGCTGGTGCGGTAGGACTGCCCCGTCATTCCGGGGCGGTCGCGACAGCGACTGAAGCCCCGATCTCGACATGGGGCCATCAACTCGAGCTTCCGGGTTCGATGCTTCGCATCGCCCCGGAATGACGTTGGAAGGACATAAGACATGCCCCAGACCATCACCCGCGGCATCAAGGCACTGATCGACGAGGCCAACGCCGAGATCGAGACGCTCTCTGCGGCTGAGGCGATCGAGGCGGCCAAGCGCGACGACGTTGTCATCGTCGATATCCGCGATCCTCGCGAGATCGAGCGGGAGGGTAAGATCCCCGGCGCATTCTCCTGCACGCGCGGCATGCTGGAGTTCTGGATCGATCCGCAGAGCCCCTATGCCAAGCCGGTCTTTCAGCAGGACAAGACATTCATCTTCCACTGTGCCGGCGGCCTGCGCTCGGCGCTCGCGGCCAAGACCGCGCAGGACATGGGCCTGACACCGGTCGCTCATATCGGCGGCGGATTTGCCGCCTGGCGCGAGGCCGGCGGGCCTGTCGAAGCCTGGGTGCCAAAGAAAAAGGATTGAGCCCAACTCGTCACACGCGGGCTTGACCCGCGTGTCTATCGCTTCGACAAGATGGATCGCCGGATCAAGTCCGGCGATGACGAATGTGAAGTGATGCTGGAGCCAGGCCATGACTACCCCCAACGACCCGCTCGTCTCCACGGACTGGCTCGCAGCGCATCTCGACGATCCCAAGATCAAGGTGCTCGACGCCACCTTCAAGATGCCCGGCGTGCTGCCGCTGCCGAAGGACGACTATCTGAAGGCGCACATTCCCGGCGCGGTGTTCTTCGACGTCGACGAGGTCTCCGATCATTCCAATCCGCTGCCGCACATGTATCCGAGCGCGGATCAGTTCGGCCGTGATGCGGCACGGCTCGGCGTCAGCAACGATGACACCGTGGTGGTCTACGATGCCGGCGGCTGGGTCGCCGCGCCGCGCGCCTGGTGGATGTTCCTGTCGTTCGGCCACAAGGACGTTCGCGTGCTCGACGGCGGCCTGAAGAAGTGGATCGCCGAGGGCAGGCCGGTCGACAGCGGGCAGGTGACCCCTGCGGCCGGCACCTACATCGCAAGCTTAGACGCCGCGCGTGTGCGCAAGGTCGAGCAGATGGTCGCGAACCTCACCGGCGGCGCCGAGCAGGTGATCGACGCCCGGCAGGCGCCGCGCTTTGCCGGCGAGGTGGCCGAGCCCCGGCCCGGCCTGCGCTCCGGCCACATTCCGGGCAGCCGCAATCTGCCTTATGCGGAACTGTTCGATGCCGCCACCGGCGTCATGAAGCCGCTCGATGAGCTTCGCAAGGCATTCGGCGCAGCCGGCGTCGATCTCGGCAAGCCGATCGTGACCTCGTGCGGGTCGGGTGTCTCGGCAGCGGTGCTGACGCTGGCGCTCTACCGGCTCGGTCTGCGCGACACCGCGCTCTACGACGGCTCCTGGTCGGAATGGGGCGTCGAGAACGGGCCGCCGGTCGCAACCGGGCCAGCCTGATCATCGCCTCTATCGCGTGCGCGGTCCGGCGGCCTGCTGGCCGATCGCTGCCGGCTGAGCGAACTGCTGGCTGAACGGATCGGGGAAGGCTTGCTGTTGCTGCTGCTGCTGCTGGGCAGCCGCATCGCGGGCCGCCTTTGCGCGCTGCGCGTAGCGCCGCTGCTTGGCACGGCGCGCCGCGAGCTGTTTTTCCCGCGCCTGGCGCTTCTTGAGAATGCTCCGGCGCAACTGGACGCTGGCGACCTTCACCGAGGCCCGATGCTCGCTTGCGGCAGGGCGCTCCGGATGCGCCGGCTGTTCGGCGAGCGCTGCGAGCTTGGCCGCGATCGGGTCGAGCACCGCCGCGACGGGCGCCGGGGCAGCGGAGGGAGGAAGGGACGCGGCCGTCGGGTCTGCGCTTGCGACGAGTTGGGCAGGGGGCGGCGCGACCGGAACGACCGCGGCATCGTTGGAGGCGACGGAGACGGCCGGACCTGAAGCATCCGGCGCGATGTCCATCTTCGGCTTGTCGACGGCCTTTTCGACGGTCGTGGTGATCGCCTCTGAAGCGGCGCGGTCCGATTGGACGCTGTCGCCGCCGTTGTCGGACGTCACGACGGCGTTGGCCACAATGGCGGCTTTGGACGTGTCGACGGTCTCTGCGGGCAGGGATGGCGTCGGTAGCGCGGGAGCCTCCGCGACAGGTGTGATTTCGGGCGTCTCCGCAACGGGAGTCGGCACGTTTGCCGCGCTCGGCTGCTCCGCCGGACTGGCCGCGGCCGGTGGCGGCTCGACTGGGAGCGTGGGCTGAGTCGGGCTCGGCTCGACCCGCAGCACGGCGAGGACCGGCGCCGGCTCGGCCGGAGGCAGGAACGTCGTGAAGCCCGAGGCCTGTGTCGAGCGCCAAGACGAGTTGCTGGCGAACTGCTCATGGGCCGCGCGCAACAGGGCGGCGGCGCCCATACCGAAGATGGTGAGAGAGATGGAGCAGACGATCGCGGCGACGAGGAAACGGAAGCCGGGAAGCATTGACGGGAACTCTCCGCCACGGCAGCGGGACTGCCGAGACATTCGAGCCAGTAGGGAACGCGGTGATCACAGGGAATGCCGCGTTCGCGACGGGGGCCGGCTTCTGCCGTGCATCGCGAATCAGGCTGAGGTCAGAATACCGAAAGCGTTCCCGGCCGCTCGCCAAATCGAGGCATTCATGCGGCCTTCATCGGCCCCGCTGCACTTTTTTGGCGGCGTGAGACTTCCGTGCAACGACGGGTGACATGATCACAAATTGCCGAATTGGGACCGCACTGGGCCGATTTGTCTTGAATGCGCCGCTATCTTCGGCCATCTGGCACAGCAGAGATCCCAATCGGCGGCTTGGGGATACTGCAAGGGCAATGATGATCAGACAAATCCTGACGGTTTGCGCGGTCGCGGCAGCGGGCGTGGCGGCAACTTCGTCTGTCGAGGCACAGCAGGTCTATCAGACGGCGCCCGGAGCGTATTCACCCGCGCCGACGCCTTACCCGGCAGATGTGCGCGGCCAGGGTCCGGATTTCGACGCGCTCGACGACGAGGACACGCCAGGCAATTCGGCCGCGCTGCCGCCGCCGGGGCCGGTGATATCGCCGGACGATCCGCGCTATGGCCGTCCAGCCCATGCTCCAGTTTATGGCGCCGGGCCGACCGGGCCGATTCTATCGCCCGATGATCCGCGCTACGGACGTCCGGCCGGTGCGCCGGTCTATGGCGCCGGGCAGAACGGTCCCGTGATGTCTCCGGATGATCCGCGTTACGGTCGCCCGGCCGGTCCACCGCCGGTGATCTATGCTGATCGTCCGGCCGCGGGCCAGCAGGCCTATGGTGGCACGTACGGCAATGCCGCGCCCGGCGTTGACGCCGGTGCGCCGCGCCCGCCCGGAGCCGTCGGTGGTGCATCCTCGGTGCCGGGCACGGCCCAGGCTCCGGCCGGCAATCGGCCGATGACGGTCGCGGCGCTTCCCCCTGAAGAGCAGCCCGACGCTGCGCCAGCGCCACTGCCGCCGAATCTGCGCCGCCAGGAGGTCGACTTCGTCACCAAGGAGCCCCCGGGGACGATCGTGGTCGATACGCCGAACACCTACCTCTATCTGGTGCTCGGCAATGGCCGGGCGCTGCGCTACGGCGTCCGTGTGGGCCGCGAAGGCTTTACCTGGACGGGCGTGCAGAAGATCACGAAGAAGACCGAGTGGCCGGACTGGTATCCGCCAAGCGAGATGATCGAGCGCCAGCCCTATCTGCCGCGCTTCATGGCCGGCGGCGAGGGCAACCCGCTCGGCGCCCGAGCGATGTATCTCGGCTCGACTGTGTATCGCATTCACGGCACCAACCAGCCCTCGACAATCGGCAAGTTCGTCTCGTCCGGCTGCATCGGGATGCTGAACGACGACGTCTCCGACCTGTTCGACCGCGTCAAGGTCGGCACCCGTGTCGTGGTCATGCCGGGCGGCGCGCCGGCGGGATCCAACAAGAACATGGCGGCCGCAGCCAACGGCGCCGCGATACCGGCCGCTCAGGCTCCGGTTCAGGCGCAAGCGAATGTCCCGGCCGCCCAGCCGGCCACCATGCAGCCACTGCCGCCGCCGGTCACCATTCGCTGAACAGGCGCTGATCGATCTCGCAACACCCTCCTCGCGGAGGGTGTTTTGCTTTTGGGAGCCGATCAGGCCAGCCGCCGCGGCGGCTCGGCGCCGTCAAGCCAGGCGGCGATGCACGCGACCATCTGGCCATAATGGGCGCGAAAGCTCTCTTCGGTGACGTAGCCGAGATGTGGGGTCAGCACGACGTTGTCGAGCCTGCGCAGCGGGTGCGTGACCGGAAGCGGCTCGACGGAGAACACGTCGAGGCCGGCGCCGGCGATTCGCTTGTCCTTGAGGGCCTGTAGCAGCGCGACCTCGTCCACGATCGGCGCCCGCGACGTGTTGACCAGATAGGCCGAGGGTTTCATTCGGGCGATGTCGGCCGCGCCGACCAGCCCGCGGGAGCGGTCGCTGAGCACGACATGGATCGTGATGATGTCGGCGGCGGCAAATAGCTCGTCCTTGCCGGCGTAGCCGACGCCGGCGTCCTTGCAACGCTCCGGCGTCAGGTTCGGGCTCCAGGCGATCACGTTCATGCCAAACGCCTTGGCAAGCCCGGCGACCTTGGTGCCGAGCTTGCCGAGGCCGAGGATGCCGAGCGTCCGGCCCTCGATTTCGATCCCGCCCAGCGCCTGCCAGGGCTCTCCGGCGTGCATGCGGGCGTTTTCCTGGCCGATCTTGCGGGTCAGTTCCAGGATCAGGCCCATGGTGAGCGGCGCCGTCGGATCACGGCCATATTGCGTGCCGCAGAGCACGATCCCGCGCGACTTCGCGGCTTCGCTGTCGATGGCGGCATTGCGCATGCCGGAGGTGATCAGCAATTTCAGCTTCGGCAGCCGCTCGATCAGGCCGCGCGGGAACGGCGTCCGCTCGCGCATCGCGCAGACGATGTCGACGTCGGCCAGCGCGGCGGCGGCCGCGTCCTCATCGGCGAACGGATGAGTGAAGGCCGTCACATCGACGCGGTCGGAAAGCCCAGGCCAGTCCGCCAGCGACAGGGCCGTGTCGTAATAGTCGTCGAGGATTGCACAGCGCAGCCGCGTCATCGGTCAAATCCATTCGGCAGGAAAGGGCGACGCGCGGTCGCCTGGGCGAATGGATGTCATGCTTGCGCGCAAAGCGCCGATGGCGCAAGCGGGGTGCCGCTCAAGATCAGTCGAGATCGGCCTTGAGCCGGAAAGCGGCGTCGCTGCCGTATTTGGCGCGCCAGGCCGGGCCCGGTCCGCGCATATAGTGCAATTCCGGCCGGTAGGGATTGAAGGCGCGGGTGACGAATTCGCGCCAGAAGTTCCTGATGTCGTCGATCAGGCCGGATCGATGCGGGCGTTCTGCCGCCGCGGCGGGCAGGGAGGCTGACGTGAAGGTGGCCATGACGGGCTCTCGCTGTTGTCGTCTCGGCTTGTCGCCGCTTGGGCGCGCGGTTCTTGCGGGCCGAGACGCAGTGTCCCGCCGAATTAATTAAAAGATGGTTGCAATTGTCGTGATCGACCGCACACATGGTGAGGGACCCGTAATCATCCTGGACACGCGGCCAAGCGGTACGCTCCGAGCCGCACTCTCCGGGTGATTGTCACGGCCAAAAGCCGCCTCGCCGGTTGCCCTTTGGGGACCGCGCGGTTACATCAGCGGCAACCATTTTCCGAAAATTTCCGGCCGGTTTCGAGGGACACGCGATGGCGCGCCAGTTCGTCTACTTCATGCAGGGTCTGTCCAAGGCCTATCCGACCCGCAAGGTGCTCGATAACATCCACCTGTCGTTCTATCCCGACGCCAAGATCGGCGTGCTCGGCGTCAACGGCTCCGGTAAATCGACCCTGCTTAAGATCATGGCAGGCCTCGACAAGGAGTACACCGGGGAGGCCTGGGTCGCGGACGGCGCCCGCGTCGGCTATCTCGAGCAGGAGCCGCAGCTCGATCCGAAGCTCTCGGTGCGCGAGAACGTGATGCAGGGCGTCGCCAAGCAGAAGGCGATCCTCGATCGCTACAACGAGCTGGCGATGAACTACTCCGAGGAAACCGCCGACGAGATGACCAAGCTGCAGGACGAGATCGAGGCCCAGGGCCTGTGGGATCTCGACAGCAAGGTCGACCAGGCGATGGACGCGTTGCGCTGCCCGGCCGACGATGCCGATGTCAGCAAGCTCTCCGGCGGTGAGCGCCGCCGCGTCGCGCTGTGCCGGCTGCTGCTCGACCAGCCCGACCTCCTGCTGCTCGACGAGCCGACCAACCATCTCGATGCCGAATCGGTGTCCTGGCTGGAAGGCCATCTGCGCAACTATCCCGGCGCGATCCTGATCGTCACCCACGACCGCTACTTCCTCGACAACGTCACCAGCTGGATTCTCGAGCTCGATCGCGGCCGCGGCATTCCCTACGAAGGCAACTACTCGTCCTGGCTGCAGCAGAAGCAGAAGCGGCTCGAGCAGGAGGGCCGCGAGGAGGCCGCGCATCAGCGCACGCTGGCGCGCGAGCAGGAGTGGATCGCGGCCTCGCCGAAGGCGCGCCAGGCGAAGTCCAAGGCGCGCTACCAGCGCTACGAGGAGCTGCTCAAGAAGGCCAGCGAGAAGCAGACCCAGACCGCGCAGATCATCATTCCCGTGGCCGAGCGGCTCGGCCAGAACGTCGTCGATTTCGAGGGCCTCTCGAAGAGCTTCGGCGACCGCCTGCTGATCGACAATCTCACCTTCAAGCTGCCGCCGGGCGGCATCGTCGGCGTGATCGGTCCGAACGGCGCCGGCAAGACCACGCTGTTCCGCATGATCACCGGCCAGGAGAAGCCCGACGCCGGCACCATCACCGTCGGCGAGACCGTGCATCTCGGCTATGTCGACCAGTCGCGCGACGCGCTCGACGGCAACAAGACGGTATGGGAGGAGATCTCCGGCGGCAACGAGCTGATCCTGCTCGGCAAGAAGGAGGTGAACTCGCGCGGCTATTGCTCGTCGTTCAACTTCAAGGGCGCCGACCAGCAGAAGAAGGTCGGGGCGCTCTCGGGCGGTGAGCGCAACCGCGTGCATCTTGCCAAGATGCTGAAGTCCGGCGCCAACGTGCTGCTGCTCGACGAGCCGACCAACGATCTCGACGTCGACACCTTGCGTGCGCTCGAAGAGGCGCTGGAGGATTTCGCCGGCTGCGCCGTCATCATCAGCCACGATCGCTGGTTTCTCGACCGCATCGCGACCCACATGCTGGCCTTCGAGGGCGACAGCCATGTCGAATGGTTCGAGGGCAACTTCCAGGACTACGAGAAGGACAAGATGCGCCGGCTCGGCCAGGACAGCGTGATCCCGCACCGGGTCAAGTACAAGAAGCTGACCCGCTGACCCCTCGATGGCGCGAGGCGCGACGTTGTCTCTCGCGAGGCAAAGCGTCGCGCCCCGGCTGCGACCCGTTGTCGCTTTTCCGCGTGCTGCGATTGCGTAGATAGATGATCCGCAAATCCCATCCCAGCCGCGAGATCTTCCATCATGTCTTCCTCCGACGCGACCCTGTCCTCCAAGGGCGGTGCGCTGCGCCCCATACCCATGCTGATCTTCGGCTCGCGCTGGCTGCAGCTGCCGCTCTATGTCGGGCTGATCATCGCCCAGGGCGTCTACGTCGTGCTGTTCCTCAAAGAGCTATGGCACCTGTTTGCGCACGCGTTCGATTTCTCCGAGCAGCAGATCATGCTTGCGGTGCTCGGCCTGATCGACGTGGTGATGATCTCGAACCTGCTCGTGATGGTGATCGTCGGCGGCTACGAGACCTTCGTGTCGCGGCTCAATCTGCAGGGCCATCCCGACGAGCCGGAATGGCTCAGCCACGTCAATGCCAGCGTGCTGAAGATCAAGCTGGCCATGGCCATCATCGGCATCTCCTCGATTCATCTGCTGCGGACCTTCATCGAGGCCGGCGCTCTGTCCTCTGGCAAGTCGACCTACACCGAGACCGGGGTGATGTGGCAGACCATCATCCATACCGTGTTCATCCTGTCGGCAATCGGCATTGCCGTGGTCGACAAGATTTCCAATGCCGCGATCGAGGAGGCGAAGCAGGCGGCGGGGCATTGAGGAAGCAGTGCAAGTCGGCTGTTCACATTTCGTTCGCAGCGTGGTACGCTCTTCACATGACCGAAGTCGAGAACCTCGTGCTGGAGCATCTGCGCCACATCCGCGGCGCTCTCGATCATGTCCGTGATGACATTCGCGAACTGAAGCAGCGTATCGGGAACCTCGAAAATCAGTACGCCAGCATGTCCAATCGGCTGGACCGGATGGACCTGAGAATAGAGCACATCGAACGGCGGCTTGGCCTTCAGGATGCCTGATCAGGTGCCGCGTCTGCTTCGCCAGTGCCTCGCGGTTTTCCTGTTCGGCGTCCTCCTGTGCCATGCCGGCTTGGCGACCGCCGCCGACGCCGCCTTCACCCAATTCGTCGCGTCGCTCTGGCCCGAAGCCAAGGACCAGGGCGTTTCGCGCGCCACCTTCGAGTCCGAGACGCGCGGGCTTGAGCCCGACTATAAGCTTCCCGATCTGCTGCTGCCCGGCCGGCCTGCAACCGGCGCACCGGCGCAAGCCGAGTTCGTGCAGGTGCCGGCCGACTACATCAAGGAAGCGTCGATCGCACGGCTGGCCGCGCATGGCCAGACGCTGATCCTGCAATACCGGCCGGCGCTGGCCGAGATCGAGCGCCGCTTCGGCGTGCCTGGTCCGATCGTGCTCGCGATCTGGGGCCGCGAGACCGATTTCGGCCGCTACGCGTTGCCCTATGACGCGCTGCGCGTGCTGGCGACCCAGGCCTATGTCGGACGGCGCAAGGAGCAGTACCGCACCGAGTTCATCATGGCGCTGAAGATGCTGAGCGATGGCGTGGTGTCGCGCCGCGATCTCAGGGCGTCATGGGGCGGCGCGGTCGGCCTGACCCAGTTCCTTCCCTCGGAGTACTACAAGCACGGCGTCGATCTCGACGGCGACGGCAAGGTCGATCTCTGGCACTCGGTGCCGGATGCGCTGGGCTCGGCGGCCAAGCAACTCGCCAACAAGGGCTGGCAGAGCGGCGTGCGCTGGGCCTACGAGGTCAAGCCGCCCGCCAACGTCGATTGCACGATGGGCGTGCCTGAGTTGAAGAAGCCGATCGCGGAGTGGCTGCGGGCCGGATTCGCGCCGGTGCGCGGCCAGCGGCTGAGCGCCGCCGAGCAGCAGCAGCCGGCGTCCCTGCTGCAGCCCGAAGGCATCTATGGCCCGTCATTCCTGACGACCGCAAACTACTTCGTCATCAAGGAATACAATTTCTCGGATCTCTACGTGCTGTTCGTTGGCCATCTCGCCGACCGGATGACCAGCCCGGCCGGCTTCGCGACGCCGTGGTCGGCTTCCCAGCAATTGCGGAGCAAGGATGTGGAGTCGATGCAGAAGGGTCTCACGCGCCTCGGGCTCTACGCGGACAAGCTCGACGGCAAGGCGGGGATGCAGACGCGTGCCGCGCTCGGCACGTTTCAGAAGAACGCCGGCTTGAAGGTGGATTGCTGGCCGAGCGAAGCCGTGCTGCAGGCGATCAACGCCTCGCGCTGACGGCCTGTGCGGCCATCGGACGCAGCCAGCAAAAAGCCCGGCCGCAGGGCCGGGCTCTGCCGCATGGAGATGCGAGGTTTCGATCAGTAGCAGACGCGAACCGGGCGGGAGACCCAGCCGTAGCCGTCCCAATAACGCTCACGGCGCCACACGCACGGCGGCGGGCCCGGCGGGGGGGCTTCGACATACACCGGACCGCCATAGGCCGGACGGCTGGAGGCGATCGCGCCGCCGATCAGGGCGCCGCCAATCAGGCCGGCAGCCACGCCAGCGCCGACGTCACCGGCCTTCGCAGCCGGTGCGGTAACGCTCAGCGAACCGGCGATTGTCGCAACCGCAAGCATTGCGGTCAGGATCTTCTTCATGGTTCGAGATCTCCTGGAGAAGCGCCGAAACAGGCGCCGGGTGGGTGATTGTTTTACGCTTGACCGAGGGGGCGTCAGCATCGTGAGAAAACACGACAATCTGTCAACCCATCGTAAACCCTCGTTGACCCCATGCGACCGAAAAACGGTTTTTTCTGGCCAAGGCTGCCGCGCCTATCCGATTTTCTGGTGCAAGGTCATGGAATTAATGAAGGTGAACGTTCACTCGCAAACGCGCACGCGGCGAATCCGCCAGCCATAGCCGTCCCAGAAGCGCTGGCGCTGCCAGTAGCAGGCATAGCCGGGATCGGCCACATAGGCCGGGCCGCCATAGTACGAGTAGCCTGGGCCATAGGCGTAGCCCGGAGAATAGGAATAGCCAGGGCCGTAGTAGTAGGGATTGCTGCCCGCGGCGATCGCGCCCCCAATGAGCGCTCCGCCGATCAATCCGGCCGCGACGCCCGCGGCAACGCGACCGTTGCGCGCTTCCGCCGGGGCAGGGGCCAGCGCGGCAGTCGACAGGGTCGCGACGGCGGCCAGGGCCGCAAGAGTCTTCTTCATGACCTCACCTTTCTCAGTCCAGGTCGGCAACGGCGCATCTAACGACGCGACAGGTTCCCACATCCCGCTTGAATGATCAATGAACGGGCAACTCCCATTGGACGACCTATGCCCAGGATGCGTTCAATGCTGCATTGCACAAAAGTCAATTGGACTCCAATTTCATGACCAAAACCGTAGCCATTGCTGTGTCGGTCGGGTTGGCCTCGGCTGTGGGTTACGTGCTCCTGGTAATGAAGGATCGCTGGCGGGGCGCGCGCCGCGGGTCGGACGGCGGCAGCCTCGACGCGGGCAACTCCTCGAGCAATGGCGAAGGATTCGATCCTGGCAATTGGTTTTCAAATACCGCAACCGACGTGACGGGGAATCCGATCGACGGTGGAGGCGACGGTGGCGGAGACGGCGGCGGTGATGGCGGAGGCGGCGATTGAGCCAGCACGGCAGCGACTTTGATCTGCAGCAAGGTCGCGTAGTTAGAGCCGTTCTAGTTAGCTTGTGAGATTGGAATAGCTTCAAAAGCGCGGTTTTCCCTTTGCGCCATTCGGGGCTGATGACTATCGATAGCTGACCAAGGACGATTGGCCGGTTTCTCATGATTGTTTGTTCCTGCAACGTCATCAGCGATCACGACATCCGCAAGGCGGTGAGTTCGGCGGACGAATTGCCGCGGAGCCCGAAGCAGCTCTACGGCTGCCTTGGCTGCAGCGCGGAATGCGGTCGGTGTGCGCGCACCATCAAGACGATCATCGATGAGGCCTTGGGTCCCTGCGCCCGTGCTTGCCAGGCCGGCTGCCAACACGCTCACAGCCATGCTCACGCGTCGGTTCAGCCGGCGGACGAAGATCTCCAGAGCCGGTTCGCGCTGGCGGCCTGCTGAGCCGCGTCTGCCTTCAATCTCGCCTGCTTACGCCCCAAAAATGCACATGAACGGGGGTCGTCTCCGCACTTCGAACCTGTTATTGAGCGCCTGCGGCCTCTAACTCTTTCGGAGCTTATCTATGCAGGGCGACCCCAAGGTCATCGAATATCTCAACAAGGGATTGCGCAGCGAACTGACTGCCATCAACCAATATTGGCTGCACTACCGCCTGCTGAACAATTGGGGCCTTTTGGAAATGGCGAAGGTCTGGCGCAAGGAATCCATCGAGGAGATGGAGCACGCCGACAAGTTCACGGACCGCATCCTCTTCCTCGACGGCTTCCCGAACATGCAGGTGCTCGATCCCCTGCGCATCGGCCAGAACGTCAAGGAGATCATCGAGTGCGATCTCGCCGCCGAGATCGGCGCGCGGACGCTCTACCAGGAAGCCGCAACCTACTGCCACGGCGTCAAGGACTACGTGTCGCGCGATCTGTTCGAGCAGCTGATGAAGGACGAGGAGCATCACATCGACTTCCTCGAGACGCAGCTCGATCTGATCGGCCGTATCGGCCTCGAGCTCTATACCCAGAAGCACGTCGGCGGGCTCGAGAGCGAGCACTGACCAACGCATCTCTCCTCCTTGGGGCGAGGTCGATTCGGGGCCGAGACCAGACCTTGAATCGACCGCCCGGCTTCCGAACGCCGGCAGTGGCGGACGCGGATCAGTCGATGCTGCCGAATTCCGTCACCGGCACGACCCAATAGACGAGCTTCGTTCCCGCGAACGCGCTCCTCAGCCGCTCCAGCAGCCGCTCGACAGCCTTCTCCTGCAGCACGATCGAAACAGCGACCGCGTCGGCATGTCCCTTGACCTGCTCCGCAGGCGTGCGCAGCCGGACGCGGGCGCCGTGCCCGGCGGCATCCAAGGCGGTGAAGCCGGTGACCAGATCCGACTGGTCGTTGATGTAGTCGAACAGCTCCTCGCGCAGCTCGCGCGGCGCGATCAGCGTCAGGCAGGCTGCTTGAGAGGTCATGCCGCCTCCTTGGCGGCGCCGTAGCGGCGGTACAGGATCGGCAGCAGGATCAGGGTCAGCAAGGTCGACGATAGCAGGCCGCCGATCACGACGATGGCCAGCGGCCGCTGCACCTCCGAGCCCGGCCCGGTGGCGAACAGCAGCGGGATCAGGCCGAGCGCGGTGATGCTCGCCGTCATCAGCACCGGACGGAGCCGGCGCTTGGCGCCGTCGACCACGATGCGCTGCTCGGACAGCCCGTGGGCGCGGAGCTGGTTGAAGTAGGAGACCAGCACGACACCGTTGAGCACGGCGATGCCGAGCAGGGCGATGAAGCCCACGGAGGCCGGCACGGACAGATATTCGCCCGTCGAGACCAGCGCGAATACGCCGCCGATCAGAGCGAAGGGAATGTTGACGAGCACCAGCAGCGCCTGGCGGACGGAGCCGAACGTCGTGAACAGCAGCACGAAGATCAGCCCGATCGCGACCGGCACCACGACCGACAGGCGCGCGGCGGCGCGCTGCTGATTCTCGAACTGTCCGCCCCAGGTCAGCCGGTAGCCGGCCGGCAGCTGCAGCTCGGACGCGACCTTCTGCTGGGCGGCCTGGACGAAGCCGACCATGTCGCGGCCGCGGACGTTGCTGCGCACCACGCTCATGCGATTGCCGTCCTCACGGTCGATCTTGACCGGGCCGTCGACGCGCTGGATGCGCGCGACCTGCGACAGCGCGACGTGCTGTCCGGCCGCCAGCGTCAGCGGCAGCATCGCGAGCAGGGTTGGCGCCTCGCGCGTGGTCTCGCTGCCACGGACCAGGATCGGCGTCCGCCAGCCGTTCTCGAGCGCGGTGCCGATCGTCCGTCCTTCGATCTGGGTGCGCAGCGAGTTGGCGATGGAATCCACCGTCAGACCCAGCCGACCTGCTTCGAGCCGATTGACATTGACTGTATAGTATTGCGCGCCTTCGTTCAGCGTCGTGTATACATCCTCCGCGCCATCGATGCTCGACAAGATCGTTGACAGCTTCGCGGCGATGTCATTGAGCGTGCCGATGTCGGGGCCGAAGATCTTCACGGCGACGTCGCCGCGCACGCCGCTGATCATCTCCTGCACGCGCATGTCGATCGGCTGCGTGAAGCTCAGCGAGATGCCGGGGAAATCAGCCAGGACATCGCGCAGCTTCTGCAGCAGCACGTCACGATTTTCGCTCTGCCGCTGATCGGCCGGCTTGAGCACCAGGAACGTGTCGGTCTGGTTGGGACCCATGGGATCGAGGCCGAGCTCGTCCGATCCGGTGCGGGCGATGATGCCGGCGATGTCGGGAACCTTCATCAGCGCCGTCTGCAGCCGGGCGTTGATCGCAAGGGATTCGTCGAGATTGACGGAGGGGAGCGTCTCGACGCTCACGATCACGTCGCCTTCGTCCATGGTCGGCATGAACGTCTTGCCGAGCTGAGCGTAGCCATAGCCTGCCGCGACGAGGCTCAGCAATGCGACGGCGATCACCTTGCGCTCATTGGCGAGCGCCCAGGTCAGCGCGGGCGCGTAGGCGCGCTGCGCCGCGCGGACCAGCAGCGGATCCTCATGCGAGGCAGATTTGAGCGCAAACGACGTCGCGACCGGAAGCACCGTCAAGGCGAGCAGCAGCGAAGCCGCGAGCGCGAAGATGATCGCCAGCGCGACCGGAATGAAAAGCTTGCCCTCCAGTCCCTGCAGCGTCAGCAGCGGCACGAACACGATGATGATGATCAGCACGCCCGAGGCGACAGGCTGCAGCACCTCGCAGACCGAGCGATACACGATGTGGACCAGGGGTGCCGCCCTGTTGGACTCGTGCCTGCCGAGATTGCCGACGATGTTCTCGACCACGACGACCAGCGCATCGATCAGCATGCCGATCGCGATCGCGAGCCCGCCGAGGCTCATCAGGTTGGCCGACATGCCGACGGCGCGCATCACCAGGAGCGCGATCACGATCGCGAGCGGCAGGCTCAGCGCGATGACCAGCGAGGCGCGCCAATTGCCCAGGAACAGCAACAGTAACACCACGACCAGCACGGTGGCCTCAGCCAGCGCCCGGACCACCGTTCCGACAGCGCGGTTGACCAGCCGGCTGCGGTCATAGAACACGTTGATGGTGACGCTCGCGGGCAGCGATGGCTTCAGTTCCTCCAGCCGCGCGCGCACGTCGCGCACGAGCTGTCCGGCATTGGCGCCGCGCAGCCCGAGCACGAGGCCCTCGACCGTCTCGCCCTTGCCGTCAGCCGTGACAGCGCCGTAACGGGTCAATGCGCCGATCCGCACCCGCGCCACGTCGCTGACGCGGATCGGGATGTTGTCGCGGGTGTCGACGACGATCGCCTTGATGTCGTCGATGCTGCGGATGCTGCCCTCGATCCGCACCAGCGCGCTGTCCTCGCCCTGGTTGACGCGGCCGGCGCCGTCGTTGCGACTATTGGCCTCGATCGCCTTGCGGAACAGCTCGTAGGAGATGCCGCGCGCCGCCAGCGCATCATTGCGCGGCACGATCTCGAAGGCGCGGACAAACCCGCCGAGCGAGTTCACGTCAGCCACGCCCGGTACGGTGCGCAGTGCCGGCCGGATCACCCAGTCGAGCAGGCTGCGCCGCTCGGCGAGCGACAGCTCCGGGCTCTCGATCGTGAACATGAACATCTCGCCGAGCGGGCTCGTGATCGGCGCGAGCCCGCCGCTGACGCCATCGGGAAAGTCGCGCGAAACGTTCGACAGCCGCTCAGAGACCTGGTTGCGCGCCCAATAAATGTCGGTGCCGTCCTCGAAATCGACGGTGATGTCGGCGAGCGCATATTTGGTTGTGGTGCGCAGGATCTTCTTATTGGGCAGGCCGAGCAGCTCGAGTTCGATCGGCACTGTGATGCGCTGCTCGACTTCCTCGGGGGTGAGGCCCGGGGCCTTCATGATGATCTTGACCTGAACCGGCGAGACGTCCGGGAACGCGTCGATCGGCAGGCTCGGCAGGAACACGAGGGCGGCGCCGACCAGCAGCAGCACGCTGAGCAGCACGAACAGACGTTGCGCCAGCGCGAAGGCGACCAGCCGCTGCAGCATCATTGCCCCAGCCGCGAGAGAATGCCGCGCAGCGCCGAGATGCCGCCGACCGCCACCTCGTCCTTGTCGGAGATGGGCCCGGACACCACCACATGGTCCTGGTCCTCCGCGAGCAGCGTCACCGGCACCTGCCGGAAGCCGCCTTCGATCGCGACGAAGATCGAGGTCTGCTCGCCGCGCCGGACCAGGCCGCTATAGGGGATCTCCCAGGCGCTTTCGCCGGCCGAGACGAAGCCGATGCGCGCGGCCGCGGTCTGACCGGAATGCAGCCCGCCATCGTTGGGAATCTCGGCGCGGACGAGGATCGTCTGGGTCGCCGTGTCGGTCGTTTCGGAGACCAGGATGACGCGGCCTGGCGTTGCATAGCCCTCGATGTCGACGCGCGCGCCGGTCTTGATGGCGGCGATGTTGGTGGCCGGGATCGCGATCTCGGCCCAGAGCGGCGACAGCCGCGCGAGTTTCACCAGCGGCGCGGCCTGCTCCATGCGCTGGCCGGGCGACACCATGATGTCGACCACGGAGGCGGCCTGCGGCGCGTTGACGGTCAGCGTCGCGCTGATCGCCGCTTCATTGGTGAGCCGCGCGACGGCCTCGTCCGAGAGGCCGCTGAGATGCAGCATCTGACGCCGCTCGGCGACGACGATGCTGGCCTGCCGCGCCTCGGCCTGGCTGGATTCGAGCACGCGTTGCGGGATCGCCTTGCCCTCGAACAGGTCGGCGTTGCGCTTCAGCTGCTGGACGGCGAGGACCTCCTGCGCCAGCGCATGCAGATACTCGCGCTGCAGCGACACGAAGCTCGGGCTCTCGAGCGTCAGCAGCGGCTGGCCGATGCTGACGCGATCGCCCCGCGCCACCGCCAGATTCGTAACCATGCCGGAGACTGGTGCGCTGACCACCCATAATTGCGGTGTTGGAATGACAATCTGCGCCGGGTAGGGCAGCGTCTGGTCGTTCCGGCTCGAAGTCGGATGTGCGACGCGGATGCCGAGATTTTGCGTCTGGGCCGGGGTGAGCTTCACATCCTCGGCAGACGCCGCGCAAGGCGTCGCGCAGGCGGACACCAGCAACAGCGCGCCGGCCAGATGGCGAGGCGACAGCAGATGAGCGGCACGGAAAGAGGGCATCGAGGGAGATCGTTTCCAGCTTCAGCGGCACGTCATAAATGAGCCCGGGCCGTTCGGCGACCCCTGAGCTGCATCAAGATGTGGGCTCGCAAGCGCGAGCGCGCCACTGATGGACCAGGAAAGATGACTCGACGCTGACGCCAGCTTGCGAATGGATGGCATTCTCAAAGCTGCTCGCGCCAGCGCGCGTCGGTCACCACCTGCGGCTCGGGCGTGCCCAGCGCGGTCTGATCATGGATGATCTCGCTGATGCTCGGCATCGCCGAGCGTGGCACCTGTGCATCCTGCAACCACAGCTTGGATCGCATGATGGCCTTGCCGCAATGGAAGTATGTCTCGTGCACGTCGATCACGAGCGCCGAGCGCGGAGCTTTGCCGAACTCCTCCAGCTTCGACAGAAGCTCCTGATCGGTCGACACCGATGCCGTGCCGCCGACCCGCAGCGTCTCGTTGATGCCGGGAACGAAGAAGATCAGTTGCACCCGGCCGGAGCCTTCGGACACGTTGCGCAGCGTGTCGAGCCGGTTGTTGCCCGGACGGTCCGGCATCAGCAGGCGCTGGTCGCCGTCGATGTGGACGAAACCCGGATGGCCACCGCGCGGCGAGGCATCGACGCTGCCGTCGACGCCTGATGTCGCGACCACGCAGAACGGCGACAGCCCGATGAACTTGCGGCTGTGCGCATCCAGCGCCGGACGCACCTTGGCGATCACGCGCTCGTTCGGCGGCGGATAGATCGCGGCAAGATCGGTGTTTGTCGGGTCGCTCACGGCGCGCCTCCATTCGGCTTCATCTGCGTCAGGTCCTGCGCTGCCACGGCCAATCGATCAGCCCCGCGCTGTACAGCCCCCACCACACCAGCACCGGCTGAAACGCCAGGCGCGGACCGTGATAGAGCCAGCTGCTGCCGAGAAGAGGCAGGTCGATGCCGTCGATCGCATGCTTGAAATTCGCCGGCCAGACGCAGATCGCATAGGCCGCGAGCCCGAGCCCCGCCCAACGCCGCAGCGGCGTCGTCACCAGCCCGACAGCGCCGGCGAGCTCGCACAGGCCGGTCAGCAAGATGACCTGTGGCGCGAACGGAACGAAGGACGGCGTGATGCGCAGGAAGGGCTCGGGGATCGCGAGATGCGCGATGCCCGCCGCCGCATAGAACAGCGCCATCAGCCAGCGCATGACCGCGCGGGTCATGTCGTCGCGCAAGCTTCCAGTCATGCCCCGCTTCCAATGACCGACCCCTTAGACCGCATCGGCCGGCACGAAGCAGCTGATGATGATGTCCCCGCGGTGATGAACGTACCACACCACGGCCTCGCCGACCGGATTGCCGCGGTCGCGGATGATGGCGCGCTCCGGCACTGCCATCCAGCGTCCCTCGATCGGCACCCAATAGGTGCCGTCGCGCACGTCGTAGGTGGTGCGGTGCCCGTCCGAGACGTCGCAGCAGGGCACGCCGTTCGGCGCGATCACGCTCTTGAACCAGGCGCGCACATCAGGCGGCACGTTCTCGAACTGGCCGTTGTCGATGGCCAGCGCGACGGGCGCGCTGGCCAGAGAGCTGAGCATCAGAGCGGCCAGCACGATCCCGCGCATTCACGACTCCTTCCAGGCCTACATGCCGCGCTGTGGCACCGTTGCCAGCAACTCGCGCAGCGACTCGACATAGAACTTCGCGTTTCCGGTGGTCAGATGACCGCGCGTCTCGGCCGAGGCCGGGATCAGCAGCACCTTGCCATTCTTGACGCGTTTCATCGCGTCGGCGGTTACGCCGGTCTCCGGCGGATTGCGCTCGTCGTCGGCGGAGTTGATCAGCATCACCGTGGCCTTGATCTTGTCGAGATCGGCCGACGGATTGTAGTCGTGCGAGGACTCCCACTGATAGATGAAGTCGTTGGCATCGCTCGGGACAGGCTGGGCCAGCCGTTCCTCGACCATCTTGTCGGCCTTGGCAGCCGTCGGTGCCGCCAGCTGATAGGCGATGGTGCCGCCGGCGGTTGCCGTGCCATAGGCCGTGACGGCATATTTCATCATGCGCGGCTGCGCGGTGTAGTTGCCGCCATTGTAGTCGGGATCGTTGCGGATCGTCTCTAGCATCAGCCGGCGCAGCATCCAGTTGCGCGCCGCCATCTCCGTCGGCTGCGAGGCCATCGGCACCGCGATGTCCATGAAATCCGGATAGCGCGTCGCCCACACCCAGCTGTGCATGCCGCCCATCGAATTGCCGATGATCAGCCTGAGATGCTTGATCCCAAGTCCTTCGGTCAGCAGCCGATACTGCGCATCGACCATGTCGGCATAGTCATAGGCCGGAAACTTCGTCTTCAGCCCGTCCGAGGGCTTGGACGATTTGCCGTGGCCGATGCTGTCGGGAATGATGATGTAGTACTTCGTCGCGTCGAGCGGCTGGTCCTTGCCGAACAATTCACCGGCGAACGGCGCCACCAGCATGCTGGCTCCGGAGCCGCCGGTGCCGTGCAGCACCAGCACGGGCTGGCCCGTCGGCTCACCGACGGTGGTGTAGTGCAGCTTCAGCTCCGGCAGCGTCTCGCCGGTGTGAAACTTGAAATCCTTGAGCACGACGTCGCCCTGCTTCGGGACGGGATACTCGGCGGACCAAGACGGCGCGCAAAAGACCACCCAAGCGGCAACAACGGCGGCAAACGGTCGAAGCATGTGTTTCCCCTGCGATTGCGCGGCTCTTTGCGACCGCGTCGGAGGCATGATAGCACATTCGACAAATTGGTTCAGCACCGGATTAGCCCCGCCATGTGCCGCAACATCAAGACGCTGTTCAATTTCGAGCCACCGGCGACGGAGGCGGAGATCCAGGCTTCGGCGCTGCAATTCGTGCGCAAGCTCTCCGGCTTCAACGCTCCGTCTCAGGCCAACGAGGCCGCCTTCGCACGTGCGGTCGAGGAGGTCGCCGATGCGGCGCGGCGGCTGTTGACCTCGCTGCAGACCCAGGCGCCGCCGCGCGACCGTGAGATCGAGGCGGCCAAGGCTCGCGAGCGCTCGGCGATCAGGTTCGGCAAGGTCTGAGGCCAGGCCGTCCGCGGGGTCGGTCGCGGGTCAGAACTCGTCGTCCTCGCCCTGCTGCTCGCCGTGGTCGTCGCCGGAGTGCTTGCCGTGCTTCTTTCTCTTTTTCTTGTGCTTCTTCTTTTTCTTCTTGGGCGCGTCGATCTCGTGCGGATCGTCGTCCTCGAACGCCTCTTCGAGTGCCTCGTCATGCTCGGTGGCGGCGAAGATGTCGCGGACGGCGATCAGCTGCGCGTCGCGCTCATGCGCCTCGCGATCCCGGTTGCGCTTGTAGTCGTCATAGGCGGCGAAGATCTGCTCGAGCCAGGGCATCAGCTGATCGATCGTCGGCAGCGTGCCCGGCGCTCCTTGTTCGCCACGAGGACCCTGCGGTCCCTCGGGTCCGGGCTTGCCGGGCGGGCCTTGCTCGCCGCGCGGCCCTTGCGGACCGGGTTTGCCCTGCGGTCCTGGCTTGCCCTGTGGCCCGGCCTTGCCGTCAGGACCCGGCTTGCCGCGCTGACCATCAGGTCCGCGCCGCCCGGGCTGCCCTTGCGGGCCTCGTGGACCCACGGGGCCCTGCAGGCCGCGTCCGGCCGTATTCTTCGCCACTACCGCAACTCCGCTACACATCTGTGATTCGCGGCGAAGCGTAACAGAGGCGCGATGACGGCAGCAATTGCACGAGGGCTGCGGAGCCGACTGATCAACATCAATCGGCGCCGCATCCTGATGAGTTCCACACGATGGGATATCGCGCGGTCGCCGTTGGATCAGGCCGAATAGGCCGGCACCGCGATGCCGTCGGCCGTGTAGCTGCGGATCTTGTTCCGCAAGGTGCGCACGGGCATTCCGAGCAGCCGTGCGGCGTGGGTGCGATTGCCGTTGCAGCGGGCCAGTGTCTGAACGATGAGCTCGCGCTCGATTTCGGACAGTGGCGTGCCGATCAGCAGCGGCAGAACCTCCGCCGCGGACGGCGGCGGTGGCACAATGAGGGGGACCAGTGACGGACTTGCGGCATCGGCTGACAACTCTTGCGACATAACTCCTCCCGATCAACGCCCGCACCGCCAGCAAGGACGGCGCGAAAACATCGAGACCAACTAAACATCCAGCCCGTAAACGACCGTGGTCCGACAAGGTTAACGGCTCCTTAACATCGGCCTCGGGCAGCTCTTTCCCGGCCAAATACCCCGAAATTGCCTTGGTTTCGCGCGGGTCTGGACGAATTTGACCCGGGAGCGTCCCTCCGTCCGGCGTTCATTCGGGCTTGGCCCTCGGAGACTGTGGTGGCCGCGGCGCAGCAGATGGTCCTTCGTCGCCAGCCCTTCGATCAGGCTCGGCACCGGCCTCGTGACCGCTTGATTAGTTGCCCGGCCACGGCCTGGTCCGCATGCCATTGTCCCGCACCTGACAAAGCCGGTGTCCGATGGCGTCGATCTGCGCGGAACCGGTTCGATCGCGCGCCCTCTTCCGAGATGGCGACTTTTCGAACACACCGGCGGCGGTGCATGCACGCTGCCGCGCAAACGGCTAAATTCGGCCCGATCGATTCGTTTGGTGGGCACGATCGTGATGCGCGGCCATCGAAATACCTTGAGTTTCGCGCAGTCCCTATTCACCTCGCTGGAGACTTCATCCATGAACATTGCATCCTTGCTTCGCGGTCTGTTGGTGGCGCTCGTGGCCGCGACCGGCGCCATCCTGCCGGCCACGGCGCGCGCCGATGGCGGCTTCATCACGCTGACCATCTACAAGGCGGGATGGATCATCGGTGGCTCCGGCGGCAGCGGCGTGCTGAGCTTCCACGGCCGGGCCTATCCGCTCTCCACCGGCGGTATCGACTACGGTCTCGTGTTCGGCGGCTCGCGCACCGTGCTGCGAGGCCGCGTCAGCAACATCTGGCGTCCGTCCGATGTCGAAGGCGTCTACGGCGCCGCCGGCGCCGGCCTCGCCGTCGGCCGCGGCGTGCGCGGCATCGTGCTGACCAACCAGAAGGGCGCGGTGCTGGAGCTGTCCGGCGAGCAGGTCGGCCTCCTGGCCAACGTCGACCTGTCGGGCCTCGCCATCACGATCAGATAGTTGCGGTATCGTTGACCGCTATCTCACAACTAGCAACAGCGTCGTCCCGCCCTCGAGCCGGGACCCATCGTATAGTCAGCCGAGCATGACGCTGTGAGATACAGCGCCTTCTCCCCCTTTGCGGGAGAGGGCATCGACGTCCCATCAGCATGCTCACTCGGGTGTGGGTCTCTCTCCCCGAGCTGCGGTCGTCGAGGCATACCCCTCACCCGAGCGAGCTGGCCGCGCTGTCCTGCATGCCCTCTCCCGCAAGGGGAGATGGCGCAGTCATGGGCATCGCGCATGCCGGTCTGTATGGCTGTCTACGCGACCATCATAGTTACTGATCGGGCACGAGATAACATCGAGCATGGGCCTGCGTAGGGTGGGCAAAGGCGCGCCCGCGTGCTCGTGTCTGCCGCGCTCCATCTCGCGGCGGGCACGCGGATGCATGCTGGGCACGCGATCTCCGTTGCCAGCGGCTGCTTTGCCCAGCTTACGGTGCATCGTTGAACGCCGGCTGTTTCGCGTGCGGACGATCGCGTTCGACATGCGCCGCCAGATCCAGCCATGGCTGCAAGGTCCACGCCCCCGATGCCGCGCCTGACGGCGACGCCAGCACGAAGGTGGCCGGAAAATCCTTCTGCGTCGGCTGCAGGCCCAGTGCGATCGCGCCGGTCGGCCGGCCGTAAAACAGGCTTGCGGCCTTTTTGCTGGTGAAAGCGATCGTCGCCGGCCGATAGCGTTCGATCTTGGCCGCGAAGCCCGCGACATCGACGCCGGCCTTCAGGGCGACGTGATCCATCCCGGCGCCCTGCTTGCACAGGTCGGTGAAGCCGATGCCGAGCGACAGCAGCAGAGGAAACTCCTCCGGCTGATGCAGCCGCGGCGTCAGGCCCGTCGCATGCAGCGTGCGCCAGAAGCGGTTGCCGGGGTGCGCGTAGTAGTGTCCGGTCGCAGCCGACCGTTCGCTCGCGGCCGTGCCGACGAAGACGAGGCGCAGGCCGGGCTGCAACTGATCGGGCAGGCGATCCATGAGCCGTTGTCGCATTATTGCGCCGGTCGCAACAAGCCATTGATGGCGGCCGGCGTTGTTGATCTGTCAGCCCGGCGCTACACGTCGCTCCAGCAACGGGAGCCCATCATGTCGCAACGCCGCCTTTATCATTTCGCCCTGTCCGGCCATGCGCATCGCGCGCGGCTGATGCTGAGCCTGCTCGGCCTGCCGTGCGAGCTCGTCGATGTCGATCTCCCGGGCGGCGCGCAGAAGCAGCCGGATTTCCTGGCCCTGAATCCGTTCGGCCAGGTGCCGGTGCTGGTCGACGGCGATGCCGTGATCCCCGACTCCAATGCGATCCTGGTCTATCTTGCCGGGCGCTACGATCCGGCTGGCCGGTGGTGGCCGCGCGATCCCTTGGGACAGGCGCAGGTCCAGCGCTGGCTGTCGGCGGCAGCCGGGCCGCTGGCGTTCGGTGCGGCGGCGGCGCGGATCGCGACCTTGTTCGGCGCGCCGCTCGACATGGCGAGGGCGCACCAGATCGCCAACAACCTGTTTGCGGTGATGGAGCGCGAGCTTGGCGTCCGGCCGTTTCTCACCGGCGAGACACCGACGATCGCCGATGTCGCGCTCTATAGCTACACCGCGCACGCGCCCGAGGGCGGCGTGTCGCTGACGCCCTATCCGAACGTCGGGGCGTGGCTGGCGCGGATCGCCGATCTGCCCGGCTTCGTGCCGATGCAGGCGAGCGCGGTCAGGGCCGCCTGACCGCCACGCACGATGGCGTGCGAACGCCGCTTACAGGAAGCAGCGGCGCTCGTCGCGCAGCTTGAGCTGGATGTTGGTGGCTTCGACGAAGGTCGACACCGGCTTGGAGACGATCTTGTAGGTCGAGGGCCATTCGAGCGGCTTCGACTGAAGATCGGTGTTCCAGATCTGGCAGATGCCGGTGTTCTCCCAGCGGATCACGTAGTAGCCGCTCTTGGGCGCGGGAGCGGCAAAAGCGGGGGCGGCGACCGAGGTGGCCGCGAGAGCGGCGGCAGCGGCAACAGAGGTTAAGCGGCGCATCGTCAATCTCCTGAACGGACCAACCAAATCATCGTCGGTGCACGCTGCGGTGATCAAACCGCGCGGCGGCAGCGACCGCGAAGTGGTGCGACAAAAGCGCGCGCGGCGCAAGACGCTGGCGCTGGTCGTTCACAGCGATATCAGGGATTTGTGCAAGATGGAGGCAGGATGAGGCCGCCGCGCCGGAGCGGGACGGCATCGAAGGGGGCTCACAGCGTGCACCGCCCCTGCCGGCGCAGCCTGACCTGCAGATTGACGGCATCGCTCAAGGTCGGCACCGGGCGGCTGATCACCTGATAGCGTGACGGCCATTGCACCGGCCTGAATGTGAGCGCCTCGTTCCAGACCTGGCAGATGCCGGTGTTGTCCCAGCGCAGGATGAAGTAGCCGGCTTGTGCCGGGGCGGCGGCGAGGCTCGCGGCAACGAGGCTCATGACAAAAACAAACATGGTGAAACGCGACATTGGCAAACTCCGGCAACAAACAGGCCCCCAGCCTCAAGCGCGGCCTGTGTCGGAGTGGCGTCGTTCAATTTAAAGGCGGTTCGCCGCGAACCGTGCGGCAAATCCGCGCGAGCAGACTTGCGTTGCTGATGGCGCATGGCCGGGCGGCCCGTTCGCGGGCCGCGCGTATGGATTGGCTGAGCGAACGACGGTCGTGCGCTTCGTTGCCACGTTGCTCGGCCAGAGCCAAGAACGTAGGGTGGGCAAAGCAGGCGCCCGCAGGGCGGTCGCGTGCCCACCGTCGTGCAGCAGGCTCGGCTGTGAGATGGTGGGGCACGGCGCCACCACCGCCACCGCAGAGACAGTGCGTCCGCGCCTTTGCCCACCCTACGTGGTCGCGATCGCCGCGACGCCCTCGATCTCGATCAGCATCTTCGGATCCGGCAGCGCCACCACCACGCACGTGGTCCGCGCCGGATAGGGCGCCGGCCCGAACGCCGCGGCATAGAGCCGGTTCATGACAGCCACATCGTTCGCGCGCGTCAGCAGCACGTTGACCTTGACGAGATCGCGGAGAGAGGCGCCGCCCTCTGTCAGCACGCGCGTGAAGTTGGTCACGACGTTGGCGAACTGCGCCTCGAAGTCGTCGGGCAGGTTGCCGTGGGCGTCGAAGCCGGGAATGCCGGAGATGAAGAGCAGGTCGCCGACACGGGTGCCGAAGGAGAGCGGCGGGGTTTTGATGTGCGGTGGGGCGGCGATGTGGTGGATGGGCATGGCAATTCCGTCTTGAGCGTTGTCGACCCGGAGTATTTAGTTGGACAGGCGCGTATTGTTGATGCGAATGGTCTAATCATCAAACAAAAAAGCCGGGCTTGCGCCCGGCTTGATGGATGGCCGGGTCAAGCCCGGCCATGACGATGGAGAGCGATGCGCGAGAGGTCAGGACAACGCCTTGTTGCTCTCCTTCACCTTCTCCGCATCCAGGTACACGCTGCCGCCCATTTCCTTGAACTTGGCGCTCATTTGGGCCATGCCGTCCTCGATGGTGCCGGAGATGGTCATGCCGACCGTCGCCGGATCGTTCAAGGTCGCGGCGTAGTCGCGGACGTCCTGGGTGATCTTCATCGAGCAGAATTTGGGGCCGCACATCGAGCAGAAATGCGCGACCTTGTGGGCTTCCTTCGGCAGGGTCTCGTCGTGGAAGCTCTTCGCGGTGTCCGGGTCGAGGCCGAGGTTGAACTGGTCGGTCCAGCGGAACTCGAAGCGGGCGCGCGACAGCGCGTCGTCGCGTAGCTGCGCTGCGGGATGGCCCTTGGCGAGGTCGGCGGCGTGGGCGGCGATCTTGTAGGTGATGACGCCGGTCTTGACGTCGTTGCGATCGGGCAGGCCGAGATGCTCCTTCGGCGTCACGTAGCACAGCATGGCGCAGCCGAACCAGCCGATCATGGCCGCACCGATGCCGGACGTGATGTGGTCGTAGCCCGGCGCGATGTCGGTGGTCAGCGGCCCGAGCGTGTAGAACGGCGCCTCGCCGCACTCCTTGAGCTGCTTGTCCATGTTGATCTTGATCTTGTGCATCGGCACGTGGCCGGGGCCCTCGATCATGACCTGGCAGCCCTTGTCCCAGGCGATCTTGGTCAGCTCGCCCAGGGTCTCCAGCTCAGCGAACTGGGCGCGATCGTTGGCATCGGCGATCGAGCCGGGGCGCAGGCCGTCTCCGAGCGAGAACGAGACGTCATACTTGCGCATGATGTCGCAGATCTCATCAAAGTGCGTGTACAGGAAGCTCTCCTTGTGATGCGCGAGGCACCACTTCGCCATGATCGAGCCGCCGCGGCTGACGATGCCGGTGACGCGGCTCGCGGTGAGGTGGATGTATTGCAGCCGCACGCCGGCGTGGATGGTGAAGTAGTCGACGCCCTGCTCGCACTGCTCGATCAGCGTGTCCTTGTAGAGCTCCCAGGTCAGCGCCACCGGATCGCCGTTGCACTTCTCCAGCGCCTGGTAGATCGGCACGGTGCCGATCGGCACCGGCGAGTTGCGCAGGATCCATTCGCGGGTGGTGTGGATGTTGCGGCCGGTCGAGAGGTCCATCACCGTGTCGGCGCCCCAGCGGATCGCCCACACCATCTTGTCCACTTCCTCTTCCACTGAGGAGGTCACCGCCGAGTTGCCGATATTGGCGTTGATCTTGGTGAGGAAGTTGCGGCCGATGATCATCGGCTCCAGCTCGGCGTGGTTGATGTTGCAGGGGATGATGGCGCGGCCGCGCGCGATCTCGTCGCGGACGAATTCCGGGGTGATGAAGGCGGGGACCGACGCGCCAAAGCTCTCGCCGTCGGCGAGCGCGGCCTCGGCGCGCTCGAGCTGAACTTTACGTCCGAGATTCTCGCGCTCGGCGACGTAGATCATCTCCTTGGTGACGATGCCGGCGCGGGCAAATTCGAGCTGGGTGATCTTGTGGCCGTCGAGTCCGCGCAGCGGCTTGTGGTGCGCGGTGAACGCCTTCGCCGCCTTGTCGGCGCCGACATTGCCATTGTCCTCCGGCTTGATGTCGCGGCCGACATATTCCTCGACGCCGCCGCGCTCGAGCACCCAGGCGATGCGGTTGCGGGGCAGACCCGCGTTGACGTCGATGGTGACGGACGGGTCGGTGTAGGGGCCGGAGGTGTCGTAGACCGGCAGGTTCGGCTCGCTGGCTGCTTCCGACAGGATGATCTCGCGCAAGGGCACGCGCAGATCGGGGGCGGAGTCCGGCACAGCGTAGATCTTGCGCGACGACGGCAGCGGGCCAGTGGTGACGGCGGGCAGGGTGGTGTCGGGATTGGAGCGGATGTTCATGGGGGCCTCCTTAATTGTCGTTGCCGGAGTGAATAGGAGCGTCATTGCGAGGAGCGTAGCGACGAAGCAATCCAGGGCGGCACGCGCGGCCCTGGATTGCTTCGCTTCGCTCGCAATGACGGTGGAGCGAGTGGGGCATCATGCCGGCTCCTTGGTCGCGTCGAGCCAGGCGCGGACGCGGGCGTCGGGATCTGCGTTCTGGGTGACGTCGGAGACAACCGCGATGGAATCAGCGCCGGCGGCAAAAATCTCCGCGGCCTGCTCCAGTTTGATGCCGCCGATGGCGACCAGCGGAATGCTGCCGACGCGCTGCTTCCACACGCTGATCTTCGGGATGCCCTGCGGCGCGAAGCGCATCGCCTTGAGCGTGGTCGGGAAGATCGGCCCCAACGCGACGTAGTCGGGCTTCGCCGCGAGCGCAGTCTCCAGTTCGGCATCGTCATGCGTCGACAGGCCGAGCGTCAGGCCGGCGTCCTTGATCGCCTTGACGTCAGCCTCCGCCAGATCCTCCTGGCCGAGATGGACATGCGCGGCGCCGGCGGCGATCGCGGCGCGCCAGTAGTCGTTGACGATCAGCTTGGTCGCGGTGCCCCGGGTGATGGCCAGCGCGTCGGTGACGATCTGCAGCGCCGCGGCGTCGTCGAGATTCTTCGCGCGCAATTGCACGGTGCCGACGCCGAGACGGGTGAGACGCTCGACCCAGGCGAGGCTGTCGACGACGGGATAGAAGCGATCAGGATACGGCATGCCAGAACGGAGTCCCAACGACAGGGGTGGAGGGCGAGGCGAAATCGCGGGCGTCCATCAGACCGGCCTCGTAGGCGGTGCGGCCGGCTTCGACTCCGAGCCTGAAGGCGCGCGCCATCGCGACCGGATCGGCGGCTTTCGCGATCGCGGTGTTGAGCAGCACGGCGTCATAGCCGAGCTCCAGCGCCCCCGCGGCGTGCGAGGGCGCGCCGAGGCCGGCATCGACGACGAGCGTGATATCGGGCAGGCGGTCGCGCAGCAGCTTCAGCGCGTCGCGGTTGATGATGCCCTTGGCCGAGCCGATCGGCGCCGCCCAGGGCATCACGACCCTGCAGCCGGCATCGACCAGGCGCGTGGCGACGGTGAGGTCCTCGGTGCAGTAGGGGAAGACCTCGAAGCCGTCCTTAATCAGGATGGTGGCGGCCTCGACCAGGCCTATGACGTCGGGTTGCAGGGTGTCGTTGTCGCCGATGACCTCGAGCTTGATCCAGGACGTGCCGAACAATTCGCGCGCGAGCTTGGCCGTAGTGACGGCCTCGCGCACGCTGCGGCAGCCGGCCGTGTTCGGCAGCACCGTGACGTTCAGCTCGTTGATCAGCTTCCAGAACGCATCGCCCGTCTTGCCGCCCGCGGCCTCCCGCCGCAACGACACCGTGACGATCTCGGCGCCGGAGGCACGGATCGCGTCCTGCATGATGGCAGGCGAGGGATACAGCGCGGTGCCGATGAGGAGGCGGGAGGTGACGGTCTTGTCGTAAAATTTCAGCATCGATTGTCTCCGTCATGTCGGACGGTGGTCGCCACAAGGAACGCCGTCATCCCCGCGCAGGCGGGGATCCAGTATTCCAGAGGCAGTCGTGTTGAGCCGAGAGGCCGCGGCGTACTGGATCCCCGCCTGCGCGGGGATGACGGCTGTGGGTGGGGCGCGACCTCCCACCTCGTGTCGTCCCGGCGAACGCCGGGACCCATACCGCGTGATGTTGCATCGAGGCACACTTGGAGAGATCGAGTATCACCACGGCCGGCGGTGACTATGGGTCCCGGCGTTCGCCGGGACGACAGCTGTGGGTGGCGTACGAGCGCGCGCTCCATCATCATCACCCTCCCTGCCGGGGCGTGATGATCTCGATCTCGTCGCCGGCCTTCAGCGCCGTGTCGGCCCAGCGGCTTTTCGGCACGACGTCGTAGTTCAGCGCGATCGCGAAATGCGTGCCCTCGTAGTCGAGCTCCGACAGCAGCGCGGCGACGTCGGTCGCGCTGATGTCGCGGGCCTCGCCATTGACCGTCACGCGCATCGCATCACCTCGTTGTCGATCTGGCCATGCGCCACGTAGTTCAATGTCGCCTGCGCCAGCGCGGGCGCGATCAGGAAGCCGTGGCGATAGAGGCCGTTGACGCGGATCTCGCGCTCGCTTCTGACCGTGATGCGCGGCAGATTGTCGGGATAGGCCGGCCGCAGGCCCGAGCCGAATTCGAGGATGCGGGCCTCGCCGAACGCCGGATGCACCGAATAGGCCGCGCCCAGCAGCTCCAGCGCCGAGCGCAGGCTGACGCCGGTGTCCTCGGCTTCCAGCGAGGTCGCACCCAGCATGAACAGATTGTCCTCGCGCGGGATCAGATAGAGCGGAAAGCGCGGATGCATCAGCCGCACCGGACGCGCGAGGCTCACCTCGGAGGTCTCGATCAGGATCATCTCGCCCTTGACGCCGCGCAGCTCAGGCTCGGCCTGGCGCGCGGCGAGACCGCGACAGTCGATCACGAGGCCGTCGAGATCATCAGTGCTGACATTGCTGTTGAACAGCACGCGGCCGCCGGCCTCGACGATGCGCTGGTGCAGCTTCGGCAACACGCGGCGCGGCTCGACATGGCCCTCGGTTGGATAGAACAGGCCTTCGCGGAAACGGCCCTCCAGCGACGGCTCCAGCTCCGCGAGCGCCGCCGCATCGAGCCGCTGATAGCCGGAGGTGCGGCGGGCGAAGCGGTCGTAATCGGCGCGGTCGCGGGCATGCGCGATGACCAGCGAGCCATTGAACGGCGTCTCGGGCATCTCGCGCCGCCAGATGTCGAGCGAGGCGAGGCCGAGGCGGCTGATGATCGGTTCGGAGACTTCGCTCTCGCAATAGGGCGCCAGCATGCCGCCGGCCCAATGGCTTGTCGAGAGCATCAGCGCCGCGTCGCTGCGCTCGTGCAAGGTGACATCGTGGCCGGCGCGCGCGAACAGCAGCGCCTGCCAGGCGCCCGCAATACCGGCGCCAATGATGGATACGGGGCGATCCCCGCGCGTGGGTGTCTGCTGCATCCCTGTCCCTTCGCCGGCATGACCCGGATCAGGTTCAAAGGGTCACCGCATCACGTGCGGTATCTCAGCTCCCCCTCGGAGCTCCCCTCGGAACGCGCTTAAAATAGACCGATACGGCAGCGTGTCAACGGAGTGTCACGGAAAGACCGTTGCCGTCCGTTAGGAACCAATCAGGCTCAGTGCGCGCGGGCGTGGCGCGAGGTGGCGATCTTCGGCGTGATGTCGAGCGGAGCGCTGACGCGCTCGGAGCGGCTCACGGGCCGCGCATCGGCCAGGCGCTGGCGCTTGGCCTCCTCGTAATAGCCCTTGGCGAAATAGGCGACCGCGCGGTCGTGGTCGCCATGGGCGGCGCGGTAGGCACCGGCGAGATAACGCACGCCATAGGTGAGGTTGGTGTTGGGATCGTGGAGGCCGGCCGCGTCGCCGGTGTAGCCGAGACCGCGCGCGGTGCCGAGCTTGATCTGCATCAGGCCGATGCAGCCGCAGCGGCCCACCAGGTCCTGCCGGTACTTGCTCTCGCGCACGATGACCCGGTGGACCAGCGCTTCGGGCACGTTGTTGGCAGCGGCATGCACGGCGACCAGAGCGTCGATGTGCGGATGGCCGGTGTTCATGTGCTGCGGCTTGGCGTCCGCGGACTTGCGCTCGGCCTCGGGCGCGGGGGCGGTCGCATCCGGTGCGGTTTCGACGTCGGCCGGCTGGGCCGACACATTGGCATCGACGGGAGTGGTCGTATCGGCTGTGCTCACCGCCTCGATCGCCTCGACCTCGCGCGCCGTCCGGGTGACGGCGCCGCGCGCGGCGAGATCCTTGATGCTGTCGGCGCGGACATGGGCCAGCTTGATCTTGCCAGGCTTCACCTTGGCGGCGCTGTCCGCCTCCTCGGCCGCTCCGGCCGGCGGCGCGGTGCCAAGCGTTGCGAAGCCTGCGAGGCAGGCCGTCAGCACAAGACGTCTCATGTGTCAGGATCCCCCGGGAACCACGCGCATGCCGAGCAAGGCCCCCCAGCATGCGTTTACGCTTTGCACACCCTAATTGGTCCAAACGGCGGGCGATATTGTGGCGTAAATGTGACGTGAGCCCTCGTAAGGTCACGGATATCAGGCGGTTTACCGCGAATTATGCCGGACCGTGCTTGGCTGCTTTACAGTCAGTCCACTGGATCCCGCTGCCATGACGCTTTCCGTCGCCCACACCGAAGCGAGCGCCAGACCGGCGCAGACGCTGCTCCCGCTGTGGGTCGGAGCCGGCGTCTATGCGCTCCTGATCCTGTCCGGCAACCGGATGCTCAACGATCCCGACACGATGTGGCAGATCACGGTCGGGCAGTGGATCATCGATCATCGCTCGGTGCCCGAGGTCGACGTCTATTCCTTCACCATGCGCGGCGCGCCGTGGATCTCCACACAATGGCTGGCGCAGGTCGCCTACGCGGCAGCCTACAAGGTCGCGGGGTGGACCGGGCCGGTGGTGCTGGCAGCCTTCGCCATCGCGCTATCGTTGGCGCTGTTCGCGCGCATGCTCAGCCGGCATCTACGCGACAGCACGACCTTGTTGTTCGTCGTCGCGGCCTTCCTGCTCTGCCTGCCGCACCTGTTGGCGCGGCCGCATGTGCTGGCGTTTCCGCTGCTCGTGGCCTGGATGGCCGGGCTGCTCGACGCCGCCGACCGCAAGGACGCGCCGCCGCTGGTGCTGGTGGTGCTGATCGCGCTGTGGGCCAATCTTCACGGCGGCTTCGTGTTCGGCCTGTTCTTCATCGCACCCGCCGCGCTCGACGCGCTGGTCAACGCCGAGGCCGCCGCGCGCCGTAGCCTGGCGCTGCGCTGGGCCGCCTTTGCGGCGCTTGCAGTGGCGGCGAGCTGTTGCACGCCCTATGGCTGGAACGCGCTGCTGGCATCGCAGAAGATCCTGTCGCTCGGGCAGGCGCTGCCGCTGATCCTGGAGTGGAAGGCGACCGACTTCCAGAATCTCGGCCCGTTCGAGATCTGCCTGCTGCTTGGGATCGGCTTCGCGTTGTTGCATGGGCTCAAGCTGCCGCCGGTGCGCATCCTGATGCTGCTCGGCTTGTTGCACATGGCGCTGGCGCAGGCACGCGCCGCCGAGCTGTTCGCACTGATCGGGCCGCTGGTGCTCGCGGCACCGCTCGCCCGGCAATTCGGCGTTGAAACGCCGCCGCTGACCACGCTGCGCCTCCCGCTCATCGCAGCGATCGTGCTCGCGCTCGGCATCGGCACGCTGACCTCGGCCTCGATCCTGACTTATGCGCCGAACATGCGCGGCACGCCGGTAGCCGCCGTCGTCGAGCTGAAGAAGCTCAACCTCGCCCGTGTCCTCAACGACTACGATTTCGGTGGTTACCTGATCGCTTCCGGCGTCGCGCCGTTCATCGACGGCCGCACCGAGCTCTACGGCGAAAAATTCTTCGTCGATCACAACGCCGCGTCAGGCCTGATGGAGCCGGACAATCTGTTCCGGCTGCTGAAGGACTACGACATCGAGGCGACGCTGCTGCGCACGCAGAGCGCGGCAACCAAGCTGCTTGACCATGTCGACGGCTGGCAGAAGGTCTATGCGGACGACATTGCCACGATCCATCTGCGCAGCCCGGGCGCACGCCATCAGGTGGAACCGGCAGTGGTTCCCGCTCGCCATTGAACACGCGTTCGAATCTCCGTGAGGCCGGATGTCGCGCGGCATCCCGGCGCGTGCAAGGGCTTAGCTCGGCAGCTATAATGCGATGGTCAGATCGACGGCGAGACTGACGCATTCAAAGCTCTTAAGAAACCTGAACAGAGAGGGAGTGTGTCATGGCCGCGAAGGCAACCGACATCCACTTTCGTCAGCTCGACATTCCGCAGGCTCCGGTGCGCGTCCTGGACCTGCCGCGCAACAATCCCTGTGCCCAATGCAGCGAACCGATTGCGCTGCCCTCCTGGGTCGAGAAGGATGGCCGGCGCACCGCCTATCTCTGGCACTGCCGCCTTTGCGACTATCGCTACGAGACGATCGCGTTCTACGCCGAGGCCGTCGACGAGGACGGCGCGCTGGCGGCGTAGTCGATGAGCTGCGCGATGCAATGAAACGATAGGCCGCGGTCTTGTCGGCGGCCGCGATCTGCAGCCGCGTTGACGCTGCACACCCTCGCCCCGTAAGAACGGAGCGAGGAGCGCAGCGTCATCCGCCACGAGCAGCCCCTGCGCATCGGATATTCAGCTCCGATTCGATACGTCTTCCGCACCCCTCTGTCGAACCGTCACTCGGTAACACTTCGCGCTGCGGTGGGACCGGTTGTCGCGCAGCATGGCGAAATCGTGGTTCCCTGGGAACGCGGACTGTTCGTTGCAGTTCTCTCGTCACCATTCACTGAGAGGAGAAACCACATGGTGATGAAGACTGTTGCGGCCGGCCTGGCCGGTTCCCTGCTGCTCGCGACCGCTGCCTTTGCCGCGGAGAGCACCACCACGACGACCAGCACCACGGTCAAGAGCGACACCACCGCGGCATCGTATCAGGGCGACTGGCGCGCCTCGAAGCTCGTCGGCGTGAAGGTCTACAACAACAACAACGAGAACGTCGGCTCGATCGATGATATGCTCGTCGACAAGAGTGGCAACATCAAGGGCGTCGTGATCGGCGTCGGCGGCTTCCTCGGCATGGGCGAGCATCTCGTCGCCGTCTCGTTCGACCAGGTGAAGTTCTCGGATCAGCCGGTGCAGTCCACCACCGCCTCGAACGCGCCGGCCACCGGCACGACCTCCTCGACCAACCCGCCGGCCTCGACCACGACGACCGGCGCCGCGACTTCGTCGTCCTCGTCGATGAGCTCCTCGAAGAACCGCTGGTATCCCGACCACGCGATGATCAACGCGACCAAGGACCAGCTGAAGTCGATGCCGGAGTTCAAGTACTCCGAGTAACGACGTCACCGACGATCGGTTGATTGTCTCGACGCGGCGCGCCCGGACCATCCGGGCGCGTTTGCGTATCAGGCCGCGGGGCGCAGCTTGCTCCGGCTGAGCGGAAGCTCGATGCGCGCGATTAGCCCATGCGGCTTGCGATCGTGCAGCGACAGCTCGCCACCATGCGCCTGGACGATCGCCTTGGCGATCGACAGGCCGAGTCCGAAGCCGGTCGCCTCGTCCATGTTGCGGGCGTCGTCGCCGCGCACGAACGGCTCGAGCATGTCGGACTTGCGGGCATCTGCGATACCCGGGCCGTCATCCTCGACATCGATGGTCAGGCGCTTGCCGGAGATGGTCAGCCGGACGACGATCTCCTTGCCGTACTTCGTGGCGTTCTCGACCAGGTTGGTCACCGAGCGCATCAGATCGTCCGGGCGCACCGTCGCCATCGCGCGCGCCGGTCCCACATAGCTGACAACGTGGCCCACGTCGGCGAACTGGTCGGCGACAAGCTGCAGGATGCTTGCGATGTCGACCAGGGTCATCGGCTCGAGCTTGCGGCCGTTGCGCAGGAACGACAGCACCGAGCCCAGCATCGCGTGCATCTGGTCGAGATCGGCCAGCATGCGGCTGCGCTGCAACTCGTCTTCAACGAACTCGCAGCGCAGCCGCATGCGCGTCAAGGGCGTGCGCAGGTCGTGGCTGATTGCCGCGAGCATTTTGGTCCGGTCATTGATCAATGCCGTGATGCGTGAACGCATCCGGTTCAGCGCGCGCGCCAGCGAGCGGATTTCCTCCGGTCCGCGCTCGGGCAGAGCAGGGCCCTCGCCATCGAGGCTGAAATTCTCGGCCGCCTTGGCGAAGCTCGACAGCGGCGACGTCAGCGCGCGCGCCGCCCACAGGCCGAGCAGTGTGGTGCTGATCAATGCGAACAGGATCGTGGTCAGCCACGGCGCGCCCCAGAACGGCGGCCGGCGGGGCCGCTCCGGCGCCTTGGCCGAAATGAGGTCGCCGTCCGGCAGCGCGAATACCACGCGGTGCGCGCTCGATCCCGGTGGCGGCATGAAGACTCGATAGCCAGGGCCGAGGCCGCGGAAGCCGCCCGGTCCGTGAGCGGTCTCCGATGGGCCGCGTGGCCCCGACTCGGGCTCCCCGCCATGAGCCGTGCCGTCTCTCTCCGGCCCGGCGGCCGGTTGTGCCAGATCGGACGGCAGTGGTCCCGATTGCGCCTTGATGTCGAACTCGGGATAGGCGCGGGCGATGTCGGCCAGCAGCCGGGCGCGCTCATCGGCGGGAGCGTGTCCGAGCACGCGGATCACGGTGGCGAGCTGGAACGGGCCGGCCTCGTTCTCACCCGGAGGCTGCTCGGCGCGATAGATCAGGAAGGTCGCAGTGATGATGGCGTGCAGCGCCACGATCGAGATGGCCACCAGCGCCGTGATCTGGCCGCGGATTCCCTTCAGGTTGAGAAAGCCGAACGACATCATGCCAGCGCCACCCGATCGACCGGTCAATGGCTCTGCGGCGCGGTCACCACCTCGACGACGGGCGTGAACATGTAGCCGCCGGACCGCACGGTCTTGATCATCGTCGCCTCCTGCGGATCAGGTTCGATCTTGCGGCGGATGCGGCTCACCAGAACGTCGATCGAGCGCTCGAACGAGCCGGCGCTGCGGCCTTGCGTCAGGTCGAGCAGGCTGTCACGCGACAGCACGCGGCCCGGCCGTTCGCAAAAGGTGCGCAACAGGTCGAACTCGGCGCTGGTCATGGCGACGCGCGCGCCTTCGGGATTGCGCAGTTCGCGCAGGCGGAAGTCGATCTTCCAGCCGAGGAAGCTCAGCGCGGTCGCGCCCTCGGTGGCGCTCGCGGTGATCGCCGCGGCCTGGCGGCGCAGCACCGCATTGATGCGGGCGAGCAGCTCGCGCGGATTGAACGGCTTCGGCAGATAGTCGTCGGCGCCCATCTCGAGCCCGAGAATGCGGTCGACGTCCTCGCCGCGCGCTGTCAGCATGATGATCGGCACCTGCGATTCAGCGCGCAGCTTGCGGCACAGGGTCAAGCCGTCCTCGCCGGGCAGCATCACATCGAGGATCAGGAGGTCGATGCGGTGATCGCCCATGATCCGGGTCATCTCGCGGCCGTCGGTCGCGGTGGTCACGTTGCAGGCGTTGTTGCGCAGATATTTCGCGATCAGCGTGCGCGTCTCGCGGTCGTCCTCGACGACAAGGATGTGGGGTTGTGTCTGGGCCATGCTGATCAATTGACCTAGAATCGCGGCGTTTTGCGAAATTTTTTGTTACGGAATGTTTCCTGGCGGCAACGTCCGGCAAGGCTGGGATACCGAGTGGCGCCGTGTTGCGGCTTTCGTAGGGAGGCGTCAAGCGCGATGCGTGTGGGAGAGCTGCTGCGGTGGGGCAGGCTGCATCGGGCTACCAGGAAAGCCACCGGCTGGAACGTGGAGCGATTCAGTGGTCGTTATTGCGCCCTCTCCCCATGTGGGAGAGGGCATGTAGGACAGAGCGGCAAACGCGCTTGGGTGAGGGGTATTTCTCCACGAGTGAGCCCGCGGAGAGAACCCCTCACCGGAGCGAGTAAGAGGATGGGCCGGCGCTGCCCTCTCCCGCAAGGGGAGAGGGCACGGTATCGGGCAGCGGTGCTGCGACAAATAACAAATATATGAGTTTCGTTCCGTCCTATTTCACCAGCGGGCAGCCGCCCTTGTCGAGCGGGCGGAACGCCTCGTCGCCCGGCACGGTCGCGATCAGCTTGTAGAGATCCCAGTCGCCCTTCGACTCCTCGGGCTTCTTGACCTCGAACAGATACATGTCGTGGACCATGCGGCCGTCGATGCGGATCTTGCCGTTCTTGGCGAAGAAGTCGTTCACGGGGGTGGCGCGCATCTGCTCCATGACCTTCGGCGCTTCGTCGGTGCCGATCGCCTCGATGGCCTTGAGGTAATGCATGGTCGCGGAGTAGAGGCCGGCCTGGATCATGGTCGGCATGTGCCCGACCTTCTCGTTGAAGCGCTTGGAGAAGGCGCGGGTCTCGTCGTTCATGTCCCAGTAGAACGCGTCGGTGACGATCAGGCCTGATGTCGACTTGATGCCGAGCGAATGCACGTCGGTGATCTCCATCAGCAAGGCGATCATCTTCTGGCCGCTCTGGGCCAGGCCGAACTCGGCGGCCTGCTTCAGCGCGTTCTGGGTGTCGCCGCCGGCATTTGCGAGGCCCACGACCTTCGCCTTGGAGGCCTGCGCCTGGAGCACGAAGGACGAGAAGTCCGACGAGTTCAACGGATGCCGCACGTCGCCGAGCACCTTGCCGCCGGCTTCCTTCACCACGTTGGCGGCGTCGCGCTCCAGCGCCTGCCCGAACGCGTAGTCGGCGGTGATGAAGAACCAGGTGTCCTCGCCGCGTTTGACCATCGCCTTGCCGGCGACGTTGGACAGCGCATAGGTGTCGTAGGTCCAGTGCACCGTGTTGGGCGAGCACTGCGTGCCGGTGATATCGGAGGAGCCGCCGCCGGAATTGATGTGGATCTTGTTCTTCTCGCGCGTCAGCGCCGAGATCGGCAGCGCGACCGAGGAGGTCGGCACGTCGAAGATCGCGTCGACCTTCTCGTTGTCGTACCAGTTGCGGGCGATGTTGACGCCGACGTCCGGCTTGTTCTGGTGGTCGGCGGAGACCACCTCGACCTTCTTGCCCTTGACCTTGCCGCCGTAATCCTCGACCGCCATCTGCACCGCTACCAGCGAACCCTTGCCGGTGGCGTCGGCATACAGGCTCGACATGTCCGTGAGCACGCCGATCTTGACCATGTCGTCGGAGATCGTCTGCGCGTGAGCGGTTCCGCAAAGCGCTGCAAGCGCGATGGCGGCGGCGACGGCGTGCGTCGAGGGCCTCATTGTTTTCTCCCGTTCTTGATGTCTTGCTCGTTGGCCTTTGCTCTCTAGCCGGTCTTGCAGCACCGGCCAAGAAAAACCCGAGCCAAAGCTGAGCAGATGGGGGAACCGCTGAGGATCGATCAGGCGGTCGTCAAAATTCCTTTGCGCGGCATGGAGAGGGTTCTCCCGACGGCAAGATGACCGCGACGGCGTGCCTGACGGGTTTGCTCGATAGCTCATGGCTCACGAACGCGGATCTCCGCGCCTGCGGCCGGAGAAATATCGACGTTCGATCGCGTGGTATTTGTCGAGATGAGCTGTTCGGGCGATCTCTCGAGCGAGACAAAAGCCGTATGAGTGTTCGATCCGCTCGAGTTCATGCCATTACCATAGACTACTTCAGGCTGCTGTTGATCGACGTGAACTTCGTGTTGAGCTTGCTGCCGAGGCCATTGACCGATGCGATGATGGCAATCGAAATACCGGCGGCGATCAGGCCGTATTCGATGGCCGTGGCGCCGCTCTCGTCTTTCAGGAAACGCAGGATGACCGACATTGATACCGTCCTCGTAAAATCCGATGATGAGTTGAACTAATTCCGCAGCAACGAGTAGGCGCCAACCTTTAAATGCAGGTTCAGCTGATCGCAGACTCTCTGCTGCTAAATGTTACCTCATGTGTCCGGAAGATGGGCCTTCGCGTCGGAGGGGTGATGCCGTCGCGCTCTGCCGGCGGCCGTTCGCCGGCCCGGCATTACAGGCCGGGCAGCGTGTTGATGCGAACCATCATGCTGCCCTCGGCGGTCGCGATCACGCGCAGCGTGGTGGCATCGAAGGTGATGTCGGCGAGCGCCAGATTGTTGACGTCGGTGTCGACACGGATGCCGTTCTCGTTCTTCTGCATCTCGGCGATCGCGGTCGCGATCTTCTCGCGGACATTGTCGGCGAACGGTTTGAGATCGATCACCGAGCGTTCGAGCAAGGCGCGCTGCAGGTGAGGAATGGCCGCGCGGGCCGCGGCGCCGAGCAGGCCGAAGGCGGCCTCTGATTCGACGGCGAGCTGCAGGTCGGAGAGGCGCAGGATCTGCTGCGCCTGATCGACCATCGGCCGGCCCCAAATGTGCACCGTCGCGTCGGCGCCGAAGCCGAAGAAGCTCTCCTTCTCCTTGCCCTTGACCTGCAGCGATATCAGCAGCCGGTTGCCGGAGGGCACAACGGTCGCATGCTTCACGGTGACCGCCACCGGACCGGAGCCGTCCTCGGGAAAGGTGCGGCCCGCAAGCTGCGAGTCGATCAGCTTGTTGAGCTCGGTGAAGGGGACGTCGATCGGCACCGCGACATTGATGCCGCCCGTCGTCGGCGGCACGATCGTGATCTTCTCGGGGAAGGGGCAGACCGGCTTGGTCTCGGCCGGCGTCACCTTGGTTTCCGCCTCGATCCCGATGGTGATGCTGGTGGTGGTGGAGTCGATCACCGGCTGCGCGGCCAGCGCGCGCGTCGGCTTGATCTCGAGCCAGACCGCGGGCAGCCCCGGCGCGGTGCCCTGCAGCGGCACCGAGCGGCAGGCGCGCGCCCATTGTGCCTGCGCGGTGCGCTTCAGCGTCGGATCCTTGCGCAGCCGGTCGCTGACCCCGGCGAGCTGGTCATTCACCGTCTTCTCGACGATCGGCTTCATCTGCGCCGGCACGTTGACCCGGGCGCCTGCGACCGTGAGCGCAGTGTCGCCGAGATTGACCTGGGCCGAGAAGTTCGGCTCGACATACCAGGATGCGGCAACGCGCGGCCGCATCGCGATCAGCACATTGCCCTTGATGTCGGCAGTGGCGTTCAGGTTCTTGATGTTGATGCCGCCGATCTGCTTGGCCGCGTCGGAGCCGAGCAGGCCCCCCAGCGCATCCCCGATCGCTCCGGTGGCCTTCGACGACAATGAGCCGGTGACGTTGAGCCGTCCGGACAGCGGCGTCGCCAGCGACAGCGTGTCCTGAGTGCCGGTCGCGGCAATGGCGCCGCGGTTGACCGTCCAGCCGATGTCGGCGTTCTGCAGGATCTGGCTGACGGGATTGTCGGCCTTGCCGGAGAAATTGCGCGGAGTCGTCCGTTCGGCGGCGTCGCGGATCGCCCCGAGCGAAATCGAAATAGGCGCCATGACGATCGAATTGCGCGTCGCCGGCGGCAGCGGCGGCAACTGGGCGATTGGCGGTGCCGGCGTGCTGCCCGAGAACAGAAACACTTCCGCGACGATGATTCCGATGAGGACGAGAGCTGTCAGCGCCACGGCGCCGATCAGGATCAGCCGCAGCCGAGGTCGCGAGCGCCGCGGGGGCCGCTGCGATTTCGGCGCGAGCGGGTGAGGCCTGCTCTGCCAGTCCGGTCGCGGCGTCGGAAGGTTCATGTCGGGTCCACGGACTCCAGGCGGCGCGGGCCCGGCAGGTCCGGGCGCGGCGAGATCGCGGTTAATACAAGATTGCCGAGCTTACAGGGCCGGACCGGGGCGCGCCAGAGCAGGCCGCAAAGCTGCGGGCCATCAATCGGCCGTGATGGTGAACGCCCCGGCATGCGCAAAGAAATGACCGCCGGGCACGGGGCCGCGGCGGTCCAGTCAGGGAGGATCCTGGAGAGCGAAAGAAAATGCGATCAGCGCGTAACGTGGCCAAGGTCGGCGCGGCGCTCCATCGGCAGCACGATTACTTTGGCGCCGACATTGACGCGGGAATAGAGATCGATCACGTCCTGGTTGGTCAGGCGGATGCAGCCCGACGACACATGCGTGCCGATCGTTTCCGGCGCGTTGGTGCCGTGAATGCGATAGACTGTGCCGCCGAGATACATCGCGCGGGCACCCAGCGGATTGCCTGGGCCGCCGGCCATGTGGCGCGGCAGATAGGGTTGACGGGCGATCATCTCCGGCGGCGGTGTCCAGTCCGGCCATTCCGCCTTTTTGGTGATCGACTGCACGCCCGACCAGGTGAAGCCGTCGCGGCCGACGCCGATTCCGTAGCGCATCGCCTGGCCGTTGCCGAGCACGTAGTACAAGTACTTGTTCGGCGTATCGATCACGATCGTGCCGGGCGCCTCGCGCGTCGAATAGCTCACGACCTGGCGGCGCAGTCGCGCGGGCAACTCATAAGGCGCCGCCTCGTCTTCTTGCGGATTGACGACCTGCGGCGCCGTTGCCGGCGGCTCGTAGGTCGCGACCGGCGGCGGCAGCAGGAACGGGAAGGGGAGCGGCGCCGGGGAGGCGGCGTAGGTCGGAGTGGCGGCCATGATCGCACCGGCAATGAGTGCGCCGAACAAGCCTCGGATGGGTGACCGGACTGTGCCTGACGTGATCATGGACGTCCCCTTGGTTGATCGCTTGGCGCGCGCCGCCGTCGTCTCGGCCGGCTCTTTTGAAATCAGCTGCTTGTCATCTTTGTTAGTGGCGCTTTGGACCTGCGCCTGATGTTGCAACTCATAAGGGAGAAAAGTTTCGTTGCGTTTGCGCGCTGCAGGCAAAACGGTTTCGTCGGCTTAACCGTTTGTTTCATGACGGTTTCACGACAAGGCGGGCACGTCACGGCCATCAGAACGGGGGACGCCGGTAAAAAGAACTCTCGACAGTTCGATGACGTCACACGCCTGAAATAACAATGTCGGAATTTGCGGCCGTTCAGAATCGCTGCAACTTTCCGGATCGCCTTATGCGGATCTTAATCGCAACCGACGCCTGGCACCCGCAGGTCAACGGCGTGGTGCGCACGCTGACATCGCTTTCGCGTGCCGCCGCCGGCCTCGGCGCCGACATCACCTTCCTCACGCCGGAGGGTTTTCCGTCCTTCGCGGTGCCGACCTATCCGGGGCTGCGGCTCGCGATCCCCAGGGCCGGCGAGATCGCGCGGCGCATCGAGGCGGCCGCGCCGGATGCGATCCACATCGCGACCGAAGGCACGATCGGCTGGGCGGTGCGCCGCTACTGTCTGCGTCGCGGCCTGCCGTTCACGACGTCCTACACGACACGCTTTCCCGAATATGTCTCAGTGCGCACCGGCATTCCCGACGCGGTGGGTTATTGGGTGATGCGCCGCTTCCACGATGCGGCCGCGATGACCATGGTGGCCACCAATTCGCTGCGGCAGGACCTCGCCTCGCGCGGCTTCAAGCGGCTGGGCTTCTGGACCCGCGGCGTCGATACCAAGCTGTTCAATCCCGACGCGCCGGCAGCGCTCGATCTGCCGCGCCCGATCTTCCTGTCGGTCGGCCGCGTCGCGGTCGAGAAGAACCTCGAGGCGTTCCTGTCGCTCGACCTCCCGGGCTCGAAGGTCGTGGTCGGCGACGGTCCCGCCAAGGCCGAGCTCGCGCGCCGCTTTCCTACGGCGCATTTCCTGGGCGAGAAGACCGGCCAGGATCTGACCGCGCATATGGCGGCGGCCGACGTGTTCGTCTTCCCCAGCCTCACCGATACGTTCGGCGTGGTGCAGCTGGAATCGCTCGCCTGCGGCACGCCGGTGGCAGCGTTTCCGGTTACCGGGCCGCTCGACGTGATCGCCGATCATCCGATCGGTGCGATCGACTGGGATCTGCGCGCGGCCTGCCTGAAGGCGCTGACCATGTCACGCGCCGACTGCCGGTCATTCGCGCTCGATCGCTCCTGGGAGAACAGCGCCCGCCAGTTCATCGGCAACCTCGCCATTCTCCAGCCTTCGCGTGTGCTTCGTCCGGCACCGGCACCGGTGCTCGCCGGCGAGAGCGTGGTGCGCGGCTGATCGCGAACGGCGCGTGACTTCATTCATTCCAAAACCAAGTGAGATGTAACGATGGCAGAAACCATGAAGCTCGACGGCGCGCGGGAGCTCGACTTCGACCGCGAGCAGGTCGAGCAGGCCTATGACCGCTGGGCGCCGATCTACGACCTGGTGTTCGGCGGCGTGTTCGCGAAAGGCCGCAAGGCCGCGATCTCGGCCACCAACAAGATGGGCGGCCGTGTGCTCGAGGTCGGCGTCGGCACCGGCATCTCGCTGCCGCTCTACGCGCCGCACGTTCGCGTGTTCGGCACGGACATCTCCGAGGCGATGCTCGGCAAGGCGATGCGCCGCGTCGCCGAGCAGCGGCTGAAGAACGTCGAGGGTCTGGCGGTCATGGACGCTGAAAACCTCGATTTTCCCGATGATTCCTTCGACGTGGTTATGGCGCAATACGTCGTCACCGCCGTGCCGAATCCGGAGGTCGCGCTCGACGAGTTCGCCCGCGTGCTGCGTCCCGGCGGTGAGCTCGTCATCCTGACCCGTGTCAGCGCCGATGACGGCCTGCGCCGCGTCATCGAGCAGGCGCTGCAGCCGGTGGTGCGCCGCCTCGGCTTCCGCACCGCCGAGTTCGGCTGGTCGCGCTACATGCGCTGGCTCGCCGGAGCGCAGCGCATGGAGCTGGTCGAGCGCCGCCTGATTCCGCCGCTCGGCCACTTCTCGCTCGTGCGTTTCCGCAAGATGGATCTCGCTGCCGCAGCCTGAAGGCGCGGCAGCCTCCTACCTCTTGGCGGCCTTCCCCGTAGTTTCCGACGTTTCCTTGCGTCCGACCGTGTGACATCTTGATGATGTCACACGATTTACACCGAATCCCTGTACACGACCTGCAACTCATTCTTCGGAGCAACCATGATCAAGAACTTTCTGGAGCAGCTGCGGATCCAGCGCTGGGACGACCACCGCTACTATCACCACAGCCGCATCAATCAGAGCCTTCACTTCGTCAGCGCGCTCAGCTTCCTGATCGCCTATGTCATGATGGTGTTCGACCCGCTGATGTCGGCGCTGATCGGCTGGCTGGTGTCGATGACCTCGCGCCAGGCGGGCCACTTCTTCTTCGAGCCGAAGGGGTACGACCACGTCAACCAGGCGACCCACGAGCACAAGGAAGAGATCAAGGTCGGCTACAACCTGCAGCGCAAGGTCGTGCTGATGTCGATCTGGGCCGCCGCGCCGGTGGTGCTGTATCTGCAGCCGACGTTCTTCGGCCTGCTGTCGCCATGGACCAGCGCGATGGATTTCGCCCGCGAGACCGCCAAGCTGTGGCTGGTGATCGGCATCGGCGGCCTCGTGTTCCGCACCGTGCAGCTGTTCTTCATCCGGGACGTCGAGACGGGCCTCGTCTGGATGACCAAGATCATCACCGATCCGTTCAACGACTTCATGCAGTACCGCTCCGCCCCGCTCGCACTGCTGCGCGGCGAGCTGATCGATCCGGGCCTGCATCTGATGAACGAAGGCCTCGAAGAGCAGCACGCCTGAGCTGGTTCGAAGTCTGAAGTGTCGCGATGCCCGGGCCAGTCCCGGGCATCGGTGTTTGTGGGGATTGCTTGATGTCGAACGGAGACTGGCGCGGCGCGGACGGTGCGCTCCCTCTCCCGCTTGCGGGGAAGGGCGGGGGAGGGGGAGGGCTTGCTCCGCTCACCGTGAGAGCGCGTCGTGCGGCGGCTCCCACCCGTCGGGCTCTGCGAGCCCGCCGACCTCCCCCGCAAGCGGGGGAGGCGCAAAACTCAGCGCTTGATGACCGCCCCGAGCATCTCTTTCAGGATCAGCCGCTTGATCGCCTTGTTGGTGAGGGTGCCGTCGTTCCACCACCAGCCGTCCTGCTTCATCTTCTCGGCCGCCGCGACGAAGCGTTTGGTGACCTCGGCGAAATCGGCGTCGGTGTAGTTCAGGCTGAAGATGAAGCGGCCGGTGCCGACCCAGCTGAGCGCCAGGCCTTCGGCGCGCAGATAGTATTGCAGCATCCAATTGTAGCGCGACGGCACGGTGTACTCGACCAGCCAGATCGACTGCATGTTGGACACGCGCACCGGCAGGTCCCTGGCGGTGAGCTCCGCATTGAGCTTGGAGGCGCGGCCGTTCCAGGTGTCGTCGAGGCCGTTGTAGACGGCGCGGAAGTTCGGACTGTGGAGCCGGCTCAGGAACTCGTCCATCGCCGTCATCACGTAGGGGTGCGAGTTGAAGGTGCCGCGGGCGAAGCAGATGTCGGCGGGACGGTCGTCACGGAAGCGGCGCATGTATTCCTTCTTGCCGCAGACCACGCCGATCGGGAGACCGCCGCCGAGGCTCTTGCCGTAGGTCACCATGTCGGCCTTGACGCCGAAATACTCCTGGGCGCCGCCCGGCGCGAGACGGAAGCCGAGGAAGACCTCGTCGAACAGCAGCACGATGCCGCGTTCGGTACACACCTCGCGCAGCTGCTTCAGCCACGCCGTGTAGGCCTCGCGGTCGTAACGGCCCTTGCGCGACGAATCGACCAGCGCCGAATCGCCGGGCGCATTGCTGTTCGGATGCAGCGCCTGCAGCGGGTTGACCAGCACGCAGGCGATGTCGCGCCGCGTGCGCAGCACATGCAGGGTCCGCTCCGACATTTCTGCGAGCGTATAGGTCTCGTGCGGCGCGATCGGATTGCCGACGCCGGGCTGCACGTCGCCCCACCAGCCGTGATAGGCGCCGGCGAAGCGCACCAGATGGCTGCGGCCGGTATGGTAGCGGGCGAGCCGCACCGCCTGCATCACCGCCTCGGTGCCGGACATGTGGAACGACACCTCGTCCATGCCGGACAGTTCGGTCAGCCGTTTCACATTGTCGGCAACCACCGGATGATACAGCCCGAGCACCGGGCCGAGCGCCTGCGCGCGGCGGTCGGCGGCGGCGATGCACTCCTTGTAGAAATCGTAGCCGAAGATGTTGACGCCGTAGGAGCCGGTGAGGTCGTAGAACTGGTTGCCGTCGAGATCGGTGATGGTGACGCCGGACGACGACTGCATGAACGATCCGGCGCCGAGCTGTTCCTTGACCAGCCTGCTGTACTGGAACGGCACCCGGTAAGCCTGGGTGAACTGCAAATCGGAGATGCGGCTTGCGGCCTCCGCCGTCAACGCGCGGCTCTTGGCGAATTTCTCCTGGAACTGCGCGCCGAGCCGGAAGAAGCCGTCCTGACGCCTGGTCGCGACGTCAGGCGGCGCGCCGTCGGAGCGGAAGAAATCGTCGATGTCGAATTCATAGCGCGGGATCAGCTTGGAGATCCGGCGGGACATCTTGGAATGGCCGGCCAGCGAACGGTGCTTGGCGCGCGACAATTCGATGCGGGCCTTGACCTTCGGGGCGACGGCGGCCGTCACGGCAGCGCCAACGGCGAGCGATACATAAGGAATCGAGGTTTCCATCATGTCCAAAAGCGCTAACCCCACCTGCTGACAGATTCATGACAGTCAAAAGCCTGATCGCTTCCTTCACCCAACAGGAAGATCTTAACTTCCTGCTCACCAACCGCGTGCCGCGCGCCGCGCTGACCCGCTTCATGGGCTGGTTCTCCAAGATCGAGAATCCGCTGGTGAAGGACACATCCATCGCGCTGTGGAAGCTGTTCTCCGACCTCGACCTCTCCGAGGCCAAGGAGAGCCGGTTCAAGAGCCTGCATGCCTGCTTCACCCGCGAATTGAAGCCGGGCTTGAGGCCGTTCGATCCCGATCCCGCCGTTGTGACGACGCCCTCTGACGGTATCATCGGCGCGCACGGCCAAATCCGCGACGGCGAATTGTATCAGATCAAGGGCGCGCCGTACTCATTGAAGGATCTGGTCGCCGATCCCGCCGTCGTCGAGACCCACCGCAACGGCAGCTTCGTCACCATCCGGCTGACGTCGAGCATGTATCACCGCTTCCACGCGCCGGCGGATATGACGCTGGAGCATGTCAGCCTGATCCATGGCGACGTCTGGAACGTCAATCCGATCGCGTTGAAGCGCGTCGAGCGGCTGTTCTGCAAGAACGAGCGCGCGGTGATCCGCACGCATCTTGCCACGGGCGAGCCGTTCACGATCGTGCCGGTCGCCGCGATCCTGGTCGCGAGCATCCGGTTGCACGCGCTCGACCGCGTGTTGAATGCGCAGACCGAACGGCCGCTGACCTATGTCTGTCACGACGCGGTGAAGAAGGGCGACGAGCTCGGCTGGTTCGAGCACGGCTCGACCATCATCCTGCTCGCGCCCGGCGACTTTACCTTCGCTCCGGGAATCGCGGAGGGCGCGCGCGTCAGGGCCGGTCAGCCACTGTGGCGCAGGCGCGTCGCTGCCGGCTGAATGTGACGGGCGCACGACGGGTATCTCGATTTCCCGTTGCGCGTCGCCATATCCTGGCGTTGAACTGGCGAATCGCATGGGTTGCAACCCGTTATGTGGGAGAGGCGATGGCGAGAACGCCGATCATGGCAGCAGGCGGCATCGTGCTGCGGCGGGAGCAACCGCCGCGGATCGCGGTCGTGCGCCTGCGCAAGCGCGACGAATGGGTGCTGCCCAAGGGCAAGCTCGATGATGGCGAGACGCCGCGCGACGCGGCCAAGCGCGAGGTGCTCGAGGAGACCGGCCACAGGGTGACCGTGCACGAATTCCTCGGCACCCTCGTCCACGACACCGGCGCGCGCTCTAAGGTCGTGCACTACTGGCGGATGGAAGCAAGCGGCACGCAGACGCAGCCGCTGATGGACGATGTACGCGCGGTCGACTGGCTGCCGCTGGATGCCGCGGTCGAACGCCTCTCCCGGGATCATGAAAAGACGTTCCTGGAGACCGTGGGCCCCTATGCGCTCGCCGGCCTGATCCGCAAGGCCAAGGCCAAGCCGGCGCTGGAGCCCAAAACTGTCGACAAGGCCGTGGATAAGGCTGTCGACAAAGCTGTGGTCGAGAAGATCGATAACGCGTCGGTCGAAAAGCTTGCCGCGGAGAAGCCTGCGACGGCGAAGCGGCGCCGTAGCCGCGTGGCTGCGCAGCCGGTGCCCTCCGAATTGCCGGCCGCGCCGCCTGTGGCAGCTGAGCTGCTCGCGCCGATCCCCGAAGCCGCGGAGCCGGCGGAGATCCTCCCGGAGGTGGCGAGCGAACCCGTGCGGGATGAGAGCCCCGCGTTGGATCTCCCGGAGCCGGTTGCTTCGGAGGCGGCGCCGCCGAAAACGCAGCCGGTGGCCGCGCCCGAGGCTGCGATCCCGGAGCGCGTGCCGGCGGATCTCGAGCGTGTCGAGGCTGTGGCGGCGGCGATCAAATCGCTCGTGCCTGCGCCATCCGAGCCTGTGAGCGACGACAGTCGACAGAGCAAGGATGCGCCGACGCCCGAGCCGGCGGCTGAGCTGCTGGACAGTGCCGGCGCCGACGCGCCGGACGGCCATGGCCGCCGCAGCCTGGCGCAGAAAATGCGGGCCTGGCTCGGCCGGGCTGCCTGAGCCCGCCGAACCTCGCGCCGGAGCGGAAGCGACCGCGCGGGCCTTGGCCATGCCCGTCGTCCGCCGCGCGAAAAATTGTTGAGAACTATTCGCGCCATTGCGTGTTGATGCGGGTCCGTCAACGGAGACCCCCGCATGAGCCAGTCGCGCGAGAGTGCCGCATCTCTCACCAAACCTGCCCCGCTGTCCGTCAGCTTGCGGATCAATGGCGAAAGCCGCACGCTATCGGTCGCGCCCTGGACGACGCTGCTCGACCTCCTGCGCAATCATCTCGACCTCACCGGCACCAAGAAGGGCTGCGACCACGGCCAGTGCGGCGCCTGCACGGTGCTGATCGATGGCCGCCGCGCGCTGTCCTGTCTGACGCTCGCCGTGATGAAGGACGGTGCCGAGATCACCACCATCGAAGGCCTCGCCAAGGGCGATGAACTGCATCCGCTGCAGCAGGCGTTCATCGATCACGATGCTTTTCAATGCGGCTATTGCACGCCCGGCCAGATCTGCTCGGCCGCCGGCCTGATCGCCGAGGGCAGGGCGAAGACCAAGGATGAGATCCGCGAGCTGATGAGCGGCAACATCTGCCGCTGCGGCGCCTATCCGAACATCGTCGGCGCCATCGAGCAGGCGATGACCAAACAGGCCATGGGAGGCGGCCAATGAACAGCTTTGACTACGCACGCGCCTGCGACGTTGCGGAGGCGGTCAGGCTGAAGGCGGGAGCACCCGACGCGAGATTCATCGCCGGCGGCACCAACCTGATCGACCTGATGAAGTATCATGTCGAACAGCCGCGCCGGCTGATCGACATCAGCCGCCTGCCGCTCAACGCGGTGGAGGAGACCAGCAACGGCGGCGTCAAGATCGGCGCGCTGGTGCCGAACAGCACGCTGGCCTATCACCCGATCATCGAGAGCCGCTATCCGCTGCTGGCGAGCGCAATCCTCGCCGGTGCCTCGGCGCAGTTGCGCAACATGGCCTCGACCGGCGGCAATCTGCTGCAGCGGACCCGCTGCGCGTATTTCTACGATGTCGCCACGCCCTGCAACAAGCGCGCGCCGGGCGCGGGCTGCTCGGCCATCGACGGCCTCAATCGCAATCACGCGATCCTCGGCACCAGCACGTCCTGCATCGCGACCCATCCGTCCGACATGTGCGTGGCTCTGGCCGCGCTGGAAGCGAGGGTTCACGTCGTCGGTGCGCAAGGCGAGCGTATGATTGCCTTCGGCGATTTCCACCGGCTGCCTGGCGGGCGGCCAGATCTCGACAACACGCTGCGCGCCGACGAGATCATCACCGCGATCGAGCTGCCGGCACGGGGCTTCGCCGCCAACTCGAGCTATCTCAAGATCCGCGATCGGCTTTCTTACGCCTTTGCGCTGGTCTCCGTCGCTGCAGCGCTCGAGCTGGACAACGGCCATATCCGTGGGGCCCGGCTGGCGCTCGGCGGCGTCGCCCACAAACCGTGGCGGAACGAGGCCGCGGAAGCGGCGCTGCGCGGCCAGGCGCCGGAGCGCGTCTCCTTCGAGCGCGCGGCCGACATCCTGCTCCAGGAGGCCAGGCCGCACCGGCACAACGCCTTCAAGCTCCCGCTCGCCCGCCGCGCTATCGTCAGGACCCTGACGCAGGCGGCCAATGGCACGCCGCAGATCCAATCCATCAAGTCCATCCGGTGATCTCATGACAGCTCACATCGGCACCGCCACCTCCCGCGTCGACGGCCGCGCCAAGGTCACGGGTTCAGCCAAATACGCCGCCGAGTTTTCCGCGCCCGATCTCGCCTTCGGCGTCGTGGTCAGCTCCACGATCCCCAAGGGGCGGATCGTCAGCATCGATGCCAGCCGCGCCCGCGCCGTCGAGGGCGTGATCGACGTGCTGACTCACAGCAATCGCGTCCGCATGGCGGACAAGGACGACGGCTACCGCGACGAGGTCGCGCCCGAGGATGGCTCGCCCTATCGTCCGCTCTACGACGACCGCGTGCATTTCAACCTCCAGCCGGTCGCGCTGGTGATCGCCGAGGACGAGGACACGGCGCGCTTCGCCGCGACGCTGGTCGACATTCGCTACCACACCGAGGATTTCGCGACCGACCTGCATGCCCAGCGCGAACAGGCGTTCAAGGTCGACAAGCCGATCAAGCCGCGCGGCGATGCGACAAAAGCGCTAGCCAGTGCGCCGGTGCGCCACGATGCCGACTATGGCGTGCCGATGGAGTATCACAATCCGATGGAACTCTACGGCTCGACCGTGCTCTGGCAGGACGGCGGCAGGCTCGTCGTCTACGACAAGACCCAGGGCGTGCAGAACGTGCAACGCTATGTCTGCAGCGTGTTCGAGCTGAAGGAGAACGACGTCCAGGTGATGTCGCCCTACGTGGGCGGCGCGTTCGGCTCGGGGCTGCGGCCGCAATACCAGGTCGCGCTCGCGGCGATGGCCGCGCTGAAGCTCAAGCGTGCCGTGCGGGTCGTGCTCAGCCGCGCCCAGATGTACGCGTTGTGCTACCGCCCCGCGACCATCGAGCGCCTGGCGCTGGGCGCCGCGAGCGACGGCGCGCTGAAGGCGCTGACCCACGAAGCCATTTCGATGACCTCGCAGCACGAGGCGTTCTCGCGCAATGACATCGGCTGGGGCGAGGTGCTCTACATATCGGAGACTTCGCGCGCGACACATCGGCTGGCCAAGCTCGACGTGCCGACGCCCGGCGACATGCGCGCGCCCGGTGCGGCCAGCGGCATCTATGGCCTGGAATGCGCGATGGACGAGCTCGCCGTCGCGCTGAAGATGGATCCGCTGGAGCTGCGGCTGCGCTGCTACTCCGATCGCGATCAGGACAAGAATCTGCCGTTCTCCAGCAAGCGGCTGAAGGAGTGCTATCAGCAGGGCGCCGAAGCCTTCGGCTGGGCGAAGCGCAGCGCCGAGCCGCGCTCGATGCGCGACGGCCGCGAATTGGTTGGGTGGGGCATGGCGAGCGGCGCGTGGGAGGCGATGCAGATGCCGTTCGCCTCGCGCATCGTGATGACCGCCAACGGTCATGTCGAGGTGGCCAGCGCGACCTCCGATATCGGCACCGGCACCTACACCATCATGGCGCAGGTCGCCGCCGACATGCTCGGCGTGCCGCTCGACAGCATCACGGTGAGGCTCGGTGATTCCACTCTGCCGAAGACGCCGGTCGAGGGCGGCTCCTGGACCGCCGCGTCGATCTCGCACGCCATCGTCAATGCCGCCGACGACATCCGCGCGGAGCTGCTCGCGATCGCGCAGACCATGCCGGGCTCGCCACTGCAGGGGCTGACCGCCGACGAGGTGACACTGGCCGACGGCGCCATCGTCGCCATCGCCGACCGCAGCCGGTCGATTCCGATGTCGGAGGTGATGCGCCACGGCGGCAAGGACCGCATCGAGAGGGAGCGTGGCGCTGACTTCGAGGAGGACGACAAGCACGCCCACAACACCCATTCCGCCGTCTTCGCCGAAGTGAAGATCGACGAGGAGCTCGGCGTCGTCAGGGTAACCCGTATCGTCAACGCCGTCGCCGCCGGCCGCATCCTCAACACCAAGACCGCATCGAGCCAGATCATGGGCGGCATCGTCATGGGCATCGGCATGGCCCTGCATGAGGAAGCCATGATCGACCATCGCTTCGGCCGCATCATGAATGCCAACATCGCCGAGTACCACATGCCGGTGAACGCCGACGTCCACGACATCCAGGTGATCTTCGTCGAGGAGGAGGACCGCATCATCAACAAGATGGGCATCAAGGGCGTCGGCGAGATCGGCATCGTCGGCGTCCCTGCGGCGATTGCCAACGCGGTCTATCACGCCACCGGCAAGCGCGTGCGGGACCTGCCGATCACGCTGGACAAGCTGCTGGGGTGAGCATCACTTGACCCGACGGCGCGAGCGGATCATGGTTGTCGGCCGAGTTCATTGTCCGACTTTGGACGCGCGTGCTGATTGTCATGGTCTCCGATCTGGCTGCGTTGGCAGCTGCGCTCAGCATCGCCGTTAGCAACATCATCGCGCCATCGGCGGTGCGCCTGCTCGGCCCGGTGGTTTTCAACGCGATCCGCTTGTCGGCTGCGCTTCTCGCGGTGCTCATCACGGTCACAATGCGGGGTCGATGGGCGCTGCCGTCGACGAACCACTGGCTGATGCTGGCGATCTCGAGCCTGCTCGGCATCGTCGTGGCAGATTCCTGCTTCTATGCGGCGCTGGCGCGCCTCGGGCCGCGCTTGACCGCTGTTGTCTATGCGAGCTGGGCGGGGTTCGCCGCCATGCTTGGCTATCTGCTGCTCGGCGAGAGGCTGTCTGCCATCAAGATCCTGGGCATCGGCTTCATCATGGCCGGCGTCTGCGTCGCCGTCATCTTCAGGCAACCCGGAGCGGTCGCTGCGGAGACGCACGGCTCGCTGCGGACGGGCCTTCTGTTCGGTCTCGCAGCCGCCTTGTTCGCGGCCGCAGCTGTCCTGATCGCGCGTCCCGTCATGGCGGCCGGACTGGATCCCGCATTGGCGACGTCCATCCGTGCCGGGATCGGATTGATCGCGTTGTTGATCTTGTCCGCCATGACCAGATTCCGAAGCTCCATCCCAGCTAACCGATCCGTCGTCATCCGGTCCGCGCTGAGCGGCGTGCTGGGGATGGGGGTGGGCATGACGCTCGTATTGTTTGCGTTGACGAGCCGCCCTGTCGGGATTGTGTCCAGCCTTTCATCGACGACGCCCGTCATGATCCTGCCGTTGCTGTGGTGGCACACAGGGCTCAGGCCTTCGGCGGCGGCCTGGCTCGGAGCGGTTCTTGCGGTCGCGGGCGTTGCCGCAATCACTAGCGGATTTTGAAACCCGCGCTCGTATCGCGACCAATCCTGCCCCAGTCTTACCTTGGTTTGCGGTGCGAGGTGACATCTCTCCACGCTTCCGCCCCATGCTCTCCGAATTGTCGGAGGACAAGCAGGCGGCGCCACAGCGGGCGCACATCGGTCAGCGTGAGGCAATCCCGCCATGGTCGACATTCAGCGTATGGTCCGGTCAAGGCCTCTGTCCCTCGCACGTCTGGCCGCTCTGTGCGCGGCGCTCGGCGTGTCCGGCTGCGCGACGGCACCGATCACCCAGAGCGGTGCGCTTGCGTCCTATCGCTCCCTCGAGGAGTCGAACGGCGTGCTCGCCAAGTCGGTGCTCAACATCAACAAGGACAACGTGCTTGCCGCCACGACCGTGCGGATCATTCCGACGATGTTCGCAGGCGATGTCGGGTCGGTGCTCGGCGAGCCGCAGCAAAGACTGGTGACCAACGCCATCGATCGCGCGCTCTGCCTCGATCTGAGTGAGCGCTTCATCGTGGTGGCGCCCAACGAGCGGGCCGATCTCACGACGCGCACGTTCATCACGCAAACAGCCGCGACGGATCCGGTCGCGGCGGGCGCCTCAAAGGTCGTGTCCGCCGTGCCGGGCGCGCTCGGCGTTCCCGTGCCGGTGCCGCGGCTTCCGATCGGGCTCGGCAGTCTGACCGTTGAAGCCGAAGCCGTCGATCGTCGCGGCCGGCAGCAGGCGGCCATGGTGTGGGCGCGCGGCGCCAACTCGTTCACCAACTCGCCGGTGATCTCGCAAGCCGGCGACGCCTACGATCTCGCGGGCTCGTTCAGCGCCGATTTCAGCCAGCTGCTGGTGACCGGCGAGACACCCTTCGGCAAGCCGCCCAAGATCCCCTCCATCGACCGCATCGGCGCCGCTCTCGGCGGCAAGCCGAAGAACCCCGCGTGCGAAGCGTATGGCAGAGATCCCGGACTGATCGGCATGGTCGCCAACCGCCTCGGTGCTCCGCCGGAATGGATCGACAAGGGGGCGCCGGCCGACGCGCAGGCGAGCACGCAGATGGCCGCGAAGCGGTAGGCGATGGCCTCACAACCGGCACGAGGCCGCGTCATACTTCGACGTCGTCCCGGCGAACGCCGGGACCCATACCGCGTGATGTGAATTGGTGGACGACTCTGCGTCGTCTTTCTTCGTCCGCAAGATCGACGGTGGTTATGAGTCCCGGCGTTCGCCGGGATGACGGCCGTTTGCGCGGCAACCCGTCGGGTTGACCGCAGCCGATAGAACTACTCCCGCGCCAGCGCGGTGGCCGGATCGAGCCGCGACGCGTTGCGGGCGGGCATGTAGCCGAAGCCGATTCCGATGGCCATCGAGATGACGGCGGAGCCGGCCATGGCGAGCGGCGAGTAGATCAGCTCGAAGCCGACGTCGAGCGCGTTGAAGACGGCGCCGAAGCCGACCGCGAGCGAAAGGCCGAGCGCGCCGCCGAGCAGGCAGACCAGCACCGCCTCGATCAGGAACTGCATCAGGATGTCGCTGCGCCGGGCGCCGACCGCCATGCGCACGCCGATCTCGCCGACGCGCTCGGACACCGACACCAGCATGATGTTCATGACGCCGATGCCGCCGACCAAAAGCGAGATCACGGCGATGGCCGCGACCAGCAGGGTCAGCACCTGCGTCGTGCTCTCGACCGTCTTGCGGATGTCGTCGGTGTTGAGCACGAAGAAGTCCTTGGCATTGTGCCGCGCCGTCAGCAGCGCCGTCGCCGCGCGCTCGGCATCCGCCATCGGCGTCGCCTCGTCGACGCGCATGCTGATGCTGCGCAGCACCTGGTTGCCGGTGAAGCGCGCCTGCACGGTGGTGTAGGGCAGGTACACGATCGGCGTCGAGCTGGAGCCGAAGCCGGCCTGCTGCTGCTTGGTGACGCCGACGATCCGGCACGGCACCTTGCCGATCAGGACAACGCTGCCGAGCGGGCTGACATCGGAATCGGGAAACAGCGCCTTGCGCGCATTGTCGTCGATGACGGCATCTTGCGCGTAGGACCTGATGGTCTCGGCGTCGAGATAGCTGCCTTCGGCAAGCTCGGTGTTCTTGACCCGGAAATACTGCTCGCCGACGCCCGAGACCTGGGCGGTGACCTCAATCGCGCCGTAGCGCAGCGTGCTGGTGGTCGAGACGGTCGGCGAGATCGCATCGACATAGGGCTGCTCGGCCATCACTTTGGAGTCCGCCAGCACGAGCGTGCGGATCTTGCTAGCCTTGGTGTCGCCGAAATCCTTGCCGGGGAAGAACTCCAGCGTATTGGTGCCGAGCCGGTTGATGTTCTCCAGCACGCGCGCCTGCGAGCCGCGGCCGAGCGCGAGCACCAGGATCACCGAGGCGACGCCGATGATGATGCCGAGCATGGTAAGGAAGGCGCGCAGCCGGTGCGCGTTCATGGCGAGCAGCGCCATCCGCGCGGCTTCGCGCAGGCGATCGAGATGGCTGCGCCACCACGACGCGACCGGGGCCGGATGGTCCTCGCCCCCGCCGGACGTCGCAGGGCTTGATGCGCGCGGGTTGGGCCGGTCGGAGATGACGCGGCCGTCCTGCAGCTCGATGATGCGCCGGGCGCGCTGGGCGACGCCGGCATCATGGGTGACGATGATGACGGTGCGTCCCGAGGAACTGATCTCGTCGAGGATGCGCAGCACCTCCTCGCCGCTGGCGCGGTCGAGCGCGCCGGTCGGCTCGTCCGCCAGGATCACGTCGGGATCGTTGACCAGCGCGCGTGCGATCGAGACCCGCTGCTGCTGGCCGCCCGAGAGCTGGCCCGGCCTGTGCCCGATACGGCCGCCCATGCCGAGCCGCTGCAGCAGCGCCTCGGCCTTGCGACGCCGCGCCTCGGGCGCAAGCCCCGAATAGACCGCGGGGACCTCGGCATTCTCCGCCGACGTCAGTTCGCCGAGCAGATGATAGCGTTGGAAGATGAAGCCGAAATGCTCGCGGCGCAGCGCTGCCAGCTCGTCCGGGTCGAGCGAGCTCATCTCGCGTCTGGCGATCCTGTAGCTGCCGGAGGTCGGCCGATCGAGGCAGCCGAGAATGTTCATCAAGGTCGACTTGCCCGAGCCGGACTGGCCGATGATCGCAACCATCTCGCCGCGCGCGATCTGGATGTCGACGCCGCGCAAGGCGTGGACGGTGCTCTCGCCGGACGCGTAGCGCCGTCCGACATTCTGCAGATCGATCAGGATCTCCGCCATCATGGACCTCCGGCTCCGGGCGGCGGCGGCATGATGGTCTGCTTGGGGCCTTCGCTGGCGGCCGAGATCACGACGCGCTCGCCCTCCTGCAGGCCGGTGTGCACCTCGGCCCTGATCTTGTTGTTGAGGCCGATCCGCACGCCGCGCTTCTGCACCGTGCCGGCGCTGTCGATCACGCGAACGCGATAGCTGCCGTCGGGTTCGGGATTGCCCAGCGCGGAGGAGGGGATGGTCGGCACCTTGCGGGCCTCGCCGAGCAGGATGTGGACCTCGGCGGTCATGTAGGTCATGAGCCGCCCGTCCGTATTGGCAACGTCGAAGACGCCGTTGTAGTAGATCGCCGACGAGGTGGAGGAGGACGACGTGCTGCTGCTGCTCGACGTCGTGGTGGTGCTGGACGAGAAGCTCGAATCGCTCTTGATCGATTCCGGCGCCGGCTCGATGAATCTCAGCGTCGCCTCATAGCGGCGATCGGGATCGCCGAGAATCGTGAAGTAGACGTTCTGGCCAGGCTTGACGCGGACGACGTCGGCTTCGGAGATCTCGACACGCACGGTCATCGTCTCGACCTGGCCGAGCACCACGATGGTCGGCGCGGACTGCACCGCATTCACCGTCTGGCCCTGCTGAGTGACGATCGACAGCACGGTGCCGTCGATCGGCGCGGTGATCTTGGTATAGCCGAGATTCACCCGCGCCGTCTCGATGGCGACCTCGGCCTCGACGAGCTGCGCCTCCAGCTGCGCGATCTGCGCCTGCGTCTGCTTCACGGTGGCTTCGGCGCTGTCATAGTCGGCGCGCGACGAGGCCTTCTGCGCCAGCGTGGTCTGCTGCCGCGCCAGGTTCGCCTCGGCGAGCGCCAGCGTCGCCTGCTTCTCGTCGCGCTGAGCGCGCACGTTGCGCAAGGCGGCCTCGTTGGTGCGCAGCGTGTATTGCTGGGTCAGCGAATCGATCTCGGCGATGAGCTCGCCCGCCTTCACCTTCTGGCCGAGCTTGACGTTGAGCGCGACCAGCCGGCCGGACGCCTGCGCGCCGACCGCGACCAGCTTGACCGGCTTCAGCGTGCCGGTCGCGAGCACGGTCTGCTCGATGTCGCCGATCGTGACCGGAGCGGTGGCGAGATTGGCGTTGGGATTGCGCGTCGCGCGCTTGACGCCGACGCCGAGCACCACCAGCACGGCCAGGCCGGTGACGATCAGCGGCCAGCGCCGCCGTCGTTTCGGCTTGGACGGGGACGCGACGCCATCCTCGACCGCGACCGGCTGGGGCATCTGTGGCAGGGGTGCATTCATCAGACGACTTCGCACGCTGGTGGATTACAGTTGGTCATCGAGGCGCGGCGGCCTGCGCGAGATGCGGTCCGGTGCCGCCGTCGACGACCTCCGGCACCGAGCTGTCGATCGGGCCGCTCCAGCCGCCGCCGAGCGCCTTGGCCAGCGCGACATAGTTCTTCGCGAGGGCGGCGCGGCTCGCGAGCAGGCTGTCTTCCGCCGTGAATTGCGAGCGCTCGGCGTCGAGCACGTCGAGGAAGGTGCTGGAGCCGGTCTGGTAGAGTCCGCGGGACAGCCGCGCGGCCTCGTTATAGCGGCGCGCCGATTCCGTCAGGCTGCGGATGCGCAGCCGCTCCTGGCCGAGATTGACGATGGCGTTCTCGACGTCCTCGAGCGCGCTCAGAACCGCGCTGCGCCAGGCGACGTGATATTCGTCGCGCTGCGCTTCCGCGACCTCGACCGCTGCCTGCAGCTTGCCGCCGTTGAAGATCGGCACCGAGAGGCTCGGACCGATCGACCAGCCGATGGTCGAGCTCTTGCCGAGATCGCCGAGCTTGAGCGCCGATGTCGAGACCGTGCCGGTCAGGCTGATATCCGGATACAGCGCAGCGGTCGCCTGGCCGATCTTCGCGGTGAACTGTGCGAGCTGCCGCTCGGCCTTGCGGATATCGGGACGCATCACCAGCACGTCGGCCGGGATGCCCTTCGGCAGCGGCCGGCGCGGCGCGGGGATCGGCAGACTTCGGGACAGCCGCTGGCTGAGCGCGGTCGGGTCGCGCCCGAGCAGCACGCCGAGGCGATGCAGCGCCTGCTGGTAGCTGCTCTCATAGGTCGGGATGGTCGCTTCCGTGCTGGCGGCGAGCGCGCTCGCCTTGGCGGTGTCGACGGCCGACGCCGAGCCGGCCTCCTGCTTGCGCGCCGTCAGCGCGGCGGTCTCACGCTGCGAGGCGGCGGTGCGCTGCGCCAGCGCGACCCGCGCCTGATAGGCGCGCGCATCGATGTAGTTCGAGGCGACGTCGCCGATCAGCGTCAGCAGCGTGGCGCGCAGATCGTCCTTGGCGGCGTCGACGCCGTAGGAGGCCGCCTCGACGGCGCGGCGGTTGGCGCCGAACAGGTCGAGCTCCCAGCTCGAATCGAAGCCAGCCTGGAACTGGCTGGAGGTGGTCGGCGCGATCGCGATGCCGGCCGTCGTAGAGCCGGCGCTGCGGGTCTCGGTCGCCGAACTGGTGCCGCTGACGGTCGGAAACAGCGCGCCCACCGCCTGGCGCTGCGTCGCGCGCGCCTCGCGGATACGCGCCTTGGCCGCGGCGACGTCGAGATTTCCGCTGACGGCTTCGCCGATCAGCTGATCGAGCGGCGCGTCGCCGAGGTTGCGCCACCATTGCGCGAGCCTGAGCTGTTGCGCCGGCTGGTTACGGTCGCTGCTCCAGCGCGCCGGCGTGCCGAAATCCGGCGTGACGTAGTCGGGCCCGACGGCGCAGCCGGCGAGCAGCGGGGAGGCGAGGCAGAGGGCGAGCAGGACGGGCTTCACGGGGCTGAGCATCGCGGTTCGGAGGAGAGCCGCGCCGGCCGGTCAGCCTCGCCGCAGGACTTCCCTGTTTGATGGTTGTCTGATCCACCAAGCCTTAGGCGCGATGGCCGTTGCGCAGGGTTAAGTCGCGTGAAGAAATGTTTCCGCCTTAACAATACAACTTGATTTCGCCACGATCGCACGCGGCTTCGGACTGTTCTTTTCGGCCTAAATCGACCATGTTCCGCGCATGATGTCGTCACACAATACCGCCGTGACCCTCGACGCGAACCTGCCGGCCGCCGCGCGCATCCTCTGTGTCGAGGACGATCGCGAGATCGCCGCCTTGCTCACCGAGCTGTTGCAGGAGCACGGCTTCGCGCCGCGCTTCGTGGCCTCGGCCGCGGCGATGAACGACGTTCTGCAGCGCGAGCAGGTCGATCTCATCATGCTCGACCTGATGCTGCCGGACGAGGACGGCATGAGCATCTGCCGCCGCCTGCGCCAGATCTCGGCGGTGCCGATCATCATGGTGACCGCCAAGGGCGAGGACATCGACCGCATCCTCGGCCTCGAGCTCGGCGCCGACGACTACGTCGTCAAGCCGTTCAATCCGCGCGAGCTGGTGGCGCGCATCCGCGCGCTGCTGCGCCGCTCGCAGCTGCATCCCGCGGTGATCGCCGCGCGCCAGGCGCCGATGATGTTCGACGGCTGGCGGATCGAGCCGGCGACGCGCACGCTGTTCGATCCCGACCGCGTCAAGATCACGCTGACCAGCGCCGAATTCGACATCCTGCTGGCGTTCTGCCGCAACGCCGGCCGCGTGCTGTCCCGCGAACAGCTGATCGAGCTGGCGCATGGCGGCCAGGCCGGCCCGGTCGAGCGCAGCATCGACGTCCACATCAGCCGCATCCGCCAGAAGATCGAGCCCGGCGCCAGGAGCTGGAGCATGATCAAGACCGTGCGCCTCGGCGGCTACGTCTTCACGCCAAGAGTCGAGACCCTCGATGAAGCCTGACAGCAAGACGTGCGGCAACACGTTGCCTCGCCTCGGCCTCACCACGCAGATCGTGACCTTGGCGTCGCTGTCGGTGCTGTTCGGCATGGTGCTGATGATCGCGGCGGCGATCCTGTTCCTCGATCCGCCGGACGAGCAGGAATCACCGGCCTATGGCGTCGCGCGCGTCGCCGAGGCGGTGCACTTCGTGCGCGCCGCCAGCGACTCCGCCGCGGTCGATAGCAGCCTGTCGAGCCTGCGCAGCTCCGGCATCCAGGTCGAGCTCGTGCCGCTGGCCTCGCTCACGCTGCTGGCGAAGCCGGTGCAGAACGTGCCCTTCACCTCGAAGCTCGCCCGCCGCCAGCTCAGCGTGCTGCGCGACGTCAGCCTGCTGCACGGCGTGAGCTATGGCGCGGCGCCGCCGACCCAGATCATCGTCCAGGTCGACGGCGAGCGCGCGCTGGTGTTCGACGACGTGCCGCGGCTGGAATTCTGGTCGATGGTGCTGAAGCCGACCGTCGTGTTCCTCTTCATCATCCTGATTCTCGGCGTGCTCCTGTCGTTCTACGCAGCGCGCGCGATCATTCGGCCGCTGTCGGAGATGGCACGCGCGGCGGCCGCGTTCGGCCGCTCGCCGGGCGCGCAGGAGCCGCTCGGCCGGCGCGGGCCAAGGGAGATCGTCCAGGTCGCCGACGCGCTGAACGACATGCAGGCGCGCATCCGTGCGCTGCTCGACGACCGCACGCGGATGCTGGCAGCGATCAGCCATGATCTCCGCACGCCGCTGACCCGGCTTCGGCTGCGCTCGGAGCGGATCGGGCAGGGCGACATGCGCAGCGCCATGCTGCGCGACATCGACCAGGTCAGCCGCATGCTCGACGAGACGCTCGACTATTTGCGCGACGACACCAAGGCCGAGCAGCCGGCGCGCATCGAACTGTCGAGCCTCTTGGAAACCATTTGCTGCGACTTCGCCGATGTCGGCCACGCGGTCAGCTATCGCGGCCCGCAGCGGCTGGTCTGCGAGGGCCGGCCGCGGGCGCTGTCGCGCGCGGTGACCAACGTGGTCGAGAACGCCGTCAAGCACGGCACCGAGGTCGTCGTGAGCCTCGACAGCACGGCGGACGGCGTGATCGCCATCGAGGTCGCCGATGACGGCCCGGGGATTCCCCAGGCGCTACAGGCGCGCGCGCTGGAGCCGTTCGTCAAGCTCGACCAGGCGCGCGCCGCCGGCGGCTTTGGCCTCGGCCTGTCGATCGCCCAGGAGATCATGAAGAAGCACGAGGGCGGCATCGCGCTGATGCCGAACACGCCGCGCGGCCTTCGCGTGCGGCTGTCATTGCCGCTGCGCGCGGCGCTGCCCGCCGCCGCGCCGATCCCCGCCAAGGTGGCGTAAGCGAAAGACCCCGCCGGAGGGACTGGTCCCGGCGGGGTCTCGCATCGCTGACGACGGGGGCGGCGTCAGCTGATCCGCTTCCAGGTCTGGCCGCCGCAGAACAGGCCGCCGAACGCGCAGCCCTGGACGCGCAAGGTGGTCGAGTTCTTCAGCACGATCGTGGAGTCGTAGTTGCCGCCGCCGTCGGGATCACGGATGCGGCCGACCCATTTGCTGTCCTTCGGCTTCATGTTGATCAGGATTTTTTCGCGCGACTTTTCCGCAAAGCCGCAGATGTTGGGGCCGCACGGCTCGATCACGACATTGCCCTTGCCGCCCTCGGTGGCCCACAGGCCGAGCGGCGAGTTCGGATCGGCGGCCGGCGCCGGCGCGCCCTGGGCTGCCGGCGGCGCGGTGGCCACGGTGGTCGGTGCGGGCGCCGGGTCCGGTGTCGCGGGCTGCGGCTGTGCGACGAGGGCGGTCGACGCGACGGGCGCGGGCGCCGCAGGCATCTGCACCGGCGCCGCGGCAACGGGTGTGGGCGGAGTCACCACCGGCGCAGCAGCGAGCGTCGCAGGCGCGGTCACGGCGGGCGCCGCTGCGACCGGCGCGGCCGCAGCGGGCGCGCTTGCGGCCGGAGCGGTGCTCGCCGCCGGCGCATCATCGTCGAGCTTGGATTTCAGACCGCTGAGATCGACGCCGGAGACCTGTAGGCAGGACAGCGCCTGGCAGTTGCGCGGCACGGTGACACGGATCTTGTGACCATCGAAATCGAACGCGATCGAGCTGCCGGCCTGTGCGGCGCTGCTCGCGATCAGAATTGCGGCGGCGGCGAGATACACGGTCTTCATGGATGAGCTCCCTCGGGCGGCGTCGTGAACCTGAGGGAACTTTTAAAGCGGCGTGACTCTCGCCTCCGTGATGCGCATCACGGTTCTCGTTCGCGCTTCGGATCGCGCGGTATCTCGGCCGGCCGCAATTCCTAGAGCAGCCCAATCACGATCGCGCCAACGAAGGCAAACGCAGCATATGCGATGATCGTGCTCAGCCGACCGGCATTGATCATGACACGGCTCCCGTTCTCAGCGGTTCCAGCGCATCGCAGATCCTAATCGTGCCGCTTCGCCCGAAAAAGACAGCGACGCTGCCGTGAGCGCGTCGATCGCCCGACCGCCGTCTCATGATGGTTTCCGCGCCCTCAACGGACGGCATTGACAGCTCCTTAAGCAAATTGCCGCAAACCTCTGCAGATGACGCGCGGAGTTCGTTTGTATCTCGTCGGCTCCATCGTCCTTGTCTCGCTTGCGGGTTGCGGCCGTGGATTCTTCCAGGAGCGCGAGCCGTGGCGGGCCGAGGCCGAGATCGCCTGCCTGAAGTCCGGTACGGTGAAGGAGAGCGCGGACATCGTCCGCATCGATCCGATCTCCGGCCCCGGCATGTGTGGCGCCGACTATCCGCTCAAGGTTGCGGCGCTCGGCGAGTCCGCCGCGACCTACGGCTTCGCCGACGAGAGCCTGCGTCCGCCGGGATCGATCAGCGGCCAGCCACGCTGGCCGATCAACCAGCCGCCGCGTTCTTCGCCGCCTGCGACCTATCAGTCCCAGCCAGCACCGCAGTCCGTCTATCCCGCATCGGGTGTTGCTTATCCGAACGCAGCGGCAGGCCCGCCATCCCTTGGCACACCCCCCGGCGCGCCGCTGCAGCTCGAGCCGCCGGCCGGCGAGGACGATGTCAATCTGCCGCCGGATGCATCCGATCCCGCCTCGCCCTATCGGCCGCAGGCTGCGCCGCGCACGGCCTATCCGCAGGACCCGCCGCGCCTCGGGCCATCGCGCGATCCGGTCGGCGCCACCGGCCCCGTCGCGGTGAAGCCGACCGCCACGCTCGCCTGTCCGATCGTGTCCGCGCTTGACCATTGGCTCGCGGAGTCGGTGCAGCCGGCGGCGCAGCGCTGGTTCGGCCAGCGCGTCGTCGAGATCAAGCAGATTTCAGCCTATTCCTGCCGCGGCATGAACGGCAATCCGAGCGCGCATATCTCCGAGCACGCCTTCGGCAACGCGCTCGACATCGCCGCCTTCACGCTCGCCGACGGCCGCCGCATCACCGTCAAGGACGGCTGGATCGGGCTGCCGGAGGAGCAGGGGTTCCTGCGCGACGTGCAGGGCGGCGCCTGCCAGCAGTTCACCACCGTGCTCGCGCCGGGCTCCAACAGCTATCACTACGATCACATCCATGTGGACCTGATGCGCCGCGCCAGTCGCCGCCTGATCTGCCAGCCGGCGGCGCAATCCGGTGAAGCGGTCGCCGCCCGCGCCCAGCAGCGCCGCTACGGCTACGGCCAGCGCGAGCCCGACGTGACGAGCTCGATCGCCTCGCGCAAGCAGCCCAAGTCGATCGGCCAGCTGATCAACGAGGAAGACGAGTTCCGAGACTATTGAGGACGGGCGAACGAGGAATGGCGATCCGCAGATCGAGGTCATGACGATCGAATGCCGGTCGCCATCCGCTATTCTGTGCTCACCTGTGCGCGTCTGTGGATTTCTCTTGCCAGACTCCGGCGCCGGCCGCGTCCTGTCCCGCTCCGGAACGAAACTGCGACCAGCGCCGATCGCGCGTTAGCAGTTCGTTGACCATTTTTGCCGTCCGCCATTGGCCGACACTAGACCTGCCACAGTCCCCAGGAACAAGGCGCGCGGGGTTCTGGTTGCACGCCGGATGGGAGAGGTGGACATGGCATCGTATCGCATCAAGGCGATTGGCATGGGTTTCGAGGTCAGCACCGAGGAGCATCCGGTGCTGCTCTGCCGCTCGCTGAAGATCGCCCGCCGCGCCGTCGCCGACGCGCAGCGGCTCGCACGGCTGCCGCCGAAGCCGATCCCGTGGCGCGTGCCGCCGCAGGCCGACGCCGCCCTGGGAACGCCAGACACTTCACGCAGTGATCATGCCGATCTCGACATCGCGATCTTGCTTGACGGACCGCCGCCGTGTGGTTGACGACCAGACCTTTGATCGCGTCCGCCGCGCATGCGGTGGCCATGGCTGTGCCCTCGCCCCTTGTGGGAGAGGGCATGTCGGACAGTGCAGCAAACTCGGTTGGGTGAGGGGTTTGCCTCGGCGACGCGCTCGCGGAGAGAGAACCCTTCACGCAACTGAACTCGTGGCGCCGTCCTACAAGCCCTCTCCCACAAGGAGAGAGGGCGCTCTCTCGCGCAGCGATGCTGCTGATCCAGTCTGCTCCGAGCCCGCAACGAGCACACACGTCCCCGCTGCTCGATTGCGGGAAGTGGTGAACAAGAAAAGGACGGGATCACTCCAGATCAGAACGTGCCCGCCACCGTCACCCGAAACGTCAGCGGCTCGATCGGGTGTAGCACGCGATCCATCACGCCGGTCTGGCACACTTGCGCGGGCAGTCCTTTGGGCGCGCTCCCGTAGCAATCCGCGTAGAGCTGATCGCTCGGCAGCAGCGAGCCATAGCCATAGGAGATCTGGTTGGCCTTGGTGTTGAACAGGTTCAGCACGTCGAGCTGGATGCGCCAGCCATTGGCGTCGCGGAAGCCGATACGGCCGTTGAAGATGCTTGTGGCGGTCGAACGGAAGTAGTTGTCCTCGGTCAGCGGCGTCGATCCGAGATAGCGCCAGCGGACGCCGCCGAACCAGCCGGTCTTTTCCCCGAGCGTGATGCCGGCGGAAGCGATCATCGACGGCGCGTTGGGGATGTAGTTGCCGGGCGCGTTGCCGCGCAGCACCTCGGACGGCGCGCCCGAACCGACCAGCTGGGCATAGGTCGTCGCCTGATCGGCATCCTCGCCGACGAACCGGGCATGCGTCATCGCGAGGTCGGCATCGATGTCGACCCACGACGCCGGGCGATAGTGATTGGTGAACTCGAAGCCGTAGCGCCGGCTGGGCCGGCTGGCTTCGGTGTCGCCCGCATCGCCGGAGAACAGGATCTCGGAATCCTGGTTCAGCATGAACAGGCTCAACGAGGAGTCGAGCCCCGGAATGACGCGCGTGCGCACGCCGACCTCGGCACCCTTGGTGCGGACCAGCAGCGGCGAGGAGTCGATCCGGTTGCCCGGCGCGTTCGGATCGTCCGTCGTCGTCGCGCCGCGTGCATCGTTGCTGTGCATGCCGTAGCCGGCGCCGAGGAAGAACTCGGTCTGGTTGAATGGCCCGAGCACCATGCGGAATTTCGGGCTGCCGAGACTCGCGGAGGCATCGCCGGTGTTGTTGCCATTAAAGTACGAGTAGACGTGGGTCTGGTAGTAGTCGCCGCGATAGCCGATGGTTGTGCGCAGCCAGTCGGTCCAGCGCACCGTGTTCTCAACATAGACTCCGACGCTGCCTTCGCCGACCTTGTCGTTGCGGACGGAGCTCAGATACGCTCGCTGCGCCGTGTAGCTCAGCGCCAGCGCGATGTCGTCGTAGCGCGTCTGGATGCCGAACGTCGTCTCCATCGGCTGCCCTGCAAAGCTGCCGTTCAAGGTGCGCGACGCGTTGGCGCCGAGCATCAGCCGGTCGTCGTGCTGGTGAAACTGGTCGCCATTATCCTGATCGCGCAACCAATAGGTGAAGTTGTTGTAGAGGTCGAGCTGGCTCTTCACCACATAGGCGTTGGCCTTCCAGGACCCGGCATCGTCGCTGCCGGCGATGCGGCCTGACAAGGCGAAGCGGTTGGTCTTGCCGCCGTCGGTTGGATCGATCGCGTCATAGCGGCCGAGCAGGCCCGAGGTGATCGCTCGCTCCGGCACCTGGTCGGTCGAGGTCCAGCGGTTCGCATAGGCCATGCCGGTGATCGAGAAGCCGTCGGTCGCGGTGCCCTGCGAATAGCGCATCAGGCCGTTGAGCTTCTTGGCATCGTCCGGCGTGGTCCACGGGCCGTCGTAGCGGCCGGCCTCGCCTGCGATCAGGAGATGCCCATCGCCGGCATGCACCGAGTCCATGCCGAAGAAGCGGCGATAGCCGAAGCTGCCCGCCGTCATCTGCGCGATCGCCTTGGGCACGCTGTCCACCAGCCCGATATGCACGCTGCCCACCGAGGCGAAGTCGCCTTCGTCGGCGAAGTAGGGGCCCTTGCGGACGTCGACGCGGCCGATCGTCTCGGGCATCAGCCAGTTGAGATCGGCATAGCCCTGGCCGTGCGCATGGGTGCGCATGTTGACCGGCACGTCGTCGACGAACAGCGCGAGATCGGTGCCGTGATCGAGATTGTAGCCGCGCAGAAAATACTGATTGGCTTTGCCTTCGCCGGAGTGCTGCGTGACGATCAGGCCGGGCACGGCCTCCAGCACTTCCCCGGGACGCGTTGCCGGGCGGGCGTTGATCTCGTCGCCGGTGATGACCGTCTCACTCGCCATGCCCTGCACTTGCGGGGCACCAGAGCCGACGTTCGGCGCACCTGACGGCGCAGAGGCCGCTGTGGCTGCCGAGGGCTGGGTCACCGGCATCCGAGACACGCCGGGCTGCGCCCGCTGTGCGTCACGCCGGATCTGCGGCTTGGGCTTTGACCTGGTCGTCCGCTTCGGCGCATCGACATCGACCGTCGGCAGTTCGGCCGGGACGCGCTCGGGATGCGCGGCCGCCTGTTGCGCCAATGCCGCCAACAGCACCCCGACACTTGCTCCACGCCACCGCATCGCCGCCACGCCCCTCGATCCCAGGCGGGACGCGCGTCATCGTCTGCCGCGAGCCCTCGTCGGCTCGTGACAAGCTCGCTTGGATCGCCCCGCTGTCGAGTGTTAGAGAACGCTAAGGTGACACCAGTATGATGTCAATGAGCAAACATCATACTCAGATGGCAGTGTTGCCGCCGGGAGACGATGCATGCAGCGCCTGACGATCACCATCGACGACGATCTGCTCGCCGAGGTCGACGCCTTCATGGCCCGGCGCGGCTACGACAACCGCTCGGAGGCGTTCCGCGACCTCCTGCGCAGCGGCCTGGAGAGCGCTGAGATTTCCGGCACTGACAGCCGCCACTGCATCGCGACGCTCAGCTACGTTTACGATCACGCCGCGCGTGAGCTGCCCAAGCGGCTGACGCAGGAGGCGCACGATCATTCCGGCCTTGCTCAGGCCACTCTGCACGTCCACATCGACCAGGAAAGCTGCCTCGAGGTCACCGTGCTCAAGGGCGAGCGTCGCGAGGTGAAGGCCTTCGCCGACCACGTCATCGCCGAACGCGGCGTCCGCCACGGCCACGTGGCGCTGATGCCGATCGACGCGGCGCATGATCATGGCCATGCGCACAGCCACTCGCACAGTCACAGCAGCAGCCACAGCCATTCTCATTCCCACACGACCAAGAGCGGGAAGAAGTAGCGCGCAAAGAGATCGGCCACGCCCCCCGCTGTCATGCCCGCGCAGGCGGGCATCCAGTACGCCGCGGCCTTTCGGCGTGATCAAGACCGTCTCGGCGTACTGGATCGCCCGGTCAAAGCCGGGTGATGACAGTTGTTGGTGTGGTGCGCAGCACGCCACAGGCTGTAGGGTGGGCAAAGGCGCGCCGGCGATGCTGCTGATAGGACTCCGTCTATCCCGCGCCGTGCCCACCGCGGTCCCTCGGTCGAGCACGGTGAGCGCGGCGCGACGCAGTGTTGCGCGTCGATGCAGCGGAGCAGGCGCCTTTGTTCACCCACTGCGGGCTTGTAGTTGAGCGCTCCGCCGTCATGCCCGCGCAGGCGGGCATCCAGTACGCCGCGGCGTCTCGGAGCTATCAAGGCCGTCTCGGAGTACTGGATCGCCCGGTCGAGCCGGGCAATGACGGTGTGAATGGGCGCGCAGCATGCCCAAATCGTCATTGCGAGGAGCGCAGCGACGAAGCAACCCAGAGTCGCGGGTGACGCCCCTGGATTGCTTCGCTTCGCTCGCAATGACGGAGGAGGGACATTTGCGAACTACAGAAACGGCGTGCGCGCAAAAGCGAATTTACTCCGTCCCATCAACCTGATTTGCCCTGTCCAGTCCCTCGCGCAAAAATAATCATCTTCCATTTTTCCGAATTCCATGCTTCACTCTTCCCATCCCGCCTCTCTCGAAGAGGGACGTTTCGCGGTCGTCACGAGCGTTGGGGGCGGGGAGCGGTGGCCTGTCGGCGCGCAGCGCGCTGAATCGCGAGCGGACGAACGCGACCGGCAGGACGGTGAAGTCGCAGGGTCCTGGCGCCCCGATGCTGGCGTCAAGTTCGCGGAAGATGCTCACGCATCGCGCGAATGACGGTGGCTAACAAGCCGGACACCGGGGAGACTGCGTATAAGCCGTAAGCCCATCGCGCAGGGGAGGCCGGGTGTTCTCGGCCAGACCTGTGGTACCTACCGCCTGCATTTTTCTCGCAGGCGGGCCACGGGCGCGGCCGGCGCCCGGCCTTCCCTGCGCCCTCCGATCCAGACGAGGGTGATCTGATTGCAAAGCTCGGGCGTCATACACCGCGAGAAGGACAGCTCATGCCTGGTGACGACGAGGCCGACCCTGCGATGCCGCGCGCGACGCGCGCGCCGTCAATCCCTCACGCCGTAATTGGCGAGAAACATCGTCACCGCGCTGCCCACCACCTTGCGGATGCGATCGGGCGAAGGGGCCGGCTCGGCCTGGAAGATGAAGGGGAGGAACAGCGTGGCCTGGCACATCAGATGAAATTGCGAGGCGGCGAGCTGGCAATCGTCGATCGCCAGCTGTTTCGCCTCGACTCGGTCGCGCAGGTAGGTTGTGAGACAGCTGATCGTGCCTTCGAGCACGCGATCGTAATAGCGGCGGCCGACATCGGGCATCCGCTCGGCGATCGCCATGACGGTGCGGATCGCGGAGCCGCCGCCCGGTCGGCAGACGAGCGCGATATAGGCCTCGCCGAACCCGAGCAGGTTGGTGGCGATGTCGCGGCTGGTGTCGAACCTGAACAGCAGCGCGGTGCGGGTTTCCTCTTCGACGATGGCTTCGAACAGGCCGATCTTGTCGCTGAAATAAACGTACAGCGTGCCCTTCGAGACGCCGGCCGCGCGCGCGATCTCGCCCATGCTCGCGCCGTCGAAGCCGAGATCCATGAAGACCTTGCGGGCGCCATCGAGAATCTGGCGACGCTTCGAGGAATCCTCGTCCTGGACCATCAGGGTAGTGTTGCTGGCGGTATCAATCATTGGTTCAGAATGTTCCCGAAGATTTGGCCGGCGGCAACGTGACGACAGCATCTGCGCAGATATGTTGCACACGCGAAATATATATTGACCGAACGGTTCGGTCAATGATACAGATCAATTGACCGATCGGTTCGGTCAAATAATCCGGGGCCGGGGCGGCCCCGCTTTGATGGGTGGGAGTCTCAGATGGCTGCTGCGAGAGAACAGGCTGTGCGGGCGCGTCGGCCGGATGCCGAGGAGGCATTGGGCCAGGCCAAGCACGATGCCGTCCAGCGCAAGCAAGCCGAGACCAACCCGGTCGAGACCAAGACCGTTGATACCAAGACCGCCGCGCCAAAAGCGGACCTCGGCGCCGAGACCCCGCTCGAGCTGCCGCCGGCTCCGCCCGCCTCAGCTCCCGCCGGCGCGAAGCCTCAGGCCGCGCCGGCTGCTCCGCCGAAATCCGGCAAGCGCAAGCGCGTGCTCGCAGGCATAGGCCTTCTGCTCGCGCTCGCCGCAGCCGGCTACGCCACGCATTACATCATGGTCGGCCGCTTCATGGTCTCGACCGACGACTCCTATGTCCGCGCCAACAACACGATGCTCGGCGCGCGCGTCTCGGGCCACATCCAGGAGATCGTGCCGCGCGACAACTCGGTCGTGCACAAGGGCGATGTGATCTTCCGCATCGACGACGGCGACTACAAGATCGCGGTCGACGCCGCGCGCACCAAGATCGCAACGCAGGAAGCAACGATCGCGCGCATCGGCCGCCAGGTCGCCGCGCAGCAGAGCGCGGTCGAGCAGGCGCAGGCCAATCTCACTTCCTCCGAGGCGGCGATGAAGCGCGCCGGGCTCGACTATGAGCGCCAGCAGGCGCTGAGCAGCAAGGGCTTCGCTTCGCATGCGACCTTCGAGCAGTCGGAGGCCGCGCGCGATCAGGGCCAGGCCGCGGTCCGCGCCGCGCAGGCGGCGTTCGACGCCGCGCGCGACAATGTCGAGGTCACCAAGGCGCAGCAGGCCGAGGCCCAGGCGCAACTCGCCGAACTGAAGACCTCGCTCGCCAAGGCCGAGCGCGATCTGGAGTTCGCCATCGTCCGCGCGCCGGTCGACGGCACCTTCTCCAACCGCCTCGTGAGCACCGGCGACTTCGTCGCGGTTGGCCAGCGGCTCGGCAACGTCGTGCCGCTCGATGATGTCTTCATCGATGCGAACTACAAGGAGACCCAGCTGAAGCGAATCCGTCCCGGCCAGCCGGTGACGATCAAGGTCGACGCCTATGGCGCGCGCGGCTTCAAGGGCGTGGTCGACAGCATCTCGCCCGCCGCCGGCTCGGTCTTCACTCTGCTGCCGCCCGACAATGCGACCGGCAACTTCACCAAGATCGTGCAGCGCCTGCCGGTTCGCATCCGCGTGCCGAAGGAGGTGGCGCGGCAGAACCTGCTGCGCGCCGGCATGTCCGTCTACGTGACGGTGGATACGACCGACGGCGCCAAGGATGCCGACAGCGACACCGACCTCGACGCGCCGGCGACGGTGCAGGGGAAGTAGTTAGAACTGATGCGATCGTACTCGCGGTCGCGTCATCGGAAGTCAGCTCCCTCCCCCTTGTGGGGGAGGGCTGGGGAGGGGGCCTCCGGGCGAGACCGCCGCTGTGGGCCCCCCTCCCCAGCCCCTCCCCACAAGGGGGAGGGGGGCGCACCACTCGTGCGGCGCGGTTATGGACCTCCAGCGGACTAACTGACCATGGCCACCGCCACCACAGCCAACCCCACCATGAGCGCGCCCGCCGCGCCGGCGGATCGCATCGCCCCGCGCCGGCTGATCGCATTCCTGATCATGGTGTTCGGCATGTTCATGGCGATCCTGGACATCCAGATCGTCTCGGCGTCGCTGAGCGAGATCCAGGCCGGCCTGTCCGCGAGCTCCAGCGAAGTCTCCTGGGTGCAGACCGCCTATCTCATCGCCGAGGTGATCGCGATCCCCTTGTCCGGCTTCCTGTCGCGCGCGCTCGGCACGCGGCTGTTGTTCGCGATCTCGGCGGCCGGCTTCACCATCTCCAGCTTCCTGTGCGGCTTCGCCTCGTCGATCGAGCAGATGATCGTCTGGCGCGCGCTGCAGGGCTTCCTCGGCGCCGGCATGATCCCGACCGTGTTCGCCTCGGCCTACACGGTGTTTCCGCGTTCGAAGTTCCACATCGTTGGCCCGATCATCGGCCTTGTTGCGACGCTCGCGCCGACCGTCGGCCCGACGGTCGGCGGCTACATCACCGATGCGATGTCATGGCACTGGCTGTTCTTCGTCAACATCGTCCCCGGCGTCATCATCACCACCGGCGTGCTGGCGCTGGTCGATTTCGACCAGCCGAATTTCGCGCTGCTTGAACGGTTCGACTGGTGGGGCCTCTTGTTCATGGCGGGCTTCCTCGGCTCGCTGGAATATGTGCTGGAGGAGGGGCCGCAATATGAATGGCTGCAGGACACGTCCGTGGCGATCTGCGCCGCGGTCTGCGCCGTCTCGGCGGTGTGCTTCTTCTGGCGCGTGCTGACTGCGGACGAGCCGATCGTCGACCTGTTCGCGTTCGGCAACCGCAACTTCGCGGTCGGCTGCCTCCTGCAGTTCTGCATCGGCATCGGCCTCTACGGCCTGACCTACATCTATCCGCGCTATCTCGCCGAGGTCCGCGGCTACAGCGCGCTGATGATCGGCGAGACGATGTTCGTCTCGGGCGTGACGATGTTCCTGATGGCGCCGGTGGTCGGCCGCCTGATGCTGAAGATCGACATGCGGCTGATCATCGCCTTCGGCCTCGTGATCTTCGCGATCGGATCCTATGAGATGACCGGGATCACCCGCGACTACGATTTCTGGGAGCTGTTCCTGCCGCAGGTGCTGCGCGGCGTCGGCATGATGTGCGCGATGGTTCCGACCAACAACATCGCGCTCGGCACGCTCGCGCCCGATCGCGTCAAGAATGCCTCCGGCCTCTTCAACCTGATGCGCAATCTCGGCGGCGCCGTCGGCCTCGCGGTCATCAACCAGGTGCTCAACGAGCGCACCGACCTGCATATCTCGCGCCTGCACGAGCGCGTGAACTGGGGCAATGCGACCGCGGTCGAGACGCTGAACATGCTGCAGCAGAAGCTGCAGGGCATGGGCGACTCGGCCTTGATGGCGATGAAGCAGCTGTCGCAGATCGTGCATCGCCAGGCGGTGGTGATGGGCTATGGCGATGCGTTCTTCATGCTGACATGCTTCTACGTCGCGCTCAGCATGATGGTACTGCTGCTCAACAAGCCGAGCTCGCCGATGGCCGGCGGCGGCGACGCGCATTGACGTGAGACGCCCCGCGGGGCCTGCGGGTTGCCAAATCATACCAGCGATGGTATGGAACGGGAATTGTCGCTCGAACCGGGGAGATCTGCATGACTACATCGCATCTGCAGACCGCATGCACCCGGTCGATGCTCCCGCTGTCGACGCTTGTTGTTTCTCAGCCCGCGCGGTCGATGCCAGTCCTGGTGTTCCGTCGCTCGCATTGAGCGCCACCGTTTCACTTCCCAACGCCTGATTCATCATTCGCAGACCACGCGCCGCGTCGTGTCTGCTTCATTTGGAGCCGGTCCGTCGCCCGCGAGCGCGGCCGGATGATGCCATGACCATCGAAGTCTCCGGCCTGAAGGCCGACAAGCGCCCCGCCGCCATCCGCGTCGTGATCCCGTTCGTGTTCCGCCACTGGCTGAAGCAGCCGCGCATGACCCTCGGCATTGCCATGTGCTTGCTCGGCGCCACCGTCGCCGACCTGTTCATGCCGGTGTTCTCCGGCCGATTGGTCGACGCGCTGACCCTCGGTCCGGCAAACATCGACGCACGCCACACGGCGCTGGTGTCGTTCGCGGGCATCGTCGCCCTCGGCTTCGCCTCGATCGTGCTGCGGCTGTCCGGGCTGCAGCTGATCGTGCCGTTCACGCTGCGCATCATGTCCGACGTCGCGCGCGAGGCCTTCGTGCGCGTGCAGCGCTTCTCCACCGACTGGCACGCCAACAGCTTCGCCGGCTCCACGGTGCGCAAGATCACCCGGGGCATGTGGGCGCTCGATCTCTACAACGACACCATCCTGCTGGCCCTGCTGCCATCGCTGTCGGTCCTGCTCGGCTCGATGGTCCTGCTCGGCCTGCATTGGGGCGCCCTCGGCGCGGTGATCGCCGTCGGCGCGGTGCTGTACGTCGCGATGACGGTCGTGTTCTCGACCCGCTACATCGCGCCCGCCGCGCGCATCTCCAATGCGTGGGACACCAAGGTCGGCGGGACGCTCGCGGATGCGCTGAGCTGCAACGCGGTGGTGAAGTCGTTCGGAGCGGAGGCGCGCGAGGACGGCCGACTGATGCGCGTCGTCAACCGGTGGCGGCGGCGCATACGCCGCACCTGGCTGCGTTACAACACGACGGCGGCCGTGCAACTCGGCGTGCTGCTCTGCCTGCGCTCGTCGGTGATCGGCGGCGCCGTGCTGCTATGGATGGCCGGCCGGGCCTCGCCGGGCGACGTCACCTATGTGCTGACGAGCTACTACGTCATCCACGCCTACCTGCGTGACGTCGGCATGCACATCAACAACCTGCAGCGCGCGGTCAACGACATGGATGAGCTGGTGGCGATCCATGGCGAGCCGATCGGCATCGTCGATGCCGCCGATGCCAAGCCGATCGCGGTGAGCGGCGGGCATATCGTGTTCGACGCGGTGACGTTCCACTATGGCGGCCACCGCACGCCGCTGTACGACCGGCTGTCGGTGGACATCCGGCCGGGTGAGCGGATCGGCCTGGTCGGGCGCTCCGGCTCCGGCAAGACGACCTTCGTGAAGCTGGTGCAGCGGCTGTACGACGTCAGCGGCGGGAGGATCCTGATCGACGGGCAGGACATTGCGCACGCGAAGCAGGATTCGTTGCGCAGCCAGATCGCGATCGTGCAGCAGGAGCCGATCCTGTTCCACCGCTCGCTGGCCGAGAACATCGCCTATGGCCGGCCGGGCGCCAGCCAGGCCGAGATCGAGCAGGCGGCGCGGCTCGCCAACGCGCATGAGTTCATCACGCGCCTGCCCAAGGGCTACGGCACGCTGGTCGGCGAGCGCGGCGTCAAGCTGTCGGGCGGCGAGCGGCAACGGGTGGCGTTGGCGCGGGCGTTCCTGGCGGATGCGCGGGTGCTGATCCTGGACGAGGCGACCTCGAGCCTCGATTCCGAGTCGGAGGCGCTGATCCAGGAGGCGATGGAGCGGCTGATGAAGGGCCGGACGGCGATCGTGATCGCGCACCGGCTGGCGACCGTGCGCAGCCTCGACCGCATCCTGGTGTTCGACCGCGGCCGCATCGTCGAGCAGGGCAGCCACGCCGTCCTGGTCGGCAAGCCCGGCGGACTCTACCGCAGCCTGTTCGAGCGCCAGGCCATCGAGTTCGGCCAGCTCTCGGCCGCAGGCTAAAATGGTGAGGGGCCCGGCGCTGTCAGCGCCGAGCCCCTCATGAACATATCAGCCGGCCTGTAAGCCGGGTTCTGTAGGGCACCGTGATGCTTGCGCATGACGATACGTGACGGCCATTCCTCTGGGATCGCGCTTGCGCGTGACCTCGGGCAACCTACCCGGACGGCGAGCCTGACATCGCTCCCGCGGACGTCATCGTCGAAACGATTGTCTCCGCGTGGCCGTCCCTATTCGGTTTTGCTCCCGGTGGGGTTTACCATGCCGGTTCCGTTGCCGGTCCCGCGGTGCGCTCTTACCGCACCTTTTCACCCTTACTGCCTCCCTCGCGGGAGGAAGCGGTTCGTTCTCTGTGGCACTGTCCCTAGGGTCGCCCCCGCCGGACGTTATCCGGCACCGCATGTCGATGGAGCCCGGACTTTCCTCCCCGGCGGCCTTTCGGCACCTGCCGGAGCGGCCGTCCGGCCGACTGACGGGGCTTGAATGGGGCTTATCGACCAGCGCGTCAAGCCATCGCCGCGCGGGTGTAAAATAATATCGTGGGCGTGTCGTGCGGCGCCTGCGCCGTTCGACTGGATGTCGGCAAACCAGCCGAAACCCAAGGAGCAGTCCCATGCAATATCTGCTGATGATCTACCAGAACGAGGTCGACTACGCGAAGATGGAGAAGGAGGCCGCGGAAAAGATGATGGCGGAGTATCAGGCCTTCACCCAGTCGATCATCGCGAGCGGCAATTTCAAGGGCGGCGACCGGCTGCAGCCGACCTCGACCTCCACGACGGTGCGGGTGCGCGACGGCAAGATCCTCGCGACCGATGGTCCATTCGCCGAGACACGCGAGCAACTCGGCGGCTACTACATGATCGAGGCGCAGAACATCGACGAGGCGATCGGCATCGCCGCGCGCATTCCTGGCGCCCGCCTCGGCTCGATCGAGGTCAGGCCGGTCTGGCAATACAATCCTTGAGGACGACGCTGCGGACCGGCGACGATGTCATTGATGACACCCGAGGCGATCGAGAGCGTGTTCCGTGACGAGGCCGGCCGCGCGCTCGCGACCTTGATCAGGCTCGTGGGTGACTTCGATCTGGCCGAGGATGCGTTGCAGGACGCCTTTGCGGCCGCGTTGCTGAGCTGGCGGGGGCGAGAGGTCCCCGCCAATCCCAGAGCCTGGCTGGTGAATGTCGCCCGCAACAAGGTGATCGATCGCTTTCGGCGGCAACGCAGCTTCCGCGACAAGGAAGCGGAGATCATCCATGCGATCGAGCGTGACGCCGCGAGCGACGCGTCTGACGTGCCGCCCGATCTCGACGACGACATGCTGCGGCTGATCTTCACCTGCTGCCATCCGGCGTTCGCGCCGGAGGTGCAGGTGGCGCTGACGCTGCGTACGGTCTGCGGACTGACGACCGCCGAGGTAGCCCGCGCTTTCGTGACCGGCGAAGAAGCCATGGCGCAGCGCCTCGTCCGTGCCAAGCAGAAGATCCGCCTCGCCGGCATTCCCTATGATGTGCCCGCTCGCGATACTCTCGAGGAACGACTCCGCGGCGTTCTCACCGTGATCTACCTCGTGTTCACCGAAGGCTATCTCGCGACCTCCGGCCCCGAACTGATCCGCCACGATCTTGCGCGGGAAGCGATCCGGCTCGGCCGCCTGCTGCTCGGGCTGATCCCGGACGCGCCGGGTATCAAAGGTCTGCTCGCCCTGATGCTGCTGCACGATGCGCGCCGTGCAGGACGCACCGATGCGTCGGGTGACATCGTGCTGCTCGAGGAGCAGGATCGCTCGACATGGGATCACGCGCAGATCTCGGAAGGGCTGACGCTGGTCGAGCAGGCGCTCCAGGCGAAGGGACGGCCCCAGCCCTATACAGTTCAGGCGGCGATCGCCGCGCTGCACGCCCAGGCATCGAGCTACGAGGAAACGGACTGGCGCCAGATCGTCGGCCTCTACGAGGTGCTGCTGCGGATCGCGCCGTCGCCCGTCATCGAGCTCAATCATGCGGCCGCCGTTTCGATGGTCGACGGTCCGGCGCGGGCGCTTGCGCTGGTGGATTCGCTCGCCGCGCGCGGCGGCTTGAAGCAATACGACCTGCTGCCGGCCGTACGCGCGGATCTGCTGCGGCGGCTCGACCGGCGCGAGGAGGCGCGTGTGGCCTATCAGGCGGCGAGCGATGCGACGCAGCTTGCTCCGCTCAAGCGACTCTATGCGCGCCGGATCGGGCAACTCGATGCCACAATTTGACGCGTCAAGCCCGCGGCACGGTCTCTTCGGCCGGCAGACTGGTCAGCAGCGCATGCAGCGTCCACAAAGTCGAGCGGTCGGCGATGCCGTCGACCCGCTCGGGACGAAAGTGGCGCTGGAACGCCGTGACGACCTCCATCGTGAGACCATCGAACTTGCCGGTGATCGGCACGCCATAGCCATATTTCGCGAGCGCCTTCTGCAAGCCTTTGACGTCATCGCCGATGCTCCCGAGCTTCAGGGTCTCGCCCTTGGTGATCGCCGCCGGCTGGACCCAGTGGCCCACGCCGGAATTGGCGAGGGAGTGCCAGGGAAACTTCTCGCCCGGGTCCTTCTTGCGCGACGGCGCCACATCGGAATGCCCGAGCACGCGGTGCGCCGGCACGTTGCGGCGGAGCATGATGCCGCGGCACAGCGCGATGACGGCTGCGATCTGGCGTGGCGGAAAATCCGGGTAGCCCCAGTCGTGGCCGCGGTTGACGATCTCGATCCCGATCGAGCACGAATTGATGTCCTCCTCGCCGCCCCAGGACGAAAGCCCCGCATGCCAGGCGCGCAGAGCCTCGGGCACGCATTGGACGATGCGGCCGTCCTCGAGAACGATGTAGTGCGCAGACACTTCGGTTCCGGCGGTGCAAAGTTTGTTGATCGCACCCTCGGCATCCGGCATCCCGGTATAGTGGAGGATGATCATGTCCGGCTGACGGCCGCCCTTGCGTTCGCCGAAATTGGCCGACGGGATCACATCGGACGCGATCGACGAGTCCGGCGTGAACATGGGCAGGTCAGACACGCCCTTGGGCATCGGCAGCGCGCGAAGACGCTTCGAATCCGGCTTGTCGGAGGAATTTGGCATGAACGACTCGAAGCGGGCGGCGAGGGCAATGGCTCAAATCGAATATGGGGTGGCACTACTCCTTTACATGTCCCAGCCGCAATCGAAATCGCATGCGAACGCGCATATTCGTCGGCGATTGCGCAGAGGAGCGGCGGCTTTCCAAGTGCCCAACATCTGCCACAGACCATCAACGGTTTGTTAACGCTAAACGCCGTTACTAAGTGGTGAAGAGCCAAGCCGGCTTTCGGGGCGGCAGCTGCCACATGCAAGGTCCTGCACGGGAGAACACGGTCTTGAGCGGTGCCGGGGACACCCGGTCGCGCGCGATCGACATCGGACCAGGTATCGCCCCGGCACGATCATCGCGTGGCGGGGCTCATGCATTGGCAAGGCGGGTCATCGTCGGTTCCAAACGATGGCTTGGCAAGTTGACGGGGTGCGGGGATCGAAGGCGCGATGGACTCGCAGCCGAACAACATCAGTCCGGAACGGCGGCCATCTCCGGGAGCGGCCCCGTGAGCACGGCTGACCCACGGCACATCCCGGTGCTCGGGCCCGAGGCGGTTGCCATGCTGGCGCCGCGCGACGGCGGAACCTATGTGGATGCCACTTTCGGTGCGGGCGGTTACACCCGCCTGATCCTGGCGACACCGGGAACACGCGTCATCGCGATCGACCGCGACAGCACGGCGATCGCCGGCGGCGCCGATCTTGTCGGCGAGGCAAACGGTCGGCTGACGCTGGTGGAGAGCCGTTTCTCTGCGCTGGCCGAGATCTGCGCCGCGCAAGCGGTGGGCCAGGTCGACGGCATCGTGATGGACGTCGGCGTGTCCTCAATGCAGCTCGATACGGCGGCACGCGGGTTCTCGTTCCGGTTCGACGGTCCGCTTGATATGCGCATGGCTGACACCGGGCCGTCCGCGGCCGATGTCATCGCGCAAGCCTCCGAGCGCGATCTGGCCGACGTCATCTACATTTTCGGTGAGGAGCGGCATTCCCGCGGCATCGCGCGCGCGATCGTAGCGGCGCGGAAGGAGCAGCAGATCACCACGACGCGACAGCTTGCCGACATCGTCGCGCGCGTGGTGCGATCGAAGCCGGGCGACATTCATCCGGCAACGAGGACCTTTCAGGCGCTGCGCATTCTCGTGAATGAGGAGCTCGACGAGCTGGAGCAGGCCCTGTCCGCCGCGGAGCGCATCCTCCCACCGAGCGGCCGTCTCGCCGTCGTTTCGTTCCATTCACTCGAGGATCGAATCGTCAAGACGTTCCTGGCCGAGCGCAGCAAGATAGGTGGCGGCTCTCGCCATCTGCCCGAGATCGCGCAGCAGGCGCCGAGCTTCCAGCTGCTCAATCGCAAGCCGGTGGTGGCCGACGAAGCCGAGACTGTGGCCAATCCGCGTGCGCGCTCCGCCAAGCTGCGCGGCGCCGCGCGCACGACAGCGCCGGCGCATCCGCCGTCCTCCTCGTCAGCCTGGCCCCGCCTGGCCGATGTCATGCGGGGAGGGTGACCGATGCGCCTCCTGCATCTCGTCGTGATCTGCTCGCTGATCTTCGCGGCGGCCTACGTCTATCGCATCAAGATGGAATCGACCGCGCGTGTCGAGCATGTGTTGCAGTTGCGTGCCGAGATCCGCGAGCAGCGCGAGGCGATCGCCGTCCTGCGCTCGGAATGGGCCAAGCTCGATGCGCCGCTGCGGCTGCAGGGGCTGGTCGAGCGGCATCTGCCGCTCAAGCCGCTGAACGCCACGCAGTATGACAGCCTCAAGAACCTGCCGGAGCGGCCGCCGCGCTTCGCCCGGCCGGACAATCCGGATCCGATCGGCTCGATGATCGATACGATCGACGCGATCAATGAAGAGCCCCCCGTGACCGGATCGGTCTCTCGTCCGGAGGATCAGCGATGACCGACCAGCTTCGGCCGCACGTGAAACCACAGGAGCCCTGGCGGCAGCGCCTGGTCCGCACGCTGCTGTACGGGCGCGATGTCGATCGCACGGCCAAGGCGCGCGCGCGCATCGGATTGGCGATCATCGCCTTCGCCGCCGTCTATGCGGTGATCGGCGGCCGTCTGGTGATGTTTGCGGTCGGCTCCGACGGCCCGAGCGCGCGGCGCGCCGCGCAGCAGGACGCCATTGCGACCGCTCGGCCGGATATCATCGATCGCAACGGCGCCGTGCTGGCGACCGATGTCAAGACGCCGAGCCTGTTCGCCGAGCCGCGCCGCCTCATTGACAAGGACGAGGCGATCGAGCTGCTCACCGCGACCTTGCCCGATCTCGATACGAACGAGGTGCGCGAGCGCATGATGTCCCGCAAGGGCTTCGTCTGGCTCAAGCGCGAGATGACACCGAAGCAGCAGCAGGACATCCATCGCCTTGGTCTGCCGGGCGTCGGCTTCCTGCGCGAGAACAAGCGCGTCTATCCGACCGGCAACGAGGTGGCGCATCTGATCGGCCTGGTGAACATCGACAACCAGGGCATCGCCGGCATGGAGAAGTGGCTCGACAATCAGGGCCTCGCGGACCTGCATCGCGCCGGCTTCGCGACCGACCGCCTGCAGCGGCCGATCGAGCTGTCGGTCGACCTGCGTGTCGAGCATGCGCTGCGCGACGAGCTGCTCAAGGCCAAGGAGAAGTTCAAGACCAAGGCCGCGTCCGGTCTCGTGGTCAACGTCCGGACCGGTGAGATTATCGCGATGGTGTCGCTGCCGGATTTCGATCCGAACAACCCGAAGGAGGCGCACGATCCGGACCGGATCAACCGCCTGACCACTGGCGTGTACGAGATGGGCTCGACGTTCAAGGCGTTCACCCTGGCGATGGCGCTCGACACCGGCAAATATGATCTCAACTCAATGTGGGATGCACGCGGAGCGCTGCATTACGGCAAGTTCGCGATCCATGACGACGAGCCGAAGGGACGCTTCCTCAGCATGAAGGAGGTGTTCTACTTCTCCTCCAACGTCGGCGCGGCCCGGATCGCGTTGACGCAAGGCGTGGAAGCGCACAAGGCTTTCCTGCGCAAGATGGGCCAGTTCGACCGTTTGCGCACCGAGCTTCCGGAGAGCGCCTCGCCGATCCTGCCCAAGCGCTGGAGCGAGTTGAATACGATCACGATCTCGTTCGGCCATGGCATGGCGGTGGCGCCGTTGCAGGGCGTGATGGGCGTCAGCGCGCTGGTCAATGGCGGCTACCTCATTCCGCCGACCTTCATGAAGCGCACTGAGGCCGAGGCGATGCAGATCGCCAAGCGCGTGATCAAGCCGGAGACCTCGGAGAAGATGCGCTACCTGATGCGCTTGAACGCCGAGGTCGGCACCGCGCGCAAGGCTGACGTCAAGGGCTACTACATTGGCGGCAAAACGGGCACCGCCGAAAAGGTGATCAACGGCCGCTACGCCAAGAAGAAGGTCCTGACGCTCTTCACCGCCGTGATCCCGGCGGACAAGCCGAAATATCAGCTCCTGATCATGCTCGACGAGCCGCAGCCGCTGAAGGAGACCTACGGCTTCATCACCTCCGGCTGGAACGCGGTGCCGACGGCCGGCAACGTGATCTCCCGGATCGGCCCGCTGCTCGGCATTGAGCCCCGGTTCGACCTGCCGCCGTCCGACCGCCAAATTCTTGCGGCATCGCGGCTGACGCAGTAAGCCGTCCGCGAATCGCATGGCTTTGGAGCCGCCGCCGCCCGGGGCGGGGCCAGGACCGGTACGGGACCAGGATGAAACTTCACGACCTCCTCGGCGATCAGGCGGGGCTTGACCCGCGCGTCGCCGCCGTCGAAGTCTCCGGCCTTGCCGCGGACAGCCGCGCTGTCCGGCCCGGAGACCTGTTCTTCGCGCTGTCGGGAACCAAGACCGATGGCACTCGCTTCATCGCGGCTGCGGTCGCTGCGGGGGCGATCGCGGTGGCCGGCCACGAAGCCCCGGCCGGTGATCTGCCCGTTCCCTTCGTCTCGCTGCCAAATCCGCGACGTGCTCTGGCGCTTGCTGCATCGCGCGTCTTCCCCCGGCAGCCGGCAACGATCGCGGCGGTGACCGGAACCAGCGGCAAGACGTCGGTCGCAGCCTTCACGCGGCAGATCTGGCAGAGCCTCGGCCACAACGCGGCGAGTATCGGCACGGTCGGATTGATTTCGGACAAGCGCACCGTCTACGGCTCGCTGACCACGCCCGACCCGATTGCGCTGCATCGGCAGATCGACGAGATCACCCAGGACGGCGTGACGCACCTCGCTTTCGAAGCGTCGTCGCATGGGCTCGATCAATACAGGCTGGACGGCGTCAGGGTCTCGGCCGGCGGGTTCACCAACCTGTCGCGCGACCACATGGATTACCACCCCGATCTCGTCCATTATCTCAATGCCAAGCTGCGGCTGTTTCGCGACCTTGTGCCGCCGGGCGGGCCGGCGGTGATTTCGGCGGATCATGAGTGCTCGGCAGAAGTGATTGCCGCGGCTGATGCGCGCGGGCTCCGGCTGATGACGGTGGGGACGCATGGCAATGGCGCAGGGGCGGGCATCCGTCTCGTGGCCGCCGCCGTCGATGGCTTTGCACAGCAGCTCGAGCTCCAGCATTGCGGCCGGATCACCTTCCTCCGCCTGCCGCTGGTCGGCGCGTTTCAGATCGAGAATGCGCTGGTGGCCGCGGGCCTTGCCATCGGCACCGGCAGCGATCCGCAGGCGGTGTTCGAGGCTCTGGAAAAGCTCGAAGGCGCCAAGGGCCGGCTCGAACTGGTCGGTGAGCACAACGGCGCGCCCATCTTCATCGACTACGCTCACAAGCCGGATGCGCTGGCGAAGGCGCTGCACGCCTTGCGGCCGTATGCCCAGAGAAAGCTCGTGGTCGTGTTCGGCGCCGGCGGCGACCGGGACAGCGGCAAGCGGCCGCTGATGGGCGAGATCGCCGCTGCCGGCGCTGATCGCGTTATCGTCACCGACGACAATCCCCGGAGCGAGAATCCCGCTGCGATCCGCGCCGCGATCCTGGCCGCCGCACCTGGTGCGCGCGAGATCGGCGATCGCGCCGAGGCGATCCGGGTGGCGATCAGCGAGCTTCAGCCGGGGGATGCGCTGGTCATCGCCGGCAAGGGCCACGAGACCGGACAGATCATCGGCGATACGGTTCTGCATTTCAGCGATCACGAAGCGGTCGCGGACGCACTGGCAACGAGGGCATCATGACGAAGGCGCTGTGGACGGTGGCCGAGGCGGCGCGCGCGCTCGGTCTCGCCGGCGACTATCCTGAGACCGCGATCGATTTCGTCACCCAGGACAGCCGCGCGGTGAAGCCCGGTAGCCTGTTCGTCGCGCTGAGCGGCACGCCGAGCGGCGGCTTCGTATCGAGCTTCGCCTCCAGCCGCGACGGCTGGGAGTTTGCCGCCAATGCCGAGCAGGCTGGCGCGGTGGCGATGATCGTGCCGCATCGGATCGAGGGCGTCACCGTGCCGCAGCTGGTGGTGACGGACACGCTGATCGATGGGCTATGGGCGCTGGCGCGCGCCGCACGGTCGCGCTTTCATGGTCCCGTGATCGGATTGACCGGCAGTGCCGGCAAGACCTCGACCAAGGAGTTCATCGCGGCCTATCCCGGGGCATCAGCGAGCCCGTCGAGCTTCAACAATTTCTGGGGCGTGCCGCTGACGCTGTGCAATGCCGATCCCTCCGCCTCGGTCTGGGTGGTCGAGATGGGCATGAACCAGAAAGGTGAGATCGCGCGGCTGACCGAACTGTCGCAGCCGACCGTCGCCCTTGTCGTCAACGTTCAGCCCGTGCATCTGGAAAAGCTCGGCAGCCTCGAGGCGATCCGGCAGGAGAAGGTCTCGATTGCGCGCGGCCTGCCGTCAGGCGGGATCCTGGTGCTGCCGGCCGATCTCGCGGCTCCTGAATGGTCCGGCAAGACCATTCGCTTCGGCGGCGATGCCGAGGTGCGCGAGCTGTCGCACACCGCCCGCGGCGAGAGCTGGGACGTGACGGCCGACATTGCAGGCTGCAGCGTCAACTTCGCGCTCACGCCCGGCGCGCCGCACCGGCTGCATAATGCCCTCGCGGCGCTTGCCTCTGTGGCCGCCGCCGGCCTCGATCCGGCGCTGTTGGCACCGGAGCTCGGCGAGGTCGGCATCATGACCGGCCGCGGCGTCGAGCAGACCGTCGGCGACATCGTGCTGATCGACGACAGCTTCAACGGCAATCCGGCCAGCATGGCGGCGGCGCTCGATGGGCTGCAGGCCCGGCCGGTGCGGGGGCGGCGGATCGCCGTGATCGGGGATATGCTGGAGCTTGGCGACGAGGCGCCGGCCTATCACGCCAAGATGGTCGGCCATCTCGCCGGCATCGACGGCGTCTTTTGTGTCGGGCCGCTGATGCGTCACCTGTTCGAGGCCTTGCCGCAAGGCAGACGGCTCGGCTGGCACGAGGACCCCGTCACGCTCGACCCGAAGCAGGTCGCGGCGCTGCTCGCGCCCGGTGACGTCGTGGTCGTCAAGGGCAGCAAGAAGATCTTCTGGGTCAACAAGTTCGTGGCCAAGCTCGCCGCCGCGCTGCAGGGCAGCGCGTGAAATCGGGCGGTATCGCGGCGCGGCAGAGGGCGATTTTCCACTGGTGGTCGGTGCAAGGGCGGGCGGAACAAACCGTCGGGATGAGTCGCACCGGGCTCCGATCATGGTTAAAAGAGGCGGGGCCGGATTCGCTGGGGCGGGTTCGCGTTCGCAGCCTCGGTTGAGGCGGCATAGGCGGGTTGGATGTTCTACTGGTTGATCGAGCTGACGAATACGTTCCCGAGCCTGTCGGTGTTCCGTGGCGTGCTGAACGTGTTCCGCTACATCACGTTCCGCACTGGCGGTGCCGTCGTGACCGGCGCGCTGTTCGTGTTTCTGTTCGGGCCCTGGATCATCGATCATCTGCGCCTGCGCCAGGGCAAGGGCCAGCCGATCCGCACCGACGGTCCGCAATCGCACATCATCAGCAAGAAGGGCACGCCGACGATGGGCGGCCTGATGATCCTGTCCGGCCTCGTCGTCTCCACCGTGCTGTGGGCCAACCCGCTCAATCCCTACGTCTGGATCGTGCTGGCGGTGACGCTCGGCTTCGGCTTCGTCGGCTTCTATGACGACTATCTCAAAGTCACCAAGCAGTCGCACTCCGGCTTTGCCGGACGTGCGCGATTGCTGATCGAGGCGGCGATCGCGCTCGTTGCCTGCTACGCGCTGGTCCGGCTGGGGCGTGATCCCTCGTCGACCGGGCTCGCGATCCCGTTCTTCAAGGATCTCGTCATCAAGTTCGGTTGGATGTACGTCATCTTCGGCGCCTTCGTCATCGTCGGCGCCGGCAATGCGGTCAACCTGACCGACGGTCTCGATGGCCTCGCCATCGTGCCTGTCATGATCGCCTCCGCGAGCTTCGGCCTGATCGCCTATCTTGCCGGCAACGCGGTGTTCTCCGACTATCTGCAGATCCATTATGTCGCCGGCACCGGCGAGCTCGCGGTGCTGTGCGGCGCGGTGCTCGGCGCCGGCCTCGGCTTCCTCTGGTTCAACGCGCCGCCGGCCTCGATCTTCATGGGCGACACCGGCTCGTTGGCGCTCGGCGGCATGCTCGGCTCGATCGCGGTCGCGGTGAAGCACGAGATCGTGCTGGCGGTGATCGGCGGCCTGTTCGTGCTCGAAGCCGTGTCGGTGATCGTGCAGGTCGCCTCGTTCAAGCTGACCGGCAAACGCATCTTCAGGATGGCGCCGATCCATCATCATTTCGAGCAGCTCGGCTGGACCGAGCCGCAGATCGTGATCCGGTTCTGGATCATCTCGGTGATGCTGGCGCTGGTCGGCCTCTCGACCCTGAAGCTGCGCTGATGATCTATCCTCAATCCCACTGTCATTCCGGGGCGCGCGGAGCGCGAACCCGGAATCTCGAGATTCCGGATCACCGCTGCGCGGTGTCCGAATGACGGAGGTCTTCGCATGATTCCCGTCACCTCTTTCGCCGGCAAGACAGTCGCCGTGTTCGGGCTCGGCGGCTCCGGGTTGGCCTCATGCCACGCGCTGCGCGCCGGCGGTGCCGAAGTAATCGCCGCCGATGACGGCGCCGATCGCATGACGGAGGCTGCAAAGGCGGGCTTCATCACCGCCGATCTGCGCACCGTCTCCTGGTCGAACTTCGCTGCGCTGGTGCTGGCGCCGGGCGTGCCGCTGACCCATCCGGTGCCGCATTGGAGCGTGCTGAGGGCGCGCGAGGCCGGCGTCGAGGTGATCGGCGACATCGAGCTGTTCTGCCGTGAGCGCCGGCGCCACGCGCCGGATGCGCCGTTCATCGCCATCACCGGCACCAACGGCAAGTCGACGACCACCGCGCTGATCGCGCATCTGATGCGGGTGGCCGGCTACGACACCCAGATGGGCGGCAATATCGGCACCGCGATTCTGTCGCTGGAGCCGCCGCGCATGGGGCGCGTTCATGTGATCGAGATGTCGTCCTACCAGATCGACCTGACACCGTCGCTCGATCCGAGCATCGGGATCCTGCTCAATGTCAGCGAGGATCACATCGACCGTCACGGCACGATCGAGAACTATGCGGCGGTCAAGGAGCGCCTGGTCGCCGGCGTGAAGCCGCAGGGCACCGCGATCGTCGGCGTCGACGACGGCTTCTGCCGCGCCATCGCCGACCGGCTCGACCAGGCCGGCAAGCGCGTGGTCCGTATCTCGGTGAAGAACCCGCTGGCCGATGGGCTCTACACCGAGCACGAGACCATCGTACGCAGCTCCGGCGGCGCGCGCAGCGAGGTCGCGCGGCTCGGCGGCATCGGCTCGCTGCGCGGCCAGCACAATGCGCAGAACGCGGCCTGCGCCGCCGCGGCCGCGCTCGCGATCGGCGTGAGAGAGGATGTGCTGCAGCAAGGCCTACGCAGCTTCCCCGGCCTCGCGCATCGCATGGAGCAGGTCGGGCGTCTCGGCAACGTGCTGTTCGTCAACGACTCCAAGGGCACCAATGCGGACGCCACGGCGCACGCGCTGTCGTCCTTCGCCGATATCTTCTGGATTGCCGGCGGCAAGCCCAAGGCGGGCGGCATCACCAGCCTCGCCGGCTTCTTCCCGCGCATCCGCAAGGCCTATCTGATCGGCGAAGCGGCCAAGGAATTCGCCGGTACGCTCGGTGAGAAGGTGCCGCACGCGATGTCCGGCACGCTGGAGGTCGCCGTGGAGCAGGCGGCTGCCGACGCCAAGGCATCAGGCTTGAAGGAGGCCGTCGTCCTGTTGTCCCCGGCCTGCGCCTCGTTCGACCAGTTCCGCAACTTCGAGATCCGCGGCACCCGCTTTCGCGACCTGGTCCAGGCGCTGCCGGGCGTGGAAAAGGTCGTCTAGGCTGCAAACTCCGCTGTCGTCGGCGCCGCGACGCGCTGGCGCGCGTCACGGCTTGTCCGGGACGACAGCGAGATTCTTAACCCTTCGATAACCATCCTGGGCGCCAATGGGCTGATTCCTTCGGCTCAGGTGGTGGCCCGATGCTCTCCCGTGAAGAACGCAATCCGCTGTCGGACTGGTGGTGGACCGTCGACAAGCCGCTGCTGGGCTCGATCCTGGCGCTGATGCTGTGCGGGGTGATCCTGTCGCTGGCGGCGAGTCCGCCGGTCGCGACTCGCATCGGGCTCGATCCGTTCCACTTCTTCAACCGTCACGTCCTGTTCCTGTTGCCGTCCTTCGTCGTGCTGATCGGCATCTCCTTCCTGTCCCCGCGGCAGATCCGGCGCAGTGCGCTGGTGGTGTTCGCGATCGCGATCGTGCTGATCGTGTTGACGCTCGCGATCGGCCCGGAGGTGAAGGGCTCGCGGCGCTGGATCACGCTGGTCGGCGTCAACATCCAGGCGTCGGAAGCGGCCAAGCCGGCCTTCGTCGTCGTCGCGGCGTGGTTGTTCTCGGAATCGGCGCGTCGGCCGGACATGCCTGCGACCACGATGGCGCTGGTGCTCTTGCTGATGCTGGTGTCGCTCCTGGTGATGGAGCCGGATTTCGGACAGACGATGCTGATCCTGATGGTCTGGGGCTCGCTGTTCTTCATCGCCGGCATGCGCATGATCTGGGTTGCGGGCCTCGCCGGTGCCGCGGCGGCCGGCCTGTTCGGCGCCTATCTCCTGGTCCCGCACGTCGCCGGGCGCATCAAGCGCTTCATGAATCCGGCCTCGGGCGACACCTTCCAGGTCGACACTGCGATGGAGGCCTTCTCCAATGGCGGCTGGTTCGGGCTCGGGCCGGGCGAGGGCATCGCCAAGCGCAGCCTGCCGGACAGCCACACCGACTTCGTCTTCGCCGTCGCCGCCGAGGAGTTTGGCATCATCCTCTGCCTGGCGCTGGTCGCGCTGTTCGGCTTCATCGTCATCCGCACGCTGTCGCGGGCCTATGCCAGCGAGGACGGTTTTTCGCGCTTCGCGGCCTCGGGCCTCGCGATCCTGTTCGGCATCCAGGCGGCCATCAACATCTCGGTCAACCTGCAGCTCATCCCGGCCAAGGGCATGACCTTGCCGTTCATCTCCTATGGCGGCTCCTCGATCGTCTCGCTGGCCTATGGCGTCGGCATGATGCTGGCGCTGACGCGGCAGCGGCCGCGGATCGAGGCCGAGGTCACGGATGCCGCGGGGACGCTACGCACCTACGCCTGAAGGTCCAGGTCCGGCCGGCTCGCAATGTCGACACATTGCCTGTAAACAAGCCCGCATGATCTCATCTGCGCCTCTCATTCTGCTGGCCGCCGGCGGCACCGGCGGCCATCTGTTTCCCGCCGAAGCGCTCGGCGTCGAGCTGATCAAGCGCGGCTACCGCGTCCGCCTCGTCACCGATGCGCGCGCGCTGAAATATAGCGGCCTGTTCACCAAGGACATGATCGACGTGGTGCCGAGCGAGACGGTGCGCAGCCGTTCGCCGGTGGCGCTGGCGCGCACCGCGCTGCTGCTCGGCACAGGCACACTGGCCGCCTTCAACCTGATGCGGCGGCTGAAGCCTGCTGCCGTGATCGGCTTCGGCGGCTATCCGACCGTCCCGCCCCTGCTGGCGGCGCGGCTCGCTGGCGTGCCCAGCCTGATCCACGACGCCAATGCGGTGCTCGGTCGCGCCAACCGTTTCCTGTCGGCGCATGTGAAGGCGATCGCGACCTCGCTTCCGGGGGTGCTCGATCGCGATCCCGCGCTGGCGGGCAAGACGACGACGGTCGGCACGCCGATGCGTCCGGCCATCCTCGAAGCGGCGGCCGTGCCCTATGTCGCGCCTGAGACCGCAGGCCCGCTGCGGCTGCTCGTTGTCGGCGGCAGCCAGGGCGCGCGCGTGATGAGCGACATCGTGCCCGGCGCGATCGAGCGGCTGGAGCCTGCTCTGTGGAGCCGGCTGGTGCTCGCCCAGCAGGTCCGGCAGGAGGACATGGCTCGGGTGCGCGCCGTCTATGACCGTCTCAAGATCAATGCCGAACTGCAGCCCTTCTTCACCGATCTGCCGGCGCGGCTTGCGGCCAACCATCTCGTCATCTCGCGCTCCGGCGCGGGCACCGTAGCCGAGCTCGCCGCGATCGGCCGGCCGTCGATCCTGGTGCCGCTGCCCGGCGCCATCGACCAGGACCAGTTCGCCAATGCCGGCGTTCTGTCGGACGCGAATGCCGCGATCCGGATCGTGCAGACCGCCTTCACGTCCGATCGGCTGGCCTCGGAGATCTCGTCGCTGGCCGCCGAGCCGACGCGGCTCGCAGCCATGGCCCAGGCCGCCCGCGCGGCCGGCCGGCTCGACGCCGCCGAGCGGCTCGCCGACCTCGTGGCGAAGACGGCCGGGCTCTGATCGAGACGGCCGAAATCGGCCGAAATCCGGGCGGAGCGTCTGAAAATTCGTGGTTTTTCCAGCTTTTGCGCACTTGTCCCGGCCTGTCATGTCTTGCATGAAGGGCGGATGATTCGGGGCGCGGCGGGCCCGAGCCGGGCGCCCCGCGAGACCATGGACGGGATGCCTCATGAGACTGCCGCGCGAGATCGGACCCATCCACTTCGTCGGGATCGGCGGCATCGGCATGAGCGGCATCGCGGAGGTGCTGTGCAATCTCGGCTACACGGTGCAGGGCTCCGACGCCTCGGACAATGCCAACGTCGCGCGGCTGCGCGAGAAGGGCATCACGGTCAGCGTCGGTCACAAGGCGGAGAACGTCGCAGGTGCCGATGTGGTCGTCGTCTCGACCGCGATCAAGCGTGACAATCCCGAGTTGATGGCCGCGCGCGCGCAGCGTATCCCCGTCGTCCGGCGGGCAGAGATGCTGGCCGAGCTGATGCGGCTGAAGAGCTGCGTCGCCATCGCCGGCACCCATGGCAAGACCACGACCACCTCGATGGTCGCGGCGCTGCTCGATGCCGGCGGGCTCGATCCCACGGTCATCAACGGCGGCATCATCAACGCCTATGGCACCAATGCGCGGCTCGGCGGCGGCGAGTGGATGGTGGTGGAAGCCGACGAGAGCGACGGCACCTTCCTGAAGCTGCCGGCTGATGTCGCCATCGTCACCAATGTCGATCCCGAGCATCTCGACCACTTCAAGACCTTCGAAGCCGTGCAGGACGCCTTCCGCGCCTTCGTCGAGAACGTCCCGTTCTACGGCTTCGCCGTGATGTGCATCGATCATCCGGTGGTGCAGGCGCTGGTCGGCAAGATCGAGGACCGCCGCATCATCACCTATGGCGTGAACCCGCAGGCAGATGTCCGGCTGGTGGATCTCACGCCGATGGGCGGCGGCTCGTCGTTCAAGGTCGTGTTCCGCGACCGCAAGAGTGGCGCGACGCATGAGATTTCAGACATCGTCCTGCCGATGCCCGGCCGTCACAATGCCTCGAACGCAACGGCCGCCATCGCAGTGGCGCGCGAACTCGGCCTTTCGGACGAGGCCATCCGCAAGGCGATCGGCGGCTTCGGCGGCGTCAAGCGCCGCTTCACCCGCACTGGCGAATGGAACGGCGTGACCGTGATCGACGACTACGGCCACCATCCCGTCGAGATCGCAGCCGTGCTGAAGGCGGCGCGCGAATCCAGCAATGGCAAGGTCGTTGCCGTGGTGCAGCCCCATCGCTACACAAGGCTGCAGTCGTTGTTCGAGGAGTTCTGCACCTGCTTCAACGATGCGGACGCGGTCGTCGTCGCCGACGTCTATCCGGCCGGCGAGGCGCCGATCGAGGGCATCGACCGCGATCATTTCGTGCTCGGTCTGCGCGCCCACGGCCATCGCGACGTGCTGCCGCTGCCGAAGGCCGCCGATCTCGCCGGCATCGTGAAGGACCTCGCCAAGCCGGGCGACCTCGTCGTCTGCCTCGGCGCCGGCAACATCACGCAATGGGCCTACGCGCTGCCGAACGAGTTGAAGGCGCTGGGGTAGGGCGGTGAGCTTTCCCGACATCACGCCCGATCTGAAGGCCGCGATGCCCGCGCTGCGCGGACGTCTGCTCGCCAATGAAAGCCTCGCGCCGCTCACCTGGTTTCGCGTCGGCGGTCCGGCGCAGGTGCTGTTCACGCCGGCCGATGCGGACGACCTCGCCTACTTCCTGAAGCACCTGCCGGCCGAGCTACCCGTGTACGTCATCGGCGTCGGCTCCAACATGATCGTGCGCGACGGCGGCGTGCCGGGCGTAGTGATCCGGCTGGCGCCGCGCGCGTTCGGCGAGGTCAAGGCCGAAGGAGACATCATCACGGCTGGCACGGCAGCGCGCGACAAGCGCGTCGCGGAGGTCGCGGCGTCAGCCGATCTCGCCGGTCTGGAATTCCTGTTCGGCATTCCCGGCACCATCGGCGGTGCGCTGCGCATGAATGCCGGCGCCAATGGTGGCGAGACCAAGGACATCCTGGTTGAGGCGACCGCGATCGATCGCCGGGGCGAGACGCATCGCTTAAGCAATGCCGACATGAAGTTCACCTATCGCGCGAGCGGCACGGACGCGGCGCTGATCTTCACGGCCGTACGCTTCCGTGGCACCCCGTCCGAACCAGCGGCGATCCGCGCGCGCATGGCCGAGGTGCAGGCGCATCGCGAGACGGCGCAGCCGATCCGCGAGAAGACCGGCGGCTCGACCTTCAAGAACCCGCCGGGCCATTCGGCCTGGAAGCTCGTCGATGCCGCCGGCTGCCGCGGCCTCAAGGTCGGGGGCGCGCAGGTCTCGGAGATGCACTGTAACTTCCTGATCAACACAGGCAATGCCACCGCCGACGATATCGAGACGCTCGGCGAGACCGTGCGCGAACGGGTCAAGGCCAGCTCGGGCATCGAGCTGCAGTGGGAGATCAAGCGGATCGGAGTCAAGGCGAGCTGACGACCCGCTTCTTCACGTGACGTCCACGCTGTCGCAACCGCATTCTGAGATCAATCGAGAAACCATTGATGCGCACCACGATTCTGTTCGGCGGCTCCAACAAGGAACGTCTCGTCTCGGTCGCCAGCGCCAAGGCGCTGCACGCCGCGCTGCCGGAGGCGGACCTCTGGTTCTGGGAGGCCGACGACACTGTGCAGCAGGCAAGCGGCCCAGCGCTGGTCGCCCACGCAAAGCCGTTCGAGGAGCCGTTCACGGCCGACGGCGTCCGGATCGGCACGCTCGCCGAGGCGCTCGATCGTGCCCGCGCCGAGGACCGGATCCTGGTTCTCGGACTTCATGGCGGACGGGCGGAGAACGGCGAGCTTCAAGTGATGTGCGAGATGCGGGGCGTGCCGTTCACCGGCTCGAGCTCGGCGGCCTCGCACCTCGCCTTCGACAAGGTCGCCGCCAAGCGCTTCGCCGTACTCGGTGGCGTCACGGCGGCCGAAGGTGTCGCGCTCGACAATGCCGAGACAGCTCTCGCGCGTTACGGCAAGCTGATCGCCAAGCCGGTGAAGGATGGCTCGAGCTTCGGCCTGATCTTCGTCAACGCCAAACAGGACCTCGTCGCCGTTAAGGCCGCCGCTGCGACCGAGGAGTATCTCATCGAGCCGTTCGTCACCGGGAAGGAGGCGACCTGCGGCGTGCTCGAGCAGGCGGACGGCTCGTTGATCGCGCTGCCGCCGATCGAGATCCTGCCGGCCGACGGCGCCTTCAACTACTTCGCGAAGTACCTGGCGGCCGCGACGAAGGAGATCTGTCCGGGACGCTTCAATCCGGAGGTTACGGCAGCGCTGCAGCGAGAGGCGATCAAGGCGCATCGTGCGCTGTCCTGCGGCGGCTACTCGCGCACCGACTTCATCGTCTCGGCCGACGGCCCGGTCTATCTCGAGACCAACACGCTGCCCGGCTTGACCGCCGCCTCGCTATATCCGAAGGCGCTCGCGGCGCAGGGTATCCCCTTTGCCGACTTTCTGCAGCAGCAGATCGCCTTGGCGGAACGCCGCGTTCGGCACTGAATTCGTGCGGTAGTCGCACCGGAGGAACCCGGCCCGGCGTCCCCCGGAGGTTCCTGTAACCCGTAAAATGCTTAAGAATTCCGGGCAAGGTCCTCATAAATCGGAGAAAAAAATCGCCTCTCCGGACCTATTTTACTTTTTGTTTACCAGGACGTCCGAAGGTTAACGCTGGCGCCTCAGTGGTGCTCGGCTGCCGGGTCATGACCGCGTCCATCGCGATGGTCACCAGCCGCCGGGACCGTGGGCGTGGGTCCGCGAGTATTGCGGGCGCAACAGTTGATGAGCTCGTGCAATGGATGGTGCAGGACGCCTCGCTCGATCGCAGAGGCCTCAAGCTGACCTGAAAGCCGCTGCCCTTGGCGCGGCGATCCTGCTGCGCGAGTATGTCTCAGCCCGCCTGCCGCGCATCAATCTGCAGCGCGGACGCAAGAAGAATGCGCGTCGAGATCGTGCGCCGATGAACGCGGCGCTGGCGCCCATGGTCGGGCGCGAGGCGCCGCCGCGCGTGGTCGATCTGGTCGAGCGTTATCTGCCGCGCCGGCTCGGCACGGTCGCCACCGTGGCGCTGCTGTTCGGCAGCGTCTGGCTCGGCATCGTCAAGGGCGGCCATGCGCAGGACGTCAGCGCGGCGCTCTCCGACACCCGCAACGCCCTGGCCAACGCAGCCGGCTTCCGCATCACCGCGGTCGCGATCAATGGCCGCAAACAGCTGACCCAGGACGAGGTGCTCGCGATCGGGGGCGTGTCCGGCCGCTCGTCACTCTTGTTTCTGGACGCCGCCGCTGTTCGCGACAAGCTGAAGGCCAATCCCTGGATTGCCGAGGCGACCGTGCAGAAGTTCTTTCCGAACCAGCTGCAGATCGACATCGTCGAGCGCAAAGCATTCGCGCTGTGGCAGCAGGACGGCCGCCTCTCGGTGATCGCCGACGACGGCGCCGTGCTCGAACAATATGTGTCGCGGCCGTTCCTTACCCTGCCGCTCGTGGTCGGCAAGGGCGCCGAGAGCCGCGCGCGTGATTTTCTGGCGCTGCTCGCCCGCTATCCGCAAGTGCGCGCCGTGACCAAGGCGGCCGTGTTCGTCGGCGAGCGCCGCTGGAACCTGCGCACCAAGGACGGCCTCGACATCCGCCTGCCGGAGAACGATGTCGGCAACGCGCTGGCGACGCTCAGCCAGCTCGACCAGGATGACAAGCTGTTCTCGCGCGACATCGTCGCCATCGACATGCGCCTGTCCGATCGGCTGACGGTGCAGCTGTCCGATGACGCCGCAAAGGCGCGCGAGGAGCTGTTCAAGGACAAGAAGCCCAAGAAGAAAGCCGGTGACGCATGACCGGCTTCGATCGCCAGACACCGAAGACGCGCCCGATGGGCCAGAAGCGCACCGCGCTGGTGGCCTCGCTCGACGTCGGCACAAGCAAGATCGCCTGCATGATCGCGCGATTGAAGCCGGCGCCGCCGAGCGATGCGCTGCGCGGTCGCACCCATGCGGTCGAGCTGATCGGCTACAGCCAGATCCAGTCGCGCGGCGTCAAGGCCGGTGCCGTCATCGATCCCGTGGAATGCGAGCAGGCGGTTCGGCAGGCGGTCGCGCTGGCCGAGCGCATGGCGAAGGTGCGGGTCGAGTCCGTTTTGCTGCCGGTCGCCGGCGGCCGGGTGATGGGCCATTTGATCGAGGCGACCTCGGATATCCGTGGCGGTGCCGTGACGCAGGCCGATGTCAGCCGCGTGACATCCACCGGCATGCATCATGCGACGGGCGAGGGGCGGGCGGTGCTGCACGCTTTGCCGGTCGGCTATACGCTCGACGGGGTGAAGGGCATCCGCGATCCCCGCGGCATGCTGGCACGACAGTTTGGTGTCGACATGAATGTCGTCACCACCGACGCCACCGTGGCCAAGAACCTGATGCTCGTGGTCGAGCGCTGCCATCTCAATGTCGAGGCGATGGCGGCGAGCCCGTATGTCGCGGGTCTGTCCGTGCTGACTGACGACGAGGCCGATCTCGGCGCGGCCGTGGTCGAGATGGGCGCGGGCACCACGACGATCGCGATCTATTCCGGCGGCCGCTTCGTCCATGCCTCCGGTTTTGCGCTCGGCGGGCATCACGTGACCATGGATCTTGCGCGCGGACTATCAGCGTGCATTGCAGATGCCGAGCGAATCAAGACGTTATATGGCACGGTGCTGACTGGCGGGTCCGACGCGCGTGAGTTGATGTCTGTTCCGACGGCGGGTGACAACGAGCGGGATGTTCCGCAGATCGTGTCCCGCGCCACCATCGCGAACATCGTCAGGCACCGCGCAGAGGAGATATTTGAAATGGTCCGCGACCGGCTGAAGGATTCGCCCTTTGCGGCAGAACCCAAGGCGCGCGTCGTCCTCAGCGGAGGCGCCTCCCAGCTGACGGGTCTGGTCGAATTGGCGACCCGGATCCTCGACCGCCCGGTGCGGGTCGGCCGTCCGCTCGGCTTCGGCCGTCTCCCCAACGAGGCTAAGAACGCCGCCTTCGCGGTGCCCACCGGGCTCCTGGTCTATCCGCAATACGCGCATCTCGAACACGTCGAACCGCGACATACGCGGCAGGTCGGGACAGGAACCGACGGCTACCTCGGAAAGGTCGGACGATGGCTACGCGAGGGCTTCTGATGACCGACGTCCGCACCAACCGAATTTCACCAACACCACCCACGGCCGGCGGCCGGGGCGAACCCACGCGCGCGTGATCGAGAGGCAATCATGGCACTCACAATTACCCCTCCTGATATCCACGAGCTGAAGCCCCGGATCACCGTGTTCGGCGTCGGCGGCGCCGGTGGCAACGCCGTCAACAACATGATCACGGCCGGCCTGCAGGGCGTCGACTTCGTCGTCGCCAACACCGACGCGCAGGCGCTGACCATGTCCAAGGCGCAGCGCATCATCCAGATGGGCACGCAGGTCACGCAAGGGTTGGGCGCCGGCTCGCAGCCGGACGTCGGCGCTGCCGCCGCGCAGGAGGTGATCGACGAAATCCGCGATCATCTCTCCGGCGCCAACATGGTGTTCGTGACCGCCGGCATGGGCGGCGGCACCGGCACGGGCGCTGCTCCCGTCATCGCCAAGACCGCGCGCGAGATGAACATCCTCACCGTGGGTGTCGTCACCAAGCCGTTCCACTTCGAGGGCGCGCGCCGCATGCGCACCGCGGAGTCCGGCATCTCCGAGTTGCACAAGGTGGTCGACACCTTGCTGATCATCCCGAACCAGAACCTGTTCCGGGTCGCCAACGAGAAGACGACCTTCGCCGACGCCTTCGCGATGGCCGACCAGGTGCTGTATTCGGGCGTCGCCTGCATCACCGACCTGATGGTCAAGGAAGGTCTCATCAACCTCGATTTCGCCGACGTCCGCGCCGTGATGCGCGAGATGGGCAAGGCGATGATGGGCACGGGCGAGGCCTCCGGCGAGAAGCGCGCGCTGACCGCCGCGGAAGCCGCCATCGCCAACCCGCTGATCGACGATTCCTCGATGAAGGGCGCCCGCGGACTGCTGATCTCGATCACCGGCGGCAAGGACCTGACCCTGTTCGAGGTCGACGAAGCAGCGACTCGCATCCGCGAGGAGGTCGACCAGGACGCCAACATCATCGTCGGCGCCACCTTCGACGAATCGCTCGACGGCCTGATCCGCGTCTCCGTGGTCGCCACCGGCATCGAGCAGGCGCAGTTCAACCGCGGCGTCACGACGACTGCACAGCCGGCGGCGGCTGTCGCCCCGATTGCCGCCGCCCCGACCGCTCACGCGGGTCTTCCTGAAAGCCGCCTCGCCGACCTGACGGCGCGCTTGCGCGCCGACAACCAGAGGCTGGCGGAACGCGCGGCCAAGCTCGAGCAGCAGGCGTCGCAGGCTCCGGCCGTCGCGCAACCTGCGCCCGCGCCGGTCGCACCTGCACCGCGTCCGGCTCCGAATCTCGAGCGTGACACCTTGGCCGCCGTGGCTGCCGCCATGGCGAACGAGCCCGCGCCGGCGCCCGCTCCGGTGCCGACCGCGGCGTCCTATGGCGACGTGACCGTGCGTCCGATCGCGCAGAAGCCGTCGCTGTTCCCCGAGCCGGAAGCCCAGCGCGCCGCGCCAGTCGAGCCGGCTGCTCCGCCGGAGACCTTCATCCCGCAGGCCGCCGAGCGGGTTCCCACCCGCGCGCCGCGCATGCCGAAGTTCGAGGATCTGCCGATGCCGGCCCAGGCCGAGATCCGGCAGGCGCGGGGCGACGAGGGCGAGGAGCATCCGCAGAAGACCCGCATGTCGCTGCTGCAGCGTCTCGCCAACGTCGGCCTCGGCCGCCGCGACGAGGAGAGCGAGCCGCCGATGTCCGGTCGTGCCGCCGCTCCGGCGATGCCGCAGATGCCGCCGCTGCCGGAACGGAAGCCGCAGCGGAACGTTTCCCAGCAGGTCGCAAGCCACGAATCGCCTGTCTCGGAATACGCCCGCCGCCCGGCTCCGCAGGGTCTGGACGTCCATGGCCGCCCCGCGCCTGTGTCCCCCGCGCCACAGGGCGACGACCATTTGGATATCCCGGCCTTCCTCCGCCGGCAGGCAACCTGAGAATTGTTACAGCCCCGAGGGTGCTGAACAGGCCCGGCTCGTGAGAGCCGGGCCTTTTTGCTGGGCTGAGAGGAACCGTGAATGTTCGTTCAACTAACTGATTTTAAATGATTAATTATTCTTTCGGTGTTTAGATGGGGAACACGGAGGGTTAAGGCGGCGTTCCAGTTTGGTTAAGGGTTGGCGCGAATACGGCAGAGATGGGGTAACAATCCGTAAAGAAGCGTGAGTTGGCGCTCTTTGGGGGGCTCGTTAAGTTCTGCCGTGACTTGGGGATGCCTGAAAATGAGTCGGTTCGCGAGGGGCGGCCGATGGAGGTTCAGGCGGGGTCTTGGGCGATCGTCGATGAAATTCAGCAGGCAAACAACGCTTCGTTCGCAAGCCACTGTCACTGGCGTAGGCGTCCACTCTGGCGCGCCGGCCAGCCTGACGATCGGGCCTGCGCCTGTTGATGCGGGGATCGTGTTCCTCCGCACCGGCCTGGAAGGCGCCGACCGCGAAGTTCTGGCCTCGTTCGGTTCGGTGATCGCAACGGAGCTGGCGACGGTATTGGGCGACCGCCATGGCCCGTTGGTTTCCACCGCTGAGCACATCCTCGCCGCGCTGCGCGGCATGGGCGTCGATAACGCTCTGATCGAGGTCGACGGTCCCGAAGTTCCGATCATGGACGGCAGCGCTGCGCCGTTCGTTGCGGCGATCGATCAGGCCGGGATCGTCACCCAGTCGGCCGCGCGCCGCTACATCCAGGTGCTGAAGCCGGTTCAGGTGACGATGGGCGCCTCGATGGGCGAACTGCGTCCCAACAACTCCGGTTTCCGGGTCGAAGCCGAGATCGACTTCGCCAATCCGGTGATCGGCCGCCAAGCCTATCATTTCGAGCTCAGCCCCGAGCGTTTCCGCCGCGAGATCTCCCGCGCCCGCACCTTCGGCTGCATGAGCGACGTGGCGCGGTTGTGGAACGCCGGCTTTGCACTGGGCTCCTCGTTCGACAACACCCTGGTGTTCGACGAGGAGCGGCTGCTGAATCCTGAAGGCCTGCGCTACGCCGACGAGTGCGTCCGCCACAAGGTGCTCGACGCGATCGGCGATCTCGCGCTCGCCGGCCTGCCGATGCTCGGCACCTATCGCTCCGTTCGCGGCGGCCACAAGCTCAACCACGCCGTCCTGACCGCGCTGATGGCCGATCGGACCGCCTGGCGGGTGGTCGAGGGCGAGACGGTGCGCCGTCCCCGCGTGGCGGCCGAAGTCGTCGGCGGCATGGTTGGTGGCATGATCGCTCCGGCCTTCGGCCCGGACGTGTCCTGAGCTTTTCGGGCTGGGCCGACTGCGACAGCTCGAATCGATGAGCGTTCGCCCACGTGCTGCGACGTCGCCGCAGCGATGATCTTCTAGAAATCTTCGTTAGCGGTTGTTGCCAGCGGTGTTCGCGTCACCGACGCGACAACTGCGTCTGCCCGCTTTTCCAACGCCTTTTCCAGCGGTAACCATGATGCGGGGCGGTAGCCTCGGTGTCGCCTTAATCCGGGCGGATTGGCTGCCTATGCGGTTGGTTGACGAAGTGTTTTCGGTTAGAGAGGCCGTGGCGGCGTGATGCGTGCCACAACAGGCTCTTCCTTCGCGGTCATGAGACGATGATCATGATGCGCGGCGTAGATCAGATCACAGGCATCGGGTTCCAAAGCAGCATGTCGACACAGCGTCTCCCGCGCGAGCTCAGTCCTCAGGCCATCTCGATCGGCCGCCGCATGCGCTTCGCCGCATCGCTGGCGCTGCTGGCGTTCCCGCTGGCCGGCTGCGGCACCGGCGGGCTCTGGGACAAGTTCCTTGCCAAGGACGATACGTTCGTCGATGAGCCCGCGGACAAGCTCTACAATGAGGGCTTGTACATGCTGAACGAAAAGAAGGACATGAAGGGCGCGAACAAGAAGTTCGAGGAGGTCGATCGCCAGCATCCTTATTCCGACTGGGCGCGCAAATCGCTGCTGATGTCGGCCTACGCCTCCTACCAGGCCGGTGATTACGACGGCTGCATCGGTTCGGCGACCCGCTACGTGACGCTGCATCCCGGCAGCCCGGACGCGGCCTATGCGCAATACCTCATCGCAGCGTCGCATTACGATCAGATCCCGGACATCAGCCGCGACCAGGGCCGGACGGAAAAGGCGATCGCCGCGCTCGAAGAGGTGGTGCGCAAATATCCGAACTCGGAATATGCCACCAACGCCAAGGCGAAGATGGAAGGCGCGCGCGACCAGCTCGCCGGCAAGGAGATGGATGTCGGCCGCTACTATATGCAGAAGCGCGACTACACCGCCGCAATCAACCGCTTCAAGACGGTGGTGACTCAGTACCAGACGACCCGTCATGTCGAGGAGGCCTTGTTCCGTCTGACCGAGGCCTACATGACGATCGGCATCGTCGGCGAGGCGCAGACGGCCGCCGCCGTGCTCGGCCACAACTTCCCGGACAGCAAGTGGTACAAGGACGCCTATAACCTCGTGAAGTCCGGCGGGGTCGAGCCGGAGGAGAACAAGGGCTCCTATATCTCGCGGGCGTTCAAGAAGCTGGGGCTCGGCTGAGCTGGCAGGGACTTGAAACTGGTCCTGCTTTGTTCTCAATTCTTGTTTTGTTCTCATTTTGCTGCTAGCATCGAGTCGTTCGCTCAGGGGTATCCTGCCCCGTTACGAAGGACCTCGGTTCATGCTGGCGCGACTGTCGATCCGTGACATCGTCCTGATCGAACGACTCGATCTCGAATTCTCCGAGGGGCTAGCGGTGCTGACCGGCGAGACCGGCGCCGGCAAGTCCATCCTGCTCGATGCCTTTGCCCTGGCCCTCGGCGGGCGCGGCGATGCCAGCCTGGTGCGGCACGGCGCCGATCAGGGGCAGGTCACGGCCGTGTTCGAGATCGGCAAGGATCATCCGGCCGCGCGGATCCTGGCCGCCAACGGGCTGGATGCCGACGGCGAGATGATCCTGCGCCGGGTCCAGTATGGCGACGGCCGCACCCGCGCCTTCATTAACGACCAATCGGTCAGCGTTCAGACCCTCAAGGCGATCGGGGCCACCTTGGTCGAGATTCACGGCCAGCATGACGAGCGCGCGCTGGTCGATGCCGCCACCCATCGCAGGCTGCTCGATGCCTTTGCCGGGCTCGAGAAGGATGTTGCCGGCGTCGAGACGCTATGGGCGGCGCGCCGTAGCGCGGTCTCGGCGCTCGATCAGCATCGCGCCGGGATGGAGCGCGCAGCGCGCGAGGCCGACTATCTGCGGCATGCCTCGGACGAATTGAAGAAGCTGGCGCCGAAGGAGGGCGAGGAGACGCAGCTCGCGACCCGACGCACGGCGATGATGCAGGGCGAGAAGATCGCCGGCGATCTGCGCGACGCTCAGGATGCCGTCAGCGGCAATCAGTCGCCGATCGCGGCGTTGGCAGCGGCGGTCCGCCGGCTGGAGCGGCGCGCGGTCAGCTCGCCGGCCCTGGTCGATCCCGCCGTCAAGGCGATGGACGCCGCGATCAACGCGCTGGAGGAGGCCGATCAGCATCTGACGGCGGCGCTGGCAGCCACCGACTTCGATCCGCTGGAGCTGGAGCGCATCGAGGAGCGGCTGTTCGCCTTGCGCGCGGCGGCCCGCAAATATTCGACGCCGGTCGATGGCCTGGCGGCGCTGGCCGCCAAATACGCCGCCGACGTCGTGCTGATCGACGCGGGCGCCGAGCAGCTGAAGAAGCTGGAGGCGGCGGCAGCAGCGGCGGATGCGCGCTACGCGGCGGCCGCGGCCAAGCTTTCGGCGGCGCGTATCAAGGCGGCTGAGAAGCTCAACCGGGCCGTCCATGCCGAGCTCGGCCCGCTGAAGCTCGAGCGCGCGAAGTTCATGACCCAGGTCGACAGCGACGCCGACGTGCCGGGGCCAGAGGGCATCGACCGCGTCGAATTCTGGGTCCAGACCAACCCGGGCACCCGGCCCGGTCCGATGATGAAGGTCGCCTCAGGGGGCGAGCTGTCGCGGTTCCTGCTGGCGCTCAAAGTGGTGCTGTCGGATCGCGGCTCAGCGCCGACCCTTGTATTCGACGAGATCGATACAGGCGTGGGCGGCGCGGTGGCGGACGCCATCGGCGCCCGCCTGGCGCGGCTCGCCCACGGCGTCCAGGTCATGGCCGTGACCCATGCGCCGCAAGTCGCGGCCCGGGCGGACCAGCATCTCTTGATCTCCAAGGATGCGCTCGACCGCGGCAAGCGCGTCGTCACCCGCGTCAACACGCTCGCCACCCTGCATCGCCGCGAGGAGATCGCCCGCATGCTGGCCGGCGCCGAGGTCACCGCCGAAGCCCGCGCCGCCGCCGACCGCCTGCTGGAGGCGGCGGCGGCCTAAGTTAGGGGGTGACCCGAACGCTTTTGGCACCGCCGCGCGCATTGTGTAAACCGTCGTCCTTGGGAGGCCTGAAGCCTGCCCCTGGTTCGACGAGCAGACATTACGCAGTATGGCCAAAACAGCAAAATCCAAGCAGTCCGTCGACGTCGCCGATCTGACCAAGGCCCAGGCCAAGGTGGAGTGGAAGCGGCTGGCGCTGGAACTCGAGACCCACGATAGGCTCTACTACCAGGAGGACGCGCCGAAGATTTCGGACGCCGCCTACGACGAGCTGCGTCGTCGCTTCAACGCCATCGAAAAGCGCTTTCCCGAACTCGTCAGCCGCGACTCGCCGTCCCAGACGGTGGGCGCCGCACCGTCCGGCCGGTTCAAGAAGGTCCGGCATGCGGTGCCGATGCTGTCGCTCGATAATGCCTTCGCCGAAGAGGACGTGCGCGACTTCGTCGGCCGCATCGCGCGCTTCCTGAAGCTTGCCGAGGATGATCGCATCGCTTTCTCCGCAGAGCCGAAGATCGACGGGCTGTCGATGTCGCTGCGCTACGAGGGCGGCCAACTGGTCACAGCGGCGACCCGCGGCGACGGCGCGGAGGGCGAGGACGTCACTGCCAACATCCGTACCTTGAAGGACGTGCCGCAGAAGCTGCATGGCCGCAACCTTCCCGACATCTGCGAGATCCGCGGCGAGGTCTACATGACCAAGCAGGCGTTTCTCGCGCTCAACGAGCGCCAGAAGGAAGCCGGGGACACGATTTTCGCGAATCCCCGCAACTCCGCCGCGGGGTCGTTGCGCCAGAAGGACCCGACCATCACGGCGTCGCGGCCCCTCGGCTTCTTCGCCTATGCCTGGGGCGACATGAGCGCGATGCCCGCGGAGACGCAGAGCGGCATGATCAAATGGTTCGAGCATTGTGGCTTCACCACCAACCCGCTGACCAAGCTCTGCCACTCGGTCGAGGAGCTGATTGCGTTCCACCGCGCGATCGAGGAGCAGCGCGCCGAGCTCGACTATGACATCGACGGTGTCGTCTACAAGGTCGACCGCATCGACTGGCAGGAGCGGCTCGGCTTCGTCTCGCGCACGCCGCGCTGGGGCATCGCGCACAAATTCCCGGCCGAGCGTGCCATGACCGTGCTGAAGGACATCGAGATCCAGGTCGGCCGCACCGGCTCGTTCACGCCAGTCGGCAAGCTTGAGCCGGTCGGCGTCGGCGGCGTCATCGTGCAGAACGTCACCCTGCACAATGAGGACTACATCAAGGGAATCGGCAACAAGGGCGAGGTCTTGCGGGAGGGGCGCGACATCCGTATCGGCGACACCGTCGTCATCCAGCGCGCCGGCGATGTCATTCCTCAGGTGGTTGACGTTCTCATCGACAAGCGGCCTGCCGATGCCGAGGTGTTTGCCTTTCCCAGAAAGTGTCCCTGCCCGCTACACACCGACGTCGTCCGCGAGGAGACTGCGGCCGGCGAGGAGGGCTCGCGCGCCCGCTGCACCGGCGAGTTCGCCTGTCCCTATCAGAAGATCGAGCACCTCAAGCTGTTCGCCTCGCGCCGCGCCTTCGATATCGACGGTCTCGGCGAAAAGCAGATCCAGTTCTTCTTCGATGAAGGCTGGGTGAAGGAGCCGGCCGACATCTTCACCCTGCAGAAGCGCAACGCCAAGCTGAAGCTGGAGGAGGTCGAGGGCTATGGCGAGACCTCCGTGCGCAATCTCTTCAACGCCATCGAGGCGCGGCGCGAGATGGCGCTGGAGCGGTTCATCTACGCGCTCGGCATGCGCTATGTCGGCGAGACCACGGCCCTGGCGCTGGCGCGCGGCTACGGCTCCTGGGAGGCGTTCCACGACGCCTGCCTGAAGGTTGCCAATGGCGACGAGGAGGCGATCGCCGAGATGGATGCGCTCGACCAGATCGGCGAAACAGTGATCAAGAGCGTCGCCGCCTATTTCGGCGAAGACCACAATCGCGGCATCGTCGAGCGGCTGACCCGCGAGGTGAAGATCCTGGATGCCGAGAAGCCCAAGCGTAATTCGCCGATCGCGACCAAGACGGTGGTGTTCACGGGCACGCTGGAAAAGATGACGCGCGACGAGGCCAAGGCCACAGCCGAGCGGCTCGGCGCGAAAGTGTCGGGATCGGTATCAAAGAAGACGGACTACGTCGTCGCCGGTCCTGGTGCGGGCTCGAAGCTGAAGGATGCCGAGAAGCACGGCGTCAAGGTGCTGACCGAGGACGAGTGGCTGCAGCTGATCGGGGAGTAGCTGTTCGTGGTGGCGGTCGCCGCCGATGCTGTTCGGCTTCGATCGCGCGCGCATGTTCTGCGCTGCGCCCCACGCGTGAGGTGGACCGCATGATCTGCCACAGCAAGCGCGTCATCCCCGCCGTCGTCCCGGCCTCGCGCCGGGACCCATAGCCACCGCCCGTCGTGGCTGGGAACGCGCCATCCACCAGCCTGCCTCGAACATCTCCCTGGGGGTATGGGTCCCGGCGCGAGGCCGGGACGACGGCGACACTCACAGCTGTCATCATCCGCGAAAGCGGATGATCCAGTATTCCAGAGGCGGTTGTGATGGAGCCGCGCCGCCGCGGCGTACTGGATACCCGCCTTCGCGGGTATGACACCGAGAGACATGCGAAAGCGCGCGATCCCTCACATCACCCCGCCCTCGTCCTCCTCCGCCGCTTCGATCAGCTCCTTGGTCACCGTCACCGTGACCGGCGTGCGGGGAACGAGGAAGATCATGCAGCCGGCGCAGGCCAGCGACAGCGTCAGCATCGCCGACGTCAGGGGCAGCGTGGTCGCATAGTGACCGCCGAGATACGCCCCGAGCTGCGAGGTCAGCGCGCCCAGCCCCATCTGCAGAAAGCCCATCGCGCCCGAGGCGGTGCCGGCGGCGCCCGGCCGCACGCTGATGGCGCCGGCGGCGGAGTTTGCCATCACGAAGGCGTTGGCGAACATCAGCAGCATCTGCGTGCCGAACAGCACCGACGGCATCTGGTTGAGACCGAAGATGCCCCAGGTGAAATTCAGCGCGGCGCTGGTCAGCTGCAAGGTCAGGCCGAACCAGATCAGCCGGTCGAGCGCGTGCCGCGGCGCGTAGCGGACGCAGAACAGATTCCCGACGAAATAGGCAAAGCCTGTCGTCGCGAACCAGGCGCCATACTCTGCCGACGAGCGGGCCATCTGCACCTCGACGATGTAGGGGCCGCCGCCGGCAAAGGCGAAGATGATCTGCGACGCCAGCACCTGGCACAGCATGTAGCCCAGAAAGGCGCGGCTCTTGACGAGTATGACCACGTCGCGGCGGAAGCTGGCGCCCTCGACGCGGGCTGGGCGGGTTTCCGGCAGCGCCAGCGTTACAGCGATGCCGACGGCAATCGACACCGCTGCCACCACGTAGAAGATGGCATGCCAGCCGAACGCGATCTCGATCAGGCCGCCGGTCAGCGGCGACAGCATCTGCGCGATCATCATGACGGCGACGACGAGGCTGATCATCGCGCCAATGCGCTCGCGCGGATAGAGGTCGCGGATGATCGCCCTGCTGATCACCATGCCGCTGGCGCCGCCGAGCGCCTGAAAGAAGCGCGCCGCGATCAGCTGCGGCAGGGTGTCGGCCAAGATGCAGCCAAAGCTCGCGATGATGGAGAGCGCAAGGCCGGCGAGCATCACCGGACGGCGGCCGAAGCGATCGGACAGCGGGCCCAGCAACAGCTGCGAGATGGCAATGCCGATCATGTAGAACGACACCGTCATCTGCACCACCGAGGCGTCGCGCCCGAAGGTGGTCGCGAGCAACGGCAGCGCCGGCACCAGCAGGTACAGCGAGATCGGCGCCAGTCCGGTCATGACGACGAGCAGCACCAGCAGCGTGCGCGACGGAGCCGCGCGCTGTGCGACGGCTCCCGGCGGTCTGCTGATCATTCCATGCATCGTGCCGCTCAAATCAGGTGGACGCCGCGACTGTAGCGGCCTTCCGCGTCACGGAAACGCCTGTTTCTGCATGCGCCCATACCGGCAGCGGGACCATGGCGGCCGGACACGCAACGAGGCTGGTGTAGTTCGTCGATCCGTAGGGTGGACAAAGGCGCGCCCAACTGCTCGCTCGTTGCGCTGAGCCATCGCGCGCCGTGCCCACCGCTGCGCGGATGAACGCACTGAGACGCGGTGGGCACGCTGCCGCCTGCGGCGGCCGCTTTGCCCACCCTACGGCTTCATGGTCAGAGTGGCGCTGTCGCCTGATCGAGCCACAGCTGGTCGGGCTCGTTGAGGGCCGCGTGCACGGCCTCCCTGACGCGGGCGTGATAGACGTCGAGCCAGCTGCGCTCCTCGCTGCTCAGCATCGCCACGTCGATCAGCCGGCGATCGATCGGCGCGAGCGTCAGCGCCTCGAAGCCGTTCATCGGCTTCTCCCCGCCCGCAATGTCCTTCGCCACGACCAGCTCGAGATTCTCGATGCGGATGCCGAAGGCATCGGTCTTGTAGTAGCCGGGCTCGTTGGACAGGATCATGCCGCGCTTCAGCGGCGTCGTGCCGAGCTTGGAAATCCGCGCCGGTCCTTCGTGCACCGACAGATAGCTGCCGACGCCATGTCCGGTGCCGTGCTCGAAGTCGATCCCGGCCTGCCACAGGAACTGCCGTGCCAAGGTGTCGAGCTGGGCGCCGGTGGTGCCGTCGGGAAACAGCGCGCGCGCGATCGCCAGATGGCCGCGCAGCACGCGCGTGAAGCGGTCGCGCATCTCCGTGGTCGGCGCGCCCACCGCGATGGTGCGCGTGACGTCGGTCGTACCGTCCTGGTATTGCGCGCCGGAATCGATCAGCAGCAGATCGCCGGTCATGATGCGCCGGTTGCTCTTGCGAGTGACGCGATAATGCACGATGGCACCGTTCGGGCCGGTCCCGGAGATGGTCGGAAACGACACGTCCTTCAGCGCGCCGGTGTCGCGGCGAAAGCTCTCCAGCGCCTCGACGGCGTCGATCTCGGTCAATGTCCCCTTCGGCGCCTCGCGATCGATGAAGGCGAGAAAGCGCGCCAGGGCGACGGCGTCGCGCCGGTGTGCGCGTCGCGTGCCCTCGATCTCGACCGCATTTTTCGCGGCCTTGAGCAGGCTCACGGGATCGGCACCACGCACCGGCTTGCCGCCCGCGCCCTGGATCAGCCGCGTCAGCGCGTCCGCCGCGGTGGCGCTGTCGAGCGCGATGGCTGCGCCCGACCGCGCGAGCTCCGTCAGGCGCGGCGCCATCGCGTCCGGCTCCGCCACGTCAGCGCTCTGCTCGAGGTGATCGCGTGTCAGGTTCGAGAGCTTGCGGGAATCGATGAAGATCGTCGGCCGTCCGGTCTTTGGCACCAAGGCGTAGGAGATCGGCAGCGGCGTGTGCGACACGTCGGCGCCACGGATGTTGAACGTCCAGGCCACATTGTGGGAATCGGACAGCACCAGCGCCTCGACGCCGAGCCTCTCGATCTCCCGGCGGATGCGTTCGAGCTTCTCGGCCTCGACCTCGCCGGACAATTCCGCGCCATGGATCGAGACCGCGCCGAGCGGCGGCTGAGGGCGCTCGGTCCAGATGCTGTCGACCGGATTGGTCTCCACTGGCACCAGCTCGGCACCTGCCTTGGCGCAGGCCGCCGCGAAGCGTTCGGCAGCGGCCGTCGTCTGCAGCCAGGGATCGAAGCCGATACGGTCGCCGCGCTGCAGATGCCCCGTCAGCCAGCTTTCGGGCGGCGGCTCGATCAGCGATTCCACGGCCCAGGCCTTCCCATCGACCTGCTTGCCCGCCTGCAATGTGTAGCGGCCGTCGACGAAGATCGCGGCCTCGTGCAGCAGAACGATCGCGAGACCGGCCGAGCCGGTGAACCCGGTCAGCCACGCCAGCCTCTCCTCGGACGGCGGCACATACTCGTTCTGCTGCTGGTCCGCGCGCGGCACGATGAAGCCGGTGAGCTGGCGCCGCGCCAGCTCCTCGCGGAGCGCGGCGAGTCGTGCCGTCAGCGCGACACCGGTTTCGGGTTCTTCGAACGTCTGGAACAGGGCTTCGAACATCGGTCTCATACTTTGGGCGTGGATCTTCACCGCGATCGATACTCATCCAGTTGGGCGTGCGGTGCACGAAGAATCTCCTTGCATTCGCCTGTGCAAAAAGATTTGCTGTCGCATGCTGGTCATCCGGAAGAGATGCAGCGAGGAAACGTGATGGATGTGGTGGCCATGATCGTAAAGATCATCCACGGTCACACAATCCGGGGAGTGCCTCAACTCAATGGCGAGGGGACGCACGATGCCTGCTTTTACCTTCGAGAAACTGTCGGCGCCGACGCCACGCGCTCCGACACCCGCACCCGCGGAGAAGCCGCGTAGCGCGCTGGCCGATCTCATCAACCGTCTCGTGGAACCGCGCGTTCGACGCGGGCGCGTGAAGGCCGAATCCAGCCTTCAAAAAGGCCAGCCCAAGACATAATCGTCTTCGGCCTGATCGTTCTGAATTTGCTGCCCTTGGTTCAATCCTTGGCCGACCAGCGGAGCTGATCGGATCTCATTGTTTCTTCTGCAGCAACAAGCTGCTCCACCCCTCGATTGTCAGATGCCGGATCGGAACCAGCCCGCGTGCGCGATAGGCTGCAAGAACGCCGCGGGCTTGTGGGGTCAGGAGACCTGACAGGATCACGTTCGCCCCTGGCGCAAGGTGGCGCTGCATTGGCGCCGCCAGTTGCCGCAGCGGATTGGCGAGGATGTTCGCCAACACCAGATCGAACGGGCCTGCTTCGGCAAATTCCGCCGCCGCAAAGCCGGTGGCGCGGATGACCTGGACCAGGGGGCCTGCGCCGTTGAGCCGGGCGTTCTCCCGCGCAACGCTCACGGAGGGCGCATCGATGTCGCTGCCCAGCACGGAGCGGCGGGTCGCCTTGGCGGCTGCAATTGCAAGGACGCCGGTTCCGGTGCCGAGGTCGAGGACGCGTTGCGGCGACCCTCGTTTCAGAACATGGTCGAGCAGCAGCAGGCAGCCGCGGGTGGTTCCATGATGGCCGGTTCCGAAGGCGAGCGCCGCCTCGATTTCAATGCCGATCTTGTTGGCCGGAACCCGAGCCCGGTCGTGAGCGCCATGAACCATGAAGCGTGCGGCCGGCACGGGAACCAGATCGTCCAGGCTTGCCTTGACCCAGTCCTTGACTTCAACCGTCTCGAACGTCAGGGTTCCCGCAGCCTCTGTTCCCGCCGCTCCGCCGATCAGCTTGCGCAACAGGGCCTGGTCCGGAGGATCGGCGAAATGCACCGTGACGTCCCAGCGCCCATCCGGCCGCTCGAACGCGGCCACCGCTGCGTCTCCCTCGAAGAAGACCTCCGTCAGACTATCGACCGCCGGCCGCGCGGCGCCCTCGTCCGCGACCGTGAAGCTCGCTTTGTACGTCGCCGGCGGGGAATCTGATGTCATCTGGCAGGGTCCGAAGCTGATTTGTTGGCGTGGTTAAGCAATCTGACCGCCAGCGCAAGCGCTTTGGCTAAGGCAGGACGATGTTTGCTGCAGCTTTCGGTTGTTTTTACATGCCGCCGGCATGTGTCTAAAAGTTGCGCCGGAATTGCTGCAAAAATCGCAAGGACTTGAACCGACCGCATTACACCAACCTTAGGTTTTTACCTCCTATGGTCCACGCCATGGGAACCGCACAACCCCAGGGTTCCCCGGTTGGGAAACGAGGTTTAGTGATGAAGACCTTTGTGTTGAAGTTTTTGCGTGATGAATCCGGTGCAACCGCCATCGAATACGGCCTGATTGCAGCCGGAATCTCGCTGGCGATCATCGCGGCGGTGAACGGCCTGGGCACCTCGCTGAGCAGCAAGTTCGACTCCATCAACTCGTCTCTGAAGTAATCGATCAAGCGGCGTTCTCGGAGAACCGGGCCTCGAGCCCGGTTTTTCCTTTTGGCGCGGCCATCTTCGACAGCCTATCCCGGATGTATCCAGAGAGTTATGCACAGCCCCAGTGCCCGGCATCCACAAGGTAGGCTGCTGCTTGTCCACAGGCTCTCCATGCACCGGTGAACAGCCTTTCCTCCGCCTGTCCTCAATTGAAGATCGCCCGGTGATCGGCCAGGACGGCCTGGGCGGCATTATGGCCGGGCGCGCCGGTCACCCCGCCGCCTGGATGGCTGCCGGAGCCGCAGTGATAGAGCCCCTTCAGCGGCGAGCGATAGTCGGCATGCCCCAGCATCGGCCGGGCGGAAAACAGCTGGTTCAAGCTCAGCGCGCCGTGAAAGATATCGCCGCCCAGCAGGCCGAACTGGCGCTCGAGATCGAGCGGTGACAGCACCTGCCTGCCGAGGACGCTGGCGGCAAATCCCGGCGCGTAGCGGTCGACGGTCGCGATCATGAGATCAGCGACCGCGTCGCGATGATCGTCCCATGACCGGCCGTCCGGAAGCTCCGGCGCGACATGCTGGCAGAACAGGCTGGCGACGTGCTGGCCGGGGGGCGCCAGCGTGGCATCGAGCGTCGACGGAATCAGCAGCTCGACGACCGGATCACGGCTCCAACCATGGGCGCGCGCATCGAGATAGGCCTGGTCCATGTAGCCGAGGCTGGGCGCCAGGATGATGCCGGCGGAGAGATGATCGCCATCGCCGGGCAGCGCGCTGAACGAGGGCAGGCGGCTCAGCGCGACGTTCATGCGGAACGTGCCCGAGCCGTTGCGCCAATTGCGGATCCGGCTCAGGAAGGCCGCGGGCAGGGCGCCTTCCGGCACCAGGCGGGTGTACAGCAGCTTGGGATTGACGTTGGCGACGACGAAGCGGGCGCGCAGCGCGCGGCCATCCTCCAGCACCACGCCCACGGCACGGTCGCGCTCCACGATCACCTCACGCACGCCGCAGTCGACCTCGACCAGCGTCCCCAGCTCTTTCAGCGCCCGCGCCATCGCCTGGGTGATCGCGCCCATGCCGCCGATGGCGTGGCCCCAGACGCCCTTCTTTCCGTTCACTTCGCCAAAGGCGTGATGCAGCATCACATAGGCCGAGCCGGCGGCGTAGGGGCTGGCATAGTTGCCGACGATGGCGTCGAAGCCGAACAGCGCCTTGACCAGATCGGTCTCGAAGATCTCGTCGAGCATCTCGCCGGCCGATCGCGTGAACAGATCGAGCAGATCGCGCTGCTGCTCCAGCGACAATGCGCGCAGCGCATTGGCGGTGCCGAGCGCGTTGAACGCTTCGCGGATCGCGCCCACGCCGAATTGCGCGACCAGATTGGGCGGAGCGCGCAGCACCAGGCTGCGCAGCACGTCCGCGATCGCCTCGAGCCGTTCGGAGAAGGGGCCGATGGCCTCCGCATCGCGCGGGCTGAGCCGCGCGACCGACGCCTGTGTGCGACCTTCGCCGGTCAGCAGATAGCGGCCATCCGGCGCGGGGAGAAAGTTTTGCGCGCGACGCTCGACGATCTCGAGCCCGTGCTGGTGCAGCTTGAGGTCGGCAATGACGCGCGGATTGAGCAGGCTCACCGTGTAGGACGCCACCGAGTTGCGGAAGCCCGGGTGAAACTCCTCGGTCACCGCCGCGCCGCCGACGACCTTGCGGCGCTCGACGACGTGCACGCGCAGGCCGGCCATCGCCAGATAGGCCGCACAGGTCAGGCCGTTATGGCCCGCGCCGATGATGATCACGTCGGTTTCGTTCATGTGCGCTTCAAAAAGCCCTGATTAATCACCGGCTGTGCGGGTCGCCGGGAACCGCGACGAGATGGTGCTGTCGCCCCGGATCGTCGCCGCGTCAAGGGGAACTCGGTTTTGCCGCAGCTCCTCGCCATACCGCCCCTCGATCCGCTATGTGTCGTCTGCACGTCGCGGCCGGGCCAGCTCACCTGAGACCGGCCGTCCCGCTGCTGGAGTTACCATGACCTCGATCGCCTCGACCGCCGCCGTCGCTCAGCCCTCCGCCGCCCGCAACCGGCTGGTGCTCGTGGTCTATACCGCCGCCATCTTCGTCAGCGCATTGCTGCTGTTCTCGGTGCAGCCGCTGTTCACGAAGATGGTGCTGCCGCGGCTCGGCGGCTCGCCGGCGGTATGGTCGGTGGCGATGGTGTTCTTCCAGGCGCTGCTGCTCGCCGGCTATGCTTATGCGCATTTTCTGACCCAGCTGCGCAGCCGGGTGATCCCGATCGCCATTCACCTGCTGCTACTCGGCTTCGCGCTGCTCAGCCTGCCGCTGTCGATCGCCGGGCACTGGGGCGATCCGCCGACGTCGGGCTATGCGCTGTGGCTGCTCGGACTGTTCGCTGCGTCGATCGGCCTGCCGTTTTTCGCGCTCGCCGCCAATAATCCGCTGCTGCAGGCGTGGTTCGTGCGCACCGGCCACCCGGCCGGTCCCGACCCGTATTTTCTCTACGCCTCGTCGAACATCGGCAGCTTCCTGGCGCTGCTGTCCTATCCGTTGCTGATCGAGCCGATCTTCAGCCTGCGCATGCAGAACCTGATCTGGGCCGGCGGCTATGGCCTGCTGATCGCGCTGATCGCCGGCTGCGGTGTGCTGCTGCTGCGCTCACCCGTGACGGTCGCGAGCCTGCTGCAGACCGATGTGGGCGACGCGCCGGCACCTTCATGGCTGCTGCGCCTGCGCTGGATTTTCCTCGCGGCCGTACCGTCCGGTCTCTTGATCGCGGTGACGGCGCACATCTCGACCGACGTCGCGGCGGCGCCGCTGCTCTGGGTGCTGCCGCTGTCGCTGTATCTGCTGACCTGGGTGCTGGTGTTCCAGTCGCGGCCGGTGCTGCCGCACAAATGGATGCTGGCGCTGCAGCCGCTCGCGATCGCCGGCGTCGTCGTGCTGCTGGCCTTCGGCGGTGAGCAGAATCTCGCGCTCACGCTCGGCGGTCACCAACTGTGCTTCTTCATCATCGCCATGGCTTGCCATGGCGAATTGGCCCGCACGCGTCCGGCAGCCAGATATCTCACCGGCTTCTATGTCGCGCTGTCGTTCGGCGGCATGGTCGGTGGCCTGTTCGCGGGGCTGATCGCGCCTTTCACCTTCTCCTGGGTGGCCGAGTATCCGATCCTGCTGGCACTGGCTGCGCTGTGCCGCCCCGCGGCTGATGAGCGTCTGCCCAAGATCACGCGCTGGTATTGGATCCCTTTGGCGGTGATCGCCCTGGCGCTGCTGGCGCCGGCCAGCATGACGGGGAAAGTCACGACCTATCTCGAGGATCATCGCGTCTGGGTGGCGGGTGCCGTCGGCGCGCTCGCGGCATTGCTCGCGCTGCTGCTCAATGCCGGCCGCTGGAAGGTGTTCGCGACGGCCGCGCTGGCGCTGGTCTTGATCCGTGCCTATCCGGCCGATGACGGCCGTGTCGAGACCGTGCGCAGCTTCTTTGGCGTGCACAAGATCGTGGTCACCTCGGACGGTCACTACCACGTGCTGATGCACGGCACGACCATCCACGGCGCGGAGAAATATCTCAACGCCGACGGCTCCAAGGTCACCGGGCGTCCCGAGCCGATCACCTATTATCACAAGGACGGCGGCATCGGCCGCGCCATCACCGCGATCCGCGAGCGCAAGGGCGCACCGCTCAAGGTCGCCGTGATCGGCGTCGGTTCGGGCACGCTGACCTGCGCCGCCGAGCCCGGCGAGGATTGGAAGTATTTCGAGATCGACCAGACCATGGTCGATACCGCGAGCGATCCGAAATATTTCAGCTACATCAAGAACTGCGCGCCGGACTTCAAGCCGGTCATCGGCGACGCCCGGCTGACTTTCGCCAAGGAGCCGGATGGTGTCTACGACCTGATCATCGTCGATGCCTATTCCTCGGACGCGATCCCGATTCATCTGGCCACGGAGGAGGCGATGGCCATCTACAAGGCCAAGCTGGCGCCGCAAGGCGCGGTCGTCATGCACGTGTCCAACCGCCATCTGGAGCTGGAGAGCGTCGTCGTCGGCATCGCCGACGCCAACGACATGAAGAGCTGGGTCTACAACGAGGACTCCGGTCGCGACGACGAGTACATCTTCTCCACCGACGTCGTCGTGAGCGCCCGCGAGGAAGCGGATGTCGGCAAGCTCGCCTCCTCGGACAAATGGACCGAGACCGAGCCGACCGACGGCGAACGGGTCTGGACCGACGATTATTCGAACATTCTGGGAGCGGTATACCGGCGGCTGCGCGACGGCGAGTAGCGGCGCTTCCGCCACACTTCCCGCCCTCCTTGCGAGGGAGCACCTCCTCGCGGTTGCAGCATGCCGCGAAGCGTGTACTTTGTCGTGCATTGTTTGATGATCTTTGGAAGGCCATGCGCGACAATCGAGTGCTCAGGGGCCGACATCTGCATCGGCTGCAGCGACGCCACTTCATCCTGTTCGACGTGCTGCCCTTCGTCGGTACACTAGCGGCGCTGGCGCTGCTGGCGGTCCGGCCGATCGGGGGCATGGAAATCGGCCTGTTCGCGGCGATGTGGTTGGTCACCGGCCTCGGCCTGACCGTCGGCTATCATCGCCTGTTCACTCACGGCGCCTTCACCACCACGGGCTGGGTCAGCAATCTCCTGATCGTCATGGGATCGATGGCCGGCAGGGGACCTATGATCTCCTGGGCCGCAATGCATCGCCGCCATCACGAGCTGTCCGACCACGACGGCGATCTGCATTCGCCGAACCTGCACGGCGCCGGCTGGCGCCGCCGGCTGCACGGCTTCGTCCATGCCCAGCTCACCTGGATGGTCGAGCACGACTATCCCAATGTCGCGCATTATGTGCCGGATCTGATCGCCCGGCGCAGCTGGGTGAACGTCAACGGCTATTACTACGCGTGGGTCCTGCTCGGCCTCGCCATTCCCGCCGTCCTCGGCGGGCTGATCTCGGCGAGCGTATGGGGCGTGCTCACGGGCTTCCTGTGGGGCGGTGTCGTGCGGATGTTCGTGGTCGAGCAGACGATGTCGGCGATCAACTCGCTCAACCATATGCTCGGCAGCCGCCCGTTCCAGACCCGCGGCGACAACAGCCGCAATCTCGGTGTCATGGCCTGGCTCGCCTGGGGCGAGGGCTGGCACAACAATCATCATGCCTTTCCGTACTCGGCCGCGTTCGGCCTGCGCTGGTCCGAATTCGATCTCGGCTTTCTGTTCATCAGGGCGCTCGAGGCCGCCGGTCTCGCCTGGAACGTCAAGGTGCCCGCGCCGGAGCGGATCACCGCGCGCATGACGGCGCACCCGGCCGAAGCCGCGCCCGATTTCGGGCATGGCTGATTGTCTTGGGATTGAGCAGGGCGGGCGGGACGCCGCCTGATGCTGTTCAATGGCTATCCGTTCCTGCTGGTGTTTCTGCCTGTCGCCATCGTGCTGGCGCGGCTTGCCGATCCCTTCCCGTCGTTGCGGATGCCCGTGCTGGCAGGACTGTCGCTCGCCTTCTACGGCTATGGCGATCCGCCGTTCCTGCTGCTGCTGATCGCCTCCATCCTCGGCAATTGGCTCGCCGCGCGACTGTTCGCCCGCTTCAAGGCCCGCGGCATCCTGACGTTTGCGATCCTCGCCAATTTCGTCGTCCTCGGCCTGTTCAAATACGCCGACTTCGCCGCTGCCAATCTCGGACTGCTGATCGGCCATCATTTCCCGCCGCTGCAGTTGGCGCTGCCGCTCGGCATCTCGTTCTTCACCTTCCACCACATCATGTATCTGGCCGATCTGCGCGCGGGGAAGGCGCCGTTGACGTCGCTCGACCGCTATGCGCTGTACATCGCCTTTTTCCCGCAGGCGATCGCCGGGCCGCTGGCGCGCTGGTCGGAGGTGATGGGGCAGTTCGGGCAACGGATCTATGCGCCGGGATGGCAGCAGCGGTTCTATCTCGGCATCGTCTTCATCGTCGGGGGCTTGATCGAGAAGATCATGTTCGGCGACCGGCTCGGCCGCCTGCTCGATCCGATCTATGCGCAGGCGGCGAGCGGCCCGTTGCCGGCCGGCGAGGCGTGGCTTGCAGCGTTCGCGTCGGTGCAGATCCTCTACGACTTCGCCGGCTACTCCGACATCGCCATCGGCCTCGGTTTGCTGTTCGGCGTGCGGTTGCCGTTCAATTTCGACGCGCCGCTGCGTGCCACTAACATGCAGGATTTCTGGCAGCGCTGGCACATGACGCTGATGGCGTTCCTGCGCGACTACGTGTTCCGGCCGATGGTCAACGCCCGGCTGCTGCCGCGGCGGCTGTTCGCGGTGCAGTATTTCGCGGCCATGTTCATCACCATGATCCTGTGCGGCCTGTGGCATGGCGCCAGCTGGAGCTTCGTGTTGTGGGGCACGCTGCACGGCATGGCCGTCGTCATCTGCGCGCTGTGGCGTCGGTTCGGTCCGCGACTGCCGGCGGGGCTCGGCTGGCTGCTGACCTTTCTCGTCGTGCTGGGCACCGGCGTCATCTTCCGCGCCGGCTCGGTGGAAGCGGCGTGGCACGTGTTCCAGGGACTGGCCTCACCGCCGCCGTTCGATCGCGGCGTGCGGCTGCTCCCGGTCGTGATCCCGACCCTGGCCGCGCTGCTGCTACCGGCCAGCCAGGACGTGGCCGCCCGGCTGACGCGCCGTCCGAATGTCGGCTTGGCTTGTCTGCTCGGCGTAGCGGTGCTGGCGCTGTTGATCGAGCTCGGAGAGCGTAATGTCCATGAGTTCATCTATTTCAAGTTCTGAGGCCGTCGCGCCGGCGGCCTGGGGCCGCTGCATCGCCGCGTTCCTTGCTGCGCTTGGCGGTGGCGCCTTGCTCGTGCTGGCGCTGATGATCATGGTCGATCCCTATGACAGCGGCCGCTTCGGCCTGCTCGGCATCAAGGGGACGGGCGACAGCTGGGTCGCGATGGCGCAGGCCAGCCGGGCGCGCGATGGCGGCTTCGATGCGGCGATCATCGGCAACTCCACCGCCCAGCTGATCCGGCCGGAGACGCTGTCGTCCGCGACGGGGCGCCGCTTCGTGCAACTGTTCGTTCCCGGCGCGTCGCCCAACGGGCAGCTCGCGGTGCTCGACTTCTTTCTCCGCCACCATCCGAAGCCGCAGGGACTGGTCGTCGTCATCGATGATCCCTGGTGCGCCCATGACGACGGCGTGGCGTCGAATGACAGCTTTCCCTACTGGCTTTATGGCGACAGCGTGCTCGACTACACCGCGCATCTGTTCACCTGGCGCGCCTTCGATCTGGCGATCCGCCGCATCAAGATCTGGCGCGGCGTTCGCGCCGCTGAGCCGGCCGACGGCTATGCCGACTACGAGATCGACTATCCGCCCGGCAGCCAAGCCCCCGCAGACGTGCCGCAGCCGCCGTCGCCTCGCTTCGATGGTGCGATCGACATGACGTTCCCGTTCGCGCAACGTTTGCAGCAGGTCGTGCGGCGGCTGCCGGACACGGGCGTCGTGCTGGTGGTGCCGCCGACCTTCTACAGGATCCTGCCGACGCCCAGCAGCCGCGCCGCCCGCGAGCGCGAGGCGTGCAACGCCGCGTTCCGACAGCTCGTCGCTGGGCGCGCGTCCAGCAACCTCATCGATTTCCGGGTCGACAATGCGCTGACGCGAAATCCCGCCAACTTCCTCGACTTCATCCACTATCGCGCGCCGATCGCGCGACGCGTCAATGGCGGCATCATCGCAAGCTTCCGCGATGCAGCGGCGGCGCGGATCGAGTTCTGACGCGATCCGTCATTGGGCGCCGTCGAGCGGCGGCAACTGTCCGTCGAGCCACATCTGCCGCGCCCGTCGGCGCTGGATCTTGCCGCTGGTCGTCTTCGGCAGCTGCCCGGGGCGGATCAGCGCGATGTGGCGCGCGAATACCTCGTGCTGCTCGGTGACGCGCTCCCGGATCATGCTCGTGAGCTCGGCGAGATCGATCCGCTTGCGCTCGGTGCGCTCGACCTCCTGCACGATGGCGAGCGTCTCGCTGCCATCCTCGTCCGGAACCGAGAACGCCGCTCCGCAGTTCGGCCGCAGCGCCGGATCGGTGGCCTGCACCGTGTGCTCGATGTCCTGCGGGTAATGGTTGACGCCCCGGATGATCAGGAGATCCTTGATGCGGCCGGTGATGAACAGCTCGCCATCGGCATCGAGAAAGCCGAGATCGCCGGTGCGCAGCCAGGACACCCCGCTAGCGTCGCCTGTGATGGTCGCGCGCAGGCTCGCGACGGTCGCTTCCGGATTGCGCCAATAGGAGCGGGCAACGTTCGGGCCGGCCACCCAGATCTCGCCGACCTCGTCGCAGGCCAGCCGCCTGCAGCTCTCGGGATCGACGATGGCGATCTGCTCGCCGGCAAGCGCGCGGCCGCAGCCGACGACCACCTGCGAATCCTCCGGGGTCGACGGAGCCTCCGCGCGATGCGTCTGCAACGCGCGATGGCTGAGCTCGCGGAGCAATGGCCCGGCGCCGCGACGGCCGCCCGAGATCAGCAGGGTGGCCTCCGCCATGCCATAGGCGGGGTAGATCGCCTCTGCCGCGAAGCCATGCGGCGCAAAGGTCTGCGTGAACCGGTGCAGCGTGTCCGCGCGCACCGGCTCGGCGCCGTTGAGGGCCACCTTCCAGCAGGACAGATCGACATCCTGCATCTGGTCGGCGCGATAGCGCGCGGCGCAGAGGTCGTAGCCGAAGTTCGGACAGCAGGCGACCTCGGCGCGGTAGCGGCCGATCGCGCGCAGCCAGTTCAGCGGGCGCTGCGTGAACGCATTGGGCGCCATCAGCACGCAGAGCGATCCGACATACAGCGTCTGGAGCGCGTTCAGGATCAGCCCCATGTCGTGATAGAGCGGCACCCAGTTGACGTAGGTCGAGCTCCGGCTGTTGCCGAGCGCGATGCGGATCATCTCCGAATTGGCGAGCAGGTTGGCGTGGCTCACCGCGACACCCTTCGGCTCCGATGTCGATCCGGACGTGTATTGCAGGAAGGCGACGTCGTCGGCCTCGATGCGGCGTGCCGGCGCGGTGCCGCCGGCGTCGGATGACGTCAGATCGACCTCCAGCCACGTCAGCCCGTCGCGCGCAAAGCGCTCTCTGAGATCGCCACGCAGCGCAAAGGCGGAGCTGCTCAGCGCGAGCCTGGGCGCGCAGTCGGCGATGATCGCGCCGCTCGCATCACGCGCTCCCAGCCGCCGCGGCATCATCATGGGAACGGCGATGATGCCCGCGATCAGGCAGCCGAAAAAGGCAACAAAGAATTCGAGCCCCGGCGGAAACACCAGAAGCGCGCGGTCGCCGGGCGCGGCGTGGTCGGCGAGCCGCGCCGCCATGTCGCGGGCTCTCGCCTGCAGGTCGCCGAATGTCAGCCTCGATTCCTCGGTGCCGCGATCGTTGAGGAACAGATAAGCGGGATCGTCGGCCTGCGATTGCGCTCGCGCCGCGAGCAGGGCCACCAGCGAGCCGAACTGATCCATTGGGCGCGTGTTGAGCTTGAGCCTACGCGGCAGACCGTGCCGCGCAACGACCTGCCAGCTGCTGCGACAACTCGTCGATCGTCGGATAGTCGTACAAGTCGTCCATCGACATTTCGAGACCGAGCTTCTCTTCGAGTTCCATCATGACATACACGACCATCGCAGAGTCCAGCCCGAGCCGGCTGAACTTGCTCGTCGTATCGATCCGATCAGGAGAGAGACGGAGAGTCTTGGCGAGCGAAGCGACGCAAAGTTCCGAGATCTGTTCACGCGTCATCAACGGACCTTATCTGCAAACTCGGGAAATATGCCGCCACAATACGAGGGCGGTGCAGCAAGTCAATTTCGCGCCGCCTGATGCTCGGTGTCGCATGCGATGTGCGGCCGAAAGATCATGCCGCCCTGACGCTGAGGAAGTGCTGCTGCAAGATCGAGGGATGCTTCTCCCAGAACCCGAGATGCCGCCGTGGGCGCCGCCGGCCGTTGCGGGTCATGGAAGGATCGATGTCGAACCGCTGTTTCGATCCGATCAGAAAGAGGTGCGCGCCTCGAATGGGGCGGCCGACCTGTTGCGCCGCCGCATGTCCTGGATAACGAGGCTTGGCAAAGCTGAGCGTACCGCGGCGCAAAACGCGAGAGTTGCGTCAGACTGTCATGGTCATCTGTTGCGTGCCGGTCACCACCATGCTACCTGAGGTGCGCCCCTCATGAGAGACCGCAGAATGCGGCTTCGCAGCGGGGCACGTTTGTCGGCAGCGGCGCCGCAAATGTCCGACGTCGCTCCGTGCCGGGAATGGCGGTCGTGGCTTTCAAAAGGTCGACGACCGGCTGATGCCGGCGGCGCCGAGGCGGAGGTCCCGCAAGGCCCGGGTCGAGCGATCGTTCGGGCAAGTCGCATCTGTCGTGAGTCCAAAACGCCGGTCGCATCAAGCAGGCCGGCTTACATGGGAGGGGTTCGATGAAGCGTCTTTGGATGGTCGGCGCGTCTGCTCTGTTGGCGATGGCGCTCGGCATGGGCTCGGCGGGAGCGGCCGATAAGAAGGTGCTCGCCTTCGTGGTCAACGGCGCGTCCGATTTCTGGAAGATCGCCGAGGCCGGCCTGAAGAAGGCGCAGGGCGAACTGCCCGATTACACCCTGCAGCTCAAATATCCGGAGCAGGCGGCGGCCGCCGTGCAGCAGCGCATGCTGGATGATCTCGTCGCGGCCGGCGCCGCCGGCATCATGGTCAGCGCCGTCGATCCGAAGAACCAGACCGAGCATCTCAACAAGATCGCCGGACAGACGGTGCTCTTCACCACCGACAGCGACGCGCCGCAATCGAAGCGCATTGCCTATATCGGCTCCTCCAACACCGAACTCGGCAAGGATGCCGGCAAGCTGATGCTGAAGGCGCTGCCGAATGGCGGCAAGTGCGTCGGCTTCGTCGGCCTGCTCGGCGCCGACAATGCGCGCGAGCGCATCGAGGGCGTGAAGGAGACGATCAAGGGCTCGAAGGTCGAGCTGGTCGACGTCCGCGGCGACGAGATCGATCAGACCCGCGCCAAGCGCAATGTCGAGGACATCCTGGCGGCCATGCCGGACGTGAGCTGTCTGGTCGGCTTCTACTCCTACAACACGCCGCGGATCTACGAGGTGCTGAAGGAGGCCGGCAAGCTCGGCAAGATCAAGATCATCGGCTTCGACGAGGATCCGATCACGCTTGGCGGCGTCAAGGACGGCGCCATCGAGGGCACCGTCGTGCAGCAGCCGTTCGAGTGGGGCTATCAGGGCATGAAGCTGATGGCGAAGGTGGTGCAGGGCGACAAGTCCGGCGTTCCGGCCAACGGCATCATCATCGTGCCCGGCAAGGTGATCGAGAAGTCGAACGTCGACGACTTCATGGCGCAGATGAAGACGATGCTGAAGAAGTGACGCGACGGCCGGCGTGCGCGAGCCCTTCCTCGAGCTGATCGACATCGGCAAGACCTATCCTGGCGTGGTCGCGCTCGACCACGTCAGCCTGTCGGTCGCGCCGGGCGAAGTGATCGCGCTGCTCGGCGAGAATGGCGCCGGCAAGTCGACCTTGATGCGCGTGCTCGGCGGCGTCGTGGCGCCGAGCCGCGGGACGATCCGGATCGATGGCAGCGACCGGACCAGCTACACAGTCACGGATGCGATCGCCGCCGGCATCGCCTTCGTGCACCAGGAGCTGAACCTGTTCGACAATCTCGACGTCGCCGGCAACGTCTATATCGGTCGCGAGCCGGTCTATGGCGGGCCGCTGCGGCTGATCGATCGCACGGCGCTCACGGCCAAGGTGCGGCCGCTGATCGCGCGGCTCGGCGCGGATTTCGAGCCCGACACGCCGCTGGCCGAGTTGTCGCTGGCGCAGCGCCAGCTGGTCGAGATCATCAAGGCGCTCTCGCTCGACGCGCGCTGTGTCATCATGGACGAGCCGACGTCGAGCCTCACATTGTCCGAGACCGAGCGGCTGATGCAGGTCATCGCCGGCCTGAAGGCCGACGGCGTCAGCGTCATCTTCATCACCCATCGCCTGAACGAGGTGATGCAATGCGCCGACCGCGCCATCGTGCTGCGCGATGGCCGCATGGTCGGCGCGCTGGCCCGCGACCAGCTCAATCCTGCCGCGATGATCCGGCTGATGATCGGCCGCGACCTGCGCTCCATCTACGTCCCGCCGGCCGCGCCGCCGGGCGGTGCCGTTCTCGACGTCGTCGATGCCGTGACCTCCACCTATCCAGGCCAGAGCGTCAGCCTGCAGCTCCGGCGTGGCGAGATCCTCGGGCTTGCCGGCCTGGTCGGCTCGGGCCGCACCGAGCTTGCGCGCGCCATCTTCGGCGTCGATCCCCTGCTCGCCGGCGGCGTCCATCTCGAAGGTACGCCGATCCGCATCGCCACGCCGCGCACCGCGATCGATCGCGGCATCTATCTCGTGCCGGAAGACCGCAAGGGCTGCGGCCTGCTGCTCGACCTCGCGATCGCCGAGAACATCTCGCTGCCGGACCTCGCTTCCCATTCGCGCTTCGGACTGGTCGATACCGCAAGCGAGACCGAGAATGCCGATCGCCAGCGGGAGCGGCTCAACATCCGGACGACGGACGTGCGAACGACGGTCGGTACTCTGTCGGGCGGCAACCAGCAGAAGGTCGTGCTCGCCAAATGGCTGTCGATGCGGCCCAAGGTCCTGATCTTCGACGAGCCGACCCGCGGCATCGATGTCGGCGCCAAGCAGGAGATCTACGACATGCTGCGGCGGCTCGCCGACTCAGGCGTCGCCATCCTGATGATCTCGAGCGACATGGAAGAGGTGATCGGGGTGAGCGACCGGATCGCGGTGATGCATGAAGGGCGAATCTCCGGCTTTCTGGCGCGCAGCGAGTTCAGCGAGCACAATGTGCTCCAGCTCGCTGTCGGCCATACGATCTAGAGCGAGGGGACGGTGCACAAGAAAGATCTCAGCCTCCTGGTCCTGATCCTGGTGGTCGGCGCGGTGGTGGCGTTCATCAATCCGCGCTTCCTGCTGGTCGGCAATCTGTCGAACACGGCCAATCAGGTCGGCATGTTCGGCATCTTCTCGATCGCGGAGGCCTTCGTCATCATCGTCGGCGGCATCGAGCTGGCGGTCGGATCGGTCATCGCGCTGCTGGGCGTGCTGTTCATCGACCTGATCGTCAACCGCGACGTCGACTGGATCCTGGCCTTTGTCCTGATCATTCTCGGCGGCGTCGCGATCGGCACCATTCACGGCACGCTGGTCACCAAGATGAAGATTCAGCCGTTCGTAGTGACCCTTTGCGGGCTCCTGATCTATCGCGGCGCCGCGCGCTACTACACCGAGGACGCGACCGCCGGTTTCGGCTATGGCGCGAGCTTCCCGGTGCTGGAATGGCTGACGGCCGGCCGCACCAATGTGCTCGGCTTCCCGCTGCCGCACAGCGTCGTGGCGCTGGTGATCGTGGCCGGCATTGCCTGGCTGGTGCTGCATCGCTCGGTCTACGGCCGCTATTTCTACGCCGTCGGCAAGAACGAGGAGGCCGCACGCTATTCCGGCATCCGGTCCGACCGCGTCACGATATCGGCCTATGTGATCTGCGGCGGCCTGACCGCGCTGGCGGCGGTCCTTCTCGCGATGTACACCCGCTCGATCTCGCCGGCGGTGCACGGCTCGTTCTACGAGCTCTACGCGATCGCTGCCGCTGTGCTCGGCGGCTGCTCGCTGCGCGGCGGCGAGGGCTCGATCATCGGCGTCGTACTCGGCACGATCCTGCTGCAGGTGCTGCAGAACCTGGTCAACCTCTTGGGCATTCCGAGCTCGCTGAATTTCGCTGTGATGGGCACCGTGATCCTAATCGGCGTGCTGGCCGACCAGTATCTGGTGCAGCGCCGCCAGCGTGCGCCGTCGGCGCGGGGGCAGGTGAGTGCCGAGACCAAGCCGGCCACGCTGGAGCGCGTCAGCGCCGAATAGGGCAGGGCTATCGGATATGGAGATTCGCAGCGTACCGGCGAGAGAACCTGCCAACTCCGTCATGCCCGGGCTTGTCCCGGGCATCCACGTCGATCCCAGCACTCCCGCCGACGTGGATGGCCGGGACAAGCCCGGCCATGACGACTTTGGAGAGACGACCGCATGATAACTGCGATCGTCAGATGCGATCGATCTGGCTGAGGCGGGGAGAGAGACCGAGCCGGGTCTCGCGCAGCGGATCCGGCCTCCGCCGATCGGGGTCAATCCTGATAGGTATAATAGCCGCGCGGCTGATAGGACTGGCGCGGCTGGTAGTAGCGTGGCTGCGCGTAGCTCGGGTTGTCGTAGTCGTAGGAATACTGCGGCTGCTGCTGCGGATAGGCCTGCGCGCCATACGTTTGTGCGCCGTAGACTTGGCGGCTGGTGCCGCGCGGCGCCGGATAGCGCGCGCCATTGTCGCTGCCATCGGCCGGATAGATGTATCCGTCATCCGCACGCTGCTGGGGCAAGACCTGACGTCCCGGCAGCAATTGCGGCTGCGGCGTCAGCACGACCGGTTCGCCATTGCTGTCATATTGCGGCTGGACGTCACGACGGGCGACTGCGGTGCCACGGCGAGGATTGCGCGCCAGCGCCACTTCCGCCGATCCGGTCAGGGTCACCGTGGTGTTGAGCACGCCGTCCTTCTGCACCAGATCATAGAGCGTCGTGGCGTTCGCCTTCGACAGCCGGACGCAGCCGTGCGACGCGGGCGTGCCTAGCCGGCCTTCGGAGTCGGTGCCGTGGATGGCATGTCCGACCTTGGTGAAGAAGATCGAATGCGGCATCGGCGCATCGTCGAACTCCTTCGAGAAATGGTCGGCCTCCATGCGGAAGGCCCTGAAGGTGCCATTCGGCGTCTCGCGCGACGGGATGCCGGTGGAGACCGGCCAGCGGTAGCGCTCGACGCCATCGACGGCGACCGTCATGATCTGGTTGTTCTTGTCGACGGTGATGTCGATCTTCGCCAGCGCCGGCGTGGCGAACAGCAGGGCAAAACCGGCAACTGCAAAAAGACTGGTACGCATCTAACCTCTGGCCTCCAGGCCCTCGACTTTGGCGAGACCTTGAAACGGTGTCTAGAATTTGCCGCAGGGATCACCGGAGCGGCCTGCACTATGTCGGAAGTCCGCGCTTTGTTCCAGCCGGCGCAGGTCTCAACCTTAATGTCCGGCACGGATGAGGCAAAGACGCCGGGCCGTTCATCGGAAGTGACATTTTCGCGACTGGTCGTGGAAGCCGGTCTTGAAGGCCGGCCGGTGTTTTAGGACCTCTCTAATCCGCCCCATTCATCGCGCCCCCGCAACTTTTTGGCCGCATCCGCGTTCCAGATAGTCCTCCATGCAGTTCCCAGGGTTCAAAATGTTGACGATGAAGGCCAAGACGGCGGTGCTCGATGACCGGGCGCCGCAGCGGCTGACCTATCTGCTTGCAGCGCTGGCGCTGTTCATCCTGGCGCTGGCCTGGGTCGCGCTCCCGCAATTCGCTCATGCCCAGGGCATCATCCGCGGCGCCCATGAAGGCGCGCATGAAGGCCATCGCATCGCAGGCCCGGTGGGCGGCGTGGTCGGAGGCGCCGTCGGCGCCGGCGTGGGTGGTGCGGTCGGCGCCGTCGAGGGCGCGCTCGGCATTCCGCATCGCGCCTACTATCACCGGCACTATCATTGCCGCGGTTATCGCGACGGCTACGGTCACTTCCACTGCTACAAGTAGCCCGAGCGGCGCCGGCTCAGCGCTTGAGCCGATAGCCCGTCTTGAAGATCCACCAGATCACGGTCATGCAGATCGCGAGGAACGCCAACGTCATCGCGACGCTGATCTCCACCCTGACGTCGGCGATCTCATAGAAGCTCCAGCGGAAGCCGGAGATCAGGTAGACCACCGGGTTGAGCAGCGCGATCGAGTGCCAGGTCGGCGGCAGCATGTTGACCGAGTAGAAGCTGCCGCCGAGGAAGGTCAGCGGCGTCACCACCAGCATCGGGATCATCTGCAGCTTCTCGAAGCCGTCGGCCCAGATGCCGATGATGAAGCCGAACAGGCTGAAGGTCACCGCTGTGAGCACCAGGAACGACAGCATCCACACCGGATGCTGGATGTGCAGCGGCACGAACAGCCCGGCCGTGGCCAGGATGATCAGGCCGAGAATGATCGATTTGGTCGCGGCCGCGCCGACATAGCCGAGCACGATCTCGACATGCGAGATCGGCGCCGACAGGATCTCGTAGATCGTGCCGATGAATTTCGGGAAGTAGATCCCGAACGAGGCGTTGGCGATGCTCTGCGTGAGCACCGACAGCATCACGAGACCGGGCACGATGAACGTGCCGTAGCTGACGCCCTGAACCTCGCTGATGCGCGAGCCGATCGCCGCGCCGAACACCACGAAATACAGCGAGGTCGAGACGACCGGCGACACGATGCTCTGCAGGATCGTGCGCCAGGTGCGGGCCATCTCGAATTTATAGATTGCGCCGACGGCTCGCAGATTCATTGGCTCACCAGGCTGACGAAGATGTCTTCGAGGGAGGATTGCTTGGTCTCGAGATCGACGAAGCGGATGCCGGCGGAGCGGAGATCGCCGAGCAGGCTGGTGATGCCGGTGCGCTCGCCCTTGGTGTCGTAGTCATAGGCGAGCCGCCAGCCGTCGGCGGACAGCGTGAGATGATACGGCGCGAGCGCGTCGGGAATGCTGTCGATCCTGTGCTGCAGTTGCAGGGACAGCCGCTTGCGGCCGAGCTTCTGCATCAGCTTGGCCTTGTCTTCGACCAGCACGATCTCGCCCTTGTTGATGACGCCGACACGGTCGGCCATCTCCTCGGCTTCCTCGATGTAGTGCGTGGTCAGGATGATGGTGACGCCGGCGGCCTTGAGCTCGCGCACGACGTCCCACATGCCCTTTCGCAGCTCGACGTCGACGCCCGCGGTCGGCTCGTCCAGGAACAGCACCTGCGGCTCGTGCGACAGCGCCTTGGCGATCATCACGCGGCGCTTCATGCCGCCGGACAGCGTGATGATCTTGGCGTCCTTCTTGTCCCACAGCGAGAGATCCTTGAGGATCTTCTCGATCAGCGCGGGATTACGAGGCTTGCCGAACAGGCCGCGGCTGAAGCTCACGGTCGCCCACACGCTCTCGAACGAATCGGTATGCAGCTCCTGCGGCACCAGCCCGATCAGCGACCGCGCCGCGCGGTAACCATCGTTGATGTCGTGCCCGCCGACCGCCACCTTACCCGTCGACGCATTGACGATGCCGCAGATGATGCTGATCAGCGTCGTCTTGCCGGCGCCGTTCGGGCCGAGCAGCGCGAAGATCTCGCCGCGCTCGATCGACAGATTGATGTTGTTGAGCGAGGTGAAGCCCGACGGATAGGTCTTCGACAGGCCGGAAACAGAAATGACGGGAGCCATTACGGGGGATTCGGTGTGATTCGGGAGCCTGCGCGAATGAGACGCGCATGTGCGGGCGAAGCGCTCAGATAGGGACGAGGTCACTGTCCCGCAATCGCAGGCCCGTGAATGGATCATGTCGATATCGGGACTTTTCCGTGGCCAATTCCGTCAGGTGTTGCCGTGCGGCCACGTCGGAATGATGAACGCCGCCGCTGATGCCGTGCCATGTTGCGTCCGCGAGCATCTCTTGTACGGTTCGCGCCGTCTCGACATTTCCGCCGTGGAGAAGGACCGATGACGCCACGAATCAGCACCACCAGCACCATCTCGCAGCGCCTTCCGACGCGCTGGCTCGGCATGGTCGCACTGGCGCTCGCGCTGGTCCTGCCGCTCGGAACCGGGTCCGTCCGCGCCGCGCCCAGCCCGGCGGCGGCAAGCGCCGCCAGCACCACGCATGTCTACCTGCTGCGCGGCGTGCTCAACATCTTCTCTCTGGGTCTTGACGATATTGCCGCCAAGCTCGATTCGCAGGGTATCCCGAACACCGTCGCGAATTTCGTCTCATGGTCGTCGCTCGCCGACGATGCGGCGACTGCCTACAAGGCCGGCCGCATCAAAACCATCATCCTGGTCGGCCATTCCTCGGGTGCGACCGCGCTGCCGGACATGATCAACAAGCTCGGCCAGCTCGGCGTGCCGGTGAAGCTCGCGATCGGCCTCGACTCCGTGTTCAAGACCAAGCTCGTCGGCGGCAATGCCGAGCGCTACATCAACTTCTATATCGCCAGCGGCGCCGGCGAGCCGGTGCGCCGTGACGACGGCTTCCACGGCAAGCTCGAGAATGTCGACGTGGGGTCTGCGGTGCCCGGCGTCGGGCACATCACGATCGAGAAGAACCAGATCATGCAGCAGAAGGTGATCGGCGCCATCGACTCGGTCGTCTTCAGCGGCAAGGGACGGCAGCCGGCTGCGCCGCCGACCCGCATGGCCGCCCCGCAGCGCGCCGCCAGCGCCACGGGATACCGGTAGTCATCCGGGGGGCGCGTTGTGGCGCCCCAAAATGCTCCCATTCGGCGACGACAAGCGGTATGGCAGGGCAGCATGACCCAGCCTGTTCCTAGCTTTGAGTTTTCCCGGGAGCGCGAATGACCCGTTCGGCGCGAATCGCGAGGGGCTGGCTCGGCGCCGCCCAGGTTGCCGCCAGGCAGGGACTGTCCGGGCTGCTTGCCGCAGGGCTCATCGCGACCGCCGCGCCGGCGACCGCCAAGGCCGGAGCTGCTCCGGCAACCGCCCCCGGCAAGGCCGCCAAGACCGCCGCGGCGTCACCGACCCAGGCTGCCATCCGCCCTGCCGCGCCGGAACATCCTCCCGAGCCGGTTCAGACGCTGCCGCCGCCCCGGGTCTATCTGTTCCGCGGCGCGCTCGGCCCGCTGTTCTCCACCGGCATGGACCGCCTCGCCGAGAAGATCGAGAAGGCGGGCTACTGGGCCAGCGTCTATGAATTCACGCTGTGCGACCTGATCGCGCTTCAGGTCGCCAAGAACTACCGCCAGGACCAGGCACCGATCGTGCTGATCGGCCATTCGATGGGCGGACTCTGCAGCGTCCGCATCGCGATCACGCTGCAGGAGCAGAACATTCCGGTCGCGCTCGTCGTCACCGTCGACCCCGCGCATGCGACCAAGAGCGTGCCGCCGAACGTGCAGCGCTTCATCAACCTGTTCCTGTCCGACAACATTCTCGGCGGCGGCGACGTCAAGCCGGAGCCCGGCTTTCGCGGCCATTACGCCAGCTTCGACATGAAGGACCATGACGAGGTCACACACATCAACATCGACAAGATGGAGGATGTGCATGCTCAGTTGGTCACCATGATCAGCCAGCTCTCGCAGACCTCGGCCAGCGCGGAGGCGGATCCGGTGCCGCTGCGCTATCTGATCCCGCCGAAGACGTCGGTCGAGCTGTGGGACAGCGGCACCGCCGTTGCGGTGCGCCCCGGCGAAACCCTCGACCAGATCGCCGCCGCGTACCGTATTCCGCTCTGGGCCCTGCAGCAGTCCAACCGTGGCCTCGCCACCCAGCCGCTCGTGCCCGGCCAGCGCATCATCCTGCCGCGCCATCTGCTGCCGCAGGCGGCCAACCAGCCGCCGCAACAGTCATCGGAAGCGCCGGCGCCGGCCCGGCGCTGACCGGGCGAGCCCGTCAGCCCGCCGGCAGGAACGGGATGATCATCGGCACGCGCCGGCTGTAGGCCACGTAGTCGGGCCCCAGCTCCTGCGCCAGGAAGACCTCTTCCATCTTCGCCTTCCAGGCCATGCCGAGCGAGATCAGGATGGCGCCGAGCACGGCGGTTACCGTCCCCACCGCGATTCCCGTCGCGATCATGCCCAGGATCAGGCCGGTATAGATCGGATGCCGCACCATGCCGTAGGGGCCGGTGTCGATGACCTTGTGGCCTTCCTTGTGGGTGATCGCGTTCGACCAGAACCGGCCGAGATGAATACGTGCCCACCAGGTGAAGGCGATTCCAGCCAGGGTCACGACGGTGAGCAGGTAGACGCCGGTCTCGCCGGGGCGCCAGAACGGCGTCTCGCCTAGGAGGCGCGAGGTCCAAGGCGTGAACAGGATACCGCCGAGCACGATCAGCGCATGGTAGCGGCTCGTCTTGATGACCGTGACGTGCTTGCGGGTCTGCCCGGACCAGAACGAGGCGCCGACCCAGCTGGCGAGCCAGATCAGCCAGATGATCGCGAGCAGGGAGGTCGGCCAGGTGGTGGTCCAGCCGCTGAACGCAACTGACGAGATGGGGCTGGCATCGCCGGACATGTCTTTGAAAACCGTTATGGGACGTGGGACCGGCTGCTCTTAGCTATTCGGCCGCAGTGCGAAAAGGGTGTTGTTTCTCGTCGAGCCGCTTGGCCTGCTCGGTGCCGAGCAGGAAGTCGATGGTCTCGCGCAAGGTCGGCTCGATCGGACGGGGCGTGTAGCCGAGCTCCCGCTTGGCCTTGTCGATCGACAGGTCAGAGGCCGAACGGGCGATCCGCACGCCTTCGGCCGTGCCGGACGGACACTGCTTGGTGAGGCGGTCGGAGATCAGCTCCAACATGCCGGCCGACAGTTCGGCGAAACCGCCAGGCACGGAGATCGCCACATGCTTGCGGCCGCTGATCGTCGCCATCAGCTCGAGGATGCGGCTGAGACGCAGGCTCTCGCCACCGAACACGTAACGATCGCCGACCTTGCCGCGCTCCATCGCCAGGATCAGACCCGCCGCGACGTCGCGAACATCGACCAGATTGACGATGAAATCGAGGTAGAGCTGCACCCGGCTGTCGAGGAAGTGCCGCAGCATCTGCGAAGGCGGTGTCAGGTTGCTGTCGTGCGGCCCGATCGGCATCGTTGGGGTGCCGACGACGACCGGGAAACCGTCCGCCGCTGCTGCCATGGCGCGGGCCTCGGCCAGCGCTTTGGATCGGGTGTAGGCGCCCGGCATCGCGTCCGCCGGCGGTGCCGTGGGGGCCGCGGCTGCATTGGTCGAGCCGGGGTAGTCGAACAGAATCGACTCGGTGGAACAATGCAGGAAGCGGCGCACCTTACCGGCGCGGGCCGCGGCCAGCACGGTTTCGGTGCCGACGCAGTTCACGCGGTAGAAATCCTCGCGGTCCGGCATCCACATGCCGGGCAGCCCGGCGAGATGGTAGACCTGATCGACCCCGGCGACCGCCCGCTTCACCAGGTCGGCATCCAGCACCGAGCCCTCAAGATACTCCGCCTCGGCCATCATATGGGTCGGCGAGCGGATGTCGAGCACGCGCACGTCCATCCCCCGCGCCACGAGCGCAGAGACGAGATGATGGCCGATGAAGCCGCTGCCGCCGGTAACGAGGACTTTCATTAGGGACGCGAGTGCTGATCGCCTTGAAGACGGTCCGATGCAAGCCGATCCGGCGACCAGTCCGGCGTGATGAGATCAGCCACCGACGGCTTGAATCCCAGCGCCATGTAAAGTTTCGCCATCACAAACATCGGTCCAAGGAAGAGGTGTGCCGGATGATCCAGCAAAGAAGGATTGTTGCGCTCGAAGAACTTGTGTCCGACGGCCTGCGACACGAGGCCGAGAATCACGAGCGCGGCAAACAGAGCCCACAGGCCCAAACCGTGGACGTGATCGGCAATCATCATGGCCACAGAAAGGAACACCACGGCAAAAGCGAGAATGCCGGCGCCGAGCGCGGCATCGAGCAGCAGCCAATACAGCAGCACGGGCAGCGCCAGCACCGCGCCCAGGCTGATCCGGACGCCGAACGCGTCGAAATGCCACAAGCTGAGCGGCAGCACGGCGCCCAGGAACAGCAGGATGATCCCGAGCACATGCATCAGCCCGTTGCGCGGATCGCGATGGTATTCGACGTAGTCGACCATCTGGCGTCTGAACATGGCATTCATGGCAGGCTCGCTCGTCCATGGATCGGCCACCGCTCAATCGACGGCCGTAAGGACGCGGCTATACCATCAAGCGGCTGCATCGACAAACCGGCAATCGAGGCACCCCGCGCGGGACCCTCCGCGCAAATTGACAGTGGGTTCCATGAGCGCCCGTCGGCAGGGCCGCAGACGTCGGATCTCAATGCTGTCGCGCCGGAGCACCCAAGGGTTCATGCGCAGATGCAGACCTCGCTTGCATCAATTGCGGTGCTTGCGTGGAGCCTGCTTGCTGGGCGCGGCGGGGGCCGCTGCCGGAGGCGGTGCCGCGGCCTCCTCGACGGCCTTTGCGACCGTGATGATCTGGATCTGCTGATTGATCGGCGCGGTCGGCTTGGACGGGTCGAGCAATTGCTCCTCCCCCAGGCCGACGGATTGCAGGCGCTTGACCGAGATCTTGAAGGTATTCGCCAGGATGTCCCGGATCGCGTCGGCGCGGCGCTGGCTCAGGATGACGTTCGACTCGCGCTTGCCGTTGGCTTCGATGTGGCCGACGATCAGGAACGTGTAGGGCAGGAGATCAGCGTACACCATCGCGTCGGCAATGCGCCCCACGGTCTGGTAGGATTCCGGGCGCACGATCGGCGTGTCCACATCGAACTGGATGTCGACGTTGAAGGTCGGCAAGCTCGTCAGCTCCGGCGCGATCGGCGGACGCTTCGAGGGCGGCGGCTCGTTGCGGCCGCGCATCTTAGAGCGTTCCTGTGTCTGCTGCTTGAGCGCGGGAAGGTCGATCGTGGGCGCGGCCTCGAACCGGCTGAGCTGGCGCACGATGTCCTCGCGCGTCACCTCTTGCGCGCGCGCCGGCGCGCTCGCCAGCGGCAGCGATGCGGCGATCAGCCAGAGCAGCGATGTCGTCGTCTGCCGCATCAGCGATACCCCGCCTCGCCCATCGCCTGCTGACATCGCGCGCTGACGCCATTGGCAGTCAGGAGGCACGGGATCGATTTGCTGGTTTCCTTGGTCGAGCCGCCGCACAGCTTGACGATCTCACGCTGGCAGGCGTTCGCCACGGTGACGCGGGCGGAGATGCGCTTCTGGATCGCCTCGAACGCCTTGAAATAGGTCGCCTTGCACTGCGCCGAGACGACGTCCTGGTTGCGCGACAGGCATTCCTTCAGACGGTTGGAATCGAGATTGACGCCGCGGCAATTGGCGGTGATGTCGGCGCCGCAACTCGACGCGATCAGCCCGGCGGAGTCGCCAAAGCTCATCGTCTGCGCCATCGCAAGCGAGGGCATGCTGAGCGCGACCGCCACCATGAACAGATTGTATCCCCGGACCATGCACGCATCTCATACGACGCGAGCTGCCATGGTCAAGGCCTAACAAAGGCGAAGTGTGAAGTTCGGTGACGATGATGCGACTGCTGTCGCACGGCGGCAGATCCCGCCGTGGCCGTCAGGTCACGCGCGCTGCACGAAGCTGTCGACGACGTGCTTTTCGCCGGCCTTGTCGAAGCTGATGGTCAGCTTGTTGCCGTCGACCTTGATGACGTTGCCATAGCCGAACTTCTGGTGAAAGACGCGGTCGTCGACCGAAAATTCCGACGTGGTGCCGGTGGATTTCGCCACCAGCTCGCCTTCGATGGTCAGCGGCCCGCGCTTGTTGCGGCCGAAATTACCGTTGAAGCCGCCGCCGAACGGATCGCGCCCCGAGAACGGTGATTGCTCCTCCTGGAAGCCACCCTCTGAGCTGCCCCGAGCCCCACCAGGACGCCGCGCCTGCGCGCGCTGCCAGCCGGGCGTCGAATAGCTCGACCCGAACGATTCGACATTGTCGAAACGCGATGGGCCATAGCCGCCGGCGCCGCCCCAGCCCGAGCCGCCCTTGGATTCGGTGATCTCGACGCTCGCGGCCGGCAGTTCGTCGAGGAAGCGCGAGGGGATGGTCGTGGTCCAGGTGCCGTGGATGCGGCGATTGGTGGCAAAATAGATCTTGGCGCGCCGCCGCGCGCGCGTCAGGCCGACATGGGCAAGGCGACGCTCTTCTTCCAGGCCGGCGCGGCCCTGCTCGTCGAGGGTGCGTTGGCTCGGAAACAGGCCTTCCTCCCAGCCGGGCAGGAAGACGTTGTCGAACTCTAAGCCCTTCGCCGAGTGCAGGGTCATCAGCGACACCGCCTCCTCGTCGGCGCCGCCCTCGCGGTCCATCACCAGCGAGATGTGCTCGAGGAAGCCGTGCAGATTCTCGAACTCCTCCATCGAGCGGATGAGCTCTTTCAGGTTGTCGAGACGTCCGGCGGCATCGGCCGAGCGGTCCTTCTGCCACATCTCGGTGTAGCCGCTCTCGTCGAGCACGATCTCGGCGAGCTCGGTGTGCGGCGTCACCTCGCGCTGCGCGCGCCAGCGCTCGAACTGCAGGATCAGCCCGCGCAGCGAGCCGCGCGCCTTCGGCTTGAGCTCATCAGTTTCGGCGACCGCGCGCGCCGCCTCGAACAACGGGATGCGACGCTTGCGGGCATGGTCGTGCAGCAGCTGCACGGTGGCATCGCCGAGCCCGCGCTTCGGCACGTTGACGATGCGCTCGAAGGCGAGGTCGTCGGCCGGCGAGTTGATGACGCGCAGATATGCGAGCGCATCGCGGATCTCGGCGCGCTCGTAGAAGCGCGGACCGCCGATGACGCGGTAGGGCAGGCCGAGCGTGACGAAGCGGTCCTCGAACTCGCGCATCTGGTAGGAGGCGCGCACCAGGATCGCGATGTCGTTGAGATGCTCGCCCTTGCGCTGCAGCTCCTCGATCTCCTCGCCAATGCCGCGCGCCTCCTCTTCCGAGTCCCAGGCGCCGGTGACGGTGACCTTCTCGCCCTCGACGTCCTCGGTGTGCAGCGTCTTGCCGAGCCGGCCTTCGTTATGGGTGATGAGGTGCGAGGCGGCCGCGAGGATGTGGCCGGTCGAGCGATAGTTGCGCTCGAGACGGATCACCTTGGCGCCCGGAAAGTCGTGCTCGAAGCGCAGGATGTTGTCGACCTCGGCGCCGCGCCAGCCATAGATCGACTGATCGTCATCGCCGACGCAGCAGATGTTCTTGGGCGCAGGCGCGCTCTGTGCCGCGTCGTCATTCCGGAGCGCACCGTCAGGTGCGAACCCGGAATCCCGCAGTTGTGGGTCCTCAGCTCGAGATTCCGGGCTCGCCTCTTCGAGCCGCCCCGGAATGACGGAGGATGGCGTGACGGCGCGCGACGAGCTCGGCGCCTGCGACAGCAGCCGCAGCCACAGATATTGCGCGACGTTGGTGTCCTGATACTCGTCGACCAGGATGAACTTGAAGCGGCCCTGATATTGCCGGAGCACGTCCGGGTTCTCGCGAAACAGCCGGATGTTCTCGAGCAGCAGGTCGCCGAAATCGGCGGCGTTGAGAATCTTCAGCCGCTCCTGGTAGCTCGCATAGAGCTTGCCGCCCTTGCCGTTGGCAAAAACGGCGGCTTCGCCCGACGGCACCTGCGCCGGCGCCAGGCCGCGATTCTTCCAGCCGTCGATCAGATTGGCGAGCATGCGCGCCGGCCAGCGCTTGTCGTCGATATTCTCGGCCTGCAGCAGTTGCTTGAGCAGGCGGATCTGGTCGTCGACATCGAGCACGGTGAAGTTGGATTTCAGCTGCACCAGTTCGGCATGGCTGCGCAGGATGCGGCCGGCGATGGAGTGGAAGGTGCCGAGCCATGGCATGCCCTCCACCGCCTGGCCGAGCATCTCGGCGAGGCGCGTCTTCATCTCGCGCGCGGCCTTGTTGGTGAAGGTCACCGACAGGATCTCGCCGGGACGCGCGCGGCCCATGCTCAATATGTGCGCGATGCGCGTCGTCAGCACGCGGGTCTTGCCTGTGCCTGCGCCGGCCAGCACCAGCACAGGGCCGTCGAGCGTCTCGACCGCGTCGCGCTGCTCCGGATTGAGGCCCGCGAGGTAACGCGCACCGCCACTCGCGGCTGCACGGGCGCGCGCAGCGATACCGCCGGCGACGGGCTGGTGGTCAGGCGCAGGAATACGGCTCACGCGATTGGGCTCGGTCATCAGCGAATCAGTCTCATCCCTCTGACGGCATCATATGACGACATCAAGGGGTCTACAGGAAGGAGCCCTCATAGCAGGGATTGACGGTGATATGGGGCCGCTCAGCGCGTTTTACAGCCCTAAATCGAGGGCCGTCGGCGCCGACGTGCCCATCACGGGCGGTTTTGTTCCGCTTCACCGCGAATTTTTACCCGGCGAGCCCGCCGGAACCTTTGTTCCCGACCTCGATTGTCCAGGCAACGGCGCAAGCTCCGCGTCGCTTGGAACCGCAATCGAGAGACAGAGGTCGTGTCATGTTAGGCTGGGTCGTTACCTTCCTGGTTATCGCATTGATCGCCGGCATTCTCGGCTTCGGCGGCGTCGCCGGTGCCTCCATCGAGATCGCCAAGATCATCTTCTTCATCGCCATCGTGCTGTTTCTGGTGTCGGCTGTCGTGGGCCTCGCCCGCGGCCGCACCCGCGTGTAGTCGGCCTCATCCCCTGACAATGAGGTCGGCGAAGGGCGCAGTGCCTCGCAAGAGGTGCTGCGCCCTTTGCGCTTTTTGGGGCACCTCAAGACGGGGCGACGGGCATCTCGCCGAGCGCGGATCTCTTTCGAGGTGGCGCGGACGAAAGGGGATCGATTGCGTCTGTTCGGAGCGCCGGCAGATCGATTCGGATCAGCTCGAGCAATTGATGATCCTGAGCTCGACACGACGGTCGAGTGCGTCGCTCGGATCGTCGCGGCCGGTACCGACGATCATCTCGCGAGACCCGCGGCCGCTGGCGATCAGTCGGCCCGCGAGGCCTTTGTCCTCGGCCAGGATCTGATCCTTGACATAGGCGGCGCGCAGGACGGACAGCCGGTCGTTGACGCCGGAATATCCCGTCGCGCTGGTATGACCGGCCACTTCGAGGCAGACATGATTGGCGGCGGTCCGTCGCGCGATCTTGCCGATCCAGGCCTGATAGGGCGCGCGCACCTCCGGATCGGTGTAGAACAACGTCGAGCCCGGCTTGAACAGGAACTTGATCGCGAGCCGATCGCTGTTCTTCAGCCCGAAATCGAGCAGCCGGTCGAATGCCTGCATGGCGAGTTGCGTGTGGCCGAGCTTGAGGGCGGACAGGTAGATTCCGCTGTAGATGCGCAGCTGCTCGCCGCCGTCCATCCGTAGCGCGGTCTGATAGAGCTCGAGCGCGGCCTTGTAGCGGCCGGCATTGTAGGCCTCGATTGCCTCGTTGACCTGAGCCGATGCGAGGATGTGATTGGTGTAGGTCTGGTCGACGGCGTCGCCCGGCTTTGCGCCCTGGCAGCTTCTCACATAGGCCTCGGTGGCCGGGTCCTTGGTGTAGACCGGACTGTCCTTGAAGAAGGGGACCGGTGTCGGATCGACGTCGTCGGGCAGCGCGCGCGCGACACCTTTTGAGACCACAGTGTTACTGTTCAGATCGGCGATCGCAAGGCAGATCCGGTAGGCGTCCCGAGGACCCGTAGGCAGGCCCTCGTTGTTGATCGGAGTCAGGGTGCCGATCAGCACGAGCGGCTTTCGTAACAGCGACGCCACCGTGAAAGGCAGGGTGTGGATCCGGGGGTAGTTCGCCGCGATGAGCGCGGTGATGCGCTGCTGCTCCAGCAACGTTGCCGTCGATTGCACCCGGGTGACGCCGTCGATCAACGGGTCGATCACCAGTTCGAGCTGGCCCTGCGCGTCGTCCTCGAATTTGGAGAGCAGGTCATGGGCCGCTTTCGACAGCGCATCTTCGAGCGGCACGGGCGTTGGAGGAGGCGCGATCGCTGCCAATGGCGGCGTTGCCTGTGCCGACGGCGAGACCTCCAGCGCCCGGATCGCCGGACCCGGACACGCGACGATCAGCCAGCAAAGGGCGAGCCCGATCGGGCCCTTGCGAAGAAACACGACGTGCTCTCGTCAGACGACAGATACCAACCTGTGGAATGATTGAGGAATTTCTTGTCGAAAGCAGGTCGCTCGACCGGGGTTTGTGGATTTTTCGAGTTGCACGAATCGTGCGCTCTGCCGGGGGTCTGGCGCAGACTCGCCACACCTTCGCTCGATTTCAAATGCCCCACGGGCGTCGCTCTGCCCGCTCCTCGATCACCTGATGCTTTTGAATCCAAGACCATCGCGGCCACGCATCGCGTCAGCGATCGCATTTCGTCGCCTCAATTATGACGGTCGGATCCAGCGGCGCATGGCGGCGCGCGCCCAAGTGTTGTGCGATATTCGCTGAAAATGTGGCTTGGACGGGGTCCGTGAATCGTTTGCCGCGTAAGAATGACTCTGCCGGCCCGCACCTGTTGTCGGCCGCATGCCTGACAATGAAATCGGCGAAGGGCGGGGCCTCGAAAGAGGTACTGCGTTGTCGCAAAATTCAAGCCGGCGCGGTCAGCGCCACCTGCACCTTCGCGAGGGCTGGATCGAGCGCCACCGATGCGAGGCGCGGATCGTTCGAAAGTGCCGTGAGCGTCAGCGTCTGATCCTGGACGCGGAAGATCCGGCACAACGTCGTCGCCTCCGAGGCATCGCGCAGCATGACCGACAGCGGCGCGACGTCGTGCGCGCCGCTGACCTTCTCGGCGACCAGCGACAGCCGCGTCGCCGCCGCGGCCAGCCGCTCGGTGTGACGGCCGGCCGTATTGGCGGCCAGCGGCAGGCCTTCCTCATTCGTCAACAGCACGGTCTCGAAGCGGCCGACTTCGGCGATCCGGTCGAGCAGCGGCACCAGCTCGCGCCGCCGGCCCGGCCTGGTTGCCAGCTGCGCAAGATCGAGCGAGATGCGCTCGCGCTCGACCAGCGGCGCTAGCACGTCCTGAATCGCGCTACGCAGGCTCGTTTCCCGCTCGCTCGCGTCGTGACTGTTTTGCTCCTGCAACTGATCGAGGCTTGCGGCCTGCACTTGCACCTGGCGCCGCAGATGGTCGCGTGCCAACGCGCCCCGGCGCGCGCCGACCAGATAGCCCGCTGTCAACAGCAGGATGGCAGCGCCGACGCCGCTCACGAGAGCAAAGATGGTCATGGTCGCTTGGCCTCCGTGACGTGATCGCAATCGTCGACGCCGGCGATCCGCAGGACGGCCTTGCGATCGTCCGCGGCCGCTTCGGTATCGCCGCGCGCCGTGCCCGCGCCGGCGGCGCGGACCGCCAGCTGTTGCGCCGGAATGCCGTCCTTCTTCAGGAGCTCCGCAACGGCTTTGGCGCGCGAGAAGCTCAAGAGCACGTTGAGGTCCTCGCTGCCGTTGGCATCGGCATGGCCCTCGACGAGCAGCGTCGCGTCGGCGTGCCGCGACAGCGCTTTCGGCAGGATCGAAAGCGCGCGTTTCATATCGGCCGGATTGGGGCGCGTGCTGCCGCGCTCGAACGCGATCGCCAGCGGCGCGAAGCACTCGGTGGATGCCTTTGCGATGCTTGGCGGCTCGGCGCGGCCGATCGGTGTGGCGGCCGGGACCGGTGGCTCGACCGGGATGGCTGAAGGAAGTGGCACCGGAGGAGCAACGATCTGAGCGGGCAGGGGGACCGGCGACTCCGGCTGCGGAGGCGGAGGCTCGGCGACGGTCGGCTGCGGCATCACGACCGCGGCCATGGCTTGCGGCGCGGCCTGCGCCTGTTGCCAGAGCGCGGCCGACATTACCGCGATCAGCGTTCCCGCGACGGCAAAGGCGATGGCGAGCCAGACTGGCGCATCTTCGCCGGCCACGATGCAGTTGTCGACGCGCGGAGCGGACGGCGGACATGCGAGGTTGGGGGAGGGCGCCAGCATGTCAGCCCGCCGGTACCTTGAACAATGGCGCGATCAGGTCGATGCCGCATTCGAGCCCGGCGCACCACTCGATGAACTGGCGCGACATCGCCGCATCCGGAAACAGCGCGCCATGCTGCGGGGCGATGATCTCGATGTCGAGCGGCCGCACCATCTGCGCCCACGCCTTCATCACCCGGTTGGACACCATGTAGCGGCGGTGGAAACCTTCCATGAAGCGCGTATGCGCCTTGAAGTCGCGCGTGACGATGTAGTCGACGCCGATCGAGGCGCCGAGATCGCCGCTATAGAGGATTTTCGAGACGGGATCGTAGAGCTGAAAGTTGCCCTCGCTGTGCAGGAAATGCGCGGGCAGCGCGTAGAGCTTGCTGCCGGCGAGATCGAACACCATGCCCTCATCGGGGATCGGCTTCAGCCGGTCCGCGACGATGTGATCGAAACCGAAATGCGGCACGAAGCGGGTCCATAGCGACGAGATGTAGGCGTCGGCATCGGTCGTCATCAGCCAGCCGTTGATGGCCGCGACGATGTCGGGGTCCTGGTGCGACAGGAACAGATATTGCAATCGCCCACCCGAGAGCTCGCTGAAGGTCTCGCCGAGCACCTTGGAATAGACCTTGTGGCCGCCGGGATCGAGCAGCATGCCGACGCGGTCGTGGATGATGAGATGCTGGTTTGCCTGCACCGCGAGGTCGCCGGCGCTGAAATCCTCCAGCAGGATGTTCTTATGAACGCCGTCATCATAGAGGACGGTATTGGCCATGACGCAACTCCCGCCGGCGCCTTGCGCCGGCTTATTTGTACGACCGCTACAGCACCTTCTGCAGCGAGCGGACGGCCTCGCGCATGTCGAAGAAGGTCAGGCCCAGCTTGCTGTTCTCATTGGTCAGCGCGAGCAGCAGCGCGCCGCGGCCGGCGCTGACCAGAACCGCGTACCCGGATTCGCCGCGGATGATCACCTCCTGCAGATGGCTGCGGCCGAGCTCCATCGCGGCGCGGCCGCCGAGCGAGAGAAGCGTCGCGGTCATGCCGGCGACGCGCGTCTCCTCCATGTCGGCGGCGAGCACGCTCGCGATCATCAGCCCGTCCTCGGAGATCAAGGCGCAGGCTTCCACGCCGAACGAGTCGCTCTGCAGCTTGCGCAGGACACGGTTGATTTCATCGAGTCGGGACATCGGCTTCTCCTCGACGGCGCGCGGGGAAAACTTGGACTGAAACTGACTGTGAGCCATGACGGGGTCCTCGGCTTCATCGTGAGCTGTTGAAACGAACATGGGCGAACGATCGGGATCGGAAGAGGAAACAGGCGGGGTGTCCGGCACCAGCGATGAATCGGCAGCGTCCTCCGCCGTCAGCGCGCGTGTCTCGATGGTGTCGACGGCGTCGTCGAGCGCGCGCTGCTCGGCCTTGATGCGCGAGCGAGACACCGGCGGATGCATCGCCTCGAGCTGGCTGACCAATGCCTGGCGTGCCGATTGATAAACTTCGGCGCGGCGCTCGGCGCTCGACTCAGGCAGGTTCTCCATCGCCCGCGACAGCAGGATGAAGTAGTCGGCCGTCGTCGACGGTGTGGCCAGCTCATCCTCGTGCGGGCCATGTGCGCGGCTCAGCAGGCTTGCGAGGCGTCCCATCGCTCTCTCGTCTACTCAACGCAACTAACGATGAGTAAGGTTAGGTCGACACAAGGCACGCGACGAATGATCTGAATCAAATTAACTCAACGTGTGACCGCCAGGCACAGGACGGTCACGTTCTGCGCGGGTTGATGACACCCTATCGCCGTCTCGATGGCGGTGCTGCCCTGATTTTGCCGCGTTCGATCCGGCGGTGCCGCCGTTGCAGCCAGAATCAGTTACCATCACGGCGGCCGTTTGCGGTCACGGGGAGGAGAATGTGAAGCTCCAGGACTTTCTGCAGCGCGACGCGACCGCGCTGGCCGAAGCCGTACGCGCCGGCGAGACGACCGCTGCCGAGCTGCTCCAGCTTGCGATGCAGCAGAGCGAGCGCGTCCAGCCGCGCACCAACGCCATCTGCACGATGATGGAGCGCGAGGCGCGCGCGCAGCTGGCCAGGCCAGCGACCGGGCCTTTCACCGGCGTGCCGTTTCTGATCAAGGACTGCGCGCAGGACTATGCTGGCCTGCCGACGGCCTATGGCAGCAAGGCGCTGTCCGGCCGCGTGGCAACCGAGCATGCCTCCGTGGTCCGGCGCTACCTCGCGGCCGGTCTCGTGATCTTCGGCAAGACCAACCTCCCGGAGCTCGCGCTCAAGGGCGTCTCCGACTCGCGCGCTTTCGGGCGCGTCAACAATCCCTGGAATGCGGCGCATACGCCCGGCGGCTCCAGCGGCGGTGCGGCGGCAGCGGTCGCCTCGGGCGTCGTGCCGATGGCCGCTGGCAATGACGGCGGCGGATCGATCCGCATTCCCGCCGCCTGCTGCGGTCTGTTCGGGCTGAAGCCGTCGCGCGGGCTGGTGTCGTCCGGGCCGGGCTTCGGCGAATACTGGTTCGGCGCCTCCTGCGAAGGCGTGCTCTCGCGCAGCGTCCGCGACACCGCGGCAGCGCTCGACGTGATCTCGGGCGCCGAGCCCGGCGATCCCTTTCTCGTCGCGGAGCCCGGCGTGGTGTTCGCGAATGCCGTCACACGCGATCCGCCGCGCCTGCGCATCGGGGTCACGACGGCATCGCCGATCGGCACCGAGGTGCACGCCGAGGCGAAGCTCGCGGTCGAGACCACCGTGAAGCTGTTGCGTGGACTCGGCCATGAGGTCGAGGAGGCCGCGCCCGAGATCGACGGCGCCGCGCTCGCGACCTCGTTCCTGCACATCTATTTCGGCCAGGTCGCCGCCTTCGTGGCCGAGGCTCGCGCCAACGGTGCGCGTGGCGACCAGTTCGAGCTGCTGACCCGCGTGCTGGCGACGCTCGGCAGCGCGATCTCGGCCGGCGCGCTGACGACGCAACTGCTCAAATGGAATGAGTTTGCCCGCGCGCTCGCGCGCTTCCATGCCCGCTACGACCTGCTGCTGACCCCGACGCTCGCGCATCCGCCGATCCGCCACGGCCAGGGCGATCCCTCGACCGCCGAGCAGACCCTGCTCGACATGCTCGACCGCATCGGGCTGCTCGGGCTGTTGACGCGCTGGGGCGCGCTGGACGGCATGATCGACAAGATCGCCCGCGACAGCCTGCAATATGTGCCGTTCACCCAGCTTGCCAATCTCACGGGAACGCCGGCGATGAGCGTGCCGCTGCACTGGACCGCAGACGGCCTGCCGCTCGGCGTGCAGTTCACCGGCCGGCTCGGCGACGAGGCGCGGCTTCTGCAGCTCGCCCGCCAGCTCGAGCAGGCGCAGCCCTGGTTCGACCGGTTGCCGGACTGGGTGCGATCGGACTAATTCATCGCTTCGCCGGCATGCTGATGGCGCGGCCGAGCCCGTCCGGTCGCGGCAGCGCGGCATGCGCCTGCAGCACGCGGGAAATGTTGGCCTGGATGTCCGGCGGAAACGGCGCGACTTTGCGCTTGGTCATGTCGATGTGCACCGACATGTTCTCCGACGTCGCGGAGATCCAGCCTTCTTCGGCGTGGCGCAGCTCCTCGAACGTATGCAGCCGTTTCTCGTCGGCGGCGATCAGCCAGACGGCGATCACAACGGGATCGCCGAGATGGATCTCGCGCAAGTACCGCACGTGGCATTCGGCGGTGAAGGTCGAGCCCTGGCGCTCCTTCATGTAGGCCGGTCCGATGCCGAGCTCGGCCCAGATCTGGTCGATCGCGCGGTCGAACATCACGTTGTAATAGGCCATGTTGAGATGGCCGTTGTAGTCGATCCATTGCGGCTCGATCTGCATGATGGACGACAGGAACGGTCCACCTGCAGCCGGCGTAGGCACTGCATTATCGCTCATCGGCTCTTCCGTTTGCTCCCTTGACCCTTGTTGCGTCCTTTGCCACGGTCCGCCCAACTTTCGGAGGAAGCTGTGGCGACGACGATCCCCCATCACGATCTGAAGCGGCCCGCGCCGGAGGCGCTGAAAAGCGCGCTCGACGCGCTCGCGGCCCGCTTCGGCAACAGGCTCATCACCTCGCAGGCCGTGCGCGAGCAGCATGGCCATACCACGACCTGGCTGCCGACGCAGCCGCCGGATGGTGTGGTCCTGGCGCAGGAGACCGCCGACATCCAGGACGTCGTCCGCATCTGCGCCCCGCTCGGCGTGCCGATCATTCCGTTCGGCACCGGCACCTCGCTCGAGGGCCAGGTCAACGCGCCCGCCGGCGGCATCTGCATCGACATGCGCGACATGAACAAGGTGCTGGAGGTGCATGCCGAGGATCTCGACTGCGTGATCCAGCCCGGCATCACCCGCAAGACGCTGAACGAATATCTCCGCGACCAGGGCCTGTTCTTCCCGATCGATCCCGGAGCCGACGCCTCGCTCGGCGGCATGGCCTCGACGCGCGCCTCCGGTACCAATGCGGTGCGCTACGGCACCATCCGCGAGAACGTGCTGGCGCTGAAGGTGGTGCGCGGCGACGGCGAGATCATCAAGACCGGCACCCGCGCCAAGAAGTCGGCCGCCGGCTACGACCTGACGCATCTGTTCATCGGCGCCGAAGGCACGCTCGGTATCATCTGCGAGATGACGATCCGCCTGCGCGGCATTCCCGAGACGATCGCGGCCGCCTCGTGCTCGTTCGAGACCGTGCGCGGCGCCTGCCAGGCGACGATCCTCGCGATCCAGACCGGCATCCCGATGGCGCGGATCGAACTCCTCAACGCGGCGCAGGTGCGGGCGTGCAACGCCTATTCGAAGCTGACCCTGCCGGAGACGCCGCTGCTGCTCTTGGAGTTCCACGGCAGCGAAACCGAGGTCGCCGAGCAGTCGCGGAATTTCGCCGAGATCGCCAGGGAATGCGGCGGCGGCGACTTCGCCTGGACCACCAAGCCGGAGGACCGCACCAGGCTGTGGCAGGCGCGTCATGATGCCTATTGGTCCGTCAAGGCGATCCGGCCCGGCGTCGGTGTCGTCGCGACCGACGTCTGCGTGCCGATCTCGCGTCTCGCCGATTGCGTCGGCGAGACCGAGGAGGACCTCGCGCGTCTCAAGCTGACCTCGCCGATCGTCGGTCATGTCGGCGACGGCAATTTCCACTGCTCGCTGATGTGCGACGTCGACGATGCCGACGAGATGGCGCGCGGCGAGGACTTCATGCATCGCCTCGTGGAGCGCGCCCAGGCGATGGGCGGCACCTGCACCGGCGAGCACGGCATCGGCCAGGGCAAGCAGAAGTACCTGAAGTCGGAGCTCGGCCAGGAAGCGCTCGACGCCATGCGCGCCGTCAAGCAGGCGCTCGACCCGCAGAACATCTTCAACCCTGGCAAGATCATTCCGGCGAATTGATCGCCTTCATTGAAGCCGAGCTGTTGCCGCCGGCATTGCGGCGACAGCTCCGAACTCACCTCATCAGAAAAGCATCAAATGAAAACGCCGCCGCATCCGGGATGCGGCGGCGGCCTTAGTTCGCGCGCAGGTCAGCGGCAGACGCGGCGCGGACCCCAGGGAGTCGGGCGGATCCAGCAGGTGCGCGGGCCGTATCCGTATCCATAGCCATAGCCATAACCATAACCGTAATAGGCGCGTGGGGCCGGGCGGCAGTTGCCCCAGCCGTCGCGGAACCAGCCCGGACCGCAGCCGCCGGCGACACGCTCGACATTGCTGTCCGGAGCAGCCGGCTGAGCCGGCAGCGTGAAGGCCTGCGCGGCCGACGCGCCCACCATGACGGTCGCGGCGAGCAGGGCGGAGGTGAACAGATTGCGCATTGCGGTGCGGTCCTCTCGTTGGTTTCGAATCAGTACAGTCGTGAGACGTCGGCAGTCGTCGTTTGGTTTCGCAGTTTTTTCGACGCGACGAAACCTCCGCCTCATACCATGGCATCGGCGTCGTGCCGATGATGCGCTGCAGCTCTGCTCATCATGTGGCGCATCCCTGCAGCGGCGTCACGATGTCGAAGTCCTACCGCAGGCCTGCTGCAGGGAAGATGAACAGCGGTAGCTTGTCGCGCGGAATCATTTGCCACCCTGTTGCGCCTTGACCTCGTTGGCCTCCTTCAGCGCGCTCCTGCAGCCGTCGGACAATCTGTCGGACTTCTCGACCATGCACTGTTTGATGCGGCCGCCGCCCGGCGTGATCCCGGCGCATAGCGTGCGCACCTCGGCTCCGCAGGCCTGGCGCACGGCGCTCATGTCCTCGGCGTGTGCGGTGGCGATCGGGCCGATGATGAACAGCAATGGCAGCAGCTTGCGCATGAACGATGATCCTTAGTCGGAGGCCGCGGCCGATCGGCCGGGCGTCATGAGGGAAGGACTTCTCGTCGCCGAACGTTGCCGGCATGTGTCGTGCCGGGCTCTGGTTCGTAACGATTTGTATCAGACGACGTTGGGCATGAGATTGATGCTCCCTTCGCCGTCGCGAAGACACGATCGCCCGGTCCAGTCACCGCTGTCGTCCCGGGCAAGCCTGAACGTCGCGATGCGACGTTCAGGCGCCGACCCGGGACCCGTACCGCGTGATCGATGTTCGAGGCAGGCTGGACGTCGACCATCCTGCTCAAGCAGCCCGGCCGGTGGCTATGGATCCCCGCTTTCGCGGGGATGACGCGAGTGTGGGGTGGCGCCGTTGGTCTCACGCGCACCGCTCAAAGGCTCGACGCGCAGGCTCCGCAGCGCGAGATCGACGCTGTGGAATACGTGATCTCGCGGCAGCACGTCGTACAGGCCGAAGCGTTCGAACGCGGCCTGTGCGCGCAGCGATTCGAGCCGTGCCACCGCGAACACGATCCCATCTTCATTGCATTGCCGGATCACCTCGCGCATCGCCTGCGCGGCGGTGAAGTCGATCTCCACCATCGCGCTGGCTTCGAGCACCAGGAGCCGCGGCTGGCGTTGCTGCAGCAGATGCTGCAGGTCGGCGCGGAAGGTCGCGGCGTTGAGGAAGCTCAGCGGCGCCTGGAAGCCGACTACGGCGATGTCCGACAGCTCCTCGCCGCGGATGTGCGGATGCGCCGGCCACCAGATCGTGGTGTCCGGCACGCGCTCGAAGATCATGAGATGCGCGCGCGTCGTGCTCCAGATGCCGTGCAGCAGCGACAGCGAGATGCCGAGCGCAACGCCTTGCTCGATCGGCAGCACGACGATCGCGGCTGCGGTGGCGACGATCAGCAGGAACTCGCCCTTGGAGGCATGATAGATCTGCACGATCTGCGTCACGCGGATGATGCGCAGCGCAACGAACAGCAGAACGCCGCCGAGCGCCGCTTCCGGGACGTGCGCCAAGAGCCGCGCGCCGAACAGCACGAGCAGCAGCACGATGACCGCGGCCGAGAGGCCCGCGACCTGCGAACGGCCGCCGGTCTCCACGACGATGCCGGTGCGCGGCGGGCTCGCATTGACCGGAAACGTGCCGAACAAGCCGGCGAGCACGCTGCCCGCGCCGGCGCCGAGAAAATCGCGGTCGACGTCGGCCGGACGATCCGGCTCGGACGGGAACGAGCGTGTCGTGGCCGCGGTCTGCATCATCACGACGACGGCGATCAGGAACGCGAGCGGCACCAGCTTCACCCATTGCTCCGGCGCAATCAGCGGCACCGACGGCATCGGTACGCCGCCGGAGATCGCGCCGATGACCGGGACACCGCGGGCTTCGAGCCCGGCACCGATCACGAAGATCGTGGCGGCGGCGAGCGCGATCAGCGCCCCCGGGATGCAGGCGCTGATCCGCTCGCACACCGCGACGGTCGCGAGCACGCCGAAGCCGATGATGAGGGTGTAGATGTTGGTCTTGCCAAGCTCCCCGGCCATGGCCGCGATCCGCGCCAAGGTCGATCCGCTCGGCGCGGGCAGGCCGAGAACGCCGGGCAGTTGCGACACGATGATGTGCACCGCGATGCCGGAGAGGAAGCCGACCGTGACCGGCACCGACAGCAGATTGGCGATGCCGCCGAGCCGGAAGCCGCCGGCCAGCACCAGCATGACGCCGACCAAGAGCGCCAGCGCCGCGGCGATGCTGCCATATTCGGGCGTGCCGCTGGCAGCGAGCAGCGCCAGCCCGCCGGCGAAGATCGGCGTGATCGTCGAATCAGCGCCGCAGGACAGGAAGCGGTTGGCGCCGAACAGCGCGAATCCGAGCGAGCCCGCGAGGAAGGCGAAGAAGCCGGTTTCCGGCGCGAAGCCGCCGAGCTTGGCGGTCGCCATCTGCTCGGGGATCGCGATCGCGGCGAGCGTCAGCCCGGCGGTGAGATCGGCGGGCAGGGTGCTGATCCGCCAGCCCTGCAGCGAGCGCAGCATCGCCCAATGATGGCTGCCGTCGTGAGGTTGCTCAGTCATGTCGATGTCTCCGCGCGCAGGCAGCGCGTGTGCTTATCCAAGGTCGCGATCCCATGGGGGGAGCGGCGCGAATGCCGCGGCGAGGTAATCGATGAAGGCGCGTACCTTGGCCGAGGGCGTGCGGTCCGGCAGGTACACCGCGTGCACCGCCAGCAGATCGGATGGCGGAACGTCGAGCGTCACCGGCACCAGCCGTCCGGTCCGCAACTCGTCGCCGACGATGAAGGTCGGCTGATAGATCAGGCCCTGGCCGGCGAGCGCCGCAGCGAGCAGCGCATCGCCGTTGTTGGCGCGCAGGTTGCCGCTGACGGTCACGTCGATCGCCGCCTTGCCGCCCATGCGCCAGCGCGACGGGCCGGCGGCGGCGAGCGTATAGCCGAGGCAATTGTGCGCGGCGAGGTCGGTTGTCGTGCGCGGTGTGCCATGCGTGGTGAGATAGGATGGCGCGGCACAGATCATCATCCGGCACGGCGCCAGCCGACGCGCCACCAAGGTGGAGTCTTTCAGCGTGCCGATCCGGATCGCCAGATCCCAGCCTTCCTCGATCAGGTCGACCAGCCGGTCGTTGAGGCCGAGCTCGACGCTGACGCCAGGATAGAGCGCGGCGAAGCCGGCAAGCAGCGGCGCAATCTGCCGGGTGCCGAAGGCGAGCGGGACGTTGAGGCGCAGCACGCCGCGCGGCTCGACGCGATCGGCCGCAATCGCGCTCTCGGCGGCCTCGAAATCGCCGAGCACCCGCTCGGCGAGATCGAGATAGCGCCGCCCTGCCTCGGTGATCGTCAGCCGGCGGGTGGTGCGGTGAAACAGCTTGGTGCCGAGCCGCGTTTCCAGCGCCGCGAGATGCTTCGTCACCATGGTCGGCGACATCCCGAGCAGGCGCGCGGCGCCCGACAGGCTGCCGCTGCCGGCCACCTTGGACAGCACTTCCAGCCCGGTCAGGCGATCGAGCAACCCTGGATCTCGCTCTCTCAGTGTGAACTGAATTTCCCTTGTACCGGATTATCGCTCGGCAGGGAATGATCCATATCCCCGGTGTCCCACGGAGGTTCTGATGATCGATTCCCGCACCGCGCCCTATGCCGCGCTCCTGCTCCGCCTCACCCTCGGCGGCCTGTTCCTGGCCCATGCCAGCCTGAAGCTGTTGGTGTTCACGCCGGCCGGCACGGCCAAGTTCTTCGGCAGCATCGGCCTGCCGCCCGAACTCGCTTATGTCACCATCACCGCCGAGATCCTGGCCGGCAGCGCCCTGATCCTCGGCGTCGCCACCCGCTGGGTCGCGCTCGCCGCCGTGCCGATCCTGCTCGGCGCCATCTTCACCGTGCACGGCTCGGCCGGCTTCTTCTTCAACAACCCCAAGGGCGGCTGGGAATATCCGGCGTTCTGGGCCGTCACCCTGGTGATCCAGGCCCTGCTCGGCGACGGCGCCTATGCGCTCGGCAACCTCCGCGCCAACCTCGCCGGCGGCCAGCTCCGCAGCGCGCATTGACGGTGAGGGGCGGTCGCCCTTCGCTCCAAACTCGGTGTCATCCCCGCGAAAGCGGGGATCCATAACCACCGGCGGCACTGAGTTGAGCAAGCTGGTCGACGCCCAGCCTGCCTCAAGCCGCGATCACGCGGTATGGGTCCCGGCTCAAGGCCGGGACGACAGTTGTGGATGGGGCGCGACCTGAGATACCAATCAAACGAGGAGTTCTGACATGACCCTGCCCAGCATCTTCCTGTCGCACGGCTCGCCGATGCTGCCGCTGACGGCGTCGGCGGCGCGGGACTTCCTGTCGGGCCTCGGCGACAGCCTGCCGCGACCGAAGGCCATTCTCGTGATCTCGGCGCATTGGGAGACCGACATCCCCGCCGTCAACGTCGTCGCCGCCAACGACACGATCTACGATTTCTACGGCTTTCCGCGCGAACTGTATCAGCTGCGCTACCCGGCGCCGGGCGCGCCTGATCTCGCCCGCGCCGTCGCCGAGCGCCTGCAGGCCGCCGGTCTTCCCGTCGGCGTCGACCGCGAGCGCGGCCTCGATCACGGCGCCTGGGTGCCGCTGCTCCTGATGTATCCGCAAGCCGACATTCCCGTGATGCAGCTGTCGATCCAGACCGAGCAGGGCCCGGCGCATCATCTCGCGCTCGGCCGCGCGCTGGCGCCCTTGCGCGACGAGGGCGTGCTGATCATCGGCAGCGGCAGCTTCACCCACAATCTCGGCGAGTTCCGCAAGCGCCGGCTCGACATCGACGATCCCGCGCCCTCCTGGGTGGTCGACTTCGCCGACTGGGTGCACCAGGCCGCGATCGAAGGCCGCGTCGACGACCTCGTCAATTATCGCCGTCTTGCCCCGCACGCGCGCGACAACCATCCGACCGACGAACACTTCCTGCCACTGTTCGCAGCGCTCGGCGCGGCGGGCGAGAACGCCCGCGTCGAGCGCCTGCACAACAGCGCCAATTACGGCGTGCTGCGCATGGACGTGTATGCGTTTCATGGCGCGGATGAGGTCAAGGCTGCGGCGTAAGCCTGCGCTATCCGAAATCCTTGTCCTTTCGCGACGGACATATGAACAGGCAAACACAGGTGTCATCGTCCACGAAGGCACGAAGGCGGACGCTCCAGTACGCCGTGACGTCACGGTTCAACGTCGTCTGCCGCGGAGTACTGGATGCTCCGCCTTCGCGGAGCATGACAGCTGTGGAGATGGCAAGAGGTCGACCACAGTTGCCGCCAGCCCTGGGTGGACACCTGTGTAGTTCATGAGAATGTTGCCCGTCGGGTTACTTTGTCGCAGCCGATTTCCCTTGTGTCGACGGGCAAATCACCACGATCCTCTCGCACATCCCGCCTCACTCTGAAGGGGCGTTGCGCGCGATCGTCACGACACGCGAGGCGGGGAGCGGTGGCCGCGGGAGCTCGCAGCATGTCCTGAAGGGCGTGCGGACGAACGATGCGCTTGCGGACGTGTAGTTGCAGGGTTCTGATACCTCGACGCTGGTATCTCCGCGCAGCGCGTGACACGCGCTGCCGCGCATGGCGGCCAACAAGCCCGAGCGCCAGGAAGCCTGCCTATAAGCGCGAAGACCACCGCGCAGGGAGGGCCGGGCGTTCTCGGCCACACCTGTGGTACCTGCCGCCTGCATTTTTGTTCGCAGGCGGGCCACGGGCGCGGCCAGCGCCCGGCCTTCCCTGCGCCCTTCGTTCGAAGAGCGCGAGCAACTCTCCCATAGCCCGGGCGCATCGCGTCGCGAGAACGTGCAGCCGTGACCGACGACGCGCGCCACACCTTCGGTGTCGTCCCGGCCTTGAGCCGGGACCCATAACCACCGGCGGCCCTGAGATGCGCAACTGGCAGCGACGTTCCTCGCGAGATCACGCGGTATGGGTCCCGGCTTTCGCCGGGACGACACCGAGAATGGCGACAGTGCGCCGCACACATGACCTCGGAGGTAGCTGACGCCGGTGCGCGAGCGGCAGAAAATCCTTGACCCCTCCGCATGCAAATGATGCGAAGGGTGCACCAGGGAGTGAAAACAACAGCCATGCGCCTGCCGTTCTATTATGGCTGGGTCATCGTCGCCGTGACCTTCGTGACGATGGCGATCGGCGTCAATGCGCGCACCGCGTTCTCGCTGTTCTATCCGCCGATCCTGGCCGAGTTCGGCTGGGACCGCGGCGTCACCGCCGGCGCCTTCTCCTTCGGCTTCGTCGCGTCCGGCATCGTCAGTCCGCTGATCGGACGGCTGATGGACCGCACCGGCCCGCGCGCGGTGATGGAACTCGGCGTCGCGCTGATGGGCGGCGGACTTCTGCTCGCGCCGCTCACCTCGCAGCCCTGGCATCTCTACCTCACCATCGGCGTGATGGTGGGATCCGGCAGCGTCTGCCTCGGCTATTCCGGCCAGTCGCTGTTCCTGCCGAACTGGTTCATCCGCCGCCGCGGGCTCGCCATCGGCATCGCGTTCGCCGGCGTCGGCCTGGGCTCGATGACCCTGCTGCCCTGGGTGCAGCACATGATCGCGCAGACCAATTGGCGCACCGCCTGCACCGCGATGGGCATCGTCGTGCTGGTCGTACTCGCGCCGATCAATCTCCTGCTGCGCAAGAAGCCGGAGGAGATGGGGCTGCGTCCTGACGGCGACGCTGCGCCGCTCGCCAATGCCGCGAAGCCAATCTCGAACATCGTCGATCCGGCCTGGGCGGGCATCGACTGGACGCTGGCGCGCGCGCTGCGCACAAGTCGGTTCTGGTGGCTCGCGCTTGGCTATTTCTTCGGCCTCTACGTCTGGTACGCCGTCCAGGTCCATCAAACGAAGTATCTGCTCGAGATCGGCTTCAGCTCGGGTGTCGCGGTGTGGGCGCTCGGCGCCGTCAGCCTGCTCGGCATTCCCGGACAGATCGCGCTCGGCCATCTTTCCGACCGGCTCGGCCGCGAGACGGTGTGGGGGCTCGGCTGCCTCGGCTTCGCAATCTGCTTCGCCGCGCTGATCGCGCTCAAGTCGTCGCCGTCGCTGCTGTTGATCTACGTGATGGTCGCGACACAGGGCGCGCTCGGCTACGGCATCACGTCGGTGATGGGCGCGGTGGTGCTGGAGATCTTTCAGGGCGCGCAATTCGGCAGCATCTTCGGAACGCTGATGATGATCGGGCTGTGCGGCGGCGCCGCAGGTCCCTGGGTCACCGGAGTGCTGTATGATCTCACCGGCAGCTACACGCCGGGCTTTGCGATCGCCTTCGCCGGCGCCTTCGTGTCGGCGGCCGCGATCTGGATTGCGGCGCCGCGCCGGGTGCGCGTCGTCGCCGGGCAGTTACATAGGTTGAAGACCGCGGCGGAGGCTGCGGCATGATGTGTGAACTGGCCGACTTGCCATAGCGCCGCGGCCGTGAACCAATGAGCGAACTCTGGGAAAGGGATCACATGAACGAGCACGTCCAGGCTGCCAAGGCGGCGCCGCTGTTCAATCCGCTGTCGCCGGAGTTCATCCGAAATCCCTATCCGTTCTATCAGCAGCTCCGCGACAATGATCCGGTCCATGTGACGCCGTTCGGCTCGTTCCTGGCGAGCCGGCACGCGGAGTCGAGCCTCGTGCTGCGCGACAAGCGCTTCGGCAAGGATTTCGTGGCCCGCTCGATCCGCCGTTACGGCCCCGAGATCATGAACGAGCCGATCTTCCGCAGCATGAGCCATTGGATGCTGCAGCAGGATCCGCCGGATCATACGCGGCTGCGCGGCCTGGTGGTGAAGGCGTTCACGGCGCGCCGGGTCGAGGACATGCGGCCGCGCATCCAGGCGATCGTCGATTCGACGCTTGACGAGATCATTCCGCGCGGCCGGATGGACCTGATCGAGGATTTTGCCTTCAAGCTGCCGGTCACGGTGATCTGCGACATGCTGGGGATCCCCGAGGAGCACCGCGAGGCGTTCTACAAGAGCTCGCGCGAGGGCGGGCGGCTGCTCGAGCCGGTGCCGCTGTCGAAGGCCGAGATCGAAGAAGGCAATGCCGGCAACGCGGTCTCCAGGGCGTATTTCCAGCATCTGTTCGAGCTGCGCCGCAAGCAGCCCGGCGACGATCTGACGACGCAGCTGCTGCAGGCGGAGGAGGACGGCGCCAAGCTCTCGCACGAGGAGCTGACCGCCAACATCATCCTGCTGTTCGGCGCCGGGCATGAGACCACGGTCAATCTGATCGGCAATGGCCTGCTGGCGCTGTATCGCAATCCTGACCAGCTCGCTTTGCTGAAGGCGCGCCCTGAGCTGATGACCAACGCGATCGAGGAGTTCCTGCGCTACGATTCCTCCGTGCAGCTGACCGGGCGGGTCGCGCTCGAGGACATCGAGGATCTTGGTGGCCGCCGGATCCCGGCTGGGGAGACCGTATTGTGCCTGCTCGGCTCGGCCAACCGCGACCCGGCCGTCTACCCGGACAATCCGGAGCAGCTCGACATCACCCGGGCGAACGTGAAGCCGCTGTCGTTCGGTGGCGGCATCCATCATTGCCTGGGGGCACAGCTCGCCCGCATCGAGGCCGAGGTCGCGATCGGAACCCTGCTGCGGCGGCTGCCGGAGTTGAAGCTGGATGATCCGGACAACCCGGAATGGCGGCCGACCTTCGTGCTGCGCGGCCTCAAGCGGCTGCCGGCGCACTGGTAACCATCTTCGTTAACGGAGTTGTTGTGCAACGCCCCCGGAAAGAACGACAGCGCTGTGACTTCGCCATACTTAATCCTATATGATGCAGCGCTCCGGTATCGACGTCCGTGGGGCCGCGGCCGCGCGGGCTGAAGGCTTTGGGACGCCGGAGCGTTGTCCTTTGAGGGAGACCCCGTGCAGACGACCCTGCTCGGCTTGGCGATTGCCTTCATCCTTGCGCTTCTTGCTGCGCTGATCGGCCCGTATTTCGTCGACTGGAACCAGTTCCGGCCGCAGTTCGAGGCCGAGGCGGGCAAGATCATCGGCGTGCCCGTGCGGGTCGCCGGTGCGCTGGACGCACGGCTGTTGCCGACGCCGACCTTGCGGCTGCGCCAGGTCACCTTCGGCGGCGCCAACCACCTCGGCAAGCTGCGCGCCGACAAGCTCGACGTCGAGTTCAGCCTCGGCGACCTGATGCGCGGCGAGTGGAAGGCGAACGAGCTGACCATCGGCGGCATGGCCGCCGATCTCGGCCTCGACGCCAAGGGCCAGGTCGACCTGCCGTCCGCGTCCGGCCGGTTCAATCTCGCCGCGCTCGCGATCGATCGCTTCAACCTGACCGGCCGCGTCGCCCTCCACGACGCCGCCAGCCGCTCGACCCTGGAGCTGACCGACATCGTATTCTCCGGTGACGTCCGCTCGCTGGCCGGCTCGCTGCGCGGCGACGGCGCGCTGTCGATCCGTGGCGGCCGCTATCCGTTCCGGCTGTCGTCGAGCCAGGACAAGGAGTCCAACGGACTGCGCGTCCATCTCAACATCGATCCCGGCGAGCGTCCGGTTGTGGCCGATGTCGAGGGCCTGATCAGCTTTCCCAACCGCTCGCCCAAGTTCGAAGGTGCGCTGACGCTGTCGTCCCCGCCGAAGGAGCAGGTCGCCGACAAGCCGGCCAAGGACCCGTCAGGAAAGGACCCGTCAGGCAAGGACCTGTCAGGCAAGGACCAGGCAAGCAGGGATCAACCGAGCAACGACCAGCCCGGCAGGCAGGCGAAGAGCGCTCCCGCGACCGCACCCTCCGGCACGCCGTGGCGCATTACGACCAAGATCGTCGGCGACCAGGCCTCCGCCAAGTTCGACCAGATCGAGGTGAGCTTCGGCCAGGAGGATCGCTCGCTGAAGTTCGCCGGCAGCGGCGATGCCAAGTTCGGTGCCGCCCCGGTGCTGAAGGCGTCGCTGGCAGCGCGTCAGCTCGATGCCGACAAGCTCCTCGCAGGCGACGAGGTGAAGGACCGTCGTGCAATCGCGCCGGCGCTGGTGCTGCCGGCGCTTCGCAATTGGATCGCGCAGCTGCCGACCCTGCCGCTGCCGGCGAACGTCCAGTTCACGACCGAGCAGATCATGCTGTCGGGCCGGCCGGTGCAGAACTCCACGGCCGATCTGCACAACGAGACCACCGCCTGGAGCCTGGAGAAGGTCGACCTGCGCGCACCCGGATCGACCCATCTGACGTTCCGGACCATCGGCATCTCGACCTCGGTCACCGCGGGCTTCACGGGCGCGCTCGATCTCGACTCCTCCGAGCCGGACGCCCTGGTCGCCTGGCTGCAGGGCCGCACCGACAACAGCTATCGCACCCAGCGCCCGCTGCGCATCCGCGGCGATCTCAACGTGGCGCCGGAGCGGGTGGCCATCGACGGCCTGAAGGCCGACATCGACGGCGGATCGGTCGATGGCCGCGTGGCGCTGATCAACCGGCCGGCCGGCGCCGGCTCCCGCTTCGAGGCGGCGCTGAAGGGCGACCGGCTCGATCTCGATGCCGCGATGGCGATGACGCGCTCGCTGGTCGGCGTCACCGGCGAGTGGCCGGCGGAGGCCAGCGTCGCGCTGGATGTCGGCCGCGCCAAGCTCAGCGGCCAGGAACTGCGTCCCCTAACTGCCCGCGTCTCCTACGATCCGAAGACGATCGCCGTCGACCAGATCAAGTTCGGCCAGAGCGGGGGCGTCACCACCGAGGGAGTCGGGCGTTTCGATCGCGCCGATGCCACGGGGCGGCTGACGTTGACGTCGATGGCCGGCTCGCTGAAGGAGATCACCGCGCTGGTGCAGCCGTTCGCGCCGCAGATCACCGCGCGCTTCGACGCGTTGGCGACGCCGGCCGGCGCCGCGCGGCTGAAGCTCACGCTGGACCTCGCCAAGGATCCCGCCAATGCCGATCGCAGCCAGGCCAAGGCGGTGCTCGATCTCGACGCGCCGCAGCTGAAGGGCCAGGCCACCCTGACGGCAAAGCCGTCGGCGGCGGCACTGCGCAGCTTCGAGGTCGATGCGATCGACCGGACCGAGCTCGGCGTCGAGAGCCGCATCTCGGCCGAGCAGGGCAATGTCGTGCTGGCGCTGCTTGGGCTCGATCGGTTCGCCGCCGTCGGTAACGGTCCGGCCGAATTCCAGTCGAGCGTGACCGGCGGCTGGCGCACGCCGCTGCGCGTGACTGCGAAACTCTCCGGCGTCGGTCTGGACGGCGACGCGCAGGGCACCGTCGAGCCCTGGGGCGACGCCACGAAGGCCAACGTCAATCTGCGGTTGCGCAATGCCAATCTCGCGCCTTTGTTGGGCCTGAAGCCGCAGGATGCCGCCGCGCAGAACATCCGCCTGTTCGGCAAGCTCGGACTGTCGGGCGGCCGCCTGACGCTGGAGGACATCGACAGCACGGTCGGCGGCTCGCGGCTGCGCGGCCGGCTGGCGGTGAATCTCGACGACGACAAACAGGTCGATGGCGAGGTCGGGCTCGACGCGCTCGAGGTGCCGCAGGTGTTCTCCGTGCTGGTCGGCGCGGCCGGGCGTGAGCAGGCCGAGCCGTTGGGTCCCGGCCTCGTGAAGGGCTGGCGCGGTCGCGTCGCATTCCAGGCGCTCAGCGGCGCGGTGTTGAACGGCACCGACCTGCGGCCGCTGGCGGGTGCGATCAAGAGCGACGGCCAGTCGGTGACCATCGAGAACCTCAAAGGCAAGCTCGGTGGCGGCGACGTGATTGCCACTGTCGAGGCGCGGCCGAACCCGAACGGCCTGGTTCTGAACGGACGGGTCGAGCTCGCCGGCATCGACGGCAGTGCGCTGCGCTACCGCAATCTGAAGATGCCCGCGGGCAAGATCTCGGCGCAGATGACGCTGGCGGCCGAAGGCCGCAGCGTGCAGGGACTGGTCAATGCGCTCTCAGGCAACGGCACCGTCACGCTCGACAATGCGTCGATCGCCAATCTCGACCCGCGCGCGTTCGACGCCGCCTTGCGCGCCGCGGATGCGGGGCAGGTGAGCGACGACGGCAAGCTGCGGCAGGTGGTCGAGCCGGCGCTGGCGTCGGGGACGCTGTCGGTCGCATCAGCTCAGATCCCCTTCATCATCCGCGACGGCCGCGTCCGCGTCGGCGCGACCACGCTGGAGGCGCAGGGGGCCCGCGCGATCGTCTCCGGCGGCTTCGATATTCCGGCTGATCAGGCCGACATCCGCGCCAGCCTGAGCTCGAACACGATCGGCAATGCCAATAGCCGGCCGGAGGTGCAGCTGTTCGTGATGGGCACGCCCGATACGCTCAACCGCGTCGTCGACGTGACATCGCTGTCGTCCTGGCTCGCGGTGCGTGCGATCGACCGCGAGACGCGGCGCCTGGATGCAATCGCGCGCGGCGAGGTGCCGCCGGCCTTTCCGTCGTCGACGGCGTCGCTGCCGGGCGGTCCGGAGGTTGCGCCGGTGACGCCCAATGCCGCCGACGTGCCGATGCCCGGACGTGATCCGCGGCGCGACCCACGCGCCAAGCTCGGCGGCCCGCGTGCCGCCGTGCCGCCGCTGACGGCGCCGCTCTCGGCTCCCGCCGCGACCCCGCCGGCTGCGCCCTCCGCGCCCGTCGCATCGAGCCAGCCCCAGATCGCGCCGCTCCCGCCCCCGGTCGAGATCAGGCCGGCGCCGGGCGCGGCGCCGCCGCGCCCGCGGCCCGTGCCGCGTCCGCCGATCCCGCTGACGCCGCCGGGCAGCCCGTGACGTCCGGGCGCGTCGGGGAGGGGCCGCGCCGATGATGACGCTGCGACAGGTCGAGGTCATTCGCGCGGTCATGGTGACCGGCACCATCAACGGCGCCGCGCGGCTCTTGAAGGTCTCGGCACCCGGCGTGAGCCGCCTGGTGAAATACACCGAGCGCTCGCTCGGCATCCGCTTCTTCCAGCGCCAGAACGGCCGCTACTTCCCGACGCCCGAAGCACAGAACATCTTCGAGCAGATCAACAGCGTCTACGAGAAGGTCGACGATCTCAGCTACATCATCTCCAACATCGGCCGCGGCGCGCTGTCAGAGCTGCGCGTCGGCTCGGTGCCGAGCATCTCCCAGGTGATGGTGCCGCGCGCGATCGAGCGCGTCCGCCGCCGCTATCCCGATCTCGGCATCGACATCAACATTCTCAAGATCGAGGAGGCGATCGACTATCTGATGCTGGGCAAGGGCGAGTGCGTGGCGATGAGCTATCGGCTCGATCATTCCGGTCTCGAATTCATGCCGCTCGCCTCGGGCGAATTGTACTGCATCGTGCCGCCTGGCCATGAACTGGCGGGACGCAAGCAGGTCTCGGCGGCAGAGATGACGCGCTATCCGCTGATCGGCATCGACCCGAATGACCCTTACGGCCGCATCATGGCGGAGATCTTTTCGCGCAACAAACTGAGCTACAACATTTCGATCAAGGCGCGCTTCGGCACCACCGTGTGCGCGCTCGTGAAAGCCGGGCTCGGCATCGCCGTCATCGACCAGTTCACCGTCGCACACGGCGGCTATCCCGGCATCGAGCTGATCAAGATCGCGGAGCCGACGCGGTTCGACACCTACATCGCGGTCAAGCGCGGCACTCCGCTGTCTCTCTATGCCGAACACTTCATCGAGTGCCTGCGGACGGAGATGCGCCCGCTCGAGCCGGGCCGGCGTCAGAGCCCGAGACCCGCGAAAGCAACCAGTGGCAAAAGATAACATGATGTTAGGTTCGGCGGATATTTGGGTAATTGTGTTAGGCGTGGGACGCGCTATCGTCCCCGCCGACATCCATCGCTCGTGCGGCGATCGCGCGAGGCGGCAGCAGAGACTGAAGCGAACGTGCCTGACCTTTCCGCGCTCAAAGCCCGCAAATTCCTGACCGGCTTGATCGGTGCCCCGATCGCGCATTCGGCCTCTCCAGCCATGCACGAGCATGCTGCGGCTGCGCTCGGTCTGCGCTGCCACTACCAGCTGATCGAGGTCGCCGGCGCCGACCGCGCGGGCCTGTCGATGCTGCTCGAAGGCGTGCGTCGGCTGGGCTTCGCCGGCGTCAATGTGACCTATCCCTACAAGGAAGCCGTCGTCGAACTGCTCGACGAGCTCGCGCCGAAGGCGGCGGCGATGGGCGCGGTCAATACCGTCGTCGTGCGCGACGGCCGGCTGATCGGCCACAACACCGATACGACCGGGTTCGAACGCGCGGTGGCGCCGCTCGTCGGCCAGAGCGGCCGCGGCGTGGTGGCGCTGATCGGGGCTGGCGGAGTTGGCAAGGCGATCGCCTTCGCACTTGCGAACCTCGAAGTCGCTGGGCTGCGCATCTATGACATCGAGCGGGCGCGTGCCGAGAAGCTCGCGAAGCTGGTGAGGGCCGGCACAACGGTTAATGTGGTCGACAGCGTCGAAAGCGCGCTCCAGGGCGCAGTCGGCGTCGTCAATGGAACACCAATTGGCATGCTGCCGAACCGCGGCACGCCGGTTGCGGATCATCTGCTGCGCGACGATCTCTGGGTCGCTGACGCCGTCTACTCGCCGCTTTGGACGCCGCTGCTGAAGGCGGCGAAGGCCAGAGGGGCTCAAGTCCTGCTCGGGCGCGAGCTCGCGATCTATCAGGCTGCCGATGCTTTCGAGCTGTTCACCGGACTTGCGCCGTCGACCGAAGCGATGGGCGCGGCGTTCGACAATCACATGGCGGAGAGATATCAGGCGGTTGACGCCGCCTGAGCCGACCGCCAATACGCGGCGGAACACATCGTTCAAGCAAGAAACGCAAACAAGCGTTTAGAGCAGAGGAGGAAACAACGTGAGATCGATCATCCTGGCCGGACTGTGCTCCGCCGTACTGCTGTCAGGAGCCGCCTACGCGCAATCCGGCGCCCCCATCAAGATCGCAAACGTCGCCGAGCTTTCCGGCGGCGGCGCGACCGTCGGTACCAACTGGAAGAACGGCATCGACCTCGCCGTCGAGGAAATCAACGCCAAGGGCGGCATCCTCGGCCGCAAGATCGAGGTCAGCCACGCCGACTCGCAGTCGAACCCCGGCGTCGCCCGCGCGCAGGTGCAGAAAGCGCTCGACAGCGAGCCCTACGTGCTGCTCGGGCCGGGCTATTCCGGCTCGGTGAAGGTGACCGCGCCGCTGGCCGCTGAAGCCGGCATCACCCAGATCATGGGCGGCGAGGCGGCCGAGCTGACGCAGGCCGGCAACAAGTTCCTGTTCCGCACTTCGTTCGGCCAGCAGTCCTCGATGCCGAAGGTCGCCAAGTACATCAACGATGAGCTGAAGGCGAAGTCGGTCGCGGTGGTCTGGGTCAACAACGATTTCGGCCGCGGCGGGCGCGACGTCATCACCAAGGAGTTCAACCGTCTCGGCATCAAGGTCGCCGCGGACCTCTCGACCGAAGCGGGCCAGGCGGACTTCGCCGCCGACGTCAGCAAGATCAAGGCGGCGGCACCTGATGCCGTCTTCATCTACGTCAACGAGGAAGAGAGCGCGCGCATCCTGAAAGAGATCAAGCGCCAGGGCGTGACCGCGCCGCTGATCGGCGAGACCACGCTGGTCGGCCAGAAGGTGATCGAACTCGCCGGCGATGCCGCCAACGGCGCCCGCGGCCACGTCGGCCTCACGACCGATGCGCCGGTCGAGGCTATCAAGGCGTTCCGCGACCGCTTCGTGAAGAAGTACAACTACGTGCCCGACCATAACGGCCTGAAGGGCTACCTCGCCATCTACATGGTCAAGGCCACGACCGAGAAAATGGGCAAGGTCGATTCCAAGGGCTTTGCCGATGCATTGCACGGCTTCACCATCAAGACCTCGGCCGAGCCGAACATCCTGATGGATGTCACCTTCGACCAGAACGGCGACATCGATCGCCAGGGCTTCCTGGTCGAGGTCGTCGAAGGCAAGCAGGTCGTCAAGCAGGTGCTGCCAAAGCTGAACTAACGAGACCGGTCGATCTGCGGCGCTGGAGGGGGACTGTCCAGCGTCGCCGTCACCCAAGGGCTCACGGGGAAACGATGTCCAATCTGCTCGACCTGATCGTGGCGGGGCTCGCCACCGGCGCCATCTATGCGCTCGTTGCCGTCGGCTTCACGCTGCTGTGGCAGACCTCGCAGACCATCAACTTCGCCCAGGGCGAGTTCGTGATGCTGCCGGCCTTCCTGATGCTTGCCGTCATGCATCTTGGTGCGCCGTTCTGGCTCGCAGTGCTCGTCGGCGTGCTGCTGTCGGCGCTGCTGCTCGGTCTCGCCTTCAAGCTGCTGCTGGTCGATCCGATGTTGCGGCACGGCGTGCTGCCGCTGGCGATCGCCACCATGGCGCTGGCGATCGGCATCAAGGAGGCGGTGAAGCAGTTCTTCAGCGCCGAGGCGTCGCCGTTCCCGTCGATCGTTCCGGTCGGCGATGTGTCGATCCTCGGTCGGACCATTTCGCTGCAGAGCCTCGGCGTGCTCGCGGTTGCGATCCTGGCCGTCGTCGGGCTGACCATGCTGTTGAACCGCACCTCGCTCGGCCACCAGATGCAGGCGGCGGCGCAGAACCCGACGGTGGCGCGCATCATCGGCGTGCCCGTCGAGCGCATGATCCTGCTGACCTTCCTGATCAACGCCGTGCTGGTCGCGCTGGCCTCGCTGCTGATCACGCCGATCTATCTGGCAAAATTCTCCAGCGGCGAGGTGCTCGGGCAGGCAGCCTTCATCGCTGCGATCGTCGGCGGCTTCAACCAGGTGCGCGGCGCCATCGCCGGCGGTCTGCTGATCGGCGTCGTCGACAACCTCGCCGCCGCCTATGTCTCCACGCAGTATCGCGCCGCCGTTCCGATGGTTCTGCTGATCCTGGTCATCCTGTTCCGGCCGCAGGGCCTGCTCGGTCGGGCCGAGGAGCGCACGGTATGAGCAAGCATAGCAGACTGCTCCTCGCCGCGCTGGCGGTCGTCGTCATTGCCGGCCTGATCATCATCCCGATGAACTTCAACCGCTATGGCCTGTACATCTTGAGCCAATGGGCTGTCATGACCATCGCCGCGATGGGGCTCAATTTGACGCTCGGCTATGCCGGCCAGGTGTCGCTGGCGCAGGGCGCCTTCGTCGGCATGGGTGCGTATGGCGCCGCCATCCTGACCACCCACGGCTGGCCGCTGATCGCGGCCCTCGGGCTCGTCATCGTGATCTGCTTCATCGTCGGCTGGCTGCTCGGTTATCCGGCGCTGCGCGTGCAGCATCACTATCTCGCTTTCGTGACGCTAGCGTTCTCGACCCTGATGTTCCTGGTGTTCCGCAACGAGACCTGGCTGACCAACGGCATCTATGGCATCAGCAACATCCCGCGTCCCGAGGTCTTTGGCTTTCCGACCCGCAAGCCACTGCCGTTCTACTACCTCTGCCTCGGCTCGCTCGCGCTGGTGACGCTTGCGATGTGGTGGCTGATCCGCTCGCCCTGGGGCCGCGCCTTCATGGCGCTGCGCGAGAATCCAATCCGCGCGCAGTCGCTCGGCATCGACACCCGCCGCTACACCTTGATGGCCTTCGCGATCGGCTCTGTGCTCGGCGGCATCGCCGGCGTGCTCTATGCGCCGCTCACGCAATATGTCGATCCCGTCCCGTTCAACCTGCAGCTCTCGCTCGATCTCTTGATGATGGTGATCGTCGGCGGGGCCGGCTTCATGCTCGGACCATTCCTCGGGGCGATGATCGCGGTGCTGCTGCCGGAATGGCTGCGCGTGGCCGAGGGTTACTATCTGATGCTCTATGCGATCGCGGTCATCGCGCTGCTGATCTACTCGCCGACCGGCATTCTCGGCATCCTCGATCGTTATCTCAGCTCACGCCGGACACAGGCGGCGTCCGCGTTGCGCGCAGCGGCGCAATCCAAGCTGGAGACCGCGCAATGACCGCAGTGCTCGATGTCCGCGACGTCAAGAAGAGCTTCGGCGGCATCACCGCCGTCGACGGCGTCAGCTTCGACGTGCAGGAGGGCGAGATCCTCGGCCTGATCGGGCCCAACGGCTGCGGCAAGTCGACCTTGTTCAACTGCATCCTCGGCCAGCTCGTACCGAGTGCGGGTGAAGTGCGGGTCGATGGCAAGCTCGTCACCGGACAGCGGCCGGCGGAGCTCAACCGGCTCGGCGTCAGCCGCACCTTCCAGCTGCTGCAGGTATTTCCGAAACTCTCGGTGCGCGACAATCTGATCCTCGCCGGACAGGAGCATCGCGGCAGCATGCTGTCGCGCCTGTTCGGTCCGTCCGATGCGGGCCTCACCGAAACCGCCGATCAGATGATCGGCTTCTTCAAGCTGGAGCATCTCGCCAACGAGCCGGCCGGCGGCCTGTCCTACGGCCAGCAGAAGCTGCTGGATGCCGCCATGGCGTTCATGGGCGGCCCGCGGCTGGTGCTGCTCGACGAGCCCGCAGGCGGCGTCAATCCGACCATGCTGGGCGACCTCAAGGAGCGGCTGATCGCGATCAACCGCGAGCGTCGCGCCACCTTCGTCGTGATCGAGCACAACATGGAGTTCGTGATGTCGCTGTGCTCGCGCGTCATGGTCATGGCGGAAGGCAAGGTCTTGGCGATCGGCAAGCCGGACGAGATCAGGGCCAATCCGGCCGTGGTCGAAGCCTATCTCGGACACTGACGGAGGCGGCCGTGAGCGAACCCATTCTCGATGTCCAGAACCTGGTCGGCGGCTACGGCAAGATGACGATCCTGAACGGCACGACCTTTTCGGTGCCGAAGGGATCGATCACCACCGTCATCGGTCCGAACGGCGCCGGCAAGTCGACCGTGTTCAAGGCGATCTTCGGGCTTCTCAAGCTCCGCGAAGGCAAGGTCGTATTCAAGGGCCGTGATGTCACGGGCCTCAGCCAGCGCGCGCTGCTCGGCGCCGGCATCTGCTACATTCCGCAGGGCCGCAACATCTTCGGCGAGCTGTCGGTGCGCCACAACATCGAGCTCGGCGGCGTGGCCGCGCCGGCCAACATCGATCTGCCGGCTCGGGTCGAGGCGGCGCTCGACGTGTTTCCGGTGCTGCGCAAGAAGGCGGATCGGCAGGCCTCGACACTGTCGGGCGGCGAGCAGAAGCAGCTCGAGATCGCGCGCGGTCTCTTGCTGGAGCCGCAGCTCGTGCTGATCGACGAGCCTTCGATCGGGCTGTCGCCGCTGATGGTGCAGCAGACCTTCGACATGCTGAAGCAGCTGCGCGACAAGGGCGTGTCGGTGCTGCTGATCGAGCAGAACGCGCGCTCGGCTTTGGAGATCTCCGACTACGGCATCGTCCTGGAGCTCGGCCGCACCCGGATCGTCGACAAGGCTGATCGCGTGCTGGCCGATCCGCGCATCGGACAGCTGTTCCTGGGCGGCGCGATGGAGGAGACGGCGGCATGAACCAGCGCTCGATCGCAACGGTCTCCATCTCAGGTGCCCTCGACGAGAAGCTCAAGGCGATCGCCGCGGCCGGCTTCGAACTGGTCGAGATCTTCGAAAACGATCTCGTCGCGTTCGGGATGCGGCCGCGGGAGATCGGGCAGATGTGCCGCGACCTCGGGCTCGCGATCTGCGCCTATCAGCCGTTCCGCGATTTCGAGGGCATGCCGGAGCCGCAGCGCGCCCGCAACTTTATCCGCGCCGAGCGCAAGTTCGACCTGATGCAGGAGCTCGGCACCGATCTGCTGCTGATCTGCAGCAACGTTTCGCCGCTGTCGCTCGGCGGCATCGATCGCGCCGCCGCAGATTTCCATGAGCTCGGCGAGCGCGCCGCCAAGCGCGGCCTGCGCGTCGGCTACGAGGCGCTGGCCTGGGGCCGCCACGTCCACGACTATCGCGATGCGTGGGAGATCGTGCGCCGCGCCGATCACAAGGCGATCGGCGTCATCCTCGACAGCTTCCATGCGCTGGCCCCGTCGCTGCCGACCAATGCGATCCGCGCCATTCCCGCCGACAAGATCTTCCTGGTGCAGTTGGCCGACGCGCCCAAGCTCGAGCTGGACGTGCTGTCCTGGAGCCGGCATTTCCGCAGCTTCCCGGGGCAGGGCGACCTGCCCGTGGGCGACTTCATGGAGGCGGTCGCCGCGACCGGCTATTCCGGGCCGCTGTCGCTGGAGATCTTCAACGACCAGTTCCGCGCCGGCTCGGCACCGCGCACCGCGCTCGATGGCATGCGCTCGCTGCTGCTGCTGCAGGACGATCTTGCCGGGAAGATTCCGGCATCGTCCGCCGCACGCTTCGAGCCGCGCGTGAGAAGCCACGGCATCGGCTTCGTCGAATTCGCCGTCAGCGAGGACAAAGCGGAATCGCTTGCGACGTTGTTCAGCCAACTCGGCTTCCGCAACACCGGGCGGCATCGTAGCAAGGCGGTGCAGCGCTGGTCGCAAGGCGCGATCGAGCTGGTGATCAATTGTGAGCCGGCGAGCTTCGCGCATTCGCATTACGTCACGCACGGTCCCGGTGTCTGCGCGCTGGCGTTGGACGTCGACAGCGCCGACCGCGCGATGGCCCGGGCGCAATCCTTGAAGACACGCACGTTCACGCAGCCGGTCGGTCCGGGCGAACTGGAGATTCCCGCGATCCACGGCGTCGGCGGCAGCCTGCTGTATTTCCTCGACACCCACGGTCGCCATTGGGACGTCGACTTCGAGGCTGTCCCGAGCGACAAGGCAGCCGATCGCCTCCTCGCCGTCGATCACATCGCGCAATCGATGCCGCACGAGGAAATGCTGTCCTGGCTGCTGTTCTATGCCGGGATCATCGACTTCTCGCGCCTGCCGCAGATGGAGATCGCCGACCCACGCGGTCTCGTGCAGAGCCAGGCGATCGTCAACGGCGATCGCAGCCTGCGCTTCATCCTCAACGGCTCCACGGCGACGCGCACGCTGTCGTCACGCTTCATCTCGGAGTTTTTCGGCTCCGGCGTGCAGCACATCGCCTTCTCCTGCGATGACATCTTTGCAGCGGTGGCCGAGATGCGCGCCCGTGGGGCGGGCTTTCTCGACATCCCCGACAATTACTACGACGATCTCGAAGCCAAATACGATCTGGCGCCCGAGACGATCGCCGCGCTCCGCGGCAACGAGATCCTCTACGACCGCGACGGCGACGCCGAGTTCTTCCAGGTCTACACCCACATCTTCGAGGAGCGCTTCTTCTTCGAGATCGTCCAGCGCCGCAACTACCAGGGTTTTGGCGCCCCCAATGCCGCGATCCGGCTCGCGGCGCAAGCACGCGAGGTCCGGCCGGATACGATGCCGCGGCTTTAGAAGCCCCTGGGCTCAGTGATAAAACAAGAAAACATCGGGAGAAAACATGACGCGGATGAATTGGCGGCTGGCCTGCATGGCCATGCTGATGGGCGCATGGACGGCTTCGGCTGAAGCTGCCGGCGTGGACGTCACGATCGACGCCGGTCCGATCAGCGGCAAGTTTCAGCGCAACACGTCGGTGCGGGCCTTCCTTGGCATTCCCTTTGCCGCGCCGCCCGTCGGTGATCTCCGCTGGAAGCCGCCGCAGCCGGTCGCCGCATGGCAGACGCCGCGCGCCGCCACGGCCTACGGCGCGCAATGCATGCAGCCCGGCCGCTCGAAGACCTCGGTGTATTTCGAATATGCCGGCGAGCAGCCGAGCAGCGAGGACTGCCTGTTCCTCAACGTCTGGGCGCCGTCCGACGTCAAGGATGGCAAGCTGCCGGTGATGGTGTGGATCTATGGCGGCGGCTTCCAGCAGGGCTCGGCCGCCAATCCGGTGTTCGATGGCGCAGCGCTCGCGGGGCGCGGCGTCGTGGTCGTGTCGGTCAACTATCGCGTCGGCATCTTCGGCTTCATGGCGCATCCCGAGCTGACGGCCGAGTCGCCGCAGCGTGCCTCGGGCAATTACGGTCTGCTTGATCTGGTCGCGGGACTGAACTGGGTCAAGCGCAACGCCGCGACGTTCGGCGGCGATCCCGACAACGTCACGATCTTCGGTCAATCCGCGGGTGCGGCCGCGGTCAGCTACCTCTACACGTCACCTTTGGCGCGCGGACTGTTCGCCCGCGGTATTGCCGAGAGCTTCGGCGTCGCCAACAAGACAATGGCGAGCCTCGTCGATGGTGAGAAGGCCGGCGTCGCGCTTGCTGACAAGACCGGCGCGCCCACACTGCCGAAATTGCGCGCGCTGTCCGCCGCTCAGCTGCTCGAGACCAAGCTCGGAATGAGCCCGATCGTCGACGGCTACGCGCTGCCGGCCAATCCCTACGCGGTGTTCGCTGAGGGCAAGGAGGCTCCGGTGCCGCTGCTGACCGGCTGGAACAGCGACGAGGGCACGACCTTCCCGCATGCGAAGACGCTGCCCGCCTATCAGGACTGGGTCCGCCGCAAATATCCCGAGATCGCCGACCAGTTGCTGCGATCGTATCCTGCCAGCACCGACGACGAAGCGAGGAACGCCAACAAGGCGATCGTGCGCGATGCGTTGTTTGCCTGGGGCCCGTGGGCCGTTGCGCAGCTTCACGCCAAGAACGGCTTTCCGACCTACCTCTATCATTTCAACCACAAGCAGCCGCTCAAGGCGGGCGTCAGCTATGACGAGATCGACACCGCCGAGGGGCTCGGGACCTTCCACAGCTCCGAATATCCCTACATCTTCGGCACGCTCGATGTGCTCAGCCGCGATTGGACAGACGCCGACCGCCTGATCTCGAACACCCTGCAGTCCTACTGGGTGGCCTATGCCTATGCCGGTAGCCCGAACGCGCCCGGCCTCTCCAGCTGGCCGCGCAGCGATGCAAAGGCCGAGACGACGATGTTCCTCGGCGACAAGGTGGGCGTCGGACCTGTGCCGCAGCTCGATCGCATCCGGCTGTTCGACCAGCTCGGCTCACCCTTCAAGGGCTTCTGAACGGTCGCCTTTGGATCATGGCTCCGGGCGGATGCCCGGCAGCCGGACGATCTCCTCGGCGAGATAGTCGATCAGCAGCCGCACGCGCGCGATGCCGGCGCGCTCCGGCACGATCAGCATGTTGAGGGGAGTCGACGGCAGACGGTGGTCGGGCAGGATTACCGTAAGCCTGCCGGCCGCGATCAGGTCGTGGACGAGCCATGCGTGGCTGCCGCCGATGCCGCGCCCGGCCAGCACGGCTTCGCGAACACCCAGTCCATGATTGGTGCGGAAGCAGCCCCTGAACGGCACCTCGTGGCGCTCGCCGCCGGGTCCGATGACGACGAGGACGTCGCTGCCGGCGACATTGGTCATGCGGATGCCGTCGTGGCCGATCAGCTCCTGCGGCGTGCGCGGCGTGCCGCGCTTCGCCAGGTAGTCGGGCGAAGCGACCAGCAGCCGGTGCGAGTAGCCGAGCGACCGCAGCTTGAGCGAGCTGTCGGTGAGCGGAGCCAGGCGCAGCGCGATGTCGACACCCTCGCGCACAAGGTCGATGCGCTCGTCGGTGAGATTGAGATCGATCGCAATGTCCGGGTAGCGATCCTGGAAGGCGAAGACGAGCCGTGTAATGTGCAGGATGCCGAAGGCCGCCGTACAGGAGATCCGGATCGTGCCGCTGGCGGCGCCACGCGCGCCGCGCGCCTCGTCACCGGCCTGTTCGACCAGGCGGAGGATCTGGACGCAGTTCGCGTAATACCGGCTGCCTTCGTCGGTCAGGGTCACGCGGCGGGTGGTGCGGCTGAGCAGCGGGACGCCGATCGCCTCCTCCAGCTCCTGCAGATGGCGCGAGATGGTGGATTGGCCGACTCCGAGCTCACGCGCCACCGCTGACAGGCTGCCGCGTTCGGCCACCCGAACGAAGCTGCGCATGTTGACGAGGCTAATGTCCAATTTATCCATAATACAGCATAGTATTATCAATATACGTCATGTAGCGGATAAATCGGTGCGCGTCTATGTTCCGGCTGTTTCCAGCAAAGGATCCAAGCCATGAACGTCCTGATCGTTTTCGCTCACCCCGAACCCCGCTCGTTGAATGGCGCCTTGCGCGACGTTGCCGTCGCCGAGCTGAAGGCGCAGGGCCACGAGGTCCGGATCTCAGATCTCTATGTGATGGGCTGGAAATCGGCGGCCGACCGCGCCGACTTCCCGCTCCTGGCGCCGGATGCGCCTCTGAATGTCGCCGCAGCCTCCGGCGAGGCCTTCAAGAATGGCACCTTGACCCAGGACGTCAGGGCCGAGCAGGACAAGCTGCTCTGGGCCGACGCGGTCATCCTGCAATTTCCGCTGTGGTGGTTCACGATGCCGGCAATCCTGAAGGGGTGGGTCGACCGGGTCTATTCCTACGGATTCACCTATGGCGTCGGCGAGCACAGCGACAAGCGCTGGGGCAATCGGTACGGGGAAGGCGTGTTCGCCGGCAAGCGTGCGATGCTGGTCGTGACCACCGGCGGCTGGGCCGAGCACTATTCCGACCGCGGCATCAACGGGCCGATCGACGACGTGCTGTTTCCGATCAACCACGGCGTCCTGTTCTATCCCGGCTTCGACGTGCTTCCGGCCTTCGTGGCGCACAGGGCGAGCCGGATCGATGCTGCCGGATTTGCTGACCTTGCCGAACGGCTGCGTGCGCGCATGCGGACGCTGTTCACAGATCAGCCCATTGCGTACCGGCGACAGAACCACGGCGACTATCTGATCCCGTCGATGCAGCTGCGTCCCGGGCTTGGCGATTCCGACGCCCACGGCTTCGCGCTGCATATCGCGCGATGAGGCCGATGGGCGTGGGCTCAGCCCGCGCCCATCGCCACCGCGATGTGGTAGGTCGCGAATGCCGCCGCATAGGCCAGCGCGAACATGTAGAAGAAGGTCACTGCCATCCAGCGCCAGCTGCCGGTCTCGCGGCGGATGACAGCGAGCGTGGAAGCGCATTGCGGCGCGAAGATGTACCAGGCGAGCAGCGCCAGCGCGGTCGCGAGGCTCCATTTGGTGGCCAGCACCTGGCCGATCTGCTCAGCCGCCTCCTTGCCGCCCTCGATCGCGTAGACCGTGCCGAGCGCCGCCACAGCGACCTCGCGGGCCGCCATGCCCGGCACCAGCGCCACCGCGATCTGCCAGTTGAAGCCGACCGGATGGAGCAGCGGCGCAATGGCCTGGCCGATCATCGCGGCCAGGCTGTAATTGATCGCCGGCTCGGTGGCGGCGGCAGGCGGCTGCGGGAACGAGGCCAGGAACCAGATCAGCACCATCATCGCGAAGATCGTGGTGCCGGCGCGCTGCAGGAACATCTTGGCGCGGGTGTAGACGCCGATCGCGATGCTGCGCAGCCGCGGCATCTTGTAGTCGGGCAGCTCGAGCATGAACGGCGCCGGCTGGTAGTCGCGCATCAGGAAGAACTTGACCAGGAACGACACCAGCAGCGCGCTGACGATCCCGGCCGCATAGAGCCCGAACATCACGAGGCCCTGCAGATTGATCAGGCCCCAGACCTTGGTCGGCGGGATGAAGGCCGAGATGATCAGCGTATAGACCGGGATGCGTGCCGAGCAGGTCATCAGCGGCGCGATCAGGATCGTGGTCAGGCGGTCGCGGCGGTTGTCGATCACGCGCGTCGCCATGATGCCGGGAATGGCGCAGGCGAAGCTCGACAGCAGCGGGATGAAGGCGCGGCCGTGCAGGCCGGCGCCGCCCATGATGCGGTCCATCAGGAACGCCGCGCGCGCCATGTAGCCGAAATCTTCGAGCAACAGGATAAACAGGAAGATGATGATGATCTGCGGCAGGAAGACGATCACGCTGCCGACGCCGGAGATCACGCCGTTCTGCAGGAAGCTCTGCAGCAGGCCTTCAGGCAGCTGGTCATGAACCAGCTGTCCGAGCGCGTCGAAGGCCGCCGACAGCAGCTGCATCAAGGGCTGCGCCCAGGCGAACACGCCCTGGAACATGATGAACAGAATGGCCAGCAGGATGACCAGGCCGCCGACCGGATGCAAAGCGACGGAATCGATCCGTGCCGTCCAGGTGTCGGGCCGCTCCGGCAGGCTGACGGTCGATGCGATGATGCGGTCGGCCTCGCGCTGGGTGGCGCGCAGCTCCGGCACGGTCAGCGGCCGCCAGGTATTGGCGCGATCGCCGCTTGCCGCAGTTGCCTCGGACAGCAGCCGATCGGTCAGCTGCAGCAGGTCGTCGGTCCCGCCCTTGCGGACGGCGATCGAGGTCACCACGGGCACGCCGAGCGCCTGCGACAGGGCGGCGACATCGACCGTCACGCCGCGGCGCTTGGCGATGTCGAACATGTTGAGAACCAGCGCCAGCGGTCGTCCGGTGCTCTTGAGCTCGAGCAAGAGGCGGATCGTCAACCGGAGGTTGGTGGAATCGGCAACACACAATACGAGGTCCGGCAGAACCTCGCCGGTGGCCCGTCCCAGGACGAAATCGCGGGTGATTTCCTCGTCCGGGCTGCGGCCGCGCAGCGAATAGGTGCCGGGGAGGTCGACCAGCGAGACCTGGCGCCCCTGCGGCGTCACGAACGCGCCCTCTTTGCGCTCGACGGTGACGCCAGGATAGTTCGCGACCTTCTGACGACTGCCCGTCAGGGCGTTGAATAGGGATGTCTTGCCGCTGTTGGGTGTCCCCACCAGGGCCAGATGCAGCAGAGGGCTATCCATGGTCGACGCTTCCCGCGCGGCCTACGCCACGATGACGGCCATGGCCTCGCGCCGGCGGACCGCGACGGTGATGTTGTCGACCCGGACGGCGATCGGATCCCGCCCGACGATCCCTTCATGCAGAATCTCGACCCGGGCGCCCTCGACGAAGCCGAGCTCGATGAGCCGGCTTTCCAGCTCGACGTCCGGAAGGGACGAGGCCGTCCCTTCCGCAGCAAGGTGCTGGATCGTTCCGGTATAGCCACGCCGGGCCAGACCGAGCGGCAGGGGCGGCCGTGTGTCGCAGATTTCGCTCATAGCCTGTATTTTCAATCGCGTGCCAAGAGGTCAAGCGCGGCATGCGAAATGCCGCGTCTTCTTAGAGCGATTTTAAACAGACCGGGCCGGCCGCCCTCTGATCTGCCTCAAGGAGCGGCAGCGGATGCCGAGTGCCGGCTGTCCACCGAGGCCTTCGGCTCGATGCCGGCGGAGGCCGACGAGGCCGCGGCGCGGCTCTTGAAGTGGTCGAGCACGAACAGACGGATCGCCGAGGACAGGTTGCCCTGCTGACGATTGTTGTCGATCTCTCCGACCAGTTCGGACAGGGTCATGTTCCGGAGACCCGAAATCTCCTTCATGCCGTTCCAGAAGGCCTCTTCGAGGCTGACGCTGGTCTTGTGACCTGCGACCACGATTGAACGTTTTACGACGGGCGACTTCATCACGCGTCCTCGCCATTGATACGATGTTGATCGAGTAATTCGTTCGCGCGCTTGTCGCGTTGTGCGTCAGTTGCGCGTTCGGACTTCGTCCTGCCGTAGCGAGCGCGGTTGCTTTCGGCGACCTTTGCTGCCTGATCGCGCTCAACGCGCTTTCTGAAACGCTTTAGGTTGATGACGTCCCCCATGCTTGCTCCGATCATCTAAGGCATCGAACATCGTTGTGAGAGCGTGCGCGTTGCGCAGAGCCTCGGCGTTATGCAGACAATCACGTCACCGCTCCCTGATAGTTCGACAGCCATCGCGTCGTTGCGAGCTGGATTTGTATTCACCAAACACAGCAGAACTTGTAGTCGAGACTATCCTTTAGGGGTTAACAGCGAGAATTGCATCACCCCCCGTAGTACTACGGGACTACCGTCATGATCTTCCGGGCCTCGTCATCTTCTCGGGCTGCACAAGACGGTCGAATTCATCTTCGGAGACAAGGCCGAGACGCACGGCTTCTTCCTTCAGCGTGGTGCCGCGCTGGTGCGCCGTCTTCGCCACCTTGGCCGCGTTGTCGTAGCCGATTTTCGGTGCGAGGGCCGTTACGAGCATCAAAGAGCGCTGCATCAGCTCGCGAATCCGCGTTTCGTCGGCCTGAATTCCGGTCACGCAATGTTCGTGGAACGAACGTGCAGCGTCGCCTAGTAATTGTATGGACTGCATCATGCAATGTGCGAGCAACGGCTTGTAGACGTTCAACTCGAAATGGCCCTGGCTGCCGGCCATGGTGATGGCGGTGTGATTGCCGAACACCTGGCAGCACACCATCGTCAGTGCTTCGCACTGAGTCGGGTTCACCTTGCCCGGCATGATCGACGATCCCGGCTCGTTCTCCGGCAGAATCAATTCGCCGAGCCCCGAGCGCGGGCCCGATCCGAGGAAGCGGATGTCATTGGCGATCTTGAACAGGCCGGTGGCGGCCGCATTGATCGCGCCATGCGCGAACACATAGGCGTCGTTGGACGCGAGCGCCTCGAATTTGTTGGCGGCGGTGGTGAAGGCAAGGCCGGTGATGTCGGCGACATGTCTGGCGAACAGGCCCGCGAAATCCGGATGAGCGTTGAGTCCGGTGCCGACCGCCGTGCCGCCCTGGGCGAGCGGCAGCAGATCGTGCGCAGCGGTCTTGATCCTGGTGATTGCGCTCTCGACCTGCGCGGCATAGCCGGAGAACTCCTGGCCGAGCGTCAGCGGCGTGGCGTCCTGGGTATGGGTGCGGCCGATCTTGACGATGTCCGCGAACGCATCCTGCTTGGCGCGGAGCGCCGCCAGCAGCTCCGACAGCGCCGGCACCAGATGTCCCGAAATCGCCCGCGCTGCGGCGATATGCATCGCCGTGGGGAAGGAGTCGTTCGAGGACTGGCTCATGTTGACGTGATCGTTGGGATGCACGGGCTTCTTGGTCCCGCGCTCGCCGCCCATCAGCTCGCTGGCACGATTGGCGATCACCTCGTTGAGGTTCATGTTGGTCTGCGTGCCGGAGCCGGTCTGCCAGACGACGAGCGGAAAATGGTCGTCGAGCTTGCCGTCGATGATCTCCTGTGCGGCCTGGACAATGGCGTCAGCCATCGCAGGATCGAGTAGTCCGAGCTCGCGATTGGTCTTGGCCGCGGCCAGCTTCACCAGCGCCAGCGCGTGCACCACGCCGAGGGGCATGCGGTCATGGCCGATGCGGAAGTTCTGCCGGCTGCGCTCGGTCTGGGCGCCCCAATAGCGGTCCGCCGCGACCTCGATCGGACCGAAACTGTCGGTCTCCGTCCGGGTCGGTCCGGAAGATGATGAACTCGCTGATGTCGCCATGTCGGATACCCATGATTGGTCGCGAACCGGCGTGGGCCAGTTCAAGCATGCGTCAATCTATGGGCTCGCTGGCCGTTCCGCGCGCGACGAATGCGCCTACTTCTTGCGGAATCGATCGAGGCGGACCACCTCAGCGCCTTCGCCCGAGGACGGCGGAGGGGCCGGCTCGTCGTCAGCGAGGTTGTCGCCTGCCTTGTCGCTTGTCTGATCACTTGTCTTGGCGGCCGAGGTCGGAAGAATGGCCGGGACGGCAGACGGCATCGGAGCTGCCGGCAATTTCGGCGCAGCCGGGGTTTCCGCGATCGCCTCCGACGGCTCGAACTGCAGGCCGAACTGCACCGAGGGATCGAAGAAGCTCTTGATGGCGTGGAAGGGCACCACGAGGCGCTCAGGGATGCCGCCAAACGACAGGCCGACCTCGAACCGGTCCTCGGTCACGACCAGATCCCAGAACTGGTGTTGCAGGATGATCGTCATCTCGTCGGGATATTGCGCGAGCAGCCGCGGCGACAGCTTCACGCCCTCGGCCTTGGATACGAAGGTGATGAAGAAATGATGCTCGCCGGGGAGGCCATGCGTGGCGGCGTCCGTCAGAACCCGGCGCAGAACCCCGCGCAGCGCGTCGCGCGCAAGCACATCGTATCGAATATGATCGGTCGCCATGGTCGGTCCTGTGTCGTGTGGGCCGTGCTTCGCCCGCGTCGGAATGCCGCGCCGCGGGCAGCAGCATCCGCGACTCGTATCCGGGCCCATCGTACTCCGGCTTGCCACGGAGGTCAGCAGCCAAGCCGATGTGAGATATGGGAACCGGTAGAAGCCGACGGAAGTCGGGTCAATGAAGGAATGAACGGGGAGAGGCTATCAAAAAGTTGGGGAGATCGGCTCCCATGAAGGGCTCCCTGAAGCGGTCGTGCCGGCGCGTCGGATGAAAGTGGAGGCTTCTGTTGCCAGGTGCCTCCGAACCCCGCCTAACGGAGCTTAACCCGTTAGGACTTTAAGGTGGTCTTTCAAACTGCGTTACGCAGCCTGAGCAACCGGAGCAAAGTTGTCGTTGGCAACTATTGCAGTAGCCCGATAACGGCGGAACAATACCGGGAAAAAGCTCGCCCTTTACGCCCTCGTCGATCCTATTTCGCCCCCGCCAAAACCCGTCTCAGCCACTCGACGGGACGGGCTTTGGTGGAGGCGCCGGGTACCGCCCCCGGGTCCGAATGGTTTATTTCGACGGCGATTTATTTCCATAGCCGGCAAGCCGGCGTCCCCTATATAGGCCGCCCGCGGGCCGATGCACAGAGCCCAGACGCCGCGGGCGGCGACAAAAATGTGGGCCGGTGCGGGGAACCGCCCGTTCGATCTTGGCAGGCCGGATTTTGTCCTCCTAGAGTGCTGCATGTCCTCCGAGATTGCGCCGGCGGCCGCTCCTGCAGCCGATATCGTCAACAGCCCTCCCAGCCTTCGCACTCTCTTTTTCGCATTTGCGAAAATGTCGCTGTCCGGCTTCGGTGGCGTGCTGGTGTTCGCGCGCCGCGCGATCGTGGACGAGCATCGCTGGATGACAGCGGAGGAGTTCAACGAGACCTTCGCGCTGTGCCATTTCATGCCAGGACCCAACATCGTCAACCTGGCGATGGTGTTCGGTGCGCGCCTGCGCGGCATTCCCGGCGGGATTGCCGCCTTCGCCGGCCTGCTCGGGCCGCCGATGCTGCTGATCACGGCGCTGGCCGCGCTGTATGATCATTCGGGGCAGGCGGAAGGGCTGAGGCGCGCGCTCGCGGGCGTGTCCTGCGCGGCCGTCGGCCTGCTGGCCTCGGTGGTCTTCCGGATGGTGTCGCCGCTTGTGAAGAAGAGCGACGTGATCGGGCTCTTGCTCATGACCGCGGTGTTCATCGCCATCGGACTGGCTCGGCTGCCGCTTCAGGCGGTGCTCCTGGTCGCCGTGCCACTGAGCCTTGCCGTCACCTTCGCGAAGGCAAGGTGGGTGCGATGAGCGGCGATGACAATCCGCTGTTCCAGCTGTTCTGGACGTTCGCCCTGATTTCGCTGTTCGCGGTCGGCGGCGCCGTCGCCGCCATTCCGGAATTGCATCGTATCGCGGTCGACGTCCAGCACTGGATGACCGACAAGCAATTCGCCGACGTGTTCGCGCTGTCGCAATTGTCGCCCGGTCCCAACGTTCTGATCGTCACGCTGATCGGCTACTCGGTCGCAGGCGTCGCAGGTGCGGCAGTTGCAACGATCGCAATGTGCGGTCCGACGGCCGTTCTCACCTACCTCGTCAGCCGCTGGCTCTCCAATGCGCATGGTGCGCGCTGGCCCGCGATGGTGCAATCGGCCCTGGTGCCGCTCTCGATCGGCCTGATGGCCGCGAGCGGCTGGATTCTCGGGCTGTCGTCCGACCAGTCATGGCGCGCGGTTGCGCTCACCGTCATCGCGGCCGTGATTGCCTCCGTCACGCGGCTCAATCCGCTGTGGCTGTTGGCGGCGGGCGGCTGTCTCGGTTTCGCTGGCCTTCTCTAGGGAAAGCCGTTAGGCAAAATGAACGCGGGTCCGGCGCTTGCCGGGCCGGCCAAACGAAAACAATCCCGGCCATCAAGGCCGATCGGGGAGGGCGAGGACATGGCCGAGACCACGGGCCAGTTGTCGGGCGGGGCGGCCAGCGTGCCATCCGCGCGCAACGTCACCGGCGCTTTGATCATTCTGCTGCTCGCTTTCGCGCCGCAACTCATCGAGCTTGCCATCTCCGTCGCCGGCCTGGTCGCCGCGGTCTCCGCACGGTCTCCGCTGCAGGTGATCTCGGCGCATGGCGCGGCCCTGGTCGATTCGCTGCCTGTGCTGCTTCGCCAGTGGACGGAGGGTGGCAAGATCAACTTGCGGTCGGATGCGCTGCTCGTGCTGATCTACACCTATCCGCTGGTCGCCATCGCGCTATTCACCTTCCTGGCGCGTCCGCGCGCGCCGCAGGACTATTTCGGTGGCGTCGCGCTGATGGCGATCGCCCTGTTCGCATTGTGGGCCGCCAGCGATCTGTCGGGCATGCGCGGCTTCACGTTCGGCCCTGGTACGGCGCCGCGCATGCTGGGCGTGCTTCTGCTCGGGATGGGGGCTGCGGTGGCCGTGATCGGCCTTGCGACCGAGGGACCCGCGCTTCAGGTCTATCATTGGCGCGGCCCGCTGTTCGTATCGCTCGCCATTTTGAGCTTTGCCGTGGCGATCCGGCCGCTCGGATTGATCGTCGCGGCGCTTGCGAGCTTCCTGATTGCGGCACTCGGCACGTCCGAGACCCGCTGGGGTGAAACGTTGATCGTCGGCGTGGTCCTGACGCTCGGCTGCGCGCTACTGTTTCCCTACGTGCTGGGCCTGCCGATGCCGTTGTTCCCGCGTTTCCTGGTGCAGTGAGGACGGCATGCTGGATCTGTTTGCGAACCTGGCCCACGGCTTCGCCGTCGCCCTCAGCCCGATCAACCTGCTGCTCTGCCTGGTCGGCGCCCTCGTGGGGACGCTGGTCGGCGTGCTGCCGGGCATCGGCACCATCGCCACTGTGGCGATGCTGCTGCCGATCACCTTCGGCCTGCCGCCGGTCGGCGCGCTCATCATGCTCGCCGGCATCTATTACGGCGCCCAATATGGCGGCTCGACCACGTCCATCCTCGTCAACATTCCCGGCGAGGCGACCTCCGTCGTCACCACGCTCGACGGCTTCCAGATGGCCAAGCAGGGCCGTGCGGGCCCGGCGCTGTCGATCGCGGCGATCGGCTCGTTCATCGCCGGCTGTGCCGCGACCGTGCTGATCGCGGTGCTCGGCGCGCCGCTGACCAAGCTGGCGCTGCTGTTCGGGCCGGCCGAGTATTTCTCGCTGATGGTGCTGGGCCTGATCTTCGCGGTCGTGCTGGCCAAGGGCAGCGTGCTCAAGGCGGTGGCGATGATCGCGCTCGGTCTGCTGCTGTCGATGGTCGGCGCCGATCTCGAGACCGGCGCCTCGCGCATGTCGTTCAACATCCCCGAGCTCGCCGACGGGCTCGGCTTTGCCACCGTCGCCATGGGCGTGTTCGGCTTCGCCGAGATCATCCGCAACCTCGACAGCGGTTCCGAGGCGGATCGCGAGCTGGTGCAGCAGAAGATCACCGGGCTGATGCCGACGCGGAAAGACCTCGTCGAATCGGCGCCCGCGATCTTCCGCGGCACCGTGCTCGGCTCGATCCTCGGCATCCTGCCCGGGGGTGGGGCCGTGATCGCGTCGTTCGCGGCATACACATTCGAGAAGAAGATCGCGCGCGATCCCTCGCGCTTCGGCCGCGGCGCCATCGCCGGCGTCGCCGCGCCGGAGAGCGCCAACAACGCGGCCGCGCAGACGTCCTTCATTCCGCTGCTGACGCTCGGCATCCCGCCTAATGCCGTGATGGCGCTGATGGTCGGGGCGATGACGATTCATGGCATCCAGCCGGGACCGCAGGTGATGCAGAAGCAGCCGGACCTCGTTTGGGGCATGATCGCTTCGATGTGGATCGGCAATCTGATGCTGATCATCATCAACCTGCCGCTGGTGGGCATCTGGGTGCGCCTTCTGCGCGTGCCGTACCGGCTCATGTTCCCCTCGATCGTCGTGTTCTGCGCGATCGGCATCTACTCGATCAACAACGCGCCGGTCGACGTGATCCTGGCCGGTGCCTTCGGCCTTTTCGGCTACTGGCTGATCAAGCACGATTTCGAGCCGGCGCCGCTGCTGCTCGGCATGGTCCTGGGCACGCTCATGGAGGAGAACCTGCGCCGGACGTTGCAGATCTCGCGCGGCGACTGGTCGGTGTTCGTCACGCGTCCGCTGTCGGCCGCGCTGCTGGCCGTCGCCGGCGCATTGCTGGTGCTGGCGGTCCTCCCGGCGCTCCGCCGCAAGCGCGACGAGGTGTTCGTCGAGGGGTAGCCGCCCGGTTCCATGGTGGCCCATCCGGCCCTGGCGATCGGCTTTTCCCCAGCATATTTCTATGGCGAAGGGGGCTCTGGCGGCCGGGACTGTCGGCGGCAAAGCGGGTCCGCTAAACCTGCACCTTCACAAACCCAGACGTCGCCGGCCATGCACCAGTATCACGACCTGCTCGAACGCATTTTGTCCGATGGCGCGCAGAAGCACGACCGCACCGGCACCGGCACGCTGTCCGTGTTCGGCCATCAGATGCGCTTCAACCTCGCCGCCGGCTTCCCGATGGTCACCACCAAGCGGTTGCCGCTGAAGGCGATCGTGCACGAGCTGCTGTGGTTTCTGAAGGGCGACACCAACATCAAATATCTGCACGACCACGGAGTCACCATCTGGGACGAGTGGGCCGATGCCAACGGCGATCTCGGTCCCGTCTACGGCTACCAGTGGCGCTCCTGGCCGACGTCGGACGGCGGCCAGATCGACCAGATCAGCAATGTCGTCGACATGATCCGGCGCAACCCGGATTCGCGCCGGCTGATCGTCACCGCGTGGAATCCGGCCGACGTCGAGAAGATGGCGCTGCCGCCGTGCCACTGCCTGTTCCAGTTCTACGTGGCCAATGGCAAGCTGTCCTGCCAGCTCTATCAGCGCTCGGCCGACGTCTTCCTCGGCGTGCCCTTCAACATCGCCTCCTATGCGCTGCTGACGATGATGGTGGCGCAAGTGACGGGGCTGAAGCTCGGCGAGTTCGTGCACTCGTTCGGCGACGTGCATCTCTATTCCAACCACATCGAGCAGGCCCGCCTGCAACTGAGCCGAACCCCGCGGCCGCTGCCGACCATGACGCTCAATCCCGACGTGAAGGACATCTTCGCCTTCCGCTATGAGGATTTTGCGCTCGCCGGCTACGATCCGCATCCGCACATCAAGGCCGAGGTCGCGGTCTAGCGCATGCCGGTCACGATCCGCAGCGCCAAGCCTTCCGACATCGGCGTCGTGTTCGCGCTGATCCGCGAACTCGCCGATTACGAGAAGCTCTCGCAAGAGGTGGTCGCCTCCGAGGCCGACATTGCCGCCGCGCTGTTCTGCGATCACCCGACGCTGTTCTGCGATCTCGCCGAGTGGAATGGCGCCGTGGCGGGCTTCGCGGTCTGGTTCGTCAACTTCTCGACGTTTGCCGGCAAGCCCGGCATCTATCTCGAGGACCTGTTCGTGCGGCCGGTGTTCCGCCGCAACGGCATCGGCCAGGCCCTGCTTGGCCATCTCGCCCGCACCTGCGTCGCGAAGGGCTGGGCCCGGATGCAATGGTCGGTGCTCGATTGGAACGCGCCGTCGATCACCTTCTACAAGTCGCTCGGCGCCGAGCTGATGGACGACTGGAAGCTCTGCAAGGTCACCGGGCCCGCGCTGACGCAACTGGCCGAAAGAGCCCCATGATCGAGATCGTGCAGATCGTCGCGGTCGCCGAGAACGGCGTGATCGGCGCTGCCGGCGCCATTCCCTGGCGGCAGAAGAGCGACATGCAGCGCTTCAAGGCGCTGACCATGGGACGGCCGATCGTCATGGGCCGCAAGACCTTCGTGTCATTTCCTCGCCGGCCGTTGCCGGGTCGGACCAACATCATCGTCACCCGCGACGCCGCGTTTCGCGCCGCGGGCGCCATCGTGACTCACCGCATCGCCGAAGCGCTCACCGTCGCGCGGGGCGATGCGCTGCGGCGTTCGGCCGCGGAAATCGCCATCGTCGGCGGCGCCGAGATCTATACGGCGACCCTGCCATTGACCGACAGATTGGAGATCACCGAGGTCCACGCGCGGCCGCCGGGCGACACGCTGTTTCCGGCGATCGATCCGGCGCAGTGGGAGGAGGTGGCGCGCGAGCGTCACGCGTCGGGGCCGGACGATCAGGCCGACTTCTCTTACGTCACCTATCGCCGGAAGCGCTGACCGGCACCTGCCCGCAAAGTCCCTGCCGCCCCTTCAAGACCATCCGTTAATGATGAAGTCGCGTTGTTTGGCCGCGGTGGCCCTGTCCAGCCGCGGCAAACCAGCGCTTGGCGCGCTGTTTACATTGACAAAACCGGGTTCGGGCTTAGCTGGAGCGCTACGTTGTAAGGGGCGGGGCCGTCCCTTATAAACCGGCCGCCGTCGGGGGCCGGCGTCTTTGCAGTATCAGCCTCTCGGAGGAGATCGATCGATGGCGTGGAAGAATCAGGGCGGAGGCCCGTGGGGTCCGGGTCCGAAGGGACCCTGGGGCTCGGGACCGCAACCGGTCGGTCCAAGGCCCCCCGACCTGGAAGATCTTCTGCGCCGCGGCCAGGACCGGCTCCAACAGTTCATCCCCGGGGGCGGCTTTGGCTCCGTCGGCGTCCTCCTGATCGTGCTCGGTGCGATTGTCATCTGGCTGCTGTCCGGCTTCTACCGGGTGCAGTCCGAAGAGCTCGGCGTGGTGCTCCGGTTCGGCAAATATGTCCGCGACGAGCAGCCCGGTCTGCGTTACCATTTGCCCTATCCGATCGAGACCGTGCTGCTGCCCAAGGCGCTCCGCGTCAACTCGATCTCGATCGGCTTCACCGCCAATGACGATCCCGGCCGCCGTGGCCGCAGCGGGCGCGACGTGCCGGAGGAGAGCTTGATGCTCACCGGCGACGAGAACATCGTCGATGTCGACCTGACCGTTTTGTGGCGCATCAAGCCGAAGGGCGCTGCCGACTTCCTGTTCAACATCCAGAACCCCGAAGGGACCGTCAAGGCGGTCGCCGAAAGCGCGATGCGCGAGGTGATCGGCAGGTCCAACATTCAGCCGGTGCTCACCGGCGCGCGCACGCAGATCGAGCAGAGCGTGCTGGAGCTGATGCAGAAGACGCTCGACAACTATGGCTCGGGCATCCAGGTCGACAATGTGCAGATGCAGAAGGTCGACCCTCCGGCGCAGGTGATTGCGGCGTTTCGTGACGTGCAGGCCGCGCGAGCTGACTTGGAAAAAGCGCAGAACGAGGCCCAGACCTACGCCAACAAGGTGGTGCCCGACGCCCGCGGCCGTGCCGCTCAGATCCTGCAGGTTGCCGAAGGCTACAAGGAGCAGGCGATCGCGGAGGCCAAGGGCCAAAGCGCACGCTTTCTGAAGGTCTATGAAGAGTACAAGAAGGCGCCCGACGTGACCCGTGAACGCATCTATCTCGAGACGATGGAGCGCGTGCTCTCCGGCTCCGAGAAGCTCGTGCTCGATGGCGGCCCCGGCGGTCCCGTGCCGCTGCTGCCGCTCGGCGATCTCGCGCCGCGGCGCCAGGCCGCCCCGAGCACCACGCAGCAGGGAGGCGTCCGATGAGGTCCCCCGTCACAGGCATCGTTGCGCTGGTCATCGCCCTCGCGCTCGTCGTCATCGGCTACAGCTCGCTGTTCACGGTGGCACAGACGGAGCAGGCGCTCGTTGTGCGGTTCGGCAAGCCGGTCGATGTCGTCACCGAGCCCGGGCTGAACGTCAAGGCGCCGTTCATCGACAACGTGATCCTGATCGACAAGCGCATTCTCGACCTCGAAAATCCGTCGCAGGAGGTCATCGCCTTCGACCAGAAGCGGCTGGTGGTCGACGCCTTCGCGCGCTACCGGATCAAGAACGCGCTGCAGTTCTATCAGCGAGCCGGCACGATCCAGAACGCGAACGTCCAGCTTGGCACCTTGCTCAACGCGGCCCTGCGCCGCGTGCTCGGCGAGGTCACGTTCACCCAGGTCGTGCGCGACGAGCGCGAGACCTTGATGCGCAAGATTCGCGACCAGCTCGATCGGGAGGCTGACGCCTACGGCATTCAGGTGGTCGACGTTCGCATTCGTCGTGCCGACCTCCCCGAGGCCAACAGCCAAGCGGTTTACGATCGCATGAACAGCGAGCGGCAACGTGAGGCGGCCGAGTTCCGGGCTCTCGGCGGCCAGAAGGCGCAGGAGATCAGGTCCAAGGCCGATCGCGAGGCGACCGTGATCGTCGCCGAGGCGAACTCGCAGGCCGAGCAGACCCGCGGTGCCGGCGACGCCGAGCGCAATCGGCTGTTCGCCGAGGCCTACGGCAAGGATCCCGATTTCTTCGCCTTCTACCGCTCGATGACGGCCTATGAGACCGGCCTGAAGTCCGGCGACACCCGCTTCCTGCTGCGGCCGGATTCCGAGTTCTTCCGCTACTTCGCCAATCCCTCGGGGAAGGCGGCGGCGGGACCGGAGACGCCGTCGGCCGCCAGCGCAACCGCGGCGGCGGCACAGGCCGCGAAACCCTGAGGTCGCCGGGCGGTTGTTGCCGGCGAATAAGAGTTGACACGGACGGGGCGAAGCCGTTGCTTCGCCCCGTCTGATATCAAGAAGGTCAAACGGGAGGTCCGGGTCCGATGAGGTCCATTGCGTTTTCCGATTTCCTCATCGGATTAGGTATCCTGTTCGTGCTTGAAGGCCTGATGTTCGCGGCGAGTCCGGAATGGATGCGGCGGGCCATGAAGACCGCCATGACCACCCCCGACAACGTGCTGCGCGCGGTGGGCATCGGCTCGGCGGTTGCCGGCCTGGTGCTGATCTGGGTCATCCGCAGGCCGATCTGAGGGGCAGCCGCCGCGCCACATCCCGACAGGAACCGCCGACCGCCGCAACGATTGCCGTCCGCTGCCCGGCCAACGCCATTGTGAGGCGATGGCTGTGCCATTTTGCCGTATTAGGTCGCCTTCAATGATGAATCGGGCGCCGCGCGCCGGCGCGCTTGCGTCGCTGCCCGGTTCCGGCGCACTGTACCCGTTGAATTTTCCGCCTTTTCTGGAGATCCGCCCGATGACCGCAACCCTTGCTTTCCGCCGTCGACTGCGTCCGATCCTGACTGCGGCAGTGCTCGCCGCGGGCTGGGCGCTCGTGCCGGCGCCGGCCTCGGCGCGGGGGCCGGAAGGGATCGCCGATGTCGCCGAAAAGGTGATCGATGCCGTCGTCAACATCTCGACCTCGCAGACCGTCGAGGCCAAGGGCGGTGGAGGCGAGGGCCGCGGCGCCAATCCGCAGGTGCCGCCGGGCTCGCCGTTCGAGGAGTTCTTCGACGACTTCTTCAAGAACCGCCGCGGTCCGGGCGGCCGAGGCGGCGCCGACAATTCGCCCCGCCGCACCAACTCGCTCGGCTCCGGCTTCATCGTCGACGACAGCGGCATCGTGGTCACCAACAACCACGTCATCGCCGATGCCGACGAGATCAACGTGATCATGAACGACGGCACCAAGATCAAGGCCGAGCTGGTCGGCGTCGACAAGAAGACTGACCTCGCGGTGCTGAAGTTCAAGCCGCCGCGGCAGCTCACCGTGGTCAAGTTCGGCGATTCCGACAAGCTCCGGCTCGGCGACTGGGTGGTCGCGATCGGGAACCCGTTCAGCCTCGGCGGCACCGTCACCGCCGGCATCGTCTCGGCCAAGAACCGCGACATCTCGTCGGGCCCCTATGACAGCTACATCCAGACCGACGCCGCCATCAACCGCGGCAATTCCGGCGGCCCGCTGTTCAACCTCGACGGCGAGGTCATCGGCGTCAACACGCTGATCATTTCGCCCTCGGGCGGCTCGATCGGCATCGGCTTCGCCGTGCCCTCGAAGACCGTCGCCGGCGTCGTCGACCAGCTGCGCCAGTTCGGCGAACTGCGCCGCGGCTGGCTCGGCGTGCGCATCCAGGGCGTCACCGACGAGATCGCCGAGAGCCTCAACATCAAGCCGGCGCGCGGCGCGCTGGTCGCCGGCGTCGACGACAAGGGCCCGGCCAAGCCGGCCGGCATCGAGCCGGGCGACGTCGTCGTCAAGTTCGACGGCCACGACATCAAAGAGCCGAAGGACCTGTCGCGCATCGTCGCCGACACCGCGGTCGGCAAGGAGGTCGACGTCGTCGTCATCCGCAAAGGCCAGGAGCAGACGCTCAAGGTCAAGCTCGGCCGGCTCGAGGACAACGAGAAGGTTCAGCAGGCGGCGATCAAGAAGGACGAGCCGGCGGAGAAGCCGGTGACCCAGAAGGCGCTCGGGCTCGATCTTGCTGCTTTGTCGAAGGATCTGCGCACCCGCTACAAGATCAAGGACAGCGTCAAGGGCGTCGTCGTCACCGGCGTCGACCAGGCCTCCGACGCCGCCGAGAAGCGGCTGTCGCCCGGCGACGTGATCGTCGAGGTCGCCCAGGAGGCGGTCACCTCCGGCGCCGACATCAAGAAGCGCGTCGACCAGCTCAAGAAGGACGGCAAGAAGTCGGTGCTGCTGCTGGTGTCCAACGCCGACGGCGAACTGCGCTTCGTGGCGCTGAGCTTGCAGTAGGGGCGCGGTCTTTCGTTCCAAACGCGGCTGCGTAGGGTGGGCAAAGGTGCGCCCACGTCTACGCGTGTTGTCTCTATCTCTCACGCGCCGTGCCCACCATTGCCTTCCGCATTTGCGGATCAATGGTGGGCACGCGACCGCCCTGCGGGCGTCCACTTTGCCCACCCTACGGCAGCTCCGCACTGCGCCGTCGTCCCGGCCTTGAGCCGGGATCCATACCCCAGGGAGCGGTTTGGGGCAGGCAGGTCGTTGGCATTTTGCCCATCACATCCGCCGCGGCGTATGGGTCCCGTATCGGCGCCGGACCGCGCTTGCGCGCGTCGCGGCTTGTCCGGGACCACGATTGAGGAAACATCCGATTCACATCTCAAACAGCGCAGAGCTGGCTGGACCAGCGAGCTAACTAATCCATGAGGCCACGAGATCGCATTCTCGCGGCGGATCTCGCCCGAGCTCTGCGACCACTGGTCCCTCGCGAATATGCAGAGGGCGCAGGGAATGCCGGGTGACAGCCTCACCCATGGCCCGCCTGCGGGAAAAAATGCAGGCGGCAGGTACCACAGGCAAAGCCGGACCACACCGGCATTCCCTGCGCGATGGTCTTCACGCTTATACGCAGTCTCCCTGGTGCGCCGGGCTTGTTGGCCACCATCACCACGCGGCACACTCTGGCGCCATCGCGGCTTGACACCAGCATCGGGGTATCAGGACGCTGCGACTTCACGTCCGCAAGCGATCGTTCGTCCGCGCCCTCGTGAGAGGACGCTGCGATCTTTCGCGGCCACCGCATCCCACCTCGCGTGTCGTGACGATCGCGCGCAACGCCCCTCTGCGGTGAGGCGGGATGGGCGGATCCAACCATGATTTCAGAAAAGTAGCAAGAAGATTATTTTTATCGGAAGTCGAGGACGCTGGGCCGGCGCCGCGGCGCGCTGGTTCTTCCTCCCGACCGCTCACAGCGAGCGCTGATTGACGCGCTTCGACAGCTCCTCGGCGCTCTCCTTGCGCTCGGAATAGCGGTCGACCAGATAGTCCGCCCGGTCGCGCGTCAGCAGCGTGAACTTCACGAGCTCCTCCATCACGTCGACGATGCGGTCGTAATAGGCCGAGGGCTTCATGCGGTCATCGTCGTCGAACTCCGCGAACGCCTTGGGCACCGACGACTGGTTCGGGATGGTGATCAGGCGCATCCAGCGCCCGAGCACGCGCAGCTGGTTGACGGCGTTGAACGACTGCGAGCCGCCACTGACCTGCATCACCGCGAGCGTCTTGCCCTGCGTCGGCCTGACTGCGCCGAGCGACAGCGGGATCCAGTCGATCTGGGTCTTCATGACGCCAGTCATCGCGCCATGGCGCTCCGGCGAGCACCACACCATGCCCTCGCACCAGGTGACGAGCTCGTGCAGCTCTCCGACCTTGGGATGATCGGGCCAGGCGTCGTCGACCAGCGGCAGCCCGTGCGGATCGAAGCTGCGCGTCTCCGCACCGAAGCGGGCGAGAATGCGCGCCGCCTCCTCGGTGAGCAGCCGGCTGAACGAGCGCTGCCGCAGCGATCCGTACAGCAGCAGAATGCGCGGCGGATGTGAGGAGAGCGTGGGCTCCAGCAGCTTGGCGCGGTCGATCGGTTGAAAGCAGCCATCGTCCAGCTGCGGCATGTCATCGGGCAACGCGGCACCTCAGAGTGCGATCGGCGTTCGGCGCTGAGAGCGGGATCCGACCGGGCGGCCGTGCGAACGGCACGATGCAACATGGCGGTCCCGATCGGGCCGGTCAACTCTGGGATCGCACGCGATCCGACGAACCACAAGCGAGGCGCAATCGTGGCGTCAACCTGTGCCGCCTGCGGCAATGATCTGGTGCCGCGCGCGAGATCCGTGATCTCGTCCCAGAGGGAGCGCGGTCTCGCCCGGCGAGACGCGCGCTGCCTGTCGCGTCGTGAGATGTTCGCGTCGCTTAGTTGCGGACGCTGCCGACGGTGGTCGGGGCGACCAGCGCAGTGCTGCGGCGGTGCTGGGTGAGCACGGCGAGCTGGTGCGGGGAGACGGCGCTGTCGGTGTTGATTGCGACAGTCTGCTGCGCACCGGAGGCGCCGACGACGGAGAGCTGGTGCGGAGTAGCCGGCAGCGCGCCGACTTCGTAGCTCGGCAGCTCTCCGGCGACGGCGGCGCCGCCCAGCAGCGCGAGAGCAACGAGAGAGGCGGGAATGATGTGCTTGATGGTCATCGGGAGGTCCTTCTGTGACGATGATCGGCTGCATCACATGCAACCGTTTTCGTTTCCTTGGACGCTCCCTAGCGCTATACGCGATATATGCGATGCAACATGATTTGACAATTCATGGATTTGTGACGCGGTTAAAATGGCAGGGTCGTACCTGCCTTGATGCGCAAGACGAATGGTCTGATTGGCGATCGCGAATGAGATTGGAATGGAGTTGCGCGGAAGTTAGCCGGATTGAAACAAATAAGCGGAATAACAGCCAGAGCGTCGTCACTCCACGAACTGATCGCGCGTGTAGCCCTGGGCGTAGAGCAAAGCGGTGAGGTCGCCGTGGTCGATGCGGGCTGACGCTGCGGCCGACACGGCGGGCTTGGCGTGATAGGCGACGCCGAGGCCGGCGGCCTCGATCATGCCGAGGTCGTTGGCGCCGTCGCCCACGGCGAGCGTGTCGATCTCGTCGAGGTCGAACGACTCGCGCAGCTCGACGAGAGTGGCGAGCTTGGCGTCGCGGCCGATGATCGGCTCGCGGACCTCGCCGGTCAGCTTGCCGGCGTCGATGACAAGCTCGTTGGCGCGGTTCTCCTGGAAACCGATCTTGGCGGCGATGGCGCTGGTGAACAGCGTGAAGCCGCCGGAGATCAGGCAGGTATAGGCGCCGTGGGCGCGCATCGTCATCACCAACTGACGGCCGCCCGGGGTGAGCTTGATGCGCTTGGCCAGCACCTCGTCGACGACGCTGACCGGAAGGTCTTTCAGCAGCGCGACGCGCTCGCGCAGCGCCGGCTCGAAGGCGATCTCGCCGCGCATGGCCCGTTCGGTGATGGCGGCGACGTGGGATTTGAGCCCGGCAAAATCGGCCAGCTCGTCGATGCATTCCTGGCCGATCATGGTGCTATCCATGTCCGCCAGAAAAAGCTTCTTGCGCCGGACGGCCTCAGGCTGCACGACGATGTCGATCGGCATGTCGCCGCGCAGGTCGCGCAAGCGCGCCTCGAGCTTGTGGACCTCGCCGTCATGCGAGAACGGGATGTCGATCGCGACCTCGTCGAACAGCCAGCGCGGCGTGCCCGGCGATGGCAGCACGGCCAGGAAGGCCTCCACGATCGTGGTATCAAGTGCGGGATCGGCGGGATTGCAGATGAAGGTGGCGACGAGAGACATCGGGTGACTTTGCTAAGCGACAACAAAGCGGTGCTTATCGCAGGGCCGACCGCCAGCGGCAAGTCGGCGCTGGCGTTGGAACTTGCGCAAAAAGCGGGCGCGGTCATCATCAACACCGACTCGATGCAAGTCTACCACGATCTGCGGGTGCTGACGGCGCGGCCGGCACCCGAGGACGAGGCGCTGGTCCCGCATCGGCTTTACGGTCACGTCGATGCTGCGGTGAACTACTCGGCCGGCCATTATGTCCGTGATGCCGCTCAGGTTCTCGACGAGGTCAGGCGCGAGGGCCGGCTGCCGGTCTTCATTGGCGGCACCGGCCTGTACTTCAAGGCGCTGACACGCGGATTGTCGGCGGTGCCGCCGGTGCCGGACGACATTCGCGAGGCGGTGCGTCTCAAGCTCGATCGCGACGGTGTCGAGGCGCTGCACGCCGAACTGGCGCGGCGCGATGCCGCGGCGGCGGCGCGGCTGAACGTCCGCGACCGCACCCGCATCGCCCGGGCGCTGGAGGTCATCGAAGCGACCGGTCGGCCATTGGCCGACTGGCACGCCGAGACCACGCCGCCGTTGCTGCCCCCGGAGCGCACGCATGCGCTGTTCATCGCGCCGGAGCGCGAGGCGCTGTATGCCAGGATCGACGCGCGCTTCGAGACGATGCTCGAGGCGGGCGCGCTCGCGGAGGTCGAGCGGCTCGCCGCCCGCGGCCTCGATCCGCTGCTGCCGGCCATGAAGGCCCACGGCGTGCCGGCGCTGATCCGTTACCTCCGGGGCGAGATCACCCGCGAGGAGGCGGCCACCATCGGCAAGGCCGATACAAGGCATTATGCCAAGCGGCAGTTCACCTGGTTTCGGCATCAGCTGCCGGAGTTCGAGTGGATGAGCCCGGAGGCAGCAAAAGGGTTGGTCAGAGCGTTGAAGGTTCGATGATATCGTGATATCAAGTCATCGGAGGCGATGATGGCCGATATCCTGATCCGCAAAGTAGACGACGAGACCAAGGAGTTGCTTCGGCTCAGAGCCGAACGCCGCGGCAAGAGCTTGGAAGCCGATCTCCGAGAGACACTCGAAAAGCTCGCGCGCGAAGAGGCTCAGTCGCCAGATGATGCTCAGCCGTTCGGAAGTTGGCTGGTCGCGATTTCGCGACCAGGAATCGACCTCGACGAAGCGCTCGATCAACTGCGCTCCGCACCGGTTCGGCCGGCCCAATATGAATGATCTTGCTTGATACCAACGTGATTTCCGAGGCGCTGAGGCCAGCGCCGTCACCAGAGGTCGTTCGCTGGCTCGACGCAAATTTTGCCGGCAGTGCAATTTCAAGCATCACCATCCTTGAGCTCGGTGCCGGGCTCGCGCTGCTCAACGCCGGCAAGCGCAAGGACGCGCTGGAGAACGCGATCACGCGAACAGTCAGGCGGTTTGGGAGTCGCGTCTACGCGTTCGACGCTGCCGCGGCGCATACGGCTGCAGCACTGCTCGCTGAGGCCCGGGCGCGGGGACTTGCTCTTCATCAGATTCCGAACAAGCTCGCTGATCTGCAGATCGCGGGGATCGCACTGGCCTATGGCCTCGACCTTGCGACTCGCAACGTCGGCGATTTTGAAGGCCTGCGCCTGAAGCTTATCAATCCGTGGTCGGTCGGGACCTGACAGCTATGTCGCAAATTACCGCTCGCCGAACGTCAAAATCCGCGCTACCTTGACAAAATCGCGCTGACGAGCCTCGCTTTGCCTTGACATCAAGGTCACCATGGTTATGTTCGCGCAACCTTTGGGAAGCCAGCTCGCCGTCATGCGCAATTTTATTGCCATTCTCCTTATCGTAGTCGTACCCAGGCGCATCGCCGGGGATGGCTAGCGGCCATCCAAAATCCGAGCGGTGCGCAGGGCCTTCCAGGGCCCTTTTTTATTGCCCGAACCGACCCCGACCGAACCGAAAGACCTAACGACAAGCCGCTGAGACACAGCGATCCGGAGCCCACCATGACCGACAAGAGCCACGATCCGAACCAGATGACCGGCGCCGCGATGATCGTGCGCGCGCTCATCGACCACGGCGTGCAGCACATCTTCGGCTATCCCGGCGGCGCAGTGCTTCCGATCTATGACGAGATCTTCCAGCAAAGCGAGGTCGAGCACATCCTGGTCCGCCACGAGCAGGGCGCCGGCCATGCCGCCGAGGGCTATGCGCGCTCGACCGGCAAGCCGGGCGTCGTGCTGGTGACGTCGGGCCCCGGCGCCACCAATATGGTGACGCCGCTGGCGGACGCGATGATGGATTCGATCCCGCTGGTCTGCATCACCGGCCAGGTGCCGACGCATCTGATCGGCAACGACGCGTTCCAGGAGTGCGACACCGTCGGCATCACTCGGCCCTGCACCAAGCACAATTGGCTGGTCCGCAATGTCAACGACCTGGCCAAGGTGCTGCACGAGGCGTTCTATGTCGCGACGTCGGGCCGGCCGGGCCCGGTCGTCGTCGACGTGCCGAAGGACGTGCAGTTCGCCACCGGCACCTATCATCCGCCGCGCAAGTCCGACGTCCACATCTCCTACGCGCCGCGCGTCAAGGGCGACGCGATGCAGATCCGCAAGGCCGTCGCGCTCTTGGCCTCCGCCAAGCGGCCGGTGATCTATTCAGGCGGCGGCGTCATCAATTCGGGGCCTGACGCGTCGCGGTTGCTGCGCGAGCTGGTCGAGGTCACCGGCTTTCCGATCACCTCGACCCTGATGGGGCTGGGCGCCTATCCGGCGTCGGGTCCCAATTGGCTGGGCATGCTGGGCATGCACGGCACCTACGAGGCCAACATGACGATGCATGATTGCGACGTCATGCTGTGCGTCGGCGCGCGCTTCGACGACCGCATCACCGGCCGCACCGATGCGTTCTCGCCGAACTCGAAGAAGATCCACATCGACATCGATCCGTCCTCGATCAACAAGAACATCCGCGTCGACGTCCCGATCATCGGCGATTGCGGCGACGTGCTCGCCGACATCCTGCAGGTGTTCAAGGCGGAAGCGAAGAAGCCGGACATCAAGGCGTGGTGGCAGCAGATCGCGACCTGGCGCGCGCGCAACTCGCTCGCCTACAAGCCGAACCGCGACGTCATCATGCCGCAATATGCGATCCAGCGGCTGTTCGAACTGACGCGCGGGCGCGACACCTACATCACCACCGAGGTCGGCCAGCACCAGATGTGGGCGGCCCAGTTCTACGGCTTCGAGGAGCCGCACCGCTGGATGACCTCGGGCGGCCTCGGCACCATGGGCTACGGCCTGCCGGCGGCGATCGGCGTGCAGGTCGCGCATCCCGACAGCCTGGTCATCGACATCGGCGGCGACGCCTCGGTGCAGATGACGATGCAGGAGATGTCGACGGCCGTGCAGTACGAGCTGCCGGTCAAGATCTTCATCCTGAACAACCAGTACATGGGCATGGTGCGGCAGTGGCAGCAGCTCCTGCACGGCAATCGCCTGTCGCATTCCTACTCGGAGGCGCTGCCGGACTTCGTCAAGCTCGCCGAGGCTTATGGCGGCGTTGGGTTGCAGGTGAGCAAGCCCGGTGATCTCGACGGCGCGATCAAGGAGATGATCTCGGTCAAGAAGCCGGTGCTGTTCGACTGCCGCGTTGCTGCGCTCGAGAACTGCTTCCCGATGATCCCGTCGGGCAAGGCGCACAACGAGATGATCCTGCCGGCCGAGGCGTCCGATCCCGCCGCCGCGTTCGCGGGCGGCAAGGCGCTGGTGTGAGGACGGATCGTGGGCATAACTCGCTCGACACACTCCGCTGTCATCGCCCGGCTTGACCGGGCGATCCAGTACGCCGCGGCCGTGGTGAGTCCCACGACCGCCGCAGCGTACCGGATGCCCGCCTTCGCGGGCATGACAGTCGTGATGAGGAGGCGGCTGTGTTCACACTAGCAGAGTTGGAGCAGGCCCACGCGATCGTCGGCATGGCCGTGCCGGCGACGCCTACGCATGCGTGGCCGCTGCTGGCGCAGCGGCTGGGGACGCATGTGGTCGTCAAGCACGAGAACCATACGCCGGCCGGCGCTTTCAAAGTGCGCGGCGGGTTGGTCTATGTCGACAACCTCAAGCGAACTCATCCGGATGTCCGCGGCCTGATCACCGCAACGCGCGGCAATCACGGCCAGAGCATTGCGTTCGCCGGCCGCCGCAACGGCCTGCCGGTAACGATCTACGTGCCCGAGGGCAACTCGGTCGAGAAGAACCGGGCGATGGCCGCGTTTGGGGCTGAACTGATCGAGCATGGCAGCGACTTCCAGGAATCGCGCGAGGAGGCGATCCGCCGCGCCGCGCGCGAAGGCCTGCACATGGTGCCGTCGTTTCATTCGGACATCGTCCGCGGCGTCGCGACCTACGCGCTGGAGCTGCTGCGTGCGGCGCCTGATCTCGACGTGCTCTATGTGTCGGTCGGGCAGGGCTCGGGCATCTGCGGCTGCATCCTGGCGCGCGACCTGCTCGGGCTGAAGACAGAGATCGTCGGCGTGCAGTCGACGGGCGCGCCGTCCTATGCGCTGTCGTTCGCGGCGCGGACCGTCGTGACCACCAACAGCGCCGACACACACGCTGACGGGCTCGCGACTCGCAGCCCGGATGCCGATGCGCTCGCGATCATCCTGAAGGGCGCGTCGCGCATCGTGCAGGTCAGCGACGCCGAGATTGCCGACGCCATCCGCATCTTCTGGACCGACACGCACAATGTCGCCGAGGGCGCCGGCGCGGCGTCGCTCGCCGCCGCGTTGCAGGAGAAGCCCAAGCTCGCCGGCAAGCGCGTCGGCCTGGTGCTGACCGGCGGCAACATCGATCTCGACCTGTTCAGGCGCTGGGTGATGCCGGCGGCCGCCGAAGACATCGCAGGAGCGTCTTGATGGGCACTCCGCTCACCACACCCACCGCTGTCATCGCCCGGCTTGACCGGGCGATCCAGTACGCCGCGGCGTCCGTGAGTCTCACGACTGCCGGCGTTGACTGGATGCCCGCCTGCGCGGGCATGACGGGAGACACACCACGGGGACACCAATGAACCAGCCAGCCTCCGCTTACTTCATCGAAGAGCGCCACGATCCCAACGAGACCCACACGCTCTCGGTGCTGGTGCAGAACGAGCCCGGCGTGCTCGCGCGCGTCATCGGGCTGTTCTCGGGGCGCGGCTACAACATCGAGAGCCTCACCGTCTCCGAGACCGAGAGCCAGAAGCATCTGTCGCGCATCACCATCGTGACCACGGGCACGCCGATGGTGATCCAGCAGATCAAGCACCAGCTCGACCGCATGGTGCCGGTCTATCGCGTCGTCGACATGACGTTGACCAAGCGCGCCATCGAGCGTGAGCTCGCGATGGTCAAGGTGCGCGGCACCGGCGATCCCCGGGTCGAGGCGCTGCGGCTGGCGGATGCGTTCCGCGCCCGCGTCATCGACGCCACGACGGAAAGCTTTGTGTTCGAGATCACAGGCAACACCGACAAGATCAATCAGTTTATCGATCTGATGCGCCCGCTCGGTCTGGTCGAAGTCGCCAGGACGGGCGTGGCGGCGATCGGGCGGGGACCGGAAGGGATGTGAGCCATGCTGGCGCGCGACTGGTACTACAACGAACGCAACCGGATCGGGCTCGATCATGCGGTGGCCTCGATCTACGGCTCCGGCGATGATGCCGACGAGCGCGCGCGCGCCGCGTTGAAGATGCTTGGCGTCAAGCCGGGCTGGCGGGTGGCCGACATCGGCTGCGGCAACGGCGTGCTGGCGACGGAAGCGGCGCTGATGGGCGCGGTCGTCGACGCCATCGACATCTCGCCGGCGATGCTGGCGCTGACCAGGATCTACACCCGCGACCGTCGTACCGCGGTGCGGATGCATTCCGCCGGGCTGTTGTCGTTCGCTTACGAGCCAGCGAGCTATGACCTGATCGCCAGCGAGTTCACGCTGCATCACCTCCCCGACTTCTGGAAGGCGGTGGCGCTGGCGCGGATCTTCGCGGCGCTGAAGCCCGGCGCGCAATTCTTCTTGCGCGACATCGTCTACGTCGCAATGCCCGACGGCGCCGAGCGCTCGGTCGAGCAATGGGCCGATTTCAACATCAAGAACCACGACCTCGCCCGCGACAGCGTCATCACCCATATGCGCGACGAGAACTCGACCTTCGCCTGGGTGATGGAGCGCATGCTGAGCGAAGTCGGCTTCGTGATGGTGTCTGCGGACTACCACGCCCCCATGCACGCCACCTACGTGCTGCAGAAGCCGGCGGGGCAGGGCTAGGCGCGAGGCGGTGGCGAACTTGGCAAACATAGGCGGGGGCATCCCGTCATCTCACGGGATTGCTCGGCCGTACGTGGGGCCGTGGCCGGTGCGTGTGGCCATCCTTCGAGACGCCCGCCTGCGGCGGGCTCCTCAGGATGAGGAGTCGTTTTCTGGCTCGCTGCCACTCCTCATGGTGAGGAGCGCCGCGTGCGGCGCGTCTCGAACGATGAGGCCCCCTGCGCTCGGCTTCAACGAGGACCGCTAGCCATGTCCCAGCAGCTCCTCATCGCCTTCGTGACCTTCGCCTTCGTGATGTCGTTCACCCCCGGGCCGAACAACATCATGCTGCTGTCGTCCGGCGTCACCTACGGCTTCCGCCGCACCGTGCCGCACATGATGGGTATCAGCTTCGGCTTCGCCTTCATGGTCGGCGCGGTCGGCGTCGGACTCGCCACGGTGTTCATCACCTATCCGGTGCTGCAGCAGGTGTTGAAGTATCTCGGCGCCGCCTATCTGATTTATCTCGCGATTGCGATCGCGTTCTCCGGGTCAACCAAGCCGGAAGAGGCCACACCGCGCGGGCCGATGTCGTTCTGGGGCGCGGCGCTGTTTCAGTGGGTCAACGCCAAGGGCTGGGTGATGGTGATCAGCACCATCACCGCCTATGCCGCGATCGCGCGCTTTCCCGCCAATGTTGCGCTGCAGGTCGCGATCAGCTTCGTGATGGCGATCGGATCGACCGTCACCTGGACCCTGTTCGGCACCGCACTGCGGCCGCTGCTCAGCTCCGAGCGCGCGGTGCGCGGCTTCAACATCGTGATGGCGGTGCTGCTGCTCGCCTCGCTCTATCCCGTGTTCATGGACGCATGAGGGAGGGCGCCGCCATGCGAGATCGGGGTTTCCATCCGCCCCCAAAATGCTCTAGACACGGGCCGGATTTCGTCCGGGCGCAGCCGCCCGTGCCTCACCCAAGCGTCTGACTTTTCAGCCAATTCCGGCATCTCTCAAGAGGAAACGACAATGCGTGTCTACTACGATCGCGACGCCGATCTGAACCTGATCAAGGGCAAGAAGGTCGTCATCGTCGGCTACGGCAGCCAGGGCCATGCCCATGCGCTGAACCTGAAGGACTCTGGCGTCAAGGACGTCGCGATCGCGCTGCGCAAGGGCTCGGCCTCGGCCAAGAAGGCCGAAGGCGCCGGCTTCAAGGTGATGGAAGTCGCCGAGGCCGCCAAGTGGGCCGACCTCGTGATGATGCTGACCCCGGACGAGCTGCAGGGCGACATCTACCGCGAGCACCTGCACGACAACATGAAGCAGGGCGCCGCGCTGGTGTTCGCGCACGGCCTCAACGTGCATTTCAATCTTCTTGATCCCCGGGCAGATCTCGACGTGCTGATGATCGCGCCGAAGGGCCCCGGCCACACCGTCCGCTCCGAATACCAGCGCGGCGGCGGCGTGCCCTGCCTGATCGCGATCGCCAAGGATTCCTCGGGCAATGCCCATGACCTCGGCCTGTCCTACGCCTCGGCGATCGGCGGCGGCCGCGCTGGCATCATCGAGACCACCTTCAAGGAAGAGTGCGAGACCGACCTGTTCGGCGAGCAGGCGGTGCTGTGCGGCGGCCTGGTCGAGCTGATCAAGGCCGGATACGAGACCCTGACCGAGGCCGGCTACGCGCCGGAGATGGCCTATTTCGAGTGCCTCCACGAGGTGAAGCTGATCGTCGACCTGATCTATGAAGGCGGCATCGCCAACATGAACTACTCGATCTCCAACACCGCCGAATATGGCGAGTACGTCACCGGCCCGCGCATCATCACCCCCGAGACCAAGGCCGAGATGAAGCGTGTGCTCGACGACATCCAGTCCGGCCGCTTCGCCCGCGACTGGATGCTCGAGAACAAGGTCAACCAGTCCTCGTTCAAGGCCACCCGCGCCCGCCTGTCGCAGCACCCGATCGAGGAAGTCGGCGCCCGCCTGCGCGACATGATGCCCTGGATCAAGAAGGGCGCGCTGGTCGATAAGAGCAAGAACTAAGGGGTGTGATCAGCGGTCGGGACGCGGATCCGCGTTCTCGGCCATCAGCTCAATCGAAAGCCTCCGTCCCGGCCAGGGCGGAGGCTTTTTACGGCCACAGCAAAACATCGCGGTTCAGCCCGCCTGGCTGCGAAACACACAGCCGTCGTCCCGGCGAACGCCGGGACCCATAACCACCGTCGTTCGTGGTGACGACCCGTGGCAACTCCGACCTCTCTCCGCCAACTGGCATCACGCGGTATGGGTCCCGGCGTTCGCCGGGACGACAGCGGGGGATGAGGTTGCGACGGAGGATGATGCATCAATTCAGGGGAGCTCGCCCGTCCCGCTCACTTCTCCACCTTGTTGTGCACCATCCAGAACCGCAGGGTGCGCTGGGCGGTGTCGAGCGACAGGCGGCCGTAGTCGCGTTCGGCGAGCTTGAGGGTCTCGCTGTCGATGGCGTGCTTGATCGGGCGGTGGGTCAGGATCTTCGCCACCACCGACCAGCTCAGGCCGGCGGCGCGGCAGGGGATCAGGACGATGTCGGTGCGCGGGCCTTCCAGCACCTTGGCCATCATCTCGGTGGGCACGTTGTTGAGCAGGCCGAGCGCGGCTGCGACCTCGCCGAAGCGGCGGGTCTCGGCGAAGAAGCCGATCGCGGAGTCATTCAGCTCGTTCAGCCCCTTCATGCGCTTGACCGCCTCTTCGGCCAGCGTGAAGTCGCGGCCGATCAGGCCGCCATCACTGCGCGCAGCATCCGCGATCCCCTTGAGGACCTTCTTGATCTCCTGTTGCAGCGCCGGCGGCGCCGACGCCATCAGCTTGGCGCGAACGGAGTCGGTGGCGCGGCGCAGGAGGTCGCGCAGGTGTTTGCTGGGCAGGTCGACGCGCAGCCCGATGATCTCGGTCAGCTCGTCGTCATCCTCGGCGTGCGCCATCATCCCCGAGTAGCCGGTCTCGGAGAAGCGGGCGGTCTGGTTGTTGGCGAGCTTGCGGATGACACGGCGTTCGCCGCGATCGACGATGATGTCGGTGACGGCCTCGGTCAGATGCGGACGGCTCGAGATCGCCATCAGGTGGTCCTGGCCCTTGGTCGTCGCGACCTCGACCAGCGTGTGCTCCGTCAGGCGGGTGGAGTGCATCAGCACGCTCTCGGCGACCGAGATCTCGTCGTCGCGCGCCAGCTGCTGGATGACGTCGATCGGGGCATAATCGACCGGGGCGAGATGCTTGCTGAGCTCGGCGCGCGCCCGGGTCTCGACGCGCGAGACCAGCATGCACAGCACGTTGTCGAACACTTTGATCTGGTCCTCGCTCAGGCGTTCGCCATCGTGCAGGAACAGATTGGTGACCTGGCGGAGCGTGTTGACACGTTTCTCGGACGAGCCGCTGCGGACGGCGTCCTCGAGTTCGCTGATGATCGAGTGTTCTGAAGGCGGAAGCTGTTCTGGCTGATGCACGTTGGCGCTCATCTGGTCCGGATGTCCGGGAGCGGCAGCGACGCGCGTCTGGTCCACTGCAGGTTTCCCCGGCGGAACCAGTTTTCGCCATGGGCGATAACAATGCGTTAGGGGCGAGGGGCGTAGTACTCCGGAGAAACACGGATACGGAAAATTAATTCCAGGGATGTAGTGCTCGCCGAAGACGGAACTCCGTTCGGCGCCGTCGATTCCGCCGACGGTTCGGTGAATTCCGCTCTCAAGCCCGCTGTCCGTGAACCGGAGCTGGAAATGAGATCGAAAGGTTAATGATCTCATAAGGTCACCAGCCTTTCCTCACCTGACTTGCCAGCCCGCGCCGACCTCACCTCAGCTGTCATCCATCGAAGAAATGAAACTTGAACCACATTCTTGCCGCGATTGCCGCGGCAGAAGCGGTGCTGGCCGGCTTCATCCGCGATATCTCCAGCCACGGGCGGCGCAGACGTGACTTGAAGCGCGAAATCAGCACCAGCGTGACGCCGCATCCCGTGCGATAATCGGTTCGCATCTTACTGAGGTCGCCATGAAATCCGTCGTCATCACCGGAGCCTCCACCGGCATCGGTTACGCCTGTTCGAAGCTGCTGCTCGCACGCGGCTTCCGCGTGTTCGGCAGTGTTCGCAAGCCTGAAGACGCGGAGCGTCTGCGCGGCGAGCTCGGCGCCAATTTCGTTCCGCTGCTGTTCGACGTCACCGATGAGGTGGCGGTGAAGGCGGCGGCCGGCGAGGTGCGCGCGGCTCTCAACGGCGAGGCGCTCGCGGGCCTGGTCAACAATGCCGGCATTGCCGTCGCCGGGCCGATCACCGAGCTGCCGATCGACCAGTTTCGCAAGCAGATGGAGGTCAATGTCATCGGCCCGGTCATCGCGACCCAGGCGTTCGCGCCGCTGCTCGGCGCCGATCCGGCGATGACCGGCGCGCGGGGGCGGATCGTGATGATCAGCTCGGTCGCCGGCCGCAATGGCAATCCGCTGATGGCGCCGTATTCGACCTCCAAGCACGCCGTCGAAGGATTGTCGGAGAGCCTGCGCCGCGAGCTGATGCTGTTCGGCATCGACGTCGTGATCATTGCGCCGGGCGCGGTGAAGACCCCCATCTGGGCCAAGGCCGAGGAGGTCGACCTATCGCCCTACCAGAGCTCGCCGTTCTTTCCGGCCCTGCAACGCATCCGCGGCTTCATGCTGCATCTGGCCAAGACTGGGCTGCCGGCTGAAACCATCGCCGAGCACCTGCACCAGGCGCTGACGGCGCCTTCGCCGAAGGTGCGTTACGAGCTCGCGCCGGATCCGCTCAGGCAATGGATCGTCCGGGTGCTTCCCAAACGCACGGTCGACCGTATCGTCGGCAAGCGGCTCGGCCTGTTGCCGGGGACCAAGGCCTGATGCCGGCGGGCACGACGACCGGCAAGACCCTGGCGGAGCTCACCGGTCTGGTGGAGGACGCCATCCGCGCCGAGCCGGGCTGCGACACCGCGCGCGTGCCCGCGGTGCAAGCGCTCGACGTGCGCAACGGTCGCAACTGGGAAATCCCCCGCGTCGTCCTCGGCGACAGCCTGATCAGCGACGTCGACCGCGCCGTGATGAGCGTGCAGCGCCGGCTGGGGCGGGAGTTTCATCTCGTCACGCTGCACGACGTCGAGGAGGCGGCAACGGGTCCGGCGGGCGCAGCGCATGTCGCTTCGGAAGAGTCCTGACATCCTTTGATCCTGGGGCGTTCCCTGGAGCGGATCGTTGCCATCGAATCACCGACGACGGCCCGCGCCTGTTCGGAGAGGCCGCGGGCGACAGCTGGCAGGCGCGACCAAACGAAAATTTGCGACGCGTCAGGGATGACACTTAAGCTGCGGATTTAGCAGGGCTATTATGTGGATTGCCGGTGTGGTCCAGTGGGTGTGCGGCATTTGAACGTCGTATTTTACCCACGATTGATTTTTTCGATGCAGCTTCCTGCGGGGGCATCGGAATGGTCGATCATCATTTTCTTGGCGGGACCGCTCACTACCAGATCGCGTTGTTGTTCATGGCCGCCGCAGCGAAGGCGCCGCATCGCCGCGCGTTGCGGTTGCCGGAGCGGCTTGCTGCCAGCATGGCGGCCATTCTGCTGGTCACGACGATCGCCCTTGCAGCCTACGCCATTCGCTTGGAATTGCCGGGGCTGCGGACCGAAGGCCAGGTCGTCGCGGTCAGGGTGGAGGGGTACGAACCCGACCGCGAACCGACCTATTTCCCCGTGATCGAGTTCGCGGCGATATCCGGACAGATCGCGCGCTTCGAGGATTTCGGCGGCAGTTCGCCGCGCTACCGCGTCGGCGACCGGGTCATGGTGCGCTATCGCGGCGACGACTCCTCGCGGTTCGCGATCGTCGATCGTGATCGAGGCTCGAACCTGCTGCTGCCGCTGCTGCCGCTGTTTGGCGCGTTATGGTTCGGCTGGCCCTTCATCCGACGCATCCCGCAGCGTCTCAAGGCCAGGACAACCGGCCGCGCCACACGTGGGACCACCCGCGGCGCCGTGCGGCCGCAACGCCCGATGATGAACGTTTGACAATCGTCCAGGCTCGTCGTCCGGATCGCTGCTGCGACGCGACAACGGCGCGGCATTCCGGGCAAATCCGGACTGTTGTTATTTGTGACGATTTCATTACGGTCACATGACAGGATCAGGCGTCCTTGATCAGCCGGCATGCGCCGGCGAAGGACGCTTGCCTGATCGACCGCCTGATGTCTCTGACCCCGAACCACGAACCGATCACGACGCTCACGGCGGCGAGCGCGACACGTTCGACCATTGTGCGGCTCTCGGCCGTCGCCGCGCCGCATGTGGCCGCGCTGGCGCTGATGCTGCACACCGAGACCGATTTCGGCTCGCGGCTCGGCTTCCTGCTGGCGTGGGGCATCCTGAACGGGTTCTGGCTGGTGATGTTGCGGCGGCCGGCGGTGTCGGGCGCGCTGGCCCTGACCATGGTCGTGGTGCTGGTGCTGCTGTCGCAGCTGAAGCATGCCGTGGTCCAGATGACGGCGAACTTCGTCGACGTGATGCTGATCGACCATGACAGCGCAGCCTTCCTGTTCACGATCTTCCCGAACCTGAAGCTGTCAGTGCTCGTTGCGGCGGTGGTCGTCGTGCCGCTGATGGGGCTGTTGTGGTGGGTCGATCCGTTTCGCGTCGCGCGCCTGCCGGCGCTGGCCGGCAAGCTCGCGTGCCTCGCGGCGCTGACGCTGTATTCGCTCAACTGGCGCGACGAGGCGTGGCGCGGCTATTATGACGACGGCTATCTCTCGAAATTCGCGCGCTCCGGCGTGACCGCCGTATCGGATTTTCTCGCCAACGGCTTCATGGAGTCCGATGCGACAGCCGACCGCAGGCTGGCCGCTTTCGTACCGGATTCCTGTCATCCCGCCGGGCGGCGCCCGAACATCGTGCTGATCCACGACGAATCCAGCTTCGACATTCGCTCCGCGCCGGGCATCAAGGTGCCCCAGGGCTATGGCAGCCACTTCAAGTCCTATGACGGCAAGGCGCGGCAGTTCATGGCCGAGAGCAATGGCGGGCCGAGCTGGTTCACCGAGTACAACGTACTCGCCGGCCTATCGTCGCGCTCGTTCGGCCGTTTCGCCTATTTCGTGACGCGCATCGCCTCCGGCCGCGTCGAGCGCGGCCTGCCGCTGGCGCTGCGCAATTGCGGCTACGACACTTTGTCGCTGTATCCCGCGCATGGCGCCTTCATGAGCGCGCGCAGCTTCCAGACCACCGTCGGGGTCGACCGCTTCCTCGACGCGCGCGATCTCGGCGCCAAGGGTGTCGAGCCTGACGGCTTCTTCTACGATGCCGCGCTCGACCTGATGCAGCAGCGCAAGCCGGGCAAGCCGCTTTTCATGTTCGTCTATCTTGCCGCCAATCATTTTCCTTGGGAAACGACGTTCCGTCCCGAACTGACGCCGTCCTGGCGCGCGCCTGGCAATCTGCCCGCGATCGATGAATATCTGCGCCGGCAGGCGATGAGCGCATCGGACTATCAGCGCTTCCTGGCGAGCCTGAAGAAGCGGTTCGGCGACCAGCCGTTCCTGATCGTGCGCTATGGCGACCACCAGCCGGAATTCTCGCCGCACATCCTCGACCCCAAGCTCGACGAGGCCGGCATCGGCGAGAAGCTCGAGAGCTACGATCCGCGCTATTATCAGACCTATTACGCGATCGATGCCGTCAATTTCGAGCCGCGCCAGAGCAGCGTCGTGATGGACAGGATCGATGCCGCCTATCTGCCGCTGGTCACACTCGAGGCCGCCGGCATTCCGCTCGATCCGTCCTTCGCCGAGCAGAAGGACATCATGCAGCGCTGCAAGGGCGTGTTCTACGCCTGCGGCGACGGCGCCGAAGCGCGCCGCTTCAATCGCATGCTGATCGACGCCGAGCTGATCCGCGGACTGTGAGCCGCCTCACGCTCACGGCATTGCGACGATCGTTCCTCGGCTCGGAGCATTGCGGCGACGACCGCGCTGGGCTACCGATGCGCTCCGTGCAATCGGAGGTCCGACAATGACTACATCCGTCAAAGAGATGATGGCCGCCGCGAATGCGGTGGTGCCGAAGATCACGCCGGCCGAGGCGCAGGCGATGATCGCCGAAGGGAATACGCTGGTGCTCGACGTGCGCGATGCGCCGGAGATCGAAAAGAGCGGCAAGATCGAAGGCGCGCATCACGTCTCGCGCGGCATGCTCGAATTCCGCGCCGATCCGGACTCGCCCTATCACGACAAGGCCTTTGCCAAAGACAAGAGCATCATTCTGTACTGCGCCTCCGGCGGCCGCTCGGCGCTGTCGGGCAAGACGCTCAAGGATCTCGGCTACGGCAAGGTCTTCAACGTCGGCGCGTTCAAGGACTGGGCCGAGAGCGGCGGCGCGGTCGAGAAGCCGATCGAGCCGGGGATGTGATTTCGCTCGGCTGATCGTTCGGCAATCGTTTTTCAACCACCACGCTCGCAATGAGGGCTGTGGTTCAAGCTCCGCTGTCATGCCCGCGCAGGCGGGCATCCAGTACGCCGCGGCGTTTCGGTGGACTCACGGACGTCTCGGCGTACTGGATCGCCCGGTCAAGCCGGGCGATGGGGGCGACCACACTTTCCACTATCGTCATCGCGAGCGTCAGCGAAGCGATGCAGGGCGGCAACGCAGAAGGTGTGCATCGTAGCCCCTGGATTGCTTCGCTGCGCCCGCAATGACGCGTCGAAGCAGGCGGAACTACTTCGCAATCCTGCTCCACAGCCAGCGCGCCACCGCGTGTGGCGATGAGTCCGCGTCGCTGCCCGATGCCCGCAGATTGGCCTGCTGCATCGTCGCGATGTCGATGCGGCCGAGCAGGGGGCGGAGCGCATCCTGCAGCGCGCGGTCGTCCGCGCGCTTGGGCGACAGCAGCAGGATCGCGTCATAGGGCGGGATCGCCTGCTTGGGATCGTCGAGCACGACGAGGTCGTATTTCGCGATCAGTCCGTCGCTGGTGTAGCCGGCAATGACGTCGACTTCGCCCGACGCCACCGCGGCGTACATGAAGTCGGGCTGCATCTGGCGCTGGGTACGGAAGGCGAGGCCGTAAGCGTCGCGCAACGCCGCCCATTCGGGCCGTGAGAAGAATTCGTAGTCGCCGGCGATCGACATCTCGCGAGTGTGGCGGGCGAGATCCTCGATCGAGCGGATGCCGAGCGCCTCGGCCCTCTTGCGCGGCATCACCAGAGCATAGGCATTCTCGAAGCCGAGCTCGCCGAGCAGGGTCACCTTGTCCCGGGCGAGGTCCTGCTTCAGCGCGGCCAGCAGCGCCTCGCGCGGTCGTTGCTCGGTGTGGTGGAACTGGTTGGCCCAGAGGGTGCCGGAATAGTCGACATAGGCGTCGATGTCGCCGTTCTTCAGCGCCTCGTAGATCACGCTGGAGCCGAGACCTGCGCGCGATGTGGCCGACAGGCCTGACGCCTCCAGACGCTCGCTGATCAGCGCCGACAGCACATATTGTTCGGTAAAGGTCTTGGCGCCGACCACATAGCGCGCGGCGTTGCCGGCGAGCGCAGGCAGCAGGCTGGCGCCGGCCATCAGCACGATCGTCGCGGTGCCGATCCCGACGCGGACGCGGCTGCGCCCGCGCAGCCCGTTCTCGATCAGCGCCAGGAGTTGGTCGACGGCGAGCGCCAGCACCGCGGCGGCGACGCAGCCGAACACGACCAGCACCCAGTTCTGCGTCTGCAGGCCGGCGAAGATGTAGTTGCCGAGCGAGGTCTGGCCGATCGGCGTCGAGAGGGTCGCCGTCCCGATCACCCAGACCGCGGCGGTGCGGATGCCGGCCATGATCACCGGCAGCGCCAGCGGCAATTCGACCATCGTCAGTGCCTGGCGCTCGGTCATGCCGACGCCCTTGGCGGCCTCGATCAGGCTCGCGTCGACGCCGTTCAGCCCGGTGATGGTGTTGCGCAGCACCGGCAGCATCGAATACAGCGCCAGCGCCAGCACCGCCGGCAGAAAGCCGAACGCCGAGAACGACAGCCCGAGCCAGCGCAGGCTCAGCGCGGCGAGCGCCAGCAGTAGCGGATAGAACAAGGCGAGCAGCGCCAGCCCGGGCACGGTCTGCACCACGCTGGCCAGGCCGAGCAGCAGATTGCGCAGCGACGGCGTGTTGCGCGCGGCCAGCGCCAGCGGAAAGCTGACGGCGAGGCCGAGCCCGAGCGCGGCGATGGACACGCGCAGATGGCTGCCGAGATAGTCGGCGAGATGCGACAAGGCCTCGGCGAAGCGGGGATCGGACAACAGACTCATGCGGCGCCGCTCCCGGGCAGCAGCGCGGCGAGCCGCGCGGCTTGGCGCCGCGGCGTCGACATCAGCTCCGCGACATAGGGCTCGTGGCTCGCCGCGAGCTCGGCCGGCGTGCCGATCTCGATCAGGCGGCCTGATCGCATCACCGCGACGCGGTCGGCGAGCAGCAGCGCCTCGGTGATGTCGTGGGTGATCATCAGCGTCGTCAGCGCGAGCTTGTCGTGCAGCGCGCGATAGTCGCTGCCCAGCGCGTCGCGCGTCAGGGGATCGAGCGCGCCGAACGGCTCGTCCATCAGCACGATGCGCGGATGCGCCGCCAGCGCCCGGGCGACGCCGACGCGCTGGCGCTGGCCGCCGGAGAGCGCGTCGGGCAGGCGGTTGCGGTAGGCCTTGCGGTCGAGCTGGACGAGGTCGAGGAGCTCGTCGACGCGCGCGGCGATCTCGCTTGAAGGCGTTCCCAGCAGCCTCGGGGTGATGCCGATGTTGGCGGCAACCGTAATATGTGGAAACAGCGCGCCATTCTGGAACACGGTGCCGATGCGGCGCCGCAGAGCGACGGGCTCCAGTCCGCCGATGTCCTCGCCGCCGATCCGGATCGTGCCGCTGTCCAGTGCGATCAGCCGGTTGGTCAGCCGCAGCAGCGTGGTCTTGCCCGAGCCGGAGCCGCCGACGATCGCCAGGAACTCGCCCGCGGCGATCTCCAGCGAGACGTCGTCCACCGCGACCACCGGGCCGGGGAAGGTTTTGCGGACATGATCGTAGCTGATGAGGGATGTGCGCGGCATGCAGCCTTTCGGGGCGGGGGGCCTCGGCTCCAGATCTAGCACGTCCAGCCCCCGCGTTGAACTTCGCCGCGCAAGCGGCTAAGCCGTCCCGGCCATTTTCGGGGAGGAACTTGGACGTGACGACACCAACGGCCGCCGCGGTCGCGCTCGACGGGACCACGGTCGCATTCCGTCTCGCCGGCGGCCGCACCTATACCGCCGTCGAGACGGCGCAGCTGAGCGTCGAGCACGGCGAGTTCGTCGCCATCGTCGGGCCGACCGGCTGCGGCAAGTCCACCCTTCTCAACGTCGCCGCGGGGCTGCTGAAGCCGGCCGCGGGCAGCGTGCGCATCTTTGGCCAGCCGCTGGCGGGACTCAATCGCGAGGCCGGCTACCTGTTTCAGGCGGATGCGCTGTTTCCCTGGAAGACGGCGCTGGAGAACGTCGCCATCGGCCTCGAGGTCGCGGGCACCCCCGCGCGAGAGGCCACCGCCAAGGCGCAGCAATGGCTGACGTCTGTGGGCCTCGGCGCCTTCGGCAACCGCTATCCACACATGCTGTCGGGCGGCCAGCGCAAGCGCGTCGGCCTCGCGCAGGTGCTGATCCGCAATCCCCGCATCATCCTGATGGACGAGCCGTTCGGCCCGCTGGACGCGCAGACGCGGCAGATCATGGGCAATTTGCTGCTCGACCTCTGGAACGCCGACCGCAAGGCGGTGCTGTTCGTCACCCACGATCTGGAAGAGGCGATCGCGCTCGCCGACCGCGTCGTCATCATGTCGGCGGGCCCCGCCTCGCGGATCATCGGCGACTGGCGCGTGACCCTGCCGCGCCCGCGCGACATCTTCGAGGTGCGCATGAAGCACGAGTTCCACGAGTTGCATCGCGAGATCTGGCAGACGCTGAAGGCCGAGGTCGAGAAGACCTACAGGCAGGCGGAGGCGGTGTGATGTCGCGGGTGTGTTCGGCTGCTTGCCAAGGGCTCCGCTCCGACTCCCCTCCCCCCGCGCGAAGCGAAGCTTCGCTAGGCGGGGAGGGGTCGGGGGTGGGGGTCCCAGCAAAGACTTCCCGTGTGGACCCCCCACCCCGACCCTCCCCCGCAAGGGGGGAGGGAGTGCACCACCTGCGCGGCATGGACATCGCGTTCCCCTTGCAGCGGGGAGCAGCCTGATGTCGCGCCTCGGTCTGCTCGCGCTGCAGCTGCTGGTCGCGATCGTCGCGATCGCGCTGTGGCAGTTGTTGTCCAACGTCCCGGTGTTCGGCCGCATCTGGCTGCCGCCGTTCTTCTTCTCCAACCCGGTCGACGTAGCGGCGCAAGTCGTGAAATGGTTCGCGACCGGCGCGATCTGGAAGCATCTGGCGATCACGCTGTGGGAGTCGATCCTGGCGTTCGCCATCGGCTCGCTCGGCGGTGTGCTGGTCGGCTTCTGGTTCGCGCGCAAGCCGCTGGTCGCTGCCGTGTTCGACCCCTACGTCAAGATGGCCAACGCGCTGCCACGTGTGGTGCTGGCGCCGATCTTCACGCTGTGGCTCGGCCTGGGGATCTGGTCCAAGGTCGCGCTCGGCGTCACGCTCGTCTTCTTCATCGTGTTCTTCAACGTCTATCAGGGCGTCAAGGAGGTCTCGACCGTCGTGCGCGACAACGCGCGCATGCTCGGCATGAGCGAGCGCCAGCTGATGCGCCACGTCTATTGGCCGTCGGCGTTGTCCTGGATGTTCTCGTCGCTGCACACTTCGGTCGGCTTCGCGGTAGTGGGAGCCGTCGTCGGCGAGTATCTCGGCTCGGCCGCCGGCCTCGGCTATCTCATTCAGCAGGCCGAAGGCGTGTTCGACGTCGCCGGCGTCTTCGCCGGCATGTTCGTGCTGTCGGCCTTCGTCATCCTGATCGACATCTGCGTGACGCTAGTAGAGCGGCGGCTCCTGGTGTGGCGGCCGGACGCGGCGGATGGCCGGTGAGGGTGGCGCCGTCGCTCCGCATTCCGCCGTCGTCCCGGCGAAAGCCGGGGCCCATAACCACAGGGAGTGGTTTGGGGCAGGCGGGACGACCGATCATTTCTCACCGCGACATCACGCGGTACGGGTCCCGGCTTTCGCCGGGACGACGGCTGCGGCTGGGGCGGCCTTCTCAATCAAATCGCAGACGCCTAATCTGGCCAACGACACGAACGGAGGAAACACATGAACAAGATCATCGGCCGGGTGGCCGGCGCGCTGCTGGCGTTGACGCTGAGCACGGGGCTGGCATCGGCCGCGACCAAGGTGACGATCGCGGTCGGCGGCGGCGCCTGTCTGTGCTATCTGCCGACGGTGCTCGCCAAGCAGCTCGGCGAATATGAGAAGGCCGGGCTCGATGTCGAGCTGGTCGATCTGAAGGGCGGCTCGGACGCGCTGAAGGCCGTGCTCGGCGGCAGCGCCGACGTCGTGTCAGGCTATTTCGATCACTGCGTCAATCTCGCCGCCAAGAAGCAGGAGATGCAGTCCTTTGTGGTCTACGACCGCTATCCGGGCCTGGTGCTGGTGGTGGCGCCGTCGCACAACAAGGAGATCAACTCGATCAAGGACCTCGCCGGCAAGAAGGTCGGCGTCAGCGCGCCGGGCTCCTCGACCGACTTCTTCCTCAAATACATGCTAAAGAAGAACGGCCTCGATCCCGCCGGCACCTCGGTAATCGGCGTCGGCCTCGGCGCGACCGCGGTGGCTGCGATGGAGCAGGGCCAGATCGACGCGGCCGTCATGCTCGATCCCTCGGTCACCGTGCTGCAAGGCACGCATCCGGATCTGAAGATCCTCTCCGACACCCGCACCCAGCACGACACGCTCGAGGTGTTCGGCGGCGAGTATCCGGGCGGCGCGCTGTATTCGACGGTGGCCTGGATCGCCGGCCACGAGAAGGAGACGCAGGCGCTGACCAACGCCATTCTCGCGACGATCGCCTGGATCCATGCGCATACGCCGGAGGAGATCATGGCCAAGATGCCGGAGGAACTCGTCGGCAAGGACAAGGCGCTCTATCTCGCCGCGCTGAAGAACACCATTCCGATGTATTCGCAGACCGGCAAGATGGACCCGAAGGGCGCGGATGCGGTGCTCGCGGTGTTCTCGACCGGCTCGCCCGACGTCGCCAAGGCCAATATCGACGTCAGCAAGACCTTCACCAACAAGTTCGTCGAGCAGGCGAAGAAATAGCGGATGACCGAGGTCGTCATCCATCGTGTCACCACGCTCGACCTTAAAGTCGAGCCATGGGACTGGCCGTTCGCGCAAGAGCGTCGCGATGACATCGCGGCGCATTTCGCCGAGCGGCAACGCGAGAAACCCGGGCTGTGGAACGGACGCATCCTGCTCGGACGTGACGCCCGCTTCGAGTCCGGGCAGTTCTCGGCGCGCTATTTCGAGACCGATTTCGCCAGCCTGCTCGCATGGCGCGACTGGGGCTTTCCGGACCGCACCGCTTTCAACGGCTTCGGCATGGGCGCGCTGCGCTCCGCCGACGGCGCCTTCGTACTCGGCGAAATGGGCGCGCACACGGCCAATGCGGGCCGGCTGTATTTCCCGGCCGGCACGCCGGATCTCGACGATGTCGATGGCAATACGCTCGATCTTGCCGCCAATGTCGCGCGCGAGGTCGAGGAGGAGACCGGGCTCACGCCCGCGGACTATCGCGCGTCGGCGCATTGGGACTGCGTCGTCACCGGCGCCTCGATCGCGCTGATGCGCGTGCTTGACGCGGCGCAGACCGGCGAGGTCCTGCAGCGCCGGATCGAGGCCCATCTCGCCGCGCAGGACGAGCCGGAACTCGCGGGCGTCCGGCTCGTTCGGTGCAGGGCGGATCTGACCGCGGCGATGCCGCGCTTCGTCACCGCCTTTCTCGAAACCCAGTTCAGCGCCGGAGAGCCGTCCTCATGAGCAAGAAAGCCCGTTCGCTTGCGGCGGAGCTCGACCCCTTCATCTCGCCGTTCCGGGTCGATGGCGGCGGGAAGTTTCGTCTGAAGTCGCACAAGACCAAGGAGAAGGGCGGGCTCGACAAGGAGCAGGGCGAGGCGATCATCGAACAGAACCGCAAGCGGCTCGCCGACTTCCAGGAGAAACTCTACGCGCAGGACCGCTGGTCGGTGTTGGTGCTGCTGCAGGGCATGGACGCCTCTGGCAAGGACAGCGCCATCAAGAGCATCTTCGAGGGCGTCAATCCGCAGGGCTGCGAGGTCACTTCGTTCAAGCAGCCGACCTCCAAGGAGCTCGACCACGATTTCATGTGGCGCAGCGTGCTGGCGCTGCCCGAGCGCGGCCGTATCGGCATCTTCAATCGCTCTTATTACGAGGAATGCCTGGTCACGCGCGTGCATCCGGAGATCCTGAAAGCGGAGAAGCTGCCCCCCAAGCTCGTCACCAAGAGTATCTGGCACGAGCGGTTCGAGGATATTTCCGCCTTCGAGCGCTATCTGACGCGCAACGGCACGGTGATCCTTAAGTTCTTCCTCAACATCTCCAAGGAAGAGCAGCGCGAGCGCTTCCTCGGCCGGCTGGAGGAGCCGGCGAAGAACTGGAAGTTCTCGATGGGCGACGTCACCGAGCGCGCCAAGTGGCAGCGCTATCAGGCGGTCTATCAGGACATCGTGCGTCACACCTCGACGTCCCATGCGCCATGGTACGTGGTGCCCGCCGATCACAAATGGTTTGCTCGCGTCGTCATCGGCTCGACCATCGTCGCCGCGCTCGAAAGCCTCGATCTGCAGTTTCCGCGCGTCGACGTTGCCTCGCGCGACGAGTTCAGGGCCGTGCGCAAGGCGCTGGAGAACGAGGGCAAGGGCGGGAAAAAGGGGCGGCCGGCAAAGGCAGATTGAAGCGCGAAGGCTGCACAAGACTTTCTCGTCATTCCGAACTCGCGCTGCGCGCGCCCCAAAATGACGGCGCAGACAGTCGGTGGCTTTCATTGGCTTTCAGCAGAAGATCTGAGCCTCATGCCACGCCGGCTTGGCGCGTCTCGTCGTCGACCTGCAGGAAGCGCCGCTCGAAGTCCGCTGCCGGCATCGGCTTGCCGAAATGATAGCCCTGACCTTGCTCACAGCCGAGCCGGAGCAGGAACTCGGCTGTCGCCTCGTTCTCGATGCCCTCGGCAATCACGGCCAGCCCGAGTTGCTTGCTGAGACTCACCGTCGAACCGACGATGGCAGCGTCGTCGGTGCGTGTCAGCACGTCCTGCACGAAGGATCGATCGATCTTGAGTCCGTCGAGCGGGAACTTCTTGAGATAGCTGAGGCTCGCATAGCCGGTGCCGAAGTCGTCGAACACGAGGCTGACGCCGAGCGCCTGCAGGCGGTTGAAGGTGTGGAGCACGCGGGGCTCGTCGTGCAGCAGGATATCCTCGGTGACTTCGAGCTCGAGCAGGGCCGGCGACAGCTCCGTCACGGTCAGCAGCTTGCCGACGAAGGCTGCGAGATCGCCCGCCTGAAATTGCGATGGCGACAGGTTGACACCCATGCGGATCTCATGCCCGGCAAGCTGCCATTGCCTGGCCTGCCGGCACGCCGTCGCCATGACCCAGGTCGCGACCGCCTCGGAGAGCGGCGAGGTGTTGACGACCGGAATGAACTCGCCCGGAGGCACCAGGCCGCGCGTCGGATGGCGCCAGCGGATCAGCGCCTCGGCGCCGACGACGCGGCCGCTCAGCAGGTCGACCTGCGGCTGGTAGAACAGCTCGAACTCGCTCCGTTCGACGGCGAGCGCAAGCTCCGCCTCCAGCGTGAGTCGTCGTTCGAGCTCGCAACGGATCGCGCTTTCGAAGATCACGTGGCTGCCGCGCTCGTCGGTCTTGGCACGACAGAGAGCGAGATGAGCGTTGCTGAGCAGTTCGTCCGCGGTCTGGCCACCGACGGGGTGAACGGCAACTCCAAGGCTGACCCTGACGCGCTGCTGGCGACCGTCCGCGTCGAGGGGCGTGTCGAACAGGCCCGCCAGAAGTTGGGCGAGTTCCGCCACGGTGCCGCCGATGGCAGAGGAAAGAATGGCTACGGCAAACTCGTCGCCGCTGAGACGGGCCACGCGGCCCATGTTTCCGATCTCGGCACCCAGCCGCTCCGCCGCCGCGCGCAAGACGCTATCCCCATAGGTGTGGCCGAGCATGTCGTTGATGTGCTGGAAGGCGTCGAGGCCGATCACCAGCAGCACGACCTGGTCCGACGCGGCATCGGCCGCGTCGATCATCGCCGCGAGATCCGTCTGCAGCGTGTTGCGGTTGATCAGCCCGGTCAGCGTGTCGTGATCGGCCAGGTACTGGATGCGCGCTGCCTCGCGCTTTCGTAGCGAGATGTCGCGCAGGATGACGCCATAGTGCAGGCCGTCGGCACCTTGCCACGCCGAGAAGCTCGCCTCGACCGGAAACACCTCGCCGTCCTTGCGGCGTCCGTCGAACTCGACCATGGCCCCGCCGGGCAGCAGCGTCGCCGGCAGCGCCGCCTCCTGCAGCGGAAACAGATCATCCGTCTGGCCATTATCCTTGGCGTGCAGCCGCGCGAACGGCTGGCCGATGATCTCCTCGGCGCTGTAGCCGAAGATCGCCACCGCGCCGGGATTCCACACCGTGATCCGCTTGTGCTGGTCGGTGCAGACGAGGCCGTCGCCGATCGACATTGCGATCCGCTCGAAGCGGCTCTCGGCGACGTGCCGCAACAGGCCGCGGAAGTCGATCTCGTCGAGCGCGGTCGCAACAAGATAGGTGACGAGCGCGATCTGCAGCAGCGAGCTGTCGAGCACCAGGGCGTAGCTGTGGTGCAGCACGAGTGCGAGCGCCTCGATGCCCATGCCGATGAGCACGATCAGCACGCAGCGCCGGGCGGCCGAGAAACGCGGCCAGCTCACGAACATCGCGAGGACGATCAGCAAGAGGGCACCCAAGGTGGCCACGGTCGACGTCTTGAGGAGGGTACGGTCCTGGATGATCGATTCGGCCGCTGTCGCCTGCAGCACGACGCCAGGCAGGACGCGGCCGTTCGGCACGCTGTAATAGTCGCCCAATTCGATAGCGGTCGCGCCGATGATGACGCGCTTGTCCTTGAGCGCAGTCAAGGCGGCAGCATCGCCTTCGAGCACGTCGACATACGACACTTTCGGGACTGACGACGGATCGATCCCATAGTCGATCAGGAAGTAGTCGGCCCGGATTGCGTCGCTGCCGGCCAGAAAGGCTCCGAAGGATTGCACGAACGTCCTCTCGTGATCGTTCTCGCAATACTCCCCGTAGGTGTAGCGCCTGACGCGGCCGTCGCGCGCCACCTCGATGTTCACCAGGGCGGACCAGGCCAGCTTCTCGAATTGCGGCAGCGGTCGGTTGGTGTGAATGGCCGTGTCGCGCTGCGCCGAATTGAGCTGCATGAACGCCGGCAGCGCGACCGAGCTCTTCGCATTCTGCAGCGCGTCCTGAAAGGCCCGGTCGCTCGCGGCATCCGAGGGGGAGCTGAAGTCCACATCGAAGGCGACATCGCGAACACCGGCACGCTGCAATTGGTCGAGCAGGCGCGCATGGGTCGCGCGCGGCCATGGCCAGACGCCGAGGGTCTTGATCGAGCGCGGATCGATCGTCACGACCGCGACGTCGCCGCTGGCCTGACGCTTGTCGAGGCGGAAGCGCAGGTCGACCAGCGCGTTGCCGAGCAACTCGTAGCAGCCTGACAGGCCGACGGTCAGCAGCGCAACGACGACCAGAACATGCGGCGTGAACCGCCTGAGCATTCCCCCTCCCAAATATCCGTGCGAGCGGACGACGCCATTGTCCCCGATCCCCGCAACCTCTCTGCGTCCCCATCTGCAGGGCCGTTATCGGTCCTGGCAGAGTCCCTTGTCAGCTATCGTCGCAAGAACAGCTGTCGCGCTGCGTCAATCCTTGTTGTGGCCGTAGGCATGACCCCGACCACGGCCGCTGCCATGGTCGTCGTCGCTGTTGCCCTTCCCGCTGTTGCCGCTATTTCCGTTGCCGCTGTTGCCGTTGCCGTTGTTATTTGCGGCGGCGCTACCAGTCGTCGTGCTGCTGGCAGAGGCAGTCGGTGAGCCGACGGCCGCGGTCACGGCGGCTGACACCGATGACGCCCCGGAGCTGCTGGTCGAGTTGCCGTTGTTGCCCCGGGTATCGGTCGATAGGCTGCTTCGTCCGCCGCCCATACCTTGTTGGGTGCCGTGGGCAAGGCCCCGCGTGGCCTTCTGAATGTTCAGATTGACTTCGCCGATGGAGCTCGAGATCCGCACCACGTTTGGTTTGGCTCCGGTGGACGCGGCGGCGGAGCGCTGCGGCGACGACGGTGGCGTGCTCGCGCGGGCTGGCGCGTTGCCGTTCAGCGCGTGGATGACGCTGCCCTTGGTTTCGCGCGGCGCATGCAGGCCGTCGCGTGGCACCGAAACCGGGTTGATGGTCGGCGCGCGGGGGCGGCCCTGTTCGATCGGATTGAAGTTGCCGGCGCCGGAGAGTTTGAGTCCCGAGCGGCCGATGGTGGACGTGGTCGCCGCCTGGCCGGGCATCACTTGGGCGATCTGGCCGGACTTGAAGTCGGACACCTGCACCTGGCCGCGACTGACTTCGACCTTGGCTCTGCGGCCTTCCACGGTGACTCTGAACTGCGTGCCCTTCACCACGGCGGCGAGAAAGGGCGTCTCGACCTCGAAATGCTGCACGTTGCGCTTCTCGACATCGAGCAGGATCGAGCCCGCGCGCTGCAGGATCGTGGTTGCCATGCCATCCTTGGCGGCGGCGGGCAGGCCGACCTCGGAGTTCGGCGCGATGACCATCGTCTCGGCGCCACGGGTCAGCCGCACGCGTCCGTTCGGGCCGGTGCGGATCGTATCGCCGGGCTTCAGCGCCTCTGCCGAACCGAGCGACACCTGTGTCGCGCCTTGAGTTCCGCCTTGCGTCGTCACCCAGATCTCGCCGGATGATTTGCTCACCAGCCACGGCTCTCCGTCGGCCGCGGAAGCGGCGGACGCCGCGCCGAGGAGGCACGCGATCAGTCCCGGAATCAGAAAACGCTTGGATGGCATGGCACGAGCTCGCGTCGTTGGCGACGCTCGAAACTAATCCAAATGTTTCAAGAGACCCTTAGGAGTTGCGATGGAGTCTGGTGCACGCATTTACGGATCATTGACCTTAATAAACTAAGAACGAGGCATGCGTGCTGGTTGTGTCGAGGGAACTGTGAGTACTACGGGCCGGCGCGCCAGGATGGCCGCCCGGCCCGCGGCGCGCGCGTGGGTCGGGACCGCATCCGTCACATCCGTGTGCCTCTCGTTGTTCTGTTTCGCCGGCGTCGCGCAGGCGCAGCAGGTCAGCCAGCCGGGCTTCGATCCGCGTCAGACCGAAAGGTATTTCGACGAGCAGTCGCGCGCAGGCCAGCCGGCGCCGCCGCGGCCGCGCGCGCCGCAATTCGAGACGCAGCGTAGCGGCGGCGATCGTAAGGCTCTGTTCACCTTGCGAGGCGTGAGTCTGACAGGCGCCACGGCGCTGCCGGCCGATCAGCTCGCAACGGTCTATCAACCTTATCTTGGGAAGCAGGTCTCGCAGGGTGATCTCGCCGACATTGCGACCGCGATCGGCGACAAGTATCGCGCCGCAGGCTTTCATCTCAGCCGCGCGATCGTGCCGGCTCAGGACATCAGCGGCGGCACGGTCCGCATCCAGATCATCGAGGGCAGCATCACCGAGGTGAGCCTGAAGGGCGAGGGGGCCGAGGAGTTCGGCATCCGGCCGCTGCTCGGCCCGGTGCTCGCCGAGCAGCCGTCCCGGCTCGCCACGCTCGAACGGCAGCTGATGCTGGTCAACAGCCGCGGCGGCGTTCGGCTCGCCGATTCCACGCTCGAGGAGATTGGCGGCACGACGGGTCGGTTCCGCCTGGTGCTCGAGCTCAAGACCTGGCACGTCTATGGGGCGGCGAGCCTCGACAATCTCGGCTCCTCGACCGTCGGTCCCTGGCAGAGCTACGCCACCGCCGCGTTCAACTCCTATCTTCTGCCCGGCGACACCCTGATGGCCAATCTGTCAACGACGCCCGGCGATCCGCGCCAGCTCGCGTTCGGACGGCTGTCCTATGACGTGCCGGTCGGCACCGACGGCGTCCATGTCGGTGCATCGGCACTGTACAGCGAGGTGCGGCCGGGCGACGTCAGGCGCCTGATCAACGACAGCACGGTGACAGAAACCGTCGAGCTGCGCGGCGGCTTTGCGCCGATCCAGTCGCAGCGGACCTCGCTCAACCTGACGATCGCTGCCGCCTTCAGCGACGTCACCGAGCGTGACGTGTTCGGCCTCTGGTATCGCGACCGCATCAGGACAGTGACCTTCACCGGGGATTATCGCTGGAAGGACGATGTCGGCGGCGACAACTATCTGACATTGGCCTATCGGCAGGGGATCAACGCCTTCGGCGCGACGGCGGCCGACGATCCGCTGGTCTCGCGCCCCGGCGCCTCGCCGAGCTTCTCGGTCGTCAACGGCTGGTTCGCGCGCTATCAGACGCTGACGGAGTCGTGGTCGCTGAAGCTTGCCGCCGCCGGCCAGCTCGCCTCGGGGCCGCTGTACAATTCGCAGCAGTTCTATCTCGGCGGGCTGTCCTATGGCCGGGGCTATGGCAGCGCGGAGATCAGTGGCGACAACGGCATCGCCGGCACGTTCGAGGTGCGCTTCGACCAGAAGCCGGATACGGCCTATCTCAAGAGCTATCAGCTCTACAGCTTCTTCGATGCCGGCCTCGCCTGGAACTTCGGCTTCCGGCCGTCGGATGGCGTGGCGCTGACCTCGGCCGGCGCAGGTGTCCGCTTCACCTTCCCGAACGACTGGCGCGCCGATCTCGGCGTCGCCGTCCCGCTCGGCTATCGCGCGCCCGACAATTCGACGCGCAGCGCGCGTCTGCTGCTGTCGCTGTCGAGCGTGCTGAAGATGTGCCCGCAGCGCGGGCAGGGGTCCTGCCTCTAGGGCCGGTTCAGACCGGCTTGGCGGCGCCGTGGAACAGACGGCCCTTCTCGGTGATCAGCACGATGGCCAGCGCGGTCGCGGTGCAGGCGAGGAAGCCGGTCGCGAACGGCAGCGGCGTGCCGTCGAAGGCCTGGCCGACCACGGCGCCGGCGGCCATGCCGAGCAGCGTGGTGATCGAGCCGTAGAGCGACGACGCAGTGCCGGCATTGGCGCGCTGCGGCTCCATCGCCAGCGCGGTGAAGTTCGCGAACATCAGGCCGAACGAGAACATCATCGCCGCCGACAGCACCATGAACAGCCACAGCGGCAGCGCGCCGAGCAGGGCCGCGGCGAAGCAGGCGAGTGCGACCATCACGCAGCCGACCAGCGCGCTGTGCGAGATCTTGCGCATGCCGAGCCGGCCGACCAGCCGCGCATTGAGGAAGCCGGCGACGGCGATGGTGGCCGAGATCGCGGCAAACGCCAGCGGGAAGTAGTGGCCGAGATGATAGACGCCGGTGAACAGCTGCTGCGACGACAGCACATAGGCCAGCACCGCGCCGAAAATGCCGCTGGCGGCGAGCGCATAGCCCAGCGTCTGGCGATTGGTGAGCGTAGCGCGGAAGGCGGCGCTGATCGCGGCGACGTTGAATGGCTTGCGCTCGGTCTCCGGCAGCGTCTCCGGCAGGCGGAACACCGTCCACAGCAGCGCGATCACGCCATAGATGGTCAGCACCACGAAGATGCCGCGCCATTGCGTCAGCAGCATCACCGCCTGGCCGAAGGCCGGCGCCACCACGGGGACCGCGATGAACACCATCATCGCCAGCGACACCACGCTGGCCATGCGCCGGCCGGCATAGCAGTCGCGCACGATGGACGTCGCGATCACGCGGGTCGCGGCAGTGCCGAGGCCTTCCAGCACGCGCGCCAGCAGCAGCGTCTCGAATGACGGCGCCGCGAGCGCGAGCAGGCTGGCGATGACGTACAGCACCATGCCGCTGAGCAGCACGGGACGGCGGCCGAAACTGTCCGACAGCGGGCCGATCGCGAACTGGCCGACGCCGAAGCCGATCACGAACGCCGACAGCACCATCTGCACCCGGTTGGCGGTGCCGATGTGGAACGCCGAGCCGATGTCCGGCAGCGCCGGCAGCATCATGTCCATGGCGAGCGGGTTCAGCGCCATGATCGCCGCGATCACGATGACGAACTCCGCGAACGCCATCGGGCGGTGACGGACGAGCTCGATGTTGTCGGCACTGGTGTCGGTCAAGGCGCGGCTTTCCGTAAGGGCGGGGGGACGGCGGTTGCGAGCTTTGATGTGTATCGGACTTGCTGCGTCGCACAAGACGCGTTTCGGAATGGCTGGTCAGCAGCCTGGCGCAGCGGCGCTGGCGCGATTGTGACCGGCTGTGAGCTGGTGAAAATTGCGCCAGCCGGAGGGCAATGGTAACGCGCGTGTGATCATCCAGCGGGTTCGCGGGCGCATGAAGACCTTCAAGATCGTCGTCTACGTCCCCACGGCAAACGCCGAGGCGCTCCGCGGCGCCATGGGCGAGGCCGGGGCCGGGCGGATCGGCAACTATGATTACTGCTCGTTTACCTTGACCGGCACCGGCCGCTTCCGCCCGCTTGCCGGCGCCAATCCGAGCATCGGCGCCGTCGGCAAGCTGGAAGACGTCGCGGAAGACCGAATCGAGACCGTCTGCGCCGAGGACCGGCTGAAGCCGGTGCTAGCGGCCATCCGTGCGGCGCACCCCTATGAGGAGCCCGCGATCGACGTCTATCCGCTCGCGGTGGTGGACTAGATGAGAGTGCTTCGTCTGCTGGGCGCGACGCTGGTTGCGGTCTCCATCGCCTCGCCGGCTCCGGCGTTCGCTCAGGACTCCGCGCCGGCCGACCAGATCTCGGCGTTCCGGCTGCAGCACGGCGAAGGCCGGGTCACGCGCGACGTCACGCTGGATCACATCGCGATGGAGCAGGCGCGCGCGATGGCCGAGAAGGACGATCTCAGCCATGAGGTGCTTGGTCCCTTCACCCGCCGCGTCGCCCCATCGAAAGCCGGCCGCGCTGCCGAGAACATCGCTTATGGCTACGACAGTTTCGACAAGACGCTCGGCCAATGGATCAACTCGGCCGGCCATCGCAAAAACCTGCTGCTGCCCAAGGCCACCAAGGTCGGCATCGCCAGTGCGAAGACGGCCGGCGGCAAGCGCACCTATTGGGCGATGGTGATCGCCGGCGACTACGAGACGGACAAGCCGAAGCCGGCTCCGAAGAGCAAGGGCAAGGCGGTCGTGGCGCAGAGGGGCGGCGGCAACACGGATAACAAGACCGAGGCCACGACACAGACGCGCTGGGGCGCCAAGCCTCCCGCCAGCAAGGACTGCCATCTCAACATCAAGCTGATCGGCCTGTGCATCTGACGCCGCGTCTCAGCGCGGCTGCTTCTTCAGGTGCAGATAGCCGGGATCGAACTCGCCGATCGCGCACAGCCGTTGCCAGTTGTGCACCGACATCGTGCCGCTGCGGAAATCGACCGCGCGGCTGGCGCGCAACTCGACCAGCGTGCGATTCACCGTCGCGATCGCCATGCCCAACGCCTCGCCGAGCTGCGCCAGGCTGACCGGGAGCAGCAGCTGATCGCCCTCGACATGGCCGAGCGTGCGGGCGCGATAGAACAGCTCGCAGAACAGATGGGCCATGCGCGCCGGCTTGCCCCGTGCGCTGTTGTTGGTGATCGCCTCGCGGAAGATCGCCGCGTCGATCAGCGTCTCGCGCCAGATCGCAAAGCCGAGCGCCGGGCGCCGGACGAGCGCCCGCGTCAGCTCCTTGTGCGCGATGCCGGAGACCACGGCCGGTCCGATCGCGCACACCGCATGATCCATGCGGTCAAGGAACAGCGCCTGCGCATCCGGCCAGTCGCCGGCCATGTGGAACGAGAGATATTGCCGGCCCCCGCCCGGCAGCAGATGATAGCGCGCCACCCAGCCGGAGAGCACGACGACGGACTTGTCGGGCTCGTCGCCCTGCCGGATCAGGTCCTCCTGATCGGCGAGCCCGCGCGGCATGAAGGTGAGATCTCTGATCTCGGCGATGTCTTCGCCGGAAAGCCGGGAATGCTCCCTGAGCTTGTTGATGACGATCTTGTCGGCATCCATGGAAATCGGGCCTGTTGATTCTCACGTATCAAATGAGATCACGCGGCCCACGGTTCCTACTAAGGTCGACGTTGGTATCAGGAAATGCGGAGAATGTCGCCGGTCGCCGCATCGGGAGAACTGCCGTGCCCCACCTCGCGTTCCTCGACCGGCTCCGCCGATGGCTTGGCGGCTCCGGCCCGCATATCGAGACCATCGCAACGGCGCTGACGGAGGGCCGGCTCCAACAGCCCGCGCATCCGATGTCGGACCAGGAGCTGTCGCAGGCGATCCGCGAGTTCCAGAGTCTGCCGCCGAGCGAGGCGAGCCTGAAAAAGCTTGCGCAGCGCCTCGGCGGTTCCGACCGGAAGTCTCATTAGGGCGGACTGTTTCGGTTTGCGGAACGCACGTGCCGCTCTAAGCTCCATCGCCTCGAGGTTCTCGCGGGCTGCGCAGGCGCGGCGCACCAGGGGTCCCGGAGGACTCCGGCTTGGCAACGCCGCTCGATTCACGCATCAATGGGTCATGTTCGATCTCCTCGCCCGACATTGGGTTGCCGGCGCCGTCTTCATGGCGGCCGCGCTGCTGGTGCTGGTGCCGCTGCTGGCGGCGGACTGGCCGCTGGCGCTGCTGCTGATCTTCCTGCACTCGCCGGGCTACATGATTCACCAGGTCGAGGAGCACACCGGCGATCGCTTCCGCAGCTTCGTCAACCGCGTGATGTTCGGCGGCCGCGAGGCGCTGACGACAGGCGATGTGCTGTGGGTCAATTGCGGCGCGGTCTGGGGCATCGATCTCGTCGCGCTCTATGTCGCCTGGGTGGCCGGTCCAGGCTGGGCGCTGGTCGCGCCCTATCTGATGCTGGTGAACTCGCTGGGCCACATCGGTCCGGCGCTGCGCTTCCGCAGCTACAATCCGGGTCTCGTGACGGGTCTCGTGCTGTTCATTCCGCTTGGGCTGATCACCCTGCTCGTCGTCCCGGCCAGTCCCGCGCAGCACCTGCTCGGCTTCGGCCTGTCGCTGCTGCTGCACATCATCATCGCCGCCAACGCCATTCGCCGCGCCCGCGTCGCCGGTCCGGTCAGCGCGTAGAACGACAACAAAGAAAGTAGGTGGGCCTAGGCGCGCGCATATGCCGCCGCTCGTGCCCTGTTGTCGTCCGCGCCGTGCCCACCATCGTGAGGTCGACACGATGCGTGGTGGTGAGCACGGCGCGCACGACAGCGCTGATCGATCAGCAGCATCACGGCGCGCCTTTGCCCACCCTACGGCCCTATTTGCCGTTGCTCTTGGCGCCGGCATGCGGGCTCATCGTCCCCATCGTGCCGTTGTCGGTGCTGCCATTGCTCATGCCGGTGTGACCGCCGGTGGCGCTGGTGTCGGTGCCGGTCGTGGTGCGGCCCATGTTGGCGCCAGTCGTGCCGGTGCCGTTGCCGGTCATGCCGGGGCTGGTCGTCGTTCCCGATGCGCCCGTGCCCGAATTGGCCCCGGCGCCGCTGCTGCCCTGGGCCAGTGCCAGCGAGCTCGTCAGCGCGAACGCGGTCGCAAGTGCGATGGTGGTGATCTTCATGGGGAGTCCTTTCTCTGTCTGCTGAGCAGAGCTAACAGGACAGTGCCGCCGCCGTTCCTTTGTGACCGGTGGCGCGCCGTGTCGGAGCGTCACGGTCCGTGCTCAGCCGCGGCCCTTGTTGTCGGTGTGATCCTGATATTGCTCGGTCTCGACCCAGCGGCCGTCGAGGTCACGCTCGCGCGAGCTCTCGGTCTTGTCGCGGTTCGATAGCACCATGTTGTCGCCGACCAGATCCTCCTGCAGATCGGTCATTGCGCCGGAGCCGTCGCCCTTGGCTTTGATGCGCGGCGCGGGAGCGCCGTCGGCGTTGCTCGCCCTGGCATCGGTCACACGGGCGCGGTGCTGGTCCCGCTCGATCTCGCGCGCGAGCTGATTGGAGTCCGGATGGTCGGGCTTGCTCTCGAGCATGCGCAGCTGCTGTTCATGCGTCTTGCGGCCCTGCAGCTCCTTGTGACGGGACGGCTGGTCGCGATCATGTTGCGGCGGCCCGCGCCGGCGGTCCATCACCTCGGCCTTGTCGATGCCCCCTTGGGCATTGGTGTCGTTCTCGATGTCGCCCTGAAACGTGTTGGCGCCTTCCAGCTGCTCGAGATCGTCGAGGCTCGCCTGCGCCATGGTGACGCCCTTGGAGCCGCCGATCAGCGGATTGCGTACGAGGTCGACATCGCTTGGGCGCGGCATCTTCGGATGCTTGTTGCTCATCGGCTGCCCCTTCCATGGAGGGGCTCGCCCTTGGTCTCGGTCGAGGTGGACATGATCGGTTCCTCGCGTTTCTAGCCCGTCGCAGACCGGCTTGCTTGCGAGAGACCAACGCGAGCCCCGCGACGGGGTTCTAAATACAAACTGGATTGATCACGCGGAAGAACGCGCGATGGCAGCACGCTGCCAGCTCGGGAAACGGCGTTTGACCTAGTTGACGGCCTGTCCCTCCACCGCCACGTCCTTGCCATAGCGGCCCTTGGTCCGGAACGTCACCTTGTCGCCGTCGAAGCTGAGCCGCCAGTTGCGCTCCTCGCCCTGGCCGATGAACTGCACGTCGATCGTGAAGGTCATGGCGTCGACCCAGCTGCCCTTCATCGCCCGGTAGACGAAGGGCTCCCACGGATGCGGTGGCACGGTCTTGCGATAGAGGCCGTCGAGGCCGATCGGGCTCTGCAGATGCACCGTGCCGCCGGAGCGGTCTCGCGACGGGATGTCCCAGGTGACCTGCGGCTCGGGTCCCATGAGGTCGAGCTTGATCGTGTTGATGCCGAGCGGGCCAGGCGGGAAGCTGTAGGTCTTCCCAGAGATGGCCGCCGCGGTCTCCGGCACCGCGCCGACGGGGCCTCGCAGTTCCGTCGCGGCCTCGCGGACATCAGTGGCGAGCGCGGCCGCCGCGTCGGGCGCCGCCGGCAGCGTGCTGTCGGACGTCGCGGCCGCCACGATGGCATTGGCGAGCTTGCGGAACGGACAGAAGTCACGCGCCGTCATCACCGCCACGATGTCGCGATCGGGCAGCACCATGATCACCTGGCAGTGATAGCCTACTGCCATGAATACGTGCTTGTCGGGCAGGGCCCAGAACTGATCGGCGTAGGAGAGCCCGGGATCGAATTTCGCATTCATGCTGACGGTGGCATGGTTGACGGCGTCGATCCAGTCGGGCGGCAGCAATTGCTGCGCGCCCCAGCGGCCGCCGCGCAGATAGAGGTAGCCGAGCTTCGCCATGTCGCGCGGCTTCAGCGCCAGCCCGAAGCCGCCGCTGGAGATCCCCTTGGAATCCTTGAACCAGGCGTGCTCGCTGATGCCGAGCGGCCCGAACAGTCGCTCCTGGGCAAAATCCTCCGCGCTCTTGCCGGTGAGCTTGGTGACGATCGCGGACAGCAGATGCGAGTTGCCGCTGTTGTAGTAGAACGTCTCGCCGGGCGCATGCGCCATCGGCCGGTCGAGAATGTACTGCACCCAGTCCGGGCTGCGGCCCATCTCGTAGAGCGACGTTTCGGCGCCGCCATTATAACCTTCGTCCCAGTCGAAGCCGGAGGTCATGTTGAGCAGATGCTGCACCGTCAGCGCCTGCTTGCGCGCGTCGACATTATCGATCTTGCGATCCGCAAAGAAGTCGAGCACCGGATGATCGAGGCTGTCGAGCACGCCGTCCTTGAGCAGCATCGCGATCAACGTCGCGACGACCGCCTTTGTCGAGGAATTGATGATGTGCGGTTGATCGGCGCTGTACGGCGCGTAGGAGGCATCCAGCACGACCCGGCCATGACGCGTGATCAGCAGGCTGTCGAACCGCATCGCCTTGCCCATCGCGACGAGCTTCGCCAGCGCGGCGGAATCCATGCCTTCTTCTTCGGGCGTGGCGGTCGCCCAATCGGGTTGAGGGAAGCCGGCGAGGCCGGCATCCTCGGCCGAAGCTGCATTGATCAGCAGACCGACGACAAGCAGGGTTGCGAATGATGCCATGAGACGCATCATGTCGGATGTCCTCCGATGAGCGACGTCATCTTAGGGTATCAGACGACCGCAATCCACCGAAGATTGTGTGATGACTGCTGCGCGCGTCGAGCCGCCGTAACGCTCTCCTCGTCAAGCGGATTCAACACTGGCTCATGCTCACGCGGCCCAATGCGCGCGCAGCGCCGCTGCGATGCTCTGCGGCCGCTCGACGATGCTCCAGTGACCCGCATCCGGCTCGACATGCAGCCGCGCGCCATGCGCGTGCGCGAAGCGGCTGAGAGTCTCGAGCGGCACGAAAGGGTCCTGCGTGCCCGAGATCACCAACCCGCGCCGCGGCAGCTGAGCAAGCCGCGCGATCCAGTCGCCGCCAAAGCGGAGCCCATCTGCGGAGCGATACAGCGCGAGGATCGCCCGCCGCATCGGCGCGCGCCACGCCGAAGCTTCGCGCGCCGCGAGCTGCGATGGCAATCCGCTCTGCCGGAACATCCGCGCCATGGCGCTCCGAGTCGACAATGCCATGAAGATTTCGCCCAGCACGGGCGTATTCCAAATCCGCGCGATGCGATGTCCCCGATAATCGGCATCGAGCGCGCCGCCGGCCACTGCCCAGGACCGCACCAGCTCCGGCCGCAGCGCCGCCGCGCGCAGCACCAGCAGCGCGCCCCAATCATGCCCGACCAGATCCAGTGGCCCGAACGCCGCATGCTGTGCTTCCATCAGCGCAATCAGCCAGTCGGCGTAGGCATCCTTGGTGCAGGCGAAGCCAGGAGGGACATCGCCATCGAAGCCGGGCAGGGCAGGTACTGCCACGGTCTCGCCGAGTGCCGCAATCAGCGGGTCCCAGATCGCGGGCGTATCGGGGACGCCGTGGAGCAAGATGCGGTTGGTCATGCAATCACGTTACCACACGTTCGATCTTTCGTGTTCGCCGAAATTTGCGCTTTCCTTTTTTCAGAATTTATGGTTGGATGCGCCATCCCGCCTCATCGAAGAGGGGCGTACGCGTCGTCACGATACGTGGAGTGCGGGGAGCGATGGCCGTGAGGCGCCGGATGACGACCGGCGGCTTGCGGACGGCGAAGTCGTGTGGTCCTGGCCTCCCGATGCTGAGGTCAAGTTCGTGCCGTTGCGCGAAGCAGCCGTGCGGATGATGGGGGCAAGAAAGCCCGGTCCCCAGGGAGAGCGCGAAGGAAGCCGTAAAGCCGTTGCGCAGGGAAGGCCGGGATGTCCTGGCCGATCCTGTGGTTCCTGCCCCGTGCACTCTCTTCCGCACGGGGGCCGCGGGTGTCGGCAGACGCCCGGCCTTCCCTGCACCCTCGATTGGCGAGGGGCGATGCTGATGATCAGCCCGGGCACGATGCTGTCGCGGGAGCGGAGAGGTGTGTGCGGATGCGATTTGAACAATCGGTCAAAGCCAGAGGGGCGCCCAGCTTGTGCGTCAAACACCGACGTCATTCCAAGCGAAGCAATCCAGGGCTGTGTGCATGAATCTGGATTGCTTCGCCTCGCTCGCAATGACGCGGGGAGAGTTTGCCCCACCCACGGCTGTCATCGTCCGCGCAGTGTTCAGCCCGGGGACATAGCTGACGGGTGTTCGGACACATGGTTGACACGTCAAAATCGGCTCGATTCGTCAAGCAAAGGGGCGAGCGATGCCGTGGCGAGAGGTGTCTGTCATGGACCAGCGACGAGAGTTTGTGATGCTTGCCAAGCAGGAAGGGGCCAACCGGCGGGAGCTGTGTCGGCGGTTCAGCATCAGCCCCCAGACGGGCTACAAATGGATCCAGCGGCATGACACTGGCGACACGGCGCTGGCAGACCGGTCGCGGCGGCCTCATCGCAGTCCTGAGCGCACTGCGGCTGCGATCGAGCAGCAGATTGTCGCGTTGCGCGATGCTCACCCGGCCTGGGGCGCGCGCAAGCTCGCACGTCGTCTCGAGCGCGACGGGCAAGCTGTCCCGGCGATATCCACCGTGCACACCATCCTGCGCCGCTACGATCGCGTGATGGAGCCTGCAGGCACGCCCGGACAGCCCTACACTCGGTTCGAGAAGGATACGCCCAATCAGCTTTGGCAGATGGACTTCAAGGGACACAGTGCGCTGGAAAACGGTGTGTCCTGTCACCCGCTGACGGCGTTGGACGATCACTCGCGCTTCTCGTTGTGCCTGGCGGCTTGTGACAACGAGCGCGGCTCTACGGTTAAAGGACATCTGGAGACGACGTTCCGCCGCTATGGATTGCCGGATGCGATGTTCGTCGACAATGGTGGCCCTTGGGGCTTTACACTTGAAGACCCCTGGACCGCACTGACGGTCTGGCTTCTGAAGCTCGGCGTTCGAACAATCCACAGCCGGCCCTACCATCCTCAGAGCCGCGGCAAGAACGAACGCTTCCACCGCAGTCTGAAGGCTGAGGTGTTTGCCTTCAGGCGCTACCGTGACCTTCCCGATGTCCAGCGGGCATTCGACGAATGGCGCTCCATCTACAATCTCGACCGGCCGCACGAGGCTCTGAACTTCGACGTGCCGGCAAGCCGCTATCGACCAAGCCAACGCACGATGCCGGACCGCCTTCCAGTAGTCGAATACGACGAGGGTGAGACCGTTCGCTCCGTGTCGACCACCAAGGCCTACGTCAGCTTCGAGGGACGGCTGTGGAAAGTCCCGCAAGCCTTTCGCGGAGAGCGGCTGGCTATCCGGCCACTCAGCGCCGACGGACAGTTCGGAATATTCTTTGCCGCGCATCAGATCGCAGCCATCGATTTGCGCGACCCCAAAAGTGTCAACTATGTCCCCGAACAGGTGTAAGCTATGTCTCCGGGCTGAACAGCAGGCGGACGATCCAGTATTCCAGAGGCAGTTGTGAGTGAGTCGAGGGGCCGCAGCGTACTGGATACCCCGCTTTCGCGGGGTATGACGGCGGAGAGTGGGGCAGCTGAGCGGGCCGGCCGCGCGAGCGCAACGGCGGAAGAAGGCGGCGCGAGAGGGAAGGGTTCAGGGCTCGATACGTCACCCCTCCTGACCCTTATTCGGCGTTGCGAGGCCCTGTCATTCCCGGTAAAAGCACCGTTGAGGACGCCTCGGCAACATTCCGTCAACGGTTTTGCCGCACCATTTTCGTGTCTTCGCAAAGGGTTTGGCAATGCTGATTCGCAGCGCAGAGATCGAGGCCATCGCCGGGGCAGACGCCCGGTTGATCGCGCTCGCCTCGCTGCAGCCTCGCGCCGCCCTGATCGGCGCGCTCGAGCTTCTGCTTCTTAGCTGCCCCTGAGGGCCGGCTGGGCGGGATGCGCCTGGGCACTCAGGGGGCTGCTTCGACACCGAAACACCCTTCAGCGCCCAATGTCTGGAGATCCTGACAGCCAGGCGCACCACCTTCAGACTCCGAGGAATAGCCAATGTCCAATCCCGTTCAGTCCGACAAGGACCGCGTCGTCATTTTCGACACCACCCTGCGCGACGGCGAGCAGTGCCCCGGCGCCACCATGACGTTCGAGGAGAAGCTCAACATCGCCGCCATGCTGGACGACATGGGCGTCGACATCATCGAGGCCGGCTTCCCGATTGCCTCTGACGGCGACTTCGAGGCCGTCAACGAGATCGCCAAGCGGTCGAAGAACGCGGTGATCTGCGGCCTGTCGCGCGCCGGCGCCAAGGACATCGATCGCTGCGCCGAGGCGATCCGCCCGGCCAAGCGCGGCCGCATCCACACCTTCCTGTCCACCTCGCCGGTGCATATGAAGTACAAGCTGCAGATGGATCCGCAGCAGGTGTTCGAACTGGTGATCTCCTCGGTGACCCGCGCGCGCAACCACACCGACGACGTCGAGTGGTCGTCGGAGGACGGCACCCGCACCGAGTTCGACTTCCTGTGCCGCTGCGTCGAGGCCGCGATCAAGGCCGGCGCCAGCACCATCAACATCCCGGACACCGTCGGCTACGCCGTGCCGGAGGAGTATTACGACCTGTTCAAGCGGGTGCGCGAGACGGTGCCGAACTCCGACAAGGCCGTGTTCTCCGTCCACTGCCACAACGATCTCGGCATGGCGGTCGCCAACTCGATGGCCGGCGTGCGCGCCGGCGCCCGCCAGATCGAATGCACAATCAACGGCATCGGCGAGCGCGCCGGCAACGCGGCGCTCGAAGAGGTCGTGATGGCGATGCGCGTGCGCAACGACAAGCTGCCGTTCTGGAACAAGATCGACACCACGCAGCTGACTCATGCCTCGAAGGTGGTGTCGGCGGCGACCTCGTTCCCGGTGCAGTACAACAAGGCCATCGTCGGCCGCAACGCCTTCGCGCATGAGAGCGGCATCCATCAGGACGGCATGCTGAAGAACGCGCAGACCTACGAGATCATGCTGCCAGAGACGGTCGGCGTGAAGCAGACCTCGCTGGTGATGGGCAAGCATTCCGGCCGTCACGCCTTCATCCACAAGCTGGAGGAGATGGGCCACAAGCTGTCGAGCAACCAGGTCGAGGATGCCTTCGTCCGCTTCAAGGCGCTGGCCGATCGCAAGAAGCAGATCTACGACGAGGACATCGAGGCCCTGATCGACGAGGGCATGGTGAGCGCCCATGACCGCATCAAGCTGCTGTCTTTGAGCGTGATCGCCGGCACCCGCGGCCCGCAGCGCGCGACCATGAAGCTCGACATCGACGGCGTGACCAGGATCGAGGAGAGCGAGGGCAACGGTCCGGTCGATGCGGTGTTCAACTGCATCAAGTCGCTGGTGCCGCACGAGGCCAAGCTGGAGCTGTACCAGGTCCATGCCGTCACCGAGGGCACCGACGCGCAGGCCGAAGTCTCGGTGCGGCTGTCGCAGGACGGCCGCTCGATGACCGCGCGCGCCGCAGATCCGGACACGCTGGTCGCCTCGGCCAAGGCCTATCTCGGAGCGCTGAACAAGCTGGTCATGAAGCGCCAGCGCGATGTCGCGCCAGGGCATGGCGCCTCGGCGGCCGCGGCGAGCTGATCCCGCGCAACGTCATTCCGGGGCAGCCGCGCCAGCGGCTGAACCCGGAATCCCGAGCTTGGTTTGCACCTCTTCCTACAATTTCGAGGTTTCCCAATGCGCAATTGCGCATCTGAGGTTCGGCGCTGCGCGCCGCTCCGAACGACGAGCGGATGGTGCATTGCAGCACTTGAATCCCGCGTCTGCGGCTAACGGTCAATGGCAATCCCGCCGTCGACCAGCTAACAATGTCCCTGGCATACAAAGCGGGGGCGTCATTGCAATGCCCCCCGAACGTCGGGAGGACACCTTGCAGCCGTTCAAATTCCGTCACGTGATCGCCACCGCCGCCTCGCTGGCCGTGCTCGCGCTGGCCGGCCCGGCACTCGCGGCCGATCCGATCGTCATCAAGTTCAGCCACGTGGTGGCCTCGAACACGCCGAAGGGCCTCGCCGCCGACAAGTTCAAGGAACTCGCCGAGAAGTACACCGACGGCAAGGTGAAGGTCGAAGTCTATCCGAACTCGCAGCTCTACAAGGACAAGGAAGAGCTTGAGGCGCTGCAGCTCGGCGCCGTCCAGATGCTGGCGCCGTCGAACTCGAAGTTCGGCCCGATCGGCATCAAGGAATTCGAGGTGTTCGATCTGCCCTACATCCTGCCCGACCTCGCCACGCTGCGGAAGGTCACGGACGGCCCGCTCGGCGCCAAGCTGCTCAAGCTGCTGGAGCCGAAAGGGATGATCGGGCTGGCCTATTGGGACAACGGCTTCAAGCAGATGAGCGCCAACAAGAAGCTCGTCGATCCCGCCGACTACAAGGGCCTGAAATTCCGCATCCAGTCGTCCAAGGTGCTGGACGCCCAGTTCCGCACGCTCGGCGCCATCCCGCAGGTGATGGCGTTCTCCGAAGTCTACCAGGCGCTGCAGACCGGCGTCGTCGACGGCCAGGAAAACACGCCCTCGAACATCTACACCCAGAAGATGCACGAGGTGCAGAAGTACATCACGCTCACCAATCACGGCTATATCGGCTACGTCGTGGTCGTGAACAAGAAGTTCTGGGACGGCCTGCCGCCGGACATCCGCGCCGCCTGCGACAAGGCGATGAAGGAGGCCACCGAATACGGAAACGGCCAGTCCGCGAAGGAGAACGACGACGCGCTGGAGGAGATCCGCAAGTCCGGAAAGTCCGAGCTCGTCAAGCTGACGCCGGCGCAGGACGAGGCGATGCGCAAGGCGATGATGCCGGTCTACAAGGACGTCGCCGGCCGCGTCGGCCAGCCGCTGATCGACGAGTTCCTGAAGGAGACTCGCGGCACGACGAACTGATGAATTGAGCGAGACAGGCGCGGGCCGGCGGCCCGCGCGGGGCAAGGCCTGGCAGGGCGCCAGGATAAGCAGACGGCGCAGTCAAGCGTCGCGAACGTTTGATTGTTGGGGGGAGGGGACTTGGGCTTCCTGTTGCGCATCCTCGATCGGCTCGAGGAGATCCTGATCGCATTCCTGATCGCGGCGGCGACCTCGATCATCTTCGTGGCCGTGCTGCACCGCTATCTGGTCGGCATCCCCTTGCTCTATCCGATCCTGTTCCCGATCGATTTGTCTTGGGCGCAGGAGCTCTGCATCTACATGTTCGTGTGGATGGCGAAGTTCGGCGCCGCCTATGGCGTGCGCACCGGCATCCATGTCGGCGTCGACGTCCTGGTCAACATGCTCCGGCCGTCGCTGCGCAAGGTGACCATCCTGTTCGGTCTGCTGTGCGGTGCGCTGTTCACCGCGATCATCGGCACGATGGGCGCCAAGTTCGTTTATGGCCTGTCACAGACCGACCAGGTCACGCCCGACATGGAGCTGCCGAGCTGGCTGGTCTATCTCTGCATCCCGCTCGGCTCGTACCTGATGTGCTTCCGCTTCCTCCAGGTCGCCTGGCACTATCTCCGCCACGACGAGCTGCCGCATCATGACCACGCGGCGGTCGAGGGCATCGAGACCCCGGGCGTGGAGGCTGTGCGATGAGCAGCCTCCTGATCTTCGGCCTGCTCATCTTTTTGATGCTGACAGGCATGCCGATCTCGATCGCGCTCGGCCTCACCGTGCTGTCCTTCGTCTTCTTCATGACGAACGTGCCGACCGAATCGGTCGCGTTGAAGCTGTTCACGGGCATCGACAATTTCGAGATCATGGCGATCCCGTTCTTCATCCTCGCCGGCAATTTCCTGACCCATGGCGGCGTCGCGCGACGGATGATCAATTTCGCGACCTCGATGGTCGGACACTGGTATGGCGGCCTCGGCCTTGCCGGCGTGATGGCCTGCGCGCTGTTCGCGGCCGTGTCAGGCTCGTCGCCCGCGACCGTGATCGCGATCGGCTCGATCATGCTGCCGGCGATGGTCAAGCAGGGTTTCCCAAAACGCTTCGGCGCTGGCGTCATCACCACCTCGGGCGCGCTCGGCATCCTGATCCCGCCTTCGATCGTCATGGTGGTGTATTCGGTCGCGACCGGCGGCAGCATCGCGCTCGACCCGGCCGGCCATCGCGTCTCGTCGGCCTCGGTCGGCCAGCTGTTCATGGCCGGCGTTATCCCAGGCCTGATGCTGGCAAGCCTGCTCGGCTTCACCACCTTCTACCGCGCCTGGAAGAACGACTATCCGCGGCTGCCCCGCGCCAGCTGGGCGGAGCGCTTCACCGCCTTCCGCAAATGCATCTGGGGCCTGCTGCTGATCGTCATCGTGCTCGGCGGCATCTACACCGGCAAGTTCACGCCGACGGAAGCCGCCGCCGTCAGCGCTGTCTACGCCTTCGTCATCGCCGTGTTCGTCTATCGCGACATGTCATGGAAGGACGTGCCGAAGGTGCTGCTCGGCTCGGCCAACATGAGCGCGATGATCCTCTACATCATCACCAATGCCGTGCTGTTCTCGTTCCTGATGGCGAACGAGAACATCCCGCAGCAGATCGCCAACTGGATGGCGTCGGCCGGCGTCAACTGGGCGGTGTTCCTCTTGGTCGTGAACATCCTGCTGCTGCTCGCCGGGAACGTCATGGAGGCGACCTCGATCGTGCTGATCATGGCGCCCATTCTTTTCCCGGTGGCGGTCAAGCTTGGCATCCATCCGGTGCATTTGGGCATCCTGATGGTGGTCAACATGGAGGTCGGCATGTGCCACCCGCCGGTCGGACTCAACCTCTACGTCGCCTCCGGCATCGCCAAGATGGGCATTACCGAGCTGACCATCGCGGTCATGCCGTGGCTGCTGACGATGCTCGGCTTCCTTGCGCTCGTCACCTACGTCCCGGAAATCTCGCTCTGGTTGCCGCGGATGCTGGGGATGCTCTGAGGCGCAGCAATGAAATGATACCGAATTGCAAAAACAGAAAGGTATCTGAAGCAATTACATCTTCGTAAGGTCGTACACTCTGTCCAAACTGTAAGTTGAAGGCCAGAGGCGGCGGGATCATGCTGGTCCGGCTTTCCAAGGAGGTTGGCATGAGAAAGTTCACCATTGCCGCGGTTGCCGTGCTCGCCATCGCCGGCTCGACCGCGGTCTACGCGCAGCGCGGCTGGATTCATGATCACATGCATCATGTGCGGATGAATCCGGAGGATCGCGCCGCCATGCTCGATGCGCGCATCGCTTCGGTCCATGCCGGCCTGAAGCTGAATGCGGACCAGGAGAAGCTGTGGCCGCCGGTCGAGAGCGCCGTCCGCGACCTGGTCAAGCTGCGCTTCGACCGCGCCAATGCGCGAATGAAGGCGGCCGACGACGCGCAGGACAAGGACCTCGATCCGGTGGCGCGGCTGCGTGAGCATGCCGACACCATGGCGGCAACGGCGGACGCGATGAAGAAGGTCGCGGATGCCGCCGACCCGCTCTACAAGACCCTCGACGAGGGCCAGAAGCGCCGGCTGTCGATGCTGACCCGGCCGATGGGCCGCATGATGGGACCGGACGGCCCGCGCCATCACCGCTGGATGGAGCGCGGCGAGGGCGGCCCGGATGGCCCCCGCTTCGGCGAGAACAGATTCGGCCCGGGCCCGATGGGCCATCCGCCGATGGGGCACATGGGCTGGTCCGACGACGAGCACGACTCCGGGCGGCTGTGAGGATCGTTAACGATCCCGCTGAATACGCTGCGGGATTCGCTTTAGGAAAACCGCCGCCCGCCGGCGGTTTTTCTGCATCGAAAATGCCAAATAATCGTCAGTGATCGCTGGACATCCCGAAATCGCTTTGCTAAACGACCGGCTCTCGCGGGGGCTTTCTCCGGATGAAGATCCGGGCGCATAGCTCAGTTGGTAGAGCAGCTGACTCTTAATCAGCGGGTCCTAGGTTCGAGCCCTAGTGCGCCCACCAAAAGCCTCTGCAAAATCAATGACTTATCAGGCGACCAACTCGCGTTCGGGTGCTCCAGGCGCATCTAAACTCGTCTAAATGAACCTGTTTAGATGTAGTTTAGACACCGCATGGCAGGCGATCGCGAACTTCGATGCTGCGTGGGATTTGTCTGCGGCGACTCTGCCGCCTTCCAGATTTCAAACGTTGTGAGAAAACCCTGCAATAATAGGCATTGGCGGAATTTTGAAAATGAAGCCGGAGGTAGAAAGGATACACTGGTCGCGGTAGCAGTTGGAGTTGCCGCGAAGAACAGCTGACAAACGCTCAGTCGGTCCGCCGCCAATAGAAGGTAAGAACTTGACTTTCTTCGTGATACCTCAGTTCTGAGCCTCTTAGTTCCACCGATACAGCAGCGATGAGCTCAATCATTTTCGAGATCCTCTCTGCCCTCTGCACGCCGTTGCCATCCAGCAGAACAAAACTTCAAGCTGAATTTGGACCGGTTCCCCCTAGCACAAGCATATGGATATGCTCCGCTTATTATGCTCCTCTAAGCTGTAGAATCAGCTGGGGTTATGCCAGCGATCATCCTTCAGAGGTGTCAGCTTGGTCGAGAGCGTCCAGAGCGTTATCAACCGCATCCAGCCCGACCGGACAATTCTGCTGTTCGGTGCTGGCTCATCCATCCCGTCCAGAGCGCCGACATCCCAGGATCTCATAAACCACTTTGCTAAACGCTTCATGGTTCCGAACAGTGGCTTCACGCTACCGGAGCAAAGCGGGTTGGCAGAGCGGAAAGCTGGAAGACGTTCGCTGATAGAGGCGTTACGCGAACTTTTTAAAACCCTGAAGCCCACAGGGGGCTTGCTAAATCTTCCACTCTACAACTGGAAAAGCATCTTCACGACGAACTACGATGATCTTGTGGAGCAGTGCTACCACCGTCGCAATCTGCCGATCAGTGTGTACTCGTCCGACTTTGACTTTCGTGGTCAAGAGAATGCTTTGGCTCAGAAGCTTTTCAAATTGCACGGGACGATCGAAAAGGATGTGGCGGACGGACACCAGTCCCGCATCATCCTCACAGATAGCGACTATGATCTCACCTCAGCTTTTCGCGAGCAGCTGTACGGCCGCTTGAAGACTGACCTCGCGGGCTCCACCCTCATCATTATCGGGCAATCGCTGGCTGATCCCGACATACGCGAGATCACTAACAAGGCGGCCAACCTGAATGCTCAAATGGACAACGGCGGGCAGATCATCTTGTTTCTGTACTCGCGAGACGAGGATCGTGCCAGCATATTCGAGGCGCGAGGTCTAACGGTCTGCTTCGGAGGAATAGATGAGTTCTTTGCTGCGCTCACGGTCAAGAAATTTGGTCAGGTCGCGGCGGAACCATCAGACGATCCTTTAGACAAACGTCCAGTGCTCCGGCCCGCGACTATCGACGTAGCCCATGCATCGGATCCGAGACGCTGCGATGTAGGCGCCATGTTCAACGGGCGTCCTGCAACTCACGCCGATATCCTCGCAGGGCTGACCTTTGAGCGCGCTCTATGTATACAGATCGCTCAGACGCTGGTGGACCAGACGAAGCTAGTCGCGATTCTTCTTGGAGCGAGTGGTGTTGGGAAAACTACTGCGGCGCGCCAAGTGCTGCAAAAATTGCGGCAGCAGGGCGTCCACTGTTGGGAACACAAGACCGATATGCCGTTGGCTGTAAAGGAGTGGTTTGCGCTTGCACATGAGCTGCAACAGGGTGGTTCAAGCGGAGTTTTATTGGTCGACGATGCTCATAGTCATCTCTTTGAGATCAATGAGCTGGCTGACAGGCTGCTTGCTGCAGATAATCCCCACCTCAAGCTAATGCTTGTTTCGACTCGGCATCAGTGGAATCCGCGTGTGAAGTCTGGAACGCTCTACAAGTTCGGAGCCGAATTTCGGCTTTCGCAACTCAGTGGCGAAGAGATCGAGCGACTTTTGCAGCTGGTTGACGTCAACCAGTCGATCAAGCGGCTTATAGAACCAAAGTTCACTGGCTTTTCTCGAGCGGAGAAGCGTCGCCGGCTTCTAGATCGCTGCGAAGCAGATATGTTCGTCTGCCTGCGGAGCATTTTTGACTCCGAAAACTTTGACGACATTATCCTTCGTGAGTACGCAGACCTGACGCCGCAGCTCCAAGACATATATCGTCATGTGGCTGCAATGGAGAACGCGGGAGTACGCGTACATCGGCAGTTGCTTGTCCGGATGCTCAACATCCCACCACAGACGATCTCGGCCATCTTGGATGGTCTCGTCGACATCATCACCGAATACGACGTGGATGTACGAGAAAGCATCTACGCGTGGCGAGCCCGCCATACGGTTATTGCCAACATTGTGGCGCGGTACAAGTTCAGCGACACAGACAAACTTGTCGCTCTTTTCGAGCAGGTAATCCGCAGCTTGCTTCCCACTTACGACATCGAGGTGATGACCATCAAGGAGCTGTGCAACATCGACACAGGCATTCCCTCCATTCCCGACAAAGAGACCCAGAACAGGCTATTGCGCATGATGATTTCTACCGCGCCAGGGGAGCGGGTTCCGCGTCATAGGCTTATCCGCAATCTAATCTCAGGCGGCGAGTACGACCGAGCGGAGACTGAGATCCGCGTTTTCGAGTCGGATTTTTCACTTGATGGACCTGTCTATCGTTACAAAGTCGACTTGATGGTCGCGCGCGCCAGTAGGTCACCTGGCTTAATGAAAGAGGATCGAATCACAATTCTTGAAGAAGCGCGCGAACTTGCCCTCATGGGAATGAACCGCTTCGGGCTCAATAAGTCTCTATTGGCCGCGTACGGCGAGTTGGGCGTTGAATACTACCGAATGATCAACGATTATGGCGTATTCGATGACGCACTAGCTAGACTGCGCGATGCAGCCGAACGGCTTGGAGATCCCGACGTTGGCCGGATCATAACCCGGCTTGAGAGGCGTATCCAAGGGAAGCCCACTGCCGCTGATATGGACTAGTGCGCATGGTGCAGAAGGCTGGTCTCGATTGGCTGTTTCAGAGAGGGTACCTCGTGCATTGCTGGCAAACTCTCTTGCTTTTGCGGCCGTCGAGTGGTCCATTCCGTTCGGTGTGGAAGCGAGGCTGGATCGCAAGTCCAGGGTCGACTTGCTTGTGGCAAGAAAGGTTTTCATCTTCAGATTGAGGTTGATCATTTTAGAAAACAATGCGTAACCCTTTGATTTTGCACAGGTCCAATTCTGTCATTTAGATATTAAGCTATTGAATTTGCTCGATAAAGCCTGGACTCTTAATCAGCGGGTCCTAGGTTCGAGCCCTAGTGCGCCCACCAAGCCTCCCCGAGCTTTCTCTTTGATCGTTCTGTCTGGCGAGCGCATTCAGCGCGCGCCGAACCGTCTCGACCAGATCGAGCGCGACCGGCGACGGGCTGCGTTGCGGCGGAAATACCGCGGCGAATTCGAAATCGATGCGCGGCGTGAAGGGTCGCGCCACGACGCCGCGGGCATCGAACTCGTGCGCGGTGAAGGGATCGCAGATCGAGACGCTTGCCGGCAGCACCGCGACGCGTGGCAGCGCCGGCAGCCTCACGCTCGGCAGGCCGGCATGCTCGATCGAAGAAGGAGATGGATGCGGCCTAGACCGGGTTCTTCGGCGATGATCTGCCGGTCCGCGCCACGGTCGGCGTGTCCGATCTCGGCGGCGGCGCGCTGATCGAGATCGTGATCACCGCCGTCAAGGGCTGAGCAGCGCATCACACGATTGATCGGTCGATGACGCGCGGAGTTCGCTTCGCTCGTCATTTGCGTTCCGGACGAATCCGATCGAACATGGCGACTCTCTCATCGCACGGGCCAGGAGAAGCCAGCCGCATGAACGACATCAGCAGCCTGCCGTCTCCATCCGCCGGCCTGGATGCGGTGTTCGCCCATGTCGATAGCAACAAGCAGGATTTCCTTTCCCGCGTGATGGACTATGTGCGTCATCCCTCGATCAGCGCGCACAATGTCGGCATCACCGAGGTGGCCGCGCTGCTGGTGAAGATGCTGCGGGAGATCGGGCTGGAAGCCGACACCGTGCCGACCGCCGGACATCCGATGGTGCTGGGACGCTGGCACAAGAAGCCCGATGCGCCGACTGTGCTGCTGTATGGCCACTACGACGTGCAGCCGCCGGATCCGCTCGATCTGTGGCTGAGCCCGCCCTTCGAGCCCACCATCCGCGACGGCCGCATCTATGCGCGCGGCATCGGCGACAACAAGGGCCAGCATTTCGCGCAACTGATGGCGATCGAATCTCATTTGAAGGTGCACGGCAAGCTGCCCTGCAATGTCACGTTTCTGCTCGAGGGCGAGGAGGAGATCGGCAGTCCGCGCATTGCCGAATTCGTGGCTGAACATCGCGAGCAGCTGAAGGCGGATGTCGTCGTCACCGCCGATGGGCCGATGCATCCGTCGGGGCGCCCGACAATGACCTATGGCGTTCGCGGCATGTGCTCGTTCGAGCTGCGCGCCAGCCACGCGAATCGGGACGTGCATTCCGGCAATCTCGGCGGCATCGTGCCGAATCCGATCTGGACCCTGGTGCATCTGCTCGGGACGATGAAGAACGCCGCCGGAGAGATCACGATTGAGGGTTTGCATGATGCCATCGTGCCGCCAAGCGCGCTCGATGTGGCTGCGGTGAAGCGCCTGCCGCTCGATCTCGACGCCGCCAAGGCGAGCCTCGGCCTTAGCCGGCTCGATGCGCCGGCCGAACGCGGCTACTACGAAAGGCTGATGTTCCATCCGACGCTGACCATCAACGGCTTCCATGGCGGCTATGGCGGACCGGGCAGCAAGACTGTCCTTCCCTGCGAGGCGTTCGTGAAGTGCGACATACGCCTGGTCGAGGCAATGACGCCGGACCACGTGCTGGCCAAGGTCGAGGCCCATGTGAAAAAGCATGCGCCGGAGGTCGAGTTCATCCGGCGCGGCGGCATGCTGCCGTCGCGCGTGCCGCTCGATTCGCCGTTTGCCGCGATCATCCGCGACGCGATCACGCTGGCGCAGGGCGTTGCGCCGCTCGAATTTCCGTGTACCGGCGGCAGCTTGCCGGACTACGTCTTCACCAAAATTCTCGGTGTGCCGGCTTTCGTCGTCCCCTATGCCAACGCCGACGAGGCGAACCACGCGCCTAACGAAAACATGATCATCGACTGCTTCACCGACGGCATCCGCACCGGCGCGGCGCTGCTTGACCGCGTCGGTGCAAGTCGCAATTAGTGCCGACGACGGGCGATCACGATTTTTTGCGTCGCCGAGGCGGTCATCGCGCGGCCACGAAACGATGGCATTGAGGCCGCGCTTGCTTGCAGCGCGGGATGAGCCGATCGCACGCGGCGAGATCGCGCATGGATTAACCCAGTTGATATCGCCTAAGCTCGATGAGGATTAGTAGCCGTCGCTTCAGGGCTCGGAGCTGCCATATGCACGACCCCGTTGACCAGCCGAGTGATCACGCGAGTTCCCGCAGGCCCGGCCGCCGTGTCGAGCCGGAAACCGCAGCGGCCGTGACGATCGCACCGGACATCCCAGCCGACGAGCCGACCGCGACCGAGCCTGCAGACGGCAATGGCCTTGCGTCCGATGATCGCGAGAACGCGCGTCCCGACGGCACGACACGGCTCGTCACGCCGACGATGTGGCGGTGACCTCTACGAAGACTTCACGCAGTTCATCCTCGATCAGGAGCGCCCTCTTTCAGGGACGGTGACCCGGGCGGGCGTGCCCTGCGTCTCGCTTTGCTCCTGCTGCGCGAGCTGCTTGTCGATCGTCTCGCGCGATCCCTCGGCGGGCTCCTTGTCGAACGGGCTCTGTTGCTGCGGCGGCTGCTTGGTCATCTCGTTCTCTTTGCGGCTCTGAAGCGAACAACGGCGCAGGTGAGGCGTTCCTGGCGCGCAAGCGATCTGCGGTGCGTGCGACACCGACGCGGGAAGCGATTTGGAACGTTTCCTCCGTGCGTCTGGTTGTGCGGACGATCGCGGCGCTTTCGCCCATACACACAGGAACGCAAGACATGAGCAACAAAGCGCGGGACATCTTCATCCTCGGCCTTCGCAACGCTCACGCCATGGAAGTCCAGGCGCGGGAATTGATGGAGCGGCAATCCGAGCGGATGGACGACTACCCGGAAGTCAAGGCGAGGCTGCAGACTCATCTGCAGGAAACAAATCAGCAGCTGCATCGGCTGGAGCGGTGCCTGGAGGCGTGCGGCGAGAGCAGCTCGACGCTGAAGGACACGATGCAGTCGGGCATGGCCAATCTGATGGCCATGGGCCATGCGATGTCCGGCGATGAGATCCTGAAGAACACCTTCGCCAACAATGCGTTCGAGAATTTCGAGATCGCCGCCTACAAGTCGTTGCTGGCGCTGTGCTCGGCCGCCGGGGCCGAGGACGCCCGCGGTCCGCTGCAGCAGTCGCTGCAGGAGGAAGAGCGGATGGCGGAGTGGGTGGATTCCAACGTCGAGAAGGTCACCCTGCAATTCGTCGAGAACGAGACGCGGCAGGCGGCCTGATCGTCGGTATCTCAGGCCGGATTTGGAACCGCTCACCGTGTCGCAACCTCCGGTATCATCCGGATACCCGCGACTCAGTTGATCGGGTACACCGAATTCAGCCCTTCTTGGGGCGTTTCCTCCCTGGACTTGGGCCGCCTGCACGCTACGTGCGGGCGGCTTCTTTCTGTGGAGGTCGATCAGCTCAATCGCTGCTGTCCTTCAGCTGCGCCCAGGCAGCTGCACCCAGGGCCGCACGGCGCTGTCTTGTTGCTCGAACCGGACGATATCTCCGGTCAGCGAGGCCGTGAGGTCGAGATCGTCCCAGCCGTTGAGCAGCTTGGTGCGCCAGATCGGATCGATCGAGAAGGTAAACGTACGGTTGCCCAGCCGTATCAGCGCGTCGTGGAGATCGACCGTGATGGTGGTTCCCGCCGTCTGCAGCAGCGCCAGGATCTCTTCCGCATCGGCTTCGCTGACCTTCGCCGGCAACAATCCGTTGTTCACCGCGTTCGAGGCGAAGATGTCGCCGAAGCTCGGCGCGATCACGCAGCGGAAGCCGAAATCGACCAGCGCATAGACCGCCGCCTCGCGCGACGAGCCGGCGCCGAAATTCCGCCGCGTCACCAGCACTTCGGCGCCCTCCGCCGAGGCCGCGTTGAGCGGAAAGTCGGAGCGTGCCGCGCCGGTCTCGTCGAAGCGCATGTCGTGGAGGAGAAACTGTCCATAGCCGTCGGCGCGCGAGCGCTTCATGAAGCGTGCGGGGATCAGCTGATCCGTGTCGATGCTGGCGAGCGGCAGCGCGCAGGCCGATGTCGTGAGGATGTCGAACGGCGTCATGCATCGCTCCTCAGCAGCGGCCGCACGTCGGTGAGATGGCCGGTGACCGCGGCGGCCGCGACCATCGCCGGCGACATCAGATGCGTGCGCGCGCCGGGGCCCTGGCGGCCCTTGAAGTTGCGGTTGGTGGTGGAGGCGCAGCGCTCGCCCGCTGGAACGAGATCGCCGTTCATGCCGACGCACATCGAGCAGCCTGAACCAACCCAGTCCAGGCCGGCATCGACGAAGATGCGGTCGAGGCCTTCCTGCTCGGCCTGCTGCTTGACAAGGTGCGAGCCCGGCGAGACGAGACCGGGCACGCGCGCCTTACGGCCAGCGAGGACGCTTGCCGCAGCGCGCAGATCCTCGATGCGGCTGTTGGTGCAGGAGCCGATGAACACGCGGTCGATCCTGACCGTCTCGAGTGATTGGCCGGGCGCGAGGCCCATGTAGTCGAGCGCCTCGCGGACATGGCTCGCGCGCGACGCATCGTCCATGGCTGCGGGATCAGGCACCGACGCGCCGATCGGCAGCGCATCCTCTGGGCTGATGCCCCAGGTCACAGTCGGCGCGATGTCCTTGCCATCGAGCAGGACCGCGCGGTCGAACGCCGCGTCGGCATCGCTCGTCAGCTCTCGCCAGGCCGCGATGGCGCCGTCGAGCACCTCGCCGGCGGGCGCGAGTGGCCGTCCCCTCACGTAGGCGAACGTCGTCTCGTCAGGCGCAATCATGCCGCATCGCGCGCCGCTCTCGATCGAGAGATTACAGAGCGTCAGCCGGCCCTCCATCGTCAGCGCGCGGATCGCGGATCCCGTATACTCGACCGCGTGCCCCTGCGCGCCGTCGGCGCTGATCCTTGCGATGATCGAGAGCGCGATGTCCTTGGCGGTGATCCCCGGCGCGGTCGCGCCGTCCACCGTGATGCGCATCCGCCTTGGCTTCTTCTGCCACAGCGTCTGCGTCAGCAGCACATGCGCGACCTCGGAGGCGCCGATGCCGAAGGCCAGCGCGCCGAACGCGCCATGCGTCGAGGTGTGGCTGTCGCCGCAGACCATGGTGAGTCCGGGCAGCGTCAGGCCCTGCTCGGGACCGACGACGTGCACGATGCCCTGGCGGGGATCGTCGAAGCCGAAGATGCGGATGGCGTTGGCGCGGCAATTGTCGTCGAGTTGACGGATCATGCCGGCGATGTCGGGCGCGACCTCGCTCAGCGCGCGCGTACGAGTCGGCACATAATGATCCGCGACACCGATGGTGAGATCCGGCCGCCGGACCTTGGCGCGCTTGTCCTTGAGCTTGTTGAAGGCATGGAACGAGCCCTCATGCAAGAGGTGGCGGTCGATGAACAACAGCTCCGCGCCGTCCTCGCGGCGCGTCACCACATGCCCATCCCAGACCTTGTCGAACAGCGTCCGCGGCTGCCCTGTTCCCGTCATTCCCGAATGTCCTCAGTCGATCGCATCATCAGCGCACCAGTCATGTCGGATGTTCGGCCGCTTCAGGGAAGGGGGCGCGCGCGGCCATGTGACCCTGATAGACCGCTTCGAGCGCCGTGCGCGGCGCATTGTTGTCGCCGACCTGCATCACCGGCTTTCCGGCGCGCCGCAAGGCGAGATACAGCGACTGATCCGTGCTGTTGTGATCGACGGCGATCAGCGCCGAGAACCCCGTCAGGCGCTCGACATCGCCGGTCGAGAGATCCTCGACCTCCAGCGTCTCGCCATCATATGCGCGAACGGCGCGCAAGGTCGCGATGCGGACCTTGCGCTCGCGCAGGCGGCGGCTGTTGGCGAGCGTCGAATAGATCGTGGTGCGCCAGGCGTAGCTCGTCGCCGGCACGAACAAGGTCACGGCCTTGCCGAGATCGGCGAAATGTTCCAGCGCCGCCAGCGTGCCCCATTCGCCGGTGCGGTCAAACACGGCGACCGATGCGCCGAGCTGCCCCGGCGCGCGCAGCGCATCGGGCAGGGTGAACACGGGGCCGTTGCCGGCCATGGGCATAGCGGTCGTGGCGGAGCCCGTCGCCAGTACGATGCGATCGGCGCCGAAGGCGGAGATCCCTGTGGCGTCCGCCTCCTTGTCGAAGACGATGGTCGCGCCGAGCCGCCTCAGTGCCGCGATCTGGAACTCCACGAACGCCTTGAAGTTCGTACGCTTCGGCATCAGCCACGCCGTGCGCAACTGTCCGCCAAGCTGATCGCTGCGCTCCCATAGCGTGACATGATGCCCGAGCGCAGCCGCCACGCGCGCGGCTTCCAGTCCTGCAGGCCCGCCGCCGACGACGAGAACGCGTCGCGGCGCCGTGCGAGGCAGCGCCTCGGGCTCGTCGAACTGCCCTTCCAGTCCGGCAATCGGATTGATCAGGCAGCGGATCGGCAGGTTCCGCTCCAGCATGCCGGCGCAGCCCTGGTTGCAGCCGATGCAGCGGCGGATTTCGTCGAGACGTCCCTCGACCGACTTCTTCACGATGGCCGGTTCGGCGAGATGCGCGCGCGCCATCCCGATGGCGTCGGCAGCGCCCGCGGCGATCATCGCCTCGGCCTCGTCAAGTCCCGTAAATCGGCACACGGCGAACACGGGCGTCCCGAATCCCTGCGCGCGCAGCTCGAGGCGGATGCGCGCGGGCAGAGCGCGGAACGGCGACGGATCGAGCGCCATGTCGGCCATCTGCGTCGCCAGCGAATAGTTCGCGACGTAGGCTGAATGCGAGACGTTGACGAAGTCGATCTGGGTCTGCCGCGCCAGCATTGCCACGATCCGCGCGGCCTCGTCGATGCCAAGGCCACCGTCGGCATATTCCTCGCCGCTGATGCGGATGCCGAGACAGAATTCGTCGCCAAGCTCGGCCCGCAACGCCGCGAGCACACGGGCCGGGAAGCGCAGACGGTTCTCCAGCGTGCCGCCGTATTCATCATCGCGCTTGTTCGACAGAGGTGACATGAACTGCTGCAGCAGATGACCATGCGCCATCTGCAGCTCGATGCCGTCGAATCCGGCCGCGACGAGGTTGCGCGCGGTGACGAGGTGCCCCTCGATCACCTGCTCCATGTCGAACTCGTCCATCGGCCGCGGCGGCAGCGCCGAGATCGACCACGGAATGGGCGAGGCGCCCCACGACACCGTCCGCTCGAAATCGCCCTCGACCTGCCGCCCCAGATGGATGATCTGGCCGAGCATGCAGGCGCCTTCGGCCTTCACCGCATCGGTGATGCGGTGGAAGGGATCAATGCAGGCGGGATCGAAGCCGCACACCGCTTGCGGACGGCCCAGCGAATTGGCGTGCACACGAATGGATTCGAAGATGATCGCGCCCACGCCGCCACAAGCACGAGCGTGATGATAGGCGAGGTGCTGCGCGCTCGGGAGGTGGTGCTCGCCGAAATTCGTGGTGTGCGCGGGAACGAAGATGCGGTTGCGGAAGCGTAGGCGACCGACATCGAGCGGGCTCAGCACCTGTGCGTATGGCCAATGCTGCGACAAATCGCGTGATCCTCCCGGTGCCCCATCCATGGCTCGATCCTTGCTCCAGAGGAGCCGCGCGAGCTGGTTGACCGAAGCTGTTATATTTTCTATACACCTACTGTATTGAAAGCAAGATAGCTCTGCAACCTCGGGACATCTCACCCTTGCGCACCGCGTCCGAGCCGCTGAAGGCACGACGGATCTACCTGTTGCTGAAGGACAAGATCGGATCCGGCGAGCTCGCGGACGGCGAGCGGCTGCCCGGCGAATTCGCGCTCGCCGAAGAGCATAACGTCTCCCGTGTCACCATCCGCCAGGCGCTGGATCTGCTCGCGGGCGAGGGCCTGATCGAGAAGAAGAGCGGGCTCGGTACCTTCGTGCATCGTCCTGCGTCCAAGGTGCGGACAGTTCTTGCTGACGTGTCCAACGTGTTCGCGCATCTGATCGAGATGGGGCGCACGACAGACGTACGACTGTTGTCGTTCGACTATGTCGCGCCGCCTGATCAGATCCGCGAAGCCTTGCAGCTCGCCCCCGACGAGCGCTCGCAGCGCTCGGTGCGCGTCCGCCTCGTCGACGGCGTGCCGTTCTCTTATCTCATCGCCAACGTACCCGAGCGCATCGGCCGTAACTATTCGCGCGAGGATCTCGCGCGCATGCCGCTGCTCGAATTGATCGAGCGCTCCGGTCTCACCAGCGCCTCGGCGCGGCAGGAGATCAGCGCGGTGCTGTCGAGCCCCGACGTGGCGGAGGCGCTCGACATCGATGTCGGCATGCCGCTCGTGGCCTTGCGCCGCACGGTCTACGGTAAGGACGGCCAGCCGATGGAGCACCTTCAGGCACTCTACCGGCCCGATCGCTACACATTGCAGATGAACCTCGAACGGACGGGCGACGAAGGGCACCGGCACTGGAGCCCGACCGCCGAGGTGTACCGCAGGGAGCGCCCGCGCCGGCGGCCGCCAGTCAGGAAAGTGGGGAAGTCATGACGTTGAGCTCGAAGTCACTGTCACGCCGCACCGTGCTCAAAAGCGGTGTCGCGCTCACCTCGATGCTGGCGGCGCCTGGCCTGCTGCGCGCCGAGCCGGCGCCGGTCAAGGTCGGCCTGCTGCAGCCGATCTCCGGCGCCTTCGCGCTCGACGGCGATCTCGCCAAGATCGGCGCGGAGTTCGCGATCAAGGAGATCAACGACGCCGGCGGCATCAAGGCGCTGGGCGGCGCCAAGCTCGAGCTTATCGTCGGCGACAGCCGCTCGAACGCGGAGGCCGGCGCGCAGGCGACCGAGGAGTTGCAATCGGCCGGCGTGGCCGCCGTGCTCGGCGGCTTTGCCTCGGGCATTGCTCTGACCGCCACGCAAACCGCCTCCCGCTACGATCTGCCCTTCGTGGTCGACTGTGCGGTGGCGGATACGATCACCGAGCGCGGCCTCAAGAACACCTTCCGCTTCAATCCGAATTTCAGCATGGCGACCGCGGTCGCGCTGAAGAACCTCGTCAAGCTCAACGACGACGCCGGCAAGCCGATCAAGACGGTGGCGATCGTGCACGAAGACGGCCTCTTCGGCTCGGGCCTCGCCAAGATCATGCAGGAGAAGCTGCCGCCGCTCGGCTTCCAGATCGTCGAGACCATCGCGCATCCGACCCCGGCGCGCGACATGACCAACGTCGTGCTGCGGCTGCGCGCGCTCAATCCAGATCTGATCGTGCCGTCGCATTACTTCAACGAGTTCGTGCTGATGGCCCGCACTCTGCAGCAGCAGCGCGTGCGCCCGAAGGGCATTTACGCCGTGTTCGGCGGCGCGGCATCGAGCTATCGCTTCGTGAACGAGTTCCCCGAGGCTGCCCAGGGCGTGATGGACTGCAACCATTGGGGTGATCCGAAGAGCCCGATCACGGCCAAGCTGCGCGAGACCGTGACCGCTGCCGGCAAGTTCTACGCCTACAATACGCCGATCAACTATTCGCTGGTGAAGGTGTTCGCTCAGGCTGTCGAGAATGCCGGCAGCGCCGATCGTGCCAAGATCATCGAGGCGCTGGCAGCGAACGAATTCGACAGCGGCGTCATGCCCTATGGCAAGACCAAGTTCGACGCCAAAGGCCAGAACACCAGCGCACTGCCGCTGAACACGCAGGTGCAAGGCAAGGACATCAAAGTGATCTACCCGGCGGACTACGCCGACGCAAAGCCGGTGTTCCCGATCAACGGGTGATCGGGGGGCACGACTCCCGCTTCGGTAAAAAAGCCGTGGCGATTGCGGTAGACTTGGCCATCCGTCGAGACGCCCGGCCTCGCCGGGCTCCTCAGGATCAGGACGGAGAGCGCTGCCTCGTCTGCTTACCCTCATGGTGAGGAGCGCCGCTTGCGGCGCGTCTCGAACCATGAGGCCCCCATATGCCGGTCTTTGATCCGGCTTCTCCGAGAAAGCGTTGAGCTTTCTCGATGACCAGAGGATCTCATGTACTCGCCCCAGATCGTCGTGGAGGCGCTGTTGAACGGACTGATGCTAGGCGCGATCTATGCCCTGATCGCGCTTGGTCTCACACTGATCTACGGCGTGCTGCACATCGTGAATTTCGCCCACGGCGCGCTGCTGACCGTGGCGATGTTCATGGTGTGGCTCGCCTGCGCTCGCTACGGGATGGACCCGTATCTCGCGATCCTCTTTGTCGCACCCGCGATGTTCGCGCTCGGCTATGCTTTGCAGCGCTTCATCATCGGCCCGGCGAGCCACAGCAAGGATAACGGCATTCTGCTGGTAACGCTCGGCCTGTCGATCATCATCGAGAACGCGCTACTCGCCGCCTTCCGGTCCGACACCCGCACGATCACCACGGACTACTCGTTCCGCGTCGTCGAGCTCGGGCCGCTGCTGCTGTCGTTCCCGCGTGTCGTCGGCTTCGGCGTCACCATCGCGACCACGCTTCTCCTTTGGCTGGTGTTGCAACAGACCGACATCGGCAAGGCGATCCGCGCGGTCGCCAAGGAGAAGCTCGGCGCCAGCCTCGTCGGCATCAGCGTGCCGCATGTCTATGCGATGACCTTTGCGATCGGCTGCGCCTGTCTCGCCGTCGCCGCTGGTCTGCTGATGCCGTCCTTCTATGTCAGCCCGAAGACCGGCGCGGCGTTCGTGCTGGTCGCCTTCACCATCGTCGTGCTCGGCGGCATGGGCTCGATCCCCGGCGCGCTGATCGGCGGTCTCTTGATCGGCGTCGTCGAAGCCGCGTCCAGCCTGTTCCTCGGTGACAGCCTCGGTCAGATCGGTATCTTCCTGATTTTCATCGTCACTCTGCTGGTGCGCCCGACCGGCCTGTTCGGAGCGCGCTCATGACCAGGCCGCGTCTCACCACGCTCGCCGTAATCGTCGTGGCGCTCGCCGTGGTCCCGTTCCTCGGCCTGTCCGGCGCGCTACTGAATCTCATGATCTTCATGATGATAACAGCGCTGGCGGCGCAAGGCTGGAACATCCTCGGCGGCTATGCCGGCCTGTCGTCGTTCGGCCACGCCGCGTTCTTCGGCGCCGGCGCCTATGCGATGGCCGTGCTGCAGACCCGCTTCGGCGTCAACGCCTGGATCGCGCTGGTCATCGGTATCGCGTTGGGCGCGCTGGTCGGCGCTGCCATCGGCTTTCTCAGTTTCCGCTCCGGCCTGAAAGGCTCGTACTTTGCGCTGATCACCTTGGCCTTCGCCGAGGTCGCGCGCATCCTCGCCAACAGCACCAATTTCACCGGCGGCGCCGCCGGCATCCTGCTGAAGCTGCAAACGGGTCTGCCGTACCTGCAATTCGCCGACCGCCGCTATTTCCTGCTGATCGCGCTCGGCTTCGTCGCGATCGGTCTGCTGGTGAGCTGGTGGCTGGAGCATTCGCGGTTCGGCGCCTATCTCGTGGCGCTGCGCGAGAACGAGCAGGCAGCGCAGGCGCTCGGCGTCGATGTGTTCGCGGTCAAGATGAAGGCGATCGCGATCTCCGGCGCGCTGACAGCTGCCGCCGGCTGCCTCTATGCGCAGAACTATCTGTTCATCGATGCCAATGTCGCGTTCGGCTCGTGGATCTCGATCGAGGCGCTGTTCGCGGCGATCGTCGGCGGCTCCGGCACCGTGCTAGGGCCCATGCTGGGTGCGATCGTGCTGCTGGGACTTGGCGAACTGACCAAGGGCCTCTCCGGCGGCATTCCCGGGATGGATCTCATGGTGTTCGGCGTCATCCTCGTGCTGTCCGTGGCGTTCTCGCCGAATGGCCTGGTGATGCTGATGAAGAGCCTGGGCTTGTCCACGGCAAGAGCGAAGGAGGCGTGATGCTCGAGGTCAAGTCCCTCACCAAACGCTTCTCCGGCCTCGTCGCGGTCGACCAGGCGTCGCTGTCGGTCGCCAAAGGATCAATCACGGGCCTAATCGGGCCGAACGGCGCCGGCAAGACTACGCTGTTCGCGATGGTCGCGGGCTTCTTGCAGCCTGACGGCGGCTCGGTCAGCTATGACGGCCGCGACATCACCCAGCTTGCCCCGCACGTCCGGGCGCGCGAAGGCATCGCGCGCACGTTCCAGATCGTGCAGCCGTTCGAAGGGCTGAACGTGCAGGAGAACATCGCGGTCGGGGCCTATCTGCATACGCCCGACGCCAGCGAGGCGATGCGACAGGCGGCCGAGATCGCCAAGCGCGTGGGCCTCGGCGCCGATCTCGCCAAAGCCTCGTCGGATCTCACAGTAGCTGGCCGCAAGCGGCTGGAGGTCGCGCGCGCGCTCGCGACCAAGCCGAAGCTGCTGCTGCTCGACGAAGTGCTCGCCGGTCTCAACCCTTCCGAGATCCGCGACGTGCTGCCGCTGGTGCGCGACATCCGCGACCGGGGGGTCACCATCCTGATGATCGAGCACATCATGCAGGCGGTGATGAATCTCTGCGACAAGGTCTACGTGCTGTCGCAGGGCCGCATGATCGCCGAGGGCGAGCCGAAGGCGGTGTGCGAGGATCCCCAGGTGATAGAGGCCTATCTCGGTCATGGCGCAGCCGAGCGTCTGCGCGCGGAGCAGGCCCATGCTTGAGGTTCGCGATCTCCGCGCCGGCTACGGCGGAACAGAAGTGCTGCGCGGCGTCAGCTTCGACGTCAACGCCGGCGAAGTCGTGGCCGTGCTCGGCTCCAACGGCGTCGGCAAGACCACATTGAACAAGGTGCTCTCGGGCGTCGTACCCGCCACTGCCGGCACCATCCGATTCAACGGTGCGTCGCTGGAGCATGCGGCCGCGCCCGACATCGTCACCGCGGGCCTGATCCACGTGCCCGAGGGCCGCAAGATCTTCCCCAATCTCTCCGTGCGCGAGAACCTCGAGCTCGGCGCCTATTGCCGGCCGCGCCGCGGGCGCACCGAGCGCATCGAGCAGATCTACGCGACGTTCCCCAAGCTGAAGCAGCGCGCGCGGCAATATGCCGGCACGCTGTCGGGCGGCGAGCAGCAGATGCTGGCGATCGGTCGCGGCCTGATGGGCGAGCCGAAGCTCCTGATCCTCGACGAGCCGTCGCTCGGCCTGTCGCCGCTGATGGTCGAGGAGATGTTCGCGCTGATCGCGCGGCTCGCGGCATCAGGCCTCGCCATCATGCTGGTCGAGCAGAACGTCGTGCAGTCGCTCGAGCTCGCCGGCCGCGCCTACATCATGGAGAACGGCATCATCACGCTCTCCGGACCAGCTTCCGAGCTGAAATCCAATGCCGAGCTGAAGCGCGCCTATCTCGGTCTGTGACGTCAGATTCAGCGAACAGTTGAGACAAACAAGGAAACGATAATGAGCCTGAGATCCACTCTGGCATCCGCCGAGACGACGATCGCGCCTGGCGTGTACGATGCGCTGACCGCGAGCATTGCCGTCGAGGCCGGCTTCAACGCGCTGTACCTGACTGGCGCGGGCATCGCTTACACGAAGCTCGGCCGTCCCGACATCGGCCTGGTGTCGATGATGGAGGTCGCCGACACCATCGCCATGATCCGCGACCGCGTCGACGTGCCGCTGGTGGTCGACGCCGACACCGGCTTCGGCAATGCGCTCAACGTGCAGCGGACAGTGCGGCTGTTCGAGCGCATGGGCGCCTCGGCGATCCAGCTCGAGGACCAGACCACGCCGAAGCGCTGCGGCCATCTCACCGACAAGACCGTGATCAGCGCGAGCGAGATGGTCGGCAAGATCAAGGCCGCTCTCGACGCCCGGCAGTCCGCCGAGACCTTGATCGTCGCGCGTACCGATGCGCTGGCGATCGAGGGCATGGAGGCCGCGATCGAACGCGCCGAGCGCTATGCCGAGGCAGGCGCCGACGTGCTGTTCGTCGAGGCGCCGAAGAGCAATGAGCAGTTGTCCGCGATCGCTGGCCGTCTCGCGTCGAAGCGGCCGCTGCTCGCCAACATGGTCGAGGGCGGCTCGACGCCGATCCATGCGGCCTCAGAGCTCGGCGCGCTCGGCTTCAAGCTCGTGATCTTCCCCGGCGGCATCGTGCGCGCGCTCGCGTTCTCGGCGCGGGCCTACTATCAGTCGCTGGCGCAGGCCGGCTCGACCAAGCCGTTCGCCGACCGCATGCTCGATTTCGCCGGTCTCAACGCGATGCTCGGCACCGCCGATATCCTGGCGAACGGTGCCCGTTACGCAGCAGATGACGAGGGAACGCGGGCATGACCAACATGGATCCGATCACGCTCGCGGTGCTGAAGGGGCGGCTGGAGCAGATCGCCGACGAAATGGATGCGACGTTGTACCGCTCCGCGTTCAACCCGACGATCGCGGAGGCGCGCGACGCCTGCCACGGCATCTATCACGCGACGACCGGCGACACGCTGGTGCAGGGGCAGGGCGGTCTGCCGATCTTCGTCGGCGCGATGGCTTTCGCCGTGCGCGCCGTCATCGCCAAGGTCGAGAAGGAGGGCGGGCTCGAGGAGGGCGACACCTTTATCTTCAACGATCCCTATGACGGCGGCACCCATCTTAACGATTTCCGCCTGGTGCGACCGGTGTTCCGCGACAACAGGGTGTTCTGCTGGATTGCCTCGGTCGGCCACTGGCTCGACATTGGCGGCAACGTCGCCGGCGGCTACAATCCGAAGGCGGTCGAGAGTTTTCAGGAAGGCATGCGTATCCCGCCGGTCAAGCTGATCGCGGCGGGACGCATGAACCACGACATCCTCGGCATCATCGAAGCCAATTCGCGCGTGCCGATGTCGAACTGGGGCGACCTCAACGGCCAGCTCAACGCGCTCGATCTCGGCGAGATCAGACTGCGCGCGCTGCTCGACGATTACGGCGACAAAACCGTCTCCAATGCGTTCGAGGCGTTCTCTGATCGCGCCGAGACCCTGATGCGGGCGGCGATCGCCTCACTGCCGGACGGCACCTATTCATTCGAGGACGTGCTCGACAATGACGGCATCGTCGACGAACCGCTGACCGTCGCGCTCGATGTCACCATTGCCGGCGACACGCTGACGCTCGATTTCACCCGCTCGTCGGCGGCCTGCAAGGGCCCGATCAACATCTCGCGCTCGACCACGATCGCGGCCTGCTACGTCGCGCTGAAGCATGTGTTCACCGAGGTGCCGGCCAATGCCGGCTGCCTGCGGCCGATCTCGTTCGACATCACCGACGGCTCGCTGCTGGCGGCCGGGCCGCCGAAGCCGGTCGCGGGCTATACCGAGACCATCCTGCGCCTGATCGGCGTCGTGCTCGGCGCGCTCGCCAAGGCCGATCCGTCGCGCGCCACCGCCGCGCCGTTCGGCACCATCAATGCGCTGTCGATCGCGGGCCATCGCAAGGACAACAGCCGCTTCGTGATGTTCTCGTTCTTCGGCGGCGGCCTCGGCGGCAATCCCGCGACCGACGGCCTCAACCACGCCAACAACCCGATCTCGACCGCGACCATTCCGCCCGTGGAAATCTTGGAAGCAGCCTATCCCGTCATGTTCACGCAATGGGCGTTGCGCCCGGATTCCGCCGGTGCCGGCACCCATCGCGGCGGCGTCGGCGCTGTCTATGAGGTCGAACTGCTGGCCGATGCCGATGTCGCGCTGCTCGGCGAGCGCGGCAAAGCGGCGCCGTTCGGCGTCGCCGGCGGCGGCAGCGCCGCGCTCAATCATTTCGCCTGGCAGACGGAGCAGGGCGAGGCGAGCCCGCCGATGGTGTCCAAGATCACCGACCTGCATTTGAAGGCCGGCAAGCGCGTGCGGCTGGAGACACCCGGAGGCGGCGGCTGGGGTCCGCCGGAGGCGCGGCCCGTTGCTGAGGTCGCGCACGACGTCGCGCTCGGCTTCGTCTCGGCGGCGCAGGCGCGTGACGTCTACAAGGTTGCCGTGAAGGCAGACGGCGCGGTCGATGAAGCCGCGACGCACACGCTCCGTGCGGGAGGTGCGGCATGAGCAAGCTCGGCACCATCGTCGGCGTCGATGTCGGCGGCACCTTCACGGACCTGTTCTACTTCGACGAGGCGAAGCGCAGCTTCCGCACCAACAAGGTGCCGTCGAACCGCGGCGACGAAGCGGTCGGCTTCCTCGAAGGCCTGCAAGGTTTCGGCGCGGTCTCGCATCTCACCTCGATCGTGCACGGCACGACCGTCGGCACCAATGCGCTGTTGGAGCGCAAGGGCGCGCGCATCGGCCTGATCACGACGCGTGGCTTCCGCGACGTGCTGGAGATGCGCCGCCGCGACCGCCGCAACACCTGGGGCCTGTGGGGCGACTTCGTGCCCGTCGTCGAGCGCGACATGCGCGCCGAGGTCGACGAGCGCGTGCTGTCGGACGGCACCATCCGCACGGCCGTTGACGTTGCGCAGGTCGAGACGACCGCGCGCGAGCTGTTGGCAAAGGGCGCGCAGGCGCTGGCGATCGTGTTCGTCAACGCCTTCGCCAATCCCGACAACGAGCGCCGCGCGCTCGAAGCCGTGCAGGCGATCTGGCCGAACGACAATGTCGCCTGCTCCAGCCAGATCCTGCCGGAGATCCGCGAGTTCGAGCGGACCTCGACGACCGCGCTCAACGCCTATCTGCAGCCGGTGGTCGGCTCCTATTTGCAGAAGCTGCAGAACGCGCTGGCGGGTGAAGCGTTCGACGGCCGCTTCCACATCGTGCAGTCCAATGGCGGCGTGATGTCCACGGACGCGGCGCGGCGCTTCCCGATCCGCACCGCGCTGTCGGGCCCGGCGGCTGGCGTGATCGCCGCGGCGGAGATCGCCAAGGCGGCCGGCTTTCCCAACGTCATCACCGGCGATCTCGGCGGCACCTCGTTCGACGTGTCGCTGGTGGTCGACGGCGCGACCTCGCTGGCGGCGCAGACCACGATCGATTTCGGCCTCGTCGTGCGCACGCCGATGATCGAGATCACCACCATCGGCGCCGGCGGCGGCTCGATCGCTCATGTCGATGCCGGCGGCCTGCTGCAGGTCGGCCCGGAGAGCGCCGGCTCGCGTCCGGGTCCGGTGTGCTATGGCGGCGGCAACGACCGGCCGACGCTCACTGACGCCAACGTCGTGCTCGGCCGCATCAATGCTGACAGGCCGATCGGCGGCAAGCTCAAGGCGCTCGATGTCGAGGCCGCCAAGCGCGCCATCGCCAAGCATGTCGGCGAGCCGCTGGGTCTCGGCGTGATGGAGGCGGCGGAAGCCATCGTGCGCATCGCCGACAGCAAGATGGCCGGGGCCATCCGGCTGATGTCGATCGAGCGCGGCCATGATCCGGCGCGCTTCGCGGCGGTGCCGTTCGGCGGCGGCGGCGCGCTGCACGTCTCGGCGCTGATCAAGGATGTCGGGCTCAAGGCCGCGCTGGTGCCGCGCTATCCCGGCGTCACCTCGGCGCTCGGCTGCGTCATCGCCGACATCCGCCATGACCAGGTGCAGACGCTCAACATGTTCGTCGACGGCCTCGACATCGCGGCGCTGATCCGGTGGATGCTGTCCGAGGCCGAGCATGCCCAGGGCGTGGTGAAGGACGCACGGCTCGCGGTCGAGCGTATCGACACGCTGTTCGAGCTCGACATGCACTATGTCGGCCAGACCCACACCATCCGCGCGACCGTGCCGGCCGAGATCCGCGACGGTGCCATTGCGCTGACCGTGGAGGACGTGCGCAAGGCGTTCGAGACCGCCTATCAGAAGAGCTTCAGCCGGCTGTTGCCGGGCGTGCCGATCAAGATCGTGAATCTGCGTACGGCGGCGATCGGCGTGCGGCCGCGCTTTGACCTCTCGGCCCTCGCGCCCGATGCCGGCGCCGATTTGATGACCGCGCGGCTCGGCAGCCGCGACGTCTGGTTCGACGGCAAATGGTGGAGCACGGCGATCTACGCCCGGCTCGGTCTTCCGGTCGGCAGCGACATCGCCGGGCCCGCGATCCTGGAGCAGCCGGACGCGACCACGGTGATCGCACCCGGCTTCAAGGCGCGGGTCGACCAGTTCGGCAACGTCATCGTGGAGCGCAGCGCATGAGTGATCACAAGGTGTCGGCCGCGCAGAGCGCGCTGCTGATCGTCGATCTCCAGAACGATTTCCTCGATCCGAATGGCGCGTATGGCCGTGCGGGACAGACGGCGGCTGACATCGCGGCGCTGCCGCCGCGGCTCAAGCCGTTTGCCGATCTGATGCGAAGCAAAGGCGGCTTCGTCATCTCCACCCAGTTCACGCTGGTGCCGGGCAAGGGCGGTGACCCCCTGATCTCGCCGCATCTGAAGCAGCTGCGGCCGTTCCTCGCCAAGGGCGATTTCCTGCCCGGCGCGTGGGGCCATCAGCTGGTGGAGACGTTGCAGCCGGCCGACGTCACGATCGAGAAGATCGCCTATTCGGCATTCTACATGACACGGCTCGAATGGGTGCTGCGCAAGTGCCGCATCGAGAAGCTCTATGTCGCGGGCATCGTCACCAATGGCGGCGTGGCGTCGACCGTGCGTGACGCGCACATTCGTGACTTCGAGACGGTCGTGCTCGAGGATGGATGCGCCGCGTTCACGGCGGAGACGCATGCGACCGCGATCGCCGCGCTGAAGCCGGTGTGCCGCGTCACCTCGATCGCGGAGGCGATCAAGGAATTGGCCGCGTCATGAGTTCGGTCGAGACGATCGATCGCACGCCCGAGCTTGCCGTCGACTGCCTGATCATCGGCGCGGGTGCGGCTGGGCTCGTCGCTGCGCTGTCGGCGGCCGAGAGTGGCGAGAGCGTGCTGGTGCTGGAACGCGATGCCGTACCGCAGGGCTCGACCGCGCTGTCGGCCGGACTCATTCCGGCTGCCGGCACGCGCTGGCAGGCGGCGCTCGGCATCGACGACAGTCCCGCGCGCTTCGCGGCCGACATTATGCACAAGGCGCATGATGAGCCGGATGCGGCGCTGGTGCAGCTCGTCACCACGACCATCGGCCCGACGCTCGAATGGCTCGCGGACCGGCATCGGCTGCCATTCTCGCTGGTCGACAATTTCAGCTATCCCGGCCACTCGCGCTATCGCATGCATGGGCTTCCGAGCCGCGCCGGACGCGAGCTTATCGACCGGCTGCGCACGGCCGCCGAGGCCGCCGGAATCGATATCCTCTGCGACGCGCATGCGGCGTCCTTGCTGCTCGACCGCGCGCAGCGCGTCGTCGGTGTGCGCTTCGCGCGGCCCGACGGCGGCAGCGACGAGATCGGCTGCCGCCGCCTGATCCTCGCCTGCAGCGGCTACGGCGGCAATCCCGCGCTGGTCGCCCGGCACATCCCGCAAATGGCGAGCGCGACCTATTTCGGCCATGTCGGCAACCAGGGCGATGCGCTGACGTGGGGCGAGCAGCTCCGCGCGGCGACGAGGCATCTCGGCGGGCACCAGGGCCACGGCTCGGTCGCGCATCCCGCAGGCATCCTCATCAGCTGGGCGACCATCACCGAGGGCGGTTTCCAGGTGAATTCCGACGGCCAGCGCTTCTCGAACGAGGCATCGGGCTATTCCGAGCAGGCGGCCCACGTCCTGGCGCAGCCGGAGGGCATCGCCTGGACGATCTTTGATGCGCGCATCGCTGGCATTGCCGCGCAGTTCGAGGATTTTCGGAATGCGATCGCGCATGGCGCGGTGCTGGAGGGGTACGATATCGGGAGCCTCGCAGCCGCGATGCGCGTCCCGGCCGATGTCCTTGCGCGCACATGCGAGGAAGTCAGCGACGCCAAGGCCCAGCATCGCACCGATCGTTTCGGCCGCAGCTTCGCCGGCGTGCCGCAACTCGCGCCACCCTATCGCGCGGTCAAGGTCACCGGCGCGCTGTTTCACACCCAGGGCGGCCTCGTCATCGACGAGCGGGCGCGCGTCGTGCGCAACGACGGCACCGCGATCGACAATCTGTTCGCCGTCGGTGGCGCGGCTTGCGGCGTCTCCGGCGCGGACGCCGCCGGCTATCTCTCCGGCAACGGCCTGCTCACCGCCGTCGCGCTTGGCCGCGTCGCGGGGCTGGCGCGCTGAGCTATCGCCGCGCGGCCTGCCAACGCAAGAGGCGGCTTTCGGCGGCGCCCATTGCGACCGACGTGACGTAGCCGATGGCGCCGAGCAACAGCACGCCGGCGAACAGGTCGGCGGATCGGAACGCGCGCGCCGACAGCAGCACCCACTGGCCGAGGCCGTCGAGCCCCGCGAGCATCTCGCACACGACGGCGAGGATCAGCGCCACGGTCAAGCTCAGCCGCATCCCGGCGAGAATGTCGGGCGCCGCTGACGGCAGCGCGATCTTGAAGATGACGGCAAGCCGCGACATGTGCAGCACGCGTGCGACCTCATAGAGCCGAGGCTCGACCGCGGCAAAGCCGTGGATGGTCCCGAGCAGCATTGGCCACAGCGAGCCGAACGCGATCACGAACAGCGCCATGCTTTGGCTCAGGCCAAGCGCGGCGATCGCGACCGGAATGATCGCCGAGACCGGCAGCGGCCGCAGCAGCTCGAGCGTCGGCGCGACGTAGCTGCGCATCGCCTTGGAGGAGCCGATCATCGCGCCGAGCGCGATGCCGACGATCGAGGCGAGCAGCCAGCCATAGGCCATGTGCGCCAGCGTGCCCGCGAGCTTCGTCAGCAGATCGCCGCTCGTGAAGCCGCGCAGCAGCGATGCCCAGGCGCGATCGGGCCCCGGCAGGAACACGGGCGAGACCAGGCGCCGATCGGCGGCAAGCTGCCAGGCCGCGATGAAGCCTGCGGCAACGGCGAAGCTGGCAACACGCCACGCGATCACGGACCATCTCATGGATTGTCACCTGACAATGCGGCGCGCCCGAACAAAGTCCGCTGTGCGGCGATCAACGCAGCATTGAGCGCGAATCCCGTGACGCCGATCCAGACGAGATAAGCGAGCATCAGGTCGGGCTGCAGTCCCTGCTGCGCCGTCATGATGCCGGCGCCGAGGCCGAGCGGGTTGATCGCGATCTCCACCGTGACGGCCACGATCAGCGCGATGCCGGCGGCGAGCCGGAAGGCGAGGAAGATGCGGGGCAGGGCGGCGGGAATGACGATCTTCATGACACGGTCGAGCTGCGTCAGCCGCAGCACGCGCGCGACCTCGATCAGCCGCGGCTCGATGCCGCCAACCGCGGCGCGCGTCATGATCAGCACCGGCCAGACGCACGCGAAGGCGACGATCGCGATCTCCATACGATAGCCGAAGCCGAGCGCGATCAGGGCGAGCGGCAGCAGGGCCACCGAGGGGATCGGCCTGATCGCCTCGATCGTGACCTCCATCAGCCGGCTGAGGATTTGCGAGAGCCCCAGCGTGATGCCGAGCACCAGCCCGATCGCGCCGCCGAGCGCGAGGCCGGCGAACGCCGAGGCGAGCGTATCGCGTGTCGCGATCAGCAGCGAGCCGTCGGTGAAGGCGCGCAGGAGCGCGAGCAGAACCGCGCTCGGCGGCGCCAGCGAGTCGCTCTGTACGGCAGCGAGCCGCATCCACGCCTCGAAGGCGAATAGCGCCGCGAGCGGCAGCAGCACCGGCTTGATGCGCTCCGGCAGGGTCATTCGCTGGCCTTGATGAAGTCGAACAGCGCGCGGCGCAGCCGCAGGAATTCCGGATGCTCGCGCGTCGCCAGCTGGTCGCGCGGCCGCGGCAGGCCGATCGTCAGGTCCAGGCCGACGCGGCCGGGATGCGGCAGCAGGCCGACGACGCGGTCGCCGAGATAGATCGCCTCCTCCAAATCATGCGTCACGAACACGACGGTGGCGCCGGTCGCCGCAACCAGCGCCAGCATCTCGTCCTGAAGGCCTTGCCGTGTCATGGCATCCAGCGCGCCGAACGGCTCGTCCATCAGCAGCACCTTCGGGTCCTGCGCGAGGCAGCGCGCGATCTGCAGCCGCTGCTGCATGCCGCCGGACATCTCCGTCGGATATTTGGCGGCGTGGCCGGCGAGCCCGACCTTGGCGAGCAGCTCGGTGATGCGCGCCTCGCGCTGCGCGGCGGGCATGCCGATCGTTTCCAGCGCGAGCGAGATGTTGCCGGCCGCGGTGCGCCAGGGCAGCAGCGCCTTGCCATAGTCCTGGAACACGACCGCGATCTCGCGCCGTGGCGCGCGCATCGGCTCGCCCTCGAAGCGCACGTTGCCAGCGGTCGGCTGATAGAGGCCTGCGGCGAGCCGCAGCGCCGTGGTCTTGCCGCAGCCGGAGGCTCCGACGACGCACAGGATCTCACCCGCCTGCACATCGAGACTGATCGTGTCGATGATCGCCTTGCCGCCGAGCACCAGCGCGACATTCTCGAACGCGATCTGCGCCCGCGCGGGCGAGGGAGATGATTGGACCAAAGCGAGGGCAGGCTCCGCCATCTCAGGCTCCCTTGGGCTGGGGATACACGATCTCTATCGTCGAGCGCAGATGCGCTGCGAGCCGCGCCTGCGCGGCGGCGGCATCGCGCGCGAGCACGAGTTCGGCGAGTGCCTCGTGCTCCCGGATGAAGCCGCTGCCGTCGTCGAAGCTGCGCATCATCACACGGCGGTAACGGTAGGCCTGGTCGTAGAGATCGGAATGGGCGGCGAGCAGGCGGCGCGATCCGCAGGCGTCGAGCAGGGCAGTATGAAACGCCTTGTGCAGGCGATCGAACTCAGGCGCGCCCTCGCGGAATTCGCTTTGCATGCGCTGGATGTAGCGTCGCATCTGGTGCAGCGCTGCAATGATGCCGGCCTCCCAGGAGTCGCCGCCGTTCTGCATCGCCAGCCGCAGCGCCTCATTCTCCACCACCGTGCGCATCCGCGTGATGTCCACGAGATCCTCACGGCTCACCTCGGCGACGCGAAACCCGCGCTGGCCGATGCCGACGATCAGACCGCGCGACACCAGCCGGGACAGCCCCTCGCGCACCGGTGTCGGCCCGATCTCGTAGCGTCTGGCGAGCTCGACGATGCCGAGCCGCGAGCCGGGCGTGAGAACGCCCGCGACGATGTCGCGCTCGATCAGCGCGGCGGCCCGCTCGCTGAGCGTATCGCCGCTCGCCGTCTCGGTCTGCAGGATTGGTGTCGAGGCCGTCATCAATTGAGGATCAGCTTCTTGAGGTCCAGCTTGCTCTGCAGCATCTTCTGCGCCGACATGACGTCGATCCACCATGCGAGCTGTTCCGGCTTCAGCTCCGGTTCGGCGTAGTTCGGCGTCGTCATCTTGACGAGGTCGAGCGGCTGCCTGGTGAACTTGGCGATCGCGGCCGAGGCCTTCTCACGATCGTTGTTCACGATCGGGGCCGCCTCGGCGATGGCCGCGCGGAATTTCTTCACCGTCTCTTGGTTCTTCTCGGCCCATTCGCGCGACGCCGCATAGAAGATGATCGGCTCGGTCCGGGCGAGCTCGGCGGCGTAGCGCGCGCCGACCATGCCGAGATTGGCGTTGGTCATGCGCATGACGAACGGCTCGGCCGTCAGGACGGCATCGACCCCGCCCGACTTGATGGTGTCGGCCATGGTCGGGAACGTCACCTCGACGAAGTTCACGCTCTTCGGATCGACGCCCTTCTCGACCAGCCATTTCACGAACAGCACCTGCAGGAAAGCGCCGATGCCGGGCGCGCCGACCTTTTTGCCCTTGAAGTCCTGCGGACCGTTGATGATGACGCCGTTGCGCACGAAGGCGGCGATGGCGTCGTTCGAGGTCTTGTTCATAATCGAGGCGCCGGAGATCGCAACGAGGTCGAGGCCGCCGTCGGCGGCCTGCAGGAACACGGTCGAGGTCGGCCCGCCGATCTGGATCGAGTTGGAGAGAATGGCGGCGGGGATGTTCGAGTTGATCCCGATCAGCACCATCTCGACGTCCAGGCCATGCTTCTTGAAGAGGCCCTCGTCGACCGCGATCATCGCCGAGGCGCAGTCCGACGTCGCCGTGCAGCCGATCTGGATCTTGTCGGCGCGGGCGGCAGACGTGAGCGCAAGGGCGGCCAGCACCGATCCCAGCACGGCTCCCATGACCTGATGACGCATGGTTGATGTCCTCCCCCGGGGATTGGCCCGTTCGGCCTCTTGTTTATCGATATTTTCTATGATTGTATATTTTGTAAGAAAACACAAGGGGAGGCCGGCGTGAAGCTTGCGACATTTCGAACCGAGGGCCGGGAGCGGATCGGCGTGGTCCACGCCGGTGATTCCCGGCTCTTCGATCTGGCAGCCGCCGCCGATCGCGCCGGCAAAACCAACCCGGCCTTCGCCTCGATGCTGTCGCTGATCGATGCCGGCGACGCCGCGCTCGACGAGGCCCGCGCGCTGATCGAGCGCTATGGCGGCGACGAGAGCCTGTCGCGAGATGCCGCGGGCACGGAGCTGCTGGCACCGGTGCCGGAGCCGCGGCAGATGCGCGACGGCATGTCGTTTCCGCTGCACATCCTCCAGGCGCCGCGCGGCCAGCGCAAGCTCGCGGCGCGCCAGCGCGGCGACACCGAGGAGCTCGCGCGCATCGATGCCGAGCCGCTCGGCGAACTGCCCGAGGTTTATCGCAAGGTCCCGATCTTCTACATCACCAACCGGTTCAGCGTGCGCGGTCCCAACACGGTCGTGACATGGCCGCGCTACAGCCAGGTGATGGACTACGAGCTGGAGTTCGGCATCATCACGAAGGGCCGGGGCAAGGACATTGCGGCCGGCAAGGCGGGCGACCACATCTTCGGCTTCACCATCTTCAATGACTTCTCCGCCCGCGACACGCAGCGCGTCGAGATGGACGGCCGCCTCGGTCCCTCCAAGGGCAAGAGCTTCGACGGCGGCAACGTCATGGGGCCGTGGATCGTGACGCCCGACGAGATCGGCGATCCCTATCGCCTGAAGATGGAGGCGCGCGTCAATGGCGCGGTCCGCTCGCGCGGCGTCAGCGAGGGCATGCTGTTCTCGTTCGAGGAGCTGATCGCCTATATCAGCAAGGACGAGACATTGATGCCGGGCGAGTTCATCGGGTCGGGCACGGTCGGCAATGGCTGCGGGCTCGAGCTCGGCTGGTACCTCGAGCATGGCGACGTCATCGAGCTCGAGGTCGAGAAGATCGGCATCCTGAAGAACAGGGTCGAGCGGCAGGACGTCTGACACGACCGGCGATGACAACCAAGAACGACAAGAGAGAGGACCGCCCATGGCCCGCAAGCTGATCGACATCTCCGTGCCGCTGCAGAACGACGTGCCGGCCGATCCGCCTGGTAATCATCCGACCATCACCTATATCGACCACCAGCAGGGACTGCCGCGCATGCTGCAGTTCTTTGATGGGCTGAAGGCCGAGGACCTGCCGGACGGGCAGGGCTGGGCGGTCGAGCAGGTCAATTTGTCGACGCATAACGGCACCCATCTCGACGCGCCCTGGCACTTTCATCCGACGATGAATCGCGGCGAGCGCGCCTGGACCATCGACGAGGTGCCGCTGGACTGGTGCCTGCAGCCGGGCGTGAAACTCGACTTCCGGCATTTTCCCGATGGCTATGTGGTGACGGCAAAGGACGTCGAGGCCGAGCTGAAACGCATCGGCCACACGCTGTCGCCGCTCGAGATCGTTGTGGTCAACACCTCCGCCGGCGCGCGCTTCGGGCAGGCGAACTACGTCAACTCCGGCTGTGGGATGGGCTATGAGGCGACGATGTATCTCCTCGAGCGCGGCGTCCGGTTGACCGGCACCGACGGCTGGAGCTGGGATGCGCCGTTCGTGTTCACAGCGCAGAAATATGCCGAGACCCACGACGCGGCGCTGATCTGGGAAGGCCACAAGGCCGGCCGCCACATCGGCTATTGCCACCTCGAGAAGCTGCACAATCTGGAGCAGCTGCCGCCGACCGGGTTCATGGTGTCGTGCTTCCCGGTCAAGATCGAGCGCGCGTCCGCTGGATGGACGCGCGCGGTGGCGATCGTGGAGGAGTGAGGGCAAAAAGCCGAGCTGAAATCTCAGACAGTGCTGTGATTTGATCACAGCTCGCGCGGCGACGGTGGTGTACCTCGCCCCGCTGGCTGGAAGAGGTCGGATTGCATCGAAGATGCAATCCGGGTGAGGGGGACAGGTCGATCCGCGAACAATTCCCGGGCGTTTTGCCCTCACCCAGCCCTCTCCCCGTGCAGGACGGGGAGAGAGAGCGCACCAGTATTGTGGCAGCAAACTCGGCTAGACTAACAACTACACGCCAGCATCACCTCGTTCCGCCGCAGCATCGGCAGCGTCCAGGGCGGATTGTAGAAGGCGAGCAGCGGCGTGCCGGAGACGGTGATGCCCTGCCGCTGCGCGTAGTCGCGCAGCTCGCGGGTCTTGTCGGCCAGAATTCCGTCGGAATACGAGCCCGAGAACGTGATCGCGAGCATGCGCTGCGCCGGCAGGGGCGTCAGCTTGATCCTGGCATCCGCCGGTGGCGGCAGGGTGTCGAGCGACCAGCTCGACGGCATCACGAAGCTGACGCTCCAGCGGTCGCTGGCCACGCCATCCGCGGGAGCTGCCGCGGCCGCCTGCTGCTGCACCGGCGCGGTCATCGCGATCTTCGCCTTGCCCTGGTTGGCGCCAAAGATGTAGCCGCCGATGATGCGGAAGCCTTCCTCGATCGCGGGCCTGCGCGCGCCCTGCACCTCGGCCTGCGCGATGATCATCGGCGCGTAGGCGCGGATCTCATAGTCGCCGTCGCGGCTGACCACGTCGTATTTGGGATGTTCGACCCGGCTCATGAGCGGCCCCGCAGCAATGGCGGCGCCGGCCAGCACGAGCACGACGAGACCGGTCAGCCCGATCAGCATGCGGCGTCTCCTCAGTGGTGTCGGCTCGGTCATGGCGTGCGCCGTTCGGTTGATGACAACGAGGGAACGAGGCGGGAGGTCCCGCGGATCAGAGGAACCGGTCACTGTACCCTTTGCATGAACACGCCCGTCGACGTGTTTATGATCAATGTGCAGCGCCGACCTCGGTGCCGGACCCTCACGGTGAGGAGCGCCGCGCCAATCAGGCCAATTGCGAATCAAGGTCGTCGTTCGCGGCGCGTCTCGAACCACGAGGCCCGACCGAGGCCTCGCCCTTCGAGACGCCCGCCGGAGGGCGGGCCCCTCAGGGTGAGGGTTTGGGGGGTCGTGCAGGACGACAGGGATCGGACCGAAGCGAACATGTCTGCCCTGGGTACGAGAAAAAAAACTATTGCGATTTTTCCGAAATAATGATCATATCAGCCCATCCCGTCCTCATGCTGAGGGGCGTACGCGTCGTCACGATACGCGGAGGCGGGGAGCGGTGGCCGCGGGCTTGTCAGGTGCTGAAGCGCCGGACGATTGGCAGCCTGCGGACGGTCAAGCCGTGTGGTCCTGGTGCCCCGAAGCTGGCGCCAAGCCCGCTGCGTCATGATCCGTGACGGGACGTGACGCGCGGGTGACGGGGGCAAACAAGCCGGTCCCCGGGGAGAGCTCGGAGCAGCCGTGAAACCCATCGCGCAGGGAAGGCCGGGTCTGTCCGGCTGAACCTGTGGTACCTGCCGCCAGCATTTTTTTGAGCAGGCGGGCCACGGGCCTCAGTCGAGGTCCGGCCTTCCCTGCGCCCTCGCCTGGTCGAGCGAGGGTCTCGGCCATCGCTTCGGGCGCGTGCTGCGTCGCGAGAGCGACGGCGCGTGCGCGGATTGTGGCGCTGGCATAATGGATATGCTTATCAGTCAAGACGCGCCGAAGCGCCGAAGAACAACAGGCTGCCTGGGAGGCGGCCGATCTCAGGAGGAACCGAATGGCAGAGCCCTCACGCCGCAATCTTCTCGTCGCGGGCAGCGCCGCCGCCGCGGCCGCGCTCCTCACGGACACTCAGCCTGCCGCAGCCCAGGTCGGACCGAAGCCGATCTTCGCCGTAGCGGCGACGACGATTCCGATCGCTGGCGAGCAGGGCGTGTTCCCCGTCCGCCGCATCTACTGCATCGGCCGCAACTACGCCGCGCATGCGATCGAGCGCGGCTCCGATCCGAACCGCGAGCCGCCATTCTTCTTCCAGAAGCCGACGGATGCCATCCAGAACGTCGCGGTCGGTGAGGTCGCCGACCATCCCTATCCGTCGCTGACCAAGAACTATCACCACGAGGTCGAGCTGGTCGCCGCGCTGAAATCCGGCGGCACCAACATCCCGGTCGAATCCGCGCTCGACCACGTCTATGGCTATGCGCTCGGCCTCGACATGACCCGGCGCGATCTGCAGAACGGCATGGCCGCCGAGAAGAAGCCCTGGGAGATCGGCAAGAGCTTCGATCATGCCGCCGTCATCGGCCCGATCCATCCGGTTTCGAACGTCGGCCATTTCACCAAAGGCGCGATCTCGCTCGCCGTGAACGGGACGGTTCGGCAGAGCTCTGATCTCACCAAGATGATCTGGAGCGTCGCCGAGCAGATCGCCAAGCTCTCCGAGGCGTTCGAGCTCAAGGCCGGCGACATCATCTATTCCGGCACGCCGGAGAATGTCGGACCCGTCGTGAAGGGCGACGTGCTGCTGTGCAAGCTCGAGGGCCTGCCGGATATGTCGATCAAGATCGTTTGAGGATGAAGGCGGCTGGCCTCGTAGCCCGCATGAGCGCAGCGACATGCGGGTTCTCCGAAGGCACCGGTGAGATCCCGGATATCGCTTGCGCTCATCCGGGCTACGGCACTGCCGCTGCCGATGATTTGCTCCGTCATGCCCGGGCATCCACGTCGTTCTCAGCATGCCGACCGACGTGGATGGCCGGGACAGGCCCGGCCATGACGATGTGGAGACAGACGCGTACTGAACTCCGAAGGTCATACGCGATTGCCCTGCCGCACACGGTGAGAGACGCGCGGCGGGCATTGCCGCTGCGCGGCACCAAGAGAACGCGGCGGACGCCATTATCCCATCGGGTGTTGCATTTGCCGCCATCGCACTCGCGGTGCCGCGCCCTCTCATCGCCCGCCCGGCCCTGGCACTCGTTGCTCCCGCGCAAACAGCGGCTGCCACACGTTCGCAAGTTTGTGGCCCGACAAAGAGCCGGCTCGCACCGCCGCCTATCGTCGCATGCAACAGGCAAGCGAACGAGGGCAGACGTGGCCATCACCATCGAGATCGATCACGCCAGGACGCGCCGCATGGCGCAGGGCGAACGCAAAAGCCAGGTCCCCGCTCAGGGCGCAACGCGTGTGCGCAAGCCGGCACGATCGCCGCGCCAGCCCGGCGGTCCCGTGGTTCCGCAAGGCGTCAGGGGGCCGATCCGCCGGCTCAAATGGCTGATCCTGATGCTCACGCTGTCAGTCTACTACGTCACGCCCTTCATCCGCTGGAACCGCGGTTCGAACGCGCCGGACCAGGCGGTGCTGCTCGATTTCGCCCACGGCAAGCTCTATCTCGGCCCGGCCGAAATCTGGCCGCAGGACCTCTATCTCATCACCGCGGCCATGCTGCTGGCGACCTTGATCCTGATTCTGGTGAACGCGCTCGCCGGCCGCTTGTGGTGCGGCTTCGCCTGTCCGCAGACGGTGTGGACCGACCTGTTCCTGCTGGTCGAGCGGCTGGTCGAAGGCGACCGCCGGCAGCGGCTGAAGAATCTCAGTTCGCCGCTGACGGCGAAGCGCGTCGCGCAGATCGCGACCAAGCATGCGCTGTGGATGCTGATCGCGCTTCTCACCGGCGGCACCTTGATCTTCTACTTCACCGACGCGCCGGAACTGCTGCGCGATCTGGCCCACGGCGAGATGACGGTCACCGCCTTGACATGGACGCTCGTGTTCGCCGGCACCACCTACGGTCTCGCCGGCTTCGCGCGCGAGCAGGTCTGCACCTTCATGTGCCCGTGGCCGCGTTTTCAAGGCGCGATCTGGGATCCCCAAGCCTTCACCGTGAACTACCGCGACTACCGCGGCGAGGTCCGGATGTCGGTGAAGAAGGCGGCCGAGGCGCGCGCGCTGGGCGAGCCGGCGGGCGACTGTGTCGATTGCGGCGCCTGCGTCGCGGTCTGCCCGATCGGCATCGATATCCGCCAGGGGCCGAACTTCGCTTGCATCAATTGCGGCCTCTGCGTCGATGCCTGCGACGGCGTAATGGCCAAGCTCGACCGGCCGCGCGGCCTGATCGACTACGAGAGCTGGACCAACATCGAACGCGGCCGCGCCGGGCAGCCGAGGGTCTCGCGGCTGCTGCGGCCGAAGACGATCGGTCTCGCGCTCGCCTGCGTGGCGCTGGCCGGCCTGATCGCGGTGTCGTTCGTGACCAAGACCACCGCCGTGCTGTCGGTGCAGCACGACCGCGATCCGATGTCGGTGCGGCTGTCGGACGGTTCGGTGCGCAACGCCTATACGGTCAAGCTGCTCAACAAGTCCTCGGCCGCGCAAAGCTTTACGCTCGGCATCAGCGGCGTCGACGCGGCGCTCGCGATCGTCGGGCACGCCACGGCGGATGCGATCGAGGTCGAGCCGGATGGCTCGGAGACGCTGCGGGTGACGCTGACCATGCCCGAGCCTTTGGATGCCGATGTCACCTTCCAGGCGATCGATGCCGCCGGGCAGGTCGTGCTGAGCGCGCACGACCGCTTCGTCAACCGGTAGAGGAGGGACTAAAGATAAGCCTTCGGCAGCAGCATGTGGATGCCCTTGTTGCCGTCCACCATCTGGGTGACGCGCAGATTGCCGGCCAGCGAGCACAGCATGTAGGCCTGGTTGCGCGACAGGTTGGTGCGGGCGCAGACATGCTTGACCATCTCGCGAGTCGCCTGCTTGGCGGCGTCGTCGAGATCCTCGTCGAGGCCGATCGACATCAGGTGGGTGGCGTTCTCGGCGAACGGCCAGGTGATATCCATGTCCTTGCGTACCGTGAGGCGGAAGGTGCCGGTGACGCCGGTCTCGAGCGCGGTGATGCAGACCTCGCCGTCACCCTGCACGCCGTGGCCATCGCCGGCGAAGAACAGCGCGCCCTCGTTGAACACGGGCAGATACAGCGTCGTGCCGGGCCGCAGCTCCTTGTTGTCCATGTTGCCGCCGAAGCTGCGCGGCACCGGAGAGCCGCACCGTCCCCACGCCGGCGGCGGCGCTGTCGCGATGATGCCGAAGAACGGATCGAGCGCGATCTCGGTGCCCCAGGGCATGATGCAGACCTGGCGCTCGTGATCGACCTTCGGATGGATGGTCTCGTAGTCGGTGAACTCGTCGGGCAGGGTGCCGAGCAAGGGCAGGATCGAGACGAAGCCCCAGTCCTGGCTGACCTTGCAACTGAGGATGTCGACCTGCAGCGTGTCGCCGGGCTGTGCGCCCTTCACATAGACCGGGCCGGTGATGAAATGCGGCCCCGGCCCCTGGATCATGGTGTCCAGCGCGGTGAGGTACGCAGGCGGAACGATGCTGTGGTCCTTGGGCAAGGTCTCCTTGCCGCCGGCCGGGAAGGAATGCAGCGTCACCGTATCGCCGGAGGCGACCTCGAGCACCGGCGGCGTGGTGCTGTCGAGATAGCCCCACACCATGCTCTCATGCGTCGCGGGAATCTCGTGGCGTTTGGACATGGGCTGTCTCCGTCGGGCTCGGGTCTGCGCGCTGATTTCAAGGCAGGTCGCGGCATCGAGCAATGCCAAAAACTGTTCAGCCTTGCTTACGCTCCTGGCAAAACGGTTGGGCCGCGGCGGCTTGTGTCAATTTTGACAATTGGCGGGGCGGCGGCGTCAGGTCTTGAGGAGCCATCTTCGGCGCGGTGGCCCGCTCTCGCCGCATGCGCATGCGGCGCGCGGTCGCGAGCGCCATGCGCTGGCGCTCTATCAAGCTTATGGAAATCATGCGAGAATAGTCGTGTTGGCCGCGTGGGGGTGTATGAGCATGCGACGTTCCCTGCACACCGAGCACGAGATCCTGGTTCTGCTTTGCGAGGCGGAGTCGGGCGTTCCGATTGCCGAAATTTGCAGCACGGCCGGCGTGTCGCTGCGCACCTTCTATCGCTGGCGGCAGCGCTATGGCGGTCTCACCAGTCCGGCCCTGCGGCATCTGAAGGAGCTGGAGATCGAGAACCAGCGGCTGCGCTCGCTGGTGACCAAGCTCGTCGAGGGCCACCCGCCTGCGACCGCTGCGACGAAGCCTGCGCCGGCGCCGCTGCGCCAGGATTGCGGCAGCACGCCGCATGGCGTGGCTGGTGTGCCGGGACAGACCCGTGGCGCGGTGATCGGCCGCTATGCCTCGGTGCGCTACGGGCGCTGATAGATCAAAGCTCTGTCGAGGCGCTCATCGGCCGGATTGCTCCGGCCGATGACGTCGTCGTGTCGCGGCCGTCAGGTCGCGAGCTGGTTGCCGATTGGCAGCGCCCGCAGCCGTTTGCCGGTGGCGGCAAAGATCGCGTTGGCGAGCGCCGGCGCGAATGGCGGCACGCCCGGCTCCCCGACGCCGCTCGGCGGCGTCTCGGCATCCGCCGGGACGATGTGCACGTTGGTGACCAGCGGCGCCTCGTCGATCCGGACCACCTGATGGTCGTCGAAGTTGCGCTGCTGCACCCGGCCGTTCTTAAAGCTGACCTCGCCATATTTGGCGAGGCTCAGCCCCATGATCGCAGCACCTTCGAGCTGCGACTGGATGCGCTCCGGGTTGACGAACACACCGCAGTCGATCGCGCTGTCGACCTGATGCACGGTCAGCTTGCCCTTGTCGTCGACCGACACCTCCACGATGGTGGCGATGTAGCTGACGAAGCTGCGATGTGCGGCGATGCCGAGCCCGTGGCCCTTGGGAACGCTGCGGCCCCAATTGCCCTTCTCCGCGACGAACTCGACAACGCGTCGCAGCCGTCCGGTGTCGATCGGATAGCTCTCATAGGGCTCGCCATAGTTCCAGAGATCCTTCACCGAGGCGAGCTTGACGACGCGCGGACTGCCGATCAGCTCGAGCAGCATCTCCTTCTGGTCGCGGCCAGTGGCGGCGGCGATCTCGCCGACCATCGACTGCACGGCGAAGGCGCGCGGAATGTTCGAGACCGAGCGGAACCAGCCGATGCGGGTCATTGCCTTGGCGGCGGGGTTCTCGCATTGGATGTTGGCGATCTCGAACGGCATGTCGACGAGGCCCATGCCGAGCTCGAACGGCGCGGCATGGTCGGCGCCGGCCGCGAAGGTCGACAGGATCGTCGGCGCGACGCTGCGGTGACGCCAGGCGACGACCTTGCCGCTCTTGTCCAGCCCCGCCTCGATGCGCTCGACCGAGACCGTGTGCAGGAAATCGTGCTGGATGTCGTCGTCACGCGTCCACTGCACCTTCACCGGCGCGCCCAGCTCCTTGGAGAGCAGGGCGGCTTCGAGCGCGAAGTCGCATTTCGATTTGCGGCCGAAGCCGCCGCCGAGCAGGGTGACGTTGACGGTCACGTTCTCGATCGGGATCTGCAGCGTCTTGGCGACGTCCTCGCGGGTGCCGCCGGGGCTCTGCACCGGCGCCCAGATCTCGGCCTTGTCGCCCTTGACGTCGGCGACCGCGACCGGCGGCTCCATGCTGGCATGGGCGAAATGCGGCAGGTAGTACTCGCCGGTGATCACCTTGTCGGCCGATTTCAGCGCCGCTTCGGCATCACCTTCCTGGCGCACGACAAGGCCCGGCTGTCGCGCAGCGGCTTCGAGCTCGGCGCGATAGGCGACCGAGTCGTAGGCCGCATTGGGACCGTCGTCCCACTCGACCTTCAGGGCGTCGCGGCCCTTGATCGCAGCGCCCGTGTTGCGCGCAATGACAGCGACACCACCAAGCGGCTGGAACTTCGATGGCCACGGCCAGCCCTTGACCTCGAGCACCTTCTCGACGCCGGACACTTTCAGCGCCTCGGCGGAGTCGAACGACTTGACCTTGCCGCCGGTCACCGGCGGCCGGGCGATGACGGCGTATTTCATGCCGGGCAGGCGGACGTCGGCGCCGTAGCTCGCCTTGCCGACGGTGATGTCACGGAGATCGACGATGCTGACCTGGCCCTTGCCGAGATAGCGGAAATCACCAGGCGACTTCAGCTTGATGGTGTCGACCGCGGGCACCGGCTGGCTGGCCGCATCGGCCGCGAGCTCGCCGAAGCTGAGGCGCTTGCCGCTGGCGCTGTGCACGACCTCGTGGTTGACCGCCTTCACCTCGCTTGCGGGCACGCCAAGTTTCTTGGCGGCAGCGGCTTCGAGCATCGCGCGCGCCATCGCGCCGATCTGGCGCATCGGCAACAGATAGTGCCGTGTGCTGCGCGAGCCGTCGGTGTCCTGGTTGCCGAACTTCACCTCGTCGCCGGGCGCCTGCACCACGCGCACCTTCGTCCAGTCGGCTTCCATCTCCTCGGCCACGATCAGCGGCAGGCTGGTGCGCACGCCGGTGCCCATCTCGGAGCGATGCGCCAGGATCGAGACGATGCCGTCGGGCGCGATCGACACGAAGACCTTCGGATCGACCACGGTGCCGTGCGGCATCTTGCCGGCGCCGGTCTCATAGGCGGCGAATGCGGGCCGCGAGAGCAGGGGCGCAGCGAGCACGAAGCCGCCCGCGAGACCTAGCGTCTGCAAGATGGCGCGGCGCGAGACGTTCTCGACCTTGAGATGCCGCTCGAAGCCGCGGCGCGAGTTGGAACTCGCGATGTCCGGATTTGCGATGATGGTCATGATCACACCCCCGTCGAGGCCAGATGGACCGCATTCTCGATGCGCTGATAGCAGCCGCAGCGGCAGATATTGCCGGACATCGCGTCCCGGATCTGGTCATGCGACGGCTTGGGATTTTCGTTCAGCAGCGCGGCCGCCTGCATGATCTGCCCGGCCTGGCAGAAGCCGCATTGCGGCACGTTGACCTGCCGCCACGCCTTCTGCACCGGGTGGTCGCCGGTCGGATGCAGGCCCTCGATGGTCGTGACCTCACGACCCGCGACATCCGAGATCGCCGTGATGCAGGAGCGCGCGGCCTCCTTGTCGACCATGACGGTGCAGGCGCCGCACAACGCCTGGCCGCAGCCATATTTCGAGCCGGTGAGCCCCAGTTCATCGCGCAGATACCACAACAGCGGCAGGCTCGGATCGCCATCCCAGCTCTGCTCCTGTCCGTTGATTTTCACCTTGATCATGATCGCCCTCGCTCTGTCGGACCAATGGTCGTTGGTTCTGATCGCTGGTGGACGCGCGCGGGACCACAAGTCCCGGATGCACGCGCCGGATCAATTGAGAGTTGTCGGAAAGTCTCTCATGATAACAGACCGGGACGGAGGTCGGACTACACAGGCGCGTGTGCTGATGACATGCGCGCCAGCCGTGTGCGGGTGCAGTATTGCAGATCCATGACGCCGCAGCGCGAAGCGCAACAGTGGCGCGCGCCGGACAGGTGGCCCCAAGGCAAGATGCACCACCAAGAAAGAATGCCTCGCCAGCGCGAAGGCGGGCGAGGCACCAAGTCTTCAGGAAGGAACGCTTCAGTCGTTACGCTTGGTAGTCCGCGGCCGTCAGGCCGCCTTTGCTTTCGCCACATGTGTGGCAATCGCATCCATCAGCGCCGGCGACAGGCAGTCATAGGGCTCGAGCCCCAGCTCCTTCAGCCGCGCGCGAATCTCGCCCATCTGCTCCGGCTTCACGCCCGATTCGATTACCGAGGAGACGAAGGCGGCAAAGCCTGGGGCTGCCGAACCCTGCTCCTGGAACAGCTCGGGATGGATGAAGTCGAGGCCATAGAACGGATGACCCGTGTTCTCGATCCGCCCGTACATATGCGTGCCGCAGCCCGTGCAGGCGTAGCGCTGGATCACGGCCGAGGCATCGACGATCTTCAACTTGTCGCCGTTCTCGAGCACCGTGACGTTCTGCCGCGGCACGACGGCTACGACGGAGAAGGTTGCGCCCGACGGCTTCCAGCATTTGGTGCAGCCGCACGCATGGTTGTGCGCGACGTCGCCCTTGATGCCGACCTTCACCGGCCGATCGTGGCACTTGCAGACCAGGGTGCCGCCCGCGAAGTGGCCGCTCCCTTGTTTCACTCCATGGTCGACGGACGGATGAATGTGGACAGTCATGGCGCAATCCTCCTCGGTTTTGCGTGGCTCGGGTCAGAACACGACGACGGAACGGATCGACTTGCCCTCATGCATCAGGTCGAAGCCCTTGTTGATGTCTTCGAGCTTGAGCGTGTGGGTGATCATCGGGTCGATTTCGATCTTCCCGTTCATGTACCAGTCGACGATCTTGGGAACGTCGGTGCGCCCGCGCGCGCCGCCGAACGCGGTGCCCTTCCAGACCCGTCCGGTGACGAGCTGGAATGGACGGGTCGCGATTTCCTTGCCGGCCTCGGCGACACCGATGATGATCGATTCGCCCCAGCCGCGATGGCAGGCTTCGAGCGCCTGGCGCATGACGGTGGTGTTGCCGGTGCAGTCGAAGGTGTAGTCGGCGCCGCCATCGGTGAGCGCGACGAGGTGCTGGACGATGTCGCCGGTCACCTTCTTCGGATTGACGAAGTGGGTCATGCCGAAGCGGCGGCCCCATTCCTCTTTGCTGTCGTTGATGTCGACGCCGATGATCTTGTCGGCTCCCGCCATCCGGGCGCCCTGAATCACGTTCAGGCCGATGCCGCCGAGGCCGAAGATGACGACATTCGCGCCGGGCGTGACCTTCGCCGTATTCACGACCGCGCCGACGCCGGTGGTGACACCGCAGCCGATGTAGCAGCTCTTGTCGAACGGCGCGTCCTCGCGGATCTTGGCGACCGCGATCTCCGGCAGCACGGTATGGTTGGCGAAGGTCGAGCAGCCCATGTAGTGGTAGATGGTCTGGCCCTTATAGCTGAAGCGCGAGGTGCCGTCCGGCATCAGGCCCTTGCCTTGGGTGGCGCGGATCGCGGTGCAGAGATTGGTCTTGCGGCTGAGGCAGCTCTTGCACTGGCGGCATTCCGGTGTGTACAGCGGAATGACGTGGTCGCCTGGCTTGACCGAGGTGACGCCAGGCCCGATCTCACGCACGATACCGGCGCCCTCATGGCCGAGGATCGAGGGGAAGATGCCCTCGCTGTCGAAGCCGTCGAGCGTGTACGCATCGGTGTGGCAGATGCCGGTCGCCTTGATCTCGACCAGAACCTCGCCGGCCTTCGGTCCCTCGAGGTCGACCTCGACGATCTCCAGCGGTTTCTTGGCTTCGAAAGCGACCGCGGCGCGCGTCTTCATGTCTCAAACTCCTGTTTCAGTCTCTCAAGGCCGCGGCCCTGCCCAGAGCGCGGCCTTCGTCGGTCATTTCTTGCCCATGCAGGAGTTTTCCGCTTCCGTATAGGCTGGCGGCTTGTCCTCGTGCTTGGCCGGGCGGACGCGTCCCACCGCGTCATTGCTGCGGGCGCGAAGATAGATATACAGGTCGTCCATGTAGCAGGCCACATTCGGATTGTCGCCGAACGCCGGCATGACGTTTTCCTGCGCGGTGCTGACATTCTTGCGGCCGCTGGCGACGACGCCGAGGAAATCGCCGTAGCTCATGTTCTTGACCGAATCCTTGAGCGCTGGCGCGTAGGTCGATCCCATGCCGTCGGGACCGTGGCAGACGTGGCACTCGGAATGATAGCGGCGGTATCCGGAGTAGGTGTACCAGTCGACCGTACCGTCGGCGGCGACCTTGTAGGTCGGATTGCCCTCCTTGTCGAAGTACTTCCCATCCTCGGACTTCACCGCCGAGGCGTCTCCCGGGCCTTCCGCCCAGGCGTTTTCGGCGACAGTCATCCCGCCGGTTGCCAGGCTCAGTGCCGCGGCGACCGCAAACCAGATTCTACGCAAGGGCGTTTTCCCTTAATTTTTTGGGGTAGGCGAGCCGGCGCATGGAGGACATCCATGCGCCGGAGCAGAGGACCTGGCTTACTGCGGGAGCGAGAACACGGTGAGCGCGCCGCCGAGAGCGGTGTAGTTGCTCAGCGCCGCATAGCCGCCGACCGCGCCGAGACCAGCCGTCGGATCGGTCAAGCCGGCCGCGAGGCCGATGCCGGCCCAGCCACCGACACCCGACAGCACCGCGACATACTGCTTGCCGCCGGCCTCATAGGTCGTGACGTTGCCGATGATGCCGGACGGAGTCTTGAACTTGTAGAGCTCCTTGCCCGTCTTGGCATCGACCGCCTTGAGGTAGCCTTCCAGCGTGCCGTAGAACACCACGCCGCCGGCCGTTGCGAGGGCGCCCGACCACACCGAGAACGGCTCCTTGTTCGACCAGGCGATCTTGCCGGTCTTGCCGTCCCAGGCGATGAAGTTGCCCATGTTGGTCTCACCCTGGGGCGGATACATCGAAAGCGTCGCGCCGACATAGGGCTGACCTGCGGTGTAGCTCACCTTGAAGGGCTCATAGTCCATGCAGACATGGTTGGTCGGCACGTAGAACAGCTGCGTATCCGGCGAGTAGGCCGCCGGCTGCTCGTCCTTGGTGCCGAGCGCGGCCGGGCAGATGCCCTTGGTGTTGACGTCCTCGCCCTGCTTGTCGGTCGAGTACTGGTCGAGAACCTTCGGACGGCCGTAGGTCGCAGAATTCTTGTCCATGTCGACGCCGGAGGTCCAGTTCACCTTCGGATCGTACTTCTCGGCGACGAGCAGTTCGCCATTGGCGCGATCGAGCGTATAGGCGAGGCCGTTACGATCGAAATGCGTCAGCAGCTTGCGCGGCTGGCCGTTGATCGACTGGTCCGACAGGATCATCTCGTTGACGCCGTCATAGTCCCACTCGTCGTGGGGCGTCATCTGATAGACCCACTTCGCCACGCCGGTATCGGCCGCGCGGGCGAAGATCGTCATCGACCATTTGTTGTCGCCCGGACGCTGCTTCGGATTCCAGGTCGAGGGGTTGCCCGAGCCGTAATACACCATGTCGAGCTGCGGATCGTAGGAGACCCAGCCCCAGGTGCAGCCGCCGCCGGTCTTCCACTGATCGCCCTGCCAGGTCTTGAGGCTCGAATCCTTTCCGACCGGCTTGCCGAGCGAGGTGGTGTTCGCGTCGAACAGGATCTGATCGTCCGGACCTTCCGAATAGGCCTTCCAGACCTGCTTGCCGCTCTTGATATCGTAAGCGGTCATGCTGCACTGGACGCCGAACTCGCCGCCGGACGTGCCGACCAGAACCTTGTCCTTCACCACGAGCGGAGCCGAGGTGCCGGTCTGGCCCTTGCTCGGATCACCATTGACCGCGGTCCAGACATGCTGGCCGGTCTTGGCGTCGATCGCGACGAGCTTGTCGTCGGCCTGATGCAGGAAGATCTTGCCGTCACCATAGGCGACGCCGCGATTCACCGTGTCGCAGCACATCACCGGAATGACGTTCGGATCCTGCTTGGGCTCGTACTTCCAGACGATCTTGTTGTCGTTGGCCAGATCCAGCGCATACACCTTATTAGGGAAGGGCGTATGCACATACATCATGTTGCCGACGATGAGCGGGCCGCCTTCATGGCCGCGCAGCACGCCGGTGGAGAAGGTCCACGCGACCTGCAGCTTGCCGACATTCTGGGCGTTGATCTGGTTGAGCTTGGAGTAGCGCGTGTTGGCGTAGTCGCCGGCCGGCATCACCCAGTCCTTCGGGTTGGCCGACATCTTGACCAGCTCTTCGCTGGCAAATGCGCCACCCGCGGCGAGCGCCGCGACTGACGTCAGACATGTTGCGAGTAGCACTCTTCGCATCGTCTTTCCTCCCGGGTTCAACTGAGGTTCCGCAGCACGCGGCCCAGTATTCGTTTTCGGCATCATTGATTATCCACTTCCGGATCGGGAAACTTGCCCAAGAGAGAAAAGCGCTTGCTCAAGAGTGAAGCGAAGAGAAGTTTTTGAAGGAGAATTTGCTTTGCTGGTCCGCAACACAAAACGCATTCTTGCTGCGTAGCATCAATTCGCAGCATGCGGTTCCACCGAAGGTTGATGTTTTTCTTGACCTTGCAGAGACGAAGGCGGAGGATCGTCGAGGGCGTTTTATGGAACTGATGTGTCGCGAAGGGATATCGCGGCCTTAAAATCGGAGTAATCTGTCAGCACTCTCATCCGCCGTCCTGCGGCGGACCCGTTGCGTCTCGATCTTGAATCGGTGGATGAAGATGTCCGATACGATCCGCTCGCTTACCACCTCCGGGTTCTCACCCAAGAGTCAGATCCAGCGTTGGTCAGATGCACTGACCGATCTCTGTGGGCGCTTCGATGTCGATCCGTTGGAAGGCGCCTCGTTCGAGGGACGCATCAACTTCACCACCGTCTCGCGCTTGAAGCTGTGCCAGATCGAGGCGAGCCAGCACCGCATCGCACACACCTATGCGCGGGCGCAAAAGGTGGCGCATCCCTACATCAAGATCCTGTTCCAGACCTACGGGACCTCCTATTTTGAGCAGGATGGCCGCCAGATCGAGATCGGTCCCGGCGATTGCCTTGCTTATGATGTGTCGACGCCGCACACCATCATCAGCCCGGCGCTGACACGCCATGACGTCGTGATCGTGCCGAAGGAACTGCTGCAGGAGCGCGGCTTCCGGTCCGAGAAGATGCCGGCCTACAAGCTCTCGGCCCGCAGCGGCACCGGCCGGATCGCGCACGATGTCACGCATTCCGCGTTCGACGAGGCGACACGGTTGTCACCGAACTCGGCGGCCAGCGTCGCCGAGTCGCTGATTGATCTGTTGCTGCTGCCGTTGCGCGAAGCGGATCGCATGCTCGACCGGGCCGGGCCCGAAGCCGTCTACATCCGCGCGCAGGCCTTCATTCGCGAGCACCTGCGCGATCCCGATCTCTGCATCGACCAGATCTCGGCAGCCTTGGGTTGTACCAAGCGCTACCTCCATATGGTCTTCAGCGACCGGGGCATGACGGTGAGCGACTACATCTGGCGCGCAAGGTTGCAGCACTGTCGCCAGGAGCTGGAAACGCAAGGCGGTAAGACCATCACCGACGTCGCGTTCTCCTGGGGCTTCTCGAGCTCCTCCCACTTCAGCCGCGTGTTCCGCAAATATTTCGGCGTGGTGCCGTCGTCGGTGCACAAGACGGCTGCGCGCGCCGACTAAGCGGGACGGCCCTAGCGCGCGCCACCCCGGATGATCTTTTGAAACGCATCGCCGAGAATCATCGGCTCGCGTGGGGGCAGGTAGGTCAGACCGGCCGACCGCGCCAGATCTGCCAGGTCGCCGGCGGCCCCGAGCTCCGTCAACACCTTGTCGATCGACGCCAGCAACTCGGCAGAGCTCGACAGCCCGACATAACCCCGGCTCACGCCGATCGGGTAGCTGTAGCCGGAGGCCGCAAGCTTGCTATCTGGATGAGCCGCCCGATACGCATCGAACCGCCGGCTGTCGAGCAGCGTCGCGTCGAATTTGCCCTGCTCGAGCGCGCCGAGAAGGTCATCGCGCGTGGGAATGAGATGCGTGATATCGTCGATCAGGCGGCCTCTATCGAAGGTCATCAGGATGGCGTCAGCCAGGGTGCCGCTCTCGATCGCCAGCCGAAGACCGGCGAGATCGCCGATATCGCTGATCTGGCGCTGCTTCGCGCCCGGTCCGAGAACCACGGTGAGAGTCGAGAACAAATACGGCTTGCTCGGCACCAGCGTGCCGACCGGGATACGCCGGCGCCGATCGTCGCGCGTCGCGCCGTCGAAGTCCGGCAGCTTGGCTGTCTTGACGCCCGGCGTGACCAACCCGTCCTGTGTGAACGCATAGCTTGCCACGAGCGCGCAGCGCCCGTCGGAAAGGAGAGCGTTCGCCTCGAGCGCGGGGCTCGAATCCTCGTCAAGCTTGCTTTCGAACCACTGGATCTCGAGCTTCTTGCCAAGGCGATCCGCGATCGTCTGGCCGAGCAGCACATCGAATCCGGTGCCAAACTTGCCGCGATGATGGACCGACAGCGGCGGAAGATTCTCGTCCAGACAGATACGCAGCACGTCGTCAGCAGCATACGCCGCTGGCGACGCCGCCGACATCAGGAGGGCAGCCGCCCACAAAGCAAGGCGGCGCATCATTGCGCTCTCCGGCTCGACACATAGGCCCACAGCGCGGTGATCTCATCATCGCTGAGAATATCGCCCCACGGCGGCATACGGCCGTTCTTGCCTTGCTTCACGGTCGTGACGAAGCGCGGCTGATCGTCTGGAAACCGGCGCAGGTCCGGCGTGATCGTGCCGGAGTTCACCATGTTCGGTCCATGGCAATGCGAGCACTTCTGAGCGAAGGTCATCTTGCCAAGGTCAATCGGACTATGTGCGGCCTCGCCGTCCTGCTGTTGAGCGAAGGCAGCCGCGGAAAGCGCGGCCGAGATCGCAACGACGGCGGCGAAGGTCGCCGCCGTTCTCATGAACATCTTCTCTGTCACGGGCAATCCGAACTCAGTTCTTGACCGCGAAGACCCAGAGCGAGCCACCCGCCGGAACGTTGGCGAGGCGCTCATCACCAGAGAACAGCGAGTACACGCCGCCATAACCAGACGTCACGGCGACGTACTGCACGCCATCCTGCTGCCAGGTGACTGGCTGACCTTCGATCCCGGAGCCGGTCTGGAACTGCCAGAGCTTCTTGCCGCTGTCGGCATCAAAAGCTTCGAACTCGCCCGTGAGCTTGCCCGAGAACACGACGCCGCCCGCGGTCGACAGCACGCCGGAGAAGCGCGGAATGTCGCTCGGCTGCTCCCACTTGGTCTTGCCGGTCATCGGATCGATGGCCTTCAGCTGACCGCGCGGACCTTCCGGCCAATCCCAGAGATCAGTCAGGTCCATGCCGAGGTACCACTCGCCGGCCTTGTAGGTCGCGGGCTCGGTCTTGTAATGGCCGCCGAACACCAGCGTGTTGGCATAGACGAGACCGGTCTGCGGGTTGAACGACATCGGCTCCCAGTTCTTGCCGCCGAGAATCGACGGATAGACCGTAACCTTCTTGCCCTCTCGCGCGTCACGCGTCACGTCGGTCTCGACCGGCTTGCCAGTCTTCAGATCGATGCTGGAGGCCCAGTTGACCTTCACGTAGGGGTTGGCTGCCAGCAGCTTGCCGTTCGTCCGGTCGAGCACGTAGAAGAAGCCGTTGCGGTTGGCGTTCATCAACACCTTTGTCGGCTTGCCCTCGACGTTCATGTCGGCAAGCACCATCTCGGCGACGGCGTCATAGTCGAACGGATTGTTCGGCGAGAACTGGAAGTGCCATTTCATCTTGCCGGTCTTCGGATCGAGCGCGAGCACCGAGCAAGTGTAGAGGTTGTCGCCCGGACGCACCGCCGCGTTGAATGGGCCGGGATTGCCGACACCCCAGAACACGGTGTTCTGCTCGGGATCGTAGGAGCCGGTGATCCAGGTCGAGCCGCCGCCGAGCTTCCAGGTGTCGCCCTTCCAGGTGTCGCCGCCCGGCTCATCCGGGGTCGGGACGGTGTGTGTGCGCCAGAGATGCTTGCCGGTGGCCGGATCCCAGCCGTCGATGAAGCCGCGAGTGCCGAACTCCGCGCCGGAGATGCCGGTCAGCACGACGCCGTCGGCGACGAGCGGCGCGACCGTCATCGAATAGCCTTCCTTGATGTCGGCGGCTTTCTGGCGCCACAGTTCCTTGCCGGTCTTGGCATCGAGCGCGATCACATTGGCATCGAGTGTGGTGCGAAAGACCTTTCCATCATACAGAGCCGCGCCGCGGTTGATGATGCCGCAGCAGACCACCCGCGGCGTCTCGGCCGGATATTCGACCTTGCTCTTCCAGATCTGCTTGCCGGTCTTGGCATCGACGGCCATCGTCGCATTGTGCGTCGTGACGTAGAGCACGCCCTGGTACACCAGCGGCTGCGATTCCTCGCTGCGATCGTCGGCGAAGCTGTAGTTCCAGACCGGAACGAGATTTTTGGCGGTGTCCTTGTTGATCTGCGTGAGCGGGCTGAACCGCTGCAGATTGTAACCCATGCCGTAGTTGAGGACGTTTGCCGTATCAGTTGCACCCTTGACCAACTGATCGGCGCTTTGCGCGTTTGCACCTTGAGATGCAAGCACAGCGAGGCCCGCGGCCAGCGCGATCCGCTTCATTCATTTCCTCCAAGATCTTTCTGCGCGCCTATCCTGACGCTGCGGGAACAACACTCCGCTCGATTGCGGAAAGCGTCAATACGAAAAGCTGGGCAATCACCTTCTGAAAGTCGGGAATGTTTTCCCGTGCGACGGCAAGCGCTCAGCCAAGCCTTTGTAGTTCCTCCACAATTGCGGTCGGCATGATCGCACCTTTTTCATGCTGCTCTGCGGCATGAACATTGCTTCGCTGCAACATGCCAGGATCAACAGAGGAGTAGACGGATGAGGCGAACCATCCTTTGGCTCGGCACGCTGTGTTGCCTTTGGGTGAGTGCGAATGCGCGGGATCTCGGTCAATGGGGGGCGGCCGATCCAGCGCTGCGAAAATGGTACGAGGCGCTGATGCAGCCCGATGTGCCGACGGCGTCCTGCTGCGGCGAGGCCGACGCCTATTTCGCCGACGAGATTCACGTCCGCGACGGCAAGACCTATGTGACCATCACCGATGATCGCCCGGACGAGCCGCGTGGGCGGCCGCATATCGATGTCGGCACGGAGATCGAAGTTCCCGATTACAAGCTGAAGTGGGACAAGGGAAATCCGACCGGTCACGGCGTGATCTTCCTGAGTCGCAACCGCTATGTGTTCTGCTACGTGCAGCCTGGCGGCGCTTGAGCGAGTGCCGATGATGATTGAGGCGGAACGTTGTCGGGCGACAGGTACGGGCGTCGCGCCGGTCAATTGAACGATCGCTCAGCCGAGCGAGCTCGTGCGGTCGCGTCTTGCGTTCAATCGGGCGCGGCCCTAGCTTCGATGTCGGCGCGCGTGACGCGCCAGTCAATGATAGTCAAACTTGGGAGCTTGAGATGGCCTGGAAGACACCGAAGATCGTCGAAGTGCCGGTGGGCATGGAAATTAACATGTACGCTTGTGCAGCGCGCAAGTAATCCGTAGCGATCTGCCAAGTCGTTGCGAATGATCAGTTCGCCGATGACTTGGCAGATCCAATCCTTGTCGGGCCGAACGCCTCGACGGTGCGCCGGTCAGACGTCCTGGGTGTCGAAGATGTAGAGGTCGACACCGCCGTCCGCGAAGTTCGGCAGATCTCCCGCCGCCGCCTTGCCCTCCGCCGAGCCCATGCCGGCCTGCAGGGACTGCATCGAATCGAACACCAGAGTGGCGACAAGGTGGATGTTGGTCGCCCCTGCCGGTCCGTTCACCGGCCCGCGGCTGATGTCGTAGGACCTCAAGCCCGGGATCTTCTTCGCCAGCGGTACATGGACGTTCATGTAGTGCTTGTCGAACGCCTCGGCGCTCTTGGGGGTCTTGTAGAGTACGAGAACCTTGGGCATCTGCTTCCTCCGCATTCGTCTTTTTGAGGTCGATCGACCGGTACCCATTGCAGCCGATCTGCGGGCTTGGATCAAGCGCCGCGACCTCGCAGGGGTCAGCGAAGTTCCGCCTGCAGAAAATGTGGCGCGCCGAGAAACCGATGCAGCCGGACGTCGTAGTTTGAGGTAATCTCCGTTCGGCCTTGCCCAGGGATTCCGAGCCATGAGCCCCATCGATCTCGTCATCACCGTCTGCGCGGTGCTGTCCCCCGCCACCTGCGAGGAGCAGCACCTCGTCTTTGCCGACGGCGGCGCATCGCTGCAGCAATGCGCGATGAAGGCGCCGCCCTACATCGCCCAATGGATCGGCGAGCACCCGAAATGGACCGCGGTGCGCTGGCGCTGCGAATATCCGCACAGCAACGACAAGGCCTGAGGCAAGCGCCTCAGCTTGCGTGGCGCTTACTTCGTGCACTCCTTGAGATCCTTGTCGGCCACCGAGACGACGGCATCGGCCTTGATGTCGATGTTTCGAACGATGCATTGCCGGTCGCCGGCATAGCTCACCTTGGCATCGTAGCGGCCCGGTTCGATGCCGCTGAGCTTCAGCCGTTCGTCGTGATCGAGCTCCTTGTCCTTGTCATTCAACGTCTGATTCGGACCCCAGTTGTTTTGTCCTGCCGGCGAGAGCTGGAAGCCGGTCATCGTCGCGCTGGTCAGATTCCACAGCCGGATGCCCTTGCTCTGGGCGGACACTGCGATCGGCAGAGCTGACAAAACGAGAGCGGTCACGGCGAGGGCGGATCTCATAGGCGTTTCCCTGGGTTCTGATGTTTATTTCCCTCACTATGACATGGAAAAATCCCGCCGCGCCAGATCGGCCCTGATGGCGGCCACGGTCTCCTCGCTGCGCTCGGCGCGCGGCACGGTGATTGGCGTCGTGCGCAGCAGCCGGGCGGGGCGCGCGGATAGCAGGAAGATGCGATCGCCGAGCCGCGCCGCATCGTCCATGCTGTGCGTCACCAGCAGCGTGATCATCGGCCGCGATGCCACCAGCGTGGCGATCTCCTCGCGCAGCCGTGCGGCCAACGCGTCGTCGAGCGAGGCCAGCGGCTCGTCGAGGATCAGGAAGTCCGGCTCGACCGCGAAGGCCCGCGCCAGCGCGACGCGGCGGGCGAGGCCGAGCGACAGCTCGCCGGGAAAATGGCTGCGATGGCTTTCGAGCTCGAGCACGCCGAAGATCGCGGCGAGCCGCTCCGCGGTGACCTCAGGCGCCGCCAGCCGGACATTGGCATCAACCGAGCGCCAGGGCAGTAGCCGTGGCTCCTGAAACACCATGGCCAGCCGGGCGCCGGCCGGTTGGGAGACGCGCCCCTCGTAGTCGCTATCCAGGCCGGCGAGGATCCGCATCATCGTGCTCTTGCCGCAGCCGGAGGGGCCGACCACGACGCCGAGCTCTCCGCGCTCCAGGGTGAAGGCAATGCCTGATATCACCTCCTGGCGCTTGCCATTGGCGCTGGTGTAGCTCTTTGACCTGATATCGACCTCAAGCCGCACGGAGACGCCACCTCGATGCGCGCTGCTCGAATGGCTGCACGAAGAGAGCTTCGATCACCAGAACGACGGCGGCGAAGCTGAGGGAGTAGGCGAGCAGCAGCGGGATGTCGAACAGCTGGAAGGCGACGCCGATCTCGAAGCCGATGCCGTTAGGCCGTCCGAGCAGCTCGGCCACCAGCACGATCTTCCAGACCAGCGACAGGCCGGAGCGCGCAGCGGCCGCAATATAGGGGGCGAGCTGCGGCAGCAGGACGTGGCGGAGGATGCGGCTGCGCGGCAAGGCGAACACCTTGGCCATCTCATCCAGCGACGGATCGAGCGCGCGGGCCCCCTCGCGCAAGGTGACGACGGCGGTCGGCAGCTTGTTGATCGCGATCGCCGCGATGGCCGCGACCTCGGTGAGGCCGGCCCAGATATAGGCCAGCACGATCACCACCAGCGCCGGCAGGTTCAGCAACAGGATCAGCCAGGGATCGCCGAGGCGGTTGGCGAGACGGCTGCGGCCCATCCAGTAGCCGAGCGCCGATCCGATCGCCATCGACAAGGTGAAAGCGAGGGCGACGCGGGCGAGCGTCGCGCCGAGGTGGAGGAACAGCGCGCCGGATTTTGCTTCCGCGACGGCGACCGCCAGCACGGTCGAGGGCGGCGGCAGCTTGGCGCTGCCGGCGAGGGTCGCGGCCACCCACCAGGTGGCCAGCAGGAGCGCGAAGGATAGAAGACGCAGCACTAATCCCTCGCATCCGCCCTGTAGTAAGTGCCGGGACTGAGCTCAGCGGCGGGGCCGACCAGATCGCGGCCGCCGATCGAGGCGAGCACGCCGTAGAGAATGCGCGCGTCGGCCTCTTCCTCGGCCACCGAGCGGCGCGGAATGCCCTCGCGGTAGCGATCGCGATAGGCGCGCAATGTCGCGTCGTCCTGGGCACCGGTCAGCGGCGCAATGGTCTGCCAGTCGGCATCGGACGTCGCCAGGATCTCCTTGGCCTTGCTCGTCACCGACAGGAATCGATTGACGAGATCGCGATGCTTGCTGGCCCACTCCTCGTCGAACACATAGCCGATCACCGCGGTGCGGCCCTTGGCGCCGAAGGCAGGCAGGATGTCCTCGATGCCGGCGAGGCGGCGAAAACCCTTGGCTTCCAGTGCCGCGCAGAAATTCCAGTAGTTCAGACCGGCATCCATCTCGCCATCGGCGAGCTTGGCGGCGAGCAGCGGCGGTGCGCCATAGGTGATGGTCGCCTGCGACTTAAGCTCCACGCCGTCGCGCTTGAGCGCCGCCTGCAGCAACAGCCAGCTCTTGTCGAGCGGGCCGCCGGCGACCGCGAGCTTGCGTCCCTTGAGATCGGCGAGCGTCTTCAGCGGCGAGCTGGCCGGCACCATCACCGCGCCGAGCGCGCTGGAATAGGGGGAGAAGGTCAGCCTGGCGCCGAGCGCGCGCTCGCGCGACACCCACAGCCAATCGGACACCATGATATCGGCGTTGCCCGCCCGCAGCGCGATCTTGCCGGCCTCGGGACTCGCGAGCTCGACCGAGTCGATCAGGATACCAGCCTGCTGGTCGAGCTCATGGGCGCGAATGACGGCCAACTCCCAGGCGAAAGTGCCGGTCTTCTGCACCGCAACCTTGACGGTCTCGGCGGCGCGCGAGGTCGAAAGCGGCAGCAGCGCGCAAGCGATGATAGCAATGAACAAGCGACCGAGCTGGGTCATGGGCGCGTCTGCGTTTCCTCGAAATGTGTTCTTTCCAGCCTCATTCCCTTAGCATAGCGTAGACGACGATGCTGCGGAGGACTGTCATGCGTTGCGCTGTTCCGGTAGGACCGATTGTCGCCACCTTCTGTGTTCTGGCCGCGTTGACCGGCCCGGCGCGGGCCGAGGACCTCAACGATTATCCGACCTCGGCGCGGGCGGAATATGTGTTCGGCTGCATGAAGGCCAATGGGGAAACGCGCGAGGCGATCTCGCAATGCTCCTGCTCGATCGACGTGATCGCCTCGATCATTCCCTACGAGCGCTATGTCACCGCGGAGACCGTGCTCAGCATGTCCCAGGTGAAGAGCAACCTCGGCACCCAGTTCCGCACCTCCGAGCAGGCCGCCAACGCGCTCAACGACCTCCGCCGCGCTCAGGCCGAAGCCGAAGTGAGATGTTTCTGACGCCTCGCGTTCTCGTCTGGCCATCAGGTGCCTGAGCCCTCCGCGGGCCACTCATGCTCGAAGACGTGACCCTGCGTATCCCGCGCTTCGGCGCGGAAGTGCTTCGCGCCGTTGGACACGTAGGTGAAGCGGATGTTGGGATCCTCCGAGATCGAGATGCCGCCTTCGACCGACAGCACCAGGCTGCCGTCCTGCGACAGCGTCAGCCGGTCGACGAAGAAGGCAGGGATGTAGAGCTGCGTCACCTGATCCATCTGGAGCCCGGAATTGTTGGGATGTCCGACCATCACCTGCGCCTCGCGAATGCCGCTGCTGGCGCCGTCGCCGCCTTGTGTGAACTGCCGGTAACGCATCTGGCCAATGCGCGCCTTGGCCTCGTCGGGATTCTTTGCCGCCGGCGCGGAGCACCCGCCGGACGCTTTCACGAACGTCTTGACGACATAGAGCTGGCCGTCGGTCAGCTCGGCCACGGCATGCACATCCGTGTAGTTGTTCACGCGAACGCGCGTCGAGATCGCCGTAACGTTGGCATCCTGTCCGAGCGTAAACCTGGCGGCCATCGGCGCCGGGTTCTGGTCGATCACAAGCGTGATCGTCTTGATGCGGCGGTCATCGGCGGGCGAGAGCTTGCTGCGCAGGGTGACCGGAACGACCGAGGCATCCTCGGCGCGCGTCGGCATCTCGATCGACAACACGTTGCCGCCGTCCTGCATCGGCTTGTTGTTGAAGATGTCCTGCACCAGTCCCGGCCAGGGATCGTAACCCTCAGCGGCTTTCGCAGGTGCGAAAGCAAGCGCCAGGACGGCGCTGAGAAGCACTGTGGACGGCAGGCGGAGCCCGATCATGGCGCAGTCCTCCGGAAGCGTTCTGGTTTGCTTGCGATCATAGCGCGTCCCCCACCTCATTCCCATTCCAATTCCGAGAAGGCCGCGGTGGCGTTGCGCGCATTGTAGTCGTCGAACAGCTCCCATTTGCCGCGTTCCGATTGGGCGGCGCCGGCGGCATCTGCGATCGGCCTGCCGGCCGTGACCAGCCCGCGGACGTCGTGAGCGAGCGTGTCGAGGTAGCGACGCTCATCGCTGAGCGCCCATGGCCACGAACTGACGGGCCCATGGCCCGGTACCACGCGATCGGCCGAGATCGCAGCGAGTTGCCGGAGGTCGGCAATCCAGCCGCGCAGGCTGCCGTCCATCACGGGGATGTGACGCAGGAAGACGAGGTCGCCGGCAAACAAGGTTCGGCTCCGCTCGTCATAGACCGTCAGATCGCAGTCGCTATGCGCCGTGCTCCAGGCCTTCAGGGTGAGTGTGCGGCCGCCGAGATCGAGCGGCATTTGGTCCTCGACGAGGATCGACGGCGGGACCAGACGGACCTCGTCGATCAACTCTGCGCCCATCAACCGGCGGAACGCCTCGATGTAATGCGGTCCGCGCAGGGCAAGCGCCCGGGGCAGATTCGTGGCGCCGACAAAGCTGGTTCCGTCAGCCTGGAACGCGGCGTTGCCGAACATGTGGTCGGGATGGGCGTGGGTGTTGATGACGTAGCGGATCGGCTTGCCGGTGCGGGCGCGGATCGCGGCGAGCAGCGCGCGGCCTTCACGGACGCTGCCGCCGGTGTCGATCACGGCCACGGCCTCATCGCCGATGATGAAGCCGACATTGGCGATGGCTCCGTTGTTGTCGGCTGTCATCAAGGCGGTTTGGCCGATGTACACGAACACGCCGGGCGCGATCTCGCTCACACGCAGGTCCTGCGGTTCGGCCCGCGCCGGGCCGCCGAATGCGAGAGCGCTGCACGCTGCAACGGCGATGATCAAAAGTCTCACCATCGCTTCGCCTTGCTCGCGTGAGACGAGTGCATCTCGCCGCCGACGTTGCGGCGCAGCATCCGCTCACCTCTTCGCGATGACGGCAGCTGTTGCGCATGCGAGGCCGGCGGCCTAGCATTTTCAAAAAGATCTCGATGGGCTCGATAGGGATGGAAGCAAGAATGACGAAGCGTCGTACTCTGATTGGTTCGCTGGCGGTTGCCGCGGGCCTCACGCTGCTGGGACCTGTCGCCTCCTACGCGCAAAGCAATGACGGCCTGGACCTGTCGATCGAGCTGGTCGATCCGAAGGTGCTGCGCGTCTGCGCGGATCCGCGCAACCTGCCGTTCTCGAACGAGAAGGGCGAGGGGTTTGAGAACAAGCTCGCGGATTTCCTGGCCGCCAAGCTGCAGAAGAAGGTCGACTATACGTTCTTTCCGCAGGCCACTGGGTTCGTGCGCATGACGCTCGGCTCGCACCGTTGCGACGTCATCATGGGCTTTCCGCAGGGCGACGATCTGGTGCAGAGCACCAGTCCCTACTACCGGACGGCCTACGCCATCGTGACTAAGCCCGGCTCCGATCTGGCCGACGTCACCACGCTGGAAGACGCCAAGCTCAAGGGCAAGCATATTGGCATCGTGGCCGGCACGCCGCCGGCCACCAACATGGCGCTGGCCGGTTTGATGACGACGGCGAAGCCGTATCCGCTGATGATCGACACCCGCGTGGATTCGTCGGCCGAGGCGATGATCAATGATCTGAAATCCGGCGAGATCGATGCCGGCGTGCTGTGGGGGCCGATGGCCGGCTACTACGCCAAGCAGGCGAGCCCGCAGCTGCACGTCACGCCGCTGGTGAAGGAGACGTCCGGGCCGAAGCTGATCTACCGCATCGCCATGGGCGTGCGCGGCGCCGATCAGAACTGGCGGCGGCAGCTCAACAAGCTGATCCAGGAGAACCAAGGCGAGATCAACAAGATCCTGCTCGATTTCGGCGTGCCGCTGCTGGATGAGAGCAATCATCTGATCACCGCCGAGGCTGCGACGAAGCCATGATCAGCCGGCTCGCCGTTGCGGCATTGGCAGGCCTGCTGCTGATCGCCGCGGCGGTGCGGGCCGACGATCTCGTGCCGGAGCCGGACAGCTATCGCACGGAGACCTACCGCGCGCCGGTGCCGACGACGCTCAAAGGCGCTCGCGTGCTGTCGACGCGCGAGACCGAGGCGATCTGGCGCGACAAGTCCGCTGCCTTCATCGACGTGCTGCCGCGCCCGCCGAAGCCGAAGAACCTGCCGGCTGGCACCGTGTGGCGGGAACAGCCGCGTCTGGACATTCCCGGCAGCATCTGGCTGCCCGACACCGGCTATGGCGTGCTGGCTGCCGTCACCGAGGACTATCTGAAGCGCGGCCTTGCGCAGGCGTCCGGCGGCGACCTGGGCCGTCTGCTCGTGTTCTACTGCCTCGAGGATTGCTGGATGTCGTGGAATGCCGCGCGTCGCGCGCTGACCTATGGCTACCGCAACGTCGCCTGGTATCCCGACGGCACCGACGGCTGGGCCCGCGCCGACCTGCCGCTGCAGCAGACCCAGCCCGAGCCAAGACCCGAGGAGTGAGCGGACAATTTGGCAGCTACAAACTCCGCTGCCTATTGTTTGGCTCGTCATGGCCGGGCTTGTCCCGGCCATCCACGCCGCGCCAAGCCGCCGGACGTGGATGCCCGGGACAAGCCCGGGCATGACGGTGTGGAGGCATCGGTGCCTTCGCTCGACTTGGTCGCTTGGTCTGGCGAGCGGCATCCGCGGGCCTACTCCATGTCCTGCTGGATCTCGCGGGCGAGGGCGAAGAGGCGCTGGTCGATGGCGGTCGGGACCTCGCAGACGAATTTCATCACGCGGCGGCGGTCCTCGAAAATGCGCGTCTCCCAGTTCAGCTGATTGCTCAACTCCTCCACCTTGGCTTCGTCGCGGGTGGCGCTGCTCTGCATCTCCTGCAGCGCGATGGTGTCGCCTCGCACCTTGTCGACCGCCTCGCGCTGCTTGCGCATGACGCGTTCGAGTCCGTTCATGACCGACGTGCGCTGGGCGTTCAGCGTGTCGAACAGGCCTGCAAACAGGAGCTTGCCCTTGCGGGTCTTCTCCTCGGCTGTTCCGGTCAGGAAATCGGCGACGTCCTTCTGCGCCTGCTCCAGGGGAATGCGTCGCGCCGCGAGCTTGACGACGAGCTCAGCGATCTTCGCGTCGTCCTTCCAGCTCGCGCCGACATCGTCGACCGGCGGACCGGCCCACACCGCGGCGATCGAGATTTCCGGCACTTTGGCCTGCGGACACGGCCAGTCGGGATAGCGCGGATCGGCCGCATATGCTGAGCCTGCGGTCGCGAGAAAGGCGATGCCTGCTATCAACGATCTCACCCTCATGCCTCGCCTCCGGGGCCACGCCTGACAAAACCCCGCGATGGATCGTAGGCCAGGATCGCGCCGATCATGAACACGGCGGTGCAGCCGCCGACCACGGCCAGCGACACCCAGTTCAGCTTGCCATAGAGCGCAAAGCGGATGAGCTCGACCGCGTGGGTGAAGGGATTGGCCTCGCAGAGATAGGCGAGCCACGGGCTGCCTTCCTCGACGCGCCACAGCGGATAGAGCGCGGACGAGGCGAAGAACATCGGGAAGATCACGAAGTTCATGACGCCGGCGAAATTCTCCAGTTGCTTGATGCCGGAGGAGATCAGCATGCCCAGCGCGCCGAGCATCAGGCCGGACAGGATCAGCGCAGGCAGCACGGTGAGATAGCCCATCGGCGGCGGTGTGATGTCCCAGAACCAGGCGATGACCAGGAACGCATAGACCTGCAGCACGGAGACGGCGGTGCCGGCGAGCAGCTTGCAGAACAGCAGATAGCCGCGTGGCAGCGGGCTCACCAGCAGGGTGCGCATGTTGCCCATCTCGCGGTCGTAGACCATCGACAGCGACGACTGCATGCCGTTGAACAGCTGGATCATCGCCATCAGTCCGGGCGCGATATAGACCTCGTAGAGGATGTAGGTCTCGTAGGGCGGGATGATCGAGATACCCAGCACCTGGCGGAAGCCGGCGGCGAAGATGAACAGCCACACCAGCGGCCGCACCAGCGCCGAGACGAAGCGCTCGCGCTGATGCAGGAAGCGCAGGCCCTCGCGCCAGACGATGCCGATCAGGCATGTGATGTACTCGCCGGCGGAAAAGCCGCTGCGGGCCGGGGCGGGAGTATGGACGGTCGTCACGGTCATGTGTCGGCACTCCGCGCCGGACCTGCGCTGGCCGGGCTGGCCTGGGTGGTCAGCCGTGCAAACGCGGCGTTGACGTCGGAGGCGCCGGCCTCGGCGATCACCTGCGGCACCGGCCCGCGCGCCAGCACGCGGCCCTGATGCAGCACCACGAGGTCATCACTTGCGGCGATCTCGTCGAACAGATGGGTCGCCCAGAGCACGCCGATGCCCTGCTCGGTGACGAGCTGGCGGACATGGCCGACGATGTCGGCGCGCGCCTTGACGTCGAGCCCGACGGTGGCCTCGTCGAGCAGCAAGAGGCGCGGCCGGTGCAGCAGGGCCCGGGCGATCTCCAGCCGCCGCATCTGGCCGCCGGAGAGATCGCGCACCTTGTTGCCGGCGCGGTCGGCCAGGCCGATGCGCGCCAGCAACTCCTCGCTACGCGCGCGGGCTTCGCGGCGCGAGATGCCGTGCAGGGCGGCGTGATAGAGCAGGTTCTGCCGCAGCGACAGATCGAGATCGACCGTGCGCGGCTGGAACACGACGCCGAGCAGCCGCAGCGCCTCGCCCGGCGTGCGGCCGATGTCATGGCCGAAAATGTCGATCTTGCCCGATTGAACCGCGAACAGGCGGGTGATCAGCGAGAACAGCGTGCTCTTGCCGGCCCCGTTGAGGCCGAGCAGGGCGGTGAAGCTCGCAGGCCTGACGGCGAAGCTGACGTCGCCGAGCGCCTTGCGTGCGCCATAGGAATGGCTGACGCCGGCGACCGACAGGGCCGGCACCTGATCAGACGCCGGCTGCGGCGCTAGGTTCGTGGAGTCGAGAGCGGGGGCGTTCTTCGTCATCATGGCTGTGCAATCGTGATGCCCCAGGGCAGCTCGCCGACCTGGATGGTCTTGATCACCTTCTGCGCGGCGACGTCGATCACCGAGACATCGTTGGAGACGCCGTTGGTGACGAGCAGATACTTTTCGTCGGGCGTGAACTCCATGTGCCAGACGCGCTGGCCGACGAGGAGATACTTCTTCACCTCATGCGTGGTGCCGTCGACGACCGCGACGCGGTTGGCCGGGCCGAGCGCGACGAAGCCGGTCTTGCCGTCCTTGGTCAGGCTGATGCCGACCGGCTGGATCGCCTCGCTGCGCAGGCCCGGCACGGCGAACTTGATCTTGCCGGTCACCTCGCGCTTGGCGGGGTCGATGATCGACACCGTGCCGCCGATCTCGGCGGAGACCCACAGCTCCGAGCCGTCGGTCTTGAACTCGGCATAGCGCGGCCGCGCATCGACCAGCACGTTGGCCACGATCTTGCGCGTGGCCGTGTCGATGAAATGCGCCATGTTGGTGGTCTCGGAGGTGCAGATCAGGATCTTGCCGTCCGGGCTGAGCATCATGCCTTCGGGCTCGACGCCGACCTGGACGTCGCCGATCCGCACGCGCTTCTCGAGATCGAGCACGGTGACGGTGTTGTCGTTCTCGTTGGCGACGTAGAGCGTCTTGCCGGCGGTGTCCTGCGCGAACAGCTCGGGATCCGGGCCGGAGGGCAGGGTGTCGACGATCTCCATCTTTTTCGCGTCGATGAGCTGGATGGTGTCGTCGTCGCCGACCGCCACCATCACGAATTTGCCATCGCGCGTGAACGCGATGCCGCGCGGGCGCTGGCCGACCTTGATGGTTTTTGTCACCGTCCAGCTGTCGGTGTCGATGACGGATACGGTGTTGCCTTTTTCGTTGGACACGAAGGCGACGTAGGCTGAGGCGGGGGAGATCGCGGCGAGGGAGAGTGCGGCCGCGAGCAGGCAGGCTGCTGCGTTGAAGCGCTTTCGAACTTGCGGCCGTCCTTCGAGACGCCCGCCGGCGGCGGGCTCCTCAGGACGAGGGCTGAACGCGCGGCGATATCGAAAACTCTCCATAGGGAGGGCAGCCCGGTGATGACCCTCATGGTGAGGAGCGCCGCCGGCGCGTCTCGAACCATGAGGCCCCAGCGAGGCCTCGCCCTTCGAGACGCCCGCCTTCGGCGGGCTCCTCAGGGTGAGGGGAGACGCTGGGCCGTAAAGCTGCTTCATCACCATCATCACATCCGACATCATTGCAGCTTGCACTTGGTTTCGGGGCGGTCGACGCCAAGGGTGTCCAGTTCGGAGACCTGGTGCAGGAAGCCTTCCTGCGGGGAGACGGAGACGATCATGCGGCCGTCGGCGAGCAGGATCGGCTGGCGCAGCTGCAGATTCCAGTCGCGCAACGACAGCCGCGTGCCCTTGAAGGCGGCGATGGTGAAGGCCGGGCTCTTCAGATAGTCCGTCATCGCCTTCGCATCGCCGGAGTTGGTGCGCGACGCGGCTTCGCCGACCATCCGCACGGCCATCCAGGCCTGCATGTCCAATGCATCCATGCGGCGCGAAGCGAGCTTCATGAAGCGGTTCTGCAACTGCGTCGCGCCCCACTGGTCCTGTGCCGGATCCCAACTGGTCGGCCGCAGCCCCGCCGAGCCCGCGACGGGGCGCGGATCCCAGGTGCGGTAGGGCAGATAGTCGGCGAACACCTCGCTCTCGTCGGCGGCGACCAGCACGTCATACGCCGGCGCCTTCTGCGTGAACACCGGCATCTGGCGCTGGATCAGGGTGACGCCGCTGTCGGTGCGCCGTGCGCCGCCGGTGTCCTCGAACGTGCGCTCCTCGACGATCTTGGCGCCGAAGCGGGTGGCGGCCCGGCGCAGCGCGTCGGCGAACAGCTTGTCGTTGTCATGCGAACCGGTGACCAGCAGCCAGCGCTTCCACTGCTTCCAGACCAGATATTGCGCGAGGCCATCGGCGAGCATCGAGCGCGTCGGCGCGACGTGAATGACGTTGGCGCGGCAATCCTGCTCACGCAGCCGATCATCGGTGGCGCCGACATTGAGCAGGGCGACGCCGCGGCCGCGCAGGCTGTCGGCGACCTTGAGCAGCGCATCCGCCGGGAGGTCGGCGAGGATGAAGGCTGTTTTCGCCGCGAGCTCATTGGCCGCCTGCGCGGCGTCCTCGTCGTCCTTGACCTTGCGGTCGATCAGCGTGAAGCGCTGGTTGAGGAACTTGCCGGTGGTGTTGTTGTCCTCGATCGCGAGCCTCGCGCCGGCCACGCCGTCATCGGCCGCCGGCTGGTCGAGCGGCGACAAGGTCTGCGGCACGCCGGCGCGGCCGAGATAGCCGATCGCGATGTCGACCGGGTCCGCCGCATCAGCGGCGGTTGCGGCGGCCATGAGGCCGATCGCGCCGATCAGAGATCGGGCCAGAACTCTCAGGACCACATGTCCTCCCATTGTTCCCTCGTCCTTTTTGGCGAGGTTTCGTCTTGCAAGATGAACGATTTGGCCTAGCTTTCAACCCCACTTTTCGCCGCTCCCGCGTCATTCGGATCACGACCTTGAAACTGGCTGTCCTCCTCGCGTCCCTGATCCTGATGTCTGCAGCATCAGCGCATGCCGAGCCGCCCAAAGTCGCGGTGTTCGATTTCGAGCTGATCGACACCAGCCTGCAGGGCGAGGTGCAGGGGCCGCGGCAGGACGAGCAGCAGAGGCTGGCACATGCGGCCGAGCAATTGCGCGCGGCGCTGCAGGAGTCCGGCAAATTCCGCGTGCTCGATATCGCCGCTGTTAACGATGCGGCGCACCACAGCAATCTGCAGGCCTGCGGCGGCTGCGACATCAAGCTCGCCGCCGACATCGGCGCCGATCTCGCCATCACTGGCACGGTGCAGAAGGTGTCCAATCTCATCCTCAACATGAACATCTATCTGCGTGACGCGCACACCGGGAAGCCCGTCGCGGCGATGACCGCCGACATGCGCGGCAACACCGACGAATCCTGGACCCGCACCATGGCCTGGCTGCTCCGCAACCGCCTGCTGGCCCCGAACTATGGCGCGCCGCAGGCGCAGTAGTCGGTGACCGCATCGGGCGTGGCCCCGGCAGCGCCCGCGGCCATCCTTCGAGACGCCCGCCTGCGGCGGGCTCCTCAGGATGAGGGTTGAGTGCGCGGTGAGATCCAAGACGTTCTCGTCGAGAGTGATGCTCCCGCCCCTCATGGTGAGGAGCGCCGTGCGCTGAAGCCTGCCTCACCATCGATGCCTCCGAAGGCGCGTCTCGAACCATGAGGCCCCGGTGATCGGTCGACTGATTAACAAAGGCTCTCATTGGATATGACGGTGCATCCTCGCGGCGCCTGACGCCCGAGCTTTGCATCTCGATCGCCTCCCTCAAACAGAGAGGCGCAGGGAAGGCCGGGAGCCTGCCGCCCCCATGGCCCGCCTGCAGACAAGAATGCAGGCGGCAGGTACCACAGGTTCGGCGGGGACATCCCGGCCCTCCCTGCGCGGATGGTCTTAACGGTTGCTTCGCGTTCTCCCCGGTGCGCCGGGCTGTCTGGTCACCGTGCGCGACGACGCGCTATGAGTGCGCCGCCGCGGGGGCATCGGCTTCGGGATGCCAGGACCACGCGACTTGGCCGTACGCCGGTGCGCGTTCGTCCGCACGCTCTCACGAGCCATGCTGCGCGCCGCCGGCGTCCACCGCATCCCGCCTCCACGTTCGTGACGACCGCGATACGCCCTCTCGACGAGGCGGGATGGGTGCCAGACAACCACGATTTCCGATAAGGCGAAAGTAAATTCTTTTTTGCTCAAGGGCTGGACAGCGCTGATCATGTTGAGCGCGCGACGGAAATGGCCATCTACGCGCAAGCAACGGTCCGACGAGGAACGCGATCGCCGCGCCGCCCGTCGCACGGCATCGCGCCCGACGGGCAACTCAAGCCGAGCCGATGTCAGCGGCCGAGCCGGGCCGCGTGCCAGCGCAGATGATCGGCCATGTAGGTCGAGATGAAGTAGTAGCTGTGGTCGTAGCCGTCCTGCTTGCGCAGCAGCAGCGGGATGTTGGCCTTGTCGCAGGCGGCCTTGAGCAGCTCGGGGCGCAATTGCTGCGTCAGGAACTGATCGGCGGTGCCGATATCGACCAGCAGGTCGGAGACGCGCGCGCCATCCTCGATCAGCGCCACCGCGTCGTGCTTGCGCCATGCCGCCTTGTCGCTGCCGAGATAGCCTGACAGCGCCTTCTCGCCCCATGGCACCTGCGAGGGGGCGACGATCGGCGAGAACGCGCTGGCCGCGCGGTAGCGGTCGGGGTTGCGCAGCGCCACCGTCAGCGCGCCATGGCCGCCCATCGAATGGCCCATCACCGATTGCCGGCGCGGATCGACCGGGAAATTCGCGGCGACCACGTGCGGCAGCTCCTCCGTGACGTAGCTCCACATCCGATAGTTCTTCGCAAACGGCTCCTGCGTCGCATCGACGTAGAAGCCGGCGCCGAGGCCGAAATCATAGGCGTTGTTCGGATCGCCCGGCACGCCGTCGCCACGCGGCGAGGTGTCGGGCGCGACGAAGATCAGGCCGAGCTCGGCGCAGGCGGCACGGAACTCGCCCTTCTCGGTGACATTGGCGTGGGTGCAGGTCAGGCCGGAGAGATACCAGACGACCGGCAGCTTCGCGCCGTCCGCATGCGGCGGCACAAACACCGAGAACGTCATCTCGGTCTTGGTCTCCTGGCTGGCATGGCCATAGACGCCCTGAACGCCGCCGTGGGATTTGTTCTGGGACACGGTCGTGAGCGTCATGGGATCACCTGTCGAAAAGGAACATGGGGCGGCGGAACGGAGCGCGCCGCCGGCCCGATGTCAAGCGACGCCGTTCTCGATCGCCAAACGCACGAGCTCGCCGGACGTTCTTACGCCGAGCTTCTGGCGGATGATGGAGGAGGTGTTGGCCACGGTCTTGTAGGACGAATGGATCAGCCAGGCGATCTCCGTCAGGCTCTTGCCGGCGCTGAGCAGGCGCAGGATCTCGAGTTCGCGCGAGGTCAGTTTCGCCAATGGGCTCTGCGCGACGGCGGCGCCCGCGAAGGCGATGCTGCGCGCGATCGCCGGCGGCAGGTAGCTGCCGCCGCTGAAGACCTCGCGGATCGCCTCGGCCAGGTCGTTCGGATCGCCGCTCTTCGAGACATAGCCCTTGGCGCCGATGTCGATCGCGCGCGCGGCGAACACCGGATCGTCGTTCATGCTGAACATGATCAGCCGGGCGTTCGCGTCATGCGCGAGGATGCGGCGCGCCAGCTCGAATCCGGAGACGGTCGGCAGGTTGATGTCGACGACGCAGACGTCGGGCCGGCGCGCGATGAAGCTCGCTTCGCCGCTCTCGGCATCGGCGGCCTCGATCAGCTCGAGGTCCGCATCGCCCGACAGCAGGGCCCGGCAGCCGGATGCAACAATGGGATGATCATCGACGATCAGGATGCGCATGGCCTTGAGGTCACCTTGGGGGTCCCGGACTCATTTTCAACCCGCGTTATTGTTGCGATGCATCATGGATGCATGGGCTGCGCGGTGCTGCAACATGTTGCAATTAGATCGCCGGCGGATTTGTCTGTCAATGAATGCGCGCGTGAAACAACTCAGTGAAACAGCTGAGTGAAACAGCTGAGTAAAACTGGGGCCTCGGGACGGTGACAATGTGGCAGAATTGGTCGTTGCGCAGGCGCATCAACGTGCTGCTCGCGCTGGTGCTGACGCTGGGGCTCGCGCTCAATATCGGCCGGCTGGTGCTGGAGGCGGCGCCGCGCGTGCTCGCCGAGGACCAGAGCGTCATCCGCCTGACCCGCGCCTTCATCGAGACCATCATGGACGAGGTCAACGACGCGCCGGATCCGGATTCCCGGTTGAACCGCATCGTCAGCGATCTCGGCCAGCTGCGCCATGTCAGCGTGGCGAGGCAGGGGGCGGCGGTGCAGTTGCCGTCCTCGCAAGGCGCGGCGCGGGCGGCGCCGGCCTGGTTCATCGCGCTGGTTCACCCGGACAAGACCTCGGTCAGCATGCCCGTGATCGTCGCAGGACGGGCCGACACGCTGGTGATCACCTCGCATCCCGACGACGAGATCGCCGAGATCTGGGACGGCATCGTCACGCAGCTGGTGGTCGGCTCCCTGGTCGGTCTGGCGCTGTTCGGAATCACCACGCTGGTGGTCGGCCGCGCGCTGGCGCCGCTGTCGGATCTGTCCGACGCGATGAGCCGTATCGAGACCGGCGCCTACGATGCCCGCGTCAAGCCGGGCGGCGCGCCCGAGCTCGCCGCGCTCTGCGCCAAGCTCAACCATCTCGCCGCCGCGCTCGGCGAGGCGGTAGAGGACAAGCGGCGGCTCGCCGAGCGGACAGTGTCGCTGCAAGACCTCGAGCGCAAGGAAATCGCGCGCGAGCTGCATGACGAGTTCGGCCCGCATCTGTTCGCGCTGCGCGCCCATGCCAGCGCGCTGATGCGATTGCCGGAGGCGGACAGGCTGGACGTCGGTGCGATGCGCCGCCACGGCCAGGCGATCCTCGACCAAGTCAATGCCGTGCAGCAATTCAATCGCCGCATCCTGGAGCGGCTGCGCCCGATCGGTCTGGCCGAGCTCGGCCTGCGCGAGGCGCTTGGCGCGCTGGTGCGGCTCTGGCGGGAGTCGCGGCCGGAGGTGGTGATAGCGACCAGCTTCACCGACGAGGTCGCGCACGGCAACGAGACCGCCGAGCTGACGATCTATCGCGTCGTGCAGGAGGCTCTGACGAACGTGTTCCGCCATGCCGAGGCGACCTCGATCGATGTCAGCATCGAGCCGCTGCAGCAGACCGGCTCCGGCCAGCGCCGCAGCTACACACGGGTGCGCGTGCGCGACGACGGCCGCGGCCTCAAGCCCGAGCACAAGCTCGGCTTCGGCCTCACCGGCATGCGCGAGCGGCTGCTGGCGCTCGGCGGCACGCTGACCGTGACATCGAGCGGCACGGGGGTCACGATCGAGGCCATGGTGCCGGCGGATGCCACGGTGCCGGCTGACGCGGCGTGAGTTCACGGCGAGGAACATTCAACCTCGGAGCGCATTCATCGGTCATCCTGGTGATCCCCGCGTGCGCCGCAGTCCGGAGCACGCGCAGATAGCTCGCGGTGATCAGATGACGAGAACCTTGCTTGCGCTGAGCGGCGCAGCCTTGGCGGCTGCGCTGTGGTTCAACACTGCCGTCGCGCGTGACGACGGTCGTTATACCAACTCGCCACTCAAGGGTTGGTTCGACAGCTTGAAGAGCGGCCGTGGTCCATGCTGCTCCGATGCCGACGGCTTCGCCGTCTCCGATCCGGACTGGGATCTGCAAGGCACGCATTATCGCGTGCGGCTCGATGGCGAATGGATCGTCGTCCCGGACGATGCCGTGATTACCGAGCCGAACCGCGCCGGACGCACGATGGTGTGGCCGGTCAAGGGCTCGCTCGGCACCTCGATCCGCTGCTTCATGCCGGGCAATCTGAGCTGATCGGGCAGGCGACGCGTCTGTCTGATCATGCTGCACGGCTGCGGCGGATCGCCCGCTCGCGACGGCGCTTGGAACTTCGACTGCTCGCGATGATTGCCTCGCAGGTCGGACGCGGCCGCATGCGAGGAGCATCATGGACCAGATCAGCGACGCGGAACTTCAGGACAGAATTCGTGAGCGCGCCCATCATCTGTGGGAGCAGGCGGGACGCCCCGGCGGTCGCGAGGACGAGTTCTGGTATCAGGCCGAACAAGAGATTCGTCAGATGCAGGAGCTGAACGACGAGGCGACGGCGCCGCCTCCGACGATGCTGCCGGATTGAGCGGCGATAGCAGGAAGGACCAGCGATGAGCAAGGAAACCCCGAAGGACGATCCGCGCCAGGAGAGCGATTGGGGATCGATGAAGCAAACCGACAAGCCCTGGGCCAAGAAGCCGGAAAAGGAGCAGCAGTCGGAGCCTGCCAAGGATCTGGAGAAGTGGGGTGAGAGCAAGACGCATTGAGGCGAGAAGTGGCGGCGCCCCATGAGTGCGTCGTGTCTTACTGAGACCGTCCGTGTGGCTGCCCCTCACGCCGACCCTCTCCCCGCAAGAACGGGGAGAGGGAGTGTACCGCTGGCTGTGGTGGATAGCCGACTCCTACTCACTTAGCTACGTCTTCATACTCACATCATGCCGCGCAGAATGAGCAACGGTCTCGACCGTGAGCTGATAGCTACGCTACGGCGGTGGTGACAGTCGTTAGCTTTGTCTCCTGCCGCCTTGCCCGGGGGCTCTCGATTGATGGCAACCCATCACGCCGTATGCCCGGGATCGACATCGTCCGGCGTCTTCTTGTCGCGCTGCGGCGTCATCTTCGCCGGATCTTGTCCGCCCGGTACGCCGCGCGGGCCGAGCTGATCGCGCTGGATGTCGTCCTCGGAGCGGTCGGGCTCGCGCCCGTTGATCGGGAGATCCTTCGGATCATCTTTGGCCATCGCGCGGTCCTTTCCTGGTCTGACGCAGCACGGCAATGCAGGCGGAGGTGCTGCCGTTCCGTAACGAACAGGCTGCCGCGGTCGCATCGCGCTCAGGAACGCCGTCTCCGCGCTGCGATTGAAGCTGCAGCAACCGCCAGGAGCAGCACCGATGTCCGATCACCCCACGCCGCCATTTCCGCCGCAGCGGCAGCCCATGCCGGGCACGACCGCCGCCATGCAGCCGAGGCCAGATCACGGCGAGACAAGCTACAAGGGGGCGGGCAAGCTGACGGGCAAGAAGGCCGTCATCACCGGAGGCGACAGCGGCATCGGCCGCGCCGTGGCGATCGCCTATGCCCGCGAGGGCGCCGACATTCTCATCGCCTATCTCGATGAGCACGACGACGCCAAGGAGGTTCAGCAACTGATCGAGAAGGAGGGCCGGAAAGCGCTGCTGATGTCCGGCAATATCCAGGATCCCGCGCATTGCCGGGCGATCATCCAGCGTGCCGTCGACGAATTCGGCGGGATCGACATTCTCGTCAACAATGCCGCGCACCAGGCGACGTTCAGCGACATCGGCGACATTTCGGATGAAGAGTGGGAGATCACCTTCCGCACCAACATCCATGCGATGTTCTATCTCACCAAGGCGGCGGTGCCGCACATGAAGCCGGGCAGCGCGATCGTCAACACCGCCTCGGTCAATGCCGATATGCCGAATCCCGGGCTGCTCGCTTACGCCACCACCAAGGGCGCGATTCAGAATTTCACCGGCGGACTCGCCCAGATGTTGGCGGAGAAGGGTATCCGCGCCAATGCCGTGGCGCCCGGCCCGATCTGGACACCGCTGATCCCCTCGACCATGCCGGAGGAGAAGATGAAGAGCTTTGGCCAGCAGGTGCCGATGCAGCGTGCCGGCCAGCCGGCCGAACTGGCGACGGCCTATGTGATGCTCGCCGATCCGTTGTCGAGCTACACGTCGGGGACGACGGTGGCGGTGACAGGGGGAAAGCCATTCATTTGATAAGTCTGTCGGGACATCTCGGGCCTCATGGTTCGAGACGGCGCTGCGCGCCTCCTCACCATGAGGGTCAAAAGCCGAGGGTGGAACTGCACAAGGACCAAAGCTGCGTCCGATGCTCAGGCTTCGCCCCTCACCCTGAGGAGCCCGCCGCAGGCGGGCGTCTCGAAGGGCGAGGCCCCGCTACAGCCAATTGATCCAAGGTGCGCCTCCCTGGGAGCTCGTGTCGGTTTTGTCCGACATCCGACAGCGCGCGATGCGACACGCGCGTGCGTCGTCGCCCTCTTACGCCGCCGACATCAGCTCGCACGGCGTGGGTTCGGCGTGCACGGGCCAGACCACCGCAGTTGCCGTTTCCCCGCTGTGCTCGTCCAGGATCCGCTTGACCGAGCGCGAGCAGAGGCCGCATTGGACCGAGCAGCCGAGACAATCATAGACTTGTGCCGGTGAGCCGAAGGTGGTGGCGGCCGTCGTGACGATGTCGCGAATGGCCGTGTCGCTGATGACGTTGCAGGAACAAATGATCATGGCTGGTGCTCGCTCCTGCCAACAATAAGCAACGGCGATGCCAAGCCCGATGCCGAGATGGGCGATCGAGACTCGCATTAGCGAGAATCGTTCGAAAGCGCTGCAATCAGCGGGAGGCGGCCGCGCTCGCGCCGATGCGATCGGCCGCGTGCAGCCGGATGGCCGCGAGCGTTGCCTGTGCGAGCGCCTGCCCCTTCGCGTCGATCCCGGTCCACTGGGCATGACGGCCGCGCGGGTCGATCTCGGCGAGCGCGATGCCCGCGGGCACGTCGCTGCCGTCGCGGACGATGCCGCGCAGGATGCCGTCATAGGGCGCGGTGATCGCGACGCCGGAAAGGTGACCGACCACGAACCCCTTGTAGATCCGGGTGCCGATCTCGACCGGCGAATGCCAGCGGCCTTCATGCGGTGAATTTACCAACCTGTCTGCTCCGACGCCGCCGAGTTCGCCAATATCGTCCTTCGCGAGGGTCCAGCCCTCGCGCACGATCTGCCCGAGCCGGTCCGGCCGGGTCTCGATCGCGATGTCGCAATTGGCCGATGGCGAGAAGCCCGGGCCGATGCCGATCGACAGACGGGTCATGCCGCGCAGATTGGGCGTGACCTCGCGCGTCTGCATTCGCGCATCGATCAGAACATCGATGGCGCGGACCGGCAGCAGATCGAGCAGGCCGAGCGGCGTCACCAGGACGTGCTGGGGATCGCCGAGTGCCTTGAACACGTCCATCGTGCTGTCGATGCGCTCGCCGATCACATTCTCGATACGCACGGCGTCGCCGAAGAGGGCGTCGTGAAACGCCATCTTGCGCCGCATGACCGGCGGGTTGGGGTCATGCGACAACACCACGCAGAAGCCCTCGCGATGCAGATGCACCGCGATTGCGGAGGCGACGTCGTTGGTCCCGAGGACAACGGCGAAGCGCACTGCATTCGTCCCCATGTCCCGGTCCATACGGCGTTCGATGTCTCGTGGCTGTCCGTCGTGAGACTGGAAAGCCAGCTTCCAGTTCGAATGATCAATGAGTTGAGCAAGAGTTGGACCAGCGCCGGAGCTCTTGGAAAAGGATCATCGTTTGAAGGCCTTGGGATCGGCGCGGCGGAAAGCCGACGCTGGACATTGTTCTGAAGCGGCCAATCTGTCGCGAACCCGACAAGGAGGTGCTGACAATCGCGCCGTTTTTTCTCTGGCCCGGAATCTGCACAACCGCCGCATGACAATACCGCGCGTGGTTTCAGCGAGCGCGGTGCAGGATCAGGACGAATGAGGTGAGCCTCGATCTCGACCAGGATGTTCGCGAGGGCGCCATCGACACGGCGGAGATCGAGTCGTGCCCGTTTCATCGGGACGCTGCGGCGGCCGAGCGTCCCGGACGCACCGAGCAGAAGACGCTGGTTCTGACCGGCGGCTCGCGCGGCATCGGCCACGCGACGGCCCGGCTGTTTTCCGATGCCGGCTGGCGTATCATCACCTGCTCGCGCCAGCCGTTCGATGGCGGGCGCTGTCCCTGGGATGCCGGGCCGGACAATCACGTTCAGGTCGATCTGAGCGACCGCAAGGCGATCCCGCGCGCGATCGCGGATATCAAGGACCGGCTGGACGGCGCGCCGCTCCATGCCTTGATCAACAATGCCGCGATCTCGCCGAAGGCTGAGGATGGCGGCCGGCTCGATTCGCTCGCGACCTCGGTCGAGACCTGGATGACGGTCTTTCACGTCAACTTTCTCGGGCCCATCCTGTTGGCGCGCGGCCTGTTCCAGGAACTGAAACGCGGCCAGGGCGCGGTCGTCAACGTGACCTCGATCGTCGGTACCCGCGTGCACCCGTTTGCCGGCACGGCCTATGCGACATCGAAGGCGGCGCTGGCCTGCCTGACCCGCGAGATGGCGCATGATTTCGCGCCGCATGGCATCCGCGTGAACGCGATCGCACCCGGCGAAATCAAGACCGAAATGGTGTCGCCGGAGACCGAGGCGCGATTCTCACCGTTGATCCCGATGCGCCGGATCGGCGCACCGGAAGAGGTCGCGAAAGTGCTGTTCTTCCTCTGCTCGGATGCGGCCAGCTATGTGACCGGCGAGGAAATCCAGATCAACGGAGGGCAGCACCTCTAGATTGAATTGAGCGACACGCCGATGTGAGACGTGCGACGTCAAAAGCTGGCAGCCGCATGCGGCGAGTGCTACGGCGGATGTGGAAAGTAGGTGTTCAGTTCGACGCTTTGCGAGCTGCTCGCAAACCGGTGCGTATGCTGAATCCTAGGTGTCGGGAAGACAACAGGAATTCGTCAGCTACGCGATTTTCATCGCGTCATAGGTCGTGCCATGTGTGCGTCGGCGGCGGTGTAAACTAATTTGTTAAGATCATGAAGTTCTGCAGCTTTTCTGTTCTTTTTGCTGCACACTACTTCTGCGGCAATGCAGCAAAGTTAGGCACGACAATCATCTGCAATTAAGGAAGGATGTTAGAACGCCTACAATCGCGGGTGTTCTCGTCAAGAGCGTCCGTGACCATCAGAGAAGCGACCATGGTCCAAACGGAAACACGTCAGGTCGAAGCTCAGGACATCAGGTCCCATGCCGCCCCGATACCGCTCAGCGAGATCGCGCTGACCGGAATTTTCGAAATCTCGAAAATTCTCGCCGCGCCGACGCGGCTGGAAATCACCCTCGCCAACGTCGTCAATCTGCTGCAGTCGTTCATGCAGATGCGCCACGGCGTGGTGTCGTTGCTCGCCGATGACGGCATTCCGGATCTCGCGGTGGGAGCCGGTTGGAGCGAGGGCAGCGATCAGCGCTATCGCGAGCGCCTGCCGCAGAAGGCGATCGACCAGATCGTCGCGACCGCCGTGCCGCTCATTGCTGAGAACGTGGCTGATCATTCCGCCTTCAGCGCGGCTGATGCGGCAACGCTGGGGGCAGGCGCCGACACGCGGGTGTCGTTCCTGGGCGTGCCCATCCGGATCGACCAGCGTGTCGTCGGCACCTTGACCATCGATCGCGTCTGGGACGGTCGCGCCGTGTTCCGGCTCGACTCCGATGTCCGCTTCCTGACGATGGTCGCCAATCTGATCGGCCAGACCATCAAGCTGCATCGTGTCGTCGCGCGCGACCGCGAGCGGCTGATGGCAGAGAGCCACCGGCTGCAGAAGGAGTTGATGGAGCTGAAGCCGGCGCCCGCCAAGGGCAAGAAGGTGCTGGTCGACGGTATCGTCGGCGACAGCCCGGCGCTGCGCGCGCTGCTCGACAAGATCAACGTCGTCGCCAAGTCGAATGCGCCGGTGCTGCTGCGCGGCGAATCCGGCACCGGCAAGGAGCTTGTGGCGAAGGCCATCCACGAACTCTCCAACCGCGCCAAGCGGCCCTTCATCAAGATCAATTGCGCGGCGCTACCGGAGACGGTGCTCGAATCCGAGCTGTTCGGCCACGAGAAGGGGGCCTTCACCGGCGCGATCAACGCGCGCAAAGGTCGCTTCGAGCTCGCCGACAAGGGCACCTTGTTCCTCGACGAGATCGGCGAGATCTCGCCGGCGTTCCAGGCCAAGCTGTTGCGCGTGCTGCAGGAGCAGGAGTTCGAGCGCGTCGGCGGCAACCAGACCATCAAGGTCGATGTCCGCATCGTCACCGCGACCAACCGCAACCTGGAAGAGGCGGTGGCGCGCAACGAATTCCGTGCCGACCTCTACTACCGGATCAGCGTGGTGCCGATCAAACTGCCGCCGCTGCGCGATCGGCGCAGCGACATCCCGCAGCTGGCGCGCGAGTTCCTGCGCCGCTTCAATTGCGAGAACGAGCGCGATCTCACCTTCGACGTCAGCGCCATCGAGGTGCTGATGCATTGCGGCTTCCCCGGCAATGTGCGCGAGCTGGAGAACTGCGTGCAGCGGACGGCGACCCTGGCTGCGGGATCGGCGATCGGCCAGCACGATTTCGCCTGCAGCCGCAATGAATGCATGTCGGCGATCCTGTGGAAGGGCAACACCGTGACCCCGCCGCCGCCGCGCGGCCAGCCGATGGTGCCGCTGCCGATCCTGCCGCGGACATCAGCACCGATCGAGACTCCAGTCGATCTGCCTGCGGTTGAGGCCGACGATGGTGAGTACTCCGAGGCGATGGATGGCGGCGCTGTCCCCGAGCGCGAGCGCATCGTCCAGGCGATGGAGCGCTCCGGCTGGGTCCAGGCCAAGGCGGCGCGGCTGCTGGGCCTGACACCGCGCCAGATCGGCTACGCGCTGAAGAAGTACAACATCGAGGTCAAGCGGTTCTGAGCGGATTGATTTTGCTCGGATCAAAAGGCGCGCGGATGTGCGCCTTTTCTGTTATGGGTGCATGCATCGTCATCGATCCGATGGTCGTGAAATCCGAGCTCGCGCGCCGACGGTGGTGGGCTCCCCTCCCCCTTGCGGGGAGGGGTCGGGGGTAGGGGTCCACGAGCACACTGCCGTGATGCGCGCTGGTGCTCTTTTCGTTGTCAGAACCATCGCCCTTCGTTGGTAGACCGAGTGCTGACTTAGCTCACGGTCGTCTTCGAGCGATCCCACAGCAATCCATCGGACTCACGACGTTCAGCGCCCGGAGACCCCCACCCCCGACCCCTCCCCGCAAGGGTGAGGGGAGCTCACCGGTCGCGCGGCGAACAGCTCGACAAACCGAGCGCACGCTCATCAACAGCGCCTGTCGCACTTACGACATGCTGTCGGGAGCGCGACAGCTGACCGCCGCCCGGGCCATTTAGAATCCTCCTTAGAAATCAACCAAATGCGCTCTGGCACGGTGCTTGAAAGATCATGCCTGAAAGACATCGTCCGATGTCGCTGGAGCGCGGGGAACAGCACATGACCTACAAGATCATCGCCTCACAATGCACGGTCTGCGGAGCCTGCGAGTTCGAATGTCCGAACGCGGCCATTCGGCTGAAGAACGACATGTACATCATCGATCCGAAGAAGTGCACGGAGTGCGAGGGCCACTTCGACGCGCCGCAATGCGCCGCCGTCTGTCCGGTGCCGGACACCTGCGTGCCCGCCTGACGCGGGCACCTCGTCGACAGCTTGGAAGCGGAGTGAGAGATGGCAGCGGTTCAGGAGACCATTGATCGCGTCAAGGGCATTGACGTCGATCAATATCGTTACGGGTTCGAGACGCAGATCGAATCCGAGAAGGCTCCGAAGGGCCTGTCGGAAGACACCATCCGCTTCATCTCGGCGAAGAAGAACGAGCCGGCCTGGATGCTGGAATGGCGGCTGGAGGCGTATCGCCGCTGGCTGACCATGACCGAGCCGACCTGGGCCCGCGTCGGCTATCCGAAGATCGACTATCAGGATCTCTATTACTATTCGGCGCCGAAGCCGAAGAAGAAAGTCGCCTCGCTCGACGAGATCGATCCGGAGATCCTCAAAACCTATGAGAAGCTCGGCATTCCCCTGCGCGAGGTCGAACTGCTCGAAGGCGTCGAGCGTCCCACCGTAGCCGCGGAATCCGAGGATGGCGAGGCGGCGGCGCCGCGTACCAAGATCGCGGTCGATGCCGTGTTCGACTCGGTGTCGGTGGCGACCACCTTCAAGGAGGAGCTGAAGAAGGCTGGCGTGATCTTCATGCCGATCTCCGAGGCGCTGCGCGAGCATCCCGACCTAGTGCAGAAGTATCTCGGCACGGTGGTGCCGACCACCGACAACTATTTTGCGACGTTGAATTCGGCGGTGTTCTCCGACGGGTCGTTCGTCTACATCCCGCCGGGCGTGCGCTGCCCGATGGAGCTGTCGACCTATTTCCGCATCAACGAGCGCAACACCGGCCAGTTCGAGCGGACGTTGATCATCGCCGACAAGGGCGCCTACGTCTCCTATCTCGAGGGTTGCACCGCGCCGCAGCGCGACGAGAACCAGCTGCATGCCGCCGTCGTCGAGCTGGTCGCGCTGGACGATGCCGAGATCAAATATTCGACAGTGCAGAACTGGTATCCCGGCAATTCGGAAGGCGTGGGCGGCATTTACAACTTCGTCACCAAGCGTGGTGATTGCCGCGGCGTCAATTCGAAGATCTCCTGGACGCAGGTCGAGACGGGCTCCGCGATCACCTGGAAATATCCGAGCTGCATCCTGCGCGGCGACAATTCGAGCGGCGAGTTCTATTCGATCGCGATCTCCAACGGCTTCCAGCAGGTCGATAGCGGCACCAAAATGATCCATCTCGGCAAGAACACGTCGAGCCGGATCATCTCCAAGGGCATCGCCGCGGGCAAGTCGCAGAACACCTATCGCGGCCTCGTCAGCGCCCACCGCAAGGCGTCCGGCGCGCGCAACTTCACCGCCTGCGATTCGCTGCTGATCGGCGACAAATGCGGCGCGCACACCGTGCCCTATATCGAGGCCAAGAATTCCTCGGCGGTGTTCGAGCATGAGGCGACGACCTCGAAGATCTCGGAGGACGTGCTGTTCTACTGCATCCAGCGCGGTCTCAGCCAGGAAGAGGCGGTCGGCCTCGTCGTCAACGGCTTCGTCAAGGACGTGCTGCAGCAGCTGCCGATGGAGTTCGCGGTCGAGGCGCAGAAGCTGATCTCGATCAGCCTCGAAGGTTCAGTCGGATAAGGACGTCGCGCGCGGCGACAACAGATGAGGAGTGTTCGATGACGGCCTTGCTCGAAATCAAGGGGCTCCATGCCGAGATCTCCGGTGGTCGCAAGATCATCCAGGGTCTGGACCTCACCGTGAACAAGGGCGAGATCCACGCCATCATGGGCCCGAACGGCGCCGGCAAGTCTACACTCTCCTACGTGCTCGCCGGCAAGCCCGGCTATGAGATCACCGCCGGTGAGGTCTATCTCAACGGCGAGGATCTGCTGGCGATGTCGGCCGACGAGCGCGCCGCGAAGGGCGTGTTCCTGGCGTTCCAGTATCCGCTGGAGATCCCGGGTGTCGCGACCCTGACCTTCCTGCGTGCCGCCTTCAACGCCCAGCGCAAGGCGCGCGGCGAGGAGGAGCTGTCCTCGCCCGACCTCATCAAGCGCGTGCGCGAGATCGCCAAGACCCTGAACATCGACTCGGAGATGCTGAAGCGGCCGCTTAATGTCGGCTTCTCCGGCGGCGAGAAGAAGCGCAACGAGACCCTGCAGATGGCGCTGCTGCAGCCCTCGCTCTGCGTGCTCGACGAGACCGACTCGGGCCTCGACATCGACGCGCTGAAGGTGGTGGCCAACGGCGTCAACGCGCTGCGCTCGGCCGAGCGCGGCATGATCGTAATCACCCACTACCAGCGGCTGCTCGACTACATCGTGCCGGATATCGTCCACGTCTTCGCGGCGGGCCGTATCGTCCGGACGGGGGCTGCGGATCTCGCGCGCGAGCTCGAGGCGACCGGCTACGCGCAGTACCAGAGCGAAGCGGCGTAAGGGGCGGGGAGCACGAGCATGGGCGTCGCGATCCGCAAGACCAAGGCCGAGCTGGGATTGGCCGATCTGTACCAGGTCGCCCGCCGCTATCTGCCGGGCGGCGAGGAGATCACGGCGGTGCGCGCCGCTGCGTTCGATCGCTTCACGGCGGTCGGCCTGCCACACCGGCGGGTCGAGGCGTGGCGCTACACCGATCTGCGGACGCAGATGAAGGAAGCCAAGCGGCTCGCCTCGCTGCCGGACGACGCGGCCAAGGCCAGGGCCAGAGAGGCAAAGGACCTGTTCGTCGGCGCCGGCTTCCGCAAGCTCGTCATCGTCGATGGCGCATTCGTACCTGAGCTCTCCGACCTCGCCGAGCTCGAGACCGGCCTCACCATTCAGCCGATGGCGGATGCGCTCGCCGCCGACAAGCCGCTGCTGTCGCAGCGCCTCGGCGCGATCGTACCGGATGACGATCCGGCGCTGGCGCTCAACACCGCGCTCGCCGCCAATGGCGTCGTGATCCTTGTCGCGCCGGGCACCGCGCTGAGCCGGCCGATCCATGTCGCCTTCGTCACGACCAACTGGGTCGCGACCTCGATGTTCACCCGCTCGCTGGTCAATATCGGTGCGGGCGCGAGCGCCACCATCGTCGAGTCGCATCAGGGGCCCGACGGCAGCGAGTATCAGGTCAACACCGCGATGCAGCTCGTCGTCGGCGACGAGGCGCGGATCGACCACATCAAGGTCGTCAGCGAGGGCGGCAGCGCGCTGCATATCGGCTCGCTGCTCGCCAATATCGGCGCGCGCGCGACCTTCAATCAGCTCGGCTTCGTTGCCGGCGGCAGCCTGGTCCGCAACCAGCTGTTCGTCCGCCTGGCGGGCGAGGGTACCGTCGCCGACATCCGCGGCGGTTCGCTGCTGTCAGGGACGCAGCACGCCGACACGACGCTGTCGATCGAGCATGCCGCCGAGAACGGCCAGAGCCGCGAGACCTTCAAGGCGGTGGTCGGCGACACCGCCCGCGCCGTGTTCCAGGGCAAGATCACGGTCGCCCCGGGTGCGCAGAAGACCGACGCCAAGATGATGTCGCGGGCGCTGCTGCTGTCCGACGAGGCCGAGGCCGATAGCAAGCCGGAGCTCGAGATCTTCGCCGACGACGTGCAGTGCGGCCACGGCACCACGACCGGCGCGATCGACGACGAGCTGCTGTTCTATCTGATGGCCCGTGGCATTCCGCCGGCGGAGGCCAAGGCGCTGCTGATCCAGGCCTTCATCGGCGAGATCATCGAGGGCGCGGCCAACGAAGCCGTGCGTGACGCGCTGACCGGGGCGCTGCTGGGCTGGCTCGGACGACGGGAGTAGATGATGCATGCAGCGGTGAACGGGAGCGGCTACGACGTCAGCCGCATCCGGGCGGATTTTCCCATTCTCGGCATGCAGGTCCACGGCAAGCCGCTGGTCTATCTCGACAACGCCGCCTCGGCGCAGAAGCCGCAGGCCGTGCTGGACCGGATGAACCAGGTCTACACGTCCGAATACGCCAACGTGCATCGCGGGCTGCATTATCTCGCCAACGCCGCCACCGAGGCCTATGAGGGCGCCCGCGCCAAGGTGGCGACCTTCCTCAACGCCGAGAGCCCCGAGCAGATCATCTTCACCCGCGGTGCCACCGAGGCGGTGAACCTGGTGGCCCAAACCTTCGGCCGCGAGCGCATCGGGCCGGGCGACGAGATCGTGCTCTCGATCATGGAGCACCACGCCAACATCATTCCCTGGCATTTCCTCCGGGAGCGCCAGGGCGCCGTGATCAAGTGGGCTCCCGTCGACGATGACGGCAACTTCCTGCTGGATGAATTCGAGAAGCTGCTGAGCCCGCGCACCAAGATGGTGGCGATGACGCAGATGTCGAACGTGCTCGGCACGGTCGTGCCTGTGAAGGAGGTCATCCGCATCGCGCATGACCGCGGCATTCCGGTGCTCGTCGACGGCTCGCAGGCTGCGGTGCACATGGAGGTCGACGTCCGGGATATCGATGCGGATTTCTACTGCATCACCGGGCACAAGATCTACGGCCCGACCGGGATCGGTGCGCTGTATGGAAAGCGCGAGCTCCTGGCCTCGATGCCGCCGTTCAACGGCGGCGGCGAGATGATCCGCGAGGTGTCACGCGACTGGGTCACCTATGGCGATCCGCCGCACCGCTTCGAGGCCGGCACGCCGCCGATCGTCGAGGCCGCAGGCCTCGGCGCCGCGATCGACTACGTCGCCTCGATCGGCAAGCAGCGTATCGCGGCGCATGAGCATGATCTCGTGACCTACGCGACCGAGCAGCTCCGCGAGATCAATTCGCTGCGCATCATCGGCAACGCCGCCGACAAGGGCGCCATCGTCTCGTTCGAGATGCAGGGCGCCCATGCCCACGATTTTGCAACGGTCATTGACCGTTCCGGCGTCGCGGTGCGCGCCGGGACCCACTGCGCCATGCCGCTCTTGGAGCGCTTCGGCGTGTCCGCGACCTGCCGGGCGTCGTTCGCGATGTACAACACGCGGGAAGAGGTCGACGTGCTGGTGCGCGCGCTGAAGAAGGCGCAGGAGTTCTTCTCGTAGAGACAGAATTCCGCGCGCAATTGACGCGAAGAAGCGGTGCCAATTGCTGCGCCCTCTCCCCTTGTGGGAGAGGGCTACACCGCTATCAGCTCCAGACTCGCTCGGGTGAGGGGTTGTCTCCGCAAATCACTAACGTCTGAGTATGCCGACGCAACCCCTCACCCGGCGCGCCTTCGCTGCGCTCGTGCGCGCCACCCTCTCCCACAAGGGGAGAGGGTGTATGCCGCGCTAGACGGGCTCAATTAAACAAGCAAACCAGCCGATTCGACTTATGCCGCCGCGGCCATCGCCGCCTGCGCATCCGCCTTGATCCGGCTCACCATCGAGCGGAAGCCGTTGGAACGCTGCGGCGTCAGATGCTCGCGCAGCCCGAGCTTCTCGAACAATGCGATCGGATCGGCGGCGAGGATCTCCGGCGCGGTGTGGCCGGAGACCATCGCCAGGAGGATCGCGACCAGGCCGCGGACGATGTGGGCGTCGCTGTCGCCGACGAAGTCCAGCACCGGCGCCGCACCGTGGCGCACCGAGGTGGCGACCCACACCTGGCTGGTGCAGCCCTGCACCTTGTTGCTGTCGTTGCGGTCGGCGTCGGCCAGGGGCGTCAGGCCGCGGCCAAGCTCGATGACGTAGCGGTAGCGGTCGTCCCAGTCGTCGAGCAGGGCAAAATTCTCGACGATGTCCTCGATATCGGGATTCGCGGGAGCTGCCGTCTGCACCATCTTCAACATGATCCTCTCCTGGTCGTCTGCTGATCTCAATCCGCCTCGGCGCGGCTACGTCGCGAGGCTCGGCTCAGTGCCGCGGCGCGCCAGCACCGTATCGACCGCATGCGTCACGCCGTCGAAGGTGATCGGCTTGGCGATGATGGCCTCGGCGCCCTGGCGAAGACCAGCCAGCGCCAGCGGCGACTTGGTCGAGCCGGCCACGACGATGATGCCGGCCTGATGCATCTTGCGGGCGAGCATGCCGACCGTCTCGGCGCCGTCGTCCTCCAGAATGCTGCTGCCGATCAGCACCGCGTCGGGCGTGGCCCGGGCGGCCTTGCTCAGCGCGTCCGCGGTCTCGGCGAAGGTGAATGTCTCGTGACGCTCGCTGAGGATATAGCCGAGCGCCGAGCGGATCACCTGGTCGGCTTCAATGACAAAGACGCAAGCTTTGCCGGACATCGAAATACTCCTGCTGCCCCGTCCGCAAACGGGTTTGATCTACATCAAGCAAACTCCGTACCGCGGCCTGAGCGGGCTTCATACAAGCGCTGCGAGGAAAGTTCGCTGCGGCGCTGCGTGGAGCCGGCGACGACATGTGTCGTTTCGGACAGCACGTCGCGGGAGCGTCGGGTGAAAAACTCCGATGTCGGGTTTGCAACAAGCTCATCCTAGCTTCGAGCTTGGCCGCATCTCTTTCAAAACATGGCCTTTTTAACGATTCCAAAGCTCTGGCACATCAGTTGCAAAACTCTGTTCAGGCAATGGTTGAGGGCTGAGTGCACGCCGACGCTTCGGACGAGCGATGCTCTCCTTCCCAATAACCCGTCTGCCGGTTCTGGAGAGAGGACGCGGTCCTGGTCATGCAAGGCGCATGCGGGACATTGGCAATCGGTTGATGGAGAGCAGAATGTCATCACTTCGACAAATCGCATTCTACGGCAAAGGCGGCATCGGCAAATCGACGACGTCGCAGAACACGCTCGCGGCGCTCGCCGAGATGGGTCATCGGATCCTGATCGTCGGCTGCGACCCCAAGGCGGATTCGACCCGCCTGATCCTGCACGCCAAGGCGCAGGACACCATCCTGAGCCTGGCCGCTGCCGCGGGCAGCGTCGAGGACCTCGAGATCGAAGAGGTCATGAAGGTCGGCTATCGCGACATCCGTTGCGTCGAGTCCGGCGGTCCGGAGCCGGGCGTCGGCTGCGCCGGCCGCGGCGTGATCACCTCGATCAACTTCCTGGAAGAGAACGGCGCCTATGAGGACATCGACTACGTGTCCTACGACGTGCTCGGCGACGTGGTCTGCGGCGGCTTCGCGATGCCGATCCGCGAGAACAAGGCGCAGGAGATCTACATCGTGATGTCCGGCGAGATGATGGCGATGTATGCCGCCAACAACATCTCCAAGGGCATTCTGAAGTATGCGAACTCCGGCGGCGTGCGCCTGGGCGGCCTGGTCTGCAACGAGCGCCAGACCGACAAGGAGCTGGAGCTGGCTGAGGCTCTCGCCAAGAAGCTCGGCACCCAGCTGATCTACTTCGTGCCGCGCGACAACATCGTGCAGCACGCCGAGCTGCGCCGCATGACCGTGCTGGAATACGCGCCGGACTCGGTGCAGGCCGGTCACTACCGCAACCTGGCGACCAAGATCCACGGCAATGCCGGCAAGGGCATCATCCCGACCCCGATCACGATGGACGAGCTCGAGGACATGCTGATGGAGCACGGCATCATGAAGGCGGTCGACGAGAGCCAGGTCGGCAAGACCGCCGCCGACCTCGCCGCCACGGCCTAAAGCGTCACCGGTCATCCGGCCCGTCGTGTTCGACGGGCCGGGCGATCTCCGCAACCGATCATCGAGGAAAAAGCCAGATGAGCGTTATCGAGAAACAAAGCGTTGCCGAGATCAAGGCACGCAACAAGGAACTGATCGCCGAGGTCCTCAAGGTCTACCCCGAGAAGACCGCCAAGCGTCGCGCCAAGCATCTCAACGTCCACGAGTCCGGCAAGTCGGACTGCGGCGTCAAGTCGAACATCAAGTCGATCCCGGGCGTGATGACCATCCGCGGCTGCGCCTACGCCGGCTCGAAGGGCGTGGTGTGGGGTCCGATCAAGGACATGATCCACATCAGCCACGGCCCGGTCGGCTGCGGCCAGTATTCCTGGGCGGCGCGCCGCAACTACTACATCGGCACGACCGGCATCGACACCTTCGTCACGATGCAGTTCACCTCCGACTTCCAGGAGAAGGACATCGTGTTCGGCGGCGACAAGAAGCTCGCCAAGATCATGGACGAGATCCAGGAGCTGTTCCCGCTGAACAACGGCATCACCGTGCAGTCGGAATGCCCGATCGGCCTGATCGGCGACGACATCGAGGCGGTGTCGAAGGTCAAGTCGAAGGAGTACGACGGCAAGACCATCGTCCCCGTCCGCTGCGAAGGCTTCCGCGGTGTCTCCCAGTCGCTCGGCCACCACATCGCCAACGACGCGATCCGGGACTGGGTGTTCGACAAGCTGCCGGCCGACGCCGCGCCGCGCTTCGAGCCGTCGGATTACGACGTCGCGATCATCGGCGACTACAACATCGGCGGCGACGCCTGGTCCTCGCGCATCCTGCTCGAGGAGATGGGCCTGCGCGTGATCGCCCAGTGGTCGGGCGACGGCTCACTGGCCGAGCTCGAGGCGACGCCGAAAGCGAAGCTCAACGTGCTGCACTGCTACCGCTCGATGAACTACATCTCGCGTCACATGGAAGAGAAGTTCGGTATTCCGTGGTGCGAGTACAACTTCTTCGGGCCGAGCAAGATCGCCGAATCGCTGCGTAAGATCGCCAGCTATTTCGACGACAAGATCAAGGAAGGTGCCGAGCGCGTCATCGCCAAGTACCAGCCCCTGATGGACGCCGTGATCGCCAAGTACCGGCCGCGCCTGGAAGGCAAGACCGTGATGCTGTTCGTCGGCGGCCTGCGTCCGCGCCACGTGATCGGCGCCTACGAGGACCTCGGCATGGAGGTCGTCGGCACCGGTTACGAGTTCGCCCACAACGACGACTATCAGCGCACCGCCCAGCATTACGTCAAGGACGGCACGCTGATCTATGACGACGTGACCGGCTACGAGTTCGAGAAGTTCGTCGAGAAGGTCCAGCCGGACCTGGTCGGCTCGGGCATCAAGGAAAAGTACGTCTTCCAGAAGATGGGCGTGCCGTTCCGCCAGATGCACTCCTGGGACTACTCGGGTCCCTACCATGGCTATGACGGGTTCGCGATCTTCGCCCGCGACATGGACATGGCGATCAACTCGCCGGTCTGGAAGATGACCAAGGCTCCCTGGAAGCAGGCGCCGAAGCCCCTTCTCCAGGCGGCCGAGTAACAACCACCACCCACGGCCTGGCTCTCCTTCGGCGGAGAGCCAGCGCTCCCTGATCGACACAGGAACATAGAGAGGGTTTTCCCATGACACAGTCTGCCGAACATGTGCTCGATCACTTCGAGCTTTTCCGTGGTCCCGAATACCAGCAGATGCTGGCCAACAAGAAGAAGATGTTCGAAAATCCGCGCGATCCCGCGGAAGTCGAGCGCATCCGCGAATGGGCCAAGACGCCCGAATATCGCGAGAAGAATTTTGCCCGCGAGGCGCTGACCGTCAACCCGGCCAAGGCCTGCCAGCCGCTCGGCGCCGTGTTCGTCGCCGTCGGCTTCGAAAAGACCTTGCCGTTCGTGCACGGCTCGCAGGGTTGCGTCGCCTATTATCGCAGCCATCTGTCGCGCCACTTCAAGGAGCCGAGCTCCTGCGTGTCGTCGTCGATGACCGAGGACGCAGCCGTGTTCGGCGGCCTCAACAACATGATCGACGGCCTCGCCAACGCCTACAACATGTACAAGCCGAAGATGATCGCGGTGTCGACCACCTGCATGGCGGAAGTCATCGGTGACGACCTCAACGCCTTCATCAAGACCTCGAAGGAAAAGGGCTCGGTTCCGGCCGAGTACGACGTTCCCTTCGCTCACACCCCGGCTTTCGTCGGCAGCCACGTCACCGGCTACGACAACGCGATGAAGGGCATTCTCGACCACTTCTGGGACGGCAAGGCCGGCACCGCGCCGAAGCTGGAGCGCGTTCCGAACGAGAAGATCAACTTCATCGGCGGCTTCGACGGCTACACCGTCGGCAACATCCGCGAGGTCAAGCACATCTTCGAGGAGATGGGGATCGAGTACACCATCCTCGGCGACAACTCGAATGTGTTCGACACGCCGACCGACGGCGAGTTCCGCATGTATGAGGGCGGCACGACCCTGGAAGACGCGGCCAATGCCGTTCACGCCAAGGCGACGATCTCGATGCAGCACTATTGCACCGAGAAGACGCTGCCCTTCATCGCCAACCATGGCCAGGAAACGGTCTCGTTCCATCACCCGGTCGGCGTCTCCGGCACCGACGCCTTCGTGATGGCGCTGTCGCGCATCTCGGGCAAGGAGATCCCGGAATCGCTCGCCGTCGAGCGCGGCCGCCTGGTCGACGCGATCGCCGACTCCAGCGCGCACATCCATGGCAAGAAGTTCGCGATCTATGGCGATCCGGACCTCTGCCTCGGCCTCGCCTCGTTCCTGCTGGAGCTCGGCGCCGAGCCGACCCATGTGCTCGCCACCAACGGCAACAAGGAGTGGGCGGAGCGCGTGCAGGCGGTGTTCGATGCCTCGCCGTTCGGCAAGAACTGCCACGTGTATCCCGGCAAGGATCTCTGGCACATGCGCTCGCTGCTGTTCACCGAGCCGGTCGACTTCCTGATCGGCAACACCTACGGCAAGTACCTGGAGCGCGACACCGGCACGCCGCTGATCCGCATCGGCTTCCCGATCTTCGATCGCCACCACAAGCATCGCTATCCGGTGTGGGGCTATCAGGGCGGCCTGAACGTGCTGGTCACGATCCTCGACAAGATCTTCGACGAGATCGATCGCAACACCAACGTGCCGGCCAAGTCGGACTACAGCTTCGACATCATCCGCTAAGACACGGCGCGCGGCGGTCCCCAGGGGCCGCCGCGCTTCGCTCCAGACGATGCGGCTCGTGGGAAGGCACCAAGCCTGAGCCGCCTCGTCCGACCAAGACGCGCAGAAGGTCCGCCAACAGGAGAAGCCGATGAGCTCGCTGTCTGCCACGATCCAGAACGTCTTCAACGAGCCGGGTTGCGGCAAGAACGCCAACAAGTCCGAGGCCGAGCGCAAGAAGGGCTGCACCAAGCAGCTGCAGCCGGGCGGCGCGGCCGGTGGCTGCGCCTTCGACGGCGCCAAGGTCGCGTTGCAGCCGCTGACCGACGTCGCGCATCTCGTGCACGGGCCGATCGCCTGCGAAGGAAATTCCTGGGACAACCGCGGTGCGGCCTCGTCTGGCTCGCAGATCTGGCGCACCGGTTTCACCACCGATATCAACGAGACCGACGTCGTGTTCGGCGGCGAGAAGCGCCTGTACAAGGCGATCAAGGAAATCATCGAGAAATACGATCCGCCGGCGGTCTTCGTCTACCAGACCTGCGTGCCCGCCATGACCGGCGACGACATCAACGCGGTCTGCAAGGCGGCCTCGGCCAAGTTCGGCAAGCCCTGCATTCCCGTCAATTCGCCGGGCTTCGTCGGTCCGAAGAACCTCGGCAACAAGCTCGCAGGCGAGGCGCTGCTCGACCACGTCATCGGCACCGTCGAGCCGGAGGTCACGACGCCCTACGATCTCAACATCATCGGCGAATACAATCTCTCGGGCGAGCTCTGGCAGGTGAAGCCGCTGTTCGACGAACTCGGCATCCGCATCTCCGCCTGCATCTCGGGCGACGGCCGCTACAAGGACGTCGCGTCGTCGCATCGCGCTCGCGCGGCGATGATGGTGTGCTCCAAGGCGATGATCAACGTCGCCCGCAAGATGGAGGAGCGCTACGGCATTCCGTTCTTCGAGGGCTCGTTCTACGGCATCCAGGACTCCTCGGACTCGCTGCGCGAAATCGCACGCCTGCTGGTCGAGCGCGGCGCGCCGGCCGACCTGCTGGACCGCACCGAGGCGGTGATCGCGCGCGAGGAGGCCAAGGCCTGGGCGGCGATCGAGCCGTTCAAGAAGCGGCTGACCGGCAAGAAGGTGCTGCTGATCACCGGCGGCGTGAAGTCATGGTCGGTGGTGGCGGCGCTGCAGGAAGCCGGCATGGAGTTGGTCGGCACCTCCGTGAAGAAGTCCACCAAGGAGGACAAGGAGCGCATCAAGGAGCTGATGGGCCAGGACGCCCACATGATCGACGATATGGCGCCCCGCGAGATGTACAAGATGCTCAAGGACGCCAAGGCCGACATCATGCTGTCCGGCGGCAAGTCGCAATTCGTGGCGCTGAAGGCCGCGATGCCCTGGCTCGACATCAACCAGGAGCGCTCGCACGCCTTCATGGGCTATATCGGCATGGTGAAGCTGGTCGCCGAGATCGACAAAGCGATCTACAACCCGATGTGGGAGCAGCTGCGCAAGCGGGCGCCCTGGGAGACGGCCAGCAACAACTGGCAGGCCAAGGCGATCGCGCAGGCCAATGCAGAAGCCGCGGCGCTCGCCGCCGATCCCGTCGCTGCCGAGGCCGCGCGCCGCGCCAAGAAGATCTGCCACTGCAAGTCGGTCGATCTCGGTACCATCGAGGATGCGATCAAGGCGCATGGTCTAACCGACGTCGCCGGCGTTCGTACCCACACCAACGCCTCGGGCGGCTGCGGCGCCTGTGCCGGTCGGGTCGAGGATATCCTGGCGGCGCAGAAGGCGCCCGCCGAGCTGCTGCAGGCAGCGGAATAGGGTGGCGCTCATGGCCAAGGTCACCATCGGAAAGAAGGCCTGCGCGGTCAATCCGCTGAAGATGAGCCAGCCGATCGGCGGCTCGTTCGCCTTCCTCGGCCTGCGCGGCGCGATGCCGCTGCTGCACGGTTCGCAGGGCTGCACCTCGTTCGGCCTCACCCTGTTCGTGCGCCACTTCAAGGAAGCGGTGCCCATGCAGACGACGGCCATGAGCGAGGTCGCGACCGTGCTCGGCGGATACGAGAATGTCGAGCAGGCGATCCTCAACATCTACAAGAAGCAGAAGCCGGAGATCATCGGCATCTGCTCCACGGGCGTCACCGAGACCAAGGGCGACGACGTCGACGGCTACATCAAGCTGATCCGCGAGAAGCACCCGGAGCTCGCCAATTATCCGCTGGTCTACGTCTCGACCCCGGACTTCAAGGATGCGTTCCAGGACGGCTGGGACAAGACGGTTGCCAAGATGGTCGAGGTGCTCGTCGACAAGCCGACCTCGACCCGGCGCGATCCTGCCAGGGTCAACGTGCTGCCGGGCTGCCATCTGACGCCCGGCGATATCGAGGAGCTCCGCACCATCTTCGAGGATTTCGGCCTGGAGCCGTCGTTCCTGCCGGATATCGGCGGCTCGCTCGACGGCCACATCCCCGACGAGTTCACGCCGACCACGATCGGCGGCATCGGCCTCGAAGAGATCGCGACCATGGGCAGCGCGTCCTGGACGATCGCGATCGGCGCGCAGATGAAGCGCGCGGCGGAAGCGATGCAGGCGAAGACCGGCGTGCCGTACCGGCTGTTCGAGCGGCTCTGCGGCCTGCTGCCGAACGACGAGTTCATGGCCTTCCTGAGCGAGATCTCGGGGCGTCCGGTGCCGGCGAAATATCGCCGCCAGCGCGGCCAGCTCGCGGATGCGATGCTGGATGCGCATTTCCATATCGGCGGCCGCAAGCTCGCGATCGGCGCCGAGCCGGATTTGCTGTTCGACGTCGCCAGCATGCTGCACGACATGGGCGCCGAGATCGCGGTCGCCGTCACCACCACGCAGTCGCCGGTGCTGGAGCGCATGCCGTGCGAGGAGGTGCTGATCGGCGATCTCGAGGATCTGGAGACGCGCGCAAAAGAGCGCGACTGCGGTCTGATGATGACGCATTCGCACGGCCGCCAGGCGGCGGCGCGGCTCAAGATCCCGTTCTACCGGATCGGCTTTCCGATGTTCGACCGGCTGGGTGCTGGGCACCTGTTGACCGTCGGCTATCGCGGCACCCGCGACCTGGTGTTTGCGCTCGCCAACCTGATCATCGCCGACCGCGAGGACAACCATCAGCCGACGCCGGACACCTGGATCGATCCCTGGAAGGATTTCCAGCAGGCCTCGACCGAGTCCGCCGTCGCGGCGCCGTTGCATTGACGCTCGAGGAGAAAGGACCGACGACATGAAAGTCGCATTCGCTACCCAGGATCTGAAACGCGTCGACGCCCATTTCGGCTGGGCCAAGAACATCGCGATCTACGATCTCGATCCCGAGGGCTATCGCTTCGTCGAGACGGTCGAGTTCGACGGCGATCTCAAGGAGGACGGCAACGAGGACAAGCTGGCGCCGAAGATCGAGGCGATCAAGGATTGCGCGATCCTCTATGTCGCCGCGATCGGCGGCTCCGGCGCGGCGCGCGTGGTCGCCAACAACATCCACCCGATGAAGGTCACCCAGCCCGAGGAGATCACCGATCTCCTCGGCAAGCTGCAGGCGGTGCTGAAGGGCACGCCGCCGCCGTGGCTGCGCAAAGCCTTGGCCAAAGGCCAGGAACGCGCGCTCGATTTCGAGGAATGAGGAAACGAACATGTCTGATACCGCAGTCGTAGAAGAAGTCGTCCCCGCCGAGCAGCGGCCCTTCGTCAAGGAGCTGATCAAGGTCTGGCGCGCCCAGGACACCCATGGGGCCTGGGAGGGCAAGAAGGACGTCGAGCTGCTCGAGCCCTACATCCTGGACAAGGAAAAGCGGCGCGCGCTGCCGATCATCGGCGATCCCGATCCGGAGACGATCTGGCGTCTCGAACTGTTCTTCAACGCGATCGCGCTGTCGATCGAGAAGGCCACCGGCGTGATGATCTCGCCGATGCTGAAGATGAGCCATGAGGGCTTTGGCCGCATGGTGCTGATCGGCGGCCGGCTGATCGTGGTCAACAAGCAGCTGCGCGACGTGCATCGCTTCGGCTTCGACAATCTCGGCAAGCTCGCCGACGAGGGCGACAAGTTCGTCAAGGCCGGCGTCGAGATGATCGAGAAGTTCAAGGACGTCGCGAATTACTAACGGCGAGGATGAGACGATGAGCGACCTGGATACATTGAAGGCCGAGATCAAGAAGCTGTCGGCCCGCGCCATGGATGCCAAGATGAACCTGCACGACCTGTCGGAGGAACTGCCCATCAACTGGGACCAGATCCTGCCGACGGCGCAGAAGGCGCATGAGGCATTCGCCGAGCTGGAGAAGAAGCGGGCCGAGCTGAAGAAGCTCGAGGCCGCGTAAAGCCCGCACAAGGACCTGTCACCATGTCCAATTCAACCCGCGACGGCCGCGACTGGCGGCCGGACTATCTGGTCGCGATCGATGCGGCCAAGTGCATCGGCTGCGGCCGCTGCTACAAGGTCTGCGGCCGCGAGGTCATGACCCTGAAGGGCATCAACGACGAGGGCGAGTTCGTCGAGCTTGACGACGACGAGGATGACGAGGTCGAGAAGAAGATCATGGTCATGCACGACACCGGCGCCTGCATCGGCTGCGGCGCCTGCGCCCGGGTCTGCCCGACCAATTGCCAGACCCATTCGCCGGCGGGCTGAGACATCGGACGTGCTACCATGCTGCGGATGGACGCAAAATTCACGATCGGACAGGTGGCCCGACACCGCGTCTACGATTTGCGCGGTGTCGTGTTCGACGTCGACCTGTCATTCTCCGAGGAGGAGGGTTGGCGGGCGATCACGATGGACGCCAGGCTCGACAAGGAGCAGCCGTTCTATTATCTGCTCGCCGAGAGCGGCGACAGCAGCTACATCGCCTATGTGCCCGAGCAGAACCTGATCGCCGACGCCTCGGGTGAGCCGGTGAAGCATCCGGACATCGGCGAGCTGTTCGATGTGGATGACGGCGGCAGCTATCATTACCGCGGGCGGATCTTCCAATAGTCGACTGGCTATCCAGCGACAGCCGTCATTGCGAGGCGCCGCAGGCGACGAAACAATCCAGAATCCCCGCACCGCCCTGGATCGCGTCGCTGCGCTCGCGATGACGGTTGGGTCGGTAGGGTGGGCAAAGGCGCCTGGGTGGTCTCACGATAGATACTCGGTCTCACGCGCCGTGCCCACCGTCTCTCCGCGCGCGCAGCGACAATGGTGGGCACGCCATCGCCCGGCGCTTCGCGCCGGCCGCTGGCTTTGCCCACCCTACGATTCTTGTCCTCCGAATCCAGCGCGGCTAGACGAAAATCAGTCCATCCGCTCGTCATTCCGGGGCATCGCGCAGCGATGCGCCCGGAATCCATAACCGCGATCGGTTGTTGCCTTCGAAGACAAGCGCCACGGTCATCCCGCGGCTTATTACCGGCTGTGCCTATGGATTCCGGGCTCGCGCTGCGCGGGCCCCGGGATGACGGTTGAGAGCGGCGGGGTGCAGCCGTGAAGCAGGGACCTACTCGATCCCCTGTTCCCTGGCCTTCCACATCGCGGCGATCCGGAAGCGTTCGTTGATCGCGGCGGGGCTGGCGAGGATCTCGGACTGGGCGCCAGCGAAGGCGCCCTCGACGATCGCGGCTTCCTCCTTCGTCAGCGTGATGCGGCCGGCCATGTGGGTGGCATCCGGCGCCGCTTCCCAGATCTTGCGGCGGTTCGGATGCAGCTTGACCTCGACCAGCTCGAACGCTTCGAGCTCGCCGTCGAGGCAGATGGCCAGCCCGATCACTTCCACCTTGCGGCCGTCCTGCGTGGTCTTGACCAGAGTCTTTGTCATGCGTGGGCTCCCGTCATCGAGGTCCAGAGGTCACGCCGCCGCCGGCGTGTCGTCGAGCTGGCTCCATTCCGCCCAGGCGCCGTCGTGGACCGCGACGGTGGGAACGCCGAGCCGGTACAGCGCCAGCGCCAGCATGCAGGAGATGATGCCCGAGGCGCAGGTGGTGACGATCGGCTTCGCCAGATCGACACCGGCGGCCGCGAAGCGCGCGGCAAGTCCGTCGGGCGGCAGCAGCACGCCGGTGTCGGGATCGACCAGATCGGCCCAGGGCAGGTTGATGGCGCCGGGAATGTGGCCCTGGCGCTTGAAGGAAAAAACGTCCGGCTGCGTGCCGTCGAACTTGCCCGGACCGCGGGCGTCGACCAGCTGCCCGCCACTTTGCAGCGCGCCCTGCACCTGCGCAGAGGTCGCGACCAGCTCGGGCCGGAAGCTGGCCGTGAAGCTGGCCGGCGACGGGCGCACCGGCGTCATCTCCGCCGGCTGCTTCTCCTTGGTCCATTTGCCGAAGCCACCATCGAGCAGGGCAACGTTATCGTGGCCGAAGACGCGGAACATCCACCACACGCGGCCCGCGGCGGAGCCGCCATAGTGGCGGTCATAGACGATGACCCGGTCGGCATTGCTGATGCCGAGCAGCCCGACCTTGTGGGCGAAGTCCTCCGCCGTCGGCAGCATATGCGGCAGCGGGTTGGTCTTGTCGGCGACCTGGTCGATGTCGAAATGCACCGAGCCCGGCAGGTGCCGGCCGCGATACTGTGTGCGGCCGTCGAGATTGGTGCTCGGATGATGCCAGGTGCAGTCGAGGATCTTGATATCCGGATCAGACAAATGCTGCGCCAGCCATTCGGAGCTGACGAGGGCGTCGGAAGGATCTCTGCTCATGCATGCGCTCTCGATGAGGGCCAACGGGACAGCTGACGCGAAAAGCGCGTCAGAGCGTTTTCGGCATCGCGTAGCCCGGGCGCGGATGGCTGTCGTAATATTCCGGCCGCTCAGGCCAGCCGCCATCGGCGATGATCTTGAAGGTCGCAACCGTCACCGGCGCGCCGGGCGAGCAGGACACTTCGGTGAACTTGATCTCGCGCTCGCCGGGGCCGGCCGAGAAATCGGCAACCGTGGTGCCGTCGGCCTTGCGGGCGCGGGCGAAGCCGGGCGTGCCGACGGTGGCGGCCGGCACGGCGGCGGCGACGAAGATCGGCTGCTCCAGGCCGTCGACTGCGGGTCCGAAAGCGGGCGAGCCAAAGGTGAAGGTCGCGAGCACGCCGCTGCGGTCGACCGCCTTGTCGGCGGTGGTCGGACGCGCCACGGAGTAGACCGTCAGCGTGCCGCCGTCGAGAGCGGCCTTGATGTCGTCGAGCGAGCTCTCGACGAAGTCCAATGTCACGTTCATGTCGATCTCCTTACAAAGGGCCGTTTGCAGGAGAAATTTTCAAGTTCTGTGCCAGTCTCTCGCAAAAGCGAGAAAGGCAGGTGACGCGCTGAGTTGCGCGAATCTTGCAACGTGTGCCGTCAGCGAGCCGACGGTCGCTCTCGCTGTGTGGAAAGCGGCAATGTCGGACATGCGCCAGACATCGATGGAGCCCGACATGACGACCGACGTCGCCTACGCCATCTGCAGCTTCAACGACATCCCGAGCCGCCGCGCCATGGGCTTTCAGCTCATGATCGTGGCGGAGGACGGCAGCCATCGCCCGTGGCCGATCTTCGTGATCCGCTGGGGCAAGCAGGTGTTCGGCTATCTGAACATGTGCCCGCACGACAAGGTCAATCTGGACTGGGAGCGCAACCAGTTCCTGGACGGCAACGGCCTGCGCATCCTCTGCGGCAAGCACGGCTCGCTGTTCGAGATCGGCACCGGGATGTGCGTCGATGGCCCGTGCAAGGGCGAGAGCCTGACGCCGGTGGCGCTGTCGGTCATCGATGGCGACATCTGCGTCACCGGCGTGACCCTGGTCGAGGACGACGAGGACGATGAGGAGTCCGAGACCGGGCTTCAGTGCGAAGAGGGCTGAGATCTCACCTGAAGTCCTGGCGCAAGGGCCGGGACTTCATCTTATGCTGAGCGCCTGTTCTACCGTCTTCGCACCTTGGTCATGTAAGCCCGGCTGTCATCGTCCGCGAAGGCGGACGATCCAGTACGCCGTGACACCTCGGTTCAATATCTTATGCCGCGGCGTACTGGATGCCCGCCTCCGCGGGCATGACGGCTGTGGAGATGGCGAAAAGACCTCAAACAGGTCGGTTTTCATTGCGGTTCTTCACCGGCTCCATCTTGGCCAGCGCGTCGGCATAGGCGATGACCTCGTAGCTCTCGCTGAACTTCACCGCGGCGTCGAGCACGTAGTCGAGCTTGCCGGCGGTATCGAGCTTCTTGATGTCGTTCTTGTCGATCGACAGAAGATCCATCATCTCCTTCCAGACCGTCGATTCATCGCACGGCAGGACGTAGAACGTCACATCGCCCATCTTGATGCGGTATTTCGCCAGCAGGTCGATGTTGTTGCAGAACATGAAGTAGCTGCCATCCGGCTTCAGCAGGCCCTTGAGCACCTCGACCGCCGTCTCGAGATAGGCGAGCGAGTGGATGTAGCCGACCAGCACCGGAATCGTCGGCTCGCCGTCGTTGACGATCGTCAGCACCTGCTCGATCGAGAAATCCGGCGGGCGCTTCTCGTCGGCGACCTGGGTCTGGAATTTCAACGCGATGTCGCCGCGGAAGCCGAACCGGCCGGGCTTCGTCGTCGGCGCCTTCAGCACGGCATTGAGCAGCCGTCCCTCCTTGTCGAGCTGCGCGAGCGCGGTGGTCTCGATCGCAACCGTCTTCTCCAATGTCGTCATCAGCAAATCCCCTCGCATGTCCTTCATGAGCCGTTCGCCGCACGGCGCGGTCAAAAGGGCGGTGATGCAAGTTGTCTGCCGATGTTCGTTGCGCGTTGATTTGCCTGGAATTTTCGCCCGTCGGGCCAACCGATTGTCGGATTTGCGCCGCGACATCGCGGCGTTACGGGCGCGACACGGCGTGAACCGCGTCTGTCGCAAAGTCGACACGCGTCGGAAACGCCACAGAGACAACGCGAAAAGCCGTGGTCTTTCAGGCGATTGTTCGATGGCACGAGACTTGCCAATTCCGTTCGCAACAGCCGGATGGGAAAGGCCAGACGATGATGATCAACCTGACTGACAGCGCCGTCAACGCAGTGCGCAACGCGATCACGACCTCCGACAAGCCGGTCGACGGTCTCCGGATCATGGTCGAAGCCGGCGGCTGCGCCGGGCTCAAATACAACATGGGCCTCGTCAGCGGCAGCGAGCCCGAGGACACCGTGATCGAGCGCGAGGGTGTGCGCGTGCTCGTCGATCACAAGAGCCTCGAATATCTCGAGGGCACGACGATCGATTTCGTCGTTGCGCTGGAAGGCTCCGGCTTCACCTTCGAGAACCCCAACGCCAAGTCGAGCTGCGGTTGCGGCAAGTCCTTCGCTTGACCCCTTCAACATCTGAAAGAGCTGATATCATGCTGGTCGAAACCCAGGGCGTCGTCGAAGCGCCGGCTCAGATGAGCGAACGCGAGCGGATCATCCGCGCCGTGATCGAGGAGGTTCGTCCGAACCTCAAGCGCGACGGCGGCGATTGCGAGCTCGTCGAGATCGACGGCAACAAGATCATGGTCAAGCTCGCCGGCGCCTGCATCTTCTGCAAGCTCGCCAGCGCGACCCTGGAAGGCATCCAGGCCCGCATGATCGAGAAGCTCGGCGAGTTCGTCCGTCTGGTTCCGGTGGCCGGCGCTGCGAAGGCGCGGCATTAAGGAGCGGCCGTGCGTCCGGTGTACCTCGACAACAACGCCACGACGCGCGTCGACCCCGAGGTCGTCGCGGCGATGTTGCCGTTCTTCACGGACCAGTTCGGCAATGCCTCGTCCTCGCATGCCTTCGGCAGCGAGGTCGCGGGCGCCGTCCGCCAGGCGCGCAAGAGCCTGCAGGCGCTGCTCGGCGCCGCGTTCGACCACGAGATCGTCTACACCTCGGGCGGGACGGAATCGGACAACACCGCGATCCTCTCGGCGCTCGAGACTCAAGACGGGCGCGACGAGATCGTCACCACCGCGGTCGAGCATCCCGCGATCCTGACGCTGGTCGAGCATCTCCGCGACAAGCGCGGCGTCACAGTCCACCTGATCGGCGTCGATGCCGCCGGGCGGCTCGATGTCGACGCCTACAAGCGCGCGCTTGGGCCGCGCACCGCGATCGCGTCCGTGATGTGGGCCAACAACGAGACCGGCACGCTGAACCCCATTCCGGAGCTGGCCAAGCTCGCGCATGATGCCGGCGCGCTGTTCCATACCGATGCCGTGCAGGCCGTCGGCAAGATCGCCATTGACCTGAAAGCCACTGCCGTCGACATGCTGTCGCTGTCCGGACACAAGCTGCACGGGCCGAAGGGCATCGGTGCGCTGTATGTCAGGAAGGGCACGCCGTTCGCGCCGCTGGTGCGCGGTGGCCCGCAGGAGCGCCGCCGGCGTGGCGGCACCGAGAATGTTCCCGCCATCATCGGCCTTGGCAAGGCGGCCGAACTCGCCGCCAAGCATCTCGCCGACGAGCAGGGCCGAGTCCGCGCGCTGCGCGACCGGCTGGAGCAGGGAATCACCCAGGGCGTCGGCCATTGCGCCATGCTCGGCGATGTTGCGCAGCGACTCCCGAACACCGCCAATATCGCGTTCCAGCATCTCGAAGGCGAGCCGATCGTGATGCGGCTGAACCAGGCCGGTATCGCCGCCTCGCTCGGCTCCGCCTGCGCCTCCGGCTCGATGGAGCCGTCGCACGTGCTCAGGGCGATGAACGTACCGCCGGAGCTGCTGCGCGGCGCGGTGCGCTTCTCGTTGTCGCGCGACACCACCGACGACGATATCGATGGTGTGCTGGCCGTGCTGCCCGACATCGTCGGCCGTCTCCGCGAGACCTCGCCGTCCTGGCTGCAACATCATCCGTCAAACGCGGCGGACGCCCTTCGTCCCACGGAGCTTACGCAATGAAAGTCATGATCCGCCGCTCGCCGGAAACCGGCCTCTCCATCTACGTCCCCAAGAAGGACCTGGAGGAGCCGATCGTCGAGACCGAGCACGAGACCTTGTGGGGCGGCTGGATCCGCATCGCCAATGGCTGGGTGCTCGAGCTGCCGCAGATGGCCGCCGACACGCGGCTGCCGATCACGATCAATGCGCGCAAGCGCGGTGGAGAAGGGGACGAGTGATGAATGCGCCGCTTCCTCATATCGACATCATCAGGCAGGCCGACGCCGAGGCGCTGCTGAAGGACGTCGTCGCCAAGCTGAAGGCTGGCAAGGTCGTTCCGTTTCTCGGTCCGGCCGTCTCGGAGCAGTCCGGCGCCCCTGTGCCGATGAATCCGGAGGCGCTGGCGGCGTTCTTCGGTACCAAGGTGGCGCTGCCGCGCCGCGCAAAGGGCAATGCCTGGGCCTCGGCGCAGCACATCGAAAGCACGCGTCATCGGAACACGGTGACAACGCTGATGACGGAGGCTTTCGCCACGCCGGTCGCGCCGACGCCGTTGCAGCAGCATCTCGCGTCGCTGCCGCTGCCGATGATCGTCGACAGCTGGTATGACGGCGCGATGCGGACGGCGCTGGCCGGCCGCGGCGACTGGGGCGAAGTCCAGGGCATCACCCGCGCCCATATCGGCGAAGACCGCTGGTATCGCTTCTACGACGCTGATGGCGGCGAGAGCGATCGCGAGAAGGCCAGTGGCTGGACCACGCTGCTGTACAAGCCGCATGGCGGCATCACGCCGGCCAAGAACTTCCTGATCACCGACGCCGACTATGTCGAGGTCCTGACCGACATCGACATCCAGACGCCGATTCCCGACACCGTGAAGGATCGCCGCACCGATCGCGGCTTCCTGTTCATTGGCTGCCGCTTCAACGACCAGCTGCTGCGCACCTATGGCCGCCAGGTCATCAAGCGCTCGGGCAGCGAGCACTACGTCCTGGTCGAGCCGGACACGCTGTCGAAGAACGAGTTGAAATTCTTCATCGCCGAGCGGCTGACGCCGATCGCGATCCCGCTCGCCCGCGCCACCGAGATCATCATCGGCGGCTGAGCCCCGCCCGTCACACTCACGAGCAGCGCGGCCACAAGCCGCGCTGTTTTGCTGTGCGTCCGCTCGTCGGTCTGAGTCTGTAACGTTTCTAACAACGCATCAAACGAGAGGCTTTCGCATGTTGGCAAGGCGACAGCCGCAATGATTTTGCTAACGCGTTGATAGTCCGAAGAAATGATCTTGTCCGCGGCGTGGCACGCGAGTTGCTGAACTCCTTACCAAGGCGGTTTGCGGCTCGCCAGCAACGTTAAGGAGCGGACATGGACGCGTCAGTGCAGCACGAACAGGCGACGATACCGGACGGCGACAAGCTGAGCTCGGTGATGCAGACCATCGCAGAACATAAGGGCTGCGGCACCTCGGGCGGCAGCGGCAAAGCGAGCTGCGGCTCGGGCGCCGGCGAGAACGACCTCCCGCCGGAGATCTGGGAGAAGGTGAAGAACCATCCCTGCTACAGCGAGGAGGCGCATCACCACTACGCGCGCATGCATGTCGCCGTGGCGCCCGCCTGCAACATCCAGTGCAACTATTGCAATCGCAAATATGACTGCGCCAACGAGTCGCGTCCGGGCGTCGTCAGCGAGAAGCTCTCGCCGGAGCAGGCTGCCAAGAAGGTGCTCGCGGTCGCCTCGACCATTCCGCAGATGACCGTGCTCGGCATCGCCGGCCCCGGCGATCCGCTCGCCAACCCCGAGAAGACCTTCAAGACGTTCGAGCTGATCGCGCGCACCGCGCCCGACATCAAGCTCTGCCTGTCGACCAACGGCCTCGCGCTGCCCGACCATGTCGACACCATCGCCGGCTTCAACGTCGACCACGTCACCATCACCATCAACATGGTCGATCCCGAGATCGGCGCCAAGATCTATCCCTGGGTGTTCTGGAAGCACAAGCGCTACACCGGCGTCGAGGCGGCCAAGCTGCTGACCGACCGCCAGCTGCAGGGCCTGGAGATGCTGACCGAGCGCGGCATCCTCTGCAAGGTCAACTCGGTGATGATCCCCGGCGTCAACGACAAGCACCTCGTCGAGGTCAACAAGGCGGTGAAGTCGCGCGGCGCCTTCCTGCACAACATCATGCCGCTGATCTCCTCGCCGGAGCATGGCACCGTGTTCGGCCTGACCGGCCAGCGCGGCCCGACCGCGCAGGAGCTGAAGGCGCTGCAGGACGAGTGCGAAGGCGAGATGAACATGATGCGGCACTGCCGCCAGTGCCGCGCCGACGCCGTCGGCCTGCTCGGCGAGGACCGCTCGGCGGAGTTCACCACCGACAAGATCATGGCGATGGAAGTGAACTACGACATCGACAGCCGCAAGGCCTATCAGGAGGCGGTCGAGAGCGAGCGTGTCGCCAAGGTCGTTGCCCGCCAGGAGGAGCTTGCCTCGCTCGCCGGCCAGTCCAGCGACGTCAAGCTGCTGGTCGCGGTCGCGACCAAGGGCTCGGGCCTGATCAACGAGCATTTCGGCCACGCCAAGGAGTTCCAGGTCTACGAACTCTCCACGGCCGGTGCGAAGTTCGTCGGTCACCGCCGTGTCGACCTGTACTGCCAGGGCGGTTATGGCGACGAGGACAGCCTGGAGACCGTGATCCGCGCCATCAACGACTGCCATGCGGTGTTCGTGGCCAAGATCGGCGGCTGCCCGAAGAGCGACCTGCAGGCCGCCGGCATCGAGCCGGTCGACCAGTTCGCCCACGAGTTCATCGAGAAGTCGGCGATCGCCTGGTTCAAGAGCTACCTGGACAAGGTCAACAGCGGCGAGATCGAGCACGTCGTGCGCGGGGACGCCGAGATCCGCCAGGGCGCCCTGACCTCGGCGGCGTGAGATCCGATCCCGGCGGCGTCGCGGCGCCGCCGGCCCCTTTCGACAGGAGCGTTTCATGACTTTGAAGATCATTGCCTCGCAATGCACGAGCTGTTCGGCCTGCGAGCCCGAATGTCCGAACGTGGCGATCTCCGAGAAGAACGGCACCTTCGTGATCGACCCCAAGAAGTGCACCGAGTGCATCGGCCATTTCGACGAGCCGCAATGCGCCGCGGTCTGTCCGGTCGACAACACCTGCGTCATCGACAATTCGTTCCCGCGCTATCAGCCGCCGGCCTGAGGAGAGCCAGATGAACTTCACGCTCACGCCAGCCGCGCAGAAATTCATGCGCATGATGCTGCGAGCCGACGGCGCCGCCGGCGCCGGCTTCCGCCTCGCGGTGTCGCCGGGCGGCTGCTCGGGTCTCGCCGCCGACATCAGCGTGCTCGCCACGCCGCTCTCCGGAGACGCTGTGGTCGAGCGCGACGGCGTCAAGCTGTTCCTGCCGGCCGAGAGCCGGTTGCTGCTCGATGGCGTCACCATCGATTTCGCTGACACCGCCACCCAGACCGGACTGGTGTTCCATGATCCGAAACAGGTGTCGTGCTCCAGCCATGCCTTGAAGGCGCTGCAGGACTAGGACAGCAGATCATGCCGACCGATGCCCGGCCCAACTCCCAAACTGCCATTGAGGACGCGCTGCTTGCGGACGCGCTGCTCGGTGGCGGGCTGCCGGAAGAGGCCGAGCATCAGCTGTGGCAGGCCAGTCAGAGCTATCATCTCGACGATGTCGCCGAGGCTCATCTGAAACAGGCCGAGGCGCTGGCGCCGGATCATGCGGCGGTCCTGATCGGCTTCTATCGTTTCTACTTCTACAAGGGGCGGCTCAACGACGCGCTCCGTATCGCCAAGCGCTGTCTCGCCAAGGCCGCGCTCGAAAACCATCTGCCGCCGCATTGGCGTGACGTCCGGCCGGAGCATGCCGAATTCGGCAGCTTCGACCACATGCTGCCGCGCTTCTTCATGTTCACCTTGAAGGGCTACGCCTACCTGCAGATGCGGCTCGGCAATCTCGTCGAGGGGCGGCTCGCGGTGCAGAAGCTGCTCGACCTCGATCCCACCGACAAGATCGGCGCGCGCGTGCTGCTCGAGGTCGTCGACCGGGTGGAGCTCGACGATGAGTGACGACATCGACGAAGCCATCGACTGGCAGGGCCACGAGATCAGCTGCACCGGCTGCGCCCACGAGCAGCTGAGCGCGGCCGGTGGCTGCAAGCTCCGCCACGCCTGCGTGCACGACCGCTACGCGCGGCGCATCGACCGCTTCTTCAACTGGAATCCGGCGCTCGCCAACGACTACGTCAAGCATCCGCATTTCGAGGTGCGGGCGATCGCCGCCAAGCATGCGAGCCCGTTCTACTTGCCGCCGCTGCTCGACGATCCCGAGGAGACCGTGCGCTGGAATGCGGCGCGGCGGCTGCCGAAACGGCTGGTACTGCGGCTGCGCCACGACCCACATCGCGAGGTCCGCATCCGCATCGCGACCGTGCTCGATCCCGAAGACCTGATGCCGATGATGATGGACGACGACTATTACGTCCGGCTGGTCGTCGCGCGCCGCATCGTGCCCTCAGTGCTCGGCCGCATGATGGGCGATCCCGAGGCCGAGGTCCGCCGTGTCGTCGCGCGGCGTATCCCGAGCGACTGGCTGCTCGGCATGATCAGCGATCCCGATGCGCGGGTGCGGCTGGAGATCGCCGAGCGCCTGGCGCCCGATCTGCTGACAGCGATGCGTCGGGATCCCGACTGGCGTGTGCGCCATGAGGTCGCGAGCCGCATCCCGCTCGCTGAGATCGCCGAGCTCGCGCGCGACGAAGATCCGCTGGTGCAGGAGATGGCGCGCGGCCGGCTCGACAACCGTTCGGGAGCTGCGATGGAGAAACCGGCATGAGCAACATCGTTCGTGACAGCGAGGTCGTCGAGCTGTCGGCGCCGCCATACTTCACCTTCGGCGAGAAAGTGAAGGCGAAGCGCACGATCCGGAACGACGGCACCTATGCGGGCAAGGAGATCGGCGAGATCCTCGCGAAGAAGGGCGAGATCGGCTACGTCGTCTCGATCGGCACCTTCCTGCAGCAATTCTACATCTACGGCGTCGAGTTTCTCGAAAGCGGAAACCGCGTCGGCATGAAACGCAAGGAGCTCGAATCCACTGTCCCCCGCGGGGAGGCCGAGGACGAGCTGCCGCTGCCGGGAGCGTACAGGTCATGATCGAACCGCGGATGCCGAAATACCAATGGGGCCAGCGCGTCAAGGCGCTGATCGACCTCGTCAATGACGGCTCGTTCCCGAATGCGCCGGCCGAAGCCAAGCTGGTCGGCATCGGCGACATGGGTGAGATCGTGCAGGTCGGCACCCATACCGAAGCGAACATGCCGATCTACCTCGTCGAGTTCGGCGAACAGCTCGTCGTCGGTTGTCTCGAAGAGGAGATTGTCCCGGTCTAAGGACAATGATCAGCCATGGTGGCAGCCGCGCTCAAGCCCAGCTTTGTCCTGCCCGCGCATCCCAACGAGTTGGATCGCAAGCGGATCGAGCGCGCGCTGAAGTCGCGCAAGCGTTACCGCTATGTCGAGCCGACGGTCGTGCCGGTCGATGAAGGTTATCAGGTCCGCAGTCCATGCTGCTCGCGCAACATCGACAAGGACGGCGGGGTGATCGATGTGGCGCTGCTGCGTCACGACCCCGCGAAGACGATATGGAAGCTGTTCTGGAGAGATCACGCGCAAGGGATCTGGGAGCTGCACAGTGTGCACCAGCGGTTGACGGCGGCGGTCGACGAACTGAACGCCGATCCCGAGCGGATATTCTGGCAGTAGAGAAAAGGACGGGTGACATGGCGCTTGCCGAGCAGGAACTTAATGAGATCGCGCAGGTCCTCGAGCAACCTGACGCCGGCAGCGCGGCGTTCGGCGAGCTGCGACGGCGCTTTCCGAAGCTGGTCCTGACGCGGTGCGACGCCTCGGACGTCACGGAGCCGCCGTTCCGCAGCTATCCGGCGTTCGACCTGCATCTGCTCGACGCGAGCGAGCACTGCGCGGGTGTGACCGACGATCCCTCGAAGGCCACCGGCCTGATCCTGGCCAAGCGGAGCTGATCATGAAGCCCTATCTGGTGCATGACGCCGACCGGCAGGAGCAGGACGAAGCCGAGCTGACGCCGGTCGAAGCCAGCTTCATTCCGCTGTCCGATCCGGACATCACGACGGCGGAGATCGCAGCCGTGGACGCCGCGTTGCGCTCGCCGCGGCTCTCCCACGGGCCGCTGGTCGAGGAATTCGAGGCCGCCTTCGCCGCCTATCTTGGGCGTAAATACGCCATTGCCGTTCCGAGCGGGACTCTTGGCCTTGTCCTGGTTCTGCGGGGCTTGGGAATCGGCCCTGGTGACGAGGTGATCGCGTCGTCCTATTCGTTCCGCGAGGTCGCGCATGCGATCAGCATTGTCGGCGCCAAGCCTGTGTTCGCCGATATCGACTATTATTCCGGTACGCTCGCGCCAAGCAAGATCGAGGCGCGCATCACGCCACAGACCAAGGCGATCCTGGCCGGCAACACCAATGGCCATCCGGCCAAGTGGTCGGAGCTGCAGGCGATCGCCAAGGCACACAGCCTGACGCTGCTCGAGGATTCCACCGAGGCGATCGGCTCGAAATACAAGGGCGCGCTGGTCGGCACCTTCGGCGCGGCCGCGGTGTTCGACTTCTCGCAGCCATTCGCGCTGACCTGCGGCGAAGGCGGCATGGTCGTCACCGACGACGTCGACATTGCCGTGGCCGTGCGCCGCCACCGCTCGCACCGGCTCGACGAGCGGAGCTCGGTCGTGGTCAGCGGCACGCCGTCGCATCAGGCGGTCATGAGCGACGTCACCGCGGCGCTGGGGTTGGCGCAGCTCAAGCGCATCGACGAGATCCTGGAGCGCCGCCGGCTGATCGAGCAGATCTATTACAGCCAGGTGCAATCGTTCGAGGGCATCAAGGACCCCTATGTCGGGCCAGATGTCACCGAGGTGAACTGGTTCCTCTACCAGGTGCATCTCGGGACGCGGTTCTCGAAGTCGAGCCGCGACTCGATCGTCGAGGACCTCCGCGTCGAGCAGGTCGAGGCTGTCGCCTATTCCAATCCGCTGCATCTGCAGCGGCACTATTTCGACATGGGCTACCGCCGCGGCGACTGTCTCGTGACCGAGAAGGTCGCCGATCGCGTCGTGGCCCTGCCGTTCCACGTCCATCTGACCACCGACCAGATCGCCTTCATCGTCGCGACGATGAAGGACGCCTCGGTCAACGTCGGAGCGGGCGCGGCGATCTACTGAAATAGAGCGAATCCAACCAGCAAAGGAGACTCCACATGGCAACTCTGACGGTCATGCCCTCTGGAAAGACGATCGAGGTGGGTGAGGGCACCACCATTCTTGCGGCGCTGCTCGCCGCCGACGTCGAGATCCCGCACAAGTGCGAGGGCCAGGCCAAGTGCGGCTCGTGCCACATCTTCCTGCAGGAAGGACGCAAGGGCGTGTCGAAGGTCAGCAAGCTCGAGAACGAGAAGCTCGACAGCATCGTCGGCGTCGGCTCGAAGTCGCGCCTCGCCTGCCAGGCGACAATCCTCGGCACCGAGAACGTCAAGATCGAGCTGCTCGGCTTCGGCTCGGGCCTTTAACAGGAGGATCCCATGGACAACGTCACGCTCCACGTTCGTTTTGCCCCGGATGGCACCGTCGCTGAGATCAGCGAGCGGCCGGCGACCCTGACGCCGCAGCAATGGTTCAACAAGCTCAGCGAGGCGATCGGCCTGAAGGCTTATCAGACCTTTGCCGGCGGCCGCGGCGTGTTCAAGACGACGCGCGACCAGATCGAGGCGTTGAAGACCGCAGCCTGACCTGTTGCGCCCTCAACCAGGAACGAAGCGGCGGCGCGATGACGGGTACAGGACAGGACTGCCAGTTCTTCGTCTCGTATACGGGCGTCAAGCTGCCGCTGCGGCTGGTGACGGCGATCGCGCCGGAGCAGCTGTCGAACCGCAACACGTTCATCCGCGGCTATTTCAATGCCGCGGGTGCGCTGACCGGATTCGAGAAGGTGGTCTATGGCGAGATCGAGCTGACGCACCGCTATTGCTACCATGCCAACGGAGCTCTGCGCAGTGCGGAGATCGTCATGCTCGACGAGGATCCGGTGACGTTGCATTTCGATGAGACCGGCGCTGTTGTCGCCGGTCAGGACGCTGCATGAGGGAGGCCCCGTGACCGTCGCCAAGCTGATCGAGGCTCTTGCCAGCATGCCCAAGGACGCTATCGTGCTGATGGACTCCGGCGCCGGATTGTCACGGGTCGATACGCTGGAGCTCGTGGCCGAGCAGGGGCCCGGCGCACCGGCCGAGGTGATCCTGCAGCCGAGCTTGGACGAATAGAGACGGGACTGGTTGGATGGCGGACGCAGGCACGACTGAGACTGACACATCTGCGACAGGGCCGGTGATCACGCCCTATGAGCGGATCGGCGGTGCCGCCGTGATCGATCGCCTGGTCGAGTCGTTCTACCACCGCATGGATACGCTGCCCGAGGCCAAGACGATCCGCGACATGCACGGCACGAACCTCGGACCGATCAAGGTCGTGCTGAAGCGCTATCTCTCGGAATGGCTCGGCGGCCCGAAACTGTACTCGCCCGAGAAGGGCCATCCGCGGCTGCGCCAGCGCCACATGGGATTTCCGATCGGCAACGCCGAGCGCGACGCCTGGCTGCTGTGCATGCGCGGCGCACTCGATGAGACGGTGGCGGATGTGGCGGCCCGGCAGGACGTCGACGCCGCGATGACCAAGCTCGCCGACTGGATGCGCAACCAGGCCGGCAATCCGCATGACGCGCGGGCTGCGCCGCCGTGAGTTCGGGTCACCGTCTCAGTCGTCATTGCAAGGAATCGAAGGCGACGAAGCGATCCAGAGTGCGGGACTCTGGATCGCCTAGCTACGCCGCTGTGCTTGCAATGACGATGGTCGACAGTGTCGCCCCGCCACGGCGTCATCGCTCGGCTTGACCGGGCGGTCCAGTACGCCGCGGCGTCCGTGAGTCCACCGAGAGGCCGCGGCATACTGGATGCCCGCCTGCGCGGGCATGACAGCGAAGCGTCAATCATAGTCGTCATCGCGAACGTCAGCGAAGCGATCCAGGGGCAACACAGAGGGTGTGCAGTTTAGCCCCTGCTTCGCTCGCAATGACGGAGATACGAGGCGTAGAGCTTGTGAGCCAATTTGAGTTCAGGGCTGAGTTTGCGACGAGGGGCTGTCGCCGCGGGATAGCCGTTGTGGGCGGCTCTGTGCGGCGGATTGTCCCGGAGGATCCCTCGGATGCCGCTCCCGGCGACTATGATGCTGCTTTTTGACAGGCGATGAGGTGCAATCCTTGCAGAAGGTTGTTGGTGAACGCGTACCAGCTCACGACGGCGCGAACCTTGTCGATGCCGCGTACCGTCACTTGCCGGAGGTCCCAGTTGCGCCAGCGGGCGTGGATGCATTCGCACAGCGAGCGGAGCTGATACTGAGCCTTGCCGGCTTCGCTCGCCATGCGCGCTCGCCAGGCCGCCACACCAGGGCCATCGGTATCTCGGGGCAGATAAGGATCAACACCGCTTTTTTGCGAGCGCGGCGGACAGTAGATCTCGATGTTCTGGCCATGCGCCCATTCGATGTCGTCGCCACGGCAGTATCCGCCATCGACGAGGTAGCGCCTGGGCAGGCGTTGCAGCTTGTCGCGCAGCCGCTCCAGCATCGGTCGCATCAGGCCGCCGTCTGATCCGTTGTTGTCGATGTCGATTGCGACCACGATCATCGCAGCTGCAGCGCTGACGACCTGCACGTTGTAGGCGGGACGGAAGCCGGCATCGGCCATCTTCATCCGCCGCGCCTGCGGATCGGTGGTGGAGGCCCGAGGCTCCTTCGGCTTCTTGCCGTTACCGCCTTTTTCCTCGAGCTTCTGGCGCTTGCGCTTGATCTCCTCCAGCGCCGCCTGCGCCGCTTCGACCTTCTGTTTATGCTCGCGTGCGGCGCGCTCACGCGCCGCGCGGATGCGCCGGTTGCTGGCTTCTGGATCTGCATCGACTTCCCGCTTGAGCTCTTCCACCACCTCCGTTGCTTCCGCCAGCTTCTGCTGCAGCCTCGCTTCGCGCCGGAACGAGCTGGCCCCCGCATTGGCGCGGATCCGCACCCCGTCCTGTGCCAGCGTATCGAGATCGACCAGCCCGGCCTCGCTCAACGCCGCCAGATGTTCGCTCATCAGGCGGTCGAGCACATCGGCACAGCCGACGCGGAAGTCCGATAGCGTGTGATAGTTCAGCGATACCCCGCCACACAGCCAGCGATAGGCATCATGGCTCTCGCACAGGCGATCCAGCGCCCGAGCACTGCCGACGCCGTCGCTGGTGGCATAGAGCCAGAGCGCCAGCAAAAGGCGTGGCGACGGTGCCGGATGACCAGGCCTGTTCTCCCGCGCCTTCACTCGGTCTTCCAACTCGCTCAGGTCGAGCGTCTCGACATAGGTCCAGATCATCCGCGCCGGATGATCCTGCCCGATCAGGCTGTCGATATCGACCGCGCGCAGCTCGACCTGGTTGCGCTCCGGAACCCGCAGACGAGGCGCACCCTTCGGAAGCTCCCGCGCTTTGGGACCCGACTGCTCCGGCAATCCATCGAAAAGCTCGTCCTTAGCCATCATGACCTCCAGCAAACCGCTCCGCTCAGAGAATCATAGTCAGCGAGAATAGGCATCGAAAGATTCACAGCCTCGTAGGGTGGGCAAAGCGAAGCGTGCCCACCGGCCGCTAGATCCCCAGATACCGCCGTTGGAATGGTGGGCACGGCGGACATCGAGCTGTGCTAAATCGCCGCCGCCGGTGGCGCCTTTGCCCACCCTACGGGCCTCAACTAATATAACGGCACCCCGAAGAAGTTCTCATCATCGCCGCCCCAGGCGCGGTGCAAGGCCAGCGCGTTCTGCCAGTGCGCCATCTCGGTCTCGCTGGCGTTGCGGTGGGTGATCTTGCCCTCGGGCATCTCCGCCAGCAGATAGGTCTTGCCGTTGCGGATGAAGCGGTTGAGGTCCTTGGTGTCGTTGGGCCGCACCACGCAGCGCGGCCGCTCGTCGATCAGGATGGTGGTCGGCAGCATCTCGGCGCTCACTGCAACGGATGATCAATCAGCCGGAGGTCCCATGTCGTCATCGGCCTTTTTCTTTTTTTTCTTGTCGACCTTGGCGAGCGCATAGGCGCCGGCGTTCTTCAGCGTGATCGGCGGCTGGCCGACGACGTATTGCGAGATCCAGGCGAGCGTCCTCTCCTGGGCGAGCGCGGTGGCCGTTTCGTCATACGTCGCGCCCTCGGCGTCGAAGTCGTGGGCGGCATTCGGATAGGAGAAGGCGCTGACTTCGGGATGATGGGCGCGGAACATGTTCACGGCTGGAAACGGCACGACCGGATCGGCTTCGCCGAAGTGCAGCAGCGTCGGCACCTTGCGCTTGGCGCCGGCGGCGTCGACCACGCCGGTCGCGTAGTAGCTCACGGCGCAGGCAAGCCCGGACACACGGTTCGCGGCGCTGTAGGCGAGCCCGCCGCCGGCGCCATAGCCGACCACGGCCACCTTGCCGCAGTTCTTGACGCTGTCGACGGTGGACTGGATTTCGGCGAGCAGAGGAGCGACCGGATCCTGTGTGGCGGCCGGCGGCTCGCCGTCTGCTTTGGGCTCAACGGTTGCTGGCGGTGACAGCTCCGGCGCAATGACGACATAGCCGCTCGCGGCGAAGGCGTCGGCGACCTTGCGGATCTTGCTGCTGCCATTGCCGTCCGGCAGCACGACGATGGCACCTTTGGGCGTGTCGGCCGGATCGGCCCGGAACGCCTGGAACGTATGCCCGTCATTGGCGGTGAGCTTGATGGTGCTCTCGGTAGCCATGTGATGCTCCTGCGTCGTTGGCGCGGTTTGCGTGCGTTACAACAAGCCCAGCTCCAGGGCGGTCTCTTCCGACATCCGCGACTTGTCCCACGGCGGCTCGAACACCAGGGTGACCTTGACCGAGACGACGCCGTCGACGGCCTGCACGGCGTCCTCCACCATGCGGACGATCTCGCTCGCGACCGGGCATCCCGGAGCTGTGAGCGTCATGTCGATCTCAACCGCGCCGCCGCCTTCATGCGCGATGCGATAGACCAGGCCGAGGTCGTAGACGTTCACCGGAATTTCCGGGTCGTACACCGTCCGCAGTGCGGCGATCACGCTCTCGGCGGCATCCTGGGAGCCGGTCGCCAGCGCGTTCGGCGACGGGGAGGGAGGGGCAGCGGCGTGCATGCTCATCATGCGTTGGGTCCTCTCATGGTCCTGGTTCGCACCGGGGGATGGTCGTTCGAAGTCGTGTCGAGATTGCGCTGAAGATGCTGCATGGCAAGCCTCACTCCGCGCCCAGTCCGTCGGCGAGCGCGGCCACGACCGGCCACCCGACGGCGCCGGACGGATCGAGCTGGCGCAGCGCGGCCAGCATCTCGACCGCGCTCTCCGGATCGTTCTTGCGCAGATGGATGAAGGCCAGCGCCTTCAACGTGTAGAGGGCGAAGCGGCCGGCGCCATCGGGCAGCGGATCATGCGGCGCCCATTGACGCCAATCCGACGACCAGCCGGCCTGGCGCGCAGCCTCGATGAGGCCGAGCTCGGCAACTGCCTTGGCTTCGTCGAGGTGGCCTTGATAAGTGTGGATCTTATAGAGGCAGAAATAGGTCGGCAGCTCCTGCGGTGCGGCAGCCAGCGCCTGGCGAAACAGCCGGTCGGCGCGCGCGTGATCGCGGCGATAGGCCGCCACGCCCTGCTGCAGCAGCGCGTCGATCTCCTCGGGAAGATCGCCGAAGTTGATCGTGTCGGGTTCGCTGACCAGTTCGAGCATCTGCATTGACCTCGATCAAATCATTGCAAGACGCGGACCGTTTTTGCGGTGGTGCAGCAGAGGCTGTCATCGCCGCGAAGTCGGCCAAAACGTGCGGGCCTGTTGGATTTTGAACGCCAGATCTGGGTCGCATTGTTGTCCTTGTCGCAAAGCCGACGCGACCATCGTCAATTCGGTGCCTGCGCAGAGGCGGCACGGCATTCGTGACCTGCAAATGGCTGGTTCGGAGCTTGCATGACACTGTCATCAATCCAGCGGGAGACACAGCGATGGCGATGGCAGCAACTGATATCGAACGTCTGATCAAGGAGGCGTTCCCGGATGCAGTCGTCGTGATCGAGGATCTGGCCGGTGATGGCGACCATTATTCAGCGCGCGTCACCTCGCAGGCTTTTGCCGGAAAGAGCCGGGTGCAGCAGCATCAGATGGTCTATTCGGCCCTCAAGGGCCAGATGGGCGGCGTGCTGCATGCGCTGGCGCTCGAGACGTCATTGCCGAAATGATCGCTGCCGCGACACCTCCAGGGACGAAAGGATAAAACAATGTCGACATCCGAACGTATTCAGAAGCTGATCGACAGCAATGACATCGTTCTCTTCATGAAGGGCGTGCCGGCGGCGCCGCAATGCGGCTTCTCCGCCGCCGTGGCGCAGATCCTGGCCAAGCTCGAGGTGCCGTATGAGAGCGTCAACGTGCTGGCCGATCCCTTCATTCGTGAGGGCATCAAGGAATTCTCCAACTGGCCGACTATTCCCCAGCTCTATGTGAAGGGCGAATTCGTCGGCGGCTGCGACATCGTGCGCGAGATGTTCCAGGCCGGCGAGCTCGCGACGTTGCTGGCCGACAAGGGCATCAAGGCGTCCGCATCATGAGTGATGGTGGTGTCGCGGAGGCGGAAGACGAGTTCGAGATTCCGCAGCTCTACAAATATCACGCCTTCGTCTGCCTGACGCAGCGGCCGCCCGGCCATCCACGCGGCAGCTGCGGCGCGCTCGGCGTGCAGCCCTTGTGGGACCGGCTGACCAAGACCATCGAGGCGCAGCGGCTGACGGATGTCGGCGTCACCGCCGCCGGCTGCTTCGGCTTCTGCAGCGCCGGGCCGATGATGGTGGTCTATCCCGACGGCATCTGGTATCGGCCGACCAAGCCGGAGGATATCGACGAGATCGTCGAATCCCACTTCAAGCAGGGCAAGCGCGTCGACCGTCTGGTGATGGTGCTGAAGCGCTGAAACCTGGACCGGAGCCGCTCAGCGCGGCTCCGGGCAGGGCGACGCTTCGGGCCGCGTGCAGCCCTGGACGTCGTCGAGATCATCCTCCCGCTGCAGCAGCGACAGCACTGGCTCGCGGTCGAAGCCCGCGCAGCACTGGCCGCCGGCCTCGATCAGCGGACGGCGGATCAGCAGCGGATCCTCCAGCATCAGGTCGATCGCCGCGACGGCCTCGATCGCCTCCGGCTCGATCTCGCCTGACTTCACGCGCGGCGAGGCCGGGTTGAACCAGGACCACACCGGCGTCCCAGCGAAGTAGGCGCGCAGCCGCTCGCCGGTCCACGGTTCGGTCAGCAGATTCCTGGCCTCGACCTCATGGCCGGCGCGCGTCAGCATCAGCTTCTGCCGGGCGTTGGTGCCGCAGCCCGGCTTTTCGTAGAACACGACGGTGGTCACGTCAAAGCCCGCCGAGTTGGACCAGCTGCGCGCCGCCGGCGCGGCCGAGGATGGTGTCGACCTTCTTGCGCACCGACTCGATCGTCAGCGGCTTGACCACCGCGCCATGCGCGCCCGCCTTCAGTCCTTCGATGGCGATCGCCTCGTCGGCCTTCGCCGTCACGATCAGAATGCGGACGCCCTTGAATTTGGCGGCAATCTCTCGCACCAGCTCGGGCCCACGCTGCTTGAGAAAGGAGACGCCCAGCAACACCACGTTCGGCGCCAGCCAGTCGACGCCCTTCTCATAGGCTTCTTCCGGCGTCGCCAGCTCGTGGGTCTCGATCTCATCGTGCAGCATGAACTGCAGGGCGGCGCGGGTGATCTCGTCGTCATCGATCACGAACACGCGCCGCTGGTCCACCGCTTTCGCCGTCTCCACTCCGATCTGCATCGCATCCTCCTCAAATCGCAAGATCCTTGGCCGCAAGGCTGCGATGAGGATCTAGCAAATCCCGTTCCGGCTCGGATTCCGCAGGAAAACAGCCGCTCTTGTGTCGTTTCGGACAGCGGCGCGCCGCGTCCGATCTTGCGAAGCGTTCCGATGTCGGGTTTGCAACAAGCCGCCATGATCGCGGGATTGTGCTTCATCTCCTTCAAAACATGATCGTTTTCGCTCGCCTCCGGCGCTGGCACAGCCGTTGCAAAACTCCGTTCAGGCAATGGTTGAGGGCTGAGTGCACGCCGACGCTTCGGACGAGCGATGCTCTCCTTCCCAATAACCCGTCTGCCGGTTCGGACACATGAGAGGACGCGGTCACGCCCTGCGGAGAAGCGGGCGCGGCCATAGCAATCGGTTGATGGAGAGCAGAATGGCATCCCTGCGACAAATCGCATTCTACGGCAAAGGCGGCATCGGCAAGTCGACGACGTCGCAAAACACCCTGGCCGCGCTGGCCGAGATGGGTCATCGGATCCTGATCGTCGGCTGCGACCCCAAGGCGGATTCGACCCGCCTGATCCTGCACGCCAAGGCGCAGGACACCATCCTGAGCCTGGCCGCTGCCGCGGGCAGCGTCGAGGACCTCGAGATCGAAGAGGTCATGAAGGTCGGCTATCGCGACATCCGTTGCGTCGAGTCCGGCGGTCCGGAGCCGGGCGTCGGCTGCGCCGGCCGTGGCGTGATCACCTCGATCAACTTCCTGGAAGAGAACGGCGCCTATGAGGACATCGACTACGTGTCCTACGACGTGCTCGGCGACGTGGTCTGCGGCGGCTTCGCGATGCCGATCCGCGAGAACAAAGCGCAGGAGATCTACATCGTGATGTCCGGCGAGATGATGGCGATGTATGCCGCCAACAACATCTCCAAGGGCATTCTGAAGTATGCGAACTCCGGCGGCGTGCGCCTGGGCGGCCTGGTCTGCAACGAGCGTCAGACCGACAAGGAGCTGGAGCTGGCTGAGGCTCTCGCCAAGAAGCTCGGCACCCAGCTGATCTACTTCGTGCCGCGCGACAACATCGTGCAGCACGCCGAGCTGCGCCGCATGACCGTGCTGGAATATGCGCCGGATTCCGTGCAGGCCGGCCACTACCGCAATCTGGCGACCAAGATCCACGGCAATGCCGGCAAGGGCATCATCCCGACCCCGATCACGATGGACGAGCTCGAGGACATGCTGATGGAGCACGGCATCATGAAGGCCGTGGACGAGAGCCAAGTCGGAAAGACTGCCGCCGATCTCGCCGCAACGGCTTAAGCAGTCTTGGTACCGGCCTTCCTCCCGTCGGAAGGCCGGTACCTCTTCTTCGAACTCTCATCGGCCTCGATAGGAGATCGCGCCATGACCATCGCAATCGTCGATACGTCGCATGCCGCCGCGGTGCACCTGCAAGCACCGCTCGCCTTCGAGGACGACAAGCGGCATCATGGCCGGCAGATCTACCGCCTGCTGACAGGCAACGACCCAGCCGAGGCAGTCATCGACGATGATTTCAACTTCGACCGCCATGTGATCGCATCGATCCTGGCGGTGTCGGCGATGGAGCATGGTGCGCTCGCGGAGCGCGCGGGGCTTTCGACCGTCGAGCTGATTGCGCTATTGGCGCAGCTGTTTCCTGCCGCAGCAATCGATTCCACCTGGCTGCCGATCAACGGCGCCGCGCCGGCGCCCGATGATGACGAGATCGCGATGGTGCGAGACCTGCTCGCCGCGCAGCGCTCGACCGATGGCGATATCAGCCGCTGGCTCGCGGCGATGGTCGCGCGCCGCGCGATGGAGCCGAACCATCTCTGGGAAGACCTGGGCCTGCGCGAGCGCTCCGAATTGTCGCGGCTGCTGATGCGCCATTTCGCGCCGCTGGCTAGCCGGAACGTCAGAAACATGCGCTGGAAGCGCTTCTTCTATCGCATGCTGTGCGAGGACGACGGCTTCGTGATGTGCACGACGCCGGTCTGCACCCAATGCAACGATTTCGCGCTCTGCTTCGGCGAGGAGAGCGGCGAGAGCCGGATGGCGGAGCGGCGCCGCGAGGTGGCGCTGCAGGAGGCGGCCAGCGCCGCACAGTGAGTTCGAGGAACTGCGACGATGTTGATGGACCCCCAGCTCGGATCCCCCTGCAACTCCGACCACGGACGCTGTCCCGAAGCGGAGACCTGCAAGGCTGGCGAGGCCCTGATGCGCCGTTGCGAGGACGCGCTGCGGCTGGCCGGGTTGCGCCCGACCCAGCAGCGCCAGCAATTGAGCCGCATCCTGTTCGGCAATGGCAACCGTCACATCACCGCAGACGTGCTCTATGCCGAGGCGGTCGCCACCGGCCTGAAGATCTCGCAGGCCACCATCTACAACACGCTCAATCAGTTCGTGGAGCTGGGCCTGCTGCGCCAGATCGGCGTCGACGGCTCCCGCTCGTTCTTCGACACCAACACCACGGTGCATCCGCACTTCTTCTACGAGGACGAGGGCGAGCTCGTCGACGTGCCCGATGTGGTCGCGTTCGAGCAACTGCCCGAGCCGCTGCCGGGCTATGCGATGGAGCGGATCGATGTCGTCATTCACCTGCGCCGCGCGCGCCAGGGCTGACGGGGCAAGCCTCCGTCTGGGCGCAGATCTCTCCATCTCCGCCACGTCCGATTCCCGACCCTGTTGCAAATCCGACAATCTCGGCTTTCCGAAAAAGCCGTTTGCATTCAAGCAAATAGCATGGTGCTTGGCCCTGGCATGGCCGTTGCTGAGTGACTGACAGGCCTCAGACTGAGCGAACAGCTCTGGCGGTCGACACAGGTTGCGACGGAGCAAGTGAATGCCTGACGTCTTCGGACCACGCGAGCCCAAGAATGTCAGCAGGAATGGCCGGGAGGCCGGCTCTGCGCTCGGGAGCAAGGGTCTTGTGCGTTCCACGTCCGGGAGCCCGATGCGCCGGGTTATCCTGAACGACACCACGCTTCGCGACGGCGAGCAGGCCCCGGGCGTCGCTTTCGCCCTTACCGAGAAGGTCGCGATCGCCCGCGCGCTGGCGCGGGCCGGCGTTCCCGAGATCGAAGCCGGCACGCCCGCGATGGGGGCCGACGAGATCGCCGCGATCAGGGCAATCGTCGAGGCCGGTCTGCCGGCGACCATCATCGGCTGGTGCCGGATGCGCGAGGCGGATGTCGATGCCGCCGTCGCAGCCGGTGTGTCGATGGTCAATGTCTCCATTCCGACGTCGGATGTTCAGATCGCAGCCAAGCTCGGCGGTGGCCGCAGCGTCGCGCTGGAATTGCTCAAGCGCGTTGTCAGCTATGCAAAGAGCCGGGGATTGGACGTTGCCGTCGGCGGCGAGGATTCCTCGCGCGCGGACGTCGGCTTCCTGGCGGAAGTGATTGCGACCGCAAAGGCGCTCGGCGCGCGGCGCTTCCGTGTCGCCGATACCCTGAGCGTGCTCGATCCCGACGCGACATCGGCGCTGGTCGGAGCCTTGCGCGCGACGACCGACCTGGAGATCGAATTTCACGGCCACGATGATCTCGGCCTTGCCACCGCCAACACGCTCGCCGCCGTGAAGGCCGGCGCGACGCATGCGTCGGTCACGGTGATCGGCCTCGGCGAGCGCGCCGGCAATGCGCCGCTGGAGGAGGTGGCGGTCGCGTTGCGGCAGCTCTACCGTCGCGAGACCGGCATCGTGCTCGCCGAGCTCGATCATGTCGCCAATGTCGTCGCAGCCGCTGCGGCGCGCGCGATCCCGCTCAACAAGGCGATCGTTGGCGAGCATGTCTTCACCCACGAGTCCGGTATTCACGTCGATGGCCTGCTCAAGGATCAGCGCACCTACCAGGCGCTCGATCCCATGCTGTTCGGCCGTTCCAACCGGATCGTGATCGGCAAGCATTCCGGTCTCTCGGCGATCACCTCGCTGCTGTCCGACCTGCGTCTGCCGGCGAGCGCCGACCAGGCGCAACGCATCCTCGCGCGCGTGCGCAAGCATGCGGTCGCGCACAAGGGTCCTGTGCCGAAGGAAGCCGTTGCCGCCATCTGGCGCGAAGTTTGTGATCACCCGCATGCGAGCTTTGCCTGATCATGACCGACATCATGGATAACCCGATTGCCAAGAGCGCTGCCGCCGACGCGAGCCCGCCGTCGCTGTTCCGCCTCATCCGCGAGGACATCGGCTGCGTCCGATCGCGCGACCCGGCCGCGCGCAGCGAGATCGAGACCTTGCTGACCTATCCCGGAATTCACGCGCTGATCTGGCACCGTCTCGCGCATCGCTTCTGGATCAGCGGCTGGCGGTTTCCGGCGCGGCTCTTGTCATGGCTTGGACGCTTCCTGTCGAACGTCGACATTCACCCCGGCGCCCAGATCGGCCGGCGCTTCTTCATCGACCACGGCGCCTGCGTCGTGATCGGCGAGACAGCCGAGGTCGGCGACGATGTCACGCTGTATCACGGCGTCACGCTGGGCGGCACGTCGTGGTCGCCGGGCAAGCGGCATCCAACACTCGAGAACGGCGTCGTCGTCGGGGCCGGTGCCAAGATCCTCGGGCCGATCACGATCGGGCCGCGCACCCGCGTCGGCGCCAACTCCGTCGTCATCCAGAGCACGCCGCCTGATGTCACCGTGGTCGGCATCCCCGCCAAGGTGGTGCGGCCGGAGTTCACGCACCGCCGCACCGTCGGCCGCATCGATCTCGATCATCACCTGATGCCTGATCCGGTCGGCGAGGCGTTGTCGGTGATGCTCGACCGTATCGAGTTCCTCGAAGCGCAGCTCGCGCATGTCCGCCAGAAGGTGCGCCAGGGACCGCCGCCGCCGGCGCCGATCAATGGATGCGAGGTTGACCCGACTTTGACTCAAGGAGCGAAGCAATGAGTGCGGCAACACCGAATGTGCTCGAACAACTGAAGCAGACGTCGGCGGCGGAAGAGTTCTTCAAGCTGCTCGGCGTCGACTACGATCCCAAGGTGCTGAACGTCTGCCGTCTGCACATCCTCAGGCGGATGGGGCAGTACCTCGTCAGCGAGGATTTCTCGGACGTTCCCAATGAGGAGATCGCAACGCGGTGCAAATCGTTCCTGGAGCAGGCCTATCAGGACTTCCTCGTGTCGACGCCGCTCGACCAGCGCGTCTTCAAGGTGCTCAAGGAAGCCGTTGCGCCGCCGAAGCCTGCACCAAAACCGTTCGTGTCGCTGACGACGCTGAAGTAACAGACGAACTCCTCTCGATATCCGCAAGCGCCGCCGGTCCTGCCGGCGGCGCTGTTGTTTGTGAGCGAGCGCAGCGAATTGACGTTCTGTCGTATTCCCGACGCGTGCTGCTTGCGACGTGTCGGACCTCTGCATGAACTCTAAGCAGAATTTCAGGTGCCTGGCGCAAGGCGTTGAATCGACGATGATAATCATCGTGCTCGAAACTGGTACGACAATTGCTGACCTCATCGCAGGCACACACACCGGAGAGATCGCATGCATATCGTCGTCTGCATCAAGCAGGTCCCGGACTCCGCGCAGATCCGCGTCCACCCGGTGACCAACACCATCATGCGCCAGGGTGTGCCGACCATCATCAATCCCTACGACCTGTTCGCGCTCGAAGCCGCGTTGCAGCTGCGTGACAAGTTCGGCGGCGAAGTGACCGTGCTGACGATGGGACCGCCGTCCGCCGAGGATTCGCTGCGCCGCGCGCTGACCTACGGCGCCGATCGCGCGGTGCTGCTGACCGACCGCTTCTTCGCCGGCGCCGACACGCTGGCGACGACCTATGCGCTCGCGACCGCCATCCGCAAGATCAGCGAGACCTTTGGTGCGCCGGATATCGTGTTCACCGGCAAGCAGACGATCGATGGCGACACCGCCCAGGTCGGTCCCGGCATCGCCAAGCGGCTCGGCCTGCTGCAGCTGACCTATGTGGCCAAGATCAACGAGGTCGATCCGGCCGCGCGCACCATCGAGGCGGAGCGCCGCTCGGAAGGTGGCGTTCAGGTGCTCAAGACCAGGCTGCCGTGCCTGGTCACGATGCTCGAGGCGACCAATGAGATCCGCCGCGGCGGCATGGCGGATGCGCTGCGTGCCGCGCGCGCGCAGATCGTGACCTGGAGCGCCAAGGACGCCGGCGTCGAGGACATCTCCAAATGCGGCCTGAAGGGCTCGCCCACGATCGTCAAGCGGGTGTTCGCACCTTCGGCGCGCGCCGAAAAGGCGGTCTTCGTCGATTTCAGCAATAAGCCGCCGGCGGAGGCGCTGATCGAGGAATTGTTCAAGCGGCAGCCGAAGCTCGAGGCCGAGCTGATCTCGTCGGCGCACGGCTACTGACTTCGCCATCTCACGACGGTTGAGACTTCCAGCTTCTTTCGGATCAACGGGACGACGACCATGAGCGAACCCACCAAAGCACCGCCCGCCGCAGCCGGTCGCGCCGCGACCAAGAAGGAGCTGCCGGAGCATTTCAAGGCCTACAAGCACGTCTGGGTGTTCATCGAGCAGGAGCGCGGGCAGGTTCATCCCGTGTCCTGGGAGCTGATGGGCGCCGGCCGCAAGCTCGCCGACAAGCTGAAGGTCGATCTTGCGGCCGTGGTCATCGGACCGCCCGGTGAGGCCGTGCAGCATGCCGCCGCCGAGTCGTTCTGCTACGGTGCCGATCTGGCTTACATCGTGGCCGACGAGGTTCTTACCGACTATCGCAACGAGGCCTACACCAAGGCGCTGACCGATACCGTCAACACCTTCAAGCCGGAGATCCTGCTGCTCGGCGCCACCACGCTGGGCCGCGACCTCGCCGGCTCGGTGGCCACCACCTTGCTGACCGGTCTCACCGCCGACTGCACCGAGCTCGACGTCGATGCCGACGGCTCGCTGGCCGCGACGCGACCGACCTTCGGCGGTTCGCTGCTGTGCACGATCTACACGCTGAACTACCGGCCGCAGATGGCGACCGTGCGCCCGCGCGTGATGCCGATGCCCGAACGGGTCGAGAAGCCGGCGACCCGGATCATCGAGCACAAGCTCGGCCTGGTCGAGGAGGACATCGTCACCAAAGTGCTGTCCTTCATTCCGGACCGCGACTCCGCCAAGTCCAATCTCGCTTATGCCGACATCGTCGTCGCCGGTGGGCTCGGACTGGGCTCGCCCGAGAACTTCCAGCTCGTCAAGGGCCTGGCGGCGGTGCTCGGCGCGGAGTTCGGCTGCTCGCGCCCGCTGGTACAGAAGGGCTGGGTGACTTCGGACCGCCAGATCGGCCAGACCGGCAAGACGATCCGTCCGAAGCTGTACATCGCCGCCGGCATCTCCGGCGCGATCCAGCATCGGGTGGGCGTCGAGGGCGCCGATCTGATCGTCGCCATCAACACCGACAAGAACGCGCCGATCTTCGATTTCGCGCATATCGGCATCGTCACCGACGCGATCCGGCTGCTGCCGGCGCTCACCGAAGCATTCCGCGCGCGGCTGTCGCCGCATTCGCGCGACCGCATCGCAAGCTAGGCACCAGAGGAGCAGGGCAATGATCGAGGAACGTTTCGACGCGATCGTCGTGGGCGCCGGCATGGCCGGCAATGCGGCTGCGCTGACCATGGCCCAGCGCGGCATGAAGGTCTTGCAGCTCGAGCGCGGCGAGTATTCCGGCTCGAAGAACGTGCAGGGCGCCATTCTCTATGCCGACATGCTCGAGAAGCTGATCCCGGATTTCCGCGAGGAAGCGCCGCTGGAGCGGCACCTCGTCGAGCAGCGCTTCTGGATGCTCGACGACAAGTCCCATGTCGGCCTGCACTACAAGTCGGACGACTTCAACGAGGAGAAGCCGAACCGCTACACCATCATCCGCGCCCAGTTCGACAAATGGTTCTCGTCCAAGGTCAAGGAAGCCGGCGCCACCGTGCTGTGCGAGACCACGGTGACGGAGCTGGCGCAGGACGCCTATGGCAAGGTGATCGGCGTCAAGACCGACCGCCGCGACGGTGAGATCCATGCCGACGTGGTCGTGCTGGCCGAGGGCGTCAACGGCCTGCTCGGTACACGCGCCGGCTTGCGCGAGCGGCCGAAGCCGGAGAACGTCGCGCTCGCGGTCAAGGAGATGCACTTCCTGCCGCGCGAGACCATCGAGGCCCGCTTCAACCTCAAGGGCGACGAGGGCGCGGTCATCGAGGCCGCAGGGACGATCTCCCGCGGCATGACCGGCATGGGCTTCATCTACTCCAACAAGGAGTGCATCTCGCTTGGTATCGGCTGCCTCGTGTCCGACTTCCAGAAGACCGGCGAGACGCCTTATGGATTGCTGGAGCGCTTCAAGCAGCATCCGTCGGTCGCGCCGCTGATCGAGGGCTCCGAGGTGAAGGAGTACTCGGCGCATCTGATTCCTGAGGGCGGCTACAACGCGATCCCGCAGCTCTGCGGCGACGGCTGGGTCGTGGTCGGCGACGCCGCCCAGCTCAACAACGCGATCCACCGCGAAGGCTCCAACCTCGCCATGACCTCAGGGCGCATCGCCGCCGAGGCGATCTTCCAGGTCAAGTCGCGCCGCGATCCGATGACCAAGGAGAACCTCGCGCTCTACAAGAAGATGCTGGAAGAGTCCTTCGTCATCAAGGATCTGAAGAAGTACAAGGACATGCCGGCGCTGCTGCACAACCAGTCGCAGAACTTCTTCCTCACCTATCCGCAGCTGGTCTCCAAGGCGATGCAGAACTTCGTGCGCGTGGACGGCACGCCGAAGAAGGAGAAGGAGAGCAGCATGCTGCGGTCCTTCGTGAGTGCGAGGTCGTGGACGGGCCTGTTCGGCGATGCCTTCAAGTTCGCCCGGGCGTGGCGCTAATCGGTGAATGAACTAAGCAATCGAAGCGAGGGAGATCAGAGATGAGCACGGACGTTGCAGTCAGGGTCGAAGACAAACTGTTCTACAATCGCTACCAGGTCGATCCCGGCCGGGCCCATATCAAGGTCCGTCCGCACACCACGCCGAGCCCGCAGCTGAAGGCGCTGCTCAAGGCGTGTCCCGCGCGCTGCTACGAGCTCAACGACTCCGGCCAGGTCGAGATCACCGTCGACGGCTGCATCGAATGCGGCACCTGCCGGGTGATCGGCGAAGGCAGCGGCGACATCGAATGGAGCTATCCTCGCGGCGGCTACGGCGTGCTGTTCAAGTTCGGCTGAGCGCCGAGGCAGGCAGGGCGGCGCATGTCCCGCGAAATGCGCCGCGGACCATCCGATGCTATATCATTCTTGATATAGGTCATTGAACACGGGTGTTCTCTCTGCTTTCATCGGACTGCAGCAGGGTTGCTGCCGAAGAGGAGGAGCAGGTCAGTGAAGCTGAGCGCGCGGAACGTCTTGCCGGGAACGGTGATCTCGGTCTCCAAGGGAGCGACGACGGCCCATGTCAAGGTCGAGCTCGCCCCCGGGCTGACGGTTTTCTCGGCCATCACCAACGAGGCGGTCGAGGAGCTCGCTCTCGCGGTCGGCGATCGCGTGTCGGCCGTGATCAAGTCGTCGGACGTGATGATCGGGAAATAGCCCTGGGGTAACGGCGACCGTGTGCGTCGCTTAGCCGGCGCTCGCGGGCTGGGAGCCCAGCGTCAGCCACCATGCGTCCATGGCGGAGCGCGACGGCGGCAGCAATGTGCCGAGGTCACCGGCGAAGTCCCGCCAGTCGGCGATGCACTTCTGCGGCACGGCCGTCAGCACCGGGATTCCCGATGTGATCGCGTCGGCCAATTCGCCGCGCAGGCCGCTTCCCGACGCCTCCTGCTTGGAGAATTTATTGATGACGATGAGGTCGGCGTGAGCCTTGATGGCGCGATGAACGGCCATGCCGGCTTCGGCGAGGCCGGCCGCGTCGAGCTTGCAGGCGGTCGATCCGCTGCCAAGATCCTGGCAGATCGAGATCGTGTCGCCATTGGTGAGGTCGATGACGTCCATCCCGCTCTTGCGGCCGATCGCGTCCCTTGTGTTGCGCTGGACAATTCCGCCGACGCGCACCCCGCGTTGCTGCAGCCCCTGGACAAAATCATCCAACAGCGTGTCGGCGTCGTCACCCGGTCCATAGAGCACCGCGGCGAGGCGTGGCGGGTTGAGCTCGGCCGGCTCGGCGAATTCATGCGGCGTCATGTGTCGACCTCGGGCCACTGCGATGCTTCCGTTCGGCCCGTCCACCTCATGTCAGGCCTGCCATCGTGAGCGTGCAGGGCGCCGTATATATATCGGGAATAAGGCCTGCCTACCAACAGGAGATCTCGCACGTGCCGACCACCGTGACGCACCATGATCTGGAAGCGCTGCTCCGGGACGATGTGCCCTATGGCGACCTGACCACGGAGGTGCTCGGAATCGGCGCCGAGCCTGCGGAGATGTTGTTCGTCGCGCGCGACCGGATGGTGCTGGCGCTCGCAGAGGACGCCGCCGCGCTGATCGAGCTGGCCGGTGGCCGTGTCGAACAGCTTGCAGCCAGCGGTGCGGCACTCGAGAAGGGCGCGCCGATCCTGCGGGCGCGAGGGGGCGCCGCCGGCCTGCTGCGCAGCTGGAAGGTCGCGCAAACGCTGATCGAGATCTGGTCGGGTGTCGCCACGGAGGCCGCCGCCATCGTGGGTGCCGCGCGCGCGGCAAGGCCCGGCATTGCCGTGGCCTGCACGCGCAAGAATGTCCCGGGCACCAAGCAGTACGCCGTGGCTGCGGTGAAGGCGGGTGGAGCCGTGATGCATCGGCTCGGCCTGTCCGAGACCATCCTCGTTTTCCCGGAGCATCGGGCGTTTCTTGGCGAGACGCCGCTCGCCGACATTGCCGAGCGGTTGCGCCGTACCGCTCCGGAAAAGCGTCTCGTCATCGAGGTCACGACCATCGAGCACGCCGTGGCGGCTGCTGCCGCCGGCTTCGACGTCATCCAAGCTGAAAAATTTCCGCCTGCCGACATCGCGGCACTGGTTCAACGCGTGAGGACGCTGGCCACCTTGCCGGTCCGGCCGATCGTTGCGGCCGCGGGCGGCGTCAATGCGCGGAACGCCGCGGCCTATGCCGAGGCTGGCGCCGATGTGCTCGTCACCTCCGCGCCTTATCTCGCGCGTCCCTGCGACGTGCAGGTCAGGATCACCAGGGCAGCGGCCTGACGCTTTGCATCGATCATTGCGGCGGCCGGGCGGCCGGCCGCTTCTGGCGGTTGGCCCGCCACTCCAGGAACTCGCGAAACAGTTTCGGGTCGTTCGCCGCGTTCGGCGGGAGGTCGCTGGCCTGGGCATTGGCGCCCACCACCTGGGCTGCCGGCATATTGCGATCGAGCCAGTCCTGCGCCGTCTTGAACCGGGTCCAGCCGGCGATCGGCGCCAGCGGCGCGACCTCCAGCCATTTCGGATGAAACGGCGGCCGCTGCAGCGTCTGAAGGTTGTTGAACAGCGCTTCGACCAGCAGCGACAGCCGGCGGTGGCGATCGCTGCCGGCCTGCCAATTATACGACGCCAGCAGCGCCTCGGCGGCGATCGTGTTCACCGGGGTGCCGGCGCTGACGAGGTTCGGATAGTCCTCGGCTGACAGCTGCGCCGGCAGATAGTCCTCGCGGAGCGCCTTGTCGTACTCGACCGGCACGAGATGCAGGTTCGGATCCCTGATCTGGCTCAGCCATTGCAGCGGCTTGCCCTCGACGGCGATAATCGCGTCGATGTCGCCCCGGCGCAGCATGTCGACCGCGAGCCGCGGCTCGATGTAGAGCAGATGCGGCCTGATCCCCAGACGCTCGAACACGTTGATCGAGGTGACGAAGGTGCCGCCATCGGGAAGGTCGACGGCGATCGTCTTGCCGTCGAGCTCGCTCAAGCTGGTGATCGATCTCGGCGCCACCACGTGCATTTCCTCGTTGAACAGCTTGGCGACATAGACCAGCTGCTCGCGGACGTTGTTGGCGAAGTCCTTCCGTTCGAGGAAGGCGAGGGTGTCCTTGCGGATGACGCCCGCATCGACGCCGCGCAGGAGCAGGATGTCGGCCACCGACTGCACCGAGCCGCGACCGATCACCGGCAGGACCCGCAGTTCGGCGCCCTTGTCGAGGACCGAAGCGAGATCCGCGCCCATGTTGGCATAGGTGCTGCCGAACGATCCGGTCATCAGCGTCACGGTGTTCGCGTTCAACTGATTGGCGAGATCCTTCTTCGCGGTGCCGTAGCGGAAGATCGTCTTGAAGGACTCGCTGACGGTACCTGGGTCGATGCCGCTGCGGACCGGACCGAAGCGCTGCCATTTGCCGCCGATGAACTGCATCATCTGCATCTGCTCCAGCGGCGCGTGATCGTGGACGCTGGTGTTGATCGTGATGCCCGGCAGCAGCATCGGCACCTGGAGGCCCTTGAGGGACGATGCCTGCCTGATGATGTTCTCGCGCGACAGATCGTCGCCGCATTGCTTCAGCACGGCCACCATCGTCTCGGCGACGATATAGCCGTAGATCGCAAGTCCGTTGCTGCGCGAGACCTGAGGCAGGTAGCGGTCCATGAACGACGCCCATTCGCGGTGGGCCGGATCGTCGGTCGTCGCCGTGTCGTCCTCATCGGTGAAGTAGTTGGCGGACAGGATGCCTTCCGAATTCTGCGCGCCGGCGGCCAGCATCACCGCGGAGGTCGAATCCGACACCGAGGTGAGGAGATGGTCCGGATGCCAGCCGATCTCGGCGACTCGCCGGATTGCCATGATCGCGAATTTCGGGGTGGTGACGTCGAGCAGGATGTCGGCGCCCGAGGCCTTCAAGGTCGCGATCTGCTGGTTGACGTTTGCATCGGTGACCTTGTAGCCGGCCTCGGCGACCACCGGAATCTTGCCGCCGAGAGCATCCTTCAGGCCCTTGATGTAGTCCTTGCCGAAATCATCATCTTGATAGAGGATCGCGATCTTGCCGCGTGAATGCGTCTCGAGCAGATATTGCGCGAAGATGTGCGCCTCGGTCTGGTAGCTCGGCTGAAAGCCCATGGTCCAGGGAAAGTCCTGCGACTGATCCCATTGCGAGGAGCCGGAAGCGACGAAGAGCTGCGGAATCTTGTTGGCGTTCAGATAGGGACGGACGGCGAGGCTCGTGGCGGTGCCCAGGCTGGCAAACATCAGCAGGACATTGTCCTCCTCGACGAGCTTGCGAGTCATCTCGACCGTCTTCTGCGGATTGTAGCCGTCGTCATAAGAAATGAAACTGATGCGGCGGCCGTCGATGCCGCCTTCGGCGTTGACCTTGTTGAAATAGGCCGTGATCGCCTTGCCGATGACGCCGTAGGCGAGCGCCGGGCCGCTATAGGGCATGGTGTTGCCGATGCGGATTTCATTACCGGCGGCTGCGGCTGGACGGGGCTGGGCGACCTGCAGCGGAATTGCGAATGCGAGCGCGAGACAGGCTGCCTTTCCGGTCATCTCCGCACGGCTCACCGGCCGTGCCGGGCGCGGCAAACCTGAACTGCACGGGGCCGTCACGTCGGCACGAATCGCAGTGTCGATGCCCTGCATCATGAATCCTCCCGTCGATGGTCCGGCTTTTGAGCGCAGGGGATCGCTGCCGCCCTTGTTGCCAGGCGGTCCGGATCGCGTCTGAGAAGCTGAGATCTGACGTCGTCAGCGCGCCGCGGAGATCCGGCGGTTGGCTTCCGGCGATCCCTGCTCTGCGGCCCTGAGATACCAGGTGCGCGCCCTGGCCGCGTCGGGGACGGCCCCGAGGAGACGCGACTTCGTCAGCTCGTTCGGGTCGTAGGTGCGTGCGAGCAGAAGCGATGCGTCGGCGATGCCCGCATCGGACAGCCTTGTCAGGATCAGGCGGGCGCTCGCAACATCGCCGGCGGCGAGCAGGTCGCGTCCGCGCTTCATCAGCGAATCGACTTCGTCGCGGGGCAGCGGGATTGTCGGACGAGATGTCGCGACGGGCGGCGGCGACGGCTGGCTCGAAGCTGCCGGCGGCGCGGCGGTCATGGATGGAGGCGATTGGGGTGCCGCCGGCCAGCTACGCGTCGCCGCCTCGGTCGTGCTGGGTGTCGCGAGCGATGCGACCGTCTGCGGCGGATCATCCTGCGCGACCTTGGCCTCCGCCGGGTCGATCTGGGCGAGACTCTCCAGCACGGTGGAGGGCATCATCGGGCCTTTGCCGGCCGCCGCGGTCCCGCTCCCGTCGACTGCGACCATATTGGCGACCATCAGCGCGATGGACGCTGCGATGCCGACGGCCGCGCTGATCTTGATCACGAGGCCGAGCGGCGACGCCTTGTCCATGTCCTCAGGCGGCAGCGGCATCACGACGGGATCGAGCTTCGCGCTCCAGGCGCGACGCACCTCTTCGTCGTCCAGATTGATCGCTGGCTGGCGCACTGGCAGCAAGTTTTTCCGTGCCACGAGATGGTGCGGCAGGGAACCGGCGTCCTGAGGCAGATCGTAAGGCGCCGGGCTAGCATCAGGCTGACGGCGGCGCGGCGCGTATTTGCGAAGCTCCGCGCTGGCCCAAGGCGGCGCCGGCCTGTCCGGATCATTCTGAACTGGAGCACTCATCACTAGCCTCCTGTCTCCGGCGATCCGCTCGCCGGAGAGAGCTTCAGGGCGTCAGGCATGCGCGGCCTGCCCGATGATCGCATGTTGCGAGATCGGAGGAAATGCATCCCCGCTTGCGTCGCGACTGACAGGTCCGGTTTCCTTCCGACACACGCGCCACTGTTTTCGCGCGCCCTGGTCACAATCGATGTTGCTTGGCCCTTAAGCTGATCAATGTTCTTGGCGGGAAGCGTGAGGTGGTAAGGCTATTTGATGGAAATTTCCCGGCTCGCACGACCCGGGAATGCTCGTTGTGCGGGAAGAGGCAGGAGCGTCCCGGTCTTACGGCAGGAGGCGCGGAGTACCCCGGTGCCGCCGGGGGCGCGGCTTCGCCGCGCGTTCAGGGGCTTAGTCGAATGAACGGCTGCATCGTCGCCGCGGCGACTTCAACCCTGAAGTGAACTCACAAAAAACAAATGCGGCCGGACATTGCCGGCCGCATTCACAGATAAGATAGATTTCTACTCGGCGGCCAGCGCGACCGTCACACCGGCGGCCTCGATGGCCACTGCGACCGACTGAATGATGGCCGCGAAGCGGACGGCGGTCTGGATCGAGGCAGCGGGAACGGCGGCCTCTTGCAGGACCTTTTCGTGGGCGTCGATGCAGGTGCCACAGCCATTGATGGCCGACACCGCCAGCGACCACAGCTCGAAATCCGCCTTGTCGACCCCGGGATTGGCGATGACGTTCATTCGCAGCCGGGCCGGCATCGTCGCGTACTCCTTGTTCGAGGCAAGGTGCACAAAACGATAGTAGACGTTATTCATCGCCATGATCGCGGCGGCCGACTTGGCCGCCGCAAGCGCCGTCGCCGACAACTGTGCCGCTGCGACCGCTTCGAAGGCCGCCATCACCATCGGATTGCGCGTCGCAATCGCGCAGGCGACGAACAGGCCATACTTCGCCTGCGGCGACAGCGTCTCGTCGGACGCCATCGACGACAGGTTGAGCCGGACGTCCTTGGCGAAGTCCGGAATCTGGTCCTTGAGCTGCTCGATCGACATGATCAAGCGACCTTCAGGGTCTCGCCGCCGACCTCGCGGTTGCACGGGCAGAGCTCGTCGGTCTGCAGCGCGTCGAGCACGCGCAGCGTGTCCTTCGGCGCGCGGCCGACATTGAGGTTGGTCGCGTAGACGTGCTGGATGGTGTTGTCCGGATCGACGATGAACGTATAGCGGTAGGCGACGCCATCCGGCGAGCGCACGCCGAGGCCGTCGACCAGGGAGCCCTTTGTGTCGGCGAACTGCCAGATCGGCAGCTTGTGCAGATCCTTGTGGTCGCGACGCCAGGCCAGCTTGCAGAACTCGTTGTCGGTGGAGCCGCCGAGCACGACCGCGTCGCGGTCGGCAAAGTCCTTCGACAGCCGCGCGAACTCCGCGATCTCGGTCGGGCAGACGAAGGTGAAGTCCTTCGGATAGAAGAAGATGATCTTCCACTTTCCGGGAAAGCTGGCTTCGGTCAGGGTCTCGAAGGCGCTCTCGCCCTTCTCCTCCTGCAGATGAAAACCAGGCTTCACACCGACGATTTCGAACGACGGCAGCTTACTTCCAATTCCGAGCATGTCGCACTCCAAGAAATTTCTGCGCTGCAATAGCGAGGCGCATTGTGCATTGCAAGCGATATGCCATTAGCTATCAACATCAATGCGTTGTCGGGAAAGCGACGCTTGACTTGGTCATGTTGCGATTGCGAACGAATGCGATGTCAGGGATGTGACACGGGCACGTGATGCATTCGCTCAACGTGCGATTCGCGACAGACCGTCTTTACGCATTTGCCGCGTGCATCCGTGCGAGGTCGCAGAGAGAAGTTGATCGTAGGGGTCGGCTGATCGCTGAGGCAGGAACTGACGGGACGCTAGCGAACGCGTCGAGACCTGCAATTTCTTTGTGCGGTCTGAGTGGCAAAATTGACATTAAGGGCCTTGCTGCGATGCACGTTTGACCACCGCGGCTCCGGAAGCGGCAGTCAGGTGACAAGCGCGCGGCAGCTCAAAGGTATCGGGCGCAACGGCGTCGTGGGCCGGACGTGATGACGTCAGCTTTTCAGCAGACCGCGTCTGTTATTTCGCCTTGCTGCTGAAGCGCGCGGCCATACTCTCCCGGCGGGATGACATCCACTGGCCTGGGAGGAGTTCTGCACCATGAGCGAACGTGTCTCGGCAATATCTGCGAGCGCGAGCCTGTCCCTCGATCGACGGCGCTTTCTGACAACATCGGCCGCACTGGCCGCGGGACTCGGAGCGCCCTCGCTCCTGGGAACCCGTAAGGCATTGGCGGCCGGCCTGAAGACGGTCCGCTTCAGCGAGGCCGTGCACAATCTCGGCTACATCAATCTCTACGTCGGCATGCATGCCGGCATCTTCAAGAAGAACGGCCTGGACATGCAGGTCAGCGCCGCCGGCGGCGACACGCAGACCTTCGCCGCCGTGCTCGGCGGCTCCGCAGATTTCGCCATCGGCGATGCGACGATGGCGCAGATTTCGCGCGAGAATGGCGGGCCCGGTGTGGTCGTCGGCACGGTGGTGCAGCGCGCGCATTATTTCGGCGTCTCCAAGACGCTGGAGCCGATCACCGATCCCAAGGGCTTCAAGGGTCTCAAGATCGTGACCTCGCCCGAGCCCAACACCAACTACAGCGTCGCCAAGCGCCTGCTCGAGAAGGCGGGCATGAAGGTCGGCGTCGACGCGACGATCGTTCCCGTCAATCCCGGCACCGAGATCGCCGCGATGCTCGCCGGGCAGGCCGACATCGCCATCGCCTATCAGCCGAGTGTCGCGGCGGCGGAAGCGCAGGGCGCCAAGGTGGTGTTCGACTTTTCCAACTATATCGGCCCGTTCTGCAACACCGGCATCATGGTGCTGCCGACCACGATCCAGAAGGATCCGGAGATGGTCCAGGCGCTGGTGACCTCGTTCGAGGAGGCCTCGCGAAAGACCTATGCCGATCCAGCCTTCTCGAAGGAGGTGGCCCGCAAGGAATTCCCGGATCTGCCCGGCGAAGTCGTTGACAAGGCGATCGATGCCGAGCTGAAATATCTCATCCCGGCGCAGTCGGTGATCACCAAGACCGATCAGTGGGCCAACCTGATGGAGATGCAGGTCTATCTCGGCAATGCCAAGGGCTCGGTCCCGTTCGATCAGATCATCGACAACTCGTTTGCAGAAAAGGCGATCGCCAGTCTCAAATGACTGAGGTGAGCGGTACGGTGCAGATCGGGCCGGGCGCCCCGGCGGCGCCCGCGCCCCCGCTCGTCGTCGAACATGTGGCCAAGAGCTATGAGCTCGACGGCGGCCGCATCGTGCCGGTCATCGGCGATCTCAGCTTGACACTGAAGGAGGGCGAGATCGTCAGCATCGTCGGCCCGTCCGGCTGCGGCAAGACTACGCTGCTGAATACGCTGTGCGGACTGCTCGCGCCCGATGCCGGCCGCATCCGCTGGCATGGTCTGGAGGTCGCGGGACAGCCGCAGAATGTCGGCTACATGCTGCAGAAGGATCTGCTGCTGCCGTGGCGGACCGCGCTCGGCAACACGATGCTCGGCCTCGAGATCCGCGGCGTGCCGGCGGCGCAGGCCGAGGACCGCTGCCGCGCGATGCTCGATCAACTCGGGCTGCACGGCTTTGCCGATCACTATCCTTCCACCTTGTCCGGCGGCATGCGCCAGCGCGTGGCTCTTGCGCGGACGCTGGTCAACGAACCGGACGTGCTGCTGCTCGACGAGCCGTTCGCCGCACTCGATTTCCAGAGCAAGCTGCTGATCGAGAACGACACGGTCGAACTGGTGCGGAAAGGCCGGCGCTCGCTGCTGCTGATCACCCACGATATCGAGGAGGCGGTGTCGCTCGCCGACCGCGTGATCGTGCTGACCAAGCGTCCGACGCAGATCAAGACGGTCTACGACATCGCGCTCGGCGCCGATCGCCGCGACGTGATCTCGGTCCGGCAGGCGCCGGGCTTCAGCGATTATGTCCGCAGCATCTGGGCTGATCTCGACGTGGTGCTGCAATGACCGCGGAGATCGACGTGACGCCGGCCGCTGCCAAGGGATTGAGCGATCGCGCTGCACCGGCAGGGCGGCGTTGGCTGCGTCTGCGCAACACGCTCGGAGTGCTCGCGACCCAGCTCGTCGTGCTCGCGGCCTTCCTGGCGTTCTGGGAGTACGCGACGGGCCAGAACAAGGCGGCGGCCTTCATGTTCGGCTCGCCCTCGGCGATCTTCAAGTTCCTGTCGCAGATGGCTTACGATGGAAGCCTCTGGCGCGACACGTATGTCACGGGCCTCGAGACGCTGCTCGGCTTCTTCGTCGGCAACTGCACCGGCACCTTGATCGGGCTGTCGCTGTGGTATTCACGTTTCGTCTCGCGCGTGGTCGAGCCGTTCGTCATCGCGCTCGGCTCGATCCCGATTATCGCGCTGGCGCCGATCATCATCATCTGGTTCGGCACCGGCCTGATTTCGAAGGTCGCGATGTCAACCCTGTCGGTCGTGATCGTGGCGCTGGTGACCTCCTACAAGGGCGCGACCGGGGTCGACCCCGACCAGATCAACCTGCTGCGCACGCTCGGCGCCTCGAAGTTCCAGATCTTTCGCAAGCTGGTCGTGCCGGCGTCGCTGACCGACATCTTCGCAGGACTGAAGCTCACGGTCGGCTTCGCGCTGATCGGCGCCATCGTCGGTGAGTTCATGTCGTCATCCGAGGGCCTGGGGCACGCGATCTTCAAGGCCGGCTCGTTGTACATCATTCCGAAGGTCTTCGCCGCGCTGGTCGCCACCATCGCGCTGGCCCTGGTCCTGACCTTTGCCGTTGGCAAGATCGAGCAGCTTCTGATGCCATGGCGACGGCAGCTGCAACGATGAGGCGGGATTCTCCGATCATGCATCACCAGAAACGAAACGGCGGACAAAACAGGGAGTGATCATGTCAAAGCGCGTCAGCAAGGCGGGCAACATCAAATACGCGCTCTCCGGCGATGATAAGTTCATCGCGTCAGTGGAGCCCGGTGAGATCTTCGTCGTCGAATGCGCGATCAACGTCAATGACGGCACCATTCGGGCACTCGGCCAGCAACTGGTCGAAAGCGACGTGACGCTGCCTTACGTCAACGGTGCGACCGGTCCGATCGAGGTGCGCGGTGCCAAGGCCGGCGACATGCTGCGGCTCGACATCATCGACATGGAGCTCGACCGCCTCGGATTCACGGCACTATGGCCCGGCATCGGCATGTTCCCCGACTGGGTTCGGCGCAAGGAGTTCGGCATCCAGACCCGTGTCGTCGCCGTCGAGAACGGTCAGGTGCTGTGGAACGAGCATGTGAAGCTGCCGGTGCGGCCGATGATTGGCGTCGCTGGCGTGGCGCCGGTCCATGGAGCGGTGCTGACGGTCGACAACGGCCCGCATGGCGGCAATCTCGATGTGCAGGAGATCACGTCGGGCAATTCGGTGTTCTTCCGCGTCAACAAGGATGGCGCGCATCTTTTCCTCGGCGACTGCCACGCCATCCAGGGCGATGGCGAGGCCAACGGCATGGGCGCGATCGAGATCGCGGCGAACCTCACCGTCAAGGTCTCGCTCGACAAGGCACCGGCGCGGCTGAACCATCCGCGTATCGAGACACCGACGCATATCTGCACGCTCGGCTGTGCGCGCCCCCTGGAGGATGCGATGCGGATCGCGTTCGAGGAGATGATCAACTGGCTCGAGGATGATTGGAAGATCCCGGCAGCGGAGGCCTATATGCTGCTCGGCCAGGTCGCCGAGGCGCGCTGTACCCAGGTGGTCAATCCGAAATACACCTACATCTGCAAGGTCAACAAGACCTTGCTCGCCGGCTATCACGGCTGAGGCCGTTCACTCGAGACGAAGGAGGACATCATGGATCTGGGATTGGCGGGCAAGAGCGTGCTGATCACGGGCGGTAGCAAGGGTATCGGACTCGCGATCGCCGAATTGTTTGCCGCCGAAGGCGCCAACGTGGCCATCTGCGCCCGCGACGCCGAGGCCGTGAGCAAGGTGGTCGCCAAGCTCGTGGCGAAGGGCGTGAAGGCCTGGGGGCAGGGGATCGACGTCGCCGATTCCGTCGCGCTGAAGGGCTGGGTCGAAGGCGCAGCCAAAGAGCTCGGCGGCGTCGACTGCGTGGTCTGCAATGTCAGCGCGCTCGCCGTCGGCGACACGGCGGAGACATGGGAGAAATCCTTCCGGACCGACATGATGCACACCGTCAATTCGATTGCGGCGGCGGTTCCCTATCTCGAGCAATCGAAGTCGGCCTCGATCAGCATCATCTCCAGCGTATCCGGCTTCGAGGTCGACTTTGCCGCGGGATCCTATGGCGCGATCAAGGGCGCGTTGATTCACTACGCGAAGGGCCTCGCTCATCAGCTTGTCAGCAAGGGGATCCGCGTCAACGCGGTTTCGCCGGGGAACACCTATTTCGAAGGCGGCATCTGGCAGAACATCGAGAACGGATCGCCGGATCTGTTCAAGATGGCGATGGGCCTGAACCCAACGGGGCGCATGGGAACCGCCGAGGAGGTCGCCTTTGGCGTGGTGATGCTGGCGAGCCCGCTGGCCAGCCGCATCTCGGGAACCAACCTGATCATCGATGGTGCCTTGACGAAGGCGGTCTAGATTCGCCTTCGCGCAAGCTTGGCAGCCATGCAGCAAAAGAATGCTGCACTGCGGCCAACGTCCGACTCTCCAAGCGGCCTCACGAGTTGAGAGCGCTTGAGGCTGCAAGGGAGAACAGGGCATGCAGGCACTCGTACAGCAGTTGTCCGCGCTGGTTCCCGACTGGATGGTCGGGCCAGCTTTGATCATCGGCGCCGTCCTGGGCGCGCTGCTTGTCTACAAGGTGCTCCGTGCCGTGGTGAGGCGCGCGATCGGTCCGCGTCAATCCATCCTGCTGCCGATCCTGCAGCGGACTGCAGGCCCGGCGCGACTGGCACTTTGTCTCATTGCGTTGGCGCTGGTGCTGCCGCTGGCGCCATTGAACGAGGGCTGGCGGCGCGCGCTGGCGCATCTGTTCGTGGTCGCGACGATCGCACTGGTCGGCTGGATTACGATCCGTATCGTCGACATGGTGTCCGCACGCTATCTGCAACGTTTTCGCGACGACATCACGGAGAACTTCCTCGCCCGCAAGCACGTGACCCAGGTCCGTGTCTTCAAGCGCGTCATCGATACGCTGATCATCACCGTCGCCGTGTCGGCGGCGCTGATGACGTTCGACTCCGTCAGGCAATATGGCGTGAGCCTGTTCGCATCGGCCGGCGCCGCCGGTCTGATCGTCGGTCTCGCAGCAAGGCCTTTGCTCAGCAACCTGATTGCCGGCGTCCAGATCGCGGTGACTCAGCCGATCCGGATCGAGGACGCCGTGATCATCGAGAACGAATGGGGGTGGGTCGAGGATATCGCCTCGACCTATGTCGTGATCCGGCTGTGGGACTGGCGGCGCATGGTGGTGCCGCTGTCCTATTTCATCGAGCGCCCGTTTCAGAACTGGACCCGGGATGCGGCCTCGCTGATCGGCTCGGTCGTGCTGCATGTCGACTACGCCGCTGATGTCCCGCGCATCCGCAAGCGGCTGGAGGAGGTGGCGAAGGAATCCAAGATCTGGGATGGTGCCGTGGTCAATCTTCAGGTCGTCGATACCAATGCGCGCACAATGGAGCTGCGCGCATTGGTCAGCGCGCGCAACGCGCCGCAGGCCTGGGACCTGCGCTGCGAGGTGCGCGAGAAGCTGATTGCCTTTCTGCAGCGGGAGATGCGCGAGGCACTGCCGCGCGACCGCGCCGACATCTCGCCGCCGCTGTCGGTGTTAAATCCGCAGTCGCCGCCGCATTTCGCGGCCGCGGCGAACTGAGCTAAATTAGCTTGCTGCGATCGGCCAGCTCCCGACGATGCTGAAGCGGCTGCCCGATCCCGATTGCCGGAACAGCGCAATGCGATCGATGGCGAGCTCGGTGAGATCGAGGCCGGCGAAACGGTCTTTGAGCATCGCGAGAATGGGCGGACGCCGCTCGTCGGACAGCCGGCACGTCAGTGTCATGTGGAAGCGAAAATCCTCCATGACATAGGGGTAGCCCCAGCGGTCGAGGTGCGCGCGCTGCCGCGGCGTCAGCAGCTCCGGCCTGCGCCGGGCGCGGTCCTCCGCGCTCATCGGCGCCCGGAACGTCTCGAACGTCTCGACACAGTCCGCGGCGAGCTGTTGCAGCCTCGGGACGACCTCGCTGGGAATCACAGCAATGAAGCCGCTGATCGCGTCGATGACGGGACCGATGATCGGCACGGTCCTGGGCGTCGTGGCGAACGCCGCGCAGGCGCTGATGAGCTCAGCCTCGGTCCGCGCATCATGCAGCGGGAACGGCGCCTTCAGGGTGGCGTGGAAGCCGTACTTCCGCGCGTCCGCGGTCAGCTCCGCCCAATCAGCTATCGTATCGAGAATTCCGCTTGGGAAATCCCGCTCCTGAGCGGTCCAGGCGTCGTAGCCGAGCAGATGAGCGCCAAACACGCTCAACGCTGTGTCCGGCGCAGGCGTGTAGTAGATGGCGTAGCGCGGATAGCCTTCCACGGTGCTCACTCCGCCGCCGCTGCGCGGCGTACCGCATGCGTGGTGAGACGGTCAGCGTCCGTGAGATGGACGAGACGCCCGGCCGCGATCACGGCGACGATGCGTGGACGCATCGAGGAGCTGTCATCGACCAGCACGATGTCCGCCCGCTGCCCTGGTGCGAGCGTGCCGCGGTCGGACAGGCCTGCGGCCTGCGCGGGGCCGGCTGAAATCAGGCTCCAGGCGCGGGCCAGCGGCAGAACGCCGTCCGCGACGAGACGATAGGCCGCGAGCAGGGGCGCAGGATAGTAGTAGTCGGATGCCAGCACCGAGCAGAGGCCCTTGGCGATCATGTCGCTTGCCTTGGTCCAGCCGGTATGGCTGCCGCCGCGCACCACGTTCGGCGCACCGAACACGATGGCGTCGCCGCCTGCGGCGGCCTCGCGCGCCGTTTCCTCGTTGACCGGGAACTCGGCGATGGAGACGCCCTGACCGCGAAAGGCGCGGCGCATCTCCGGACTTTCGTCGTCGTGCGACAGCATGCGCACCCCGGCCGTGCGCGCCGTCTCCGCCAGACGTGAGATGGAGGACGGCACCGCGTCCGCGCGAGCCGCGATGCGGCCGACGAGGCGGTCGAACTCGTCGCCGGACAAGCCTGTGCGATCGACCATGCGCTGGCGCTTGTGCGGCTTCTCCAGGCTCGCGACAGTCGAGTCCATATGATCGTTGAAGGCAAACAGGTCGATCCGCCGTGCAGCGAGCAACTGGCGGATCTCATCCTCGTCGTCGAGATTGTAGGTCTCGTGCCGGAGGTGGAAGCGCGTGTCCGCGGCGAGCCGCGGACGCAGGGTCTCGATCGCCTCCAACAACTGGCGTGCATTGCCGGCACTGCGCAGGCCGGGCTCCCACGACCATGTGGTCGCGTGGAACACCGTGGTGATGCCGTTGCTGACGGCCTGGCGGTCGCTGTCGACAAGCGCGACGTCGATCGGGAAGTCGACGCCAGCCCGCGGCATCATCTGCCGCTCGAACGCATCGCCATGGATGTCGACGATCCCGGGCAGGACCGTGAGGCCGGCGGCATCGAGATCCAGCGCGGCACCGCGCGTGGGGACATCGAGCCGGTCGATCACGCCTTCGGATACGGTCAGAGAGGTGTCAGCGAAGTCGGCGCCGATCAGACAGCGGCCCGAGGAGATGGAGATGTCTGTCATTGCGCGGCACTCTGCCGCACCTGGCGCCTGCCGTCGAGAGCCGTCTCGTATTTGTCCAGGAATTGGCCGATCTCGAGCTGCCGGAAATCCGGTAGCGCCGCGCGGAGCGTCTCATGGTCCCAGTCCCACCATGCCAGATTGACGAGACGCTGCTCGATTTCGATCGGAAACCGCCGCTTGATGATCCGGGCGGGATTGCCGGCGACGATCGTGTAGGCCGGCACGTCCTTGGTGACGATGGCACCCGCGGCGATCACGGCGCCGGTGCCGATGGTCCGTCCCGGCAGCACGATCGCGCCATGGCCGATCCAGACGTCGTGGCCGATGTCGACGTGATGGCGCCTGCGCCAGGCGAAGAACTCGGCATCGTCGGCTTCGCCGGGAAAGTAGGCGCTGGCGCGATAGGTGAAGTGGGCCTGGGTCGCGCGATACATCGGGTGGTTGCCGGGATTGATCCGGGTCAGCGCCGCGATCGAGCAGAACTTGCCAATGGTCGTATAGGTGATCTGCGCGTCGTTGACGACATAGGAGTAGTCGCCCATCGTCACCTCGTGAAGGATGGTTCGCGCACCAACCTCGGTATACGCGCCGAGATGCGTCTCATGGAGCTTGGCGCTGGGATCGACGGTGGGATCGATGGAAAGCGATTTGCCGACCATGTCTTTCTTATTCCCTTGAGATCAAGCAGAACCTGTAGGGCGTCCATCATGACATTCGCGTGACATCACCATGACAACGTCGATGCGCGTATGGATGAGCCAGGCGGCGTCAGCGGACTGTCACATAACTGTTTAAACCAGACGCTAGCGGTAGAGCAAAGCGAGGCGTCTGGAGAAGTCCATGCTGGTGGTCAATGGTCTGACGTGCCGTTTCGGCGCGAAAGCCGCGGTCGACAATGCGTCCTTCTCAGTGCCGCCGGGCAGCTTCGTCGGCGTGATAGGTCGGTCCGGTGCCGGCAAGTCGACCCTGCTGCGCTCCATCAACCGGCTGAGTCCGATCAGCTCCGGACAAGTCCTGTTCAAGGATCTTGACGTGACCTCGCTGCGCGGCCGCGATCTGCGCCAGTGGCGCGCCCGCTCGGCGATGATCTTCCAGCAGTTCAATCTGGTCGGGCGGCTCGACGTTCTCACCAATGTGCTGATGGGCCGGCTCGCCCAGGTTCCGTCCTGGCGGTCGCTGGCGCAAATGTGGCCGGCCGACGACGTCGCGATGGCATTGTCCGCGCTCGAGCAGTTCGACATGGCCTCGCTCGCCGCGCAGCGCGCCGATCAGCTCTCGGGCGGTCAGCAGCAGCGTGTCGCGATCGCCCGCGCGCTGGTGCAGAACCCGGAAATCATCCTGGCCGACGAGCCGATCGCCTCGCTCGACCCGCGCAACACCAAGATCGTGATGGATGCGCTGCTGCGCATCAACAAGCATTTCGGCATCACGGTGATCTGCAACCTGCATTCGCTCGATCTCGCGCGCAGTTATTGCGACCGCCTGATCGGCATGGCGCAGGGCCGCGTCGTGTTCGACGATTTGCCGGCGGCGCTCACCGCGCAGATCGCGCGCGAGCTTTACGATCTGGAGGCCGACGAGGTCATGGATGCGGTGCATCCAGCGCCGGTGGGGCCGGTCCCCGCACTCGGCGAAGCCGCCGTGGCCTGAGATCTTGGTTTCTACCGTCACGGGCTCCGCATCGCGGGGCGCGAGACTCGTTACTTACTGCAACAAGAGGGAATGTTATGATCAATCGTCGCATCGTTCTGGCGGGCGTCGCTGCGCTGGCTTTCACGGCCCAGGCGTCGGCCGAGGATTGGAAGGCGAAGTATCCTGAACTGACCTTCGCTGTGGTCCCGGCGGAGAATGCCTCGGGCGTGACCGAGCGCTGGACGCCGTTCGTCAACTATCTGTCCAAGGAGCTGGGCGTGAAGGTCACGCTCCGCATCGCCAACGACTACGCCGCCGTCATCGAGGGCCAGCGCGCCGGCAACATCCACATCGCGAGCTACGGCTCGGCCTCGTTCGCCCGCGCCCGTTTGACGGGCGTCAAGACGGACGCCTTCGCCAACGACATCAACGCCGACGGCAGCACCGGCTACTACTCGGTGTTCTTCGTCAAGGCCAACAGCCCCTACAAGAAGGTCGAGGATCTCAAGGGCAAAAACCTCGGCCTGGTCGATCCGAACTCGACCTCCGGCAACAACGTGCCGCGCTTCGAGCTCAACAAGATGGGCGTGACCGACGCCGAGGCCTATTTCGGCAAGGTCGTGTTCACCGGCAGCCACGAGAACGCGGTTCTCGCCCTCAGCCAGGGCACCGTCGACGTCGCCGCCAACCAGTGGACCAGCGACAACGACTCGACGCTCGCGCAGATGCTCACCAAGGGCATGCTGAAGAACGCAGACGGCTCGCCGATGAAGAAGGACGACTTCCGCATCATCCACAAGTCGGCCCCGATCATCAACGGCCCCTATGCCTACAACACCGATCTGCCTGAAGACGCCAAACAGGCGATCGCCAAGGCCTTCTTCGACGCGCCGACCAAGGACAAGGCGGCGTTCGACCGTCTCTCCGACGGCCAGAAGAAGGGCTTCCATCCGGCCACGACCAAGGACTGGGACGGCACGATCGATCTGATCAAGTTCGTCGACAGCCTGCGCAAGAAGGCGTCCTGATCGACGTCCCATCCAAGCGGGAGCCGGGTCGGGCATGACCCGGCTCTCGCCTTGACCAGAGCCAGATCGTTTCACAGAGAGAGCAGCACGCATCCGATGGCGGTCGCCGTTTCGATCCTGCCGAGCCAGCAGCTTGAGGCTCTGAGCGATGCGTATCGCCGGGCGGTCTCGCGCCGCCGACTGCGCCTCGCGCTGTGCGGCCTGGTGTTCCTGGCCGTGCTGCTGGCCGCCGCCGTCGGCGCGGAAGTCAATCTGCGGACGTTCTTCACCTATTTCGGCAACTTCCTCAGCTATTTCGACCGTATCTTCACGCTCGACGACGGTCACCGCGTCTGGACCAACGTCCCCGAATGGTTCTGGGGCTTCAAGAAGTGGATCAAGCTGCTTGGTGAGACGCTGCTGATCAGCTATGTCGGCACGCTCGCAGGCATGCTGGTGGCGTTCTGCCTCAATTTTCTCGCCGCCGAGAACACGTCGCCGGCGCCGTGGGTCCGATTCACGGTGCGCCGCGTGCTCGAATTCGCCCGCACCGTTCCCGGCATCGTGTTCGCGCTGATCTTCGTCATCGCCTTCGGTCTTGGCCCGGTGGCCGGCGTGCTCGCGATTGCGCTGCATTCCAGCGGCGCGCTCGGCAAGCTGTTCTCCGAAGTGGTCGAGAATGCCGACATGAAGCCGGTCGAGGGCATCAGAGCCACCGGCGCGAGCTGGCTGTCCTGCATGCGCTTCGCCGTGCTGCCGCAGGTCATTGCCGGCTTCTCCAGCTACACGCTGCTGCGCTTCGAGATCAACGTCCGCGAGGCTTCCGTCATGGGCTTCGTCGGCGCGGGCGGCATCGGCCAGGAGCTGGTCGTCGCGATCCGCAAGTTCTATTATTCGGACGTCAGCGCCATCCTCGTGATGATCGTGGTGACGGTGTTCCTGATCGATATCGGCACCGGCTGGCTGCGCGGGCGGCTGTTCGGCGCGGAGGCGCGGACATGAGCCTTCCGGACACGCCGGATCCGACGCAGCTGCGCGAGCGCTATCCGCACATCTTCAACCGGCCGATGTCGGCACGGCTCGCGACCCCCTTGGTGCTGCTGCTGGCGCTCGCCGTCTTCGTCTTCGGTCTCGTCGACCTGGATTTCTCGCCGTCGCGCATTCTGTCCGGCCTTGGCCAGCTCGGCTGGATCGCGCGTTTGATGCTGCCGCCCGACCCGGGCGGCTCGCTGCCGGTCTATCTCAAGGCGCTCGGCGAGACGCTGTCGATCGCGGTGCTCGGCACCACGCTCGCCGCATGCCTTGCGTTCCCGGTCAGCCTGCTCGCCGCCCGCAACGTCATTCCCTCGGCGATCTTCCGCTTCCCGGTGCGGCGGCTGTTCGACACGATCCGCGGCGTCGACACGCTGATCTGGGCGCTGGTCTGGATCAATGTCGTCGGGCTCGGCCCCTTCGCTGGCGTGCTCGCGATCGCGGTCTCGGACTTCGGCGCGCTCGGCAAGCTGTTCTCGGAGGCGATGGAGAGCGCCGACCGCAAGCAGGTCGAAGGCGTGCGCGCCGCCGGCGGCAACGCGCTGCATGAGATCCGATTCGGCCTGCTGCCGCAGGTGCTTCCGGTCATCGCGGGGCAGGTGCTGTACTTCATCGAGTCCAACACCCGTTCGGCGACCATCATCGGCATCGTTGGTGCCGGCGGCATCGGCCTGCAGCTCGCCGAACAGATTCGCGTGCTGGAATGGCAGAAGGTGTCGTTCCTGATCCTGATGATTCTGGTGGCGGTGGCCGCGATCGACTGGATCTCGAACAGGCTGCGCTTCGCCATCATCGGACGTCGCGCCGTCGCCTGATCGCGGCGGCATCTGAAGGTTGCGATTGTTCGTAGGCGAACGATCCAGCTGTGCTCGCGCGTGTGTGCACTTCACGCGCTGTCGCAAATCTTTCATCTGCCGGCCGTAAGGGGCTCCGGAACTGGCCGTGATGCCAGGCATACGGAGTTTCATTCATGAAGGTCATCCGCCTCGTTCTTGCGCTGCTCGCGCTGTTCGTTCTGGCGCCGTCGCAGCCCGCCAAGGCCGCTGACGTCATCTGCTACAATTGTCCGCCGGAATGGGCCGACTGGGCGTCGATGCTGAAGGCGATCAAGACCGATCTCGGCTACGACATCCCGCACGACAACAAGAACTCCGGCCAGGCGCTGGCGCAGATCCTCGCCGAGAAGGCCAATCCGGTCGGCGACATCGGCTATTTCGGCGTGACTTTCGGTATGAAGGCCAAGGCGCAGGACGCGCTGGAGCCGTACAAGCCCGTCAACTGGGATCAGGTCCCGGCCGGCCTGAAGGATGCCGACGGCTACTGGACCACGATCCATTCGGGCACGCTCGGGCTGTTCGTGAACAAGGATGCATTGGGCGGCAAGCCGATACCGGCGTGCTGGAAGGATCTGCTCAAGCCCGACTATAAAGGCATGGTCGGCTATCTCGATCCGAGTTCGGCTGCGGTGGGCTATGTCGGCGCCGTGGCCGTCAATCTCGCGCTCGGCGGCTCGCAAACCAATTTCGATCCCGCGGTCAGCTTCCTCAAAGATCTGCGCAGGAACGATCCGATCGTGCCGAAGCAGACCTCCTATGCGCGCGTGGTCTCGGGCGAGATCCCGATCCTGTTCGACTACGACTTCAATGCCTATCGCGCGAAATATACCGAGAAGGGCAATTTCGAGTTTGTCATTCCCTGCGAAGGCTCGGTGGTCTTCCCCTACGTCGTCGGTCTCGTAAAGAACGCGCCCGACAAGGACAAGGCGAAGAAGGTCATGGACTATCTCTTGTCCGACAAGGGCCAGGCGATCTGGACCAATGCGTATTTGCGTCCGGCCCGTCCGATCGAGCTGCCGGAAGCCGTCAAGAGCAAGTTCCTGCCGGACAGCGACTACGCCCGCGCCAAAAGCGTCAACTGGGGCGACATGGAGGCCGCGCAGAAGGGCTTCGTCGACCGCTATCTGTCCGAAGTCCGCTAAGGGAGTCGCGTGCCCCGCTGGCCAACAGCCGACGGGGCACGCTCGAGATCATGTCGCACAAATCCTTCGTCTGGGCGTGTCTGTTGCCATTGGCGGCCGTGACGGCCGCCTTCTTCGTTCTGCCGGTGGTGCATCTGCTGGTCACCGGCGCGGAGGGGCTGCGCGGACCGGCGGAGTATCTCGCCATCATCGCCGAGCCGCGCTATCGCGCCACGCTCCTGAGCACGGTGCTGCTGGCGGCCGCGACCACGGTCGCGACGCTGATCGTCGCGACGATCGCCGGCCTGTTCCTGCAGCGTCATCGCTTTCCGGGCCGTGCCGTTCTGGTGGCGATCCTGACCTTTCCGCTCGCGTTCCCCGGCGTCGTGATCGGCTTCATGATCATCCTGCTCGCCGGCCGCCAGGGCCTGATCGGCGACGTCTCCTCGCGTCTGCTCGGCGACAAGATCGTATTCGCCTATTCGATCTACGGCCTGTTCCTGGGCTATCTCTACTTCTCGATTCCCAGGGTCATTCTCACCATCATGGCGGCGGCGCAAAAGCTTGATCCGAGCCTGGAGGAGGCGGCCCGCTCGCTCGGCGCGAGCCCGTGGGCCGTGCTGCGCGACGTCGTCCTGCCGGCGCTGGCGCCTGCGCTGGTCGCCTCGGGCGCCATCGCCTTTGCAACCGCAATGGGCGCCTTCGGCACGGCGTTCACGCTCGCGACCAACATCGACGTGCTGCCGATGCTGATCTACACGGAGTTCACGCTGGCCGGAAACCTGGCGACCTCGGCGGCGCTGTCGGTCGGCCTGGGCGCGATGACGTGGCTGATCCTGGCGCTGGCGCGCAGCTTCACCGGCAACTCCGTGGCAGCGGCGGGCTAGCACGTGCGCAACCGGATTCTCTTCACGCTTCAATTTCTGTTCACGCTGCTCGTCGCTGCGTTTCTGGCGGTGCCTGCCGGACTCTCGATTGCCGCGGGCGTGACGGTGAGTTACTTCCGCGGCCTTCAGTCGGGTGTGACCCTGCAATGGGTCGCCCAGGTCTGGGAGCTCTACGCCGGAACGATCCTGGCCTCGATCATGATTGCGCTGGGCACGCTCGCGGTCACGCTCGTGGTCGGCGTGCCCGCCGCCTACGCCCTGTATGTCCGTGGCGGGCGGCTGGCGCGCCTGATCGAGGAGATCATCACGCTGCCGCTCGCCATTCCCGGGCTCGCGATCGCGCTGGCGCTGCTGCTCACCTATGGCGGCTTCGGCAGCTTCCGCCGCTCGTGGCTGTTCATCCTGGCAGGGCACGTGATCTTCACCATGCCGTTCATGGTCCGCTCGGTGATGGCGGTGTTCGCGACCATCGATGTCAAATCCCTCGACGAAGGTGCTGCCTCCGTCGGCGCGCCACCGTGGCGCCGTTTCGTCGATGTCATCGTGCCCAATGCCGCGCCGGGAATCCTGGCCGGCAGCCTGATGGTGGTGACGCTGTCGCTCGGCGAGTTCAACCTGACCTGGATGCTGCACACGCCGCTCACCAAGACATTGCCGGTTGGCCTTGCCGACAGCTACGCATCGATGCGGCTCGAGGTCGCCTCGGCCTATACGCTGATCTTCTTCGTCATGATCATCCCGCTGCTGGTGGCCATGCAATGGATCGGCGAAAGAGGACAATCACGGTGAACATGATGACCCGGCACGGCGCCGCGCTGAAGGTGGAGAATTGCGGCAAGACCTTCGCCGACGGGACCTGCGCGCTGGCGCGCGCGACCCTCGATATCGCCCAGAGCGAGACGCTGGTGCTGCTCGGGCCGTCCGGTTGCGGCAAGACCACGCTGCTGCGGATCGTCGCCGGCCTCGAGACACCGGACAGCGGCGGTCGTGTGCTGTTCGACGGCAAGGATCTCACGCGCCAGCCGATCGAGAAGCGCAATGTCGGCATGGTGTTCCAGTCCTACGCGCTGTTCCCGAACATGAGCGTCGCCGGCAACATCGGTTACGGGCTGAAGCTCCGCGGCCTGTCGAAGGCCGAGCGCGCGGCGCGCGTGGCCGAGCTCGTCGCGCTGACGAATCTCGGGGGTCTGGAGGACCGGCGCATCGACCAGCTCTCCGGTGGACAGCGCCAGCGGGTTGCGCTCGCGCGCGCGGTTGCGATCCGGCCGAGCGTGCTGCTGCTGGACGAGCCGTTGACGGCGCTCGACGCGGCGCTGCGCGAGCGCCTGCGCGGCGAGCTCAACGACCTCCTGCGCAAGCTCGGCATCACCGCGATCTATGTAACCCATGACCAGGCGGAGGCGATGGAGCTCGGCGACCGCATCGTGGTCATGCGCAAGGGGTCCATTGCGCAGGTCGGCACGCCGCGCGAGATCTACTTCACGCCGGCCAACCGCTTCGTCGCCGAATTCGTCGGGGCCGCGAATATCATCGAGGCGCCGATCGAGAGCGGCACGCTGATCCTGCCCGGAGGCCGGGTGCCGGTGAGCGGACGAGATGCGATGAGCAGGGCGGTCGCGATGGTCCGCCCCGAGACCATCATGCTGGCCGATGCCGCGACGGCTGACCTTGCGGGCACCGTCGACAGCGTTCGTTTCGCCGGAGATCGGCAGCGCATCATCGTGCGTGATGCGGCGTCGGTTCCGCTGGCGGTGGATGCGCCGAATACGTTCACGGCCAGCGCCGGCGAGCGCGTGGGGCTTTCGATTCCACCGGCGGCCATTCGCCTGCTTCCTGACGAAGGCTGACGCCATGACAAAGCCCCCCGTCACCATCGCCCAGATTTCTGACCTGCACATCAAGGCGCCCGGGCGTCTCGCCTATCGCCGTGTCGACACCGCGCAGGCGCTATCCCGCTGCATCACGGAACTCAACCGGTTCGCGCCCCGAATCGACCTCGTCGTGATCTCGGGCGATCTGGCCGACACGCCGTCCGCCGACGAGTACACTCATCTGAAGACCCTGCTGGAGGCGTTGCAGCTTCCGTTCGTCGCGATCCCCGGCAACCACGATTCGCGCGAGCTGATGCGCGCTGCATTCCCCGACCATGCGTACGAAACGGCGTCGGGTGCGCTCAACCGGCACGTCCAACTGGCCGAGCTCGATCTGCTGCTGCTCGACTCCAGTGTGCCGGGCCAACCGCACGGTGAGCTCGATGCGCACAGCCTTGGCTGGCTGGAAACCATGCTTGCTGCCAGCTCCGACCGACCGGCGCTGCTGTTCCTGCATCACCCGCCCTTCGCCGCCGGCATCTGGCACATGGACCGGCAGAATCTGCGCAATGCCGACGAGCTCGCCGCTATCGTGCGGCGCCATCCGCGGGTGCAACTGATCGGCTGCGGCCACGTTCACCGCGCCGCGCTGACGCGCTTTGCCGGCGTTCCCTGCACGATCTGCCCGGCGCCGAACCATGCCGTCGATCTCGACCTCGCCATGTTCCGCACGCCGGCCTTCAAGGTCGAGCCGCAGGCGTTTCATCTACACGCCTGGTTTGCCGGGCCGGAGTTCGGAACGATCGTGACTCATCAGGTCCCGATCGGCGACTTCGAGGGGCCGCACCCGTTCTTCAATCCGGATGGGACGTTGATCGACTGATTGGCGGTTCGAGCCGCGCCGCGGACGCCGATCAGCCTTCCACCTCGAAGGTCACGCGCTCCGCGGCAAAGCGCGAGCGCTTGCTGACCAGTGGGGTGCCGTCGGCGTCGATGTCGGTGCTGTCCACGACCAGCACGGGGCGCCCCAACGCGAGGTCGAGTCGCGCGGCGTCGCCGGCGTCGGCGATCGCAGCCGTGATACGGGTCCCGCCGCGGCGATAGTCGCGGATGCCGTAATGCGCCAGCAGGGCCGTCATCGAGCGGACCGCGGCAAAGATGCCCCCCGCGTCCGGAAACCGCTCGGCTGACAGAAAAGACGTGCTGACGCAGATCGGCGTCTTGTCGGCGAAGCGCAGCGCCTCGATGCGGATGAGAGGCGCGCCGGTCTTCAATCCCAACGCGCGCGCGAGCTCGCGCGTCGCCGGCTCCTCGGATGCCGCGATCAACTGTCCGCGCGGCTCGCGGCCGCCGGCGCCGACGATCTCGGAGAAGCGCGTGCGCGAACGCAGCGGATAGGACAAGCGAGGGGCCTCGACATAGGTCCCGCTGCCGCGCTCGGCGCGCACCAGTCCGCGTTCGGCCAGGGTCGCGAGCGCGCGGCGGACGGTGTGGCGGTTGACACGATAGCTCTCTGCGATCTCGGTCTCGCCGGGCAGCCGTGTTCCCGCCGGGAAGCGACCTTCGGCGATCTCGCGCTCGATGCCGTCGGCGACGCGCCGCCACAGTGCCACGCCAGATCCGGCGTCCTCAATGCTCATCGCGGCTCCAACCAGCGGCTGCCGAAAATCACAGCCATGTCATCAAACAGTCATGGCGCTCTCTTATCAAGTTGTCTATTATCATAGACAACTTGAGCCGGGCAAGATCGGAACGGGCGATGAGCGGTGACACGGCGTTGCAGGAGAGGCGGAAGGGAGCGATGCGCGTGCTCGCGCATGTTCCTTCTGCTGACATCGGGACGCGAATGGCTGAAGTGACGGTGCCGCCGCATCGGGAGCTCCGGGCCGCCGAGAGCGGTCTGGTCATGGTGCGCGGCCGTGTCGGCGGCGATGGCGCGCCGTTCAATCTGGGCGAGGCGACCGTGTCCCGTGCGGCCATCCGGCTCGACAGCGGCGAGGTCGGTTTCGGCTATGTGCTCGGGCGTGACAGCGACAAGGCGCGGCTGATCGCGCTGTGCGATGCGCTGCTGCAGTCGCCTGAGCATGCCCAGGCAATTGAGACCAAGGTTGTGGCTCCCCTGCGCGCGCAGCTGCGGGCGGATCAGCAGCGGAGCGCAGCGGAGGCCGCGGCTACGCGCGTCGATTTCTACACCATGGTGCGGGGAGAAGGCTGATGGCGGCGACGACGACCGAACTGCAGCCCGGGTTCGCCGACAAGGTGCTGTCGGCGCAGTCGATTTTTCGCACGGTGATGGAGGCGATGGCGCGTCCGGGGCAGGTGATGACGATCGACGGCGACGTCGGCCGTCCGCCGTCGATGATGGCGGGTGTCGCGGCTGTCGCGCTGACCCTGTTGGATCAGGACACGCCGGTCTGGCTGGATCAGGCCTTCGCGCGCGCGGCTGATGTCGGTGCCTGGCTGAAGTTTCACACCGGCGCGCCGATCGTCTCGCAGCCGGACGCAGCGAGCTTCGCGCTGATCGCAGAGCCCGGCGCCCTGCCGGATCTGGCCTCGTTCGCGCTGGGGACGGCCGAGTATCCCGATCGCTCGACCACGCTGATCATGCAGGTGCCGAGCCTGGCTGCAGGCGAGTCGTTTCGCCTGCGTGGTCCGGGCATTGACGGCACGACGGCGTTGACGGCCACGCTCGCGCCAGCCGACCTGTTCGCGCGGCTGTCGATGAATCAGGCGCTGTTTCCGCGCGGCATCGACGTGATCCTGGTCGATGATCGCTCGCTGGTCGCAATCCCGCGCACGACGCGCCTCGCAGCCTCGGGAGTCTGACCATGTATGTAGCGGTGAAGGGTGGCGAGCGCGCCATCGAGAATGCGCACCGGCTGCTGGCGCATGAGCGTCGCGGCGACCGCAGCGTGCCGGAGCTGTCGCTGTCGCAGATCTCCGAGCAGCTCGGGCTCGCGGTCGATCGCGTCATGAGCGAGGGCTCGCTGTATGACCGCGAGCTGGCGGCACTCGCGATCAAACAGGCGCGCGGCGATCTGATCGAGGCGATCTTTCTGGTGCGTGCCTTCCGCGCGACCTTGCCGCGCTTCGGTGCGACCGAGCCGGTCAATACCGGCGGGATGCGCGTGCAGCGGCGGGTCTCGTCCACCTTCAAGGACATTCCCGGCGGGCAGGTGCTGGGACCGACTTTCGACTACACGCATCGGCTGCTCGACCCGGGCCTGGCACAAGGCGGCGATCCGGAAAATCCGGCCCTCGCTGCAACGTCCGATGTCCCGATGCCGCGCGTGACCGATATCCTCGGTCAGGACGGACTGATCGAGCCGTCTCCCGCAGCGGAGGCCGATGCGCCGGTCGGCGATCTCACGCGCGATCCCCTGAGCTTTCCGGCCGGTCGCGATCTGCGGCTGCAGAATCTGGCGCGCGGCGACGAGGGCTTCCTGCTCGCGCTGGGCTACTCGACCCAGCGCGGCTACGGCCGCAATCATCCCTTCGCAGGCGAGATCCGCTTCGGCGAGGTCGAGGTAGAGTTCTTTGCTGAGGAGATCGGCTTCGCAGTGCCGCTCGGATCGATCGAGTTGACCGAATGCCAGATGGTCAATCAGTTCAAGGGCTCGGCCACCGAGCCGCCGTGTTTCACGCGCGGTTACGGGCTGGCGTTCGGCCAGAGCGAGCGCAAGACGATGTCGATGGCGCTGGTCGATCGCGCGCTGCGCGCGCGCGAACTCGGTGAGGACGTCATCGCGCCGGCGCAGGACGAGGAGTTCGTGATGTCGCACTCCGACAACGTCCAAGCGACCGGCTTCGTCGAGCATCTCAAGCTGCCGCACTACGTCGACTTCCAGTCCGAACTCGGCCTGCTGCGAAAACTGCGTCAGGAATTTGCCGACGCCAATGCCGCTCCCGCGATGAAGGAGGCTGCGGAATGAACGCGCCGACCTACAACTTCGCCTATCTCGACGAGCAGACCAAGCGGATGATCCGCCGCGCGATCCTGAAGGCGATCGCGATCCCGGGCTACCAGGTGCCGTTCGCGAGCCGCGAGATGCCGATGCCCTATGGCTGGGGCACCGGCGGCGTCCAGGTCACCGCGGCCATCCTCGGTCCCGACGACGTGCTCAAGGTGATCGATCAGGGCTCGGACGACACCACCAATGCGATCTCGATCCGTAAGTTCTTCGCCAAGACCGCGGGCGTCGCGACCACGACGTCGACGGATGCTGCGACCGTGATCCAGACCCGCCACCGCATTCCCGAGGCGCCGCTGCGCGCGGGACAGGTGCTGGTGTATCAGGTGCCGATCCCGGAGCCGCTGCGGTTCCTCGAACCGCGCGAGACCGAGACGCGGCGCATGCATGCGTTGGCCGAATATGGTCTGATGCACGTCAAGCTGTATGAGGACATTGCACGCTTCGGCCACATCGCGACCTCCTATGCCTATCCGGTCAAGGTCAATGCGCGCTATGTAATGGACCCGTCGCCGACGCCGAAGTTCGACAATCCCAAGATGGACAATTGCCCGGCCTTGCAATTGTTCGGTGCCGGCCGCGAAAAGCGCATCTACGCTATTCCGCCTTATACGTCGGTGGTGTCGCTCGATTTCGAGGACCATCCGTTCACGCGCTACAAGTTCGATGCGCCCTGTGCGCTGTGTGGAGCGGAAGATTCTTATCTCGACGAGATCGTGACCAACAACAAGGGCAGCCGGATGTACGTCTGCTCCGATACCGACTATTGCGAGGGCCGCCAGGCGGCCGGACATTGCGGCACCGAGAGCGCCGCTCCGCACAAGGAGGCGGCCCATGGCTGAGGTGACCGGCGCATCGGATCAGCCGCTGCTCGCCGCCGAGGGGCTGACCAAGAGCTATGGCCGTCTCGCGGCCTGCCGCGACGTATCCTTCGTGCTCTATCCCGGCGAGGTGCTCGCGATCGTCGGTGAATCCGGCTCGGGCAAATCGACGCTGCTGCAGATGCTGTCGGCCCAGCTCGCGCCGAGCGGCGGCCGCGTTTCGTATCGGATGCGCGACGGCGTGCTGCGCGATCTCGCTGAGCTCGGTGAGGCCGAGCGCCGCTTCCTGTTTCGCACCGACTGGGGCTATGTGCATCAGGACCCGGCCCAGGGCTTGCGCATGGCGGTCTCCGCCGGTGCCAATGTCGGCGAGCGGCTGATGGCGGTCGGCTGGAACAACTACGGTCGTATCCGGCAGACGGCGTCGTCCTGGCTCGAGCGTGTCGAGATCGACGTTGCGCGGATCGACGATGCGCCGCGGACCTATTCCGGCGGCATGCGGCAGCGGCTGCAGATCGCGCGCAATCTGGTCACCGAGCCGAGACTGGTGTTCATGGATGAGCCGACCGGCGGACTCGACGTCTCGGTGCAGGCGCGGCTGCTCGACCTGATGCGCAGCCTCGTCAACGAGCTCGGCCTCGCCGCGATTGTCGTCACGCACGACCTTGCCGTGGCGCGGCTGTTGTCCCATCGTGTGATGGTCATGAAGGAGGGGCGGGTGATCGAGACCGGCCTGACCGACCAGGTGCTCGATGATCCGCGAGAGCCCTACACACAGCTTCTCGTCTCCTCGATCCTGCCGCCATGAGCCCGATGACCATGACCGTGATGCTCGACGTCGACAATGCCCGGAAGACCTTCACCATGCACCTGCAGGGCGGCATCTCGCTGCCGGTGGTGCAGGGCGTCTCGTTCCAGGTCGCGGCCGGCGAATGCGTCGTGCTGTCCGGCCCGTCGGGGGCGGGCAAGTCGTCGATCCTGAAGATGATCTTCGGCAACTATCGCTGCGACGGCGGCCGCATCAGCGTCCGTCACCAGGGCGAGATGACAAATCTCGCCGGCGCCGAGCCGCGCCTGGTGCTCGACGCGCGGCGGCACACGATCGGCTATGTCAGCCAGTTTCTGCGTGCGGTGCCGCGCGTGGCGGCGCTGGATGTCGTCGCCGAGCCGCTGCTGGCGGCCGGCGGGACACGCGAGGAGGCACGCGCGCGCGCCGGCGCGTTGCTGGCCCTGCTGAACATTCCGGAGCGGCTATGGTCGTTGCCGCCGTCGACGTTCTCCGGCGGCGAGCAGCAGCGTGTCAACATCGCGCGCGGCTTCATCTCCGACCTGCCGATCCTGCTGCTGGACGAGCCGACGGCCTCGCTCGATGCGGCGAACCGGGCCGTGGTGGTCGATCTCATCGCCGCAAAGAAGCAGGCCGGCGTCGCGATGATTGCGATCGTGCACGACGATGATATTCGTGCTGCCATCGCGGACCGCACGGTGGATGTGACGAATTTCGCAGCGGCGGCGTAGCAGGCAGAGGGAGCAGATGAGCGCGAACATGTCCGACACCGTGATAGGCAACGCCCGGCTGGTGCTCGCCGACCGTGTCATCGAGCAGGGGTGGGTGGCGTTGGCCGGAGGCCGGATCGCCGAGATCGGCGAAGGCGCCGCGCCCGCTGGCAGTCATGACGCAGGCGGCGATCTGCTGATGCCCGGGCTTGTCGAGTTGCACACCGATCACCTCGAAGCGCATTTCGTGCCGCGCCCGAAAGTGTATTGGGATCCGGTCGCCGCGGTGATTTCCTATGACGGACAGCTCGCGACGGCCGGCATCACCACGGTGCTGGATTCGCTGCGCGTCTGGAGCGAGGAGGGCGCCGAAGGCGTCGATGGCCAGGCCAATGTGCTGGCGGATGCGATCGCGCGCGCGCGCGACGCACGCCTGCTGCGCGCCGATCATTTCCTGCATCTGCGCTGCGAAGTGCCGATGCCGACCGTGGTCGAGGAGGCAAAGCAGTTGGCGGGCCGCTCCGATGTCCGGCTGATGTCGCTGATGGACCACACGCCGGGCCAGCGCCAGTTCCGCGACGAGGGCAAGCTGCGGGACTACTACCGCGGCAAGAGCGGCGGCAAGACCGACGCGGAGCTCGACGTGATGTTCGCGCGTCGCTTCGCCTATCAGCAGGCCTATGCGGCAGCGAACATGCGCGACATCGTCGCGCTCGCCAAGACCCATGACGTGCCGCTCGCCAGCCATGACGACACCACCGACGAGAACGTCGCCGACGCGATCAAGGACGGCATCGCCGTGGCGGAATTTCCGACCACGATGGAAGCGGCACGCGGACTTCACGAGGCTGGCATCAGCATCCTGATGGGTGCGCCCAACGTGGTCCGCGGCGGCTCGCATTCCGGTAACATTGCAGCTGTCGATCTCGCGCGCGAGGGTCTGCTCGACATTCTGTCGTCGGACTATGTGCCGTCGAGCCTGCTGATGGGCGCGCTGCAACTGCCACGGCGCGTCCCGGCGATCGACCTCGCTGCCGCGGTTCGCACCGTCACCAAGGCCCCGGCCGACGCGGTCGGCCTGCGTGACCGCGGCGAGATCGCTCCTGGCAAGCGCGCGGATCTGATCCGCGTTCACGTCGCCGGCGACCATGCCGTCGTACGCAGCGTCTGGCGGGAAGGGCTGCGTGTGGCATGAGCGCGGCGTCGACTGGCTCGGATCACAACGCCCGCCTTGGTCCGGGCCGGCTGGTGCTCGTCGTCGGACCGAGCGGCGCGGGCAAGGACACGTTGATCAATCTGGCGCGGGCTGCGTGCGACGACGACGACCGCATCGTGTTTCCGCAGCGGGTCGTGACCCGTGAAGCGTCCACTTTCGAAGACAATCGTGAAATGAGCGAGGCCGCGTTCCGCGAGGCTCTCGCGTCCGGCGCGTTCGCGCTGCATTGGACCGCGCACGGTCATTGCTACGGCGTGCCGCGCGCGATCAAGGACGATCTCGCCGCCGGTCGCACCGTCGTGGTGAACGTGTCGCGCACGGTCATCCCCGCGGCACGCCGCGACTATGCCGATGTCGTCGTCGTGAACATCACCGCGCCGGCGGACGTGCTTGCGGAGCGGCTGGGCAAGCGGCATCGTCCGAGCGACACCGACATCGGTGAGCGGCTGCATCGGACCGTGGGCAACGAGTCGGTGATCGCTGACCTCACGATCAACAATGTCGGCGATCCCGCCACTCACGGACTCAGGCTGATCGAGGTGATCAAGGGATCCGATGCGAGTGCTTCGGCCGAGTTGATGGGAGCTGTGAACGATGTCGATCATCACCACCGTTGAGCAACTCGAGGCGATCTACGGCGAGACCGGACTGGCGTCGACGGCCAAGGTCGCCGATCGGGTGACGCCGCAGTATCGGGTGATGATCGAGAAATCGCCGTTCGTCGCGCTCGCGACATCGGGCCCGGAAGGTCTCGATTGCTCGCCCCGCGGCGACCGTCCGGGTTTTGTCCGCATTCACGACGACAAGACGCTGATGCTGCCCGACCGGCGCGGCAACAACCGCGTCGATTCATTGCGCAACATCGTGCGCGATCCGCGTATCGGCCTGCTGTTCCTGATTCCGGGATCCGGCAATACGCTACGCGTCAACGGGCGAGGCCATCTGTCAGCGGATGCGGAGCTGCTCGAATCGTTCCGGATGGAAGGCAAGCTGCCGCGGACGGTGCTCGTGATGACGATCGAGGAGATCTACTTTCAATGCGCCCGCGCCATCGTGCGTTCCGATCTCTGGAACCCGGACAAGCGCGTCGATCCGCGCGAGATTCCGACACCCGGGCAGATCCTGGCCGCGATGACCGCCAACGCCGTCAACGGCGAAGAGTACGACCGTGAGTGGCCCGAGCGTGCGCGGAAGTCGATGTGGTGAGCGCGGAGCTGCGGGCCATCAATGTGATGGGTTGGAGAGACGGCTGGTCAAGCGGCGACGTCGAGCAGGCGCGACGAGCCGCGGATGAGGACCTTCCGTCCATCGGGCGTGATCTGCGCCGTTTCGTTGCTGATCACCGCGAGCCCAAGCGCAACGAGTTGGCCGACGATGAAGCCGTTCGGCCGACGGCCGTCGCGCACGGGACCGCGGAGCGCCTTGAGCGTCTCCCATTGATCTGGCGTGAGCTCGTAATCGGATTCTGCGTTCATGTTGCCTCGAAGCTTCTTGTCGCGCACACGTCTTAGGAAGTCAGCGTGACGAAGATGCGACCGCTCTGCATCCGTAGTGATACGGCACACTCATTACGCGTGAGGGGCGCAGCGATTAATTCAAATTTGAATGATCCGCAATGTGCGATGCAGCGTTCTGAGCATCTCTGCAGCGCACCACGCCTCTCGTGCCTCGTTGACAAATCGTTAACTGCGTATGTCCCGCAATGGAACGGTAACGCAGCTGTCACATCGCCGTGTCAGACGGCGCCATTATCCTGCTCGAATCAGCCGGCGCGTACCGCCTCGGCGAGAAGATCCGCTGAATGGCCGTACTGAACGATGATCTGCCGCCGCAGCTGAACCGAAGGGCTTGGCTGCGGGGGCTCGCGGGCTTGGCGATGAGCCTCGTGATCGCGGGCATCGCAATCGCCGTGCTCATGCGCGCTGTCAAGAAGCTCGATATCGGCCATGTGCTCGCAATCGCAGAGGCGACGGATCCGAAGCTCATCGCGTTGGCGCTGATGCTGATCGCGCTGTCTTACGCTGGTCTGACACTCTACGACCTCTTCGCGCTGCGCGCGATCGGTCGCGATGACATCCCGTTTCGGGCCGCGGCTGTCGGCAGCTTCACCAGCTATCCGATTGCGCATGGCATCGGTGCGGTGGCGCTGATCTCTCCCTTGGTGAGATACCGGATCTACGCGCCTTATAGGCTGCGCGCGATGGACATCGCCAAGATCAGCTTTCTCACCGGCTTGACCTTCTGGCTCGGCAACCTGACTGCGCTTGGGCTCAGCCTGATGATCGACCCGGATGCGTTCGGCTGGGTGGAGTACTGGCCGCCCACGCTCAACCGGCTGATCGCGGCGGCACTGCTTTGCGGCATCCTCGGCTTCGTGATCTGGAGCTGGCCAGGACGCGGGAGCCGGCGATGGCGTGTGCGCCTGCCGTCGGGACCCCTGGTGCTGCTGCAGATCCTGATCGGACTGTTCGATCTCAGCACCGCCGCGCTCGCCATGTACATGCTGATCCCGGCCGAGCTCGGCATCGACGTCGCCCGGCTGATGGCGGTGTTCATCGCAGCGACCCTGCTCGGATTCGCAAGCCATGCGCCGGCCGGCATCGGGCTGTTTGATGCGACCATCCTGCTCGGCCTCGGTGGCGACGATCAGGAGAAGCTGCTGGCAGCGCTGCTGATCTTTCGCGTGCTCTATCACCTGATCCCGTTCGTGCTGTCGCTGGCGCTGTTCGGCGGCATCGAGATGCGACGGAGCTGGCGCAGGACGCGAGCGGTCAAACCGGCGAGTTCAGCTTGAGGCCCATGATGCCGGCGATGATCAGCGTCAGGCAGAGCAGCCGGACCGGATCGGCCGGCTCGCTGTAGAGCCACATGCCGACGACCATGCTTCCGGCCGCTCCAATTCCCGTCCACACCGCATAGGCGGTGCCGAACGGCAGCGACCGCAAGGCGAGCGACATCATCGCAAAGCTCAGCAGGATCGCCACGACGGTTCCGAGACTCGGCCAGAAACGGGTCAGGCCGTCGGAATGCTTCAGGCCGAGCGCCCAGATGATTTCGAGCAGACCTGCGGCCAGGAGTGCGAGCCAGCCGCCCGTCATGATCGCAGGCTCGCTGATGGCGGAGCGGTCGCACGCGCTGGTCCGGGCATTCTGGTCTCCACGCGATCCGAATGCCGCTCATCTGCAATCTTTGCACGACGCGCATGTGACAACGCCGATGGCTTACGCGCGCGCGAGCCTCGCAGCAGCGCGGACCGTACTTGGAGTCGTCTTAAGACCGCTCTTCCATCATCGTGAACACGAAGCCGGTCAGGCTCGCGCCGACGGCGAAGGCCAGCGTGAAGGTGCCGACGAAGACCACGAACGTCATATGCGGATCGGGGCTGTGAGCGATCAGTGTCGAGATGCCGAACGCGTCGACCTGCGTCAGGGCAAACGCCAGCCCCAGCCCCAGGGCGATGCCCATGATCGTGTGACAGGCAAGTTCGATCAGGATGGCCGGGCTGACCACGGCGCTGCGTTTTTTTGGCGGCATGAGACGGGTCCTCGACGTTCGCCGGTGAACGCAGGACCGGCCGGCGTGGTTCCTGGCCGGCGATCCGGGATCGTGAGGGCGGCTCTGAAGGCGGTTGCCAAGCGGCGAGGCGAGCGGCTACCACATGAGCCGGTATCGATTGCCCGAAGACGATTGTGCCGATGCAGGCAGAACGACCGCGACAGAGCGGAGCGGCCTCGGGCGTCAAGCAGGGAGGATGAGCAGCATGACGAACGCCATTCGTTTCCACAAGACCGGTGGTCCGGAGGTTCTCACCTGGGAGCAGGTCGAGGTCGGCAAGCCCGGCCCGGGCGAAGCGCGCATCCGCCATACCGCGGTCGGCCTGAATTTCATCGATATCTACAATCGGTCGGGGCTCTATCCGGTCCAACTGCCGAGTGGATTGGGCAGCGAGGGTGCCGGCGTCGTCGAGGAGGTCGGCGAAGGGGTGACGGACCTCAAGGTCGGCGACCGCGTCGCCTATGGCTCGTCGCCGCTGGGCGCCTATTCCGAGGCGCGACTGATGCCGGCGGCGCTGCTGCTGAAGTTGCCCGACGAGATCGACGACAAGACGGCCGCTGCAATGATGCTCAAGGGTCTCACGGCGCAGTACCTGATCCGACAGACCTACCGCGTCAAGGCGGGCGAGACCATTCTGCTGCACGCCGCTGCGGGCGGCGTCGGCCTGATCCTGAGCCAGTGGGCCAAGCACCTCGGCGTGACCGTGATCGGCACGGTCTCGAGCGACGACAAGGCGCAACTGGCCGAGGCGCATGGCTGCGAGCACACCATCGTCTATTCGCGCGAGGACTTCGTCGCCCGTGTCAACGAGATCACCGGCGGCAAGAAGGTGCCGGTGGTCTATGATTCCGTAGGCAAGGACACATTCCTGAAGTCGCTCGATTGCCTGGCGCCGCTCGGTTACGCGGTGCTGTTCGGCCAGTCCTCCGGTTCGGTCGATCCGCTCAATCTCGGCCTGCTGGCGCAGAAGGGCTCGCTGTTCGTGACCCGGCCGACGCTGTTCACCTACGCCGCCAAGCGCGAGAGTCTGGTGGCGATGGCCAATGAGCTGTTCGACGTCGTCAAGTCGGGAACTGTCAAGATCGAGGTCAATCAGACATACCCGCTGAAGGACGCGGCCAAGGCCCACGCCGACCTCGCCGCGCGCAAGACGACTGGATCCACCGTCCTTCTGGTCTGAGGCATCGAGACGTCATGGGTTGGCCGGACCGCAGAGGGCCGGCCAAGTTGATTGAGCGCGGTGACCACGGGTGGCGCGGGCGCCGGCAGGATGCCGTCAAGCCCGCTCGTGCTTGCGCAGGTCTCGCATATGGTCGGACCGCCCGGCCTGCAGATCGGCATCTGACGTGTCGATCTCGGGCGGCCGTGCTTCGGACAGCAGATCGGCCGTGATGTCAGCGACCGAATGGCCGGCGATCTCGTGAATGAAGCTGATATTGTCATACTCGCCCGACGCGATGCGTGCGACGACGTCGCGCCGGGTCAAATCCGGATCGACCACGGCCTCGCGTCCGCGGCGGCCGTAGTCGATCATCACGACGAAATACTGCATGGAGCGCCAGTTCGCCTTCGGCTGACGGTGATCGCGCCATTATTTCTGTAAATCAGAAATTTGTCAAGCTGATTCGGACAGGACGCAGGCGAGAGCGCCCGGCATCCCTCCGATCGTGCCTTAGCGCTCCGACTTGCTCGCCGCCCGGGCGCGCGACTTCGCCGCCGCCTTGGCGCGGATCCGCGAGATCTGGCCGCGCGGCAAGGTGACGAAGATCTCGCCGATCCAGTCCAGCTTGACGCCGACGATCGGTTTGGCGTTGAAGCTCTTCAGATTGACCACGGACGGCGACTTGCCGCGCTCGATGGTCTTCAGGTAACGCTCGCCGGACTTCAACCGCACCACGGCCTCCTCGCCGTAGTAGCTGGACAGCGGGTGGCGCTGCTCCTTGTACACGACGATCACGTCGCCATTCTCATATTTCGGCAGCATCGAATCGCCGGTGACCTCGAAGGCGATGGTCTCCTCGAAGATCGGGAAGGGCAGGGCGACCTCGCCGATGCCCTCCAGCGGAACCTGCTCGTAATCCGGCTCGATCACCGAGCCGGCGCCGACCCGGCCCATGATCGGGACGGAGTTGAGCTCCAGATATTCGGTGATCAGCGGGATTTCGGCGGCCTTGATCAGGCGCTGGCCCCCGAGGATCTCGGAGACGGCGCCCGGCCGCACGCCCATGGCGCGGGCAAGCCCTCCCTTGGTCTTTCCCGGCTTCTCGAGTGCACGCTCGATCATGGCGACGTCCAACATGGCTTTGACCCCTTTTGCGAATCTCGGAAACGAGTATATGTTTCGATTTATCAGAACTCAAGCTTGACTTTTTCTTCGGAATAACGGAAATTGAGCCGTCGGGCAAGAGCCTTCGGCGCCCGATCCAGAAGAAAGAGGCGAGAATGCAGTCCACCGACTGGCCAGACCACCACTCCAGGATGCTGTGCGAGCTCCATGCCAAGGGGCTCTCTTATGCCGAGATCGCGCGCGCCCTCAATGCGCAGTTCGGGACGGCCTATACGCGCAATGCGACGCTCGGCCGCGGCAAGCGCATCGGGCTCGTGGCGCCCGCGTCCAAGGGAGAGTTCAAGGCCGAGTTCGAGTCCGTCCGTTGCGAGCCCCGGGCGATGTCTGCCGCGGCCGCACCCGGACGACGGAGCCCGGACGCCGGCGTGCGGCCGGTCGCGATGCCCCGGTCGCCAAAGGCGGCCGCGCGGGTCAAGCTGCGCTCGGTCGGCATCAGTCCGCGGCTGCTGGCGTTCGACCAGCTCGCGCCCGATGATTGCCGCTACCCCTATGGTGGCGACCGCGACGGCGATCCGATCACCTTTTGCGGCCATCCGCGCCAGCCGGGCTCCTGCTATTGCACCCCCCACCATCAGCTGACGCGGACTCCGCCCGAGGAGACCGCTGTTCGTCCCGCCGGCCCTCTGGTCCTGCGGCTGGTCGCGGCCGCCTAGCGCGGCGAACCCGATCACACCTGACCCCATTCCATCTTCCGGAGACGAGACATGGCGCGCCCCCGACGCAGCAAGCCCCTTCGCACGTCCAAGATCCAGCACTCCAGCACTCACGATCGTCGCGCTCAGGAGCTGACGCGCCATGCCGACGTGGTTCCGGTCGAGATCGATGATCCCTTGGCGCTCGAGCCTGGCGAGAAGATCGTGACGCTGCGATCGGTGCGCAACGATCCGCTGGGTCGGCTCCATGCGCACAAGCAGCTCGACGACGCCCAGTATCGGGCGGGGCGGGCGTTCCAGAACGACTGGGAGCGGGCCGAGCGGGGCCCGCAGGCGATCGATCCGTCGCGCGAGCATGTCGACGGCGCGCGCGGGCGTGAGCCGGTCACCGAAAGTCAAAGACAGGCGGTGCTCCGGCTGAATCGGGCCGAGCGCGAGCTCGGTCTGGATGGAGCGGCGATCACCCATGACGTCCTGGTGCATGGCTTGACGATGGAACAGGTTGGGCAGAAGCGCGGATTGGCCAGCCAGCGCTGGAACGACTATTTTGCGCGCCGCTTCAAGGAGTGCCTGGATCGCCTGGCTGTGGTCTATGGCTTTTCCACCGGTCGGGTCGCAAGCCACGATGACCGCAGGGGGCGATCGGACTCCCGCATCGACCGCTAGCGGCAAATTGGGCCATCGCTCATGCGATCGACATGGACGATGGCCAGCGAGCCGAAAATCGTTCGGTTGAAAATGAATGTCATGAGTTCCTGTCCGCCCCGGACCTTGCGTGTTCCCGACAGTAGGCATTGGTATCCCGCGATGCCCTCAGGGTTCGTGAAAAAACCCGTTCATCGCGATTGAACCTTGGGTCAGGGGCGGAGCCCAAGGCATCGTAGATCGGCTCTGAGCTCAGAACGGCGCATGCGCCCGGGGCCGATGCTGTGTTGATGCAGGTCAACCGCCCCACGACGCCATGTTGTAATCGAGACGAGCGGAAAAGACGGGGGATATCATGGTTGGTCATCAGTATCTGTTCCGGTCGGCGAGCGCGAAGCTCGCGCTTGCTGCAGTCATGGCGACCGTGCTCACGGCGGCTCAGTCCGCGCCGACCTCGGCGCGAGCGGCAGGTCCGAGCACGCATCCGTCGGTGATCAAGGCGGCCGCAAGCGATGTGACGGATGTCAGTGCGCGGCGGCGTCATCGCCATGTCTATCGGGGCAACCCGGCCGCGGGTCTCGCCATCATGGGCGCAATGATCGGGACGTTCGGCGCGATTGCGGCGCACTCGCACGACGACGACTACTACTATGGACCGGGCTACTACGCCGGACCCGGCTACTATGGCCCGCCGGTGTATTATGCCCCCCAGCCGTATTACGTGCGTCCGTACTACGGTCATCCGTACTACGGCCCACGTGTCCACTATTATCATCCGTACTGAGGATGGAGGTCGGCGCCGCGGCTTTCACGCGGCGGCGTCTGCCTAGAAGCCGCCGGCGCTGAAGCGGAACGGTTGCACGACGTCATACGCCGCCTTGCTGATCGGCACGGAATAGTCGACCGTCAGCGGGCCGAAGGGCGACGCCCAGGTCATCCCAACGCCGACGGAGGAGCGCAGCACGTTCTTGTTCGCGACCTGAACGTTCTGGGCCGGCCCGCGATAGCCAAACACGGTGCCGGCATCGACGAAGGCCGAGCCGCGCAAGCCGTATTCCTGGGGCACTCCCGGGATGTTGCTCTGCAGCTCCGCCGTGGTCGCCCAGTAGAAGCTGCCGCCGACATTGTCCATCGTCGAACCCGCCGTGAGATCGCGCGGGCCGAATCCGCCGGGGGCGAAGCCGCGCACCATCGTCGGTCCACCGAAGAAGCTGTTGAGCAGCGGCGCCTGTTGGCCGCCCAATCCGGTGATGTAGCCGCCCTGGCCGCGCACCATGGCGGTCAGGTCGCTGTTGATGGATCGGTAGTAGCGGACGTCAGCGGTGGTTTTCAGGAAGCGGACATCGCCGCCGAGGCCGGCGAGATCCTGGCTCAGTTGCGATCGAATGCCGCTGGTCGGCATCTTGGCGTTGTCGAGCGTGCTGTAGGTGACGGTGTTGCCTAGCTGCGAGACTGTCTGCCGGCCCGCGGCGATTGCCTGCCGAACCGGAACGGACACCGCGGCAGGGGAGATCCCCGGCGCGAGCACGACCTTCTGGTCGTAGAGCGAATAGCGCCACAGCATCGCGGTCTGCTCGCTGACCGGCATGCCAAGGGTGAAGGCGCCCCCATAGGTGTTGTTGCCGAACGACTGGAACGTCGTGGCCATGCTCTGTCGCGCGAACAGCTCGACGCCCGGCGTCAGCCGTCCCAGCGCATAGGGCGATGTGAAGGACAGTGTGGCGCCGCGCGCGAACTGGCCATAGGTGAACGTGGCCTGCGCGGTATTGCCCGTGCCGAGCACGTTGCGGTCGCCCACCTTGACCTCGGCGAGCAATCCGTCCGTCGACGAATAGCCGCCTGAGACGTTGAAGTCGCCGGTTGCCTGGTCGACCACCTCCACGTCGAGCACCACGCGATCCCTGGTCGAGCCGGGGCGCGACGTGATCTTGACCGTCTTGAAGTAGTTGAGGTTGCGCAGCCGCCGCTCGGCACGGTCGATCAGCGTCTTGTTGTAGGCGTCGCCCTCGCCGATGTCGAACTCGCGGCGGATGACGTCGTCGCGCGTGCGGGTGTTGCCGTGAATGTCGATGCGCTCAACATAGCTGCGCTGACCCTCGTCGATCTGGAAGCTGACATCCGCCAGCCGCGCCGGCGTGTTGCGATTGACCCGGGGCTCGACCTGCGCGAAGGGAAAGCCCAGCTTGCCGAGCTCTGCGGTCAGCACCTCGGTGGTCTTGTCGAGCTTGCTTGCATCGAACGTGTCGCCCCGCTGAGGGAGCAGTTGCGTGCGCAAGCCGTCGCAGGCGAGCCCCTGCACATTGCAGGCGAAGTCGATCGCGCCGAACTTGTAAGCCACGCCTTCGTCGATCGTGAAGCTCAGATTGAAGCCGTTGGACGCGCGATCGAATTCGACACTGACATTGGTCACCTCGGCATCGGCGAAACCGTGGTTGCGGTAATATTGCCGCAGCTGCTCACGGTCCTCGTTGACGCGGTCGGCATCATAGGCATCGCCGCCGGTGACGAAGCTCAGTACCGTTGATTCCGACGTCTTGATGACGGCGCGCAACTGCCGCGCGTCATAGGCCTTGTTGCCGATGAAGCTGATGGCTCTCACCGGCGTTTTCTTCCCCTCGGTGATCGTGAACACAAGATCGACGCGGTCGTTGCCGCGGTCGATGATCTCAGGGACGACACGGACGTCGTCGCGGCCGACGCGGTGATAGGCCTGGAGGATGCGGGCAACATCGCCCTGCACGGTGGCGCGCTGCAGCGCCGAGCGCGGCTTCGACAGCACGGCGCTCGTCAGGTCCGCATCCTTCACCTTCTTGTTACCTTCGAAGGCGACCCGATCGAGCAACTTTGCTTCCGCGAGCCGCACGACGATCTGTCCGCCGTTGCGGCTGATCTTGACGTCGTCGAACAGACCGGTCTCGACCAGCGCCTTCAATCCGGCGTCAAGGGCGGCGGCGTCATAGCGTCCGCTGGCATCGGCGTGGAAGCGAGACGTGACCATCGCAGCGTCGACGCGTCGATTGCCCTGCACGGCAAGAGTTTCTGCGGAAGCAGCCAGGATCGGACACATCAGGACAGTCAGCGCTGCCGCGACCGACGTGACGTGCCGAGATTTGCCGAAGCGACGAGGACGCCGGTTCCTGGCGTTCATGGTGTTCGCTCCTGCCTGATGGTCATCACCGTCATGCAAGAGCGGGTGGAGGGCCAAATCATGTCAGGCGTGTGGAGACTTGGCGTCGCGCGATCACGCCTGCGAAGGGGAGAGCGGCGCAGACCCAATGATGGTCGTAGAATCGACGCAGACCGGATCCAAAGCGCTGATGGCTCATATGTCGTCGCCAACATGTCGTCCGGCGCGTGGCCGAGGACGATCGGCGAATGCTTGTCGGGAGCAGATCATGCGCACCATCGCTCTGGCCCTCATCGCGTGGACCTTCGTTCAATCGGCGCTAGCCGCGGCTGTCGTCCCTGACATCGATCCGCGCGCCTCGCTCGGCGTCGTTCAGAACTGGATATACAACTACCGCACCAAGCCCGATTACGCCCATGTGCCGGCAGCCGTGCGGGTGTTGTTCCATTCGCAGACGTTCAAGGAGCCGGAGAACTCCGGCATCTATCTCGGCTTCGTCGCGGGCGCGATCGGCTCGAACCCCGCGAAGGCCGAGCAGCTCGTCAACAGCTTCTTCCCTGTTCCGCCCGAGGAGGAGTGGGTCATCGTGCGTGCGATCGCCTATTCAGGTCTGCCGGACTGGCGCAATCTGATGCGGAAGGTCGCGCCGAAGATGCCAGGCCGCCGCGTGATGATCGATGGCTATCTCAACGGCACACAGCCGGTGCTCATGGAGATCCCCCTGGAGGAAGCCAAGCCGGGCATGATGGACAAGCTGCGCGGCGCGCTCACGGAAAACCCGTTCAAGAAGGAGGAGCGCAAGCTCGACACGCGGCTGACCTACGCGACCCACCAGGATCTGCTCGACATCCTCTGGGGCTATTACTTTGCAACCGGCTCGCATGTGCCGATCCAACGCATCGTGCAGATGCTCCCATGGTCGAAGAGCCGGGACACGGTCGACAAGCTGACCATCGGCAGCATGGCGCGCTATACGCTCGCGAGCTACGCGGTCCGCGATGCCAGCCTTCGCGACTATCTTCGCGAAGAGCTCGCGCGGCAGTCGGGTCCGGTCAAGGAGCCGCTGCGTGAGGTGGTCGAGGCGGCGGACACGGTGCAGCTCGGCGCCGTACGCAAGGATGCTGTCGCCGCGGTTGACGAGCTCAAGCTCAAGGGCTCCGACTCCAGGCGCAACATGGATTTCTGGGGACAGCTCGGCGTCGGCGCATTGGCGCTCGGCTGCGTGTCCGCGGCCGCGCTGGGTCAGGTTGCCGTCGGGATCCCCTGCGTGATTGGCGGCTCGGCCTCGCAGGGACTGCTCTCGTTCTGGGAGAAGCAGCAGTAGGAATTTCGGTCGGAACGGGCGGACGCCGGCGCTATTGTGGCAGGCATGAACGGCCTCAACGCGAAGACGCTGGCAAGCCTCGTCATCCTGCTGCTCGCGATGGGCGGGGTGATCTTCGGCGCTGCAGGCACCTTGAATTACTGGCAGGCTTGGCTCTTCCTGCTGACCTATTTCACCTTGTCTCTCTGTGTTTCAATCGATCTCATGCGGCGGGATCGCGCCCTGCTGGAGCGTCGCATGCGGGGAGGGCCGTTCGCCGAGAAAGAGCCGGTGCAACGCGTGATCATGGCGATCATTTCCGTGTGGTTCATTGGCTTGCTGCTGGTGCCTGCGTTGGACCATCGCCTCGGCTGGTCGCGCATGAGCCCACTGGCCTCCGTGGGCGGCGATGTCCTGGTTGTCGCCGGCTTTCTCGGGATCTGGCGCGTGTTTCGCGAAAACACGTTCTCCGCAGCGACCGTCGGTGTCGTTCAGGGCCAGGTGGTGGTATCGACCGGTCCGTACGCCATCGTGCGACATCCAATGTATGCGGCGGCTCTGGTGCTGCTGGCGGGCATCCCGATCGCGCTCGGATCCTGGTGGGGGCTTGCAATGACGGTCGTCATTCTTCCCATCCTGATCTGGCGGCTGCTTCACGAGGAGATCGTGCTCGCCGAGCGCTTGCCCACTTATACGGCGTATCAGGAGACAGTCAGGTGGCGGTTGTTGCCGTTCGTCTGGTGAACTCGATTCGGCACACGAAGCGACCAGACGTGTCAGCCGTCAGGCTGGTGCGGGCGACCACTCGATGGTTGCGTATCCCGCCATAATTTCTACGGAAAGTTGTATTTGGCGCCGTCCCTTATTCGCGAGCGCGACCCCTTCAAAAATCAGGACAGGCTGGCCTTCACCGCGGCGGGGTAAACGGGCTCGCGATGGATCTCCGCGCCGGACTCATCGACCACGACGATCGATAGCCGACGGTCGGTGATGCGGGGATCGTGCCGAAGCCGACGGGCCAAATCCCGGCTGTGCTCGATCGCGCCTGCACTTGTCGCGAACTCCAAACCGGTCCGGTCCCGGGTTGGAATGCCATCCTTCATGTCGAAATAATAGGTGCGCATGGTCTTCCTGCGGCGGCTGTACGGGCGAAAACGGAGGCCGGGCTAGACCCGCAATCCGTCATCTTCCCGCTTGAACTATAGAAGACCTCTAAGATGGAGGACAAGCTTACCTCTGCTGTAATCCCAGCTTCTGGTTCGGTAAATGACCGTTTTTTTCTGGTATACAGCCCCAAAAACTGCCAGAAGGCTCAAATTGTGTCGTAAAAATCGACCGTCTGGTCAGTTCGACTTGCTGCAGGAGTTGTTCGCTGGCATACTTTCAACCTGATCGCGTTCCGCGCGCTCGATTTGTGCAGCAGCGCCATTCTGAAGATCAGGGTCGTCGTCGTCAAACCAAGACTTTCAGCCTCGATTGGGGCAGTATCCGTACTGCGTACAAGGCCTCCACGTCTGCTGAGCACTGGCATTACCTTTTCTGCCGAAGGTGTGAGATGAAGAATCAAACTTTCACCGCTGAGCTGCATACAAAGCTCGGAGCCCCGACGAGCGAAGCGGTAGAGAGTCTTCGGCTGCTAAAGGCCTTTCTGAAGCTCGCGCCGGGCCAACGTGTCGAGTTGATTGAGATGGTCGAGAAACTCACCTCCAAGTCGCATATTGAGACGGACCGCCCTCTTTCCTGATCGTTTATCTGCAGCCATTGATTGATTTTCAGACTTGATAGTCTCTTCAATTGTATTTTGCGCCTCTCATTCGATGCTGTCTCGGTCTATAAGACGCCGTGCGCACCGGGCACGCGCCTGCCGTACCCCGAGCCCGCTCTTCAAAAACGCCTAAGGTACATCACAGGCGACGCGACGCTCGATCGCCGAATTGGAGCTTTGACTGGCAGCAGCAGGATGAGGCGGCAGAGTACCGCTCGTGCCTTCGCCTGCTGACAAGCAAGCCGGATTTTGCGCCGCGTTTGGGTGCCCCAACCATCGCAGGGGGATCATTGCGGCCTTCCAGGTCGATCGCGGCCCGATGCGGCTTGTTTTCGAGTTAATCCCGCCGCTCGCGTTGGGACCGTTGCGGCCATGCCGTCTGCAACCGGTCTAAGGCTTCAGTAAAATGCCGCGCGTATAAAAGCGAAAAATTGATTCAGATCCGCTTTGAGATCAGCAGCGGGGGAGAGCCAAATGTCCAACGTCATTCCGTTCAGCTCCCGGATAGTCTCGTATCGTGCCGCGGCTGCGACGGCTCGCGCGGAAGCCGTGGCTGCGGTTGCTGTCGCCGGCCGGCACGAGGACGGGGCGGGGGCATCGGTCGTCCGGGATGATCTCAGGAAGACCGTCATCCTGCTCGATCTCGCTCTGCAGCATGCGCGCGAGCTTTCGGATCTCGTCACCGACGAACGCGCGCATCGGACATTCGACCGTCATCTCGATTCGATAGCATATTCGCTGCAGATCGCGCGTGAGCGTATGGGCGCGTCCTGAGAAATCCGCATCCGCCGCGTTCCCATCCATTTGCACGGGGACGAACGGAGCCAGATGTGGTAGCTGGGATTGTCGTGGAGGACGTAACGATGACCCAAACCAAACTGGAAGTGCCCGCTGAGCTGCGCGACCTCGCTGAAAAGACCATCGCGCAGGCGGAGAGGGCATTCGAGATGTTCTTCGACGCAGCCGGTAAATCGATCAGCTCGGTTCCCGGACCTGCAGCCGACATGTCGAAGCAGGCGCTCACGCTCACCGAGCAGAACATCAAGACGGCATTCGAGCACGCCCGTAAGCTCGTCCACGCGACTGAGCTGGAAGAGGCGATGCGGATTCAGTCCGAATTCCTGCGCAGCCAGTTCACCACCGCCGGCGAGCACATGAAGACGATCACGGCGGGCATCATGTCGGCCGCCACCAAGGCCGCCGAACCGAAGTCCTGAGCGGCGGCCGCAGCCGCTGCAGCGGGCTCGTCATCATGCTGAGAGAGCGGCGGCCTGTCGGGCCGCCAGCTATCACCAGAACTACTTGCGCAATGACCCGATATAGGCGGCGATGTCGGCTGCTTCGAGCCGATTGAGCGGGAAGCTCGGCATTTTCGGATGCGGGTCCAGCAGGAAGAACGCGATCTTCTCAGGAGTGAAATCCGCCTTCTGTGCGATCTCCGCAAAGGACGGGACATCCGCGCTGGCCTGCTTTTGCGCTCCCTCGATCAGATGGCATGAGGAGCACCAGCGCCTTGCGAGATCGGCACCGTGGTCCGCATCGGCGGCCCAAGCCGAAGCCGAAGCCGCGGTCGAAGCTACGACCGCCAAAACTCTGATCAACAGGACGCGCATCCGGTCACTCCGATGATGTGAATGGGTGAGGTCCGAGCGAAATGCCGGCCGTTGAGGATTGCGGCAGCTCGGGGGTGTGGGACTGTCAAAAGATCCTGATCCGTCGATTTTCGCGGGCGAGCGCGCGCTTCGCGGTCAGCTGCAGCATGATCTCGGAAAATGCGACAGGTCGATGCGGCTGACGATGGTCTTGACGAGCGTGACGAGCCGGCGGAGCAGCGATGGGCCGGCTACAGGCGCTGCCGTCAGCTCATCTGCAATGGTCGACATGGCGAGCCCTCCCTGTCACTCGGCGTCTTTCCGGTGCGTCTGTTGACGAGGTGCAGACGACCGCATGCGGGACATGCGACCGCCTCATAAGCATCGACGTGGTCGCCCCACGGCGACGCCGTCAAGCCGATCTGCACGTTCGATCCCGTCTGGGAGCAGCGAAAAACGAGAGTTTCCATCGCCTGAAGATGACGGATCGCAGCTGGTATGCCTTGATCTGTCTCAACAGCGACGGACGGCGGATCGCGCGAGGATACGCTGGAAAAGCGTCAGGCCAGAAAGCGTCAGGTCAGACTATGCGAGACCTTGGCCATCTCCAGCCGATCAGCGACATTGGCGGCCGTCACCGAGCCCGTCTGGGTTGCACGGAGCGCTGCGTCGATCTTCGACTTCACGCGGCGTGCGGCGAGAGCGGCGAGCCTCGTTTGGGTTCGTCCAGTCTTCACCTGATCGCCGAACTCGTAGCGCCATTCCCAAATGTCCGGTTCGGCAGTCGCTACGACCGTATATTGGACACCTCGGTGGATCACGGAACCCCCCTTTAACTCTTCCACTGCAAGTCAACGTCTAACCAGCCTACAATCAATCCGGGTAAATACGGGAGTGGAACAATTGCCAGCTGAGCGAGCGTAAAATGGTTAACACCACCGACCGCAGAATGTTCCATTGCGTGCATGGTTCCCCTTGCGCACTTTTTCCGCAGCCGTCCGAACGTGCTGCGTGATGCACGCAAAAAGCGAGAGAGACAGTTTACGCAAGATTTTGGACCGCGGCGCAGAATCTGAAACGACATGGAACCCCGATAGGTCATCGGATATCGATTGTGAAGACGCTCCGGAAGCAGGCGAACGTTGGAAGGCGAATGCGGGATCAACCTCCGGACGAGGCTCAGCTTGATGGCAGGTGATCCAGAGCTGGCGAAGACCAGCATCGTCGGCGAAGCAACGGACGCACATCGCGACTTGAGGATCGACGCATGCCGCGGTCTGGCGCTGTGGTTCATCTTTGTCGATCACGTGCCGGACAATTCGCTGGCGTGGCTGACATTGCGGAACTACGGTTTCAGCGACACGTCCGAGGTCTTCGTCTTCATCTCAGGTTACACCTGCATGCTGGCCTATGGCGGGGCGGTGGAGGCGCAAGGCTGGGTCACGACGGCGGTGCGAGCCTTGCGTCGCGCCTGGGAAATCTATGCGGCTTTTCTGGTGCTGCTGCTTGCCTACGCAGCGCTGGTGTGGGTGATCGGCGGCGGGAGCCGCTTCGTCGACGAGACCAACACCGGGTTCTTGTTTCGCGAGCCCGGTCCGACGCTCGTGCACGTCGCGCTGCTGCAGTTCGCCCCGGTCAACACCGACATCCTCCTGACCTTCGCGATCCTGCACATCTGCTTTCCGGTCGTGTTGTGGCTGATGATGACGAGCGCGACAGCCACGCTCGCCGTCTCTTTTGTGCTCTACATGATGGTGCAGCTGTTCAGCTGGCAGGTGCCGGCGTGGCCGAGCGGCGAGCTGTACTTCAATCCCTACGCCTGGCAGTTCCTGTTCGTGATCGGCGCGTGGTACGCCTACGGCGGACGGCAGAGGCTGCGTCCTCTGCTGTACTCACGCACGCTTCTGATCATGGCGCTTGCCTATCTCGGCTTCAGTCTGCTCATGGCTTTGAGCTGGGAATTCAAGAGCCTCGAGAGCCTGCTTCCGCAGGCCATCGCCGCTCTGATCTATCCCATCTACAAGAGCCACCTGGCGCCGGTACGGCTGTTGCATTTTCTCGCGCTCGCTTTCGTGGTGTCGCGGCTGGCGCCACCGCAATGGCACGGCCCGATCCGTCCGCTGATGACGGCCATGATCCGGTGCGGCGAGAACTCGCTGTCGATCTACTGCATCGGCGTGCTGCTGGCGTTTATCGGCCAGGTGGTGCTGACCGACGTCGCAAGTGGCTTCGCGATGCAGCTCTTGATCAGCGTCATCGGCATTGCCGTCATGGTGTTCGCGGCCACGCTGCTGACGTGGGAGTCTCAAGTCGATCGACGCGGGCCGAGGCTGTTCTGATCGCTTCTCAACGCCGGCGCGCGACGGCCACGCCGAACAGGAAGGCAACGAACAGACTGGCGAGCGGAGCCTCGCGCGTAATCGCGCTCAGAGTGGACAGCGCCGTTCCCGGCCGGCGCGCATCCTGCGCCGCCGCGCTCAATCGGTCGACGGCGGCACTGAGCGTCCCCACCACCTCCCCAAGCGAGCGTGAGAGGTCGGTTGCGGTGTCGAGCGCGCGTTCGGCGACGCCCGGCTGCGGAGGTGTTTCAAACGATTCGGTGCTCACTAGCGTTGCCTTCTCGCCGCGCATCGGCCGGATTGAGTTTGCACCCTCGGGGTCAAATCGCGGGGTGGCTCTGACGATCCAAGAAATGCCGGCTGACGCGTTTGGTTCCGTCCGACCGCGAGGCCTCGAAACCGGTGGATCGTAGCCGTCGGGTGCGCCACTCCAGCACCACGCCCGTTATGGTGGGGCGGATGTTGAAAGGATCTCACAGTGGCACCATCAGACCCAGCATCGCCGCACCGCATCGCCGTGCTCGGTGCACCGATCGATCTCGGCGCCTCCGTCCGGGGGACGCTGATGGGCCCCGCGGCGTTGCGGACCGCGGGTCTCGTCCCTGTGCTGGAAAGCCTTGGGCTCGAGGTCACGGACTACGGCGATGTCGGCATTGCCGACATGGCCGAGCTCGGTGATGACCCGCCTTCCAGCGCCAAGCATTATCGCCAGATCCAGCGCTGGTCGCGGGTGCTGGCGCGCCGCAGCTACGAATTGGCGCAGACCGGAGCTCTTCCTGTGTTCCTGGGGGGCGATCATTCCCTGTCGATGGGATCGGTCAATGGCATCGCCCGTCACTGCCGCGATATCGGGCGTGAGCTGTTCGTGCTCTGGCTCGATGCGCATGCCGACTACAACACGCCTGCGACGACCATCACCGCCAACATGCACGGCATGTCGGCGGCGTTCCTGTGCGGCGAGCCGGGGCTGGATGGGCTGCTCGGCGACGAGCCGCGGGTCGGCATCTCATCGGCGCAGCTCGAGCTGTTCGGCATCCGCTCGATCGACAAGGCGGAGAAGGATCTGCTGCGGCTGCGGCGCGTCAGCATCGCCGACATGCGCGCGATCGACGAGTTCGGCGTAGGTGTCCTGATGCGCAGGGTGCTCGACAAGGTCCGTGCCCGCGACGGCGTTCTGCATGTCAGCTTCGACGTCGACTTTCTCGATCCCGACGTGGCGCCCGGCGTGGGGACCACCGTGCCGGGTGGCGCGACCTATCGCGAGGCGCATCTCATCATGGAGCTGCTGCACGATTCTGGACTGGTCTGCTCGGTCGACATCGTCGAGCTCAATCCGTTTCTCGACGATCGCGGCAAGACCGCGCGTGTCGCCGTCGAGCTGATCGGCAGCCTGTTCGGTCAGCAGATCACCGACCGGCCCACCCCGACCAATGCGATCGTGCCGGATCAATAGCCGGGTGCCTTCGGCGGGTCGTGGAGACGCGGATGCCTCTTTTGCAAGGCATCCGCGCGAGCGCGATCAGTAGCGCGCGTCGTACATCTTCGACTCGACGAAGCCGAGCAGATCGTTCGGTGCAGGGCCGGTGGCGAGCCCGTTCTGATAGGCGACGCCGGCGACGGCCGCACCGATATGGGCGGACACCTCGCGGATGCGCGGCAGGGCCGGATACAGGCTGCCCTGTTCGAGATCGGCACCCGTGACGCAGTTCGCAAGCGTATGAGCCGCCGCCATGAACATCTCGTCAGTCACCAGCCGCGCGCCGCTGGCGATGGCGCCGAGGCCGACGCCGGGAAAGATGTAGGAGTTGTTGCCCTGGCGCGGCACGAAGGTCTTGCCGTCGAGCTTGACCGAATCATACGGACTGCCGCAGGCGAACAGCGCGCGTCCCTGCGTGTAGCGATAGGCGGCCTCCGCCGAGCATTCCGCCTTCGAGGTCGGGTTCGACAGCGCAAAGATGATCGGGCGCTCGTTGAGCTCCGCCATCGCCTGCAGCACCTCCGGCGTGAAGGCGCCGCCGACCGCGGCCACGCCGATAATCGCCGTCGGCTTGAGCGTCTTGATCGCGGACAGGAAATCGCCGATCGGCGCCTGGTCGTGCGCATAACGCAGCTTGTGGCCGTGCAGATTCTCGCGCCCCTTGATGACGAGGCCGCGCGAATCCGTCAGCCAGTTGCGCCGCAGCGCCTCGGCCTCGGACAGCCCCTCGGCCATCATCGCCGAGACGACGAGATCGGCAATGCCGGTCGCCGCCTCGCCGGCGCCGAGAAACAGCACGGTCTGATCGCGCAGCTTGCCGCCGGTGATGCGCAGAGCGGAGAAAAGCCCGGCGAGCGCGACTGCCGCGGTGCCCTGGATGTCGTCGTTGAAGACGCAGGCCTCGTCGCGATATTTGTGCAGCAGCTTGAACGCGGCGTGGTTGGCGAAATCCTCGAACTGGATCAGCACGCCGGGGAAGGCCGTTCGGGCGGCGGTCATGAATTCGTCGACGAAGGCGTCGTAGGCTTCGCCGGTCAGGCGCTTCTGGCGCAGTCCGATGTAGTAGGGATCGGCGAGCAGCTCCTCATTGTTGGTGCCGACGTCGAGCATGACCGGAAGGCATTCCTCAGGGTGAATGCCGGCGCAGGCCGAGTACAGCGACAGCTTGCCGACCGGGATGCCCATGCCGTTGGCGCCGAGATCGCCGAGGCCGAGAATACGCTCGCCGTCGGTGACGACGATCAGCCTGGCGCGATACGGCCAATTGGCGAGGATCTCCGCGATCCGCCCGCGATCATTGGCCGAGATGAACAGGCCGCGCGGACGCTGGAAGATCAGGCCGTATTTCTGACAGGCGAGGCCGACGGTCGGCGTGTAGATCAGCGGCTGGATCTCGTCGATGTTGTCGCAGACCACCCGGAAGAACAGCGCCTCGTTGCGGTCGTGCAGCGCGTTCAGCGCGACGTACTTCTCCAGGTCGTTCGACAGGCTGCGCAGATTGACCAGGATACGCTCGGCCTGGGCCTGCATCGACATGACGCCTGCGGGCAGGAAGCCGCGCAGGCCGAGCGCGTCGCGCTCCTGCTCGGTGAAGCCGGTGCCCTTGTTGAGCAGCGGGTCGCGCAGCAGCGTCAGGCCGCGCGGGGAATGGGTTGAGTGCGTCGGTGCGCTCATACGTTGCGGTTGGGTCAAGGCAGTCTCCGAGGTCCTTTGTTCGAGCCTCGCCATTCCGGAGCGCGCCGGCGTTGATCGGCATCAACAGCGGCGGGATGGCGGGAACGGACTGTTAACACAGTTTACGTACCGCATTGCACCAATGACGTTGTGCAACTGCGTTGCGCCGCGCGCGGGTGGGATGGCTAGCCTTGGCCGGTGACGAAGGACCACAGCAGCGCCAGCACGGCGACCGCCATGATCGCGGTGCCGACCCAGCCGAGGCCGATCAGCCAGGAGCGGGCGCGGAAGCGGCCCATCAGCCCGACGTTTGAGACGATCACCATCATCATCGCCATGATCGGCACGGCGGCGATGCCGTTGAGCACCGCGCTCCACACCAGCATGTGGATCGAATCGATGCCGGTGAAGCCGAGACCGAAGCCGATCAGGGTGGCGGCGGCAATGATGCTGTAGAACCCTGCCGCCTCGTCAGGCTTGGCCTCGAGCGTCGCGTGCCAGCCGAAGATTTCCGCGACACCATAGGCCGCCGATCCCGCCAGCACCGGAATGGCGAGCAGGCCGGTGCCGATGATGCCGAGCGCGAACAGCAGGAAGGTGAAGTCGCCGGCGAGCGGACGCAGGGCGTCCGCCGCCTGGGTCGCCGAGTCGATCTTGGTGATGCCACTGCCGTGCAGGACGGTGGCGGTCGTCAGGATGATGAAGAAGGCGATCGCGTTGGAGAAGATCATTCCGATCGTGGTGTCGATGCGCATGCGGCGCAACTCGGGATGATTTTTTCTGGAGAGCTCGCGCAAGGGGCGGTCGACCTTGCCCTGGTTCATCTCCTCGACTTCCTGCGAGGCCTGCCAGAAGAACAGATAGGGGCTGATGGTGGTGCCGAGCACGGCGACGACGGTCAGCAGATAGTCGGCATCGGTCGAGGGATTCGGCCAGACCGCGGCGAGCAGCGCCGTGCCCCAGGGCACCTTGACCATCAGCGCCGTGGCGACATAGGCGAACAGGCTGAGCGTGAGCACCTTGATGAACGGGGCATAGCGCCGGTAGGGCAGGAAGACCTGCAGCAACGTCGAGGCGGCTGCGAAGATCAGCGCATGCTCGTGGTTGAGCCCGCCGATGACGAGCGACAGCGACTCCGCCATCGCAGCAATGTCGGCGGCGATGTTGAACGTGTTGGCGCCGACCAGCAGCGCCACGAGGCCGAAGACGATCCAGCGAGGCGCCACCGCTGTGATGTTGGCGGCCAGACCTTTGCCGGTCACGCGGCCAATGCGCGCGCTCACCAACTGGATCGCGATCATGAAGGGGGTCGTCAGGAAGACGGTCCAGAGCAGCCCGTAGCCGAACTGCGCGCCGGCTTGGGAGTAGGTGGCGATGCCGGAGGGGTCGTCGTCCGCCGCGCCGGTTACGAGCCCAGGGCCCAGCAGCCGGAAAAAGCTCCCCGCCGATGTCTTCGGCTTGTTGGGCTCGGTTGCAACGGTCATCGCCACGGCCACGTCCCCGCGAGAAAGCTAATGAGACTGGAAGTCGCTAGGCGCCGTTTTCGTTCCGGTCATTGGAACCTCATGAGAATACCGGCGTTCTGATCGCGGCTGAGTTTGTATGGGGGGCGTGTTTGCCGGACGAGCGGCAGTCAGGAGATCGCGAGGGGCTCGGCAGCGCCGAGCGCGAACGGCTGTTCTCGGGTGGCAGCGAGCTTGCCGGCTTGATGCTGCGGCTGGATTGGGCGAGCACGTCGATCGGCGCGCCCGAGCACTGGCCGCAAAGTCTGAAGACCGCTGTGAGGATCATGCTCACCTCGCAGCAGCCGATCTGGATCGGCTGGGGCCGGGAGCTGATCTACCTCTACAACGATGCCTACAAGGCGATCATCGGCGGCAAACATCCCTGGGCACTCGGCCGACCCACGTCCGAGGTCTGGCACGAAATCTGGGAGGACATCGGCCCGCTGTTGGCGACGGCGAGCGGGGGTGATCAGGGGACCTACGTCGAAGCGCAACTGCTGATCATGGAGCGCAACGGCTTTCCGGAGGAGACGTACTACACGTTCTCCTACAGTCCCATTCCCGATGACGACGGATCGCCCGGCGGCATCTTCTGCGCCAACACCGATGACACCCAGCGCGTGATCAGCGAACGCCAGCTCTCGCTGTTGCGCGCGCTCGCCAATGCCGGAGCCGAAGCCCGAAGCACTGACCAGGCCTGCCTGAGCTGCGCACAGGCCTTGGCGCATGAGCCGCGCGATCTGCCCTTCGTGATGATCTACATGACCGAGCCGGATGGTGAGACGGCGCGCCTCGAGGCCTTGACCGGCATCGCGCGGGATCATCCCGCGGTTAAGCCGACGCTGCGGATACAGACGGAGGGTTCATGGCCCCTGGCCGAGGCGTTGCGGCTGCAGAGCGCCGTGCTCGTCCGCGATCTTGCGCGATTGTTCGGCGTCACCTTTCCAAGCGGCGGCTGGCGGCAGCCGCCGCGACACGCCGTGGTCTTGCCCATTCCGTCCTCGGGCGAGACCGGGCAGGGCGGCTTCGTCATCGCGGGGCTCAACCCCTTCCGGCTTTATGACGAGAGCTATGCCCGCTTTCTCAATCTCGTCGCCGGACAGATCGCGGCCGCCGTCAGCAACGGCAGCGCCTATCAGACCGAGCGGCGCCGTGCCGAGGCGCTGGCGGAGGTCGATCGCGCCAAGACGACGTTCTTCTCCAACATCAGCCACGAATTCCGGACTCCTCTGACGCTGATGCTCAGCCCGCTCGAGGACCTTCTTGCCCGCGACGAGGGGACCATCGCCGCCGAGGACCGCTCGGTCCTGACACTGATCCACCGCAACAGCCTTCGCCTGATGAAGCTCGTGAACACGTTGCTCGACTTCTCGCGGATCGAGGCTGGCCGCATGACCGCAAGGTTCGAGCCAGTCGATCTCGGCGGGCTGACGTCCGAACTGGTCTCGAACTTCCGCTCGGCGACCGACCGCGCCGGCCTGCAACTCGTGATCGAGACCGAAGCTCTCCCCGAGCCTGTTCATGTCGATCGCGACATGTGGGAGAAGATCGTCCTGAACCTGGTCTCCAATGCGTTCAAGTTCACCTTCGAAGGCGAGATCGCGGTCTCAATAGGCTTGTCGTCCGACCGCCGTCAGGCCGAGCTCAGGGTTCGCGACACCGGCACCGGCATTCCGCCGGGCGAGCTGCCGCATCTGTTCGAGCGCTTCCGCCGCATCGAGGGCGCCCGCGGGCGATCATTCGAAGGCAGCGGCATCGGTCTTGCGTTGGTGCAGGAGCTGGTGAAGCTGCATGGCGGCGAAATCACGGTCGAGAGCGAGCTTGGCCGGGGCTCGGTCTTCTGCGTGCGTATTCCTCTCGGCACTGCGCATCTTCCCGCGGGGCAGCTTGGAAGCGCGCGAAGCGAGGCCGTCGCCACGCGGCGTGCGCAAGCCTATATCGACGAAGCGCTGGGCTGGATGAGCGGCGACGGTCCGCTGGATCGCCCGCACCCGTCCTCGCCCGATGATCTCGGCCTTCAGCCCTTGACCCTGTCGGCGCGCGATCGCGTCGTGCTTGCCGACGACAATTCCGACATGCGCGACTACGTGTGCCGCCTGCTTGGCGACGACTACGAGGTCGAGGCTGTTGCTGACGGCGTCGCCGCGCTGGAGACAGTTCGCCGCCGCCGGCCCGATCTGGTGTTGACCGACGTGATGATGCCGCGACTCGACGGCTTCGGTCTTCTGAAGGCGCTGCGCAGCGACCCACAGCGGCGCGACATTCCAGTGGTCATCCTGTCGGCGCGTGCCGGCGAGGAGGCGAAGGTCGAGGGGCTGGATGCCGGCGCCAGCGACTATCTCAGCAAGCCGTTCAGCGCGCGTGAGCTGTTGGCGCGGGTGCGCGTCAACATCGATCTCGCGCGGGTCAGGCGCGCGGCGGAGACCACCTTGCGCGACCTCAACGAACGGCTGGAGGCGCAGGTCTCGGAGCGCACCGCAGAGCTGCAGGCCAAGGAGGCGCGGCTTCGCACCATCTTCGAGGCGAGCTACACATTTCAGGCCTTGCTGTCTTCGGACGGCACGTTGCTCGACGCCAACGCGACGTCGCTCGAGGCCATCGCTGCGCCATTGCGCGAGGTCGTCGGCCAGCCGTTCTGGGAGACGCCGTGGTTTGCGTCCACGCCCGGCATGCCCGGGGTGATCAGATCACTGGTCGACGCCGTGGCCCGCGGCGACGAGGCGCGGCGGGAACTGCACCTCGACCTGCCGGTCGGCGGCTGGCGCTGGTTCAATTTCCAAATGCGCCCGGTGCGTGACGACACCGGGCAGGTCGTCGCCATCGTGCCCGAGGCGGTCGAGCAGACCGAGCGGCGCAAGGCCGAGGAGGCGTTCCGGCAGGCGCAGAAGATGGAAGCGATCGGCCAGCTCACCGGCGGCGTCGCGCACGACTTCAACAATCTCTTGACGGTGATCCGGTCGTCGGCCGATCTGCTGCGCCGGCGCCAGCTGTCGCCCGAGCGCATGCGCCGCTATGTCGATGCGATCTCGGATACGGCCGACCGCGCGGCCAAGCTGACCGGACAGCTGCTCGCCTTCGCGCGCCGCACCCCGATGGAGCGCTCGGTGTTCGACGTCGCCGGGCATATCGAGCAGATCGAGGACATGCTGCAGACAGTGCTCGGCGCGCCCGCCGTGATCGAGCTCGACCTGCGCTCGCGGCCGCTGCCCGTCGATGTCGACGTCAATCAGCTCGAGACGGCCCTGGTGAATCTCGTCGCCAATGCGCGTGACGCGATGAACGGCCGGGGTGTCCTGACCATCCGCGGCGATCGCGTTCAACAGCAGACTGCAGGCGGTGCGCAGCCGTTCGTGTCGATCGCGGTCAGCGACACCGGATGCGGCATCGCGGCCGATCAGATCGACCGGATCTTCGAGCCGTTCTTCACGACCAAAGGCGTCGGGCGCGGCACCGGGCTGGGCCTGTCCCAGGTCTACGGCTTCGTCCATCAATCAGGCGGCCGCGTGCTGGCGGAGAGCGAGCTCGGCAAGGGGACCACACTGACGCTGCTGCTGCCGCTCACGTCCAAGCCGCTCGGACGGCGCGAGCGCAGCGACGACGGACCCGAGATGCCCGCCGCCCGCTGGAACGTGCTCGTCGTCGAGGACAACCCCGAGATCGGCGAGTTCTCGACGCAACTCCTCGAGGACCTCGGCTATCGCACCGTGCTGGCGCGCAGCGGCCTCGACGCGTTGCGCCTGATCGAGGACAATCCCGACGGCTTCGACCTCGTGCTCAGCGATGTCGTCATGCCGGGAATGGACGGCGTGACGCTCGGCCAGGAAATCCGGCGGCGGCTGCCGACGATCCCGATCGTGCTCAACAGCGGCTACAGCGACGTGCTGGCCGATGGCGACCGACACGGCTTCAGCCTCATCCACAAGCCCTACTCGGTGGACGAGCTGTCGCGCGTGCTGCGTCAGGTCATGGCTGCGCGCGGAGCGGGTCCGTCGGGCCCGCCGCCGGGATAGGCCGCGATCGTCCCCTGATCTTCCGATCCTGACTGGTGGTCCAGACTTGAAGGCGCGCGCCGCGCCGGAGTAGCTTCGGGTGCTGGGGGACGTCAGAATGGCGCACGAGGACTCGTTGCGGGGTGAGGGCGCGTTGCGGTGGGTTTACGCTGTCATGGTCGGCACGGCGTTGCTCGTCGGCGACAGCGCAGTGGCAAAGGACAAGGCGGACGAGGGTGACGGCGCGTCGCCATCCGGCCTCGCCAATGTCTACATCGATTTCCGCACGAACTATTCTTATGTGCCTGGCGGGTCGCTAGCGACAGGGCTCGGCGACACCTCCCTGTTCGGAACGCTGTCGCAGCTCGCGACCGTCCGACGGCTGCTCGACCGCCCGACCTTGCCGGGGCGCCCGCAGCTCTCGGCTCCCACCAACCAGGGTGTCGGCGCCGACGTTCCGCTCACGGTGGATATCGGCGAGGCGCTGTCGCTCTATGGGGGCTTCACCGGCAGCGCCTCTTACAACGGCCGGTCCGCCTGGTCCGACGTCGCGGTGACCAGCTGGTTCCTCGGCTTTCAGGCCGATGTCTATCAGCAGAACGGCGGCGCGATCCCGACCGTCACGCTGCAGTCGACGCTCACGCGTTCGGTGCCGGACTCGCCGCTGGCGACCACGTCGTTCGCTACGGTCGTCGAAGCCAAATACGCACTCGATCCCGACGAGATGCGCGGCTGGCTGGCGGGCGTCCAATATACGCATACCGAGATCGAAACGGTTCTGGCGCGGGTCGGCGACACCACCGTTGGGTATGTCGGTGGCTTCTATCAATGGGACAACAATTGGAAGGCCTCGGCGCGCGTCGGACTGCAATCGTTCGGCGGCGCGCAGCTGCTCGCGGTCGCGCCGATCGCGTCCTATACCCAGCCGCTGGTCAGGCTCGATCTCGATCGTATGGATGACGATGACAACCGGCTGTTCGGCATCACGGCGCAGATCGCGTGGGCGCCGAAGCCGGTCTATCAGCTGACGGTCCGAACGCCGCTTTACGCAATCAAGAACTAATCGACGTTGCCGGCTAACGTATGCTGACGAACTTGCCCCAGAGGCCCGCGAGCACCGCACTCGTCATCATGTAGTACGGCTTGTCGCAGAACAGGCTGCCGACCTGGCAGACATCGGCGCCGACAGATCCGAGCTGATGCTGGCCGGCCGCATAGAACAGCGCGGACAAGACGGCTAGAATGACTGCGACGACATACATCATGAACCTCCTTCCGGCTCAGCCCGACGGGCTGCGAGATGAACTGACGATGGCCGCGCGTTTGCGCGCTTGACACGTCGGGCAAATCAGGCGCATTTTGTCATCGTCGCAGTAATCATAGAGCCCGCGCCGAAAATTGGCTGCGGGCTTTTTGTTTTACGGCGAGAGGAATTCGCGAAGCCGGTTATCGAAACTGGAAGTCCGGTCGCCGCAATTCCATCAAATTTGACACGTCGGGCAAATCACCGGCAGAATGCCAGCATCGAAATTTCCAAAATCGCTGCCGCCACGGCCCGTGCCAACAACCGCGGACCTTTGTTCGCCCGCAGCGCCTGCACGCCCCATCATCCGGATAATGACCGTCCGCGCGAACGGGGCGGCCGCGGGCATGGCGATCGCCGCCGCGCCCGCAGCGGTCCCTCTCGCGAGGGATAGGGTTCGCGCCCGAAGCGATCGCGTTGGCCGCGATCCGCCGCGCTTTTCTCTCAACGATCCGAAGCGGACGATGACCGTCACACTGATCTCGTTCGCCGCTGTCGGCCTCGTCGCGATTGCCGTCGCGACGCGTCGTCGCGACCACGTTCCGCATCGACACTGCAAGACCCGGGAAGCGACCATGTCGAAGACGATCACCGAAATCCGCTCGATGGCGCGCAGCCACACCAAGACTGCGATCAACACGCTGGTCGGCGTGATGCGATCACCCAAGGCAACCCATGCCGCGCGCGTCTCGGCCGCCAACGCCATCCTCGATCGCGGCTGGGGCAAAGCGCCCCAGGCTGTGCAGAATGGTGAGGACGGTGCGCTGGAGCTGATCCATCGCATCGAGCGCGTGATCGTACATCCGGACGACTCGGATGATGAGCAGGAGGGCTGACGAGGGAGAGCCTGAGGGTGGTCGTGCTTTCAAGCGACGGCTCGCGGTCGGCTCTCTGCGAGATATTCGTTGGAGGATTGCCGGCTTGGATTCGTCCTGATTGACGAAGATCCATTTGCGCCGAACCTTTGAGCCGAGCGATTGCCTCGAGAGAGGGCCGTCATTGTCCACCCTCAAGATCCCCACCGCAAAAGTGTTCGAGCCATTGCTCCGGCCGGCGCGCTACAAGGGCGCGTTCGGCGGCCGCGGCTCGGGCAAGCTGCTTGTGTGGGACAAGGTTCTCGGGCTCGGCTCGACGGATCCGCTGGCGGGCTTCGCCTCGACGACGGCCAATCTCGTCATCTCATTCTACTTCGCCAAGCGCGGCTTCGAAAACGTAGCGAGGATCATCCGACGATGAGCATGACGCATGACGAGATCAGAGCGGTCGTAGCCGAGACCCTGGGCACGCAGAGCAACCTGCAGCGGGAAGAGATGGACGCCGTCGTGATGCGGGCGATCGTCACCATTCTCACCTCGTTCGGCATCGAGGAAGAGGACCGCAAGGAATTGCGGGCCGACTTCCAGCACCTGCGGCGCTGGCGCAAGAGCGTGGAGCAGGCGCAGAGCTACACGTTCAAGGCCGTCATCACCGTCATCGCGACCGGCCTCGTCGGCGCGATCTGGCTCGGCATCAAAGTCGTGCTCGGAAAATGAGGTCATGCCGAGCCATGTTCCGCGGCGGCAGCGCCGCTTCCGCATCCGCGAGGTCGATGCCTCCGAGCCAGACGTCGCGGAGACCCTGAAGGATCTTCATGCAAGGACGTTCCTCGATCGGGCTCCCGTGCCGGATTTCGAAATTGGCCATTGGTGGATCACGACGGAGCAGGGACGTCCGACCGCCTTCGCTGGCCTCGTTCCGTCCATCCTCGGCGAGGGGATCGGCTATCTCGCGAGGGTCGGCGTGATTGGCGAACGCAGCGGGCAGGGCCTTCAACGCCGCATGATGCGGGCGATCGAACGATACGGGCGGCGTTCCGGACTGTATTGCATCGTGTCGGATACGACGGACAACATAGTCTCCGCGAACAACTTCATCCGCTGCGGTTACGCCTTGTTCCAACCTCCGCGGCCCTGGGCTTGGGACCATTCGCTGTACTGGCGGAAGATGATCCGTCCCGATTCATGACCGGTTGCGTTGCAGCAGGAAAGGCGAGGTGAGCCGAATTGTCGGCCGGGCTATTGTTATGCGATGATTCAAGTCACCGTGCTCCGGGGGAGGCTCGCGCAACCGCGTCCATCCGCCGGCCAACGATCGCTTGAGACGATCGACAAGGGAAGGGAACCTCAATGCCCATTCAGGTCGCGCTACAGGACCGCAACCCGCGCCCGGCTGATGCGCCGGCAGCTTTGGCTGGCCTGCTCGTGATCGATTTCACGCGCGTGGTGGCCGGGCCGGCGTGTACGCAAACCTTGGCGGACTTCGGTGCCGAGGTGATCAAGATCGAGCAGCCGATCAAGGGAGATGACACGCGGGCCTACGAGCATGCCGAGCTCGGTGGCGAAAGCGCAGCTTTTCTCAGCCTCAACCGCAACAAGCAAGGGATGGTGCTGGACCTCACGACTCCGGAAGCGAGAAATATTGCGCGCGCGCTCATCGCCAAGGCCGATGTCGTCGTGGAGAATTTTTCGTCGCATGTCATGGAGAAGCATGGTCTGGACTATCCGACGGTGTCGAGCGCCAATCCGAGCCTGATCTATTGCTCGATCTCGGCCTATGGACGCACCGGTCCGTTTGCGTGGCGATCGGGTTTCGATCCGATCACCCAGGCCGAAAGCGGTTTCATGTCGCTCAACGGTTTTCCCGATGGTCCACCAGTGCGGACAGGTCCCCCCATCGTCGACTTCGCTACCGGCATGTCGGCCTGCAATGCCATCCTGCTGGCGCTTGCGGCACGACAACGGCTCGGCCGGGGGCAGCACGTCGAGGTGGCCTTGTTCGACACGGCTCTGGCGCTGACAGGCTTTTCTGGAATGGCTTATCTGATGAGCGGCGTGAATCCCACGCGCACTGGAAACTCGCCGAACGATTCGCCGACGGTCGGTGTGTTCGAAGCGTCGGATGGTCCGCTCTATGTGGCCTGCGCCAACGATCGGCTCTACCATCGGCTGGTCGCCGAGGTGCTCGAGCGCCCGGATCTGCTGAGCGATCCGCGCTTCGCGACGAGGAAAGCACGCTGGAGCAACCGCGCCCAACTGCGTGGTATCCTCGCCGACATCTTTGCGGCCAAGCAGATGGAGGTGTGGATCTCGCGGATGAACGATGCCGGGGTCCCCGTCGGCCGCGTCCGAACGGTGGCACAGGCCTTCGGCGCGCCAGAGGTGCGAGAGCGCAACCGGATCTGTCGCATCCCACACATGACGGCAGGTGCCGTACCCAATATCGAGCCAGCGATCAGCATGCAGATGACGCCCGCCGTCACGCCCCGAGCGGCGCCGCGGCTCGGCGAGCACACGGCTACTGTTCTACGTGACAGGCTGGGATACTCCGAGCAGGAGATCGAAGCGCTTCGCGATCGGGGCGCCTTCGGTCCGGACGCCCCGGCTATCCAAGGTCAGCCGACTGACAAATAGCTGGCCAACGCCGGCGATCGACCGACTGGTTCATGCGGCCGACGTTTGATCCTCAGCTCGCCTTCGCCATGTCCTCGTCTTCCGGCGAATTCAGGTACATGCCGGACATCGTGTCGACCCAGCACAGATGGTCGTGAACCTTGCGGACCCCAGCGATATTTTCAGCTGCGACGACGGCCGCCTGCCGAGAGCGTTCCTCGGTGATGACGCCGCTCAGATGAACGATCCCGTCCTTGACGATGACCGACAAGCCGAACGGACACCAATCGTTCTTCTCCATCATGTCGATCACGCGGTCGCGGATGTGATCGTCGTCGGCGGTCGGATCGGGAACCTGCCGGCCCAGCGAGGCGACGGCCTGCAGCAGGTTAGCCCGTGAGACGATCCCGACCACCTGGTCGCCCTTGACCACCGGCAATCGCTTCACGTGATTCTTTTCCATGATCTCCACGATTTCAGCCAGCGCGGCGTCCTCCGTGATGGTCAGGGGAGACCTCGTCATGACCTCCGAGACTTTGCGGCCGTGCTCATGGACGAAATCGGCGGCCGACTTCCCGGGACCCAGGATGAAGCGAAGCCAGCGGCCGCGCTTACGTCCGGTACCGATTTCGGTCCGACGGATGAAGTCTCCCTCCGAGACGACGCCCACCAGCTTGCCGCTTGCATCGACCACCGGAAGGCCGCTGACATGGCGCTGAAGCATGATGTTGGCCGCATCCACAATCGAGGTATCCGGCGTGACGGTGATGACAGGACGGGTCATGATCTGATGGGCGCGCATGGGGAACTCCAGTGCCGTGGGTCAGACAACGGTAGTCCACCGGTCACGTCCTGAATTGACCCAGGTCAAAGAGCAGCTTGCCGGTTCTTGATGCAGCTCAAGGACGAGGCACCGCCCGCGGGCTAACAGACATCACCATCCAGCAAGAGGAGCGGTGCCATGTCCGAGCTCGCCAGCGCCAATGCCGTGGCCGAGGAAACGGCCCAGCTCACCGAACGTGTCGCGCTGTCCAACAAGCACGCACTCGAGCTGCTGATCGGGTCCCAGCAGATTGTCCTTGAGGAGATGCTGTTCGCCAGCAACGAGCTGCTGGATCGTACGCGGACGGAAACACATCTGCTCGCCGAGTTCGTATCGAAACTGGCCGGCGTGCATTCCGTCAAGGGCATACAGACAATGGTCCAGGAATGTGGACAGCATCAGCTTGACTTCATCAGGAGGGATTGCGACCGCCTTTTCAGGCACGGACAGCGCCTGATCGATGCCAGTGTAAATCTCATGGGGCAACGGTGGCAGAATTGAAGAGTACGAGTGTATCTCGTTCGGATCGCGAAGAACAGAATCAGCGCGGGCAGACGAGCATCGTCGAAATATCTCCGGCAGCCGGCGGTCACCTCGGCGTGACTGATGTCAGGCTGCTCGCTCAGGACGATGTCGGCGGAGAGTTTGGGCGCGAGGATCACGAACTCGACAAGGCCTTCAGCGCGGTTCTTGCCCGCGTGACCGGCGGAATCTCCCCGGCAGCGTTGTCGATGGCTTACCTGGACTGGGCGTGCCATCTGGCGGCCGCCCCCCAGCGGCAGCTCGACAATGTGCGTCGCGCGTGGGATGGCGTAACGCAACTCGCCGAACGGTCGCTCCATTTCGCCGATCCCAACCGTGGTCCCTGGGACCTGATCAAGCCGCAGGCCAATGATCACCGATTTTCCAAGCCGCAATGGGGTATGCAGCCGTTCAACCTGTTTGCCCAGGCCTTCCTGCTCGGCGAAGATTGGTGGCACAAGGCCACGACGAACATTCGCGGTGTCAATCCGGCCAACGAAGCCGTGGTCGACTTCTCGGTCCGTCAGCTGCTCGACATGTTCGCCCCGTCCAACTTTGCAGTGACGAACCCCGAGGTCGTGGAAAAAACTTTCCAGACCGGCGGCGAAAACCTCGTCTTCGGCTGGCAGAATTGGCTCGCCGATCTCATGCAGGTCTTGCAGCCGGGAAGAACGTCGGAAAAAGCCGAGTTCTTGCCCGGTCAGACGGTTGCGACGGCGCCCGGCAAGATCGTGCTCCGCAATCGGTTGATCGAGCTGATACAATACGCGCCGACGACCCGGCAGGTGCGTCCCGAGCCGATCCTGATCGTGCCGGCCTGGATCATGAAATACTACATTCTCGACCTGTCGCACTACAACTCGTTGGTCAGGTATCTGACGGACCAGGGCTTCACGGTGTTCATGATCTCCTGGCGCAATCCGGGCGCCAGAGATCGCGATATAGCCTTCGACGACTATCGCTCGACCGGTGTCATGGCGGCCTTGGACGAAATCGGGAAAATCGTTCCGAATGCGCCGGTTCATGCGGCCGGCTACTGCCTCGGAGGCACGCTGCTCTCGATCACTGCGGCTGCGATGGCGCGCGAGGGTGATACCCGTTTGAAGACGATCACGTTGTTTGCCGCACAGACCGATTTCACCGAAGCGGGAGAGCTCACTCTCTTCATCAACGAAAGTCAGGTCGCCTTCCTTGAAGACATGATGTGGGAGCGCGGCTATCTCGATACGACGCAGATGGCTGGAGCGTTCCAGTTGCTGCGATCCAACGATCTGATCTGGTCACGCGTTTCGCGCGACTATCTGCTCGGCGAGCGGGCTCATCCGAGCGATCTGATGGCATGGAATGCCGACGCGACACGGCTTCCGTATCGGATGCACTCTGAATACCTGCGCAAGCTGTTTCTGAACAACGATCTGGCCGAGGGACGGTATCGCGTTCAGGGGAAGCCGGTGTCTCTCTCCGACATCCACACGCCGATGTTCGTCGTCGGAACGCTGCGCGACCACGTCGCGCCGTGGAAATCGACGTACAAGATCCATTACGAGGTGGATGCCAACGTCACGTTCGTCCTGGCAAGTGGCGGTCACAATGCAGGCATCGTCGCGCCGCCCGATGAGCAGGGACATTCGCATCAGGTACGCACCAAGGCGGCCGATGAGCCCTATCTCGGGCCCGACGAATGGCAGAGCACATCCCCGCACATAGAGGGATCCTGGTGGCCGACATGGATCAGCTGGCTTGCTCAACATTCGGAAGCGCTGACTATTCCGCCGCGACTTGGAACGGATGACGGACATGAGCTTGGGGACGCGCCAGGCGAGTATGTGCACACGTGAGGTCGTCCTTCGGCACAGTTCGCCACGGGTTTGGCCATGAGTCCAGAAGCCTCAGTCTGACCTGCCGATCCGCAACACTGACAGGCTTTTGTCCAGCGTGGATTCTGGCGTTCCGGACGCGTCCACGCGGAGCCAATCCAGCATTCCGATGTCATAGCGTTCCTGATCCTGCGCAATCGCGCTGGTTGCATCGGAAGCGTCGTTGACTCGTCCCTCTATCCGCTCTTGTCGGATGCGGAGGTCGGCAACGAGAAAGAGGCCGGCGAAGGGCACGTTCTGCCGGGTCGCCAGTGTCCGGATCTCCTCTCGCTCATCGTGTTTTGCAAACACAGCGTCGACCACGACCGCGAAACCCTGCGCCAGCACACGAGCTGCTGTTTTCGTCAGTTCATGATAGACTCGTAAGCTCGCGTCGGGCGAATAGGCCTTTTGGGGCAGTCGCTCGGTTTCGGCGACGCCAAATAAATGTTTGCGCAGCACGTCGCTGCGGACAACGATCGCTCCCGGTCGCGGCTTCAGGATAGGTGCCAGCGCTCTTGCCAGGGCCGATTTGCCGGTTCCTGAGAGCCCGCCGACGGCAATCAGCATCGGAGCCGATGGCCGAATAAGCTGCCGCGCAAGCTGGAAATAACGCGTGGCAGTCTCGAACGTTGCGGAGCCGTCGGGATCGGTATGATCGGTGTCGCCACGATCGAGCTTTGCCAGGAAGACCTGTGCGCGGATGGCGGCGCGAATCGTCATGAACAGAGGTAACAGTATCAAGCCATCGATCTGGTCCGAGGCGGCTATCGACAGATAACGATTCAGGAGATGATTGGCCGCAACCGGCAGATCGAAGTACAGCATATCCATCAGCGGAAACGCGAGGTCGTAGAGAATGTCGATCGTAGCGATGCTATCATCGAACTCGATGGCGTCGAACAGCACCGGTCTTTGGTCGATCACCACGATATTTGCCAGATGAAGGTCACCATGACAGCGCCGGACATAACCCTTTTCGACGCGATGCTCCAGAATTGGCGTGAGCCGGGACAGCGCCGCATGGCAGAGTTCGCGGAGCTCCTCGATTTCGATCCGCGCCATCCGCGGGTTGGATTCGAAGCTCTCAAGGAAAGCGTCGATCCAACGCGGGATACTCCTGATCCACGAGTCAGGCGGGACTTCTGCTGCGACTCGATGCGAGGCTGCGACCGTCTCAGCCAGATCGTCGGCCAATCTAGCGGTCAGCTCGCCTCGGCGTGCGAGGTGATCGAGCGTATTGTTATCGTCGAAGCGACGCATCTCGACGGCATATTCGATAGGGGCACCGGATCCATCGATATCGAGCGATCCGTCCGCCGCACGGGTGATCGGGACCACGCGCAGGTAGATGTCGGGTGCGAACGGGCGGTTGATCTCCAACTCCTTCGTGCAGGCGGCGTGCCGGAGCGCGAGCGTCGAATAGTCGAGAAACGGCAGCCGGATCGCCCGCTTGATCTTGAAGGCGCGTTTGCCGAACAGGAAAACCGAAGCTGCGTGGGTGTCGATCCTGCGGACGTCCGCATGGCGATCGGTGTCGCCCAGGAAGGCGAAGACGAGATCCTGATCGGACGATGAGGTCATGGCCGCAGCTCTTGCATCAGAATCCGAAGTCCGGAACGAGAACGGCGGCCCCGAGAACGTCGCCGTGCCTCAAGCGGTTCAGAACATCATTCGCATCGGTCAGTGGATACGGCGTCGTGTGAGTGCGGATCTGCGCCTCACGAGCGACACGCAGGAAATCCAGACCATCCTGTCGAGTCAGGTTGGCAACAGACATCACGTGACGTTCGCCCCAGAGAAGCGAGTAGGGGAAGCTCGGAATCTCGCTCATGTGGATGCCCGCGCACACGACCCGACCACCCTTCCGCACCGCTTTCAATGCGGCGGGGACAAGCTCACCGGCAGGCGCATAAATAATGGCCGCGTCCAGTGGAACATCAGGACGCGCGTCGGACGGACCCGCCCATGTCGCACCGAGTTGGAGCGCGAGATCCTGCGCGGTCCGATCGTCTCGTCGGGTGAACGCATAGACCTTGCGCCCCTGCCAGCGGGCGACTTGGACGACGATATGACCTGCGGCTCCGAAACCGAAGATGCCCAAGTGCTCTGCGTCGCCGGCCATGACCAGCGATCGCCAGCCGATCAGGCCGGCGCACAGCAAGGGTGCAGCGGCGACGTCGTCGCCCAGACCTTCTAGCGGGAACGCATAACTCGCATCGGCAACGGCGTGCGTGGCGTATCCGCCATGGCGCGTGTAGCCGGTCAATCCGGGCGCGTCGCAGAGATTCTCCATTCCACGCGCGCAGAAGGGGCAGAGTCCACAGGTGTGGCCCAGCCAGGGAATTCCGACCCGTGTCCCAAGCCGATGCGTCGTGACGCCTGCTCCGATACGGTCGATGTGGCCGACGATCTCGTGACCCGGAATGATCGGATAGACGATGTCGGGCAGTTCGCCATCGAGAAGATGCAGATCGGTGCGGCAGACACCGCACGCGCTGACCCGGACCCGAATCTCACCAGGACGCGGCTCAGGATCGGCAAGCGTCTCAAGTCGAAGAGGTCCCCCCGGTTTTTGCAACACCATCGCGTGCATCGAGGCTCTCCTGGAGACTTGTGGCCGATCGCATAAGCCAACCCGGGGCGCACCGGTTTGATGTTCCTCAAGGTGCTCAGCGACGTCCGCAGACTATCAGACGTGAAGGCGGCGGGCGAGGGCATGCTCCTGGAACGGAGCCGTGTCACCGCTGTGTCTGCTTGAGATGATAAGTCGCGCTGGACCCGCGGCGGATTGAAACTAAGATGCCTGTGCGGGAATTGGCCGCCGTCCGCGGGCTGATGGATAGCGACATGTCGACGTACCGTTTGCGGAACCTGCTTTTGCCTCGCTCGATCGCCTTGGTCGGAGGCAGTCCGCGGCAGAACTCGGTGGGACGAGCCATTCTCGACAATATCGTCAAGGCGCGCTTCGAGGGAAAGCTTGGGCTGGTCAATTCACGACACAAGGAGATCGCCGGGGTCGCCGCCGTGGCAAGCCTCGCTGACTTGTCGTTCGTACCGGAAATCATTGTCATCACGACACCGCCGGCCTCGATTCCGGATCTGATCGAGCGTGCGGGCGCCCTGGGCACCGCCGGGGCGCTCATCATCACATCCGGGCTTGGGCATGGAGATGGCTCTGTGGCCGATCAGGCCGAGCGAGCGGCGCAGAAACACGGCATGCGTCTGGTCGGGCCAAATTGCCTTGGCATCATGATGCCGACCATCAAGCTCAACGCCAGTTTCTCCGCTCACATGCCCGTTGCAGGCAACCTTGCCTTGATTTCGCAGTCCGGCGCGATCGCTGCCGGAATGGTCGACTGGGCAGCTCAGCGCGGCGTCGGTTTTTCCGGCATCGTCTCGATCGGCGATCAGTTGGATGTCGATCTGGCGGACCTCCTGGATCACTTTGCCCTGGATGGCGGCACTCGCGCGATCCTTCTCTACATCGAAGCCGTCAAGGATGCGCGTAAATTCATGTCGGCGGCGCGAGCCGCGGCCAGGGTCAAGCCGGTCGTCGTGGTGAAGTCGGGCCGTGGCGCTGTGGGGGCCAAGGCCGCTGCAACTCACACGGGCGCGCTCGCGGGAGCCGATGCGGTCTATGAAGCGGCGTTTCGTCGTGCCGGCGTTCTGCGCGTCTCCGATCTGCGCGAGCTGTTCGACTGCGCCGAGACATTGGGGCGCGTGGAGTCGCCCACTGGCAAGAGTCTCGCGATTCTCACGAATGGCGGCGGAATCGGTGTGCTCGCAATCGATAGGCTGGTCGAACTCGGGGGTATCCCAGCGCTGCTGTCACCGTCCGTTCACGACCGGCTCGACGCGGTACTGCCGCCAACCTGGTCGGGGTCCAATCCTGTCGATATCGTCGGCGATGCCGATGCAGCCCGCTATACGACCGTGCTCGAGGCGCTTCTGGCAGACCAGGCGAACGACGCCATTCTCGTGATGAATGTGCAGACTGCGATTGCGTCCGCAAGTGAGATTGCCTCGGCCGTCACCGAGTTTGTCAGCGCTTATCGCAAACAGCACCGGCGTTGGGCCAAGCCGGTGCTCGCGGCATGGGTCGGCGCTGAGCAGCAGGTCATCGAATCCTTGAGCGGCGCGGGCATTCCGAATTATCCCACCGAAGATGACGCCGTTCGCGGCTTCATGCATCTGGTCCGCCACCGGGAGGTCGTCGAGTCGCTCGCGGCAGTGCCGCCGGCGATGCCGAGCTCATTTGCGCCCGACGTCGAGGCCGCTCGTAACATCGTGACCTCAGCGCTCGCCGACGGACGAACCTGGCTCGACCCGGTCGAGATCAGCCGACTGCTGGAAGCCTACGATATTGCGATGGTTCCGACCTTCGCCGCGAGTTCGGTTGACGAGGCGGTTGCCTATGCAAACCAGCTCTTTGCTCAGGGCGCGACCGTCGTGCTCAAGATCCTGTCACGCGACATCGTTCACAAGTCGGACGTCGGCGGTGTCGTTCTCAATCTGACCACCGCAGAAGCTGTCCGCAAGGCAGCCCACGAGATCATGGCGCGCGCCAAGGCGGTCCGGCCCGACGCTCGGATTTCGGGTGTGATCGTACAGGCCATGGTCGTGCGCGCCAAGGCACGGGAACTGATCATGGGCATTGCCGATGACCCGACCTTTGGGACGGTCATCGTGTTTGGCCGCGGCGGCACCGCCGTCGAGGTCATCAACGACAAGGCACTTGGCTTGCCTCCGCTCGACCTGCATCTCGCGCGCAACTTGATCGAGCGCACGCGGGTCTCCCGATTGCTGCGGGCCTATCGGGACGTGCCGGCGGTCAAGCCAGACGCGGTTGCGATGGTCCTGGTCAAGCTAGCGCAACTCGCAGCCGACGTGCCTGAGATTCGCGAACTCGACATCAATCCGTTATTGGCTGACGAGAGCGGCGTCATGGCGGTCGATGCGCGTGTCGCAGTCGGCAGGGTTCCACGGAAATTCAAAGGAGCGGGTCCGGCCAATTTTGCTGTCCGGCCCTATCCGTCCCAATGGGAGCGGCATCTCCAGGTCAAGGATGGCTGGCGCATCTTTGCACGGCCGATCCGGCCCGAGGACGAACCGATCATCCATGAGCTCCTCAAGCATGTCACGCCCGAGGACCTGCGCTTGCGGTTCTTTGCCCCGATGAAAGAGTTCACTCACGAGTTCATCGCGCGCCTCACCCAGCTCGATTATGCGCGCGCAATGGCCTTTGTCGCGCTCGACGAAGCGACAAATGAGCTGGTCGGCGTCGTCAGGATTCACTCCGACTCGATCTATGAGAGCGGAGAGTACGCCATTTTGTTGCGATCGGATCTGAAAGGGAGGGGACTTGGCTGGGCCTTGATGCAACTGATCATCGAATATGCCAAGGCGGAGGGCCTCAAAATGATCTCCGGCGATGTGCTGCAGGAGAACATCGTCATGCTGGAAATGTGCAGAAATCTCGGCTTCGAGGTCAAGACCGATCCGACCGAGCGCGATCTCTGCAACGTGAAGCTGAGACTTTAGGCGACTCGTTCAGCCGAGGCGGCAAAGCGGTCAAGTCGCGGGCGGGCCATCGGATGGTGGACTCGCCGGATCGCTCATGGACGAGGCGTGCGAACGAAGCGATTTGAGGATCATCGTTGCCAGCGGGACGATGAGGAGAGGAATGAGGCTGTTGAGCGGATGGTTGACCACGCTCGAGATCTGCGTTTGCAGGGAGCGCGCCTCCAGCTGGAGAGCGTCCATGGACGCGGAGTGGATTTCGTTGGCGAGCTCCAATTCGCGACCCGAGGGGGCGCCGGAGGCAACAGTCAGCAAAACGGCGGCAATGACGAAATTGCCGAAGCCGAGCGCAGCGGCCGCCAGAACCGCTGATGTCACCTGAACCAGTGCAAGATAGGCAGCCAGTTCGAGCATCAGAAGGCCAAAGACGGCAATCAGTGCGGCGAAAGCGCGCAAACCTAGTCCGGCGAGCAGATGCCGAAGCCTGATCTCGGCGATGGCGCGGTCGGTCCGCAAGAGGACGCGCAAATGCTTAGCGACGTTGTCCGTATCCACTTAGCTTCTCCGCAGTATGAAGCCGACGACCATGCCGACCGAAAATGCGGCAAGTGTTGCCGTGATCGGACGCTTCCGGACCAATCGTTCGAGTTCAACGTCTGTGTTGCTCAGACCAGCGCCCAGAGCGCTGATGGCCGCGGCGACCGGCTCCAGGATCGGCGAGCTGTCGAGGCCATTCTGACGTCTGCTGCGATCTCCCAACAACTGACTAAGCTCGCGCGTCAGAGCATCGAGCTCTTTCCTGAGAAGAGCAGGGTCAATCGCCATATTTGGTCTCATCATGGATTCATTGTAGAATCGGCTGCGCGGCGGAGCTTGATTTCGGTCAACAGGTCGCGAGCTGCGTGCTTGATGCATATCAAGCCGGGTAGATCGATGGGATCTAGGAACGGGTGATGCCCCCGGGCAGCGCGGAGCAAGGAGACATTCAGTTGGATTCTCGTCCAGGATTGATCGCCGAGGCGACGGAAGAGGTACTCGAGCTCCGTGCCAGTGGGTCCTGGGTGTCTCGCAATGTGACCCAGCTTGAAAGCCTGACCGGTTCTGCTTGCGCGAAGCTCGGCCATGCCGGCATCGTGAGGCTCGACCTCGGATCAGTCAGCGAGATCGATACCGTCGGCGCCTGGCTGATTGAGAAGCTCAGTCGCAGAGCGGGCGTTGGTGGCCGCCGGGTCGAGATGACGGGTGTCGCCGCGAGCTATAGCGGCCTCGTAGACGAAGTTCGACAGGTCAATCGGCGAGAGATCGCGCCGGCGCCCCGGCCCAATCCGATCGTGGCAAGGCTTACCGATCTCGGCCGCTCGACGATGGGAGCGGCGAAGGACGTCACCATTTTCCTGGACATGCTGGCGGCGTTGTCGTTTGCGTTGGTGCGAACGTTGCGCCGCCCACGGTCGCTGCGCGTCACGTCGCTCGTCTATCAGATGTACCGGATCGGATGGCAGGCCATTCCGATCGTGGTGCTGATCACATTCCTGATCGGCGCGATCATTGCTCAGCAGGGCATCTTCCACTTCAGACGGTTCGGTGCCGAATCCTACGTGGTCGACATGGTCGGAATTCTGGTTCTTCGTGAGCTTGGCGTCCTGATCGTTGCGATCATGGTGGCTGGCCGGTCGGGAAGCGCATACACCGCCGAAATCGGATCGATGAAGATGCGCGAGGAGATCGATGCACTGGTGACGATGGGGCTCGATCCGGTAGAGGTGCTGATCCTGCCGCGTATCGTGGCGCTGATTCTGACCTTGCCCATTCTCGCCTTCATCGGGTCGATGGCAGCGCTCTATGGCGGAGGACTGGTTGCTCAGCTCTATGGCGGCATGGGACCGCCGATCTTCATCGCGCGCTTACATGAGGCAATTTCGGTCACGCATTTTGAAGTGGGCATGTTGAAGGCGCCCTTCATGGCGCTGGTGATCGGCATCGTTGCCTGCAGCGAGGGCTTGCGGGTCAAGGGCAGCGCCGAGTCGCTGGGACAGCAGACCACGACGTCGGTCGTGAAGTCCATCTTCCTGGTGATCGTGCTCGACGGCCTCTTCGCCATCTTCTTTGCGTCCATTGGAATGTAGCAATGGATGATCGCGGCGTCTCGAGCGCAATCCGCGTTACTGATCTTGTCGTCGGATTTGGCCGGCAGATCGTTCTCAATCAATTATCCCTCGAGGTCCGCCGGGGCGAAATTCTCGGGCTGGTCGGGGCGTCGGGCGGCGGCAAATCGGTTCTGATGCGGACGATCATCGGACTCATCCCTCGCCGCAGCGGGACCATCGAGGTGATGGGAATCCCGCTCGGTCGCGCGGACGAACGCGCCACGCAGGACGTGGCGACGCGTTGGGGCATCCTGTTCCAGCAGGGCGCTCTGTTTTCGTCGCTGACGGTGAAGCAGAACGTTCAATTTCCACTGCGCGAAAACCTGCAGATGTCGCCGAGCCTCATGGATGAGATTGCGATCGCCAAGCTCGAAATGGTCGGGCTGCGCGCCGAGGATGGGGACAAATTTCCGGCCGAACTCTCCGGCGGCATGACCAAGCGCGCCGCGCTGGCCCGAGCCCTCGCACTCGATCCGGCGATCGTGTTTCTCGACGAGCCGACCTCCGGGCTCGATCCGATTTCCGCCGGCGATTTCGATGCGCTGATCAAGACGCTGCAGCAGACGCTGGGCTTGACGGTGTTCATGGTGACGCACGATTTGGCCAGTCTGAATACCGTTTGTGACCGCGTGGCAGCCTTGGCTGACGGCAAGATCGTTGCGATCGGTCCGATGCCCGATCTGCTCCGGTCCGAGCATCCTTGGGTCAAGGCCTATTTCCACGGCAAGCGGTCCCAGATGCTGCAACCGAAGGTGAATTGAACATGGAAACGCGTGCGCCATTCGCTGTGATCGGCGGGTTCGTGCTGGCCGCGATCGTTGCGATCTTTGGTTTCGTGTACTGGCTCAACAACACGGGAGGCCTTGGACCACGGACGACCTATCATGTGCAGTTTGAAGGATCCGTTCCTGGTCTGCTGGTCGGTGCCGCCGTGCTGTTCAACGGAATCCGGGTTGGCGAAGTCACCGAACTCGGTCTGGCGCCGGATAATCCGCGGCGTGTCAATGCCACCATCTCGGTCGCGTCGAGTACTCCTGTGCGAACCGACACCAAGGTGGGACTTGAATTCCAGGGCCTGACAGGCGTTCCGGTCGTTGCGTTGGAGGCGGGATCGCTGACGGCGGCGGCTCCTGGGTCGACGTTGATGGCGGAGCCCGGCGCTGGCCAGAGCATGACGCAGGCGGCGCGCGATGCCCTTCGCCGCGTCGATGCGGTGCTCGCCGAGAATGCCGGCCCGCTCAAGGACACGATTGCCAACCTCAAGACCTTTTCGGACGGCCTCGCGCGCAACACCGGCAAATTGGACGGGATCGTCTCGGGTCTCGAGAAGATGACGGGCGGCGGCGCTCCGGCCCAAAAGGTGACCTACGATCTCACGGCGCCGCGCGATCTCGGTCCGGTGAACAAGACCATCAAGGGGCAACTCGCGATCCCCGAGCCGACGGCTGTCGCGATGCTGCAAACCCAGCGCATGCTGTTTTCGCCGGCCAAGGATTATCCCGGGTTTGGCGATGTGCTGTGGGCGGACAGCATCCCGAAATTGCTGCAGGCGCGGCTGATCGATACGTTCGAGAACTACGATGTTGCTCACGCGCCGTTGCGCGCCTCGGACCTCGGACAACCGGACGTGCAACTGTTGATCGATGTCCGGCGCTTCCGAATCAATGTCGACGCAACGGCGGTCGCGGACATTGGTCTTTCGGCTCGCCTGGTTGACAAGAGCGGCAAGATCATCGCGTCGCGGCTGTTCGACGAAAGTCAGCCCGTCGGCCAGATCAATCCTGCCGACGCTGTTGCTGCCTTTGACCAGGCCTTCGGCCGGCTGGCCAAGTCAATCCTCGCCTGGACTGTCCAATCGCTCTAGAACCAGTCAGAAGCCTGACCTATTCCAGGCTCTTCAGATACGACAGGAGATCGTTGATCTCAGGCGGTGTCAGCTCGAACTGCGGCATGGCCGGATGCCCGGTGACGATGCCCTCGGCAAGAGCCTCGCCCAGTGTTTCGATCGGATAATGCAAGTGCAGCGTTCTGAATGGAGGAGCCGGCTTGAACGGACTTTCTCCCGTTCGGCTGATGGCATGGCAGCGTGCACAATGAGTCTTGGCGTACACGCGCCCCCGTTGCTCCGGCGTCGATGCCGCAAATGTCGGAGCGGCCAGCGAGAGGGTCATAAGAAGAGCGCAAAAAGCCGGGCGCCGCATGTGTCACGTCCATCGTACGAGCCGTTTCTGTCACGATAGGGCCCGGATCATCCCCTCATTTGATTTGAATCAACTGGAACTCCGCGCATCCGGTAGAATGCCGCCATTCTCCTTTGCGTGTGGCCTTGCGGAGCTCTGTATGAAGACGTCTCTGGTTGCAGTCGATTTGCATGGGCAGGGCTGTGCGGATTGTGCCGTACGAGGATTCAGCGTCTGCGCGTCCCTGGATCAGTTCGAGATGCGGGAATTCGAGCATCTGAGCCGCCGCGTGAACTTTGCATCCTGCGAGACGGTTTTCGCTCAGGAGGACACGTCGTCTTTCTTTTACAATCTGCTCGACGGAGTCATGAGGCTCTACAAGCTCCTCCCCGATGGCCGCAGGCAGATCGTCGGGTTCGTGCTGCCCGGCGATTTCGTCGGCATGACGACTGAGGAGCGGCATGGGTTTTCGGCCGATGCGATCGGCCCGGTCACGGTCTGTCAATTTGCCAAGGTGCCGTTTGGCCGGTTTGCCGAGGACAAGCCAAACCTTCTGCGGCGGATGAATGAACTGGCCGTGCAGGAGCTCAACCAGGCGCGCGATCACATGGTGCTGCTGGGCCGCCGCTCAGCCGAAGAGAAGGTTGCAACCTTCCTCGTCGGCTGGAGAGATCGCCTGGTCGAACTGCGGGGACCCTCTAATATAGTACCGCTGCCGATGAGTCGGCAGGACATCGCTGATTATCTTGGCCTGACCATCGAGACGGTCAGCCGGACCTTCACCAAACTGGAGCGGGATGGGGTTATTGCGATCCTCCCCGGAGGGGTGTCGCTGCGGGATTCGGCGCGTGCGGAGGCATTGGCAGCAGCCTGATACGGTGCTCGCCTGGGATCCTCGGCCTGCATTGATCCTGGTCAAAGACTGAAGAGCTGCCGCCGGGAACAATGTCTCAACTCTAAAAAGGGGAGAGAGACATGCCATTCGATGCCATGATGGTCAGCGTCGCGGTCGTGGGGGTTTTTGTCGCATTCGCGGTCGTTCTGCTCTGGGCTGATGCCCAGACCAAGCATCGCGCCTGACAGAACGGACCGTCGGTTGCAACGGCTTGGGTCACCGGCCGTTGCGAACGACGCCTGGGTCACTCCGGCGTGATGGGCTGACGGCTGATCTGCGGCGCAGAACGCGGTCGTCTTGCCTCCTCGGAGAGGCGCAGTGCCCCAGCCGACGGCCGGATTTCTGGCGCGGGGGTGTGTCTCTGCTGCATTTTTCTGGACAATCTCCCGATCTGCCGTATTTCCAAACAGCGTGGAATCGAGGGATCGGCTGTCGGATGGCCAAGGCGCGTGTGCTGGCAACTGGAGGTCATACCCGTCCTCTCGCGGCATCGGCGCTTGGCCATCGACATCTCCCTTGATTGGCGGTGCATGAACGCCAGGGAGAGTCGGGGTGATCGAGGACAAGAAGGGGAGCAACCGACCGGCCAGCAGCGGCAAGCTGTCGGTGCTGCGGCAGCATCCGATCTTTTGCGAACTCGACCCCGAAGCCCTCGATCAGCTCTGTCGGTATGCAAAGCCGACCACACTGAAGCGCGGCGCGACGATCTTCTCGAAGGGAGACCCGGGGTCCAGCCTGTACGCTGTGATCAGCGGGACGGTTAAAATCAGCGTTTCGTCGCCGGACGGCCGTAACGCGATCCTCAATCTGATCAGCGCGGGTGAAATCTTCGGTGAGGTCGCCGTGCTCGACGGCCGAGAGCGGACGGCCGACGCCACCGCAAACACCAATTGCGAGATCCTGGTCATCGACCGGCGCGAATTCCTGCCCTTCGTCAAGAGCCAGCCCGTGCTCGCGATGAAGTTCATCGAGTTGCTCTGCGACCGGCTTCGTTGGACCAGCGATCAGGTCGAGCAGGTCATCCTGCAGGATTTGCCACGACGTCTGGCCAGCGCTTTGCTCGGCCTGACTGAAAAGCAGAAAGTCGACTCGTCAAATCGAACCATCGCGATCACCCAGCAGGAGATCAGCGAAATGGTGGGCATGACGCGGGAAAGCATCAACAAGCAATTGCGCGCCTGGGCAGCCAGGGATTGGGTCCGGCTCGAGCATGGGGCGATTGTGCTTCTCAATCCCGAGCCATTGCGTGGATTGGCAGATGCGGGTCAACACGACGACGAATAGCCGCTCCGATCCGGCCTGCTTACGTCGATGTCGCCGATCCAGTCGTCAGCGACATCTCGCTCGCTGGTATGCGCTCTTTCTCAGCCTCTCAGCATAGATCAGACCAGTGCGAACCTGGCGGGGGCGCGGACCCGGATGCGAGAGCCTTCATCGGAGAATATGGCGCGGCAGCCAGAGCGAGATTTCCGGAATATAGGTGACGGCCATCAGGACGCCGAACATCACCGCGTAGAACGGCCAGATCCTGCGCATGACCTGCTCGATCGAGACCTTGCCGACGGCGCAACCAACGAACAGGATTGCGCCGACGGGAGGATGACAAAGCCCGATGCCGAGATTGAGCAGCATGATCATGCCAAAGTGAACCGGGTCGACGCCGAAATTCTGCATGACGGGGAGCAGGATCGGTGTCGCGATCAGGATCGACGGGGCCATGTCGACGAGCGTCCCCAGCAGCAAGAGCAGCACGTTGATCAGGAGCAGGATGACGTATTTGTTGCTCGAGATCGACAGGAAGAACTGCGTCATCTTTGACGGCATCTGCGTGAGGGCCATGATATAGCCGACCGCCGAAGCACAGGCGATCAGGGTCATGACCATGGCGACCGTGCGCAGCGTCCGATGCAGCAGCACAGGCAGATCACGCCAGCGGTAGTCGCGATAGATGAACATGGTGACGAAGAATGCCCAGATGCAAGCGACGGCACCGGCTTCGATCGCTGTGAAGATGCCGCCAAGAATGCCCCCGAGGATGATCACAAGCGTGATGAGGCCCCACGCCGCATCGATGGTGATCTTCACCGCGTCCTTGGCGGGAACCCTCTGGCCCTGCGGATGACCCTCGCGATAAGCGATCACGATGCACAGCATGATCAGTGAAAAGCCGAGCAGGAGGCCCGGAAATACGCCCGCCATGAACAGCGCGCTGATCGAGATCGTGCCGCCGGTCGCGAGTGAATAGAGGACCGCGTTATGGCTTGGCGGAACCAGAAGCGCCTGAACCGACGAACTGATGGTCAGATTGGTGGCGAAGACACGCGGATAGCCGTTGCGCTCCATCTGCGGGATCATCACCGAGCCGATTGCGGATGTATCGGCGACGGCTGAGCCGGAGATGCCGCTCAGGAAGGTCGTTGCTAGCACGTTCACGATCGAAAGGCCGCCGCGCAAGCGGGTCAGGCCGACCAGAACGTCGGCGAACGCCACGAGCCGTTTGGCCATTCCACCTTCCGCCATGATCGCGCCGGCAAGCACGAAAAACGGGATCGTCAGCATCGCGACCTTGCTGACGCCGTCCGAGATCTTGAGCATCACGGCTTCGAGTGGAATGCCGACGGAGAGTGCGCCGGCGATTGCGGCAAGCGCCAGGGAGTAGGCGATGGGCATCCCGATCAGGAAGCACACCAGCATTGTCGCAAGCAAAATAAAGATGTCCATCGGGTCTGACTCGGCTGGCGGGCTTACTCGAACGAATCTGTGTCGTGGTGCGGGATCGGGTCCGGCGGCGCGCCGAGGAACAGCCGTTCGATGATGAAAAGCAGCAGACACAAGCCGCCGATCGGGATCGGCAGGTAAGTGACGCCGACCGAGAGGAACGGGAAATCGCCGATCGTATTGCTCCAGGTGACCTCGACCAGCCTTTCGCCCCAAATGATCATGAACAGCGCGATGAGCCCCATCAGCAACTGCACGAGCACATCAAGCGCTCTTCTGATCGGGGGCGGTGTTTGATTGGCGAAGTAGGCCAGGTTCATATGCAGGTTGAGCCTGTACCCCGCGGCGGCTCCGATGAACGTGAGAAGGATCGTCAATAGGACGGCCATCGGTTCGGGCCAGGAGGCCGCGCTGTTCAGAATGTAGCGGGTGAAGACCGCCCAGGGTATGACCGCTGAGATCAGCACCAGCGCTATCACGCCCACGATGACGCAGGCGAGATAGAGCGCATCCATCGCTCGGCGATAGAGTCCGGCCATGGCAAACCTCCTGATTGTCCGACCGAGATCGCCCTAGGCGATTTCTTGGATGCGCTTGATCATGTCCTGGTATTTCGGGCCGTATTTGTCCCAGACCGGCTTGACGGCCTTCTGGAACGGCGCCTTGTCGGCGATCTCGATGACCTCGCAGCCGGCCGCCTTGGCCTTCTCCATGGCCTCGCGCTCGTAAGCCTTCCAGAGTTCGCGCTCTTCCATCTGAGCTTCGCGCGCGAACTTCTTGATCAGTGCCTGGTCGTCATTGGAGAGGTTCGCCCAGGCTCGTTTCGAGAACACGAGGACTTCCGGGATGACGAGATGCTGAGTCAGCGAATAATACTTAGCGGCCGTATAGTGATTGCTGAAGACGTAGCTCGGAGGATTGTTCTCGGCTCCGTCGATCACGCCGGTCTGCAAGGCGCTGAAGACCTGATCGTAGCCCATGGCCACGCCGTTGCCACCCAGCGCGTTCATCATGTCGATGAAGATCGGATTTCCGATGACGCGGATCTTCAGGCCCTTGACGTCCTCGACCGTCCTGATCGGCTTCTTGGTGTTGTAGATGCTGCGCGCACCCGAATTCATCCAGCAGAGCGCCACCAGGTTTGCGTTTGCATTGGCGCTCACGCGATCGAGGAGATCCTGCCCGATCGGTCCGTCCATCATCTTCTCGGAATGCTCGATGCTTTTGAACAAGAATGGCATGTTGACGACGTTGATGTCGTCCACGATCGGGCCCAGCGCGCCGGCGCTGACGCGCAGCATCTGGATCGCGCCGATCTGGGTCTGCTCGATGGTTTCCTTCTCGCCGCCAAGCTGTGCGGAAGGATACATCTGGATCGTCAGCCTGCCATTGGTCGCGGCTGCGAGCTTCTTGCCGAGGCTTTCGGTTGCCGCAACCGTCGGATAGCCGGGAGGCTGCACGTCAGACGCCTTGAATACGGCCTTCGATTGCGCGAGCGCCGCTGAAAACGGTGGAAGCGCCGTTGCACCGGCGATGCCTGCGGTCAATTTGATGAAATCACGTCTCTTCATGGCGTCCCTCCCACGGACTTTGCCTGGTCGACAGACCGCAGTGGATGCCGCGGCTGCAATTGCTAGCTCGGTTGGTCGAAACACTCGGGATTGAGGGTCTGAATTTCAGAGATATCGTCGAGCAGCCGTTCGAGATGACTGGCCATGGCAGCGCGTGCGCCGTCGGTGTCGCGCCGTTCGATCGCCGTCAGGATCGGCTCGTGTTCGCCAATCACTTCCGTCATTCGTCCGATCTGCGGCAAGGTCAGGCGTCGAAACCGGTCGACGTGCACCTTCACTTGCAGGATCAGCTTCCATATCCCAGGATAGCCAGCCACCTCGGCGATACCCGCATGAAACAGCTCATCCGCTTGGTGAAAGGCTTCGCGATCTTTCGCAGCGCACGCTTCGCGTTGGCGCTCCAGTATCGCTCGCAAGCTGAGAACTTGGCTGGATGTCGCGTGCTCGGCGGCCATTCGCGCGGTCGTCTCTTCAAGAGACTTGCGAATGATGATTGTTTCGGGGAGCGCAGCCACTGGTATTCGAGAGACGAAAATGCCGGACTGCGGGAAGATCTCGACCAGCCCTTCGTCCGAAAGTTTCAGGATGGCTTCCCGAACCGGCGTCCGGCTCACGCCGTAGGCCGTTGCGATCTGCGCTTCCGAAATCGGCTCGCCCGGCCGGCGCACCAGGGACACCAGCTCGGCGCGAAGGTCAGCATAGATCCGCGATGCCGCCGTGGCTCCACGCGGCCGGCCGTTGCGGCGCATGCGGGCGACGACGGGATGTGGCGCGGGAGTCAATTTCCTAGGGGCGCGGCTGGGCATCGATGTTTCCTCAACTAATATACTAATATACGAATTGACTTTGGCAATAGAAAATACCGCCTACCCGAAGCTTCATCGTGGTGCGGTGCGATGCCGATCTGCAGCGAAGAAAACAGGGCGATCCAGAGCCATCGGCCCCGATTCATTCTTGCACTGTTCGGCGCGTGCAATGCCTTCGGGAACGACACTCACGGCAAGCAGGCGAGGATGCGCTCGTGGGTTAGTACGGCAACCAATCAGCGCTCGGTCCTGTCGGTGCTGGTCCAAATGTCGCGACGGGGGTTCCCCTTGCGGTGGAGGCCTGCAGCCTTTGTGCAAATGCGTCGCGAAGGCTCTCGGCTGAGGTCTTTTTTGATGTTAAAGATTGGGGATGAACCAGCAGCCTCGCGTCGATATCCGCCATTCCACGTGTCCGCACGATTGTCCCTCAGCCTGTGCGCTCGATGTCGAGGTGATCGACCAGAGCACGATCGGGCGGGTTCGCGGCTCGAAGCGCCAGACCTATACGGCCGGTGTGGTCTGCGCCAAGGTGGCTCGATACGCCGAGCGCATTCATCACGCCGAACGACTGACCTTTCCCCTGCGCCGCATCGGGCCGAAAGGTTCGGGGCAGTTCGCGCGGATGTCCTGGGACGACGCGCTCGACGAGATCGCTGAGCGTTTTCTGCTGACGGAGCGCGAGTTCGGGTCGCAGGCGGTGTGGCCTTATTATTATGCGGGGACCATGGGACTGGTGATGCGCGACGGCCTCAACCGTCTGACGCATGTGAAGAGGTACTCGCGTTTCTATTCGACGATCTGCGCCAATGTCGCGCGTGTGGGATTTGCAATAGGGACAGGCAAGATCGCAGGCGTTGATCCCCGTGAGATGGCGCTGTCCGATCTGGTGGTGATCTGGGGCACGAACCCGGTGAACACGCAGGTCAATGTCATGACTCATGCCGCTCGGGCGCGGAAGGAGCGCGGGGCAAAGATCGCCGCCGTCGACATCTACGACAATGAGACGATGAAGCAGGCCGATATCAAGATCATCCTGCGCCCCGGGACGGACGGTGCCTTTGCCTGCGGCGTGATGCATGTCCTGTTTCGCGACGGCTATGCCGATCGTGCCTACATGGCGAAATACACCGACTGTCCAAGCGAACTCGAAGCCCATCTGAAGACGCGGCCGCCGGAATGGGCGTCGCAGATCTCTGGTGTTTCGGTTGTCGACATTGAGGCGTTCGCGAGACTGGTCGGCGAGACCAAGCGCACCTTCTTCCGGCTTGGCTATGGCTTCACCCGCAGCCGGAACGGCGCAACCCAGATGCACGCGGCGTCGTGTATTCCCGCGGTGACGGGCGCCTGGCAGTACGAAGGAGGCGGGGCCTTCTTCAACAATGCTGCGCTGTGGCACTTCGACGAGTCGATCATCGAGGGCCACGACGCGATCGATCACGCCACCCGTTTTCTCGATCAGTCCCAGATCGGCCGCATCCTGACGGGAGATCCAGAATCGCTTTGCGGCGGACCGCCGGTCAAGGCGATGCTGATTCAGAACACTAATCCCATGACGGTGGCGCCCGAGCAGGATCTCGTCAGGAAGGGCTTTGCGCGTGATGATCTGTTCGTTGCGGTCCACGAGCAGTTCATGACGGAGACGGCGCAGATGGCAGATATTGTGCTGCCGGCAACCATGTTCATGGAGCATGATGATCTCTACTACGGCGGCGGCCATCAGCACATTTCGGTCGGACCGAAGCTGATCGATCCCCCGGGTGAGTGCCGATCCAATCACGAGGTCCTGCGGGGCTTGGCGCGCCGGCTTGGCGCCCATCATCCCGGCTTTGAAATGACGCCGCGCGAACTGATCGATGCGACCTTGAAGAAGAGCGGCCATGGCGACATCGCCGCGCTCGAGGCAGATGTGTGGCGTGACCTGCAGCCTGATTTCCGCACCTCGCATTATCTCGACGGCTTCGCGCACAGGGACGGCAAGTTTCACTTCAAGGCCGACTGGGCTCATCCGCCGTTCGGGCGCGTGATGGGCCATCCCGAGCGCATGCCGTCGCTGCCTGACCACTGGGCGGTGACCGAAGAGACGGACGAGCAGCATCCGTTCCGGCTGGCGACGAGCCCGGCGCGCTCGTTCCTCAACACCTCGTTCAACGAGACGCCCTCATCCCAGGCTCGCGAGGGCGCGCCGACGGTGATGATCCATCCGCTCGACGCCGAACCGCTTGGCATCGCCGACGGCGAGGCCGTCACGCTCGGTAATCTTCGCGGACAGACGTCGCTGAGGGCGCGGCTGTTCGAGGGGGTCCAGCGCGGCGTTCTGATCGCCGAATCGATCCACCCCAATGCCGCCCATATCGGCGGCCGCGGCATCAATTCGCTGACCGCTGCGGACACTGTCGCTCCGATTGGGGGAGCGGCCTTCCACGACAACAAGGTGTGGCTGCGCAAAGCGCAGGCGTGAGGCGCTTCCGGAGATTCAAGCACAATCAAGTCGTTATGAGGCCGTCTGCGCTTGGCGCGGGCGGCTTTTAACGTTTTGGTGACCATCTCGCTTCGAGCTGTCGAAATAACTTGAGCGGCGCTCAACATTCCGGTAGATATTTGAGCGTTGCTCAAATATGGAGTGATCTTATGCAATCCCTCAGTCCTCGTGATCAGCCTTTCGTTGTCGATGTTCGAGCGTTGCTGAACGGCTTGGCTCGGGCAGCGTCTCATCTGACGGCTACGCGCATCGAACGCATCGCCAGCGCCTGCGATGTCGCCGGTCTGCTGGCGGCACGACGGATGCGCGCGGGCGCCGGCCAAGGCCTGTTTCGCGCGGCTCGCCGCGAAGGGCACCGGTCGCGAAGCCGCGGACTGTTCGGCTGCTTTCATTACCTCAGCGACCTGACCTGACCACGTCTCAAATCCCCCGCACACGCGCAAGGAAGCGGTCACCATGTCCTCACGTCCGATGTCCTCAGTGCAACGGCCCTCGCTTCGGATAAGCTTTTTGCACATCACCTTTGCGCTAGCCTTTGCGCTGGTCGGCGGTGGCATCGTTGCGTTGCCGCTCGACTGGCCGCTGCGCGGGGGGGTGGGAGCAGGGCTCGTGGCGCTGGTGTGGTCCTCGTTCACGCTGGCCGACACGATGACGCTGTTCACGCGACATTCTGCGCGGGGGCAACGACACTACCCAGTTGGTCGCCGCGCCTGACCGGGCGCCCGGCGGCAGATCTGATTTTCAGCACCAAACCTCGGCAGTCTCGCGATCCCGGCGGCCCAGCCGCAACACACCAGGAAACGACCATGATCAAGCAGTTGATGTCGTCGCGCCGCTTTGCCCCGCTGTTCTGGGCGCAGTTGTCCTCGGCGCTGAATGACAACGTTCTGAAGAATGCGCTGGTCATCATGCTGCTCTACGGCGGCATCGTCGACCATGGTGCGACGCTCGTCACCGCTGCCCTCGGGGTCTTCATCTTCCCGTTCTTCATTCTGTCGGGACTCGGTGGGGAGCTCGCCGATCGCTACACCAAGGGTATTGTCGCGCGGAAGCTGAAGTTCGCCGAGATCGGCGCCGCAGGCTTTGCCGCGCTGGGCTTCTTCCTGCATTCGGTCCCGCTGTTGTTCGTCGCGCTCGGCTTGTTTGGCGTCATCGCGGCGCTGTTCGGCCCGGTCAAATATGCGATGCTTCCCGACCAGCTCACGGTGGGCGAGCTCGCGACCGGCAACGCGCTGGTCGAGGGCGCGACCTTCATGGCGATCCTGATCGGCACCATAGCCGGTGGCCAGCTGGTCTCGGGCTCGTCGCATATGGGCTGGGTGTCCTCCGCCGTGATTGGGCTTGCGCTGATCTCCTGGGCCGCAGCGGCGCGCATTCCGCACACCACGCCGTCCGCTTCGGATCTGCCGATCACACGCAATCCGTGGACGTCGACGTTCCATCTGCTGAAGCTGCTGCATGCGACGCCGCGGCTGTGGGATGGCTCGGTCATCGTGTCCTGGTTCTGGACGGTCGGCGCCGTCGTCATGTCGCTGCTGCCGGCCCTGATCAAGGACGTCGTCGGCGGCACCGAAGGTGTCGTCACGCTTTGCCTTGCGATCTTCGCGATCGGCATCGCCGCCGGCTCGCTGTTCGCCGCGCAGCTCAGCCATGTCCGCCCGAACCTCGCTTTGGTCCCGATGGGTGCCATCGTGATGGGCGTGCTCGGCCTCGATCTCGCATGGGCGATCGGAACGACCGAAACCGCCAAGGACGTCACGGCGCTCGCCTTCATCGGCTCGTGGGCAGGGGCGCGCATGCTGATCGATTTCGCGCTGTTCGCCTTCGGCGGCGGCTTGTTCGTGGTGCCGGCCTTTGCCGCCGTGCAGGCCTGGTCGGAGCCGGCCGAACGCGCGCGCATCATTGCCGCGGGCAACGTGCTGCAGGCCGCCTTCATGGTGGGCGGAACGGCGATCGTGGCGACGCTGCAGGGGCTGGACGTTTCGATCGCCTGGATCATGTTCGGCCTTGCGGTCGCCTGCTTCGGCTCGGTCTGGTTCGTGCTCAACAAGTGGGGCCGTGAAGGCGTGCGCGACTTCGGCGCGATGCTGTTCCGCGCCCTGTTCCGCACCGAGGTGCGCGGCCTGGAGAACCTGCCGCCGGCCGGCACCCGCATGCTGATCGCGCCGAACCATGTCAGCCTCGTCGACGGTCCGCTGCTGCATGCCGTGCTGCCGATCGATGCGACCTTCGCCGTCGACACCGGCATCTCCAAGGCGTGGTGGGCGAAGATCTTCCTCAAGCTCGTCCGCCACATCACGATCGATCCGACCAAGCCGCTCGGCGCCCGCGACCTGATCAAGCTGGTCGCGAGCCAGGAGCCGGTGGTGATCTTCCCGGAGGGCCGCATCACAGTCTCCGGCTCGCTGATGAAGGTCTATGACGGCACCGCGATGATCGCCGACAAGGCCGATGCCGTCGTCGTGCCCGTGCGCATCGAGGGCGCGCAGCGCTCGCATCTGAGCTATCTCAAGGACGGCCAGATCAAGCGCTCGTGGTTTCCGAAGGTCACGGTGACGATCCTGCCGCCAGTGAAGCTCACCATCGACGCGGCGCTGAAAGGCAAGACCCGCCGCAACGCGGCCGGCGCGGCGCTGCAGGACGTGATGATCGAAGCCATGGTCAAGAACGCGATGCTCGACCGCACGCTGTTCGAGGCGCTGGCGCATGCTCATCGCGACCACGACACCGGCAAGGTGATGATCGAGGACCCGCTCGGCACCAAGCTGACCTATCGCAAGCTGCTGCTGGGTGCCCAGGTGCTTAGCCGCAAGCTCGAGCATGGCACGATGGTCGGCGAAAACGTCGGCGTGTTGCTGCCCAACTCGGCAGGCGTCGCAGTGGTGTTCATGGCCCTGCAATCGATCGGCCGCGTGCCGGCGATGCTGAACTTCTCCGCCGGCCCGGTGAACGTGCTGGCCGCGATGAAGGCGGCGCAGGTCACCACCGTGCTTACCTCGCGCGCCTTCATCGAGAAGGGTAAGCTCGACAAGCTGATCGCCGCGATCGAAGGGCAGGCACGCCTCGTCTATCTGGAGGACGTCAAGGCCGCCGTCAGCGCCGTCGACAAGATCAAAGGGATCCTCGATGGCACCAAGCCGCGTGTGGCTCGCAACGCCGATCACCCGGCCGTGATCCTTTTCACTTCCGGATCGGAGGGGACGCCCAAGGGCGTCGTGCTGTCCCACCGCAACATCCTCGCCAATGCGGCCCAGGCGCTGGCGCGGGTCGACGCCAATGCTAACGATCTCGTGTTCAACGTCCTGCCGGTTTTCCACTCCTTCGGCCTCACCGGTGGCATGATGATGCCCATGTTGGCGGGTATTCCGATCTACATGTATCCGTCGCCGCTGCATTACCGGATCGTGCCGGAGTTGATCTATCAGACCGGCGCCACCATTCTGTTCGGCACCGACACCTTCCTGACTGGTTATGCCCGCTCGGCCCATGCCTATGATTTCCGCACCTTGCGGCTGGTTATCGCCGGCGCCGAGCCGGTCAAGGACCGCACGCGGCAGGTCTACATGGAGCGTTACGGCATCCGCGTGCTCGAAGGCTATGGTGTCACCGAGACCGCGCCGGTGCTGGCGATGAACACGCCGATGGCCAATCGCGTCGGCACCGTCGGCCGCCTGTCTCCGCTGATGGAGTACCGGCTCGACAAGGTGCCGGGCATCGACGAGGGCGGACGGCTCTCGGTCCGCGGCCCCAACGTCATGCTCGGCTATGTCCGCGCCGAGAATCCGGGCGTGCTCGAGGCGCTGCCGGAGGGCTGGCACGACACCGGCGACATCGTCACCATCGATGCGCAGGGCTTCATCACGATCAAGGGTCGTGCGAAGCGCTTCGCCAAGATCGCCGGCGAAATGGTCTCGCTGACGGTGGTCGAGCAGATCGCCGCGACCCTGTGGCCGCAGGCGGCCTCCGTCGCGGTGTCGATCCCCGACCAGCGCAAGGGCGAGCGCATCGTGCTGATCACGACGCAGAAGGATGCCGAGCGCGCAGCGATGCAGCGCCAGGCCAAGGCGCAAGGCGCGCCGGAGCTCGCGGTGCCGGCCGTCGTCATGGTGGTCGACAAGATCCCGCTGCTCGGCTCCGGCAAGACCGACTATGTCGGTGCGAAGGCGCTGGCCGAGGAGAATGCGAAAGCAGTCGCTCCAGAGCGCGAGACGGAGGAGCGGGAAGTCGCGTGATGACCTCGCTGCGCCGACGTCGCCACCAGAACGGCCCCCGCAACGCGGGGGTCGTGCTGCTGCATGGCATCGCCGGCCGCTCATTGATGCTGCGTCCGCTGGAAAAGCGGCTGCAGCTGGCGGGCTTCGCCACGCTGAACCTGGACTATGAGAGCCGCAAGAAGCCGCTCGAGCAGTTGGCCGAGGATATCCATCCGGCCATCGCGGAGTTCGCGGCCGGCATCGACGGTCCGATCCACTTCGTCACCCATTCGATGGGCGGGCTGCTCGCGCGCGTCACCATTGCCAAGCATCGTCCGCCGCGTCTCGGTCGCGTCGTCATGCTCGGCACGCCCAATGGCGGCAGCGAGATTGCGGACCGGCTGCAGAATGTCGGGCTGTACCGCACCTATTTCGGGCCAGCCGGTCTGCAACTGGTCACGACCAAGCATGATACGCTCGCCGCCTTGCCACCGGCCGATTACGAGATCGGCGTGATCGCTGGAAACCGTTTCCTCGATCCGATTTCCGGCCTGTTCCTGCTGCCCTGGCCGAATGACGGCCGCGTCTCGGTCGAGAGCTGCAAGCTCGCCGAGATGACGGACTCCACGGTGATCAAGGCCTCGCATATGGGCCTCCTGGTGCACCCGGCCTCGTTCCGGCAGACCATCGCGTTTCTCCGCGACGGCCAGTTCGAGCCTGCGCGCCCGCTGCTGCGTGGCGTCATCGCCGAGATCGGCCGCCGCGCGGCCTCCTGACGCAAGTTTTCCTTGCCGTCCGCGGCTATCCCGCGACAATCCCGCACTCGACATCCATCGACAGGCGAAGCCATGACCAACGACAGCGTGATTCTCGACAGGCGCGGGCAGGCCCTCTGGATCACCATCAACCGGCCCGAGAAGCGCAACGCGCTCAATGGCGACGTCATCGCCGGGATCTCGCGCGGCTATCGTCAGGCGCATGACGATCCCGAGGTGCGCGTCATCGTGCTGACCGGAGCGGGTGACAAGGCGTTCTGCGCCGGCGCCGACCTGCAGAACTCGGGGGCCGCCTTCGCGATGGATTTCTCGCGGCCCAATGTCGACTATGCCGATCTGCTCAGGCTGTCGCAGAACGCCACCAAGCCGGCGATCGCCCGCGTGGGCGGCGTCTGCATGGCGGGCGGCATGGGCCTGTTGTGCATGACCGATATGGCGGTCGCGGCCGACCACGTCGTCTTCGGCCTGCCGGAGGTGAAGGTCGGCGTGTTCCCGATGCAGGTGCTGAGCCTGCTGCAGAGCATCGCGCCGCCACGCCTCGTCAACGAATGGGCTTTGACGGGGGAGCCGTTTGATGCCAAGGCGGCGCAGGCCGCCGGCCTGCTGAACCACGTCGTTCCCGCCGCCGAGCTCGATGCCAAGATCGACTGGCTGATCGGCCGTTTGGTTGACAAATCGCCGACAGCGATCCGCCGCGGCAAATACGCGATGCGCGCGATCGCCTCGATGTCGTTCGACGAGTCCATTGCCTATCTCGAAAGCCAGATCGCATTGCTGGCGATGACCGAGGATGCCAAGGAAGGGCTGAAGGCTTTCGCAGAAAAGCGTAAGCCGGTCTGGCCGGGGAAGTAGTCGCGCGCCTGACGGCCGCTCTGTTGTCCTCGCTGTCATGCTCTGCGAAGGCGGAGCATCCAGTACGCCGAGACCTCTCGGTTCGATCATAACCGCCTCTGGAATGCTGGGTTGCTCGCTTTCGCGGGCGATGACAGTGGAGTGGTGGCAAAGCGCTCGCTCCACTTTCGTCGACATAACGCAACACATAAGTCCGCGATCTCGCGGCGCTCAGCGCCCGAGTTTTGTCCTGATATCAGCCCTCTCAAGCAAGAGGGCGCAGGGAAGGCCGGGAGCTCGCCGCCCCCATGGCCCGCCTGCAGGAAGAAAAGCAGGCGGCAGTCACCACAGGTTTGGCCGCAACTACCGGCCTTCCCTGCGCGATGGGCTTACGGCTTATACGTGATCTCCCTGGTGCGCCGGGCTTTCTGGCCACCATCCCCACGCGAAGCAGAGCCTCGTCGCGAGTTGACATCAGCGTCGGGATGTCAGGACCACACGATTTCGCCGTCCGCCGCCCCACCAGTCGTCTTGCGCAAACGCGCCTGATGTCGCAACGGCCACCGCATCACCGGCCCAACGCTCGTGACGATCGCGAGGCGCCCCTCTCGTAGGCCGTGACGTCGGGAAATGTGCAGCTGATTTGCCCGACGGTGCAACAGCCATGGGGGTGCGACATAGTAACCCGACGGGCAGTTCGCATCAGGAAGGCAGCTGAAGCCGCAGCGGCTGCAGCTTGTTGTACATCAGGCTGCGCCACAGCCATTCGATCGGCCCGAACTGGAAGATCTTCAGCCAGCACCGGCTGGCGATCACCTGGATCGCATAGACGATCATGCCGATGCCAAGAGCGAGCGAGACGCTGAGCCGGCCGAACAGGCCGAGGCCGTAGCCGTAGAACACGATGCTGAAGATGACGGACTGCATGAGATAGTTGGTGAAGGCCATCCGGCCGACGGGAGCCGCCCAGCCGAGCAGGCGGACGCCCCATGTGGTGCTTGCAGCCGAAAGGATCAGCGCGCCATAGGCAAGCGCGAGGCTCACAGTTGCAAGCGATGAGCCGGCATCGATCGTGACAGCGAGTGCGGCCAGGGCCGTCAGCAGCAGCACGATGCGGTGATACGGCGTATCGCGCAGCACGCGGAAACGCCAGATGACGATGCCGGCGAGGAAAAGTCCGAGGGTCCGCGGAAAGATCCAGAGATGCAGCGGCGCGATGGCACTGATCTCGGACAGTCGGAACACCAGGGTCTGCGAGAAATTGCCGTCCGCGTAGATATGCGCAGCATCCGCGACATGTTGCATCATCCAGGCGGAGCTCGGCAGCGGCAGCATGTGGGTCAGCCAGCCGGTGAAGTATAAGCCGAGCAGGGCGAGGCCGCTCGCTAGCACCAGCCAGCCTGGCGCAAACAGGAACGGCAGCGCGATCAGTCCGGCGATCGCATATTCGGTCAGGATGTCGCCATTCCACAGCAGTGTCAGGTGCAGAATGCCGATCGCGAGCAGGACGAGCAGCCGCCGGATCAGCAGGGTAACACGTCGCTCCGGAGCGATCCGGTCGAACTGCATGGCCAGACCGACGCCGAACAGCAGCGAGAACAGGGCAAACGCCTTCATCGAGACGGCGCGCGCGAGACCATCCTCGATGGCGCGATTGAAGTGCGAGTCCCCGATGATCATCCACAACAGATCGACCATCTCTTGCGACAATGATCCTGCGAAGAAAATTGTCCCTGCCTCGTGCGTTGTCGTTGCTGGCAGAAACTGCCGGAAGATCGAGATCCGGAATTCAAACACGACGTTGATGGCCATCACCCCGAACAGAGCGAGGCCGCGCAGGATGTCGAGGCTGACAAGACGGTCGGTGGTTGCGACAGAGGAAAGCGGACTCCGCGCGGTGTCTCTGCTAAGAGGGGCTGTCAACTCGACCTCGGTGGTACGACGTTTCATCGGCGGGCAATGCCGACAGTGAAGGAGCAGTGGATGTGGCCTCAGTCAAGGCTTCGTTGTTGATGCGCGGCTGTATTCAAGGCATGAGGATGAGGACATGACCACGTCCCATGCCGTCGACGGTCTTCTCATTCGGCCGATGCGGCCTGACGAGATTCCGCTGGCCATCGACTGGGCGGCGGCCGAAGGCTGGAATCCCGGTCTGTCCGATGCGGCGTGCTTTGCCGCCGTCGACCCCGACGGCTTCCTCGTCGCTGAGCGCGATGGGAAGGCGGTCGCGACCGTCTCCTGCGTGAACTACGACGACCGCTTCGCGTTTCTCGGCTTCTATATCGTGCGTGCCGATCTGCGCGGCCAGGGCTATGGCCTGCGGCTCTGGCAGGCCGCGATGGCGCATGCGGGACCGCGTGTCGTCGGGCTCGACGGCGTCGTCGCGCAGCAGGACAACTATCGCAAGTCCGGGTTCAGCTATGCTTATGCCAATGTCCGCTACGGCGGTAAGGCACTGGCGCTGCCGGCTGCCGTGCGATCGGACGTGGTGCCGCTGACAAACGTGCCGCTGGCCGACATCGCAGCCTCCGATGCGGCGGTGTTTCCGGCGCCGCGCCGGGCCTTCCTGCGGGCCTGGACCGAAGCGTCCGGCCATGTCGGCCGCGCTGTCATCCGCGCTGGCGCGCTTGCCGCCTGGGGCGTGATCCGTCCCTGTCGCAGCGGCTACAAGATCGGGCCGCTCGTCGCGCAAAGCCGGGCCGACGCCGAGGCCATCGTCTCGGCGCTGCTGAGCGAGATCGGCGACGCCGAGGTCTTCCTCGACGTGCCCGCGATCAATCCGGACGCGGTGGCGTTGGCGGAGAGTCTCGGCCTGAAGCCGGTGTTCGAGACCGCGCGCATGTACACTGGCCCGATCGCGCCGCTGCTGATCGAGCGGGTATTCGGCGTCACCACTTTCGAACTCGGTTAGCTCAGCGCCGAAGGGGCCGGGCGAAGCTCAGCTCGTGGCCGTCGGGATCGGTGAGGTGGAAATAGCGCTCGCCCCATTCGGCGTCGCGCGGTGTCGTGGAGGGCGAGAAGCCGGCAGCCAGCGCCTTGGCGTAGACGGCGTCCACATCTTTGACATGGAAGATGATGCGGCCCCACCAGCTCCACTGCTTGTCCTCCGGCATGGTGATCAGGTTGAGAAAGCCTGCGCCGACGCGGAAGGTCGTGAACGGCGACTCCGCGCCGCCATAGGGGATGTCGTCGAAGCCGAGCGCGCGATAGAACGCGACCGCGCGGGCCATGTCGTGGGTCGCGATGGTGATCGCGCTGATGCTCTCGATGGTCATGGAGACGCTCCGGACCCGAAGGGACGCCGCGGACCAGAGAAGCGCACCTTGCCGGTGTCACGCAAGAGCCGGCGTGCGGCTAGCGCCAGCGCCGCCGGCCCATCGTCGCTCCCAGCGCAAAGAAGATCGCCGCGCCGATCGCGACGGTGGCGGCGCGCGCAACGTCGCCCGGCAGCAGCACCGACTGTTGCGCCGCGCCTTGGCTGAATGAGCCGCGCGTGCGGTGCAGGCGCGTCACTGGGCGGTCGAGATTGTCGCTGCGGTCTGGGACCAGCGGCACGTCGGTCTGCTGGCCCGCGATCGCCTTGGCGGCGAGATAGCGGTCGAGCACGGCCGGCGCGACGGCGTTGCCGATGATCGTGAGCAGCGTCGGCCAGCCGATCCAATATTCGCGGAAGCCGCCGTCGGCGACGCGATAGACCGCATCGGCAATCACCTCCGGCTCGACCGGCCGTCCCATCGGCCGCGGCGTGTGCGCGAGATGGGCGCGCGCCCAGTCGAATTGCGGCGTGTTCACGGCCGGCAGATCGACCATGCACAGCGTGATGCGCGAGCGCTCATGCATCAGCTCGGCGCGCAGCGAGTCGGTGAAGCCGCGGATCGCGTGCTTGGCGCCGCAATAGGCGGCCTGCAGGGGAATGCCGCGATAGGCGAGCGCCGAGCCGATCTGGATGATGCGGCCTTCGCCGCGGCGGCGCATGGAGCGTAGCGCCGCCATCGTGCCGTGCACGAAGCCGAGATAGGTGACCTCGGTGACACGGCGGAATTCGTCGGCCGTGATGTCGGCGACGGTCGAGAACACCGTTTCCATCGCGTCGTTGATCCAGATATCGACCGGACCCAGCCGCTGCTCGAGCCGTTCGGCGGCCGCGAACAGCGCCTGCGCGTCGGCGACATCGACCGCCTCGTATTCGGCATGGGCAAAGCGCGCCTGCAGCTCGCGCTGAACGTCGCGCAACGCCTCCTCGTCGCGGGCGATCACGCCGACGCGGTCGCCGGCCTCCGCGAAGCGTTTCGCCATGGCGCGGCCGACGCCGGCGGAGGCGCCGGTGATGATGATGGTGCGGGCTGGTCTGCGAGGCATGTCCGGGTTCTCCACGCGCCCCGTCGTACAAACGTGCAGCCCGCGGCAATGTTTCGGGCGCGAAGAGCCGCGCCGATGAAAGCTTGGTAAGATCCCGCAGCCTGGCTCAGCCCGGTTGCGTGCCGCGCCTGTCCTCGGGAACAGCGACGCTGTCGAAGTCCCGTGCCAGCTCGGCCAATGCCTGCTTCATCTCCTGGCCGCGCATGGCAGCGCCATGGCCGGTGATCGCCATCTCGGGCGACAACGCGTCGATGGCGCGAACGGAATCGCGCGCGGCCGCCCAGTCCGGGGTGAAGTACATCGGCGGTCCGTGCATCTCGGGTGCCTGGGTGACCGAGGCATAGACGGATTCCTGGGCCGTGGTGACGATGGCGTCCCCTGCGATCAGCAGGCGGTCGTGCTCGCGCCATAGCGAGACGTGGCCGGGCGCGTGGCCCGGCGTATGGATCCATCTGAAGTCCGGCATGAACGGGACGGAGTGATCCGCCGGCAGCTCGCGCAGCTGAGTGCCGACATCGACCGGGCTGGTCGGGAACAGCGGCGACAGCGTCGCGAGCATGCCGCCGCCGACATGGGGATCGGGCGGCGGGTAGGAGCGCGTGCCGTTCAGATAGGGGTGCTCCAGCGGGTGCGCATAGACCGGCACGTCCCACGCGCGGCTCAAGTCTTCGAGCACACCGACATGGTCGAAATGGCCATGCGTGAGGATGATGCAGGCGGGGCGTCCGCTGCCGCCGAACCGCGCCTGCGCGGCATGGCGGATCGCGGGGCCGGAGCCGAACATGCCGGCATCGATCAGCACCCATCCGCCGTCTCCAGCGCCGGGCCGGCCATAGAATACGACATTGACGATCGCGAGCTGGCGATAGGCAAGATCAGGCGCGATCTCGCGGACGCCGTCGTCGCGCGCCGCATCGGCCTCATGGTTCTCGGCCAGCGCCGATGCCGGCAACGGAATCTGGGTCATGCGAGCTCCCTCAGTTCAGATCAACCAAGGAAGCCGCAGCGGATCGAAAGGTTGCTAAGCGGGCGTTCAGCCCGCGTTCGCCTTGAGGCCGGCGGCCTCGATGCCAGCGACGGCGCAGATCTCGTCATTGTCGGAGGTGTCGCCGGAAACGCCGACGGCGCCGAGCAAAGTGGGCCCATCCATGATCAGCACGCCGCCGGGCACCGGCACCATGCGGCCCTGCGCCAGCGTGTTCACGGCGTCGATGAAATAGGCCTGCTCCTGGGCGCGCTGGAACAGCGCGCGCGAACCGAGGCCGAGCGCCAGCGCGCCATAGGCCTTGCCGTGCGCGACCTCTGCCCGCATCAGGCTGGTGCCGTCCTGCGCGGCGGCGGCCTTCAGGCAGCCGCGCGCGTCGAGCACCATGACGGCCAGCGGCTTCAGCTTCTTCTCGACGCCCTTGGCGAGCGTGGCGTCGAGGATCTTGCGGGCGGTGTCGAGCGAGAGGTCGGCCATGTCGGTGTCCTTTGTGATCTGCAATTCAAAGTGGGCTTTATCGGCCGTCATTGCGAGCGAAGCGAAGCAATCCAGGGGCCAAGCAAGAAGCCCTGGATTGCTTCGTCGCTTCGCTCCTCGCAATGACGGACATTGAGATCGCGCTCCGCGGTTGGCTGCGCGCGCATTACGCGCTCGGCTGCCCCCGCTCCAGGCTCATCGCCAGGAGCTGCGCGGCGTGGACGGCGCCGCGGGCGGCGCCGTCCTGGATTTGGTGGCGGCAGGAGGTGCCGTCGGCGACGATGAAGGTGGTGCTGTCGGCCTTGCGCACGGCGGGCAGCAGCGAGGCCTCCGCCATCCGCAGCGAGACGTCGTAGGTCTCGGCGCCGTAGCCGAACGCGCCGGCCATGCCGCAGCACGAGGATTCTATGGTCTCGACCGCGAGCTCGGGAATGAGGCGGAGCACCTGCTCGACCGGCTTGAACGCGGCGAAGGACTTCTGGTGGCAATGGCCGTGCAGCAGCGCCTTGCCGGGCAGGGGGCCGAGCGGCAGCGCCAGCCGGCCGCTCTCGGCTTCGCGCGCCAAAAATTCCTCCAGCAACAGCGCATGCGCGCTGATCGTCCTGGCCGTGGTGTCATGGCGCAGGGACAGCAGCTCGTCGCGCAGGGTGAGGAGGCAGCTCGGCTCGAGACCGATGATCGGCACGCCGCGCGACGCAAACGGCGCGTAGGTCTCGACCAGGCGCTGCAGCTCGGACTTGGCTTCGTCGACGAGGCCGGCTGAGAGGAACGTGCGGCCGCAGCACAGCGCGCGACCGCCATCGGCCGGCCTGGGCACATAGACGCGATAGCCGCCGGCGATCAGCACGCGCAGCGCGGCGTCGAGGTTCTCGCGCTCATAGATGCGGTTGAAGGTGTCGCCGAAGAGGACGACCTCGCGGCCGTTCTCGGGGCCGAACGCCTCGGCATCGGTGCGGAAGGTGTCGCTGCGGAATGCCGGCAGCTGGCGCCTGGCGCTGATGCCGGCGACGCGCTCCATCAGCGCGCGCAAGGGCGCGACATGATTGCGCAGGTTCACCAGCGGCGCGAAGCGGGCGACCATGTCGGCGTAGCGGGGCAGATAGGCGACGAGGCGATCGCGCAGAGTGAGGCCATGCGTGCTTGCCCGCGCGGCCAGCACCTCGATCTTCATCTTGGCCATGTCGACGCCGGTCGGGCATTCGCGGCGGCAGGCCTTGCAGGAAACGCAAAGCTTCAGCGTCTCCATCATCTCGTCTGACGACAGCGCGCCGGGACCGAGCTGGCCCGAGATCGCGAGCCGAAGCGTGTTGGCGCGGCCGCGCGTGACATCCTTCTCGTCGCGGGTGGCGCGATAGGACGGGCACATCACGCCGCCGTCGAGCTTGCGGCAGGCGCCGTTGTTGTTGCACATCTCGACCGCGCCCTGGAAGCCGCCGGCGGCGCCGGGATAGGCCGACCAGTCCAGCACGGGCTTGATGTCGTCGACGCGATAGTCCGGCGCATAGCGAAACAGGGAGCGGTCGTCCATCCTGGGCGGATCGACGATGCGGCCGGGATTGAGCACGTTCGTGGGGTCGAAGCGCTGCTTGACCTCCTTGAAGTCGGCGACGATCCGCTCGCCGAACATCTGCGCGTGGAATTCCGAGCGCACGATGCCGTCGCCATGCTCGCCGGAATGTGAGCCCTTGTACTCGCGCACCATCGCAAACGCTTCCTCGGCGATGGCGCGCATCGCCTTGACGTCCTTTTCCAGCTTCAGGTTCAGCACTGGGCGGACGTGCAGGCAGCCTTCGGAGGCATGCGCGTACATCGTGCCGCGGGTGCCGTGTTTGGCGAAGACCTCGTTGAGGCGCGCGGTGTAGTCGGCGAGATGCGGCAGCGGCACGGCGCAGTCCTCGACGAACGACACCGGCTTGCCGGCCTCCTTCATCGACATCATCACGTTAAGGCCGGCAGCGCGGAAGTCGGCGACGGCGGCCTGCAGCGCGGGCTCGGTGATCTCGACCAAGCCGCCCCATTTGCGGGTCTCGTTCGTCCAGTCAAAGCCGAGATCGCCCATCAGCTCGGACAGCTGCCTCAGCTTGGCGAGGTTCTCGTCGACAGTCTCCTCGGCGAACTCGACGACGAGAATGGCGTCGGGATCGCCGCGCACGGCGGCCGCGATCACCGGCTGGAACATCGCGATGTCGCGGCCAAGCCCGATCATGGTGCGGTCGACCAGCTCGACCGCGATCGGCTTCAGCTTGACGAGGTGCTGGGCCGCGTCCATGGCCTGGTAGAAGCTGCCGAAATGGCAGACGCCGAGCACCTTGGTGCGGATCAGTGGCCACAGCTTCAGCTCGATCCTGGTGGAGAAGGCGAGGGTGCCCTCCGAGCCGACCAGCAGATGCGCGAGATTGTTGGCGGCATTGCGCGGCGTCAGCGCGTCGAGATTGTAGCCGCCGACGCGGCGCTGCACTTTTGGAAACTTGTCGGCGATCTCCGCCGCCTCGCGCTCGCCGAGCGCCAGCATGTCGCGGAACAGCGCGCGGGCGTTGTCCGGCGCGCCGACCTCGCTGAGATCGCGCGGCACCTCGCCGAAACGCGCCAGCGTGCCGTCGGCGAGCGCGGCATCGATCGCGACGGTGTTGTCGCGCATCGTGCCGTAGCGCAGCGAGCGTCCACCGCAGGAATTGTTGCCGGCCATGCCGCCGATCGTGGCGCGCGAGGCTGTGGAGACGTCGACCGGAAACCACAGGCCATGCTTTTTGAGCTGGCGGTTGAGATCATCGAGCACGATGCCCGGCTCCACCACGCAGCTGCGGCCCTCGACGTCGAGCGAGACGATCCGGTTGAGGTGCTTGGAGACGTCGACGACGATGCCGTCGTTCACGGTCTGGCCGCATTGCGAGGTGCCGCCGCCGCGCGGCGTGACGATGCGGCCGTCGTCGCGTGCAATGGCCAGCGCGCGCAAGGCTTCGTCCATCGTCCGCGGAACGACGACGCCAGCCGGGACGATTTGATAGAACGAGGCGTCGGTGGCGTAGCGGCCCCGGTTGAAGCGGTCGAAGAAGACGTCGCCGGTGATCTCGGCGCGGAGCTTCCGTTCGAGGCTGGACGGACCGGCTTTGGCGTTCGGCATGGTGATCCCTGGTCAGCCCTGGTCGCGTCGCAGTTCCACGGGGCTCGTCCCGGTGTCAATCATTTATGAAGAAGGGTCAACCGGATTGCATGCAATTCCGGACGATGGACCTCGACTTTAGTCTATCCGGGACTGCCTCCAGGCGCTGCGGCGGGCCCTTCGAGGCTCTCCGCAAAATACGTGATCGCGGCCGCCCCTTTGTTGCGCAGGTGCTGAAACAGGATGTCCGACAGCTCGCTGCCGGCGCGGCGGCGCAGCGCGTCGAGGATCAGCTCGTGCTCGCGCATGGCCTCGCTCCAGCGCTCCCGCCTGCGGGCGAAATTGGCCGAGAAGCGCACCCGGCGGATACGTCCGGCCAGGCTTTCATACGTCGATTGAAGCGTGGCATTGCCGGCGGCATTGACGATCGCGCGGTGGATGAGCTGGTTCATGCGGAAATAGCCCTGCATGTCCTGCCGCATGTAGAATCCGTACATATCGTGATGATATTGCTCGATCTTCGCGATCGCTTCATCGGCGATCTTCTCGCAGGCGAGGCGTCCCGCGAGGCCCTCCAGCCCTCCCATCAGGTCGAACAGCTCGCGGATGTCGGCGGCGCTCAGCGGGCGGACGCGGGCGCCGCGGTTGGGTAGCAACTCGACCAGGCCCTCGGCAGCCAGGACCTTGAGAGCCTCCCGCAGGGGCGTCCTGGAAACGCCGAGCATCTCGCACAACTGCCGCTCCGACAGCCGGCCGCCATCGGCGACATGGCCCTCGACGATGTAGTCGCGCAGCCGCGCCAGGATCTCGTCATGCAACGATGTCTCGTCGCGCGCCGGAAGCGCGCGAACGCCAGGATCTGCCACGGAGGGCGCCTCGGTATCGGGAGTCGTGGAACTCATGCCCTACCATTGTAGCGGGGGACACAGATGAGGTCGATCTCATATATGAATGCATTAATTTCTTGTATTACTATATTTTGAATGCAATTGTTGGTGTCATAATGCCGCTTGTTCTCGGAGTTCTGCCGTGACCCGCCATCAAGGTCGTCATTTCCTGCACATTCCGGGGCCCAGCCCAGTCCCCGAGCGCGTGCTGCGGGCGATGGACATGCCGGTGATCGACCACCGCAGCGCCGAGTTCGCCGAGCTCGGCAAGGCCGTGCTCTCTGGTTCGCAGAAGATCTTCAAGACCACGGGCCCGGTCATCATCTATCCGTCATCTGGCACGGGCGCCTGGGAGGCTGCGATCGTGAACACGTTGTCGCCAGGCGACAGGGTGCTGATGGTCGAGACCGGCCACTTCGCGACGCTGTGGCGCCAGATGGCGGCGCGTTGGGGCATCGAGGTCGATTTCATTCCCGGCGACTGGCGCCGCGGCGTCGATCCCGCTGCCATCGAGGAGAAGCTGACGGCCGATACCGCGCACCAGTTCAAGGCGGTGATGGTCGTGCACAACGAGACCTCGACCGGCGCGACCAGCCGGATCGGCGAGGTGCGCGCCGCGATGGACCGCGCGGGGCATCCGGCGCTGCTGATGGTCGATACCATCTCCGGCCTCGCCTCGGCCGACTTCCGCTTCGACGAGTGGAAGGTCGACGTGGCCGTGTCGTGCTCGCAGAAGGGCTTCATGTTGCCGCCGGGCCTCGGCTTCAACGCCGTCTCGGACAAGGCGCGCGCCGTCGCCAAGGCGAACAAGATGCCGCGTTCATTCTGGGATTGGGAGGATATGCTGAAGCTGAACGCGAACGGCTTCTTCCCCTATACGCCGGCGACGAACCTGCTTTACGGCCTGCGCGAGGCGATTGCGATGTTGCTCGAGGAAGGGCTCGAACAGGTGTTCGCGCGACACCAGAAGCTCGCGGCGGCGACCCGCGCGGCGGTCGAGCATTGGGGGCTCGACGTGCTGTGCCAGGAGCCGCGGGATTATTCGCCGGTGCTGACCGCCGTGCTGATGCCGCCCGGGCATGACGCCGATCAGTTCCGCCAGGTTGTGTTGGACAATTTCAACATGTCGCTGGGCTCGGGCCTCTCGAAGGTCGCCGGCAAGGTGTTCCGCATCGGCCATCTCGGCGAGTGCAACGAACTCACCCTGATGGCGGCGTTGAGTGGCGTTGAAATGGGCTTGCGCGTCGCCGGCGTGCCGCATCGTGGCGGCGGCGTCGATGCCGCGATGGCGCTGTTGGAGCAGCCGCTGCCCGGCAACGCGCCGCGGCATCTCGCAGTCGTGAAGTAGGGTCGGAGCACGTGCAGCGCCGCGCCAGCCCCGGTCATGCCGCGCTGCACATAAATGGGAGATCTGTGTGTTGCTGAGAGATGCCAGCCCGAAGCCATCGGCGCCTGCGTCTTCTTTATTGACGCCAGCGGTCTGGCGGGAGAAAAGCGCGGCGAGCGCGTGGGATGCCACGTCCGCGCACCAACCAAATGACCGGGGATGGACGCCAATGACTGTGCACACAGGACGGCATTTTCTTCAGATTCCGGGGCCGACCAACGTGCCCGATCGCGTGCTACGCGCGATGGACATGCCGACGCTGGACCATCGCGGTCCGGAGTTCGCCGAGCTCGGCTTCGCCGTGCTCGCCGCCAGCCAGCGCATCTTCCGCACCAAGCAGCCGGTGGTCATCTATCCGTCGTCCGGCACCGGCGCGTGGGAAGCGGCCATCGTCAACACGCTGGCGCCCGGCGACAAGGTGCTGATGGCCGAGACCGGCCAGTTCGCCGTGTTGTGGAAGGCGATCGCCGACAAGTTCAAGCTCGATGTCGATTTCATCGCGGGCGACTGGCGGCATGGCGCCGACATTGCCGCGATCGAGCAGCGCCTCGTCGCGGACAAGGCGCACAAGATCAAGGCCGTCTGCGTCGTGCACAACGAGACCTCGACCGGCTGCCTCACGCCGCCGCTGGACGTGCGCAAGGCGCTCGATCGCGCCGGCCATCCGGCGCTGCTGATGGTCGACACCATCTCAGGTCTCGGCTCGATGGAGTATGAGCACGACGCCTGGGGCATCGACGTCTCCGTCGCCGGCTCGCAGAAGGGCCTGATGCTGCCTCCGGGCCTCGGCTTCAACGCCGTCTCCGAGAAGGCGCTGGCCGTCGCCAAGGCCAACCCCGGCATGCGCTCGTACTGGGACTGGCAGGAGGTCATCAGCTTCAACAAGCTCGGCACCTTCCCCTACACGCCGGCCTGCAATCTGCTGATGGGCCTCAACGAGGCGCTCAAGATGCTGGAGGAGGAGGGCCACGAGAACGTGTTCGCGCGTCACCGCCGCCATAGCCTGGCGACGCGCGCGGCCGTCAAGGCCTGGGGCCTGGACACGCAGTGCCAGGATCCGCAGGCGCATTCGCCGGCGCTGACCGGCGTCGTCATGCCCGAGGGCCATGACGCCGATGCGTTCCGCAAGACCGTGCTCGAGAACTTCGACATGTCGCTCGGTACCGGCCTCAACAAGATCAAGGGCAAGGTGTTCCGCATCGGCCACATCGGTCACTTCAATGACCTGATGCTGATGGGGACACTGTCCGGCGTCGAGATGGGCCTCGCGCTCGCCAATGTCCCGCATCGCGCCGGTGGCGTGCTCGCGGCGATGGATGTCCTCAAGGCGCGCGAGGCTGCGCCGATTCCGAAGGTGGCCTGATGAGCGCTCCTGCGACCGGATCCGACGATCTCCTCTATGCCGTCGACGACGGCATCGCCAAGATCACCTTCAACCGGCCGCAGGCGCGCAACGCGATGACCTTCGCGATGTACGACCAGATGGCCTCGATCTGCGAGGCCATCAACGCCGACCGGTCGATCAAGGCGCTGATCCTGACCGGGGCCGGCGACAAGGCCTTCGCCTCCGGCACCGACATCTCGCAGTTCCGCGCCTTCAAGACCGCGCAGGACGCGCTCGACTACGAGGCGCGGATCGATCGCGTGCTCGGCACGCTCGAGCTTTGCCGCGTGCCGGTGATCGCCGCGATCGCGGGCGCCTGCACCGGCGGCGGCGCCGGCATCGCCGCGTGCTGCGATATCCGCATCGGCACCGAGACCACGCGCATGGGCTTTCCGATCGCGCGCACGCTCGGCAACTGCCTGTCGATGTCGAACATCTCCCGCGTGGTATCGCTGATCGGGCCGGCGCGCACCAAGGACCTGATCTTCAAGGCCCGCCTGGTCGAGGCGCCGGAGGCGCTCGCGCTCGGCCTGCTCAACGAGATCGTGCCCGACGTCGAGACCTTGCAGACGCGCGCCCTGGAGACCGCGAAGCTGGTCGCCTCGCATGCGCCGATCACGCTCGAAGTCACCAAGGAGGCGGTGCGCCGCATCCGCCGCACCTTGTCCCGCGATGAGGGCGAGGACCTCATCCTGCGCGCGTATATGAGCGAGGATTTCCGCGAGGGCATGGACGCGTTCCTCAACAAGCGGACACCGAACTGGAAGGGCAAGTAGTCCGATGATGATGCGACCTTATGCCGAGGACATGAGGCTGCATCTCGCTTGTGTTCTTGAAGTGACCACAATAAGCCAGCAGTATCCTGGTAGGGTAAAAGCTGGCGCTTCGAACGGGGATGAAAACACGTGCGTAACCTGATCAAGATCGCGGCCACCACCGTGGCCCTTTTCGCAACCGCGCCGGCCTTCGCCGGATGGGAGCCGACCAAGCCGGTCGAGATCGTCGTCGCTGCCGGCGCCGGCGGTGCATCCGACCAGATGGCGCGCATGATGCAGGCCGCGATCCAGAAGAACAATCTGCTGAAGCAGCCGGTCGTCGTGTCGCTGAAGGGCGGCGCATCGGGCGCCGAGGCGCTGATGTACATGAAGTCCAGCGATGGCGATCCGAACAAGATCCTGATCGCCTATTCGCTGATCTATATGCTGCCGCTGTCCGCCAAGCTGCCGTTCGACTGGAAAGAGCTGTCGCCGGTCGCGGTGATTGCGCTCGATCAGTTCGTGCTGTGGGACAACGTCAACGGCCCGAAGACGGTGAAGGAATTCATCGACGCCGCCAAGGCGTCGAGCTCTCCGTTCAAGATGGGCGGCACCGGCTCCAAGCGCGAGGATCACGTGCTCACGGTGTTCGTCGAGAAGAAGACCGGCGCGAAGTTCTCCTATTTGCCCTACAAATCGGGCGGCGAGGCCGCAACCCAACTCGTCGGCGGCCACACCGAATCCAACGTCAACAACCCCTCGGAAAATCTCGAAGTCTGGCGCGCCGGACAGGTGCGTCCGCTCTGCGTGTTCGACAAGGAGCGCATCTCCTACACCACCAAAGTGACCGAGACGCAGTCCTGGAACGACATCCCGACCTGCAAGGAGCAGGGGCTCGACGTTCAGTATCTGATGCTGCGCGGCATGTTCCTGCCGGGCAAGGTCACGCAGGAGCAGCAGGAGTTCTACGTCGACCTGTTCAGCAAGCTGGTGCAGACGCCGGAATACAAGGACTACATGGAGAAGCAGGCGCTCAAGCCGATCTTCCTCACCGGCAAGGACATGCTGCAGTTCCTCGAAGAGGACGGCTCTCTCAACAAGCAGCTGATGACGGAAGCCGGCTTCGTCGCCAAGTAGGCGGCGAGGCGAGGGGAATAGGGAAGTTTGATGTCCAACGCTGAGCTCGAGATTGCCGTCGACGATCCGACCGCGCCGGAGGAAAATTCTCCGGCCGTGACCTCCAACCGGACCGTCGATGTCGCGGTATCGCTCCTCTTGCTCGCGCTGGCCGTCGTGCTCGCCTGGGACAATTGGCGGACCGGCGCGTCCTGGGACTCCACCGGTCCGGAGCCCGGCTACTTCCCGTTCTATCTCTCGGTCATTCTCGGCGGCGCCAGCCTGTACGGCATCGGCGCGGCGTTCCTGTCGCGCAAGGAGGCGGTCGAAACCTTCGTGACGCGGGCGCAGCTGCGCCGCGTCATGGCGGTGTTCGTGCCGACCCTGCTGTTCTGCATCGCCATGCAGTTCCTCGGCATCTACGTCGCGAGCTTCCTCCTGATCGCCGGCTTCATGCGCATCGTCGGCAAGATCGCGATCTGGAAGTCGCTGCTCACGGCGTTCCTGTTCAGCGCCGTGATGTTCGTGACTTTCGATATCGTGTTCGACGTGCTCATGCCCAAGGGACCGCTCGAAGCGGCGTTCGGCTATTAACTTTTATCTCTCCCGTCATTGCGAGGAGCGAAAGCGACGAAGCAATCCAGGTGCTGCGCTCTCGACTCTGGATTGCTTCCGCCTACGCCCGGTGGGCTTCGGCGGACACGTCGCTGCTGGCAATGACGACGAACTAGCTGGAATGGAATCATGGAAGCCTTGGGTCTGCTGCTGCACGGGTTCGCGGTCCTCCTGACCTGGAAGACGCTGCTCTTGATGATGGTCGGGCTGGTGCTCGGCGTCTTCGTCGGCGTGTTGCCGGGGCTCGGCGGCCCCAACGGCGTCGCCATCCTGCTGCCGCTGACCTTCTCGATGGACCCGACCTCGGCCATCGTGATGCTGTCCTGCATCTATTGGGGCGCGCTGTTCGGCGGCGCCATCACCTCGATCCTTTTCAACATCCCCGGCGAGGCCTGGTCGGTCGCGACCACCTTCGACGGCTATCCGATGGCGCAGCAGGGCAAGGCCGCGGAGGCGCTGACGGCGGCGTTCACCTCGTCCTTCATCGGATCGCTGGTCGCGGTGCTCTTGATCACCTTCCTGGCGCCATGGATCTCGTCCTTCGCGCTGAAGTTCGGCCCGCCCGAGTTCTTCGCCGTCTATCTGCTCACCTTCTGCTCGTTCGTCGGCCTGGGGCGCGAGGACAAGCACAAGACCGTCATCGCGATGTCGCTCGGCCTGCTGCTCGCCGGCGTCGGCATGGACACGGTGTCGGGCCAGCTGCGCATGACCTTCGGCTCGACTGATCTCTTGCGCGGCATCAACTTCCTGGTCGCCGTGATCGGCTTGTTCGGCATCAGCGAGATCCTGCTGACGATGGAGGAGCGCCTGGCGCTGCGCGGCCACGCCGCGTCGATCTCGCTGCGCACGGTGCTCGCGGTGTGGATGGACCTACCGAAATACTGGATGACGCTGCTGCGCTCGTCGGTGATCGGCTGCTGGCTCGGCATCACCCCGGGCGGCGCGATCGCCGCCTCCTTCATGGGCTACAACCTCGCCAAGCGCTTCGCCAAGGACCAAGACAGTTTTGGTAAGGGCCGCATCGAGGGCGTGTTCGCGCCCGAGACGGCTGCGCATGCCTCGGGCACCGCGGCGCTGCTGCCGATGCTGGCGCTCGGCATTCCCGGCTCGGGCACCGCGGCGATCCTGCTCGGCGGCCTGATGGTCTGGGGCCTCAATCCCGGACCGCTCTTGTTCGTCGAGCACAAGGATTTCGTCTGGGGCCTGATCGCCTCGATGTATCTCGGCAACGTCGTCGGCCTCGTGCTGGTGCTTTCCACCGTGCCGATCTTCGCGTCGATCCTGCGCGTGCCGTTCGCGGCTGTCGCGCCGATGATCGTGGTGTCCTGCGCCATCGGCGCCTATGCGATCCAGAACGCGATGTTTGACGTCTGGCTGATGCTCGGCTTCGGCGTCGTCGGCTACGTCTTCAAGAAGATCAAGATTCCGCTGGCGCCGTTCACGCTTGCGCTGGTGCTCGGCAGCCGCGCCGAGGACGCGTTCCGGCAGTCGATGATCATCTCCGGCGGCAACATGAAGGTGTTCTGGGCGAACGGCCTGGTCGGGACCATCACGACGCTGGCCATCGTGCTCTTGTTCTGGCCGCTGATCGACCGGCTGGTGGCGAGCTTCGGCAAAGCGAGCCCGCCGCCAGCGAAGGCGGAGGCGTAGAGCGCCTTCTTCGAAATACTTGTCATTCCCTGGCAAGGCCGCAGGCCTCGCACCCGGAATTTCTAGCTTGCAGGTCGAACGAGTGTGGCGCGGATGCCACGTTTCCAGACTACGATGAGCCGCGACGGACCGTTGTTCGATTCGCTCCGGCGCTTCTCCAGAGGTTGTGTCTTTGCGATGACAGTATTTTAGGCAGAGCGGTGGTAGGCTTCATTCGTGGGCAGACGTTGTGCTGCCCACGCGCGGTGCTCGATCTGTGGTCATCGCGTCCTGATGTTTCCTCCCGAGACGATCTCTTGCCCGGCGCTTGCGTCGGGCATTTTTTTGCCGCGAGGATCGGCTGCTGATCCCTGCGGCCTGCAGCTTTGAGGGGAAAAAGCAAAAGCCTCCGTTCGGGCTGATCGAACGAAGGCTTCGTGTCGAAGATCATCAGGACGCGCGTGGGATCGCGTCAGCTCCGTCTCAGTTGACGGTCTCCTCGACCGGCATGTGATACCAGTCAGACTCATTGTCGAGCATCGTCTCGTCAAACGGAAGAGCGCTCCCGTAGCTGAGGGCAGCAGCGTTGACGTCGCGAACCATGTCCATCGCCGTCAGAAACTCGTTCAACTCGGATGCGCTCATGACCCGCTACTCCTCACGCCCGCGGGCCCCTCAGGTCCGCGTCAACTCATGAGAAGAGATTAGCGCGGTCTTGCTCTGGCCTCAATCCGGCCAAGGTGGAAGTTCCAAAGTGGTGACATCTGGGCCACAGCGGTGGAATGCCACGGGTCCGTCATATTGCACATGCTCACACGACCCGATGCAGCCGGAGATCGGCGATCTCGCCGTCGGTAAAGCCAAATTCCAAGAGGATCTCCTCGGTCTGCTCGCCGAACTCCGGCGGCCGCGCCGCCATCCGGCTCGGCGTGCGCGACAACGTGAACGGCTGCGCCACAAGCGTGATGTCGCGGCCGTCGTCGCTCGGCACCGGCTGCGCCATGCCAAGATGCTTCACCTGGGGATCCTCGAACATCTGATCGATCGCATAGATCGGCCCGCAAGGCACGCCGGCGGCATTGAGCTCGGCGACCCATTGCTCGCTGGTCTTGGCGAGCGTACGGGCGTTGATCTCGGCGTTGAGCGCGTCGCGGTTCTTGGAGCGCGCCGGCGCGGTCGCGTAGTCCGGATGGTCGATCCATTCGGGTGCGCCGAGCGTCTGGCACAGGCGCTCCCAGATGCGGCCGCCGGTGGCGGCAATGTTGATGTAGCCATCGGAGGTCTTGAAGACGCCGGTGGGGATGCTGGTCGGATGATTGTTGCCGGCCTGGGGCGCGACGTCCTTTTCCATCAGCCAGCGCGCGGCCTGGAAGTCGAGCATGAAGATCTGCGCCTGCAACAGCGAGGTCTGGACCCACTGGCCTTCGCCGGAGACCTCGCGTTCGAGCAGCGCGGTGAGAATGCCCATCGCGCAGGACAGGCCCGCCGAAAGATCGGCGATCGGGATGCCGGCGCGCATCGGGCCCTCGCCGGGGGCGCCGGTGATCGACATCAGCCCGCCCATGCCTTGCGCGATCTGATCGAAGCCGGGCCGCTTGGAATAGGGGCCATCCTGGCCGAACCCGGAGATGCTGCCATAGACGATGCGCGGATTGACCTTGCGCACCGCCTCGTAGTCGATGCCGAGCTTGGTCTTCACGTCCGGGCGATAGTTCTCGATCACGACGTCGGCCTGCTTCGCCAGCCGCATGAACACGTCGACGCCCCTGGGATCCTTCAGGTTGAGCGTCATCGCACGCTTGTTGCGATGCAGGTTCTGAAAGTCGGAACCGCGCCGCGGACCGCCGAGCGCCTCGCCGCCGTCCTCCATCATCGCGTCGATCTTGATGACGTTGGCGCCCCAATCGGCGAACTGCCGCGCGCAGGTCGGGCCGGCGCGCACCCGCGTCAGATCGAGCACGGTGAAGCGGGACAGGGCTTTGGACGCGCGCGGGAAGGCCATGCGGACGAACTCCAAGAGAACGTGACATGGCTGTATAGGAGAGCGCGCGGGAGGCGACAATTGCGCAACGGCGATGCGCGCTGCACGGCTCATGCCACCGCCGCAGGGCTTCGGTTGGATGCAGGAACCAGCCTCAGCGTTCGTCCGCGATGACCTTACCGTCGTTGGGGAGCGTTCCCGGCGCGACCAGCGCGACACTGCCGCCGAGCTTGGTGACGCTGCGAAGACTGGCGTTCAGCGCCTCGGAGAGACTGTCGGAGGGCGCAGCGGATTCGGCCTTCAACGTCATCGCATCGGTCTCGCCGGCGCGGGTGACGACCAGGCGGAGGCGGCCGAGCTCGGGATGGCGCTTGCCGATCTCGGCGACCTGCTCGGGTCGCACGAACATGCCCTTGATCTTGGTGGTCTGGTCGGCACGGCCCATCCAGCCCTTGATGCGCATGTTGGTGCGGCCGCAGGCGCTGATTCCGGGCAGGGCGGCGGTGAGGTCGCCGAGCGCAAGGCGGATCCAGGGATGATGCGGATCCAGCGAGGTGACGACGATTTCGCCGACATCGCCTTCGGCGACGGGATCGCCGGTGCCGGGGCGGACGATCTCGAGGATCAGGTCCTCGTTCACGACCATGCCCTCACGCGCTGATGTCTCGTAAGCGATGATGCCGAGATCGGCGGTGCCGAACGCCTGGTAGGCGTCGATGCCGCGCGCCTTGATCTCGGCCTGCAATGACGGCGGGAAGGCTGCGCCCGACACCAGCGCGCGCTTGAGCGAGGTGACGTCGCGGCCGGCGCTGGCGGCGCCGTCGAGCAGGATCTTGAGGAAGTCGGGCGTGCCGCTGTAGCCGATCGGGCGATAGGCCTCGATCAGCTCGAACTGTGCTTCGGTATTGCCCGGGCCCGCGGGGATGACGGCGCAACCCAGCGCGCGCGCCGAGGCGTCGAAGATGAATCCGCCGGGCGTGAGGTGATAGCTGAAGGTGTTGAGCACGACGTCGCCGCAGCGGAAGCCCGAGGCGAACAGCGCCCGCGCGCCGTGCCAGGGATCGCTATGCGCGGCCTCCGGCTCGAAGATCGGGCCGGGCGAGGTGAACAGCCGCGAGAACGCGCCAGGCGCCTGCGCGACGAATCCGCCGAACGGGGGCGCGGCCTTGTGCAGGGCAGGGAGCTCGGACTTGCGCAGCACCGGTAGTTGGGCGAGCGCGGCGCGGGTGGTGATGTCGCCGGGGTTGATGCCCTGCAGCAGCGCCGCATAGGCCGGTGCCTTCATCGCCGCACGCAGCACGTCGGGCAGGCGGCCGAACAGATCCTGCCCGCGCTCGGTAGGGTCACGTGTCTCGAGGGCGTCGTAGTGGGTATTCATGCCCGGTCCTTCGGTCTTGTGCCATCATGCCCGGGCAATAGCGCGAAGCGCGTCTTCGCATTTTCGCCCCGGGCATCCACGTCGTTCGTCGTTGCGGCTCGCGCGTGGATGGCCGGGTCAAGCTCGGCCATGACGAGGAGAGAGTTACGCTAAAGCCACCGCTTGCGCCGCTTGAAGCTCTTCAGGTTCTTGAAGCTCTTGCGCTGGTCGCCGGCGCCGCCGAGGTAGAATTCCTTGACGTCCTCATTGTCGCGCAACGCATCCGCAGTGCCGTCGAGCACCACCTTGCCCTGCTCCATGATGTAGCCGTGGCTCGCGACCGACAGCGCCGCGCGTGCGTTCTGCTCGACCAGCAGGATGGTGACGCCGAGATCCCGGTTGATCTCCTTGATGATCGCGAACACCTCCTTCACCAGCAGCGGCGACAGGCCCATCGAGGGTTCGTCCATCAGGATCATCTTCGGCCGCGCCATCAGCGCGCGGCCGATCGCCAGCATCTGCTGCTCTCCGCCCGAGAGGTAGCCGGCGAGGCCGGTGCGCTCCTTCAGCCGCGGGAAATAGTTGTACACCATCTCGATGTCGCTGTTCACTTCGCGGTCCGAGCGCGTGAACGCGCCGAGCTTGAGGTTCTCCAGCGACGTCATGTCGGCGACGATGCGCCGGCCCTCCATGACCTGGAAGATGCCGCGGCGGACGATCTTCTCCGGGTCGATGCCGTCGATACGCGCGCCGTCGAACATGATCTCGCCGCGCGTGACCTCGCCGTCCTCGGTCTTGAGCAGACCGGAGATCGCCTTCAGCGTCGTCGACTTGCCCGCTCCATTGGCGCCGAGCAGCGCGACGATGGCGCCCTTGGGCACGTCGAGGCTGAGCCCGCGCAGAACGAGAATGACGTCGTCATAGACGACCTCGATATTGCGCACGGAGAGCAGCGGGGCGGCTGTCGTTGCGCTTGCGCTCGTTCGCGGAGTGTCGAGTGTCTCGGTCATTGTGATTGTCCACCGCTGTCGTCCCCCGCGCCGGCGGGGAACCCAGTATTCCAGAGACGTCGTTGCTTCACCGAGAAGCCACGGCGTACTGGATCCCCGCCTTCGCGGGGATGACGATTGTGTGTGGAGTTGCTGCCGAAACTCACTCGGCAGCAACTCGGCAGCTTACCAACCCGCCCATTCCGCCTTGCGCGGCAGCTCGATGGTCTTCACCTTCTCGAGCTTGATCACGCCCTTGGCCATGAGGTCGTTCAGGTCGCCATCGGTCGGGCCGGTCACGCGCGCGCGATAGAGGTCGACCTTCATCGTCCCGCGGTGGTCCTTCTCGGTCCAGGTCGAGGGGCTGCAGACGCCTTCCATGCCGGCCGGCACCCAGTCCTTCTTCTGGTGGAAGCCCTTGGCGACGTTTTCGCCGGTGGCGCCGCCGTTCTTGGCCGCCCAATCCAGCGCTTCCTTCATGTAGAGCGAGGAGCAGATCGCCGCGACGTAGTGCACCGGGCGATACACCTTGCCGGTCGGGTCGGACATCTTGGAGATTTCCTGCACCGTCTTCATGCCCGGCGCGTCGCCGCCCCAGCCGACCGCCGTGCGCAGCGGGAAGATCACGCCGTCGGCGGCATCGCCTGCGGTCTTGGCGGCGTTCTCATCCATGCCCCAGACGTTGGACAGGAACTGGATGTCGACGCCGGCATTCTTGCAGGCCTTCATCACCGAGATGTTGGAGGCCGCGGTGTTGCCGAGATAGGCGTAGTTGGCGCCGGAGCTCTTCAGGCTCAGGCACTGCGCGCTGTAGTCGCCGGGCGCGAGCGCGAACACCAGCGGCGGCAGCACCTCGAAGCCGAGCTCGGTGGCGAGCGCCTCGCCGGCCGCCTTCGGCGCGTTGGGGTAGGGGTGATTGGCGCCCATGTGGACGAATTTCGGCTTGCCCGGCTTGCCCTTGGCCTTCCAGTCCTCGGCCGCCCAGGTCAGCTCGGCGCGCAGCGCGTCCGAGTAGCTCGGGCCGTAGAAGAAGTTGTAGGGCGCGGGCTTGGCCTTGCCGCTGGTACCCTCGGGATCGGTGAGCGCGGCGGCATAGGAGCCGGACATGTCCGGGATCTTGTCATTGGCGAGGAAGCCGGTCAGCGCCTCGGTGTCGGCGGTGCCCCAGCCCATGATCGCGGCGACCTTGTTGTCCGGCGCCGACCACTTCTTGTACAGCGCGATCGCCTTCGGCACCTGGTAGCCATAGTCGTTGCTGTCGACCGCAAGCTGCTTGCCGCCGATGCCGCCGTTCTTGTTGACCCAGGCGAAGGTGTCGACCACGCCCTGGCCATAGGGCGTGCCGACGTCCGAGGTGCCGCCGGAGAGATCCTGCAGATGGCCGATCGCGATCTGCTGCGCGTTCGCGGATGACGCGAAGGTGCCGGCGAGCAGCGCCAGTGCCGCCGAGCCGAGCCATGATTTGATCGTCATAGTGCTTCCTCCTGTGGTGCGTTCCGGGCCGGATTGTCGCCGGTCCCTGTTGGTTGGAATCAATGCGAGAACGGGTAGAGCTTCCAGTATGTCTTGATCTGCCGCCAGCGATGCGCCAGCCCGTCCGGCTCGAACATCAGGAAGGCGATGATGATCAGGCCGATCGCGATCTCGCGCAGGAAGGTGATGTTGTTGTTGAGCGCGAGCGCCTTGTCGATCGCGCCGCCCTTGAGGTAGTGGCTCAGCAATTCCATCGATTCCGGCAGCAGCACGACGAAGGCGGTTCCCATCAGGGTGCCCATGATCGAGCCGGTGCCGCCGATGATGATCATCGCCAGGAACAGGATCGAGCGCTCGATGCCGAATCCTTCTTGTGAGACCACCAGCTGGTAATGCGCGTAGAGCGCGCCGGCGATCCCTGCGAAGAAGGCGGCCAGCCCGAACGACAGCGTGCGGTACTTGGTCAGGTTGATGCCCATGATCTCGGCCGAGAGATAATGATCGCGGATCGCGATCAGCGCGCGGCCGTCGCGGGTGCGCATCAGATTGGTGACCAGGATGTAGCAGACCAGCACATAAGCGAGGACGACGTAGAAATATTGCCGGTCGCCGCGCAGCGTGTAGCCGAAGATCGAGAACGGATTGGCCGAGGCGGGCACCGAACCGCCGGAGAACCATTCGGCGCGGGAGAAGAAGTCGAGCAGGATGTATTGCGCGGCCAGCGTCGCGATGACGAGATAGAGCCCCTTCAATCGCGCCGCCGGTAGACCGAACACGAGCCCGACCAGCGCGGTGATGACGCCGGCGAGCGGGATCGCGAAGAACACCGGGATCGCATAGGTGTTGTTGATGTAGGCCGAGGTGAAGGCACCGAGCAGGAAGAAGCCGGCCTGGCCGATCGAGATCTGGCCGGTGAAGCCGACCAGGATGTTCAGGCCGAGGGCAGCGATCGAGAAGATGCCGATCTGGATCGCGATCGACAGCCAAAACTCCGAGAACACTTGCGGCGCGAAGCACAGCAGGATCACGCCGGCGATCGCGAAGTTGCGGCTCGTCTTTGTGGGGAAGATCGTGGTGTCGGCCGCGTAGGAGGTGCGGAAGTCACCGGCGGGAATGGTGGAGCGTGCAACCATGATGGGCTTCTATCTCGCCTCAGGCTTGAGTTGCGTCATGGGCTCGCCCTTCTCTTTTGTTCGAGCATGATCGTTACCGAAAACCGGTGCCCACTTTTCGGCGATCATGCTCATATCCGCTCGATGTCTCTGGTGCCGAACAGGCCGTAGGGCTTGATCATCAGGATGATGATCAGAACGTAGAACGGCGCGATCTCGTAGAGATTGCCCCAGTGCAGGTACTGGCTGTCGACATATTGGGCGATGTTCTCCAGGAGGCCGATGATGATGCCGCCGAGCACGGCGCCGCCGACGGAGTCGAGACCGCCGAGGATCGCCGCGGGAAACACCTTGATGCCGTAGGCCGACAGTCCCGAGGACACGCCGTTGACCACGGCGACGACGACGCCGGCGACGGCCGAGACGGTCGCCGAGATCGCCCAGGCCATCGCGAACACGCTCTTCACGGAGATGCCGAGCGACTGCGCGACCTGCTGATTGAAGGCGGTGGCGCGCATGGCGAGGCCATATTTTGAGGCTTTGAAGAACCAGGCCATGCCGAGCATCATCAGCACGGAGACGACGAGGCTCATCACATAGACGGTCTGGATCTGCAGCCCGAAGATGTCGACCGCTTTGCTGGAAAACACCGGCGGGAACGGCTGCGGGTTGACGCCGTAGATCCATTTCAGCGCGGCCTGGAACACGGTCGACAGGCCGATCGTCACCATGATGACGGAGATGATGGGCTCGCCGATCATCGGCCGGAGGATGACGACCTGGATCGCGATGCCGAAGGCGAACATGAAGATCAGCGACAGCGGCATGCCGGCCCAGAACGGCACCTGGAATTTGGTGAGCAGCGTCCAGCACACCCAGGCGCCGATCAAGAGCAGCTCGCCTTGCGCGAAATTGACGACCTGCGTGGCCTTGTAGATCAGCACGAACGACATCGCGACCACGCCATAGAGCGTGCCGACCACGAGGCCGTTGACGAGGAGCTGGATGAGGAAGGCGGTGTTCATGATCGGTCTCACTCGTCATCGCCGGGCTTGACCCGGCGATCCCTGGCGAGAGGGATTGTAGGGTGGGCAAAGCGAAGCGTGCCCACCCTCGGCTGCGTTCGGAGTGAGTCGGTGGGCACGGCGCTTTGCGCCTTTGCCCACCCTACGGATATCCGTCCGACATCCGCATTGCTCGCAACGGGATGGATGCGCGGGTCAAGCCCGCGCATGACGGTCTCGTATGACAAAACGCCCATTATCACTCCGCCGCCTCCGACATCGGTCCATGCCCGCCGAGATCCACCACCTTCAGCGTGGTGCGGATGCGCTGCGTGGTGCCGTCCTGGAAGCGGATGACGGTGTCGACGGGGATGGCCGGCTTGCCGCCGTAGATGCCGTCGATGATGTCGGCGTATTTCTCGTTGATCACGCTGCGGCGAACCTTGCGGGTGCGGGTCAGTTCGCCGTCGTCGGCGTCGAGCTCCTTGTAGAGCAGCAGGAAGCGTGCGATGCGCTGGGCCGGCGGCAGGTGCGCGTTGACGGTCTCGACCTCCTTCTGCAGCAGCGCATAGACCTCGTTGCGCGAGGCGAGATCCGAGTAGGTGGTGAACGCGATGCGGTTCTTCTCCGCCCATTTCGAGATGATCGAGTAGCGGATGCAGATCATCGCCGCGAGGTGCTCGCGGCCGGCGCCGAGCACGACGGCCTCCGCGATATAGGGCGAGAATTTCAGCTTGTTCTCGATATATTGCGGCGAGAAGCGCTCGCCGCGCGACGTCTCGGCGAGGTCCTTGATGCGGTCGATCACGACGAGCTGCCTGGCGTCGTTGAAATAGCCGGCATCGCCGGAATGCATCCAGCCGTCCTTGATGTCGGCGGCCGAGGCTTCCAGGTTCTTGTAGTACCCTAGGAACATGTTGGGATGACGCACCAGGATCTCGCCGATGCCCTGGCTGTCGGGCTGGTCGATCCGGATCTCGATGTCCGCGGCCATCGGCACGCCGGTCGTGTCGGGATCGACCTTGTCGTCCGGATGCAGCGTATAGGCGCCGAGCAGTTCGGTCTGGCCGTACAGGGTCCGCAGCGGCACGCCCATGGCGCGGAAGAATTTGAACGTGTCGGGCCCGAGCGCGGCGCCACCGGTGGCGGCCGAGCGCAGCCGGGTGAAGCCGAGCCGGTCGCGCAGCGCGCGAAACAGCAGCATGTCGGCGAAGCCGGAATGCTGTCCCTTGTCCAGCGCCGCAAGGCCCGCCGACATGCCGATGTGATACAGCCGCTGCTTCAGCGGCGAGGCGTCCATGACTGCCGCGCGGACGTCAGCCGCGATCTGCTCCCACACCCGCGGCGCAAACAGGACGAACGTCGGCGCGATCTCGCGGAAGTCGTTCATCATGGTGTCCGGCTCTTCGACGAAGTTGACCTTCATCCGGCAGAGCAGACCTTTGCCGAGCACATAGACCTGTTCCATGATCCAGGGCAGCGGCAGCACCGAGACGTATTCGTCCTCCGGTCCCTTGGGGTCGAACGCGAGATAGTTCGCGCAATGCCTGAGCACCCGCGCGGCCGAGAGCATCGCCAGCTTGGGATGTGATGTCGTGCCTGAGGTGGTGCAGAGGATCGCGACGTCGTCGCCGACGGTCGCATCCACCATCCGGTCGTACAGATCGGGCTCGCGCGCCGCCCGGGCGCGGCCGAGCTCGGCGAGCTTGTCGGCCGGCATCAGCCTGGGATCGTCATACTTCCGCATGCCGCGCGGATCGGAATAGATGATGTGCTTGAGTGCCGGCACGCGGTCGGCGAGGTTGAGCAGCTTGTCGACCTGCTCCTCGTCCTCGGCGAACACCAGCCGCGCTTCGCCGTAGTTCAGGAGATAGGCGGCCTCGTCGTCGAGCACGTCGCGATAGAGGCCGAGGCTGTGGCCGCGGATCGCGTGCGTCGCGATCTCCGCAGCCACCCAGTCGGGCCTGTTGTCGCCGATGATTCCGATCACGTCGTCCTTGCCGAGCCCGACATCGACCATGCCGAGCGCAAAGTCGCGCACGCGCGCCTGGTAGTCGGCCCAGGTGAAGGTCCGCCACAGCCCGAGATCCTTCTCGCGCAGCGCAATCTCCTGGCCGTGCTCTTTGGCGTTCAGGCGCAGCAGCTTTGGATAGGTGTCGGCCTGCGTCACGCGGCGAGCATAGTCCATCATGCCGCGTCCTCCGCGATGGACGGCGCCTCGTCGGGATCGACGAGCAGTTCGTCTTCCTCGCCGAGATAGGCGCGCTTGACGTGCGGATCGGCGAGCACGGCGGCGGGATCGCCCTCGGCGATCTTGCGGCCGAAATCGAGCACCATCACGCGGTGGGAGATGTCCATGACGACGCCCATGTCGTGCTCGATCATCACGACCGTCATGCCGTATTCCTCGTTGAGATCGACGATGTAGCGGGCCATATCCTCCTTCTCCTCGAAGTTCATGCCGGCCATCGGCTCGTCGAGGAGGATGAGATGCGGCTCCAGCGCCATGGCGCGGGCGAGCTCGACGCGCTTGCGCAGGCCGTAGGAGAGGGTGCCGGCCGGCGCCTTGCGCACCGACTGCAGGTCGAGGAAGTCGATGATCTGCTCGACCTTCTCGCGGTGCTTCAGCTCCTCGCGCCGCGCGCCGGTGAGCCAGTACAGCGATCCCGTGAGGAAGTTGTTCTTCAACAAATGATGCCGCCCGACCATGATGTTGTCGAGCACGCTCATGTGGTGGAACAGCGCGAGGTTCTGGAAGGTGCGGCCGATGCCGATATTGGCGCGCGCGTTCGGCGGCAGGCCGGTGATGTCGCGCCCGCGATGGAACAGGCGGCCTTCCGTCGGCTTATAGCGGCCGGAGATGCAGTTCACGATCGAGGTCTTGCCGGCGCCGTTCGGGCCGATGATCGAGAACAGCTCGCCCTCGCGCACGCCGAAGCTGACGTCGGTCAGGGCTTTCACCCCGCCGAAACGCAGCGAGACTCCGCGCGCTTCCAACGTATAGTCCAAGTCGTCCTCCCGAACGGTCTTCGGCGCTTGGCGCGCTCTCTCGGTCATCGTGTCTCGCGACGTTCAGCGCGTCGCTTTGGCCGCAATCCTATCCCGGGCATGGGTTCCGCGCCATCCGACGAATGACGGGCCACACCGGTGGTGCAGTTTGCCGCACCTTGATGCGCCCCGGCGCTGTGCCGCGCCATGGATTCGGCCATCGAATGCGGTGGTCCTGGATAGGAGAAAGCGCTATCAGGAACTGTCTTGTGCCTGACAATTCCCAGGCAAAATTCACCGGGGTGTTGTTGCAATGCAATATGATCGCCGTGAGATTCGACACGACGAGATGACGGCTTGATTGCTTCCGACACCCTGCTGCGCATCGCGCCCTGGTCGCGCCATCTGAAGCCCGAGGAGATTGACGTCGCCGCGGCCGGCGTCGTCGAGCGCTCCTTCGCGGCCAACGAGCACATCTTCCTCCGCGGCGATCAGTTCGAATATTGGACCGGCATCGTCACCGGGCTGGCGCGCATGAGCACGGTGTCGCGGAGCGGCAAGGCGACGACCTTCGCCGGCATGTCGGCGGGCGCGTGGTTCGGCGAGGGGAGCGTGCTCAAGAACGAGCCGCGCCGCTACGACGTGGTGGCGCTGCGCGACACCCGCGCGGCGCTGATGGAGCGGCCGACCTTCATGTGGCTGTTCGAGAACAGCGTCGGCTTCAACCGTTTCCTGGTGACCCAGCTCAACGAGCGGCTCGGCCAGTTCATCGGCCTCGTCGAGGTCGGTCGCACGCTGGATGCGACGGCGCGGCTGGCGCGCAGCATCGCCTCGCTGTTCAATCCGATCCTCTACCCCAACACGACGCGCCATCTGGAGATCACCCAGGAGGAGATCGGGGCACTGTCGGGCCTGTCGCGGCAGAACGCCAATCAATGCCTGAAGACGCTGGAGCGCGAGGGCCTGCTGCGCGTGGAATATGGCGGGGTGACGGTGCTCGACCTCGACCGGCTGCGCTGCTACGGGGATTAAATCCGGCCTTGAAGCATCTGATCCGGCACGGCTTTGTCCCGGCACTTGACCGCTCGTCCCGGCTATGAACTGGTCACAGGACCCCTCGGCTCTGACGGCCGGGGGCAGTGTGGTGGAGACGGTATGACGGAGCAGAATTTCAGCGGCCGCGTGGCTCTGATCACCGGTGTGACGGGACAGGACGGCGCCTATCTCGCCGAATATCTGCTCGGCCTCGGCTATACCGTGCACGGCGTCAAGCGACGTTCGTCGTCCTTCAATACCGCGCGCGTCGATCATCTCTACCGCGACCCGCACGAAGACAACGTGCCGTTCCTGCTGCATTACGGCGACATGACCGATTCCACCAACCTGATCCGGCTGGTGCAGCAGATCCGCCCCGACGAGATCTACAATCTCGCCGCCCAGAGCCATGTCGGGGTCAGCTTCGAGAGCCCGGAATACACCGCCAATGCCGACGGGCTCGGCGTGCTCAGGCTGTTGGAAGCCATTCGCATTCTCGGCATGGAGAAGCAGACGCGATTCTACCAGGCCTCGACCTCGGAGCTGTATGGCCTGGTCCAGGAGATCCCGCAGCGCGAGACCACGCCGTTCTATCCGCGCTCGCCCTATGGCTGCGCCAAGCTCTACGGCTACTGGATTACGGTCAACTATCGCGAAGCCTACGGCATGTTCGCCTGTAACGGCATCCTGTTCAACCATGAGAGCCCGATCCGCGGTGAGACCTTCGTCACGCGGAAGATCACCCGGGGCGTCGCCCGGATCGAGGCCGGCCTGGAGGAGACGATCTATCTCGGCAATCTCGAGGCCAAGCGCGACTGGGGCCACGCCCGCGACTATGTCGAAGGCATGCATCGCATTCTCCAGGCCGATGCGCCGGACGATTACGTGCTGGCCACCGGCGAGACCCATTCGGTGCGCGAGCTGGTCGAGCTCGCCTTTGCCGAGGTCGATCGCCGCATCTCATGGCGCGGCGAGGGCGTCGAGGAGACCGGCATCGATTGCAGATCCGGCAAGACAGTGGTGCGCATCGACCCGACCTATTTCCGGCCGACAGAGGTCGATCTGCTGGTCGGCGACTGCAGCAAGGCGCGCGACAAGCTGGGCTGGACGCCGAAGACGAGCTTCGCGCAACTGGTGAAGGAGATGGTGGCGAGCGATCTCAGCACGGCGCGGCAGGAGACGACCCGTGGCCACGCCTTTTGATCTGCATGGCAAGCGGGTCTTCGTCGCCGGCTATCGCGGCATGGTCGGCAGCGCGCTGGTGCGGCGCTTGGCAAGCGAGGGCGTCGAACTGCAGACCGTGTCGCGCGGCGAGGTCGATCTGCGCGACCAGGCTGCAGTGTTCTCCTGGTTCGCGCGCGCGAAGCCCCAGGTCGTCTTCCTCGCGGCCGCCAAGGTCGGCGGCATCGTCGCCAACAACACGCTCCGTGCCGAGTTCATCTACGACAACATCGCCATCGCCACCAACGTCATCCACGCCGCGCATGTGAACGGCGCCGAGAAGCTGATGTTTCTCGGCTCGTCCTGCATCTATCCCAAGCTCGCTCCGCAGCCGCTGCGCGAGGATGCGATGCTTACAGGGCCGCTGGAGTCGACCAACGAGCCCTATGCGATCGCCAAGATCGCCGGCATCAAGATGGTCGAGGCCTATCGCAGCCAGTATGACGCCGACTTCATCAACGTCATGCCGACCAACCTCTACGGCCCCGGCGACAACTATCACCCCGAATACAGCCACGTCGTCGCGGCGCTGATCCGCCGCTTCCATGAGGCGAAGCTTGCGGACGCGCCAGAGGTCGTGGTCTGGGGCACCGGCACGCCGCGGCGCGAATTCCTCTATGTCGACGACATGGCGGACGCCTGCGTGCACCTGATGAAGACCTACTCGGATCACGAGCTGGTCAACATCGGCACCGGCGAGGACATCACCATTGCCGACTTTGCCCGCGTGGTGGCCGCAACGGTCGGCTATCAGGGGCGCCTCAGCTTCGATCCCTCGCGCCCCGACGGCACGCCGCGCAAGCTGCTCGACGTCTCGCGGCTCGCCAAGCTCGGCTGGCGCGCGACGACGTCGCTGGAGGATGGCATCGCGCGCGCCTATCAGGCGTTCCTGCGCGAGACCGGGCAGGCCGCCGCGTAACTCTCCGCCGTTGTCCCGGGTCAAGCCCGGGACGACACCGTTAGTGAGGCGCCATTCGCTGTGCTTTCACAGCAAGCGCAGTAGTCATGGCGAGATCAGCGGCGTGCGGCAGGCTGCTGCCTCACACTCCGCCGTCGTCCGGCCTCGAGCCGGGACCCATAGCCACCGAACGCCATGGGACGCGTGGGATGGGCCGCCTGCCTGTTTCGGACATCACGCGGTATGGGTCCCGGGTCAAGCCCGCGACGACACTGTTAGTTTGGCCGCGCGCTACGCCTTCACACCCAGCGCCGTGGCCATCGCCGAGATCAGCGGCTTCATGAAATAGGCCTCGCCCACTGGGGTGATCGATGGCGACAGGCCGTGCGCGGCCAGCTCCTCCGTCACGACAGGCCCGACCGAGGCGATTTGCGTGCGCGCCAGGCCATGGCGCAGCCGATCCTCGACGCCGTGCGCCTTGGCGACATCGAACAGCCGGCGCGGCTGGCCCGAGCTGGTCAGCGCGATCGCATCGACCTTGCCGGCGGTCATCTCGTCGATGGCGGTGAGGATGTTCGCATCGGCCGCCTTGGCGTCGTAGACATAGGGCAGCACGGCGTCGACCTCGGCGCCGGTCGCTTCGATGGCGCCGATCAGCGCGGAATGGTCCTTGTCGGGATAGAGCTGCAGGCCGAGACGATGGCCTTTCAGGTCGTAGCGCCCCAGCAGTTCGGCGACGCCTTCGGAGGTCGGCTTCTCGGTGGTCACCTGCGACTCGAGGCCGAGCTCGCGCAAGGCGCGCCCGGGCTTCGGCCCGCGGGTGAACTTGCGGGCCTTGCCGAGCGCGGCGACGAACTCGGTTTCCACTCCGATTCGGCGCACCACGGTCATCAGCCGCCGCAGTCCTTCGCCGGTCATCAGCACGAGATCGTCGAACGGCCTGTCGGTGCAGCGGCGGATCCAGGCCTCGATCGGCGCCGGGTCCGGTGCGTCCTGGATCGTGAACATCGGACATTGCAGCACGTCGGCGCCTTGCTCGGCGAGCAGACGCGAGAACTGCGCTTCCTCGCGCGTTTCCAGGATCAGGATGCGGTTGCCGCTCAGCCGGTCGGCCATGGTCAGTCTCCACCGAAAGAGGTGATGTTTTGTTCATCCTGCCCCCGCGCCGAGCGTTGGCGCAAGGGCGCGGAGGGTGATAGAGCAGGGCATGGAACGGCCGTCAGGCCCGCCGCCAGATCACTTTTCCCATTCGGTCCCTCATCGCCATGTCCGACCACCAATATGTTCTGACCCTGTCCTGCCCGGATCGTCCTGGGATCGTCTCAGCCGTCTCTACCTTCCTTGCCCATAACGGCCAGAACATCCTCGATGCCCAGCAGTTCGGCGACTTCGAGACCGGTCACTTTTTCATGCGCGTGGTGTTCACGGCTGCCGATCTCGCGGTCAACCTGCCGGCGCTGCAGACCGGCTTCGCGGCGATCGCCGAGCGCTTTGCGATGGATTGGCAGATGCGCGACCGCGCCGGCCAACGTCGTGTGATGCTCTTGGTCTCGAAGTTCGACCATTGCCTCGTCGACATCCTCTATCGCTGGCGCACCCGCGACCTGTCGATGATCCCGACTGCGATCGTCTCCAACCACCCGCGGGAGACCTATGCCGGGCTGGATTTGGGCGAGATCCCGTTTCACCACATGCCGGTCACCAAGGAGACCAAGCGCGACCAGGAGCAGGCGATCCTCAAGCTGGTCGACGACACCAAGACCGATCTCGTGGTGCTGGCGCGCTACATGCAGATCCTGTCGGACGAGATGTCGGCCAGCCTGTCCGGCCGCTGCATCAACATCCACCACTCGTTCCTGCCGGGCTTCAAGGGCGCCAAACCCTACCACCAGGCCTATGAGCGCGGCGTCAAGCTGATCGGCGCCACCGCCCATTACGTCACCCGCGACCTCGACGAGGGCCCGATCATCGACCAGGACGTCGAGCGGATCAGCCATCGCGACACGCCCGAGGATCTCGTGCGCAAGGGCCGCGACATCGAGCGCCGCGTGCTGGCGCGTGCGATTCGTTATCACCTCGAGGATCGCGTCATCCTGAACGGCCGCAAGACCGTCGTGTTCATGGATTGATTGTTCAGCGAGTGGGGGCAGCCGCCTGCGCATTGGCGTCGGACTGCGTCTCCTTGTCGCGTTCGGCGGCCGGCAGCTGCCTCTGCCGCTCGCGCTCTTGCATGAAGCGCGCATATTCCGGGGTGCCGGGCCGGGGCGGCGCGCCGGCCGGCAGGCCGCCGGCCCATTGCGGCATCAGATCCCCCATACCCGCGCCGACCTTCTCGTTGATCGACGAGCAGCCGGCCAAAATCAGCACAACCCCGGTCAGCACGGTGATCGCGGCCAGCGATCTCGTGCCAAAGACAGTCCTCGCCGGCATTGAGGGAACACCTTTCATCGTCGCGGCTGCGACCCTATCGGCTTGCCATCAATTGGTAAAATTTGGCCGTTCGAAGTCGAAGTAACATAATACCTCTAACGTTCTGTGATCTGTTCCGGAAACTTACCGTCCACGAAACGCTCCCATGAAACGCCATTGACAATACCGTCCCGAGTCCGCAGCGATGCGCGCGCGATATCGTGAACGAGATCGCACAGGTGAGACAACAATGGCCGGCGGGCTTTCGGTCCTGATCCGACCAGGGAGGTGGTTTCCATGTTCGTGCGAAACAAGACACTGACGCTGGCTGCCGGTGCGGCCGTGGCCGCGGCGCTTGCGTCCGGTGCGGCGCGGGCCGAGGACGTGTTCAAGATCGGCCTGATCGTGCCGATGACCGGCGGCCAGGCGTCGACCGGCAAGCAGATCGATAATGCGATCAAGTTGTACATGCAGCAGAACGGCGACACCGTGGCCGGCAAGAAGATCCAGGTCATCCTCAAGGACGACGCCGCGCTGCCGGACAACACCAAGCGCCTGGCGCAGGAGCTGATCGTCAACGACAAGGTTAACGTGATCGCCGGTTTCGGCGTGACGCCCGCCGCGTTCGCCGCCGCGCCGCTCGCCACCCAGGCCAAGATTCCCGAGGTCGTAATGGCGGCCGGCACCTCGATCATCACCGAGAAGTCGCCCTACATCGTCCGCACCAGCTTCACCCTGCCGCAGTCCTCCACCATCATCGGTGACTGGGCGGTCAAGAACGGCATCAAGAAAGTCGCGACGCTGACCTCCGACTATGCGCCGGGCAATGACGCGCTGGCCTCGTTCAAGGAGCGCTTCACCGCCGGCGGCGGCGAGATCGTGGAGGAGGTCAAGGTTCCGCTGGCCAATCCGGACTTCGCGCCGTTCCTGCAGCGCATGAAGGATGCCAAGCCGGACGCGATGTTCGTGTTCGTGCCGGCCGGCCAGGGCGGCAACTTCATGAAGCAATATGCCGAGCGCGGACTCGACAAGAGCGGCATCAAGGTGATCGGGCCGGGCGACGTGACCGACGACGACCTGCTCAACGACATGGGCGACGCGGTGCTCGGCGCCGTCACGGCGCACATCTATTCGGCGGCGCACCCGTCGGAGAAGAATAAGGAGTTCGTCGCAGCCTACAAGAAGGCCTTCAACAGCCGTCCGGGCTTCATGGCGGTCGGCGGCTATGACGGCATCAACCTGATCTACCAGGCGCTGAAGAAAACCGAGGGCAAGACCGACGGCGATTCCCTGATTGCGGCGATGAGGGGCATGGCCTGGGAAAGCCCGCGCGGTCCGATCTCGATCGATCCGGAGACGCGCGATATCATTCAGAATGTCTACATCCGCAAGGTCGAGAAGGTCGACGGCGAGCTCTACAATGTGGAGTTTCAGACCTTCGAGGCCGTCAAGGATCCGGGCAAGGCGAAGAAGTGACGCGTGAGCGTCGTGAGGGGGGAGCCGACGGCGGCTCCACTCCCTCCCCCGCCTGCGGGGGAGGGCCGGGGTGGGGGCGCCCCACGGCACACTGTTCGTGGAGAGAGTTTCCCCCACCCGGATCGCATCGTTCGATGCGATCCGACCTCCCCCGCGCGCGGGGAAGGCGCTGACCGAGCCAAGCGTGACATGGCCCTTCGCTGGAAGGGATGAGACCGGGGACAGACGTACACTTCAATGACCGCCATCCTCACCAACCTGTTCGACGGCGTCGCCTATGGCATGCTGCTGTTCGTGCTGGCCTGCGGGCTCGCCGTGACGCTCGGCCTGATGAACTTCGTCAATCTGGCGCACGGCGCCTTCGCGATGGCCGGCGGCTATGTCTGCGCCGTGCTCGTCAACCGGATCGGCTGGCCGTTCTTCGCCGCGCTGCCGCTGGCCTTCGTTGCCAGCGCGATGATCGGCGCGCTGCTGGAGCGGACGCTGTATCAGCATCTTTACGCGCGCAGCCATCTCGACCAGGTGCTGTTCTCGATCGGGCTGGTGTTCATGACGGTCGCGACCGTCGACTACATCATGGGCTCGTCGCGCATCTTCATCAAGCTGCCCGACGTGCTGCAGGGCCAGTTCGACATTTTCGGCGTCGGCATAGGCCGCTACCGGCTGATGATCATCGTGATCTGCGGACTGCTCACGGTGGGCTTGCAGCTCGTGCTGTCCAAGACCCGCTTCGGCAGCCGGCTGCGCGCCGCGGTCGATGATCCGCGCGCGGCCAGCGGCCTCGGCATCAACGTGCCCCAGGTGTTCGCCTTCACCTTTGCGTTCGGCTGCGGCCTTGCCGGCCTCGGCGGCGCGCTCAGCGCCGAGATCCTCGGCCTCGATCCGTATTTCCCGCTGAAGTTCATGATCTACTTCCTGATCGTGGTCACCGTCGGCGGCTCGTCCTCGATCACCGGACCCTTCCTGGCCTCGCTGCTGCTCGGCATCGGCGACGTCGCCGGAAAATACTACGTGCCGAAGCTCGGCCCTTTCGTCATCTACACCATCATGATCGTGATCCTGATCTGGCGTCCGAACGGCCTGTTCGGTCGCACGGCGACGCGGTGAGGATCGCATGACAACGAATGCACAAACCGAGGTCGGCTTCCACGCCCGGCAGCATGGCCGCTGGCACTGGAGCGAGTTCGCCTTCTGGATCGTCGTGCTGGCGGTGGGGCTCGCCGTTCCGTCGCGCTATTTGATCATGACCGAGATCCTGCGGCTGGCGCTGTTCGCGCTGTCGCTCGATTTGATCCTCGGCTATGCCGGCATCGTTTCGCTCGGCCACGCCGCCTTCTTCGGCGTCGGCGCCTATTGCGCCGGGCTGCTGTCGGTGCACGGGATCATCAACGAGCCGGTGCTGGCGCTGATCGTGGCCGGCCTCGCCGCCACGGTGCTCGGCTTCGCCACCAGCTTCCTCGTCATCCGCGGCGTCGACCTGACGCGGCTGATGGTTACGCTGGGCATCGCACTGCTGATGGAAGCGCTCGCCGAGCGCTTCTCCAACATCACCGGCGGTACCGACGGCCTGCAGGGCATCGACATCCAGCCGATCTTCGGCCTGTTCGCCTTCGACATGTTCGGCAGGACTGGCTTCTTCTATTCGCTCGCAGTGCTGTTCGTGCTGTTCCTGCTGGCGCGGATGATCGTGCATTCGCCGTTCGGCCTGTCGCTGCGCGCGATCAAGAACAATCCGCTGCGCGCGTCGGCCATCGGCATTCCCGTCAACAAGCGCCTGATCGCGATCTATACCGTCGCGGCGTTCTATGCCGGCATTGCCGGCGCGCTGTTCACGCAGACGACGGCGCTCGCCTCGCTCGACGTGTTCTCGTTCGAGCGCTCCGCCGACCTCGTGCTGCTGCTGGTCATCGGCGGCTCCGGCTATCTCTATGGCGGCCTGATCGGCGCGGCCGTGTTCCGGATGCTGCAGGAGCTGTTCCAGTGGATCACGCCGCAATACTGGATGTTCTGGATCGGCCTCGTGCTGGTCGTGATCGTCATGGTCGGCCGCCATCGCATCCACGCCTATGCGCTGTGGTTGCCCAATCTGATCCTGAAGCAGATCGCCGGCCGCAAGGCCGCGGTTGTCCTCACCGACAACGAGGCGCCATGACCTACGCATTGGAAACGCGCGGCCTCGACAAGCATTTCGGCGGACTTCACGTCACTCGCAATCTGTCGCTGCAGATCAGGCCCGGCGCGCGGCATGCGCTGATCGGCCCGAACGGCGCCGGCAAGACCACCGTGATCAATCAGCTGACCGGCGTGCTCGAGCCGAGTTCGGGGCGCATTCTGCTCGAAGGCCAGGACATCACCGACCTTCCGGTGCACAAGCGCGTGCTGCGCGGCCTGTCGCGGACCTTCCAGATCAATCAGCTCTATCCGGATCTGACTCCGCTCGAGACCATCGGGCTTGCGGTGTCGGAGCGGCTCGGCGGCGGCGGCAATTGGTGGCGACGCATGGGCACGCGCGACGACATCAATGCCGAGATCGCCGACACCCTGGAGCGCTTCCGCCTGCTCGACGTGATGAACGACCGGACCTCGACGCTTCCCTATGGCAAGCAGCGCCTGCTGGAGATCGCGGTTGCGATCGCCGCCAAGCCGCGCGTGCTGCTGCTCGACGAGCCGGCCGCCGGCGTGCCCGAGGGCGAGCGCAAGGACATTCTCGCCGCCGTCGCCGCGCTGCCGCGCGACGTCACGGTGCTCTTGATCGAACACGACATGGACCTCGTCTTCTCCTTCGCCGACCGCATCTCGGTTCTCGTCTCCGGCGCTCTTCTGGTGGAGGGAGCCCCCGACGAGGTTGCGCGCGATCCGCAGGTCAAGGCGGTCTATCTCGGCGAGGCCGCGTGATGACCGATCTGCTCGCCATCGAGAATCTCCGCGCCGGCTATGGCCAGGCGGTCGTTTTGCCGAACATGTCCTTGAGGCTGCCGGAAGGCCAGGTACTGGCGCTGCTCGGCCGCAACGGCACCGGCAAGACCACGCTGATCAACTCGATCGTCGGTGTCACCCGTCGTTTCTCCGGCAAGCTCGCGCTCGGCGGCACCGACATCACGTCCTTGCGCGCCGACCAGCGCGCCCGCGCCGGCATCGGCTGGGTGCCGCAGGAGCGCAACATCTTCCGCTCGCTGACGGTGGAGGAGAACATGACCGCGGTGGCGCAGCCCGGGCCGTGGACGGTCGAGCGCGTCTACCAGATGTTTCCGCGGCTCAAGGAGCGCCGCAATAATTTCGGCAACCAGCTCTCCGGCGGCGAGCAGCAGATGCTGGCGATCGGCCGCGCGCTGACGCTCAATCCCAAAGTGCTGCTGCTGGACGAGCCGACCGAGGGTCTGGCGCCGATCATCGTCGAGGAGCTGCTGGCGGCGATCGGCACGATCAGCCGCGCCGGCGGGCTGTGCTCGATCATCGTCGAGCAGCATGCGCAGAAACTGCTCGCGCTCGCCGATCGCGTTGTCATCCTGGAGCGGGGCACCATCGTCCACGACGCGCCGTCCAGCGCCCTGAAGGCCGACCCTGCGCCGCTGGAGCGGCATTTGGGAGTCGCGAGCGCCGCCGCGCATTGACCCGCCGGCTTCTGCCGCCGAGCAGGCACGACGGGAAAAGAGGTTTGGGGTTATTCTGTATACCGGAATGGCCGGATGACTATCGAGGCGATCAGGCGGCACCGGAGGTAAAGGCGGCGGAAATGAACGATAACGGGCGGATAGTGCCCGCTGCACTGGACCGAACGCTCAGCGTGCACAATCCTGACCGGAACGTAATTGTATACTGGTCGGATACGAGGTAGGGCTTGCCCCGGCCTTTCAGGACGCGCGTGTGCCGGCCACGGGACCGCTCGTTCGGGTAGAACAGTTAACCGGTCGATCGCTCAGATCCAAGACGTCGAGCATTCCAAGGAGTGAAGAGATGCAACGCACCAAGCCCCCCTTCCGCGCCGACGAAGTCGGCAGCCTCTTGCGCCCGCAGAAGATCAAGGAGGCCCGCGCCAAGCTCGAGAAGGGCGAGATCTCCGCGGCTGACCTCGCCAAGATCGAGGATATGGAGATCGAGAAGGTCGTGCACCGCCAGGCCTCGACCGGCCTGAAGCTCGCGACCGACGGCGAGTTTCGCCGCTCCTGGTGGCACTTTGATTTCCTCGCCAAGCTGACCGGCTGCGAGCTGTTCCACCCCGACACCGGCATCCAGTTCACCGGCGTTCAGACCCGTCACGACGCGGTGCGTGTGATCGGCAAGCTGGACTTTCCCGATACTCATCCGATGCTCGACCACTTCCGCTTCCTCAAGAAGCACGCCGACACCGCGCATGTGACGGCGAAGATGACGATCCCGTCGCCGGCCGTGCTGCATTTCCGCGGCGGCCGCAAGTCGATCTCGAAAGAGGTCTATCCCGATCTCGACGCCTTCTACGAGGATCTCGGCAAGACCTACCGCAAGGCCGTGAAGGCCTTTTATGACGCCGGCTGCCGCTATCTGCAGTTCGACGACACCGTGTGGGCCTATCTCTGCTCGCAGGACGAGCTGAAGAAGGCCAGGGAGCGCGGCGACAATCCGGACGGCTTGCAGCAGATCTACTCGCGCATCATCAACTATGCGATCGCCGAGCGTCCCGCCGACATGACGATCACGACCCATGTCTGCCGCGGCAATTTCCGCTCGACCTGGATCTCCTCGGGCGGCTACGAGCCGGTTGCCGAGACCATGCTCGCCAACACCAACTATGACGGCTACTTCCTGGAGTATGACAGCGAGCGCGCAGGCGGCTTCGAGCCGCTGCGCTTCCTGCCGAAGGGCAACAAGGTCGTCGTCGTCGGTCTCGTCACCTCGAAGGTCGGCGAGCTCGAGAAGAAGGACGACATCAAGCGCCGCCTGGAGGAGGCCTCGAAGTTCGCGCCGCTCGATCAGCTCGCGCTGTCCCCGCAATGCGGCTTCGCCTCGACCGAGGAAGGCAACATCCTGAGCGAGGAAGAGCAGTGGGCCAAGCTGCGCCTCTGCGTCGAGCTCGCCGAGGAGATCTGGGGGAAGTAAGAGGCTCGCGACCTACGCTCGTCTGATCAGGCCGGATCGGTTTATCCCGATCCGGCCTTCTGTTTTGAAGACCTGACGATTCACGCCAATAGGGCTTTGGTTTCGATGTGGGCGGCAGCGGTCAGGAACTAAGCCGCCCGCCGACTTGTTTTCTTTGCGCTCTTCCGCTTCGGAGCCGCCTTGGGGGGCGCCGCGGTGAGCTTCACGCCGAGGGCGCGCAGCACCTTCAGGATGGTCGCGAACTCCGGGTTTCCGTCTTCACCAAGAGCCCGATACAGCTGCTCGCGACGGATGCCGGTCGCCTTGGCGACCTCTGACATGCCGCGTGCCCGGGCAATTGTGTTGATCGCAGCGCGGATGTCATCAGCGGTGCCATCCTCGAGCGCCGCCGCCAGGAATTCGGCTTGGGCCTCCGGCTCTGCAAGATATTCTGCGGCATCGAAGCGCGTCGTTGCCATTCGCTATTCCTCTCTCTCAGCCAATTCCTGAGCGCGCCGGATATCGGAACGCTGGGTGCTCTTGTCACCTCCGCAAAGCAGGATCACCAATATCTTGCCTTTCTGGTGAAAATAGACGCGATAGCCGGGGCCATGATCAATCCGCATCTCGGAGACGCCGCCACCGACAGGCTTGCTGTCTCCAAGGTTGCCAGCTTCGGCCCGAGCAATGCGGGCAGCAATACGCGCCTTTGCTCTCGCATCTCGCAAACCAAGGAGCCATTCCTTGAATTCGTTGGTCTGCCTGATTTCGAGCATGGAGAAATGTATCTTAAAAGATACAGATTTGCAAGAGAGAAGAGCGCGACGTGGCTGCTGCCCGGCAGCAGGACTGCGCGCCTCGATTAGAGTTGGGACGCCGGAGCCATCCGCCCCGCTTCATTCTTGCGCAGCAGCGCCCGGCGGATCCGCCGCTGGGCGGGGGCCTCGAACCAGACATAGGTGAGATACGCCGACGTCAGGGTCAGCCCCATGAAGCCGATCCAGAACGAAGGATTGCCATAGGGGATCGTGCGACCCCAAGCATCGAAAGCCAGCGCGATGGCAAGCTGGATCGGGAAGTGCAGCAGATAGCACGAGTAGGTCATGTTGCCGGCGGCCTGCAGCAGGTCCTCGATGCGGCGGGGCAGGGTGATGGGTGTCGCGCAGACGAATAATAGGACCGGGACATAGATCAGCAACAGCGCCGCGGCGCGTTCAGCAAGCTCGATGCCCGAAAGCCAGAGCGCTGCCGGGATGGCGACGGCCGCGCAGCCGGCGAGAGCCTCGAGTTTCGCGCGGTAAGGGGCACCGGCCACGTTCTGCCGCGCCATGGCGGCGAGGCCGCCCGCGTAGAAGAATACAAAGCATTTGCCGACCAGCGTGCCGCTGGCGATTCCGGCCAGAATCATCGCGAGATTGAGCAGCGGCGATGTCGTGACGAAGCGCAGCCCAAGGAAGAACACGGCATAGACCAGCACCTCGATCGAGACCGACCAGATCGGGCCGTTGAAGCTGACGCCGGTCGGCGGCAGCCAGTCGCTGGCCATGAAGAGTTGCGCGAGGAAATGGCCCAGATCGTTGCTCTGGTAGACGAAGGCGAAGCCGTGCTGCGCGACGTAGATCGCCTGCAGGCCCGCGACCAGCAGCAGCGTCGCGAGATGCAGCGGGTAGAGCCGCGACAGCCGGTTGATGAAGAAGGTCCAGCCATCGACCGCGCCATTCGGGATGAGCGCGCTGTACTTCAAGAAGAAGATGAAGCCCGAGATGCACCAGAAGATCACGACGCCGTATTCGCCGAGCTCATAGAACGGGAACAGCACGCGGTAGAACGGCAGCTCGCCGCGGACGAGGCCGACCGGCGTATCGGCGACATAGGCGAAATGGGGATAGTGCCACAGCAGCACCGAGATCGTGGCGAGGAAGCGCAGCAGCTCCAGTCCGAGCAGCTTGTGAGGTCCTGGCGACGACGATGGTGGGGGCAGGGCCATGCAGTGTTTCGTTAACCGTATCGACGGGAGGCGCTGCGCGATCCTAGCCCTGACGGAGTGAAGGATTGTTTTCGCTGGCCGAGTCACGGCTCGGCGCGATTGGCCTCAGCGGCAGGCGAGCTCGATGGCCTGCTGGATGGCCTGGTCCCAGGACCGGTAGCCGGCCGCATTGAGGTGGATGCCTTCGAGCGTGAACGGCGCGTCCATCGGCGGCAGCGGCACGAAGGTCGCGCCGGCGCGCTTGGCGAGGTCGGGCAGCGCGGTACGATAGCCGGTGATGCTCGCCATCGCAGTCTTCTCCATCGCCGCCGTGAACGGTCCGCGGGCTTCGACCGGAGGAAACTCGATGACGAACAGGCGCGTGGTCAGCGTCGTCAGCTCGCGCAGCAGCGCCTCGAAGCGGCCGGCGAACGCCTGGCTGGAGTCGGGCTTGGCGCTCAGCGCATCGTTGACGCCGAGCGAGACGATGATGGCGAACGGCCGCTTGGGTCCGAGCGCCGGCTTGAGCCAGCCGGCCAGATCGCTGCGTGTCCCGGCGCCGCCAAGGCCGGCATTGACGATCGGATGTCCGCAGGCGCTGGCCGGCAAGGTCGCCGCCTCGACGATGCTGTCGCCGAGCACGATGATCGGATCATCCGGGCGTGACAGCAGGTTGTAGTGCACGACGAGCTGGCGGACCGTGCGATGGTCGCTGCCGGACGGCGCCGCCGAGCGGCGCACCAGCACGAAGGTCGCGGCCGCCGCGACGATCACCGCGAACAGCACGAATCCTAGCCGGGCCTGCGCTCTTGCTGCCATTGGACGATCGATGTCCTCGTGTGGCCCGCCGTGGTGCGAGGCTGGCCCTAGTTCGTCCGTGTCCAGGTCGAGGAGCGGCAGATCACGCCGCCGAACGCGCAGCCGGCGGTGGTCAGCGTGCCGCCCGAGAGCGTCATCTTGGCGTCATAGGTCTTGCCGTCGTCGGGATTGCTGTAGCTGCCGGCCCAGGCGTTGGGTCCGGTCGGCTTCATCCCGGAGAACAGCCGCTGGCCGACCTTGGCGGGGGTGTCCGTGCCCTCCTTGATCCAGACCAGGGTGCCGCAGATGGCGCCGCCACACGGCGCGAACTTGACCTTGGACGCGCCGCTCTCGCGCAGCCAGACGCCGGTGACGTCGTCGGCGACCGCGGGGCCCGCAGCCAACGCGAGACCAAATGCCAAGACCAGACCAAGTCGACTGGACATACGTAACCTCCCATGCGGATTCTGAAACGAGCAAGTTGCCAGCCGATCGTGTCGACCGAGCGGCATGTCGAGAACGTTCCGCAGCGTCTCCATTGAGAGACGATAACAGGATTCGCGCGCACTGCATCGTCTGCGGGATGGGCATGTTGGTCTGACTTGTCGCAGGCCCTGGGGAGCACGGAGGCAGGTGTGACGCGCCGTTTGCGGCTGTTGGACAGATCCGCGTACAGATCTACCGCCACGAAATCTAAAGGCTTCGTGCTGAACCATGCTGCGGCCATTGACCGGCGCTCCGGTTTGAGAAAACCTGCCGTGGTCGAGACCGGGGCATCGCGCATGAACACCGATCCAGTCTGCCCCGTCTGCAGCGGGCACAGGACGGACGTACGTTTCGCTGTTTCGGCCAGTCAGGCCGCCCAGCACTTCGTGCAGCAGCAGGAGCATCCGGATCTCAACCGGACGCTCGCCTCCCATATCGAGACGCTGTGGGGGAATGGGAGCTGCCAGATCAGGGCCTGCGAGTCCTGTGGCTTCGGCTTTTGCTGGCCGTTCGTCGCCGGTGATCAGCTCTTCTACAATCTCGCTTATCCTTACGTCGCCTATCCGCGCGACAAATGGGAGTTCGGCAGAACCATCGAGGCGCTCCGGGGGCAGGATCTGCGAGGCAAGGCCATGCTCGAGGTCGGCGCGGGCTACGGTTACTTCCTCGACTTGTTGTGTGGGCGAGGAGCCTCGCCGTCGCTGCTGACGGCCACCGAATACGGTCGGACCGCCAGCGCCAGGCTGCGCGCCCGCGGCGTCGAGGTCATCGAAGATGATGTGCGAAGCGACGTCTTGCTCGCGATGTCGTCGCGCTTCGATTTCATCTTTCTGTTCCAGGTCGTGGAGCATATGGACCGTCTCGACGAGCTCTTTCACCGTCTGGCGCAGCTCGCCAAAACAGGAGCATGCGTCTTCATCGCCGTTCCCAACACGGCGCATACTGACTACCAGGAAACGCACGATTCTCTGATCGACATGCCGCCGAACCACGTCGGGCGATGGACGATCGAGGCATTCAGGCGCATCAGTTCGCGCCATGGCTTCGAGGTGATCGCGCACGAGACGCAGCCCTTCAATGCGCGTCTCTTCATCAGGCACGACCTCGTCTTCAGCCATGTTAGACGGGCTCAGGATGCTCCCCGGAGTCTGTCCGGGCGCGTGAGATCGTTGCCAAGATCGCCGCTCAGGACGGTCCTGGAAGCCGCCGTGATCGCGGCCGGCAGCATTCGCCGTCTGCCGCATTGGCGTGCGGCCTATGCTGATCGGGAACGCCTCGGGCACTCGCTCTGGGTCCAGTTGAAAGCGACCTGACGTGGACGGCCCTGCTCGACGCGCCCGCGCCGGTGCGCGGCACTCCGACTCATCTGGCCGCCAGATAGACCTCGCCCAGCAGCGAGGAGTTCGACCACGGCACCTGCTTGTTTTTGGTGCCGGCAACGACCTCGGCGCGCACGCGTGTCAGCATCTGCTGCACCTCGAGTCCGGGCGTACCGATGTGGCGCGACAGCGCCGCGGAGAACGGGCTGTTCTCGCCGTCGCCGTCGAGCGCCGCCTTGCCTGGCGCGGTCGCGAACGCGATCAGCGTGCCGGCGCCGGACGTCGCGCCGGTGCCGAGCGACGAGGGGGCCGCAAGGCCAGTGGCGCTCAGGCCGCGGCTCGGCGCGGGGCCTGAGCCTTCCGGCGGCGCGAACGGATTGTTGCGGCAGGCGTCGAGGATCAGGATGTTGGTGCGGACCTGGTCGTCGAGCCCGGCGAGGATCTGGTCCATGTCGACCATCGCGGAGACGACGTCGCTGCCGTTCGACAATGCGATGTCAGTGGGGAGGAGATAGTTGCGGCCGTCGATCTGCACGCCGTGACCGGCATAGAACACGACCGCCACCTGCGCTCGCGCGGCCTCGCGCAAGAAGTCGCGGGTCCTGGCCTGCATCGCCGCGCGATCCAGATCGATGCCTTCGACCACGCTGAAGCCGATGTCGCGCAGGCTCTTGGCGATCGCGCGGGCATCGCGCGGCGGATTGGGAAGGGCTTGCACATGCGCATAGGCGCCGTTGCCGATGACGAGCGCCATGCGTTGGCCCGTCGTCGCCGGAGCAGGAGATGACGGCGAGACCGGCGCCTCGGCGCGCTGCTGCGGCGGCGGGGCCGGCTCCGACAGCAGCGACAGCCGCACCTTGGCGGTCGCCTGGTTGGCTTTGCTGCCGGAATCCGATGCCAGCGGCTTCAGCGCGGCCGCATAGTCGGCCTTGGCGGCGTCGAACTCGCCCCTGGCTTCATAGGCGAGCGCGCGATGCACCAGCGCCGCGATGACGACGCTGCCGGGCGGGGTCATCACATTGGCGGGCGGGTTCTGCGCCAGCCTGACCGCCTCGGAGCCGTCGGCGATGGCGCGCTCGATATTGCCCTTGGCGCGCCAGATCACCGAGCGGTTGGTCATGGCCGAGGCCAGCGATGGCGACAACCGGATCGCTTCGTTGATGTCGATCAGGGCGCCGTCGAGATCACCCTGGGCAGCCTTGGTGATGCCGCGGTTCTGCCAGCTATAGGCTTCGCGCGGGCTCTGCTTGATGGCCTCGTCGTAATCGCTGAGCGCGTGGGCGTAGTCGCCCTTGGAGCGATAGGCATTGCCGCGGTTGTGATAGATCGTCGCGCTCGGCGGACCCAGCTTGAGTGCGTCGTTGAAGTCGGCGATGGCGATGTCGTCCTCGCCCTTGTCGTAATAGGCCGAGCCGCGGAGATTGTAGACCGCCTGCGACGGCTGCAGCCGGATCGCCTCGGTGGTATCAGCGATCACATGGGCGTAGTCGCCCTTCTTGTTCCAGCCGACGGCGCGCCAGAAATAAATCGTGGCAAGCTGGCCCCCGGAAAACACCTTCAGCGCGATGATCTTGTTGCAGGCTGCGATCATCTGGTCCGCCGGCGTGGTTTCGGTGGTGCAGAGCGGGCCGAGCTGGGATTTCGACTGAGCGAGGCTGGGAGACGCCCAGAGCAGGCCGAGAAGCGGGAGAAGAAGCAGGGGCGAGCGGCGCATAAGGAGGGACCGGAACGGGAAGCGCGGGGAAACCATATCCCGTTTGTTGCGCCCGGAAGGTTCCGGGTTCAGGCCCTTTCCATTGGTGGGCAGAAGGTGCTAGGAAGTTGGGCCAGAGGCTACCTGCCCACTCAAATTTCCCACCGATTGGCCGCATGAAGAACGACCAGCTGCTCGCCCAGATCACGGAGTTCTGCCGCCAGTCGGACATGGCGGAATCGACGTTCGGCCGGCGCGCCGTCAACGACGGCAAGCTGGTGCAGCGGCTGCGCGAGGGCAAGCGCATCACCATCGACACGCTGGATCGCATCCAGGCCTATATCGCCGCGTCCACCGGCACCTTGCCGCCGCCGCGGCTCGACATCGTGCCGGAGAAGCGTGACCCCAAGAGCAATTTCCGCTTCTTCGAGAACCGGCAGAAATACCTGCTGTTCGTGCATACCTGCAGCGAGAAGCGGGTGGTAGCCGAGCGCGTGGGGCTCGAACTCGCCAGCATCCATCCGCGGCCGCCGGCGCTGCGGCTGTTCGATGCCGGCGTCGGCGACGGCACCGTGCTGTCGAAGGTGCTGCGCACGATGCACGGCCGTTTTCCACACATTCCGTTCTATGTGGCCGGCAAGGAGCTGAGCCTGGAGGACGTCCGGCTGACGCTCGAAAAGGTGCCCGACCGGCTGTTCGAGCATCCGGCCTCCGTGTTCGTGTTCACCAACATGAACTATGCCGAGGCGCCCTGGCTGACGCCGGCCTCGCCGTCGGTGGCGGCCTCGATGATCTGGCATGAGGTCGTGCTGCAGGGCGATTCATCCGGCGATTTCGAGACGCAGATCACCGCGCTGAAGCCGTTCCTGGAGCAGAACTGGCGCGCCAACGTCTCGCCGCGAACGGGCATGCCAGTCTATGAGCGGCCGATCGCGCTGGTGCTGTACCGCGAGGATCATCGCTTCCTGCTCGACAACATCATTCCCAGGGCGGGGCGGGTCGAGGCCAATTTCGATCTGATCATCGCCTCGCAGCCTTATCGGGCGCGATCGTCGGTCAATTTCCGCGCCAAGCGCATCATCGCACCGCTGGCCCGGGCCCTGAAACCGGGCGGCCGGCTGATCGGAATCCACTCCCATGGCCAGGATCCCGGTCTGGAAATCATCCAGTCGGTCTGGCCGGGAGAAAATCCTTTCTCGGTCAGCCGGCATGAGCTATTGCGCGCCGTCAAGTACGAGCTGGGTTCCGGTGGGCGAGACTTAAATTTTAACGCCTATGCGGACAATCGCTCGATTTTCAGGTATGAGATGGAGGCTCTGCCCAACGAGGTCACCGGTGCGATCGGAACCTCGACGGCCTTTGCAGCCTGGAACGCGGCGGTGTATGTCGCGCAGATCGAGGAGGACCGCCTGACGGAGGTCGCCCACTCGTCCCGCGCGCTCGACGCCGCCAGAGAGGTCCTGCGAAAGCACAACGGGTTGTGGTTCTACGACGAGTCCTACGTCATCTCGCGGCGTCGCGACTGACATCCTGGGATCAGGACATTTGGGATCAATACGAACGACCGCCGTGGGCGGCAAAGAAGGGATTGCTTGATGCGCGCGTCATATCTGTTCACCTCGGAATCGGTGTCCGAGGGCCATCCGGACAAGGTCTGTGACCGGATCTCGGACGAGATCGTCGACCTGTTCTACCGTGAAGGGCCGAAGGCCGGCATCGACCCCTGGCAGATCCGCGCCGCCTGCGAGACGCTCGCCACCACCAACAAGGTCGTGATCGCCGGCGAGACCCGCGGCCCGTCCTCGGTGACGAATGAGCACATCGAGCACGTCGTCCGCGAGGCGATCAAGGATATCGGCTATGAGCAGGAGGGCTTCCACTGGAAGACCTGCGACATCGAGATCCTCCTGCATCCGCAGTCGGCCGACATCGCGCAGGGCGTCGACGCGCTGCAGCCGGGCGAAGTCAAGGAAGAGGGCGCCGGCGACCAGGGCATCATGTTCGGCTACGCCTGCAACGAGACGCCCGACCTCATGCCGGCGCCGATCTTCTATGCCCACAAGATCCTGCGCATGATCGCCGAAGCCCGGCATTCCGGCGTCGAGAAGGTGCTGGGCCCGGATTCCAAGAGCCAGGTCACCGTGCGCTATGAGAATGGCAAGCCGGTCGGCGTGCGCGAGATCGTCGTCTCGCACCAGCACCTGATCCCGGATATGACCTCGGCGCAGGTGCGCGAGCGGGTCGAGCCCTATGTGCGCGAGGCGCTGCCGAAGGACTGGATCACCAAGGACACGATCTGGCACATCAACCCGACCGGCAAGTTCTACATCGGCGGCCCCGATGGCGACACCGGCCTCACGGGCCGCAAGATCATCGTCGACACGTATGGTGGCGCGGCCCCGCATGGCGGCGGCGCGTTCTCCGGCAAGGACCCGACCAAGGTCGACCGCTCGGCCGCCTATGCGGCGCGCTACCTCGCCAAGAACATCGTGGCCGCCGGCCTCGCCGATCGCTGCACGCTGCAGCTCGCCTACGCCATCGGCGTGGCGCGGCCGCTGTCGATCTACATCGACACCCACGGCACCGGTAAGGTCTCCGAGGACAAGCTCGAGAAGGCGGCGGCCGAGGTGATGAACCTCACCCCGCGCGGCATCCGCTCGCATCTCGACCTCAACCGTCCGATCTACGCGCGCACCGCGGCGTATGGCCATTTCGGCCGCACGCCCGACAACGAGGGCGGCTTCTCCTGGGAGAAGACCGACCTCGCCGAGGCGTTCAAGCGCGCGGTGTAGTTGCTACTTCACCTCTCCCCGCCAGGGCGAAGCGAAGCTTCGCGGGGGCGGGGAAAGGTCGGATTGCACCGAAGATGCAATCCGGGTGAGGGGACTCTCCACGAATTCTTTACGTGGAGGCTCCCTATGATCCCAGCCCTCTCCCCGCCGGATCGGGGGAGAGTGATCCAGACAGCGCTGCGACGCGTCTCGTTCAATCGTTACAACCCGTTCGAATTCATCCGACCAGGAACCCCACATGACCGCCTTCAACGACTACATCGTCAAGGACATTTCGCTCGCCGAGTTCGGCCGCAAGGAGATCTCGCTCGCTGAGACCGAGATGCCCGGCCTGATGGCGACGCGCGAGGAGTATGGCCCGAAGCAGCCGCTGAAGGGCGCGCGGATCGCAGGCTCCCTGCACATGACCATCCAGACCGCGGTGCTGATCGAGACGCTGAAGGCGCTCGGCGCCGACATCCGCTGGGTCTCCTGCAACATCTATTCGACGCAGGACCATGCCGCCGCGGCGATCGCCGCCGCCGGCATTCCGGTGTTCGCCGTCAAGGGCGAGACCCTGGTCGACTACTGGGACTACACTGCCAAGCTGTTCGACTGGCATGGCGGCGGCCATCCCAACATGATCCTGGATGACGGCGGCGACGCCACCATGTACGTCCATCTCGGTCTCAAGGCCGAGAACGGCGACGCGGCGTTCCTCGACAAGCCCGGCTCGGAAGAGGAGGAGGTGTTCTTCGCGCTCCTGAAGAAGCAGCTCAAGGAGAAGCCGAAGGGCTACTTCGCCGAGATCGCCAAGTCGATCAAGGGCGTCTCCGAGGAGACCACCACGGGCGTGCATCGTCTCTACGACATGCAGAAGGCCGGCACGCTGCTGTGGCCCGCGATCAACGTCAATGACAGCGTCACCAAGTCGAAGTTCGACAATCTTTATGGCTGCCGCGAGTCGCTGGTCGACGGCATCCGCCGCGGCACCGACGTGATGATGTCGGGCAAGGTCGCGATGGTCGCGGGCTTCGGCGACGTCGGCAAGGGCTCGGCCGCCTCGCTGCGCCAGGCCGGCTGCCGCGTCATGGTCTCCGAGATCGATCCGATCTGCGCGCTGCAGGCATCGATGGAGGGCTATGAGGTGACGACGATGGAGGACGCCGCGCCCCGCGCCGACATCTTTGTGACCGCCACCGGCAACAAGGACATCATCACCATCGAGCACATGCGCGCGATGAAGGATCGCGCCATCGTCTGCAACATCGGCCACTTCGACAACGAGATCCAGGTCGCCTCGCTGAAGAACCTGAAGTGGACCAACATCAAGCCGCAGGTCGACGAGATCACCTTCCCCGACGGCAAGCGCATGATCCTGCTGTCCGAAGGCCGGCTCGTGAACCTCGGCAATGCGATGGGCCATCCGTCCTTCGTGATGTCGGCGTCATTCACCAACCAGACCCTGGCGCAGATCGAGCTCTACGCCAACAACAAGGACGGCAAGTACAAGAAGGAAGTCTACGTGCTGCCGAAGTCGCTCGACGAGAAGGTCGCGCGCCTGCACCTCGCCAAGATCGGCGTCAAGCTCACCGAGCTGCGCCCCGACCAGGCCGCCTATATCGGCGTCAAGCCGGAAGGCCCGTTCAAGTCGGAGCACTACCGTTATTGAGCTGCACTCAAGCGCGGTGGAGATGACGAAGGCCGGGGCATCGCCCCGGCCTTTTGCTTGATCGCGTACTTGATTAGCTATCAGCAGTTCTGCGATGAGCTATCAACGGTGTCGCAGATCGGCAATGGTCGTGAATGCGCCCTCTCCCCTTGTGGGAGAGGGCATGTATGACAGTGCGGCAAGCTCGGTTGGGTGAGGGGTTTCTGTCCACGAGCGTGCTCCCGGAGAGAGACCCCTCACCCAACCGCGCTTGGGGATGGGCCGGAGATGCCCTCTCCCACAAGGGGAGAGGGCGCATTCACGAGCACCGCAACGGACGCTTGTAATCACCCCGTGCGCCGTGACGACGGCGCCGCGGCCCGCACGGCCTTGCCGCGCTTGGCAGCGTGATGCTCCGCCCGTGCCGCGATCCGCTTGTGCTTCCTCGTCTCCGCCGCCGCGACCTTCACTGCCGGCGTGCGGTGCTTGGTGTATTCCTCGCCGTCGACCGGGCCGACATGCGGCGGGTCGCGGTCGAGATACGGCCGGCCGATGCCAAAGCTCTTGCCGTTGGCGTCGACCCATTTCCACAACTGCTCGGTCGCCACCCAGCGCTGCGCGCGCGTGGCGCCGTTGACGGAAACGATGTCGGCCGCGAGCCCGTGGCCATAGCCGCCGCGCAGGCTGCCGCCGTGATAGGAGCGGTTGGTCGCCGCCTTCAGCCCGCTCGCGATCTCCTGGCGATAATCGTCGCGGAAGCCGCTGGTGATGCCCGGCGCCAGCCCCGCGGCTTCGGCGGCGTGCAGCGTCTGAAACAGCTTCATCTTGAAACCGCGGTCCATGCCGCCGATGACGTATTCCATCATCGTCTGGCCGACGCGCTCGGCGGCCTTCGGATCCTTCCATGCGAAATCATTGTCGACGAGCTTGCTGAAGCTGCGCGTCACCTTGACCTGGCGGCCCTTGCGCTTGACCGTGACGACGCGGCGCTCGGTCTCCCGGATCTTGTCGAGCTTCGGCGCGCGCTCATACAGCGCCCACAGATAGCGATCGACGCAGACATCGATGTCGGGACATTCGTCGAGGATCTCGACGCGGTCGGCGCTCGCCACCGTCGATTTGGGCATCTCGCCCGACGGGGTCGGAGAGGGCAGCTCGTCGACCGGGAGAGGCGCCGAGGGCGTGATCGATGCGGTCGTGAGCGCCGTCTCCGAGGGGAGGGGCTGTGTCGCCGTCGGTGCCGTCGCGGAGACCGTCACGTCTGCAACCGCCGGCGTCGTGGTTGCCTCCGGCTCGGCGGCGGTTGCGGGCCAGGCCATGACGCAGCCGGCAAGGACAACTGATCGGCACAACGCACGCGTGGTGAACTGCTGCGAGCTCATCATCCGGCCTCCGAGATCCAGGCACCTGCAAGCAGGCGCGGTCAGGCATCCGATACCTGCGATTGTTTGGTGCTTGGCGGCCGCGCGCAATAACGCAGCGCGCGATGTCGGCAGCTTTTGCGGGAACTGTGGCTTGTGCGCAACGATCAGGGATTGTGAGTTCCGTGTGTCCCTGATGAGTCCGTTTGGCGTTGAACGATGCGTTGCGTCGTGCGGTGGAGCAGCTTGCGTCCCGTCAGCATGGCGCGTGCGAGGTTCTCCCGCTGCAGGCGGCTGACCAGCACGACGCCGGCGACATGCAGCACGACGAGCAGGATCAAGAGATACGACGTCACCTCATGCGTATCCTCGACCCACCACACGCCGAAGAAGCGCACCGTGACCTGCATCGCGCCGGTCACCGCGGAGACGATCAGCACGAGCAGCAGCGCCAGCTGCATCGCCGTGCCGGCGGGGTTGAGCCCGAGATAGCGTCCGGTTCTGCCGCGCCGCAGATTCCACAAATAGGCCGGCGTGGCGCGCAGCCGCGCGCGAAGGCTGCGGAAGCGCGAATGGCGGCTGCCGATCAGGCCCCAGATCAGGCGGAAGGCGAGCAGCCCGAGAATCGCGTAGCCCGCCACGCGATGCAGGCCGTCATGGACGTTCGGCGTCACCCAGGCGACGAGCACCAGCACAGCCAGCATCCAATGCCACAGGCGCAGCGGAAGATCCCAGACCTGCACGGTCTCGGCAGGGCTGGGGTCCTTCAATCCGGCTCTGGGAGCTGTGCCGTGCATGAGCATCACGAAGCGGCGTGCAGCGCTGCGGCACGCCGCGCGCCGACTACTTGGCGATGGTGTGCTTCAGGCTGAGGTCTTCCGGGCTGTAGAACAGCTCATACAGCTTGCCGCCCTTGACGCCGTAGACCTCGTAGCAGCTGCCCTCGACCTTCGAGCGGCGCACCTCGTAGCCCGCATCCTTCGCCTTGGCTTCCGCCTCGGCGGCCGGCTTCCACTGGGCCTTGTCGAGCTTGGTGCAGGTCTTGTAGCCGTCGGCCATGGCGGGCGAGATGGCAAAGCCGGCGAGTGCGGCGCCGAGCAGGGCGGCGGTGATCAGTCTCATCAATCCCTCCAATGAGCAAACTCAAACACGATGCATCGTGGCACCAGTGGAGACGGCATGGGGCCGAATGTGTCAACGGAGCGGCGGCTGGAATTGCTCTTAGAGGGGTTCCAAAATCGTACCGGCTTGCAAAACAAGGCCTTGGAGAACAGCCGCGGTCTCCGCGACGTTAGGTCTCGCTCGTCACTTGAAGCCCAGAGCGAGCCGCCAAGTCGCTTCGAATTCGGAAGCCGAGATCGCGTGCGCGGAAAATCCGCTGAGATCATTGATCTCCGAAACCGTCGGAATCACGCCCTCCGGCATCATGTCCCGCCAGTTCGCCTGGGCGTAGCTGCAGGTCTCAAAACGACCGTCGGAATACTTCCGGATCCACCGGATCGGATAGCGATCGCGATCGAGTTCGCCATAGCACTCGAGCTCGATGTCGTCCTCCCGGGGATTGACCGTGTGCATGTAGCTGTCGGGTGGCCCGACCGAAGGCGGCGGTGGCAAGTTGCGCATGTCGTTCACGAAGTCGATCGCGGATTGTTGACTTCCCGCTGTCGCGATCCAGCTCACGTCGTGCTCCGTCAACCCGAGCGTCGCGAGAACCTCGGCGAGCAGGTCAGCAAGGCCGTGGGTGGCGAGCACGGCGCCATCGACGAAAGCCGTCGGTCCCGTTGCGCCGAAATGCTCGATCTCGTGGCGCAGTTCCATGAGAAGAACCGTGTGCCCCGAGCCGAGCCTGAGGAACACGCCTGACGCATCGCCGAGCCCGCCCTCCTGCCACGTCTCCAAGGTCCAGCCATGGCTCGCCGCGAGCTCGGCGAGCGGACGCGACAGCGTCAGGATAGCGGTGGCACAATCGACGTTCGGAAAGCGATAGTCGAAGATCTGTTCTGCCGGCGTCATCGCGGTGGCTCGCTCCGGTCCGCTGCCGCCAGCGCCGTGCGGTCGAACGTGATCACCGTGATGCTCTCCTCTTCGGCGACGGCGAACCGCAGGCCGTTCCGGTCGAACGCCATCGGTGGCGGCTTGGCGTTTTCATCCCTGTTGATGATGCTGCTGATCTGCAGGCCGGTTTTCAAGGCGCTCCAGCTATGAACGATCTCGCCAGTCGACATATCGATCAGCTTGGGGTGGCGATAGAGCGACAACAGGTGGCGGTCTCCGACGGCGAAGATCGTGCCTGCCGGCTCGCCGAGTTGCACCGTGCGCAGGCAAGTTTGGCGCGCGACATCGTACACGGCGAGCCCGCATGGACGCAGGCGGGGGGCGGCCTTTGCTGCGGCTTCGTTCATCTCGGGTTCCGCCGACGCCGCCACGATGAGACGATCGTCGTCTAGCCAACAGGCGGCGCTCTCCTCGGCCAGATACGGATTGTACGGGCGATGCGCGACGTTTGGCGTGTCGAGATGCTGTGGGTTTGCGAGCGCCTCAGCGACGTCGAACCAAATGACTTCGTCCCGCGGATGCCAGACCCAGCCCGCGCTGAGCAGCCGTGTGCCGCTCGGGCTGGCTGCCAGTCGCGAGTGGAAGAAGTCGGCAGGCTTGCGCTCCATCACTGACGTCAGTAGGCGCCCGCTTTCGGCTTCCTCCAGGTCGAGCCGGCAATAGTCTTTCGGGCAGTGGGCAAGGAGAGTGCGACGATCGGGGTCGTCGAACAGCGCCAATGGGAATTCGTACGTTTCGGCAAAATAATAGCTTCGATTGATCTCACGCAGGACGCGACCGTTATCGAACAGCAAGCCCTTGGTCCCGAGCTTCTCATAAATCACGACGAACCTGCCATCGGGCGACGAAGTCGCGGCGTCGAAACGATAGGGATAGTAGACGTTGCTCGGCCGCTCCGTCCCATCCAGCGCAAACGCCCGTCCTCCGCTGACCCAGTCGATCAGTTCGTCGCCCCGCCAGCACAGCGAGGCGACGTTCTTGGCGGGGAAGCTGGTTTGCGTGAACAGCGGCGGACATTCCGCGGGCATCGGCGCGACCTATTCCTTTCGCGCGAACACGGCGACGTGACCGAGTAGATTCGGTATGCGGTCTGGCATGTCGATCCGCAGGCAATGCTCCTGAACCGTCACATCAGGAAAGTCGGCCAGCACCTCCGTCGCCACGCAGCTCATCGACTCCCGGTCATGCTCGGAGATCTCGCCGTCGAAGACACAGAAGATGTCGATGATGCCGTCAGTGAAGGCATATCGAACCTCCCGCAGTGACGCCGACACCTCGCCTAGAAGGGCGCGGTTCACCTAAAAAAGAATGGCCGATCTCTCGAGCAAGGCCGGACTCCAACTCCGCACGTGCCTGGAAGGCTTGATGATCGATACGGCACGCCATTCTAACATAACCAGCGCGGAGATCGTCAACGCGGGCAGGGTGTTCTGCTGGACGACGTCGCCGATGTCTGTCAAGATGTTCGTAATGACCTTGCATGTTCACATCGCAGGCGCGGCGCTCTGCCGCCGAATTACCGACCCGGCCTGATCCGTCGGGCCGGGCACGTTTGCCTGCGACTTGATCTGTGAACATCTACGGCGCCCGGGGCGGTGCCGCACGCGAGGTCTCCATCCATGTCTCCGAACCGACCCATGCTGCACCTCGTGTGCGGCAAGATCGCTGCGGGCAAGTCGACGCTGGTCGCGGAGCTCGGCCGGCGCCCGGCCACCGTGGTGGTGGCCGAGGACGAGTGGCTGGCGCAGCTCTACCCAGGCGAGCAGAACAGCCTCGCTGACTATGTCCGGAATTCGTCCCGGCTGCGCGCCGTGATGGGCCCGCATGTCGTGGCGCTGCTGCGCGCCGGCGTGTCGGTCGTGCTCGATTTCCCCGCCAACACGCGGGCGAGCCGTAGCTGGATGCGCGGCCTGTTCGAAGCGGCGGAAGTGCCGCACCGGCTGCATCATCTCGACGTGCCCGACGCGCTCTGCAAGGCGCGGCTGCGGGCGCGGAATGAAGCGGGGGAGCATGCGTTCTACGTGACAGACGAGGAGTTCGACCTGTTCACGTCCTACTTTGAGGCGCCGTCGCCCGAGGAAGGATTCGACGTGATCGTGCATCGGCCGTAGCTGTTACAGCCTGGTAGCCCGGATGAGCACAGCGACATCCGGGATCATCGAGAGAGCGCGTGAGACCCCGGATGTCGCTGCGCTCATCCGGGCTACGCGGCCGTTGCTAATCACTCCCCAGCCCGATCCTGAACCGCCGGTTCTGCCGCCCCTTGTTGTCCACCTTCAGAATCCGAATGCGCCGCGCCTGCGCCGTCGACACCAGATGCGTGCCGCCGCAGGCCTGGCGGTCGAGGCCGTCGATGTCGACGATGCGGATCATGCCGTCGGCCTGGCGCGGCGGGGCAACAGATTTGGCGCGAAACAGCCCGGCGGTGGCCTGCGCGTCGTCATAAGGCATGTCGAAGGCGCGCACCGGGCGGCCGTCGGAGATGGCGGCGTTCACCGCGTCCTCCACTGCGCGCAACTGCTCCGGCGCCACCTTCGGCAGGTCGAAGTCGACGCTGAACTCGTCGGTGTCGGTCATGCGCACGCCGGTCAGCAGCGCGCCGTCGAACAGCGTGTAGACCGCGCTGTTGACGAGATGGGCCACAGTGTGCTGCTCGCACATGCGCTGGCGGAAGGCCGCGTCGACGCGGAGCGTGATTGTCCCCCACGGCACCGCGTCGTCACCGAACTGGTGCCAGAGGCCGTCCGACGTCGGCTCGAAGCCAGTGACGTCGCGTACGATCCCGTTCCACGCGATGGTCCCGCGGTCCGGCAATTGGCCGCCGCCTCCGGGATAGAACGGCGAGCGTGACAGCAGCACGGCGCCATGGCGGACGTTCAATGCCGTCGTATCAAGCTCGAGCACATCGGGATGATCGACGGCGAACGGGCGGGCCAGGACATTGGTCATGCAAAACGGCTTGCTGTCGTAGCCCGGATGAGCGAAGCGACATCCGGGTTCATCGAGAGGGTGCGCGAGAACCCGCATATCGCTGCGCTCATGCGGGCTACGAATTCTACGCAGCGTCACCCGTTCGCACAATGTGCTCGCCGCCAATCACCGGCACGCCGTCACCGTGAACCAGGCCATGCGGAACGCACCGTCGCCGAGACGCAGGCACACGGTGTCGCCGGGCTGCAGCCGCTCGTAGAGCGCCTGGGGCACATGCGCGTCCGTCGCCGCCGCGAACGGCCCCCAGGCGTCCAGCGTCACCTGATGCATCGCGAGCCTACTGTGGCCGAGATGTTTCGCCAGCACGCGGCTGCGCAGCAGCGCCGGTGCCGAGCGGTCGAGCGCGGCGTTGAACTGGCCGAGCGTTCCGAAGGCATAGGCGGCGACGAAGACGGCGGCGAGCAGGAGCCGCCAGCCGCGCCGGCGCAGCTGGGTCTCGAACCGTGCCGCCACGATCAGGAAGACGACCGCGACCGCGATCGCGAATGCCGTGATCGGCAGCCAGCTCACGAGATTGATATCCGAGAGCGTGCGCGCGGCGAGCGTGCCGGCGGCCACGATGCAGCCGGTGCCGAGATTGGCGCCGTAGCCGGAGCCGAGCCCGATGCGGAACCGGCCGGGGAAGCGCAAGGTCAGGCCCAGCGCCAGCAGGGGAATGACGGTGATGACCGCGATCAACTGGCCGGCCGGGAAGCTCGGGAAGAGCGACCAGCCGGCGAGCCCGATGGCGGCGATGGTGAAGCCCAAGGCGATGCGCTGCGCCGGCACGCTGCCGCCTTCCCGGCTGCCATCATGGCCAGGCGTTTCGTGCTGCGGGGCGGCGGCGTTCATGGCGATGTCCGTGTGAGTCTGGCCCTCTTGATAGGACAGGAGGGTTGATCGATGACGAACGCGCCTGCGATTTGACACCGTCAAGCGGGGTTGCCACTGTCGGTCACCGGCGCGGGACGCCGGCCAGGGAACGCCAGGATCACCTCATGTCAACAGAGCATGTCGACGTGCTGATCGTCGGCGCCGGACTGTCCGGCATCGCCGCCGCCTATCATCTACAGCACAAATGCCCGGGCAAGCGCTTTGCGATCCTCGAAGGGCGGGGTGCGATCGGCGGCACCTGGGACCTGTTCCGCTATCCCGGCATCCGCTCCGACAGCGACATGTATACGCTCGGCTATTCGTTCAAGCCGTGGACCGATCCCAAGGCGATCGCCGACGGGCCGCAGATCCTCAACTATGTCCGGGACACCGCGACCGAGAACGGCATCGATCAGCATATCCGCTTCAACCATCGCGTCATCAGCGCCTCCTGGTCGAGCGCGGATGCACGCTGGACGGTGGAGGCTGAGCGCAAGACGGAGCAGGGCACTGAAACCGTGCGGATGACTTGCGGCTTCCTGTTCATGTGCTCCGGCTATTACCGCTACGAGAACGGCTATCTGCCGGACTTCAAGGGCATGGCCGATTTCAAGGGCCGCATCGTGCATCCGCAGGCCTGGCCTGAGGATCTCGACTACGCCGGCAAGCGTGTCGTCGTCGTCGGCTCCGGCGCCACCGCGGTGACGCTCGTGCCGGCCATGGCCAAGACCGCGGCCCATGTCACGATGCTGCAGCGCTCGCCGACCTATGTGGTGTCGCGCCCGGCGCAGGATGCCCTCGCCAACAAGCTGCGCCGGCACCTGCCGCCGAGCCTCGCCTATCACCTGATCCGCTGGCGCAACGTGCTGTTCGGGATGTATTTCTTCCAGCTCAGCCGGCGCAAGCCGGAACGCGTCAAGCAGCTCATCCTCGGGGGCGTGCGCGCCGCGCTCGGCGCCGACTACGACATCGCCACCCATTTCACGCCGCGCTACAATCCCTGGGACCAGCGGCTGTGCCTGGTGCCGGACGGCGATCTGTTCAAGACCATCCGCGAGCAGCGCGCCTCGGTCGTCACCGCGGGGATCGAGACCTTCACCGAGCGCGGGCTGCGCCTGTCGGACGGCCGTGAGCTCGAAGCCGATGTCGTCGTCACCGCGACCGGCCTGGTGCTGCAGGTGCTCGGCGGCATCGCGGTCGCGGTCGACGGCCGCACCGTCGATTTCGCCAAGACGCTCAACTACAAGGGCATGATGTATTCCGACGTGCCGAACCTCGCGGCGACGCTGGGCTACACCAATGCGTCCTGGACCTTGAAATGCGATCTCACCTGCGAATATGTCTGCCGTCTCATCAACTACATGGACCGGAACGGCTACCGGCAATGCGTGCCGCACAATGACGACTCGACCGTCACGCCGCTGCCGTCGCTGAGCTTCAGCTCCGGCTATGTGCAGCGCTCGATCGCCGACCTGCCCAAGCAGGGCTCGAAGCGGCCGTGGCGGCTGTATCAGAACTACGCCCTCGACATCGTCTCGCTGCGTTTCGGCAAGGTCGACGACGGAGTGATGCGGTATTCGTGAGGGAGGACTGCGGTGAGCATGAGAGCCTCATGGTTCGAGACGCGCCGCATGCGCGCCCTACCTCGATTTCCTGCGGCACATTGATCGTGAGCGGAGTACTCATGCAGAGGCCTTCGATGGAGACCGGGAGAGCGAGCGCAGCGGTGCTTGAAGGCCGATGCTCTGGTCGGGGATGCCGATGCGCGCTCTGATCCCGAGACGATCCGAAGCCGCGGTTGTCGACAATCACCGACCCGTCGTCCCATCGCGCAGCGGCGCGCGGCTGAGCTCGTTGCCGGCGGCGATGACTTTTCGCAGCAGGCGGGTGAGCTCTTTGGCCTCGGCCCCCGTCAGACCACGCACCATCAGACGCTGCGCCGCCTCGACGGCCGGCGTGATCGCGTCCAGTGTCCGCTGTCCGTCCGCGGTGATCAGCAGCTCGCGCGCGCGGCGGTCGCGCAGGCTCGCCTGACGAACCACCAAACCCTTCTGCGCAAGGCGGTCGATGACGCCGGTGATCGTGGTGCGGTCATAGGCGATCAGGCCGGCGAGGGTGATCTGGTCGATCGCGGGATTGGCCGCGATGGCCGCCAGCGCCGCATATTGCACCGGCGTCAGGTCGAAGCCGGCCGCGCCGACCTCCGCAAGAAACACCGCCACCGCGATCTGCTGGAACCGGCGCGCCAGGTGTCCCGGCATGTCCTCCATTTCGGTCACCACGAGTCTCCTTCGGTCTGCTTGACAAGCATACTGATGATCAGCATACTGATCAATAAGGAAGCGCAAGGGAGGGTGGTCACGTGCAATTTCATCTCAACGGCTTTCAGCCGGGCGACCCTGAGATTTTCGATACGGCGGAGCGCGTGGCAAGCTCCGGCGCGGCAGGCGCGCTGCCCTCGGAGGTCGACGTCCTCATCGTCGGCTGCGGCCCGGCGGGATTGAATCTCGCGGCCCAGCTGTCGGCTTTTCCGGACATCACAACCGCTATCGTCGAGCAGAAGCCGGGCCGCCTGCTGCTCGGCCAGGCCGACGGCATCGCCTGCCGGACGATGGAGATGTTCCAGGCCTACGGCTTCGCCGAGAGGGTGCTGAAGGAGGCCTGCTGGATCAACGAGACCACGTTCTGGAAGCCCGCTGAGGCGAACACCGCGCAGATCGCGCGCAGCGGCCGCGTGCAGGACGTCGAGGATGGCCTGTCCGAGATGCCGCATGTCGTGCTCAACCAGGCCCGCGTGCACGATTTTTTCCTCGACGTCATGCGACACTCGGCGGCGAAGATGCAGCCGTACTACGCGCGGCGCCTGCGCGATCTCACGATTGATGAAGCCGCGCCGGCCGGCGCGCACGGTGTCAGCGTGAGCTTCGACCGCATCGATGCCGCGCATGAGGGGCAGGTCGAAACGGTGCGCGCGCGCTACGTCGTCGGCTGCGACGGCGCCCGCAGCGTGGTGCGCAAGGCGATCGGCCGCGAGCTGCATGGCGATTCCGCCAACCACGCCTGGGGCGTGATGGACGTGCTCGCGGTCACCGATTTCCCCGACATCCGTTTCAAGTCGCTGATCCAGTCGCCCAAGGACGGCAGCCTGCTGGTGATCCCGCGCGAGGGCGGCTATCTGGTGCGGCTGTATGTCGAGCTCGCCAAGCTCGAGGTCGGCGAGCGTGTCGCCGGCCGCAACATCACCGTCGAGGAGGTGATCGCCAAGGCGCAGCGCATTCTCGCGCCTTATACGCTGGAGGTGAAGGAGGTCGCGTGGTGGTCGGTCTACGAGATCGGGCAGCGCATCACCGACAAGTTCGACGACGTGCCGGAGGCGGAGGTCGCCACAAGGCTGCCGCGCGTGTTCATCGCCGGCGACGCCTGCCACACCCACAGCCCCAAGGCGGGGCAGGGCATGAACGTGTCGATGCAGGACACCTTCAATCTCGGCTGGAAGCTCGCCGCCGTGCTGGGCAAGCGCTGCGCGCCCGAGCTGCTGCACAGCTACTCGGCCGAACGCAAGGCGATCGCGCAGGAGCTGATCGATTTCGATCGTGAATGGTCGGGGATCCTCGCCTCCGCCGCCAAGCAGGGCGGTGCGGATGCGGCCAAGACGCAGGACTATTTCGTCCGCCACGGCCGCTACACCGCCGGTACCGCCACGCAGTACCGGCCCTCGCTGCTGACCGGCGACGACACCTTCCAGCAGCTCGCCGCCGGCTTCGTCATCGGCAAGCGGTTCCACTCAGCACCCGTGATTCGCCTCGGCGACGCCAAGCGGGTGCAACTCGGTCACGTGGTCCAGGCCGACGGCCGCTTCCGCCTGTTCGCCTTCGCCGGCGCCGAGGACCCCACGGCTCAAGTGTCCGCCATCCGCCGCCTGTGTGATTTCCTCAGTGACAACGCGGCCTCGCCGCTGCGGCGCTACACGCCTGCCGGCGCCGACATCGATTCCGTGATCGACCTTCGCGCCGTATTCCAGCAGGGCCATCGCGAGCTCGCTCTGGAGGAGATGCCGTCGCTGCTGCTGCCGCGGAAGGGCCGCTACGGCCTCGTCGATTACGAGAAGATGTTCTGCTCCGATCTGAAGAGCGGGCAGGACATCTTTGCGATGCGCGGCATCGATCGTGAGGGCGGCTGCCTCGTGATCGTGCGGCCTGACCAGTATGTCGCCGACATCATGCCGCTCGACGATGTCGGGCGGCTGTCGGCCTATTTCGACGGTTTCTTGCTGGCGGCCGGCTCAAGGTAAACGAAATCCGAATCGCAGCCCCGGAATCCCCGACGTCACGCTAGCCAGATTCCAATGTTTCGCCGTTACAGATGATCGTCCAGGATGGACGATTGAGTGGGCGAGTGACGAAATGTTGATGTTGGCGAACCGTCGTAAGAGCGAACGTCGGCTGTGCAGGCGGATCGCGAAGATCCATTGCGGCAATGGCAGCCTGCCGCGGGACTGTACGGTCACGGATATTTCCGACGGCGGCGTCAAGGTGGTTGCCGAATTCGTCGAGATTCCCCAGCAGTTCACCATCGTGTTCGCGCCCGACCATCAGCGCAAATGCCGTCTCGCCTGGCGGATCGGCTGCGAGTTCGGCGCCGAATTCATCGATTGAGCTTTGAACAGGGCCTTGGATTGAGCCTTGGATTGAGCCTTGGCGATCGCGCAAGCTTAACGGGACCTTAGGGTTAATCTGCCAGCGTGCAGATCATCTGGTCCCGAAGTAGTTCAGTTGCATGCGTCCACGGCCCTCTTACTCTCGTCCTGTGTTGCGGCCGGCTGCGTTCGCGCTGTCCTTCACCGTCGTGCTGTTCGGCCTCGGTGCCTGCCAGACCACCGACCTCGGCGACATCACCGGCGCGCTCGGCGGCAAGTCCGAAAAGCCGGGCGCCGCCGCCTCTGATCCGCGCGCCGAGGTCGATCAGCTGCGCGAGCGCTTTCGCGCCACCCCGAACGATCCCGACCTCGCTTTGCGTTACGGCAGCGCGCTGCGCGCTACCGGTCAACGCTCGCAGGCCGTCGCCGTGCTGGAGCAGGCGACCATCGCCAATCCGGGCAACCGGGCGCTGCTCGCGGCCTATGGCCGCGCGCTCGCCGACAACGGCAATTTCCAGCAGGCCTTCGACGTGCTGAGCCGGGCGCATTCGCCGGAGGATCCCGACTGGCGCATCCTCTCGGCGCAGGGCGCCGCGCTCGACCAGATGGGGCGCAACGAGGAGGCGCGGCAATACTACGCGACCGCGCTGAAGATCGCGCCCGACGATCCTTCGGTGCTGTCCAATCTCGGCCTGTCCTACGCGCTCTCCAACGAGCTGCCGAAGGCCGAGGAGCAGCTGCGCAAGGCGGCCGCCAATCCCGACGCCAGCCCGCGCGTGCGCACCAATCTCGCCGTCATCGTCGGGCTGCAGGGCCGCATGAGCGAGGCGGAGAGCATCGCGCGCGCGGCACTGCCGCCGGAGCAGGCCAGCGCCAACGTCGCCTATGTGAGGAAGATCCTGGTGCGCCGGCAGGTCGCGCAGCGCGAGCTGTCGCCGCGGCAGGACCGGCCCGTCGCGGGCCAGCCGGACAAGGCGCTGGCAAAAGCGCTGAGCCGCTCCGACGACTGAGCGCTATTTCGCGCCGAGCAGCTTTGCGATCGGCGCCAGCAGCGAGCCGCGCTGCGGCTTCGGCTCGACGCGTCCGGTCAGCCGGTTCGCGAGCTCCTTGAACAGCTTCGGCGTGCGGCTGAGCGCACCGACCTCCGCGATCATCTGGCCGTTGTTGGCGGCGGTGCCGAACAGCTTGCAGTCGAACGGGATCACCGCGACCGGCTCGGCCTCCACCGTCTTGGCGAAGCGCTTCAAATCGATCTCCGGCCGCTTGGGCATGCCGACCTGGTTCAGGCAGTACAGCGGCGGGCGGTCGTTGGGGCGCGAGGATTTCAGCACGCTCAAGAGGTTCTTGGCGTTGCGCAGATTGGCGAGATCCGGTTCGGCGACGACGAGGATGTCATCGGCGTTGATCAGCGCATGCCGCGTCCAGGCCGACCATTGGTGCGGCACGTCGAGCACGATGCATTGCTGCGTTAGCCGCAGCGTGTCGAAGATCGCGTCGAACGCGTCGGCGCCGAAATCATAGACGCGGTCCAGCGTCGCGGGGGCTGCGAGCAGATTGAGGTGCTCGGTGCATTTGGCGAGCAGGCGCTCCATCAGCGCCGTGTCCGGCCGGTCCGGCTGGAAGATGGCGTTGGCGATGCCCTGCATCGGATCCTGGTTGTAGTCAAGGCCGGCGGTTCCGAACGCCATGTCGAGATCGATCACCACGGAATCCAGCGTCAGGTCGCGCGCCATGCTCCAGGCGACGTTGTGCGCCACCGTGGAGGCGCCGACGCCGCCCTTGGCGCCGACCACCGCGATGATGCGGCCGGTGATGACGGCCTCCGAGGCCGAGAACAGGCTGCAGATCGAGCGGATCACGTCGATGGTCTCGACCGGGCCGATCACGTAGTCGTTGACGCCGCGGCGCACCAGCTCGCGATAGGCAACGCCATCGCTCGGGCTTCCGATCAGCACCACGCGTGTGCCGGGATCGCAGACGCTGGCGAGATCGTCGAGGCCGCCGATGATGTCGCCGCCCGGCTTGGTCTCGATGACGATGACGTTGGGCGTCGGCTGCGAATGATAGGTCTCGATGGCGCGGGCCATGCCGCCCGCCTTGATCGTGATGTGCGCCTTGCCGAGCCTCCGGTCCTGGCTCGCCGCGAGCACCGCGGACGAGGTCTGGTCGGTCTCGGTGAACGCCTGCACCGAGACGCGGGGAACCGGCGCGATGTGATCGTCGAGCACCGGGCCGCTCGGCGCCGGCTGCTCATGCTGGCTGTGACGGGACGCGTTGATCATTTGCCTGTATCGCTCAGCTTGGCCTTCTCGGTCTCCGGATAGGTCACGGCCGTCGACTCGCCCTTGCGGTACTTCTCGAACAGAGCGGAGCGGCGCGGCGTGTAGGCGGCGGTCTCGGAGCGCGGCTGCTCGAGATCGGCCGGATTGTCGATCATCGCTGCCAGATTGCGCTGCGTGGCGCAGCCGAAGTTCTGATAGTGCTGGTTGCTGCTGTAGCCGGGATTGTTGATGTTCGGCCCGAGATCGTCCTGCCACAGCCCGCAGGGGCCGGCGACGGCGGCGATCTTCGGATAGCTCAGCCGGATCACGGCGAGCTGCCGCGGGTCGTCTGGCGTCGGATGGCGCATCGTGATGGCGCGCGACGGCACGCCGCCTTCGGTCAGCATCGCATGGATCTCGCGATAGGCATCTTGCGCGGCGCGCGCGTTCGGCGTGCCGGCCGGGACATCGGCGACGATGGCGCCGGTGCCTTCGCGCCGCCAGGAGCGCGCCAGGCCCGCGACGTCGGCGCGCTGCGGCATGGTCAGGCCGCCGCGGCCTGAGCCGATAAACACGACGATCGATTGCCGGCCTTCCTCGATCGCGATCGGATGCCGCATCTTGTAGTCATCGGGGATCGTCGCCACGACCTCGCCGCTGGTGGAGTTGCAGGCGCCGAGCGTGAGCGCCAGCCCCGCCAGCGCGCCGAGGCGAGCCGCTGCGCGCCGCCTGTCTGCAGATGATCCCGTCATGTCCGTTCCCCCGTGCCCCTGATCCCGCCGTCTCAATCGATGATGAAGCCGAAGCCGGCCGGCTGTCCGGTCACGGCGTCGACCTTGGCGGCGACGCCGTAGAGCCGGTTCATGCGGCCGAGCAGCGCCGATTCCGAATCGGTCGCCGGCGCGAAGCCGTCATCCGGGCGCGACAGCTCCTTCTGCGCGACGGCGCGCACCACATAGGGCGTCACCAGCACCATCAGCTCGGTCTCGTTGTTGACGTAGTCCTGGCTGCGGAACAGCTGGCCGAGCACCGGCAGCTGGTTGAGCCCGGGCAGGCCGTTGATCGCCTGCTTGGTCTGGTTCTGGATCAGGCCGGCCATCGCCATCGAGCCGCCGGAGGGAATCTCCAGCGTCGTCTCGGCGCGGCGGGTGCGGATCGCAGGGATGGTGACCGACGAGGCCGAGTTCGCGCTCGTTGCGTAGGACAGCGTGATCGCGTTGTCGTTCGACAACTCCGACACTTCGGTCATGACGCGCAGGCTGATGCGGCCCTCGCTCAGCACCACCGGCGTGAAGTTGAGCGAGATGCCGAACTTCTTGAACATCACCGAGGTGCTGCACAGGCCGGTCTTGGGATCGCAGGAGTAGCCGCCGGGGACCGGAAACTCGCCGCCGGCGATGAAGGTCGCGGACTCGCCGGAGATCGCGGTCAGGTTCGGCTCGGCCAGCGTCTTGACCACGCCCGCGGTCTCCATCGCGCGCATGGTCGCCGACACCGACGACAGATTGCCGCCGCCGATGGCGGAGAGGCCGTTGCCGGCCGCCAGCGACTTGCCATAGGCCGTGAACGGATTGGTCTGGTTGAAGTTCACGACCGCGGTGCCGTAGGTCATGCTGGCGCTGAGATCGATGCCCAGCTGCTTGACGATCTCGCGCCGCACTTCGGACACGTTGACCTTCAGCATCACCTGGTCGCGGCCGCGCACGACGATCGAGTTCACCACCTTGTCGGCGCCGCCGACCAGCCGCGCGGCGATCTCGCCCGCCTGCTGCGCCTCGACCGGGCTCGATACGGACCCGGTCAGGATCACGCCGTCGCCGACGCCGTCGATCTTGACGCCGGGAATGCTCTGGCTGAGCGCCTGGCGCACGCCGTTGAGATCGCGCTTGATCGCGATGTCATAGGCCGCGACCTGCTGGCCCTCGCCGTCGAAGAACACCACGTTGGTCTGGCCTATCGCTGCTCCGATGATGTAGGCGCGCTTGGCCGAGCGCACCACGGCGTTGGCGATCTTCGGATCGGCCACCAGCACGTCCTTGACGTCCTGCGGGAAGTCGACCACGACCGACTTGCCGATGCCGAGCGAGAGATAGTGCACCTTCGACGAGCCGACCGAGACCGTCGGCGCGTCCCTGTCCTCGGCCGCCTTCACCGGCGCCAGCGCCGGATTGAGCACCAGGGCGATGGCCGCCGACATGGCGAGGGCGCGCATCAGCGCCGTCCCCATTTTTCCGCTTTGATGCCCACCCATCATTGTCCCCATCCTTCTCGTCACTTCTGCGCCGTCAGCGAGCTCGTGACCCCGTAGCGAATGATCTCGATGGCGTTGCCCCGCCGCGCCATCTGCTGCTGCTCTGTCTCGGTCTTGCCCGTGTCGGGCGCGTTGATGTCGGCGATGCTGCGCAGCGCCAGCGCCAGCGTGCCGGCCTGTCGCGCGCGCGAGAGCGTCTCGGCCTGCTCGGGCTTCAGCTCGAGCGTCACGGTCTTGCCGACGACCGTGTTCTGGCCTTCCTTCTCCTTCGGCGCCTGGTCGATCGCCAGCACGCGCACATTGGACAGGATGATCTCGGAGACGATGGAGTCGGCGGCGGCCGGCTTGTCGGGATTCTTCTCGCGCCGCGACAGGATCACGTCGACGCGGTCGTTCGGCAGGATGAAGCCGCCGGCGCCGGTCTCCGGCGAGATCTCGGTGGAGATCGCGCGCATGCCCGCGGGCAGGATCGCCGCCATGAAGCCCGAGCCGTCCGACTTGACCAGCTTCTGCTCGCGGATCGGCTCGCCGATCACGAACGGCGCCCGCGCGATCGAGCCGACCAGCTGAGTGGCGGCCTCGGGCCGGTCGCCGCGGCGAATGAAGATGTTGCTCGCCGCCTCCGGCCAGGTCTGCCAGATGAGATCGCCCGGCTTGATCGCCTGTCCCAGGCCGATGTCGGCCTTCGCCACCAGCACCTCGACGGTCGGCAGCTGAGCGACCGGCGCGACCGGCGCCGGCTGCTGGCTTTCGGAACTGCTGACCAGATAGGCCGCAACACCGCCTGCGCCGAGAGCGATGGTTAACACTACGATGCGTGCCGTCATCATCAGCGAACGACTTTCTACTCATACACCGGGAGCAACGCGCAGGCCTGCGGTCAGCGGTTCGCCCTGACTAACGACTAAGCGCCAATGGTATAAGCAGACTTGAACGACGCGGGCCGCGGCGCTTGCGCCAAGCGACGATTGCGCAAGTGGTGAACAGGTTGTTAGCTCGCTAATAGTGAAACGCCGCGAATGTGTTAGCTATTTGCGCGAGAGCCGCCTGCGCGCGGCGGTTGGTGAGGCCGTGTCCGAATCGTGCGATGAGTTGCGCCGCTGCATCAGGCGAAATCCGTTAAGCTGAATCCTTTGCTAAGCGCGTCATGCGCTGGATTTGTCATGCGCGAGATGCGCAGCTGCAGCGCCGTCTCGAATCATGGGGCCCGAGCAGGGGCCTCGCCCTTCGAGACGCCAGCCTGCGGCGGGCTCCTCAGGGAGAGGAGCAGAGCGGGGTGTCCTGAGGCGCGACCGGCGCGTCGCGTGAGTCCTGCTGGACGCTGATGCGTCCAACCTGCAGCGTGCAACCGATGGTTAAGTGTCCTGCGTTCACCCGTAATCAGACGGGCCAGTATCTTCAGAAACCGGAAACTGGTTGGTCCTACGATTCCGTTGGGCGGGATTCCATCTCCAGATTCAGAGTTCCTTAGGGATTTGCGCGCACGGTCCGCGCATGACGGCTGATATCGTTTCATTTGATGTAGCTCGCGTGAAAATACACGCAGAGATTGTATCAAGCGCATCGCGCCGCGGCGGGGGCCCGGCCATCAGCCATGGGGATGCAAGAGGGACGAGGGGAGGCGTGCAATGTCGTCAGTTGCCCGATTCCTGAAGCAGCGCGCCGTCAGGATCCAGACGGCGGGGACCTACACGCTGCCCAACTGGTACGACCCGGAAGGCAAGCTGCGCTCCTTCGCCTGCCGCACGACGAGGGTGTCGCCGTTTCGCGCGCTGCTCGACGTGCCCGTGGTCGGCAAGGTCGGCGACCGGCTGACGTCGTATTTCCGCGACTTCGGCAAGTTCGAAGGCGAGATCAGCGACACCGTGCATGGCGGCTTCCTGCTCGAGCTGGAGATGACGCGCGCCGAGCGCGCCAAGCTCGCCGAGAAGCTGGTGTGGCTGGAGAAGAAGCAGAAGGATCCGACCGTCCGGGATTCCCGCCGCGAGGCGCGGTTCGTGCCGAACTCGCCGCACTCCGCGCTGACGCTGGCCGATGGCAGCATCATCCCGTGCTTCGTCATCGATGCGTCGATGTCGGGCGCTGCGGTGTCGGCGGAGGTTCAGCCGGAGATCGGCACGCCGCTTGCCGTCGGCAGTTGTGTCGGCCGTGTCGTCCGGCATTTCCCCGACGGCTTTGCCGTCAAATTCGTCGACACCCTCTCGGCCACAACCGAGCTCGAGCGGCGCGTCATCACGCCGCCGACCCGCCCGACGCGGCAGAAGCTGGTCTCCCATGCCGATGATGACCGGATCGAGGCACCGGAGGATTTCTTCATGGTCTGATCGCGGCGGCTTCACGTCGCAAGCTGATGCGGGCGTTCGTCATGCGCGGTTTCGCGTATTGGGCGAGCGCGTGAATCAATGCATGGAACTGGCAGCCCGGTCGCACAGTTAACGCGGTGTTAAGCGACATCGTGAACCCTGGTGCGCGCCGGGTTTGCACGCCCAAGAGGAGCCAGTGCCATGGAGGCCCAGAAGACCGCCGTCGACGCGATCGTCGTCCTGACCGGTTACGACCGCGATGCCGTCGCCGCCTATATCAGGCGCATGTATCTCGCCGGCGTCCGCGATCCCAAGCGGCTCACCTTCAAGGGCCTGCAGGAGCTGGCGCGCAGCTAGGGCGGCGCGCTCGGTCAGTACCGCGCGCGTGGAAGGCGAGCTATCGCGACCTCCACCGCTGCCATGCCCGCGAAAGACGTGACTAGGCCGAGACGTCACGGCGCTCTGGATCATCCGCGGACGACAAGCGGGCGTTTAAGGTGGATCAACCAGGACTTTGGAGATAGGTGCGCGAGCGATCGCGTCGGTTCCGGCTGTGGCCTGTCGGACACGCGGGGGCCGTGTCGTTTCAGCTTTTTGCTGACAACTGCCAAGCTGGGGGATGCAGCCCGCCGCGCATGCGGCTATTGTGGGGGCTTGCGGCCTGTATCAGATCACCGTCGTTGAGAACGTCCATCGGGGCGACACGGTTCTGCGCGAGCGCTCTGAGCGGCCGGATCAATGGGGATCGGGTATGCTGCGTCAGCTTTTCGCGCCACAGCTCATTGGGCTCTATGTTCTGATCGGGGCCACCATCTACGTCCACTTCCGCGGCAAGCAGCGGCTGCGCTTCGCCCGCCAGCTCGGCGATCACTCCACCTATCTCGCCCCCTACAACGTGCTGATGTATGCCGGCTCGGCCGTGCCGAACACGCCGGTCATCCCGGTCGAGCAGTTTCCCGAGCTGCAAAAGCTCACCGACAATTGGCAGGAGATCCGCGAGGAGGCGGTGCGCCTGTTCGACGAGGGCTTCATCCGCGCCGCCGCCGCCAACAACGACTGGGGCTTCTATTCCTTCTTCAAGAGCGGCTGGAAGCGCTTCTATCTGAAATGGTACGACGACTTCCTGCCGTCGGCGCGCACGCTGTGCCCGAAGACGGTGGAGCTGCTCGACTCCATCCCGAACGTCCACGGCGCGATGTTCGCGATGCTGCCGCCCGGCGGCAAGCTCGGCGCCCACCGCGACCCCTTCGCCGGCTCGCTGCGCTATCACCTTGGCCTGGTGACACCGAACTCCGACAAGTGCCGCATCCTGGTCGACGGCGTGCCCTGCGTCTGGCGCGACGGCGAGGCTTTCATGTTCGACGAGACCTTCATCCACAGCGCCGAGAACTTAACCGACGTCAACCGCATCATCCTGTTCTGCGACGTCGAGCGCCCGATGAAGTACGGCGCGATGACCGCCATCAACCGCTGGGTCAGCCATCACATCGTAAAGGCCTCGGCAACGCAGAACGTCGAGGGCGAGCACGTCGGCGTGCTGAACAAGGTGTTCGGCAAGCTGTACGAGTTTCACCTGGCGACACGCAAGGTGAAGGCGTGGAATCGGACGGTGTACTACGCGGCAAAGTACACGCTGACGGTCGCGATCGTCGGCGCGATCGTGGTCTCGGCGTTTCGGTGAGCAGAGTAGGGCGGATGAGCGAAGCGTAATCCGTCGTTCGTCGGGGTGAACCGCGGCGGATGACGTCTTCGGCTAATCCGCCCTACGAATTGCTGGCGCAAATGGAGCGTTGCAATGATGTCGAGAGTCGACAGATATCTGGCGATGCTCCTGCTGGTCACGAGCGTCAGTCCCGCGCTTGCGGAGATGAAGAAATTTCCTTCGGGGCACTCTTATGATGTCACCTGCGCCAAACTGCCTTTGTCGCCCGGCAAAGAGGATGCGCGGCCTGGTATAGATGAGTTGAGTTTCGGTTTCTCGGATACTCAGCAACGTCGCGTCGATCTGATTGTCGGTCCCGTACGCAGTGATGAGGAGCGGGTCGTCCTCTTCGATGCTGAGGAACATCGTGGGGCAGGCTTGGACGTTTCACTCTCCCGCGTAACCGGTGTTTTGACGATTGGGGACCGGTCGGGGTTGAGGGAAGCGACGTATCTCTGTGAAAGCAGCCCAGCTGGAAAGTCATTCTAGGCGCGTCGTTCGTGTGATGACTGCATGCGGGTTGACGGTGGCCAATGTCGGCGTGATCGTGGTGCCAGCGGTCCGCTGAAGGGCCGGGAGAGTGGACGAGCCACGCGTCGTTCACGTTCTTCGTCGTAGCATGCGGCGGATGACGCCGTCGGCTAATCCGCCCTACACGCCTACGCCGCCGCGCGTCCAGCTTCCCACAACGCGAGCACATCGTCTCGCGTAATCCCCCGCGTGATGAAGACGATGCGCGAGCGACGGTCGGCATCGGGCCATGCGGGAAGCGCAACTGGCGGATGGAAAACATGGTGGACGCCGTGGATGACGACTGGTGTCGCTTCTCCGATAAGATTGAGGACGCCCTTCACCCGCAGCAGATCCTCGCCACGCACCTGGCGAAGATAAGCGAGCCAGCCGGACACGTTCGTCCAGTCCAGCGGCTCGTCGAACGCGATCATGAAGCTCGTGACTGACGACTCATGAGCGTGGCCGTGATCGTGATGGCCGTGACCGGCATGATCGTGGGTGTGATGCTCATGCGCGGCCCCGACATCGTCAGCGAAAACCTGTTGGTTGAGCCAGCGCGCAACGTCGATCGCCTTCTTGTCCGGATCGATCAGCGCGCCACCGAACAGATCAGCGGGATCGATCTCGCCATGACTCACGCGTTCGATCCTGGCGCCTGGATTGAGCCGCCGCAGCCGCTGCTCCAATGCGGCAACATCGCTGACCAGGTCAGATTTGGTGACCAACAGCCGGTCGGCCAGCGCAACCTGCTTCACCGCTTCATATTGGCGATCGAGCTGATGCGCCGCGTTGACGGCGTCGACCGTCGTCACGACGGTGTCGAGCCGCAGGAAATGCGAGACCAGCGGATTGTTCAGCAGCAGCTGGAGGATCGGCGCGGGATCCGCAAGGCCGGTCGTCTCGATGAGGATGCGCCGGAACGGCGGCACCTCGGCGCGGTCGCGCCGCACCAGCAGCGCGCGCAGCGTCTCTTCGAGGTCGCTGCGGATTGTGCAGCACACACACCCACTCGCGAGAACCGCGACCTCGCCGTCGACGCGTTCGACCAGGAGATGGTCGAGCGAGATCTCGCCATACTCGTTGATGATGACGGCGCTGTCGCTCATCTCGTCGCGGCGCAGCAAGCGATTGAGCAGCGTCGTTTTGCCGCTGCCGAGAAAGCCGGTGATCAACGACACGGGCAAACGCTGGGCTGACTTGTCGCTCTCGAACAGACTCATCGGCGTCTCCACCCGCTGTCTTATTTTTGTCTCTGGACATTAGACTAATGGAGGAGGAGCATGGCGAAAATCATTTTTTAAAGCCCAGCAAATGGGCGCAACAGGGGAGGCGACAATGGACGACGGGGTCAGGAGTCAGCAGACCAATCAGGATCGCAACGAGGGGCCGGCAACCGATCGCCGGACTTTGCTACGCACGGCAGGTCTTGCCGGTGCGGCCGGCGCGGCGCTCGCCGGCTCCATGCACGGCAAGTTCTCGCTGGCGCCGATCAGCGAGGCGCAAGCGCAGGCCGCGCCGATGCCGAAGGGGACCGACAAGCCGTGGTGGCCGTCGAAATGGGGCAAGGACGACGAGGCCGGCGCGTCCAACCACATCACCCCGGAGAAGGTTCTCGACACCGTCAAATGGATCAAGGACGGCAAGATCTACAAGATCGGCCGCGTCTACGAGAGCGCAATGCCGCTGTTCGGGGCACGCGCGTTCTCCTTGCGCATTCCCGGCAGCCCGACCGGCGGACCGTTCGGCGACAATCGGATGGTCTATCACGACGAGTTCCTCGCCACCGAGATCGGCCAGACCGGCACCCAGTTCGACGGCCTCGGCCACATCGGCATCCAGCTCGGCAAGGACGGCGACAAGAGCGAGATGAAGTTCTACAACGGCTTCTCCGCGCAGGAGATCAGCGACGCCTACGGCCTCAAGAAGCTCGGCGTCGAGAAGCTGAAGCCGCTGTTCACCCGCGGCCACCTCATCGACATGGTCGCGCTCAAGGGCGGCATGATGGATGCCGGCCAGGAGATCACCACAGCGGACATCAAGGCGGCCTTGCAGAAGCAGAACATGAGCGAGGCCGACATCAAGCCGGGCGATGCGATCTTCTTCCACACCGGCTGGGGCTCGCTGTGGATGAAGAACAACGACCGCTTCAACAGCGGCGAACCCGGCATCGGGATGGATGTTGCAAAATGGGTGATCGAGAAGGATCTCGCGCTGACCGGGGCCGACACCTGGGCCGTCGAGGTCGTCCCCAATCCCGACAAGTCGCTCGCCTTCGTCGTCCACGCCGAGCTGCAGACCAAGCACGGCATCCACAACCACGAAAACCTGGTCTTCGACGAGCTGATCGCCGCGAAGAAGTACCAGTTCGTCTATTGCTTCACACCCGCCCCGATCAAGGGCGCCACAGGCAGCAACGGCTGCCCGATTGCGATTACGTGATCGGGGGCGCCGACGTTTCGGTGAAAAACGGAGGAGGGCGGATTAGCGAAGCGTAATCCGCCGTTCTTCGTCATGAAACGCGGCGGATTACGCCTTCGGCTCGTCCGCCCACGAGCTGTGTCTGGGGATCAAACAACGATGACCACCGATCTCACGACAGCTTATCTCGATGACGTCGTTGCTCGGGCTGTCAGCGCGCCGGTCTTACCGAGAGAGCCGTGGGCGGACGCGTTGCCGAACGACTGCCACACCAACGCGGAAAATTTCGCCCAGCTATCTCCGGAGTATGCGGTTGTCCGCGGCTGGCTTGTTAACAGCGGGCATTGGCTTATGCCGCACAGTGTTGTGCGGCATATTCCATCAGGTCGGCTCATCGACGTCACGCCTGACCCGAGCAATAGCTCCCATCCTTTCGTCGAGCATTGTGGCACGGAGCGGGATTTTGCGATTCTGCGGCATGGTCGTGATGGTGGTTGGCTGCATCCACCGTTCGGCATGGAAGTGAGGGCGAAATAGCGCAGCGTGATCCGCCGTTCTCTTCACCGCCTCGTGTACTTTAAATCATCTCCGGCCGGCGCTGGTCCAAGTACCTGCACATCCCAGGCATGGTTCGTATGAACGAATTCGTTTCCGCCGTCTTTGTCAGTCAGCTTGGCATAGACCAGAAAGCGTGTGCCCAGCGGGTGAGCCCGACGCAGTGCTTTCGGAAAGCGAACCCGTAGATCTTGCGGGAGAGCTTGACCAGAGATTGGTCTGACGTGGAGGTCTCCATGGAGACCGGCGCCGCTCTCAAGGTAGGTTTCAACGACGATTAGGACGTAAGGCTCTTACGGTTTTCCCATGTTCGCCTCCATTTCAGGACCTGCCGGCGCGCTCACGTCCGTCAATCTACGGATATTGCAGTCGTACGAATCGATTCGCGGGTGGATCGACTAAGTGTCAAGTTATAATGTGAGTGCTTCAACTACAAAATGTGTGTTAGCACCCGGTTGCGTCGATCTTGCAAAAATTGAGACCCCCGCCCAACTAAAGGCGGCCCCCGGAATTGGCCGAAGGGCACGGTCGTTGAACCTGTCAACTGGTTGCATGATGAGCGCGACGCTGAAACTGATCAGCATCGGCCAACTGTCCTGCAGCGACGAGACTGCGAGCATCGCTCGTACCTCCACGACTAGACTATACCGCCTTGTGTTCTAAGACCCGCGTTAGCAATCGACCACTTACTGCAGTGGAAAATCGCTGATGGATATAGGCGTGCGTTTGGGAGGCGTTCGACTTTTGTCGAGGCTCGGGGTCAGAGCTAGTCTCCCAAACTCTGCACATCGAAGGGGCAGATGTGACGATCGATTGGTTTAAGCCGCGAGGCTATAGGCATTTTGATGCGCAGATCGGCGAGCAATATGCCATTAAGGTTGCAGATGAAGGTTTTGTTGAGCGCCATGCTTGGCTGCCTTTAATCCGCTACCAAAAGCGGGTTAAGCGCTATAAGCCAAAGCTCGGCAAGACGGTCTTTAAGCAAAGACCGATCATGTATGCTTCGCATAGAGACTCGTGCATTCTCTCTAAATATGCGTGGGATCTATCCAAGCGCCTGGATGCGTATTATGAGCGCAAAGGCTTGGATCGGAACGTAATTGCCTACCGAAGGCTTGGAAAGTCGAACTATCATTTCTCGGCTGAAGCGTTCCAGTTCGCAAAGAGTAGGCCGGGTTGCGTGGTATTATGTTTTGACATAAGCGGATTCTTTGACAATCTTGATCATCGAATCCTGAAGCGACGATTGAAGTTCATTCTCGAAGTCGAGGAGCTTGGTCGCGACTGGTTTGCAGTCTTTCGTCACGTGACGCGGTTTAGCACAGTCGATAAGTCCGCACTTGCTGCTCACCCCCGATTTTCTTCGCAGCTTTCGGGCGACTCTAGAGAGCCAATCGCTACAATTGCCGAAGTCAAATTGGAGGGGATTCCAATCCTGGTGAATGATGAAAGGTTTGGAATCCCGCAGGGAACTCCTATTAGTAGTGCGCTATCGAACTTGTACATGTTGGAACTAGACGAAAGAATGGTTGAGTGCTGCCGAAGGTGTGGGGCCCTATATCAAAGGTATTCGGACGATATTTTGATAGTTTGCAATATCGGTGACGAAGTTCAGCTCAGGTCGGCCTTCCTAACTGAGCTAAAGAAGCATCAACTGGAAATCAACGAAGACAAGACTGAAAGGGTTGTGTTTGGCTCGGTGGGGGCGCGAGAGTTTCAGTACCTTGGATTCAACATTTCCGCCAAGGGCGCTGCGATCAGGCCGGGCTCGCTAGCTAGGCAGTGGCGAAAGGCAAAGCGCAGTATAGCTCGCACCAAGCGTATCGGGAGGGCGGAGATGGCATTGGGAAACGCTACCAAGATTTATACTAAGAAGCTTAGGAAACGATTCTATCCAGTAGGATCTCGTAACTTCTCTTCCTATGCGCGGCGTTCAGCTAGTGTTTTCGAGAGTAAGCAGATGTTGAGGCAGGTTCTCCGTTTTGAGCGAATGATAGATGCTGCCTTGCGCAGCATGGACGATCCTTAGGCTGGTTTAGCGCGGGCATTTTCATAATAACGGCGCCTTGACAAATTCGCCAAATCAGCATTACAGTCCCGTCCATCCCGATGCGCGGTAGGGGACGGTTCGCGGTCGTCACGGACGTTGGCAGCGGGGAGCGGTGGACGCGGGAGGCGGCGTGTGATGAGCACGGACGAACGTTTGGCTCGCGGACGGTGAAGGCGTGTGGTTCTGATACTCCGATGCTAGTGTCAACCCGGCGACGATGCCTAACGGCATCGCGTTGGGGATGGTGGCCAGAAAGCCCGGTGCACCAGGAAGAGCGCGCTATAGCTTGTTAAAACCATCGCGCGGGGAAGGCCGGGTGTGTTCGGCCAGACCTGTGGTGACTGCCGCCTGCTTTTTTGTCTGCAGGCGGGCCACGGGCGCGGCCAGCGCCCGGCCTTCCCTGCGCCCTCCATTCTTAAGAGGGCGGGAGTTGGAGCATCACTCGGGCGCGGAATGCGTCGCGGGAAGGTGGATGCTCGTTCCCTGATCAGCCCCATGCTGTTTGAGATTGTGGATCAGTGTTGCCGCTTGCGTCATTGCGAGCGGAGCGAAGCAATCCGGAGTCCTCGTGACGCCCTGGATTGCTTCGCTGCGCTCGCAATGACGGAGTTTGGGGCAGGCGATCTGCCAAGCCACCAGGTGTCATCGTCCGCGAAGGCGGACGATCCAGTATTCCAGAGGCGGTGATGATGAACCGAGAAGCCTCGGCGAACTGGATGCCCGCCTTCGCGGGCATGACGGCGAAGAAAAAGCCGCGCAGGGCGCGGCTTTTTGGAGTGCTAGCAGAACGTTTGAAGCGCCGCTTACGTCGCCGCCGGCCCGATGCTCACCTTCAGCGTGCCGACGCCGTCGACGCCGCATTCGATCTTGTCGCCGGCGACGACCGCCGCCACGCCCGCCGGGGTGCCGGTCATGATGATGTCGCCGGCGGCGAGCTCGACCTGCTGGGAGAGTTTCCAGATGATCTCCGGCACGTTCCAGATCAGCTCGGAAAGGTCGCCGGTCTGGCGCTCGGTGCCGTTGACGGACAGCCAGATCTTGCCTTTCGACGGGTGGCCGATCTTCGCCGCGGGCACCACGGCGGAGCAGGGCGCGGAGTGGTCGAAGGATTTGCCGACCTCCCAGGGGCGCTGCATCTTGCGCGAGGCGAGCTGCAGGTCGCGGCGGGTGAGGTCGATGCCGACGGCGTAGCCGTAGACGTGGTCGAGCGCCTTGTCGGTCGGGATGTTCAGGCCGCCGCTCTTGAGCGCGACGACCAGCTCGACCTCGTGATGCATGTCCTGCGTCAGCGGCGGGTAGGGGATGACGGCGCCGTCGGGCGCCAGCATGTCGGCGTGCTTCGCAAAGAAGAACGGCGGGTCGCGCTCGTCATTGCCCATCTCGCGGATGTGCTCGAGATAGTTGCGGCCGACGCACCAGATGCGGCGGACCGGGAAGACACCGGCTTCGCCTGTGACGGGAAGCGAAGGCTGCGGGAAGGCCGGGATGACGGTGGAGGCGCTCATGACATGTCTCGATGCGGTCGCGGTTCAGGAGGTGGCGGTCATGGGGATCACGTTCGGCCCCATGTCGCGCTGTTGCAGGCGGAAGAACGAAGCATAGCGGCCGCCACGGCGCAACAGATCGTCATGCCGGCCCCGCTCGACGATCTCGCCGGCCTCGACGACCAGGATGGCATCGGCGTTCATGATGGTGTGCAGGCGATGCGCGATGACCAGGGTGGTGCGGTTCTGGCAGAGATGCTCGATCGCCTCTTGCACCTGCCGCTCCGACTCGGAATCCAGCGCCGCGGTGGCCTCGTCGAGCAGGATGATCGGCGCGTTGCGGATCAGCGCGCGGGCGACCGCGATGCGCTGGCGCTGGCCGCCGGAGAGCTGGGTGCCATGCTCGCCGACCGGCGTGTCGTAGCCGAGCGGGAAGCTCATGATGAAGTCGTGCGCGCAGGCCGCCTTCGCCGCCTCGATGATCTCCGCCTCGGTCGCGCCTGGCTTGCCGAAGGCGATGTTGGCGCGGATGGTGTCGCGGAACAGATAGACGTCCTGGCCGACATAGGCGACCTGCTCGCGCAGGCTCCGTCGCGACACCTTGGCGATCGACTGGCCGTCGATCAGGATGTCGCCCGCGGTCGCCTCGTAGAAGCGCAGCAGCAGCGCCAGCACCGTCGACTTGCCGCCGCCGGACGGGCCGACCAGCGCGGTGACCTTGCCGGGCTCGGCCGTGAAGCTCATGCGGTTGAGCACCGGCTCATTGTCGCGATAGGCAAAGGAGACGTCGCGCAGCTCGATCCTGGCTTGCGTGAGCTTCAGCGCCGGCTTGTCGTCGTCAGGCTGCTCGCTGGCCGGGCTGTCGACGACCTCGAGCAGCATGCGGGCGCCGACCAGCTGGCTGTTGAGATCGATGTTGAGCCGCGCCAGCCGCTTGGCCGGCTCGGTCGCCATCAGGAAGGCGATCATGAAGGAGAAGAACTGGCCGGGCGTGGCATTGAGCGCGACCACGGAATAGCCGGCATACATCAGGCAGCCGGCGACGGCGAAGCCGCCGAGCATCTCCATCAGCGGGTTGGAGCGGTTGGAGACGCGGGCCATCTTGTTGGCGTTGCGCTCGACCACGGCGATGTTCTCGTCGATGCGCGCGCGCATCGTGTCTTCGAGCGTGAACGCCTTGACGGTGCGGATGCCCTGCAGCGACTCCTGCATCGTCTCGAGAATGTCGGCGGTGCCGGTGAACTGGTTGTAGGCGAGGCCCTTGATGCGCTTGACCAGCTTGCGCAGCACCAGCATCGCCGGCGGCACCACCAGCAGGCCGAGCAGCGACATCCAGGGATCCTGCAGCACCATCACGGCGATCATGCTGATCAGGGTGACGAGATCGCGCCCGATGGCGTTGATCAGCATGCTCAGGATGTCGGTGATCGACTTGGCGCCGGAGGTCAGCCGCGCCAGGAACTCGGAGGAATGGCGCTCGGAGTAGAAGCCGACGCTCTCGTTCATCAGCTTGGCGAACAGCTGCCGCTGGTTGTTGGCGAGGATGGCGTTGGAGATCTTGGACAGGATGACGGCGTAGCTGTAGGTCGTCACGCCCTTGACGAACAGCAGCAGCACGGTGACGCCGGAGAGCAGGACGATGCCCGGAATGCTCTTCTCGACATAGGCCTTGTTGATGACCTGGCCGAGCACGTAGGTCGCCGCGGCGCTGGCTCCGGCGGCGACCGCCATCAGCGCAAACGCAGTGAGATAGCGGCGCCAGTAGGCGAGGCCCTGTTCCAGCACGAGGCGACGGACCAGGATCGCGGCGCCATAGGGATCGTCGGTGATCTTCTTCGGAAATTCGGCCATTCTGGTCCCTGGCCGCGCGGGCAAATCGCCGGGCGGACCAGGAGTGCTTGCCCGCTCGGGGCGGCTTTTTCAAGCCCCCCGCTTCGGGCTTAAGTGCTTGATTCTAGGCCGAGGCCCGCTGCTCCCCATGGCTGTGGCGTTCCAGGAACAGTTTGTGCTCCCAGGCCAGCGCGTGGGCCGCGATTGTGTCCAGATTGTCATAGGCCGGCGTCCAGTCGAGCGTCGCCCGGAGCCGGCTGGTGTCGGCGACCATGCTCATGATGTCGCCGGGGCGGCGCGGCGCGGTCTGCACCGGAATGGCGCGGCCGGAGGCGCGTCGGACCGCCTCGATGGTCTCGAGCACGGAATAGCCGCGGCCATAGCCGCAATTCAGCGTGACCGAGGGGCCGCCGGCGCGCAGATAAGCCAGCGCGGCGCGATGCGCCTGGACGAGGTCGCAGACATGGATGAAGTCGCGGACCGCGGTGCCGTCCGGTGTCGAATAATCGGTGCCGTAGACGTCGATCTTGGCGCGCTGGCCGGTGGCGACCTCCATCGCGATCTTCATCAGATGCGTGGCGCCGACGGTGGCGAGCCCGATGCGTCCCTGCGGATCGGCGCCGGCGACGTTGAAATAGCGCAGCACGGCGTAGTTGAGCTCATACGCCGCGGCGGTATCGTGCAGCATGATCTCGGCCATCAGCTTCGAGCTGCCATAGGGCGAGGTCGGCCGCGTCGGCGCGGTCTCGGGCACCGGAACCTGGGCCGGATTGCCGTAGACGGCCGCGGTCGAGGAGAAGATGAAACGGCTCACGCCGCGCTTGACCGCCGCATTCAACAGGCTGCGCGTGGTCATGGTGTTGTTGCGGTAATACAGCAGCGGATCGCGCACCGATTCCGGCACCACGACCGAGCCGGCGAAATGGATGATGCTGTCGACCCCGTGCTGGCTGATGACGCCGTCGACCAGGTTCTCGTCGCCGGCATCGCCGATGAACAGCGGCACCTCGCTCGGCACGAAGGCGGAGAAGCCGGTCGAGAGGTTGTCGATCACCACGACGCTTTCGCCGGCCTCGGCCAGCGCGAGCACCATGTGGCTGCCGATATAGCCGGCGCCGCCGGTGACAAGCACGGTCATTGTTTGACGCGATCCCTGTTTGTTTTGCGCGACGCTAACGCCCGCGAAATGAAGGACCGGTTGAACGCGGATGCGAACTGGCGATGGTGCTCAATGTTGCGTATAGGGAACCGTTAAAATTGGAGTGGATGGTGCAAGCCGAGCCGTTTTCCGCCGGAGACCTCGACGTCATCGTGCCGAACCTGCACCGCCGCTATTCCGGCGTGACGGCGACCAACCGCATGGTGGCGCCGAAGCTCGCGAGACTGGTGCGCGCGGCCTGGCTCGGCAGCTACGCGCCGGAAGGGATCGCGCGGTTGCGCGCGCGTGATCTGCTCAAGGTGCGGGGCCGTCGCCGGCCGTTGATCTGGCACGCGCGCCGCAACGACGAGATGATCGTCGGCGTGATCCTGCGCGCGCTGGGCTGGCCGTTCAAGCTGCTGTTCACCTCGGCCGCGCAGCGCCATCATAGCTGGATCACACGCGGGCTGATCCGGCGCATGGACGCGATCATCGCCACCAGCGACATCTCAGCGTCCTATTTGAAGCGCGCGGCGACGGTCATCACGCATGGCGTCGATACCGAGGTGTATAAGCCACCCGCCGATCGCGCCGCAGCCTTCGCCGAGAGCGGCCTGCCCGGCCGATATGCCATCGGGTGTTTCGGCCGCGTCCGTGCGCAGAAGGGCAGCGACCTCTTCGTCGCGGCGATGTGCCGGCTGCTGCCGAAGTATCCGGACTTTTCCGCGGTACTGGTCGGCGCCGTCACGCCCGAGCAGATGCCGTTTGCAGCCGAACTGAGGAAGCAGATCGCCGCTGCGGGATTGGAGCAGCGCATCGTCATCACCGGCGAGCTCGACATCGCCGACGTGCAGCGCTGGTACCAGCGCCTGACGATCTACGCCTTTACCTCGCGCAATGAAGGCTTTGGCCTGACCCTGATCGAGGCAATGGCCGCCGGCGCAGCGCTGGTCGCTGCGCGCGCAGGCGCTGCGGAGATCGTGGTGGAGGAGGGCGTGACCGGGAGGCTGGTGCCGCCGGGCGATGTCGATGCGCTGGTCGCCGCGCTGGAACCGCTGATGCAGGATCCCGAGGCGGCGCGGGTGATGGGGGAGAAGGCGCGGACGCGCGTGGTGGAAAAGTTCAGCCTCGAGGCCGAGGCCGAGAAGATCGCCGCCGTCTACCGCGGACTGGTCTGAGCGATGACCTCGGTGACAAATGCATCGAGGTCGCCGCCGGCGAACAGGAAGCCGGGCAGGCCGGCCGCTTCGGCGGCTGCGATGTCGGAGGCCCGGTCGCCGATCACGAAGCTGCCCTCGCGCCGGACAGCCCAGTGCTGCATCAGGTCGAGGATCATTCCCGGCTGTGGCTTGCGCCAGGGATGCTCGCGCAGGTATCGCTCGACGGAGCCTTCGGTATGGTACGGGCAGTAGCGGATGTCGTCGATCACGGCCCCCTGCGCCGCCAGCTCCGCCCGCATCCAATCATGCAGGCTGAGCACGTCGTCCTCGCTGAACAGCCCGCGCGCGACGCCCGACTGGTTGGTGAACAGGAAGACGTGATAGCCGGCCTCGTTCAGCCGCCGGATCGCAGCCGCCACATTCGGCATCCAGCGGATGCGCTCGGGCGAGCCGATGTAGTTGTCGTCGTGGTTGATGACGCCGTCGCGATCGAGGAACGCCGCGGGCTTGAGCTGAGGAGTCGTCATCTAGCGCGCGTCCTGCATCAGCGCCGCCTCGATGGTCTCGCAGATGCCGTGCGCGGTGGCGAGGTGGATCTGCTGGATCAGCGGCGTATCGTCGCTCGGCGCGACCAGCAGCTCGTCGCACAGTTCACCCATGCCAAGGCCGTTGGTGCCGGTGAAGCCGATCGTCACCAGCCCGCGCTCGCGAGCCTTGCGCAGCGCGTTGAGGATGCTCGGCGAGCGGCCGGAGGTCGAGATCGCCAGCAGCACGTCGCCGCTGGCGCCGAGTCCCTCGACCTGGCGGGCGAACACGTGATCGAAGCCGTAATCATTGCCGATCGCGGTCAGCGCCGAAGTGTCGGTGGTCAGCGCGATCGCCGCAAAGGCGGGCCGCTCCTGCTTGTAGCGGCCGACGATCTCGGCCGCGATGTGCTGCGCATCCGCCGCGCTGCCGCCATTGCCGACGATCAGCAGCTTGTGGCCGCCGCGCAGCGCTCCGATGATCGCCGTCGCGATCCGCTCGGCGCTGGCGAGAAGTGCGCCATCGACAGCCGCGCGCTCCATCGCCGCGCGGGAGCGGGCGAGATGGTTGGAGATCAGGCTGTCCAGTGCGTCGGTCACGATGGCGGCTCGGATTGCGATAGGGCCGGTGTAGGGGGCGCGCCGTCCCCGCGCAAGCTAGGGGGCGACCGGGATCGCCGCCTCAGCCAGCACGCGCTGGGCGATCGCGGCCACATCGATGGCCGGGATGTCCCGCATGCAGCGGTGATCGTTCATCCGGCAGACCGGACGATGGCAAGGCTGGCAGGGCACCTGCGTCTTTGTCTGCACGGTCGCGGCGAGGCCGTTCAGCGGCGCCCAATGGTACGGGCTGGTCGGGCCGAAGATACCCATGGTCGGCGTGCCCAGGGCGGCGGCGATGTGCATCAGGCCCGAATCGTTGGAGATGGCGACACCGGCCGCCGCCATCGCCAGGATGCCGTTGCGCAGGTCGGTTCCGGTGAGGTCGCGGACCTCCGGGCCGCCTGTGGCGACGATCTCGGCGGCGAGCGCCTTCTCGCCGGGACCGCCGACCACCCAGACATCGAGGCCCGCCGCGTGCAGCAGTCGGGCTGCCTCGCCGTAGAAGGGCCAGCGCTTCGCGGCGCCGACCGACCCCGGCGCCAGCGCGACCGCGGGCCGACTCCCCAGGCCGTTCGCCTCGCGCCAGCGCGCGACATCTCCCGGCGGCACCCGGAGCTGCGGCACCGGCCATTCCGGCGGCAGCGGCGCGCCGTCGGGCAAAGCGAGGGCCGCGTTCTTGTCGATGAAGCGGGGCAGCGCCTTCTCGCCCCAGCGCCAGCGGTTCAGCAGGCCGAACCTGATCTCGCCGACGAAGCCGACGCGTTCGGGAATGGCGGCAAGCGCCGGCGCCAAGGCGGACTTCCACGTGCGCGGCATCACCAGGGCGGTACCATAGTGGCGCTCGCGCAACAGGCTGGCGAGATGCCACTGCCTGGCCAGCGCCAGCCGGCTGCGCGGCAGGTCCCAGACGATGCCGGAGCGGACGCCGGGCATGTAATCGACCAGCGGCGCGCACAACGAGGTCACCAGCAGGTCCACGGGCCGATTCGGCCAGCGCTCCTTGAGCACCCGCACCACGGTGTGGCCGCGGACGAAATCGCCGATCCACATATAGGGAATGATCAGGATCGGGCTGGTGTCGTCAGCGTCCACCGCGATGTTGGCCGAATTGGAATTCATTCTTTGTCTGCCTGGCTCCGGCGCGCTGGTAGCCGCTCAGCCGCCACAGGTAAAGTGGCCGGTCTCGGCCGTCACCAAAGCGCTTACACTTTGTCGCCGCATGCGCTACGCGAGGGCCGGGTTTTCGGGATCAGGACGGGCTAACGGAATGTTGCTGGTGACCGGCGGCGCCGGGTTTATCGGATCGAATCTGGTCGCGGCGCTGAACGACGCCGGCCGTACCGATGTCGTCGTCTGCGACACCCTCGGCAGCGAGGGCAAGTGGCGCAATCTGGCCAAACGTCAGCTCGCCGATGTCGTGCCGCCGTCCGACCTGGACGCCTGGCTGAAGGGCCGTCGTCTCGACGCCGTCCTGCACATGGGCGCGATCTCCGCGACCACCGTGGTCGACGGCGACCTCGTGATGGAGCGCAATTTCCGCAGTTCCCTGCGTCTGCTCGACTGGTGCACGGCCAACACCACGCCGTTCATCTACGCCTCCTCGGCTGCGACCTATGGCGACGGCGCGCAGGGCTTCGTGGATGATCCGTCGCTCGCGGCGCTGAAGACGCTCCGGCCGATGAACCTCTACGGCTGGAGCAAGCATCTGTTCGACACGGCGATCGCGGCGCGCGCCGAGCGCGGCGAGCGGCTGCCGCCGCAATACGCTGGCTTGAAGTTCTTCAACGTGTTCGGTCCCAACGAGTACCACAAGGGATCGATGATGAGCGTATTGACGCGCCGCTTCGACGACATCAAGGCCGGGCACACTTTGCAGCTGTTCAAGTCGCACCGGGACGGCATTGCCGACGGTGACCAGCGCCGCGACTTCATCTATGTCGACGACGTCGTGCGCGTGATGCTGTGGCTGCTGGCGACGCCATCCGTCTCCGGGCTGTTCAACGTCGGCACGGGCCAGGCGCGCAGCTTCAAGGACATGATGCTGGCGGTCTACGCCACGCTTGGCGCTGTGCCGCGGATCGACTACGTCGACATGCCCGAAGCGATTCGCGGCAGCTACCAGTACTTCACCCAGAGCAATGTCGATCGCCTGCTGGCCGCCGGCTACAACGGCGGCTTCACGCCGCTCGAGGATGCCGTGGCCGCCTATGTCCGAGACTATCTCGATTCCGCCGACCGCTTCCGCTAGACGAACTGTTCTGGATCACCTACCGAGACTGCCGCTGATGTTCGACTTTGACGATCTCTCGCAAGCGATCGCCCGCCAGACGGTGCTGTGCGTCGGCGACCTCATGCTGGACGAGTTCGTTTACGGCGAGGTGTCGCGGATCTCGCCGGAGGCACCCGCGCCCGTCATCGCGGTCCAGCGCAGCGAAACCAATATCGGCGGCGCCGGCAATGTCGCGCGCAACATCGCAGCGCTCGGCGCGCGCGGCATCTTCGTCGGCCTGGTCGGGCAGGACGCAGCGGGCGACCAGCTCGAGGCCGAGCTTGCGAAGGTTGATGGCATCGAGAGTGTCCTGGTGCGCGACCCGTCGCGGCCGACGACGCGCAAGGTGCGCTTCGTCTCGGAGCATTTCTCGACCCACATGCTGCGTGCTGACTGGGAGCGCGCCGCGCCTGCGTCCGAGGACATCGAGCAGAAGCTGATCGCCGCCATCCTGCCGCTGATCGCGCGGGCCGACATCGTGCTGCTGTCGGACTACGCCAAGGGCGTGCTGACCGCGCGCGTGCTGCGCAATGTGATCGACGCGACGCGCAGGGCCGGCAAGCGCGTGATCGTCGATCCCAAGAGCGCGAATCTCGCGATCTATCGCGGTGCCAGCGTGCTGACGCCGAACCGCAAGGAATTCTCGGAAGCGACCCGCAGCCGCGCCGAGACCGAGCAGGAGATCGCCGCGGCCGCGCAGGATGCGATCTATCTGGCCGATTGCGAGGCGATCCTGGTGACGCAGAGCGAGCGCGGCATGACCCTGGTGCCGCGCCAGGGCGATCCGATCCACGTGCCGGCCTATCCGGTGAAGGTGCGCGACGTCTCCGGCGCCGGCGATACAGTCGTCGCCGTGCTGGCGGCAGCGCTCGCCGCCGGCGCAGCCTGGGAAGACGCGCTGCGGATGGCGAGCGCGGCAGCGGCCGTAGCTGTCAGCAAGCAGGGGACGGCAAGCGTGACATCGGCGGAGCTGCGCCGCAAGATTCTGCCGCATGCCTACCGTGCCGCCGAAGAAAAGATCATCGAGAACGATGGCGAACTCGCAACGCGTGTCGCCGTTTGGCGAAGCGAAGGTCTGCGCGTCGGCTTCACCAATGGCTGCTTCGACATCCTGCATCCGGGCCATGTGAAGGTACTGACGGCGGCGCGCGCCGCCTGCGACCGGCTCGTCGTTGGACTGAACAGCGACACTTCGGTCAAGCGATTGAAGGGTGAGAGCCGTCCGGTGCAGGACGAGCGCGCGCGGGCCGAAGTGCTGGCCGCATTGGAAGCGGTGGATCTTGTTGCGATCTTTACGGAGGAGACGCCGCTGCGCCTGATCGAGCTGGTGCGACCGAGCGTCCTGGTCAAGGGCGGCGACTACACGCGAGAGCAGGTGGTGGGCCACGAGGTGGTCGAGGCCGCCGGCGGCGAGGTGCTGTTGATCGACATCCTGAAGGGACACAGCACGACAGCGCTGGTCGATCGTGCCCGGAGCGATCAGCGATGAGCGCGCTTGCAGGTCATCCCGGCCCGGCGCTGCTGGCCCGCCGCTGGCGCGATCCGGCGGCGTGGCGGACCACGGTGGACGTCGTCGCCGTTCTGCTGGCCGCGTCGCTGCCGTGGTCGACCTCGCTGGTGTCCATCCTCGGCGTCGTCATGCTGATCACGATGGTGCCGTTTCTCGATCTCGATCGTCTGCTGCAGATCCTGAAGCGGCCGATCTCGCTGGCGCCGATCGCGCTGTTCGTGCTGGCGCTGGTCGGCACGTTATGGTCGGACGCGGCCTGGGGCGCGCGGCTCTATGCGGTCGGGCCGGCCGCGAAGCTCCTGGTGCTGCCGGCGCTCCTCTACCACTTCCAGCGATCCGAGCGCGGCCTGTGGGTGTTCACGGCGTTCCTGGCGTCCTGCGTGCTGATGGTCGTGATGTCCACGGCGGTGGGGTTCAATCCGGCCCTGGCGCTGAAGGCCAACGCGGATCGCGGCATCTTCGTGAAGAACTATATCGACCAGGGCCAGGAATTCTCGCTCTGCGCGGTGGCGCTGGCCTATCCGATCGCTCAGCTGTTGCGCGCGCGCCGTTTCGTGCCGGCGGGCATTCTCACCGCGATCATGATCGCATTCCTGGCCAACATGATCTTCATCGTGGTCTCGCGCACGGCGCTGGTGACAATTCCGGTCCTGCTCGCTGTGTTCGGCCTGATCCATCTGAAATGGCGGGCCAACCTGCTGATCGCCGTGTCGGCTGTGGTGATCGGCTTGGCCGCGTGGTCGGTCTCGCCGCAACTGCAGCAGAAGGTAGCGACATTCACGCAGCAGTATCAGGATTACCGGAACGACCGCGCCGTCACATCGATCGGCGAACGCCTGGAGTTCTGGCGCAAATCGCTGCATTTCTTTGCCGACGCACCGGTGATCGGCCATGGCTCGGGCTCGACGCGGCATCTGTTCGAGCTGGCCGCGAGCGACCGCACTGATCTCGCCGCCGGCACCGTGGTCGGCAATCCGCACAATCAGACGCTCAACGTCGCGGTCCAGTGGGGCACGCTCGGCGTGGTCGTTCTCTACGCGATGTGGGCGTTGCATCTCCTGCTGTTCCGCGGCGACGGTCTCGTGCCGTGGATCGGGCTTCTCGTGGTGGTGCAGAACATCTTCACCTCGCTGTTCAACTCGCACATCTTCGATTTTCACGAGGGGTGGATGTACGTCATCGGCGTCGGCGTGGCCGGCGGCATGGTGCTGCGGCTGAGGAAACAGCCTGATGCGGAGCAAGGGGGCGTCGTGCCATGACGCGCCTGTCGCAGCTCACCTCGCGGAACCTGCTGATCGCGGCGCATGACCTTCTGGTGAGCATCGCCGCGCTGTTTGCGGCGTTCTACATCCGCTTCGAAGGTGCCAGCACGTTCTGGGAGCGGGTGCCGCTGCTACTGCAGATCCTGCCGTACTTCATCGCCTTCAGCTTCGTCGTCTTCTACTTCTCCAACCTGCTGACCACCAAGTGGCGATTCACGTCGCTGCCGGATGCGCTCAATATCGTGCGCGTCGCGACCGTGCTGACGCTCGCCTTCCTGGTGCTCGACTACATCATCGTCGCGCCCAACGTCCGCGGCACTTTCTTCTTCGGCAAGCTCACGATCATCCTGTTCTGGTTCCTGGAGATCTTCGCGCTCAGCGCATTGCGCTTCGCCTATCGCTATTTTCGCTACACGCGGGTGCGCCGTCACGCGAAGTCGGAGGATGCGGCCCCGGCGCTGCTGATCGGCCGCGCGGCCGACGCGGAGGTGGTCCTGCGCGGCATCGAGAGCGGCGCGGTCAAGCGGATCTGGCCGATCGGCATTCTCTCGCCGTCGATGGCCGACCGTGGCCAGTTGATCCGCGGCGTTCCCGTGCTCGGCGGCATCGACGACGTCGAGGATGTGGCGGCCGACTTTGCCCGGCGCGACCGGCCGATCGCGCGCGCGCTGATGATGCCCACCGCGTTCGAGCCGGACTGCCATCCGGAGACCTTCCTGATGCGTGCGCGCCGCTTGCGCCTGATCGTCAGCCGCCTGCCGTCGCTGGAGAGCGGCGATGCGCCCCGTCTCGCCCCGGTCGCGGTCGAGGATCTGCTGCTGCGGCCAAGCCACAAGATCGACTACGGACGGCTGGAAGCGCTGGTGCGCGGCAAGGCCGTGGTCGTGACCGGCGGGGGCGGCTCGATCGGCGCCGAGATCTGCCAGCGCGTCGTTGCGTTCGGCGCGGCGCGGCTGCTCATTCTCGAAAACTCCGAGCCGGCGCTCTATGCGATCACCGAGGCGCTCGCGGCCGATCCCGAGGCGGATGTCGCCGTCGAGGGGCGCATCGCCGACATCAGGGATCGCGACCGGGTGTTCGCGCTGATCGGCGAGTTCAAGCCTGACCTGGTGTTCCACGCCGCGGCTCTGAAGCACGTGCCGATCCTGGAGCGTGACTGGAGCGAGGGCGTCAAGACCAACATCTTCGGCTCGATCAACGTGGCCGATGCCGCGGTGGCGTCGGGTGCCGAGGCGATGGTGATGATCTCGACAGACAAGGCGATCGAGCCGGTGTCGATGCTCGGCCTGACCAAGCGCTTCGCCGAGATGTACTGCCAGGCGCTCGACCGTCAGCTCGCCGAGCGGCCCGTTGGCCGGCCGCCGATGCGGCTGATCTCGGTACGGTTTGGCAATGTGCTGGCGTCGAACGGCTCGGTGGTTCCGAAGTTCAAGGCGCAGATCGAGGCGGGCGGTCCGGTCACGGTGACGCATCCGGACATGGTGCGCTACTTCATGACCATCCGCGAGGCTTGCGATCTCGTCATCACCGCGGCCTCGCATGCGCTCCGGCCGCAGCGGCCCGATGTTTCGGTCTACGTGCTGAACATGGGTCAGCCGGTGCGCATCGTCGAGCTCGCCGAGCGCATGATCCGGCTGTCCGGCCTGCAGCCGGGCTACGACATCGAGATCAAGTTCACGGGCATTCGTCCGGGCGAGCGGCTGAACGAAATTCTGTTCGCGAGCGAGGAGCCGCCGATCGAGATCGGTGTTGCCGGCGTCATGGCGGCGACGCCGAACGAGCCGCCGATGCCGACGCTGAAGGGGTGGATAGCGGCGCTCGATCAGGCGATCGGGCGCAACGATCCGGTGACGATTAAATCGGTCCTGAAGGATGCAGTGCCGGAGTTCGGCTCGACCGCGGCCTGAGCCGTCAACGGCGAGGCCGTGAGAACCGGCTCAGCACGAAGGCGACGGCGCCGAGACCGAACACGAGCAGGATGACGTCGGCGACCAGCGATTGCAGCGCCACCGAGAGGACAGCGAGCGCCGCAAGCGCGATATTGAGGACGAACACCTCGCCGACGACGCGCGCGACGGTGAAGCCGTTGTCGGTGGCTTGTTGATAGAAGTGGGTGCGATGCGCCGCCCAGAACGGCTCGCGCCGCGCCATCCGCCGCAGCAGCGTGAAGGTGGCGTCGACGAGATAATACAGCGGCAGCAGCAGCGCGGCGGCGATGGAGCCTTGCCAGGCGAGATGCAGCAGGCCCCAGCCGAGCAGGAGGCCGATCGGCAGGCTGCCGACATCGCCGAGAAAAACATTTGCGACCGGCTTGTTGAAAGGCGCGAAGCCGAGCATGGCGCCGGCGAGCGCAGCGGAGATGGCGGTCGCCGGCCATGGCAGGCCCCCGGAGAGGCCAAACAGGACGAGCGTCGTCGTGATCGGCGCTGCTTCGGCCACGGTCATCAGGTCGAGCCCGTCCATGAAGTTGACGAGATTGACGAACCACAAACCGGCGATCAGCAGCAGGGTGCGCTCGACCGCCAATGGGATCTGAAACAGCCTGAGATCGTCAGGCGCGGTGAAGACGACGAGGCCGACGGCGAGCCCTTGCAGGACGAAGCGCGGCAGCACCGGGATCGGCCTGATGTCGTCGACCAGGCCGACCAGCGCCAGCATCGGCACGGCGATGAACAGCATCGAAAGCGGCGCGAAGCCGAGCACGGAGGCGAAGGCGCCGCCGACCACCAGCGTCGCGCCCACGACCGCGATGCCGGCGCCCTGCGGCGTCGGAATCTTGTGCGACGAGCGCGCATTCGGCCGCGCCAGCGCATAGCGCTGCAGCAGCGGGCGCAGCAGCACGATCGAGACGGCGCACATCACCGCGGCCAGCAGGGCGATGAGAGCGGCATTGGCAGCGGGGCTGGCGATCATTGGTGGTCGCCTGAGGCCGCGGTGAGACGATCATAAAGCGCCACGACGGAGCGGCCGATGATCCTGGCCGAGAGCTTGTCCTCGACGAGCTGCCGCGCGGCCTGACCATAGCGCGCGCGCAGCTCGGGCGACGTCGCGAGCTGCGCCATCGCTTGCGCGAGCGCGGCGGCATCCTCGACGAGGACCGCGAGCCCGGTCTGGCCGTGGATCGCGATCTCGCGGCAGCCGGGAGCGTCCGTCGAGACCAGCGGCCGGCCGCAGGCGGCAGCCTCCAGCAGGCTCACCGGCAGTCCCTCGCGATGCGAGGGAAGCACGGCGACGTGGCAGCGCCGCCAGAGCTCGGTGATGTCTTTGATCTGGCCGAGCAGGGTGATGCCGGGCTCTGCGCGCCAAGCCTCGATTTCCGCGGCCGAAACCGAGGCCGGGTTGGCCGGATCGGGCGAGCCGGCGATCAGCAGCTGATCGTTGCGGCCTTGCTGCCGCAGCATCCGGTGCGCCGCGATCAGCGCGCGAATGCCCTTGTCGGTCAGCAGACGTCCGGCGAAGCCGAAGGTGATCGGCCCGTCGGGCTCCGGCAGCGGCCGGAAGCGGTCGGTGTCGACGCCGGAGCCGGGGATCAGCGTGATTTTGTCGGCGCGCACGCCCATCGCCTGAAGGGCATCACGATCGTCGGGGTTCTGCACCAGCACGCAGCTCGGGCGGCGGTTCATCAGCCACGGCAGCAGCGAGAGCAGGCCCCGCTTCAGCAGGCGCGAGCGCCAGCTCGACGACGTGAAGATGTAGCCCATGCCGGTCATGGCGTTGACGACCGGGGCAGGGCGCCCGAGCGCGGCCAGCGAGCCGAGCACGCTCGCCTGCAGCCCCGAATGATGCACGATGTCGGGTCGGATCGCCGCTTCCACGGCGCGGATTGCTCGGACCGTGGGCAGAGCTGACGACGGCGAAAGTCCGCCGCGCCGGAACGGGATCGGATGCAGGACGAAGCGCTCGGCGGCGATCGCGGCGGCGCCCGCATTGACGTTGGTCGCGACATGCACCTCGTAGCCGGCATCGCGCGCGGCGCGCGCCATCGGCAGCCGGTGCATCAGGAACGCGAAATCCTCGTTGGCCACGTAGAGCAGGCGGCGCGGCGAAGCGGAGTGGGGCGGGGGCATCAAACTCACGGGTCTCGGGCGGTCTTGGCGCCGTATAGGCCAAGACCGGGCTGCACGCGAGCCGTACGTTATTAGGGCAGATGATGTTTACTTTTCGTTCTCGACGGCGTGCGGCGTCTCCGCCGAACTCCCAATGGTGTTCGCTCAAGGGTTTGCCGCTTGACATCTCCTCTTGAAGGCATGATGCAGGACGATGGAATGACGGCGACCGAGGGCGAATTGTGAATGGCCAGTCGAGACCATGCTTATTGCTGATTACGCCCGTCTTCAATGAAGCGGCCAATCTGGATCGTTTCGTCGACCAAGTTTCCCAAACTCTGCTCACAGCCACAGACGTCGATATTCGCCTTCTTCTTGTCGACGATGGCAGCAGCGATGACAGCTGGACGAAAATCGAGCAGATTTGCAAGAAAAATGCTGCGTTTTCAGCTCTACGGCTCTCCCGCAATTTTGGAGCGCATCTGGCTCTGACGGCGGGTATGGACCATGTCAGCGCCGACGTCGACGCCGTTGCAACACTGGCGGCTGATCTACAAGATCCGCCCGAAGTTGTTCTGCGGTTTTTCGCCGAATGGCGCAAAGGTGCGTCTATCGTGTGGGGGCGCCGTCGCACAAGACAGGATCACGGCTGGCGCCGCTTGGTGTCGACGCTGTTTGAGAACCTGATCCGTCGCTATGCCATGCCGCGCGGCTCGAAGTTTACGACCGGAAGCTTCTTCCTGGCCGACCGTCGGGTCGTCGATTGTTTCAGGGAAATGCGCGAGTCGGCGCGCGTCACTTTCGCCCTCATTGCATGGACCGGCTTTGACCAAGCGGTGGTGGAATACGACCGATTGTCGCGAACGGCAGGCAAGTCCGGGTGGACGTTCGGTCGCATGATCCACGCATTCTATGACGTGGTTATGAGCTTTTCTCAGATGCCTGCACGCCTGTTGACGTTCATTGGACTTGCAACCTCGGCCCTGAGTGGTGCGGCGCTAATTTATCTTGTTGGAATTTGGCTTCTCTCCGAGGTGCAACCGGGCTGGACCGGAATCATGGCGACCATGACTCTCTTCTTCGGCATCTTGTTCCTTATGCTGGGCGTCATTTCCGAGTACCTCTATCGCATCCTGTTAGAAACAAAGAATCGGCCGCTATATTTCGTAGCCCAATCAGTCGGCTCCCGAAGCGAGGCTCGTGAACTTGAACACTGACGAACTTGTCTGGACGGAGTTGGAGCGTTATGCGCTGCCTCCATCGCTGAGTTGGATTGCGGATCGGGGGTTCAATTGGCCCGAAGCGATCCACAAGTCGCAGGGACGGGGCGCGACAGCGATCGATGTCGAAACGCTCAGAGCTCTTGCAGCTTTTACCAACGAACGTCCGGCATCCGCGAAATTGCCGTTCGCTTACACGAGGGTTCCTCCTTTCGCCCGCCAGTTGATCGCCAAGGCGATCGGTCGCATGCAGCGGGTGAGACAGAAAAAATGGGCGAGATTTCCCGCATGGCCGGTCGATCTCAGCGTCGACGCACTCGCGGACATGTCCGGCGTCCCCTCGATCAAATTCCCGGTTACGCCGGTCATGGTGTCGCACGACATCGACAGCCCGGAGGGGCTTGCCAACCTCGTCAAGCAGTTCCTGCCGATCGAGGAGCGGGCCGGGTGCCGGTCTGCTAACTATATCGTTCCATGCGCGTGGTCGATCGACCACGCTATCGTCCGCGAGGCTGCTCAGCGCGGACACGAAATTGGGGTGCACGGCTACGATCATTCCAATTGGACGCCTTTTGCAGATCCAGCCGAGCGGGCCCGCCGCCTCGAAGAGGGTTATCGCCTGGCGGAACGCTACGATGGCATTGGCTATCGGGCTCCATCGCTGGTCCGGACACAAGAACTAATCGACGGACTTAAGCGACACTATAGATATGACTCCAGCATACCCACGTCAGGAGGTCCGTTTCCGGTACCTAACAACGGATGCGCGAGCGCACGGCCTTGGCTCTTCGGAGACATGTGGGAACTCCCTTTGACGATGCCGCGCGACGGCAGCCTGCGATTTCTCGGCTATTCTCCGGACGAGATTCTGTCACTGTGGACATCCTCAGCTGAGTACATTTCACGCTCTGGTGGAATTATTTTTCTATTGACCCACTGCGAAGCGGGGTTTTCTGGCAATCCTCCAATGCTGGCGATCTACGAAGCTTTTCTGCAATGGTGCGCCAGTAATCCTTCGATGCGCTTCTGCTGTCCTCGCGATCTAGTTGACGAACTGGCTGCCGCTGAGAACGGTCCTGGCGGCGCCGAGCCGACGGCTCGGGCAAACCCATAGGGGATCGAGAGTGGATGAACGTCAGACAGGATCTCTCAAGCGTCTCAAGCGTCCGGTCGACTACGTTGGTCGATATCAGACCTCAGACTACGTGGCCGACAGAGTCAGCCGGGCGGTGATCGATTGCCTGGTCGGGGTCAAGGAACCGACGGTCGTTGAAATCGGGTGCGGCACAGGCGAAACGTTGCTAGCTGTCGCCCGTGCCCGGCCGGATGCGCAATTGATCGGCCTCGACATCTCCTCATTGAACATCGAGGCTGCAGACCGCAAAAGAGAGAATGATCTGGCTGATCGCGTGACTTTTGTCGCCTCCGATTTCATGAACTGGCAAGGTCCTCAGGCCGATCTCATCTTTGCCGAAAGTGTACTGCACCTGGTTGTGGCTGACACGGATCGACTTGTGGAGAGGTTGGCAAGCACTCTACGTGCTGGGGGCCAGCTTGTGTTCACGATCCCGCGCGATTGTCTGCGGAATCACGCTCTCTTCCTGCTGCGACGTGCCTGGAGTACCCTGCCGCACAAAGCGGCGGACCACGTAGCGCTCGCTTTGGCGCGGAAGGTCTATCCAACACTTCCCGAGGATCTGCTTCGAGACCGCTTGGGCTATCTCAGGTTGATTCCCGAGCGTACTGATGGAGCTAAGCTTCACGAGTCTCTTCGTCGAAACGGGCTCTCACCGTCGCGCCGAACGGTATGGCCAGTCACGACACTCCTGCAGGCAAGCCATAGTTTTTCGGTCTGGAGAAAAGATTGACACTCATTAGTTGATTAACTCAGTTTCGGGTCGCGAGTTTATCGACGATCTTCTGTGCGAGTTGCTCAGGCTCGTGCCCAACGGTGCTAAGGTGGAGATCGGGATTGAGCGGTGGTTCGTACGGAGCGTCGATCCCGGTGAAGTTTGCGATCTTTCCAGCCCTGGCCTTGGAATACAGGCCCTTGGGGTCGCGTCGCATGCACTCTTCAAGTGGAGTATCGACGAACACCTCGAAGAAAGTCGCCGGAGGCATGAGCTCCCGCACCATGTCTCGGTCCGAGCGGTAGGGAGAAATAAAGGAACATATCACGATCAGTCCGGCATCGACGAAGAGCTTGGCGACTTCACCGACCCTTCGAATGTTCTCGACACGATCGGCTTCAGTGAAGCCGAGATCACGATTTAGGCCCTGCCTGATGTTGTCTCCGTCCAGCAGCATCGTATGGAAGCCGGCGGTGTGCAGCTTCTTCTCAAGGCAGTTTGCAATGGTCGATTTGCCCGCGCCAGAGAGGCCAGTGAACCATACGACTGCTGGGACTTGGCGCTTGATCGCCGCGCGTGCCTCTCGATTAACGAGGAGCGGCTGCGATTGCACATTGGAACCCCGCCGCAACCCGAAGAGGATCATGCCCGCTCCGACCGTCTCGTTCGTGAGGCGATCAATGACGATGAAGCTGCCAGTCGCGCGGTTGGCTGCGTAGGGGTCGAACGCGATCGGTCTGACCGTCGCGACGTTGCACAAACCGATCTCGTTCAGAGCCAGGACGCTTGCAGCCAAGCGCTCACCGGTGTTGACGTCCATTTTGTGTCTTATGGCAGTGACGCTCATGGATATCGTGCGCGTACCGATACGGGCGAGATAAGACCGGCCGCTGATCAGTGGCCGGTCGCTCATCCAGATGATGTGCGCGGCGAACTGATCATTGATTTCTGGAAGGTGATCGGGCGACGCAAGGAGGTCGCCGCGCGAAACGTCTATCTCGTCCACCAGTGTCAAGGTAACGGCTTCTCCGGCCCGGGCTACTTCGAGCATCCCGTCAGCTGTGACAATTTCCCGAACCGAAGTGGTCTGCCCGGCAGGGGTTGTCGTGACCCGGTCCCCCACCCGGATATCACCCGACGCGACCGTCCCCGAATAGCCCCGAAAGTCCAGATTGGGACGGTTCACCCGTTGGACTGGAAATCGGAATGGCAGCTTGTTGAGATCGGATGCGACATCGACATTCTCGAGGCAATCGATCAGTACAGGCCCCGAGAACCATGGTGTTCGATCGGAGCGGGTCGTTACATTATGGCCGTAGCGGGCCGAAAGAGGGATGGGGACGATCGTAGCGAAGGCGAGGTGTGCAGCGAAAGCCGTATAATCATTGACGATCGCGTCGAAGGTCGCTTTGTCGAAGTCGACCAGGTCCATTTTATTGATGGCAAGAACGATGTGGCGAATGCCAAGCAGCGAGCAAATCAGCGAATGCCGGCGCGTCTGCAGCAGGACGCCCTTGCGTGCATCAATCAGGATGATGGCCAAACTGGCTAATGAAGCGCCAGTGGCCATGTTGCGGGTGTATTGCTCGTGCCCCGGAGTATCGGCCACGATAAACGACCGCAGCGGCGTACTGAAGAAGCGGTAGGCGACGTCGATCGTAATTCCCTGCTCCCGTTCGGCTTCTAATCCGTCCACGAGCAGCGCCAGATCGATCTCTTCCCCTGTGGTGCCGAACTTCTGCGAGTCGGAGGCAAGGCTGCGCAGCTGGTCCTCAAAGATGACGTGAGAATCGTGCAGGAGGCGTCCGATGAGTGTCGATTTTCCGTCATCGACCGAACCGCAGGTGATGAAGCGCAGAAGGTCTCTGGACGGCGCCCCTGGTGCCTGAGCTGCAGCCATCAGAAGTAGCCCTCTTTCTTCTTTTTCTCCATGGATGCGGCCTCGTCCGTATCAATGAGGCGTCCCTGACGCTCCGAGATACGCGTAGTCCTCATTTCATCGAGGATGTCTTCGACCGATGTTGCAGCCGACTCTATGGCGCCTGTCAGAGGATAACAGCCGAGTGTTCTAAAGCGGACCTTGCGAAGCTGCGGTGTCTCGCCAGGCGCCAGCGGGAAGCGCGCGTCGTCAACCATGATCCAGGTGCCATCGCGCCAGACGACCGGACGTTCCTTAGCGAAATAGAGTGGGACGACCGGAATCCTTTCGAGAGATATGTAGTGCCAGACATCGAACTCCGTCCAGTTCGAGAGTGGGAATACGCGGAGCGATTCGCCCGGCCTAATACGTGTGTTGAACAAATTCCAAAGCTCGGGACGCTGATTGCGCGGCTCCCAAACGTGACCTTCCGCTCGAAACGAAAAGATCCGTTCTTTGGCTCGACTCTTCTCCTCGTCTCGACGGGCGCCGCCAAATGCGGCGTCGAAACCATGCAAATCGAGCGCCTGCTTCAGCGCCTCCGTCTTCATCACGTGCGTGTGCAGCGAGGGGCCCGAGGTAAAAGGATTTATGCCCGCGCGCAGGCCGTCTTCATTCGTATGAACCAGCAGGTCGAAACCGAGTTTCTTGGCCAGCTCATCCCGGAACATGATCATGTCCCTGAACTTCCACGTCGTATCGACGTGCAGCAGTGGAAACGGAAGGCGTCCGGGGAAAAAAGCCTTGAACGCAATGTGGAGCATGACCCCGGAATCTTTGCCTATGGAATACAGCATCACGGGATTCTTGAGCTCTGCTGCAACCTCGCGGATGATCTCGATCGATTCGGATTCGAGCCGCTTCAGATGTGCGGGGAGCTGCGAACGTGATATCGGGACCTGATCCATCGTCATCTGTATTGCGGTTTGAGCTGACTCATCGATCCAGAGCTTACCTACTTCAGCGCGTCCGTCAGCTCGTCAGCTATGAAATCGATCTGGTCTGCTGTCAGGCGGGGATGCATCGGGAGCTGCAGGCATTGCCGAGCCAGCAGTTCCGTCACGGGCAGGATCGCGCAATGTGAACGGTAAGGAGGCTCCATGTGGGAGGCCATCACACCGCGGCGGGTAGGTACGCCACGTTCGTGGAGGCGCTCCATCAGTTGGTTGCGAGTTAGTCTTGCGCCTTCGCGCAGCCGGATTTGAAACGACTGCCAGTTGGGCGTCACGTGATCAGGTACGAGCGGCATGATCAGGTCAGGATGTCCATCAAGACGGGAGAGATAGTGCTGCGCTATCTCACGTCTCAACCGCAGCATCTCGGGCAGGCGAGCCAATTGCGCGACCCCGATCGCTGCCTGAACGTCGGTGATCCTGAAATTGTAACCGACCTCCGGGTAGGTCTCGAACATCGTCGGCAATTGGCCATGGCGCTGATAGTCTGAGAGGGACATGCCCTGATGCCGCTGCCTTCGCAAACGTTCTGCGAAGTCGCCGTCGTTGGTGACGATCATGCCGCCTTCGCCCGTCGTGATGATCTTTCGGGCGTGCAGGCTGAAGATCGTGATTGTCGCTTGACTTCCAACCGCGACACCGCGAAACGCGCTTCCAAAGGAGCAGGCGGCGTCGGCGATCAGCAGCAGATCGTTTGCCGATGCAATCCGGCTGATCTCGTCGATGTCGCATGGGAGCCCCAACTGGTCGACCGGCAGGATGGCCCGCGTGCGTGATGTGATCTTCTCGGGAATGTCGGCTGGATCGATGTTATACGTTCCAGGATGAACGTCGACGAATACCGGTGTGGCGCCGACGTGAACGATTGCGTTGACGGTCGCGATAAATGTCAACGAAGGTACCAGAACCTCGTCGCCCGGTCCGATCCCGAGAGTTTTGAGCACCAGGAATGCGCCGGTGGTCCAGGACGACACACCCACGCCGTGGGAGACGCCGCAATGGTCTGCAAACGCGGTTTCGAGCTCTCTCAGCCGAGGCCCGCCGACCACCCAGCCGCTTTGAACGGCGGCGGCCGCCGCTGCGGCTTCCTCCGGTCCGAAATAGGGTAGCGCGAACTGTATGGGGGTCATGGCGCGGGTTGGTCGGGTGCGGTGGGCATGGTCCAATTCACGATGTCCCGCTCGATCAGTTGAGACGGGTCTGAATGCTTGAGGCGGAACCAGTCGAGGTAGCGTCGAAGTCCATGCGCAAAGTCGATCTCTGCCCGGTAGCCAAGCAGGCGACGTGCGCGACTGACGTCGGCGCTCAGTACGCGCACGTCGCCCGGTCGGCCTGAGATGTGCTCGATACCGAGATCATTTCGGCCGGTGGCCTTGATGACTTCGGCAGCCACCTGACCAATTGAGATCATTTGCCCATAGGCGATGTTCACCTTGGAGCCGACTAAACCATCCGCATCGCAAGCCAGAGCGAGTCCGCGGGCGACCTCGGTAACGTAGGTGAAATCCCGGCCATTACTCCCGTCGCCAAAGATCACGGGTGGAAGTCCATTCAGACAACGGATGAAGAAACGCGGAATAACTTCGGCGAGGTCGCCTCGCTCGTGGGCGCGTGGACCATACGCATTGAAGGGCCTTACCACGACCGTCGGCAAGCCGTAGGTCTGGTGATAGGCGTCGGTATAAAGTTCACCAGCAAGCTTGGCCGCTCCATAAACGGTGACGGGGCGGCACAGCGTATCTTCGTCCAGAAGCCCGGTTGATACACTGCCATAGACCTCGGACGATGAGCAGTAGACGAACCGCTTGATATTGTGCTTGCGGGCGGCCTCAAGCATACGGAGAGTGCCGGTCGCATTGATCTCGTGGTTTTCGATCGGTTTTCCCAGCGACTTTCGAACGCATTGCACGGCGAGGTGAAATACGTAGTCGCATTGGTGCATGGCTGTCTCGACGGCCTGAGCGTCGAGCACGGAGCCCTCGATCAGCCGGAGACGTCCCGTCTCATTTGCTTCTGCGAGGTTATCGATGCTCCCCGTGGAGAGATCGTCGAGCACGGTCACTACGTAGCCGGATGACAATAGATGTTCAACGAGATGGCTGCCAATGAAACCGGCGCCACCGGTCACGAGAATCCGCCGGCTCACGATCGCGGCTCCCGGACTTGCCGTCCCGCGGTTGGCGCACCGTCCAGGATCTTCTGTGTCATCTCCAGAATACGTACGATCTTCGTCCCTCGTTCAGGAGACAGTATCGAATTCTCATCTCCACGAATGACCCTGGAAAAATGGTCTACGACACCTGCAAGTGCCTCGGTCTTAGGAAGCCTGGGCGAGTAGATGTCTCCAATGCGGTACTGGGGGATCATGCTGTTACGTTGGTCGGCGGGGAGGTACTCGATTCCCGAATTGTAGACGCGGATCTTCTGATCCTGGTCAAGATCATCCCACACCAGCATCTGCTTCGTACCTCCCACCGCAATGCGGCGAACTTTCACCGGAGACATCCAGCTGAGGTTCAAGTGGGCGACCGTGTTTCGAGCGAAGTGAAGCGTTACATAAACCATGTCCGGAAAGCCCGGATTGAGATGGCAATAGCTTGAAGCGTCGATGCCGACGACTTCGTCCTCCAGCAGATAGTCGATGATGGATAGATCGTGGGGGGCAAGATCCCAGAGGCAGTTCACGTCCTGCTGGAACAAACCCAGATTGACTCGCATCGAATCGAAATAGCAGATGTCGCCGAGCTCTCGGCGTTGCGCCAGCTGCTTGATCATCTGCACTGCGCCGGTGAACAGGAACGTGTGATCGACCATCAGAACGCGATTGGCCCGGTGTGCAATCGCGGTAAGTTCCTGGCATTCGGCGACCGAAGCGCACATCGGCTTTTCAACGATGACATGTTTGCCGGCTAGCAGTGCGCGACTGGCCAGCGAAAAATGTGTCGCGACCGGCGTAGCAATAGCCACGACCTCGATACTAGCATCTCGAGCGATCTCCTCGAAATCAGCGACGACGCGGATGCCGCGCTGTTCAGTGGAGGCGCGTTGCCGAACGGATTCGTTTGCGTCGACGATCGCGGCGACTTCAAAGTCGGGGTGGGCGGAGAAGTTTCGGACGAGATTGGGACCCCAATACCCGTACCCAACGACAGCAACGCGCATCTTCGTTAGTTCCTGTCCGTCAGAGTCAATGAACGCAAATCGAGTGGAGCCTGATGGAATGGGCGTAGCCAATCATGAATAACCCCAAGAGCTGATGTCAGTGCCGGTAAGCTCGGCGAAGCGAAGAACCTCTGGACGGATCCGGAGCCGCAGCTCCTTCTCGAGATGCGGATCGATGGGCGACCGGTCGCGGGCGGCATTCACGATACCGACCTCAGCAAAATCATCAGCAAAAGCCCGGACACCAACATAGCTGAAAACGTCCGCGGCCCAGGCGCCCGGATTCGCTACAACCTGTTCGAAAACATAAAATCGCAGACGAGATCGTCCGACGGCGTCGATCCAGGCTGACGCGAGGCGGCCATATTGACTACGAGGGATATAGTCGAAGGGGCGTGCGTGCCGCTGTCGCTGTGGCAGTGGGCTCGGTCGGTCTGAGCGATCGAAAGCTTCACCGAAAGGCAGGGTTTCCAGACCGTTCTGAGTTGACCACCGCCAGTTGGAATAAGCCCTCGCGACCGGCTCACGCAGGATGAAGACGAAACGGGTTTGAGGCAATATGCGTGCTAGGCGTTCGCGCGCCTCGTCGTTCTCCCAATAATTACTGGTCTTTTCGACGCAGCAGGCGTGCTGGGGAGCCGACGCGAACAGTTCTGCGTAGTGGTCCAGATATGCGCTGTCATCTGAACCAAGATCGAGGAGACAAACCTTCGGCTCCGGAATGAAGGGGCGAACGACAAACACGTCAGGATGTCGGGACATGATCTCGCACAACAACGTCGTTCCGCTTCTAGGAGCGCCACCGATGATGAGATCTGGGACGCGTCTGCCGAGGGCTTCCATGGGCATGTTGTTCGTACCGGCCTTTCCGCGAGAGTCCAGGAGGGACTGCATCGCGGTCGAGTATCTTGATTAGCAGAGGGCGCGGATCGCGTCGGCGACATAATCGACTTGATCTTCTGTCATGCCCGTGAACAGCGGAAGCGATAGACACTCCGCGGCCCAAGCTTCGGCAGACGGGAAGCTCAATTTGGCCGAGGGTAAATGGTTGAGGCAGGGCTGCTTGTGGAGAGCGATCGGATAATGAAGTCCGGTTTCGATGCGGCGCTCCGCCAGCGCCGCTCTCAAGCGGTCGCGCTCCGGGGTGCGCACGACGAACAAATGCCACACATGTTCCCCGTACTGCACCGAAGGCAACACCAGGGGAGTTTCCAAGAGTTTTTGCCTGTACCTCTCGGCCAATTTTCGCCGTGACGCCGTCCAGGCCGCGAGCCGCGGGAGCTTTCGTCTAAGCACGGCGCCCTGCAAGCCATCCATGCGGCAGTTGTAGCCGACGATCTGATGTACGTAACGTTCCGATTGGCCGTGATTGCGCAGCGAACGCACTTGCTTGGCAACGTCGTCGTCATTCGTGACGATCAGCCCAGCCTCGCCCGCTGCACCGAGGTTCTTTCCAGGATAAAAGCTGAAGCAGCCTAGATCGCCGATGCTGCCAAGATACCGCTGCTGCCAGGTCGCGCCGATCGCCTGCGCGGCATCCTCGATGACCGCCAAGCCAAAGCGTTGTGCGAGCTCCATGACGGCTTTCATGTTCGCCGACTGCCCGTACAGGTGGACGGGAATGATTGCCTTCGTGGCCGCTGTGACACATCGCTCGGCCGCTGCCACGTCCAAGTTGCCGGTCGTCGGCTCCACATCGCAGAACACAGGCGTTGCTCCGGCGTAGAGTACGCCCCAGAGCGTCGCAATGAAGGAGTGTGCCGGCACGATCACTTCGTCACCGGGGCCGATGCCTTTGGCAAGAGCCGCCAAGTGAAGAGCAGAAGTCCCGGAATTCACGCCAATAGCGTGCCTGACGCCAAGATACTGCGCGATGTCCGCTTCAAAGCGTTCGACAAACGGCCCGAGGCAGAACGCGCTTTGCTCAAAGATCATCTCGAAATCTTGGCGGACGTCGACGGCAATCTGTTGCCATTGGATCGACAGGTCGTTGAAAGGAACCTTGCGGTCCAATACCGTCGCCAGCCTATTCTCGGTCATTCCGGTTCCACCCATGCCGGTACCCCGACGCACCATCTGCCCTGGCGCCGTTCGATTCAGTACAGCTCCAGAGCAGCTGCAGGTCCACTATGATTCCGCCGCATTTCCCGGTCGACGACTTCGGACATCCCCAATCACCCGAGCCGGGTTGCCCGCCACGATTGCAAAATCCGGCACATCCTTGGTGACGACAGCTCCTGCCGCCACAAGCGCACCCTTGCCGATCCGAACCGGGAGCAACACAGCCCCGCTTCCGATCGAAGCCCTTTCGGCAACAACCGTCGCCTTGAGCTCCCAATCCTCGGCACCGAGCAACTGACCTTCGTCATTCGCCGCGCGCGGCCAGAGATCGTTCGTAAACATGACGCCGTGACCCACGAAGACCTCGTCGCCAATGCTGACGCCTTCGCAAATGAAGCTATGAGACTGGATCTTGCAGCGAGCACCGACACTGACGCCGGCCTGGATTTCGACGAACGGCCCTATTCGGCTATCGTTTCCAATGACGCAACCGTAGAGATTCACGAATTCGGGTTTGAGGATGCGAACCCCCGAGCCCAAGACCACAGTGTCGCTGATAGCCATCGCAATCTCAAGTTTATCGAAAGATCCAATCCGCGACCTTTGTGCTCAGGTAAAGAGGAGAGGGGGCGGTCTGTCAAGCATCTCGGCCAGAACCAGCTGGATCGCCCTCACGACATCTCACCTCAGCGGAAGTGGGTTGCAACGTGGGATCAAGCAGCCTGACCCGCTCCAGGTATCCGGCGAGCACCATGAGCCGTGCCGCTCAGTGCCGCCGACTTCAAGACCAGAACGACGATCAGAATCAGACAAAGCGCCTGATGGGCCTTGAAGACCACGGGGCGGACATCGCCACGTCCAAAGTGCCATTCGACGCTATGTTCACCAGGGCCCAAACGAACCGCCTTGTAGGCGAAGTTCGCCCGCCAATTCTCCGCAGGTTTTCCGTCGATGTCGACGCTCCACCGAGGATCGAAGGCGTCAGCATAGAGCAGCCAGCCGGGACTGTCGACCGTCAGCGAAAACCTGACGTTGTCGAAGTAGAACCGCTCCACCCTTATTCCCTGCTGCTTCAAGCTCTTCCGATTTGGAGGTTCATGTTCCGGCCAGGGCACGGCCAGGCGGGTCCCATGTGAGTCTTCGAGGCACAGCCTCGACCGCGCGCAATCCTCGGCCCAGTCTTGTCCGGCGACGAGCTTTTCAGCGGAAGAATCGGAGGCGGGTACCCACTGCAGCTTGGCGACGTCGCATCCGGAGAGCGGGAAAAAGGCATTCTCCGGCGATGTTTTATAGGCGTCTTCGAGATCGTTCAGGTTCTTGCCCTTGCCGAATTGCCGGCGGACCAGCTCAGCGACTCCCTTCATGGAAAAGTCGGTTCGGGAGCGCTTGGTGAAGCAGGCGTCAATCTGGAGAAAGCTGAACACTTCCGCATAGGACGTGATGATCTGCGCGATGTGGTCGTAAATTCGTCCGTTCCGTTGCGCGAGGATGTCCGTCGTTCGTGCCTCCTCGAACGGCTGCGGTGTGGTCTCCAGCAGTGACTTCGTGAATCCCAGCGGCACATGAAAGACGGTGTAGGTCTGTACGACTTGATAGATTGTCGCCTGAATGAGAACGACCGCTCCAATTCCCGAGAGGAAATGCCGTGCAGGAACTCGCTTGCAGATGAGCCATATCATCGGAGCTCCAAGCCACGAAGCGGCGAGCAGCAGCCAGAGCCATAGGCCCATGGCGGGCTCAAAGTACGATCGCGGTGCATAGCGTTTATAGACCGTGACGTACCAGATGCCGACGCCCAACGAAGCGACGGTCACCACCTTGATGATCGGTCGAATGTGCAACGCTGCCAAATTTCTCGCATCTGCGGTGCTGCTGACCTGATCAACGAATTTTTGCAAGCCGATTGCAGTGAGAATGGTCGCGAACAATTTTGGAAAAGCAAAAGTGTAGCCAACGTGTCTGAAAAAGCTCATCCCCGGAAAATAGTAGGCGATCGTCGCAACAGGCGTATTCGGTCCCCAGCAGAAAAACAGAGTCAGCCAGAACAGGAAAAGGAAGGCGACGACGTCCCGACTCCATCCGTTGAACATCGCGTAGAGTGGGAAGACGACGGCTATCGTCGTCAGAAAGAACAGCGGATTGGGGCCGGACAACGGCACGCCGATCAAAGGCTCGAGGGATTTGATCATCCCAAAAGTGCCGGCGTAATAGAGATAATCGTGCAGCGTGCTCCTTAGATTCTCGTCGCGGTCGGGCGCAAAAAATTCGATGTTCTGCAATGAGGAAAACGCAAGATAACCAGCCGCGACCAGGATCGTCACGGCAATTGCCGTCCAGATCCAGAAATCAAGCCTGAGTTTCCAGCTAAAGCGAGGGCGATAGATGGCCGCAAGTGTCAGCGTCACCGAGCTGTAGACGAGCGCATGATAGGGGGCAAAGTACAGAGTGGGAAGAAAGGCGCCGAGGCCGGCAAAGACAACGGCGATGGCGAGATAGGTCAAATTCTCCCTTTTCACGCTCAATACGATGAACAGGAGGGTAAACGGGGTCGTAATGAAGGTATACAGCGAGAAATAGATGTTGTTGTCGATGACAATCGTCCACACCAGAGCCGACGCAACAACAGCCGCGACCGATCTGGACGCGAACTGGCGCAGGAGGAGATAGGCTCCGACGGAGGTCAGCCAGAGGTCGATGGCCAGGACGACGAGAAAGGTGTTCCAGGTGTTAGTTGACCCCAGAAGATTGGCCGCCTCCATCACCGGGACAGACAGGAAGGGCAAAACAAGATGTCGCAGGTCCGCCGATATTCCGAAAGCGGAATAGGGCAACCATCGGGGGATTTCGCCGGTCTGATTGAGCTGGCTGAAAACGCTGTAGAACACTTCGTAGATGTACAAGCCGTCGCCAAGTAGGACTTGGTCAGACGACAGAGCGTAGCCGCTGAGCAGGCACAAGCCGACCGCGGTGATTGCTGACGCAATTGCAAGCTCAGAAAGCATCGAACCCAGCGCGGAAGAAGCGAATTTTGGGAAGCTGGATGCCATGCGGTTCAATCGATGTTGCTTGTCGCTGAGGATCAGTGGACGTTGCACCAGCTTGGACAGCGAATGTCAAACACAAAGCACTGGACCGTGTCCCCAGGTGTCGTCCTGGTGTGAGTTCAGTCGGGAGATTGGATGCGCCCCATGCAGCCTTTGGTAGCGGCCGGAGCGGACGCAAGGCTACACGCCCCCCTCAAGGACCAGTTCACCTGCGGCCTGCGACGGATGCTCACGCCGAGGATCCGCCTCGGCTATCTCTGCGGCTCACCGTGGGCCGTTTTCCTCCATACAGCCGGAATGCCTCTTGCGATCGACGAGGTCATCCTCCCGCTCCAGCAGGACGTGCAGACGACCATCACCGAACCGTCGACGCCCTCCAGCGCGATCGCTCTCACACGCTGCCGTATCCGGCATCATCGGCGCGGGTGAAATTGCATGATGCCTCAGGGGCAAGGTCACATCCTGCGCAGGCGCAACTCCCGCGCGGCGGAGGCTTAATCCGAGGCCAGCCGACCGTCTGTCGTTAGTAGGTCAGGAAAGGTTTGGAGGAATGAGGGCACAGGTTTTGCGGCTCCGAAATTGTATGGATTATGCGACATTGCGGAACGGTAACGTGTGAGCGACTCGTTCTCGGCTGAATTCGATGGGCGCGTTCCCTCCAGGCAATCGAGCTTGTACCGGACGGCCTCCGTGATGTCGCTCGCGCTGTTGGGATGGATCTCGAGCCCGTGGCGCGCCAGCACCGCAGTATCGATGAGCAGCGCCTGCAGCGGTTGCCGATAGGTCTCCTTGAGGGAGAGATAGCGCTTGGCGCGCCGGTCATAGACCGGACGCACGGTGAAGTCGGTGCGTTCGTGCCAGAACTGACAGTCGTTGGAGATGCAGTTGACCAGCAGCATCGGTGTTCCCAGCGCCTGCACCGCCGTGGTCAGGCCCGACGTGGTTCCGACGAACAGCCGCGCGGCGGCGCAGAGAAAGAGGTCCATCTCGGCCGACTTGATCTCGCTATGGGCATAGTCGAACACGCCCGGCACATGGCCGAGGGGCGTCATGCTGCGGTCGCCGAGCCTCACGACCGCACCGCCGCGTGCGACGATGGCGGCGATGGCCTCCATATAGTCGCCGACATTGGCCGAGCGGTGCTGTCGGGTCGTACCGGGGCCGTCACCGTGATAGCCGCCCTCGCGGATGTGCATCGCGACGAACCAGCTGGCCGTCACGCCCGCCGCGCACAGCTTGGCGGCCCCCGATGCCATCAGGTCCGAAGGGACCTCGACGATCGGCCCGCGCTGCTGCTCGGCCCAGGCCACCTGGGCGCGCGAGGCCGCGTGGGCCCACGGCTCGGCAAGGCCATTGTCGCCACGCACCGCGATGAATTGGTCCCCGACTAAGCGCTGATAGGGCAGGAGATCGTCGACCAGAACGGGGTCCTCGACGATCGTCACGTGCGACGCGAACAGCCGGAGGAACGGCTGGTTGACGACTTTGGCCGGCGGGGCGAGCAGCACGTAGTTGGCGCGCGGCAGCAGTCCGAGGGCCGCCATGCGAAGGTGGCAATCGATGAAGCCGATGTGGCCGATCAGGGTCACCCATTCGTAGCCGAGCAGCCGGACGGGCAGAGCGGGATCGAAGATGGCGCTTGCAGCCGCGATACGACGGACGAGACCCTCCGGGATCGACCATTTGGCGGCCAGCCTGTCCTGTTGGTCGAGCGCCAGCTGGTAGCAGCGGAACGTGTCCTCGTAGCGGCCCTGGTGGTAGAAGTTCTCGCCGAGCTGGATCAGATTGTCGTAGATCAGCAGCTCGCCCGCATGCTCGATTTCCCATGTGCTCGGCGTGTAGGTCGATGGATCGTAGCCGCCGGCGTAGTTCTGGTGCGCCATCACCGAGCGCGGATCGCGCGCCACCGCGGCCGCGAAGCACTCCGCAGCTTGATCGTGAGTTCCGGCGAGGGCATGCACTGCGCCGAGCTTGCGCAGCGCGTTGCTGTCGCCTGAGGCCGCGGCTGCCTTCAGGAAGTTGGCCGCCAACGACAGATTGCCGCGATACATATGGGCAACGCCGACCGCGAAATTGATGGCGAAGCTGTCGATCGCCTCCGCCCGCGGGACCTCGCGCACGATCCGGTCGTAGGCGCTGCACAGAGCGAGGGTAGCGAAATAGGCCTGCGCACCGAAGCCCGTTCGCGCCCGCACATTGCTCCGGAACATCAGGTTCAGGAGCCGCACTGCGCGAAGCGCGCTCGGCTTTCGGCTGGCGGCCAGATGAACCTGCGCGGCCGCGGCCAGTGTGGCCAAGGTGAGCCGCGCCAGCAGCTTGCCCGTCCGGGATCCGCGCGCGAGCTGGCGGTCCATCAGCCGCATCATCGCAGCTCCGGCGGGCGCTGCGATGAGCCTGCGGTCGACGAGGCCGGCGGCGCGTGTGGTCAGCGGCAGCAACTGACGGCGGCGGGCGCTCAGAAAGGAATAGGCCCGGAAGGCCGATGCGGTCAGCCACGCCTTCACCGAGGATGGCCGGCGCGATCCCAGCGAAGCGGGCTGTGCGGCTTCGATCACGGCGGCTGGTTTGCTGACCGGGGCCTGCAGCCTGCTCAGACGATGCCGTAGTGAGCCAACGGGAGCCCGCATCGTCATGGCGCGCGGTAGGGGGGCGTCGCGGACACGATGGCGCGCCGTGTCTGAGTTTGGGCTGCGACATGCAGCAGCGACATTGGGCGTGTCCGCAAGGTGGCCCAAGCCAGCGCGGCGAGGCGGCCGCCGGCCCCGAGGCTCAGGACCAGCTGCAGCAGGTGCCGGTCGAACGCCGTGCCGTCGAGCAGCGCCGCGGCCCGCTCGGCTTTCGCCGCCGCAGAGGACTCGCTGCCCAGCACCATCCGGACCGCTCCGAATCGGTTGCGCCGTGCGAACACGTCGCCGTAGCCCTCCGGGAACAGCTTGCTCTTCGCGATGAGGGCGCCGATGTCCCTTAGCCTGTCATTGAGCAGGGCGGGATCGGTCGCCGAGGCGGTCGAGTAGTTCTGGCCGTGGATGCGCCAGTACCCGAGAATGTCGGCGATGAAGTAGCAGCCATAGGTCAGCGCAAGCCGTCTGGCCAGAAAGGCGTCCGAGAACGAACCAAGTTTGACGTCGAAGCCGCCGAGGGCCCGAAGCGCAGCGCAGCGGTACAGCGACGTCGTGCCGGAGAAGTAGTTGTCTCCGACGCGCAGAACCCGCCGAACGTCAGGTGGAGAGAGCATTCTCGAACTGGTGGCGGGCAGCATCATCGGGCGCAGCATGCGGCGTGCGGAAGGACCGTTCGGGCCTATGATCTCGCAGCATGCGAACAGCAGGCCGGCGTCGGGCCATCGCGCGGCCTGCGCCATGGTCTTTTGCAGATAGGTCGGATGCAGCGCGTCGTCGGCTCCGAGAAAGCCGATCCACTCGGTCTCGGCGAGGGCCAGCGCCTCGTTCTGGCTGCGTACCACGCCCTGGTTGGCTGGATGGCGGATCACATGCCAGCTCGGCCGATCTGCTGCGAATGTTGCAATCACCGACAGGCTGTCATCGGTCGAGCAGTCGTCGATGACGAGCACGCGGTCGGGCGCGCGGGTCTGGGCCGCAATGCTGCCGAGCGACTCCCGCAGGTAGCGTGCGTGATTGAAGTTCGGGACAACCAGTGTAACGGTCGGTGAAGCGGTCGTCGGGGTCATGCTCAGCGAACTCTATACCGCATGCTGTCGCATTGGACAGCTCAAGCCGCGGGCAGCTCTTTGAGAACGTCCTCCAGCGCACCGAAGGCGCGCACGCGTCCGCCGTCGAGATAGAGCCCGAGATTGCAGGTTTCGCGCAGCAGGCCGTGATCGTGAGAGGCCAGCACCACGATCCCGGAACGCATGGTGATGTCCTGCAGCCGGTCATGGGTCTTCTTGCGAAACTGCGCGTCGCCGACGGCGATCCACTCGTCCATCAGGATGATGTCGCCGTGGATGGAGGCTGCGATCGAGAACACGAGACGAAGCAGCATGCCCGACGAATACGTCCGGATCGGCAGTTCGAGATAATCGCCAAGCTCGGCAAACTCCACGATTTCGGGTACGCGCTCTTCGATCTCCTCGGGAGAGAGGCCCAGGATGAGGCCGCGGGTCCGGATGTTCTCGTATCCGGACGCCTCCTCGTCCATACCGAGTCCGATGTCGAACATCGGCACGTTGCGGCCCACCACCCGCAATGAGCCGCGCGTGGGTTCGTAGATGCCGGCCAGCACGCGGATCAGCGTGGTCTTGCCGGCGCCGTTGTGGCCGACAAGCCCGAGCCGGTCGCCCTGCTTCAGGGTGAAGCTGATGTCGTCCAGCGCCTGCACGAACTGGAACGAGCCCTCGTTCCTGGAGACGTGTCCGCCGACGCGGGACGCGGCCTTGATCGCCAGGTGCCTGAACGACCGGGCGTTGGGCGGCGCTACGGGAAATTCAATGCCGAGTTGCTTGGCTTCGATCAGAGGCATGAGAGGCTGGTCCCGAGGTCCTGAATGGCTGTCACGTCAGGCCCAGTACACGACGCGCGAGCGATAGCGCGTGTAGATGTAGATCATGGCGGCCGTCAGCACCGCAATGAACCCTGCGGCACCGGCCCAACTGGCAAGGTTCGGAGTATGGCCCATCAGCGGATCGCGGGTGATCGCCAGCAGATAGGCAATGGGGTTGAGCGCGACGGCGAGTTCGCCGCCCTTGATCTGCGATGGGGCCCAGATGATCGGCGAAACGAAGAACAGCAGCTGAATGATCGCGTTCATGACCGGCGGAACGTCGCGATAGCGGACGCATATCATCGAGACGATCGTCGATGTGCTGACGATGAAAACGTAGACCAGCGCCAGCCCGAACAGGCTGAGCAGGCTGACGATGCCGATCGGCCAGGGATAGATTAGCCAGATGATGGGGATGATCGCAATGTTGTGGAGGAAGATGATCAGGTTGCGCTGAACCATGCGCATGACGTGGATCAGGATCGGCATGTCCACGGCCTTGATCATGCCGCCGGCGTTGATCATCGTGTAGCAGGACTCGCCCAGCGAGGAGGCGATGAAATTCCAGATCGTCATGCTGACCATGAAGTGCGGCAGATAGGTCTTCATGTCGGCGCCGAGAAAGCGGCCGGCGACCGCACCCATGATCAGGGCGGTAATCGCGTTGGTCGCCGTGATCCACCACGGACCCAGCATGGTTCTGCGGTATTTAGATCGGATGTCGCCAGCGGCCAGCGCGCGCCATGTGACGTGGCGAGTCAGGAACGGCGCGATGTCCTCGCGGCAGCGAGCCCATGTGAAGCGGCCGCGCTCCGCGACCACGAACCGCTCGACCTCTCCATCGGTCAGGGTGGACATGCTTCTACCTCACGACAGCCCTAAGTATTTGGTTTTCCAGCTTAAAGCGCTCAAGCGCCGCGGCCGACAGCGGCCGATCGGCTGGCGCTTGCTGGATCACGTTACGTCGAGGCTGTCAACCGCTCTGCTCCGGCTGCAGCCGTCGCTCAGATCGGAGCCGCCCCCGTCACGCCGACCAGCCGGGGCTCCGGCAGCGGCACCAGAAACCGGCCGCCGGCTTCCAGATAGGCCTGGTTCCGCTTCAGGATCGGATCCGCGTAGATCCAGGCAAGGATCACAACAACGTCGGGCTTCCGCGTCGCAAGCTCGCTCGACGGCAGAACCGGGATATGTGCGCCGGGGCTGAAGCGGCCGTGCTTGAGCTGGTTGTCGTCGACGATGAACTTGACCCGGCTCTCCAACTCGAAATGGTACAACAGGGTGGTGGTGGTGGTTGAGGCGCCGTAGGCGGCGATCAGCTTGCCCTCGGCGATCGCAGCGTCGAGCGTGGCCAGCACCTTGCGCTTGCAGGCCTCGATGGCCACGAACCAGTCGCGGTAGATCTGCGGCTTGGTCACGCCGCGCCGCTCCTCTTCGGCGATCAGTTGCGACAGCTCTGCCGAGCGCGGACGCTGGCCGGTCGATTTCGGCTGGGCGAAGGCGCGGATCGAGCCGCCTTTGGTCGCCGTGCGCTCGACGTGGAACAGCGTCATGTCATGCCGATTCAGGAAGGTCTCGAGCGGGATGAGCGCGTGGTGCGAGACGTGCTCATGGTAGATCGTGTCGAACACCATGTTGTCGATCATGTCCACAATATAGGACACCTCGAACACGAAGGCGCCGTCGTCGGCGAGCAGCAGTCGGATGCCCTTCACGACGTCAGACATGTTGTCGATGTGGGCGAACACGTTGTTGGCGCAGAACAGCTTGGTTTCGCCCTGTTCGGCCTTGATCCGGGCGGCCAGGGCGCTGCTGAAGAAGTCCGGGATCGTGGGAATGCCTTCGCTGGTGGCCGTGGCCGCGATGTCACGGGCGGGATCGATGCCCTGCACCCGCATGCCCTCGTTCTTGAACGCCTTGAGGAGCGAGCCGTCATTGCTGCCCATCTCGGCGACGAGGCTGCCCTTCGGTATCGCAAGCGTCGACACCACCGATTGCGCATAGCGCTTGAAATGCTCGACCAGCCCAAGCGAGACCGAGGTGCGGTAGGTATAGTCGCGGAACAGGATGTCGGGGTCGACCACGTCGAGATTCTGCAGGTGACCACAGTCAAGGCAGAGATAGCAGTCGAGCGGGTAGAGGTCCTGCTTTTCGTCCAGCCGGTCCGCCGTCACGAACGCATCGCCGATCGCCGACGCCCTGATGGGCAGCACGTGATCGAGCGAGGTCGATCCGCACAGGCGGCAATCGGTCTTGTGCTTCACGTGCTGCATGATGTCGCGATCCTGGGTTGGCGGTCCCGCAGGCGGGATGGTAGGCCGAAGCGAATTTGCGGCGCGTTTTACAGGCCCGCGAAGCTCTTGGCGACCTCTTCTTGCCAGACTGTGGACACTCCGCCGTCGAGGAACAGGCTCTGCCCGTTGATGAACGAGGCGCGTTCGCTGCACAGGAAATCCAGCGCGTCGGCGCATTCCTCGGCGGTCCCGAGCCGGCCGAGCGGGACAAGCCGGCGGTACGTCTCCATGAGCTTCTCGTTCTGCTCGTAGAAGGTCCGCGATTCGCGCTTCAAATACGTGAGCGGCATGATCGCGTTGACGCGGATGCCGCGCCGGCCGAGGGTGGCGGCATAATGGCGGACCATCGCGTTCAGGCCACCCTTGACGACGTGATAGCCGACCGGCTGCGACGAGCCAACGAATTCGGCGTAAACCGAGCTGACCACGCCGATGGCGCGGTCGCCAGCCTCTGCGAAATGGCCGGAAAACCCTTCGATCAGGTCGCGCGAAGCGGTCAGGCCGACCTGGATTTCGCCGGCCCAGGGATCGCCTTGACCGCGGAAGCGCTGGCTCAGGACGAGGTAGCGCACGGGACCGTGGCCATCAGCGATCTCGCGCCAGAGCCCGGCAAAACTGTCGCTGCGCTCAAGATCGGCTGCGAAATGCGCCAGGCCGGGCTGCTCTGGGAAATCGGCCGGACGTTGCCGCGATACCACGCTGACGGCGCAGCCTCGGGCCAGGAAGCGCTCGACGACAACGCGACCGAGGCCGCGGGTGCCGCCAATCACCACAGCATGCACGGTCATGCTGCAGCATCCTGCAGGTCGGCGACGCGGCGGGCGAGCTCGGCCTGGTAGGCCGCGACCTTGGTGGTGTCGCTGTCCTCTGGCGCGAAGTCGGCGAACACGCTCGCCCCGGGCCGGAACGGGCCGTTGGTGATCTCGTGCACGATCAGGAGATCGCTACGTATGATCAGGGTATGAAAGAACGCGTTTGACATCCGGTAGTAGAACGGGCGGGCGCCGCCCGGGGGGCCAAGCTCCACCACTTTCTCGATCTCCCCGTCATCCTTGAACACGACGATGTCGACCTCGCCTTCGATGATGTGAAAGGCTTCGCTCTTGCCGGGATGCTTGTGCGGCCGGATGTAGGAGGCCGAATCGATCGCGATGATCATCTCGTGCAGCTGATCCTCGCCGTCAGGGTGGGCATTGATGCGCGCCCGTCGCTTGGGGCTGGCGGCAACGGCGGCCTTCAATGTTTCGATTTCGGCCTGTCCGACCGCCGCAATCGGACCTTCGGCCAGGAAGACCTCAGGAGACTTTTGAACGAGGCTCATGGAGCATTGTCCTTGAAAATAGCGTTGTCGAGCGCCGCGTAGATGGAGCGGAATTCGACGCCCCGGGCGGCGAGGGGAGCCAGCTTCGCGCGCACCTTGCCCTCGATGTGAGGTGCGACCGCAAACAGGCAAAGTGTGACGTGCTCGTCCGCCAGCAGACGGTCCGAACCTACCACAGGCACCTCGAAACCCGGCGGGAAAAAACCGGCCTTGTCGCTGTCGTCATCGACGGCCAGCGCGATTCTATTCCCCACCCCGAACGCGTTGACGAACATGATGGCGTGGTGGCCAATCCCGAACAGCGCAACGCCGTCGCCGTCCGGGCGAGCCGCGGCTCTCAGCCGGCTCTGCACGGTCTCCCGTCGCCCGGCGAAGGCCTGGCGATAGGTCTGAAACAGCCCGGTTGACCCGAGAGGCGAAATCATTGCGGTCGGAGACATCGCCGGCTGCAGGATAGCCACCAAGGCATCCTCGAGGGCGCCTGGATAGCGAAGCAGGGACACCACATGGTACCCGCTCATCTCGGCGAGGCGCCGCAGCGTCGGCTCGACGAAATAGCTGCTGTGCTCCTCCCAGAGGAAACAATAGTCGCAAGCGGCCAGAAATTTGCTGCTGTCGGGGACTTCGACCAGCAACAGACCGTCAGGTGCGAGCAGGTGCCTCATGGCCCGCAAAGCGAGAACCGGAGCGGGACTGTGCTCGACGATGTAACGGCAAGAGACGAGGTCGAAGGTTCCGCTTCGGGCCGTCGCAGCCGCAAGATGATCCGCGTTGAGGATTGCCTGCCAGCTTTCCAGATAGGGATGACGGCCTGCGGGAGCAGTCGTTTCGAGCGTCAGCGCCTGCGTCTGGAGACCACGCGCGTCAAGTCTGGACAGCAGCGGCTGCTCAAACGGGCCGGTGCCGCACGCGCGCCGCGCGCCAGGGTGCAGGGACAACAAGCTCGCGACGAGGTCGTCGAGATGACCCTCGGGCTCGCGATAGCGGATCCACGGCACCGCCGGCATCAAAAGTTCGGGCGCGGCAACGCGGCCCAGCTGCACGAGTTGGCACGTCTCGCATTCGATGATGTCGAGATCGATCGTTCGAGTCGTGGAGCGATTGCGGTCGAATGCATTGCAAACCGGAAGCGAGCCGAGCGACAATGGCATCGCCTGAATCATTTGGTTGCATAGCCGACATCGCGTGGTCATGGGATGCGTAGACATTTGTTTCAGGACAATCCCGATTTGCCTTGCGCTACAAGCCAAGGATCAGTTTTTTTCCGTCACGCGGTCACGATTCAAGGACCTCTGATGGCCGGGAAGCCTGATGTGGTGAGCGGCTCTCGACCGGTCGCCACGATCAACAAAGTTCTGAATCAGGTTCTCCCGCCAGTCCGCAATCATCGCGGCTGTTGGACTAACAATGGCGCGGCAAAAGCGCCAAGCATGGCCACAGTAGCGCCGCACTTGGCGTCGATTTGACAGCGGCGCCACCGAGGCTGTGAAAACTTCAGCTCATTCGAAGAAGATGAACTCGTGGTCGCCGGTGTAGCCGGAGCGCTTGAATTCGAAGGCCCATTCCTCGGGGGTGTGGAAGATGCGGCAGGTGAGCTGCCAGTACATCAGGTTCACCTTCTCGCGCTCGTTGCGGTATCCCTCGACGCAGAGATACTTGGCGCCGCGGCTGACACGCTCCATCTCGCGCAGCGCAGCGTCGAGATCGTAGTTGTAGAGGTTGTGCAGCGTGTTGATCGAGATGACGAGGTCGAAGTGCTTGTCCGGGTAGGGCAGCTTGGCGGCGGAGCCGACCTGGCAGAACGGCTTCACGCTCTCCATCGTATGCTCGACGCCGTAGGAGGAGATGTCGATGCCGGCGACCTCGAGGTCCGGAATGGCCTCGCGGAAATCGTGCAGGATGAAACCCTTGCCGGAGCCGACGTCGAGCACGCGCATGCCGGGCTTGATGCCGTAGGTCGCGATCATCGCGTCGGCGACCTTGCGCCAGCGGCCGTCATATTTGTAGCCGCCATAGCCGGTCTCGCGGCTGCCGTCCCAATAATCGTAGTCGTACTTGATCGCCATTTCAGCGACATCGGCCTTGTCGCGCTGGGTGACGCGCGCGAGATAGTCGCGCTTGGTCGATTTGTGGACGAGACTGACGAACTCGCGATAGGCCATGAAGCTCTCCGGGCGTGTGAGTGTCGGTTAATCGGATGTGGCGCCGATCAGGCCGAGCTGTATTTCGGCCTTGGCGAGCTGCGCGGCGCAGCGCTGCGCCCAGGCGCCGGTGTCGGCGAAGGCGCGGCGTGTCGCCCCGAGCGGCAGGAAGTCGTTGAGGATGATGCAGGTCCACTTGACCTGGTAGGCGTCGATCAAGAGGCGGCAGCGCGCCACGCTGGCGGCATCGAGCCCGAGGCCCTCGGTCAGACGGTCGATGAAGTGCTCGTGCACGGCGAGCGGCACCGGCACCTCCGGCTGGCAGAAGAAGTCGGAGACCAGCTTGGCCGGATCGTCGCGCCCGGCATATTCGAAATCGAGGAAGGTGAGCTTGCCCTGATCGTCGATCAGCGCGTTGTGGAAGCCGAAATCGGACGGCGACAGGCAGACCTGGTCGGCGGGGATGGCGGCGTTCAGGACGAGCCCTTCGGCCGCGGCGCCTTGCAGAATAGTCGCCTTCACCTCGGCCCAGGCCGGCTGCAGCCGTTCCGCCACGAACTGCCGGGCCTCGGCGACATGCGGCACGTCGGCATCGAGCGTCGCGAGCCGGGCGACGCGGCGCTCGACGGTGGCGAGATGCTCGGCGAGCGAGAAGCAGGCCTCCGATCCCGGCGCCAGGGCAGGGCGGGGCGGAGCATTCACCGCGAGCACGAAGTCGATCGCGGCATCGACATGCGCCGGCGCCAGTTCGAGGGCGGTCAGCTTGCGTCCCTCGACGAAGCTGTAGAGGCCAGCCTGCTCGGCGCGATCGCACGCCAAGGGCTCGGGCACGACGCGGACGCCGTGGGACCAGGCATGGCTGATGAAGCTCCACTCGGCACCGAGCCGGTCGCGGGTGTCGCGCGCGTCGGTGAAGTAGCGCTTGAGGACCAGCGGGCCCTCGGCGGTGTCGAGACGATAGACTTGGTTGTTGCGGCCGCCGGCGAGCCGGGTCAGCGCCAGCGGGCTGGCCTTGCCAGCCTGGGCGGCCAGGCGCTGCGCCAGAGGCAGCAGGGCGGCATCGGCCTCAGTGCTGGCCTCAACCGCGGTCACGGAGATCCGCCGCGATCTCGGCCCACGACGCGCGTCGTTCGTAGGGCACAGCCTTGGCCGCGAACTGGTTCTCCGGGTCGAACAGCACCTTGCGCATGCCCTCGGGAAAACCAGTCATCCCCAGGATCTCCGGCAGATCGTCAACGAACAGCTCGCACCCCAGTGCATGGGCACGGGCGACCTTCTCGTCCTTGGTCAGCTCGAAGAACACCCGGTCCGGCGCGATCTGGCCGGGGGCCGAGCCCATCAGGCCGCGGTCGGTCAGGAAGCCGCGCGCCGCGGCGTGCATGTCGTGCTTCGGCCCGAGAATGGGGTGCTTGGTCTTATGGCTGACGATGAACAGGTCATGCCCGGCACCGCGAGCCGCCGTGACGAACTCGGCAAACCCGGGGTAGGGCGACACCAGGTCCATGCGGGCGCCGTAGACGTAGCCCTGCAGCTCGGTGAAGTCGTCCTTGCGCCCCGAGCCGTTGAGATGGTCGCGGACGCTGTTCTTGTCGCGGCCGAGGTCGGCCGGGATCAGGCCGCGCTCCAGCGCTGCCGCATGAAACACGCCGTCATAGCAGGCGATCGTGTTGTCGAAGTCGATCCCGATCCGCATGGCCTCAACTTAACGCAAGGACATGTCGATCAGCGGACGGCCGACCTTGCCGGCGGCGAGATCCTGCAGCGCCTGGTCGGCCTGGGCGAGACTGTAGGGTTTCGACAGGAGGTCGCGCACCGGGAAGCGGCCAGAGCTCAGAAGACGCCCGTAGCGCCCGTAATCGCGATCCGGCACGCTGTCGCCGCCCCAGGTGCCGAGCAGGCTCTTGCCATGGTTGAAGACGCCGGGGTTCAAGGTCAGCGCCGCGCCATGCTTGGCATTGCCGATCACGACCGCGCGGCCGCCCTGCTGGCGGGTGGCATTGACGGCCTGATCCATCACGCCGGGGATGCCGGAAGATTCGACCGCGAGATCAACACCCTGCGGCACGATCTTCTTGATCTCGGCCAGCACGTCGCCGGAGGCGTCGATCACGTGAGTTGCGCCGTAGAGCTTGGCGAGCGCGCGGCGGGTCGGGTTGGGGTCGATGCCGATCACCGGCATCGCGCCCGCGAGGCTAGCTGCCATCAGCGCGTTGAGGCCGATGCCGCCGGTGCCGAACACCGCGACGGCGTCGCCCGGCTGCACCTTCAGCACGTTGTAGACCGCGCCCATCCCGGTCGGCGCGGCGCAGCCGAGCAGCACCGCGACGTCCATCGGCAGGTCCGGCGGCAGCAGGGTTAGGCGGTTCTCGCTGACCACCGAATGGCGCTGGAAGGTGGTGACGCCGCCGGCATTCACCTTCTTGCCGTCCCAGTCATAGACGGCGCCGCCGGCCTCGATGCCCGTGCCCTTGATCCAGGACAGCACGACCTTGTCGCCGACCTTGACCTTGGTGACGGCGCTGCCGGTTTCGATGACCGTGCCGGTGCCCTCGTGTCCGAGGCAATGCGGCACCCATTTGTCCTCGCCCTTGTCGCCGCGCCACTCCATCACCTGCGTGCCGCAGGCGCCGGAATAGGCGATCTCGACCAGCACCTGGCCCGGCTTCAAGGCAGGGGTCTCGATCTCGGCGAGCACGAGCGGCTGGCCGGTCTGGACCAGGAGGGCAGCTTGGGTCTTCATGTGATGTCTCAGCTCAAGGCGTGGATGATCTTGTCCGCGATCTGGTGGCCGGTCAGGCCGAGCACCTCGCGGGCATATTCCTGTTCACCGGATTTCTTGAAGAACGCATCGGGCGTCCCGAACCGCAGGAACTTTTTTGACTGCGTCTCGCTGTCGACGAGCCACTCGGAGACCGCCGCGCCGAAGCCGCCGATCAGCGAATGCTCCTCGATGGTCGCGACCAGCTTGAAGCGGCTGAAGGCCTGCTTGAGCTTGTCCTCATCCAGCGGCTTCACGGTGTGGAAGCTGACGACCTCGGCGGAGATGCCCTTTTCCTTCAATCTGTGTGCGGCCTCAATGGCTTCCGGCAGCATGTTGCCGGTCGAGAGCAGGCACACGTCCGAGCCTTCCTCGATCGTGATCGCCTTGCCGATCTTGAAATCCGCGATGGGTCCCTTGTGAACGACAGGCTCACCCTTCTTGCCCATGCGGATATAGACCGGCCGGTCCTGCTGCATCGCCGCGCGCAGCGCGCCGCGTACCTCGAAGGCATCGCCCGGGCAGATCACGACCATGTTCGGGATCGAGCGCAGGAACGAAATATCCTCGCAGGCGTGATGGGTCGGGCCGAGGCCGGAATAGGCGAGGCCGGCGCCGACGGCGACGATGGTCACCGGCGCCTCGTGATAGCAGACGTCGGTGCGGATCTGCTCCAGGCAGCGCGTCGTCACGAACGGGGTGATCGTATAGGCGACCGGGCGCAGGCCGTTCATCGCCATGCCGGCGGCGACGCCCATCATGTTGGCTTCGGCGACGCCGCAGTTGAAGAAGCGGCTCGGATGCTTGTCCTTGAACTTGTCGAACAGGCGATTGCCGATGTCGCCCGACAGCATCACGACGCGCGGGTCGTCATTGCCGAGCTTGGTCAGTTCGTCCGCGAACGCGTTTCTCATGACAGGCCGAGCTCCTTGAACGACTTGACGACTTCCTCAGCGGTGGGGGCGCGATAGTGCCAGTTGTTGTCGTCTTCCATGAACGACACGCCCTTGCCCTTCATGGTATGGGCGATCAGCGCCACCGGCTTGCCCGAGCCGTTCGGAATGTTCTGCATGGCCTCCGCCAGCGCGCCGACATCATGGCCGTCGATCTCGTGCGCGTCCCAGCCGAACGCGGCCCATTTGTCGCGCAGCGGCGCCAGCATCAGGGTCTCGTTGGAGCGCGCGGTCGCCTGCCACTTGTTGTAGTCGACGACGACGCAGACGTTCTCGAGCTTCTGGGCGGCGGCGAACATCGCGGCCTCCCACACCGAACCTTCGTTGTTCTCGCCGTCGGAGAGCAGCGCGAACACGCGAAAATTCTCGCCCTTGATGCGGCCGGCCAGCGCCATGCCGCAGCCGAGCGGCAGGCCGTGGCCGAGCGAGCCGGTGGCGGCCTCGACGCCGGGCAAGAGGTTCGCCGGCGGATGCTCGGCGAGCCGGCCGCCGTCCTGGCAGTAGGTGTCGAGCTCCTCGATCGGGAAGTAGCCCTTCATCGCGAGCGTCGCGAACAGCGCCGCGGCGGCGTGGCCCTTCGACAGGATGAAGCGATCGCGCAGCGGATCGGTCGGGTTCTTGGGGTCGATGTTCAGGACGTGCCAATAGGCGGCGGTCATCGCATCGGCGCAGGACAGCGACGAGGCGAGATGGGCGGCCTGCGCCTTGTGCGACATCTCGATGATCTTGCCGCGCAGCTTCGCGGCCTGCGCCTTCAGGGCGGCCACGTCGGGCTTGGCCGCGGTGTTCCGGACTGCCACGTTCATCGTGCTCTCCAGTCGCGCCTCCCGGGGAGGCGCAGGTATAGATCAGGGTTTATGCTCGTACTTGGTCGGCAGCTTGTTCATGACATCCTCGAAGCGCCGCGCCCAGGCGATGACGTCGTCGATGCCCTGCTCCAGGGCGAAGGTGTCGCGCCAGCCGAGCTCGGTGCGCAGCTTGAAGCTGTCGAGCGTGTAGGCGGTGTCCTTGCCTGGCCGCTCCGGTCCGATCTCGACGCAGTCCTCGAAGTTCTTGCCGAGCCGTGCGAGGATCATCTCGACCAGCGTCCGGATCGAGACCAGCTCGTAGCCGGAGATGTGATAGGTCTCGCCGGGCTTGCCGCTGCGGCCGATCTTCACCGTCGCATCCGACACGTCGGTCATGTGGATGAACACGCGCACCGACTTGCCGCCGCCGTCGAGGCGCAGCTTCTGCCCGGTCATCGCCGCCACGATGGTGCGCGGCACGATGCGGTAGAGCTGCTGGCCCGGGCCGTAGACATTGGCGGCGCGGGTGAAGACGACAGGGAATTGGTAGTTGGCGAAATAGGTGCGCAGGCTCATGTCGCCGGCCGCACGCGACACCGCGTAGGGCGTCGACGGGTTGAACGGCGCATCCTCGCGCACCCAGCCCTCGGTCGAGCCGTAGACTTCCGGGGTCGTGACGTGGACGTAGCGGTCGAGGCCGTCATAGTTGCGCAGGATGTCGTGCAGGCGGACGGCGGAGACGACGTTGGTCATCATCCAATGGTCCGGATACAGCCAGCTCTCGCCGACCATGCTCTGCGCCGCGAAGTTCACGACATGCGTCGGCCGCTCGCTTGCCAGCAGCGCCTTCAGCACATCCAGATCGTGGTTGAGGTCGACGCGTTTAAAGCGGACCTTGCCGGGGCGCTTCTGCCACTTGTAGGGCAGGAACGCGTCATGCGGCTCGTCCGAGCGGCTGGTCGCGATCACGTCGTGACCGGCCGCGGCCAGGAAGTCGACGAAGGTTGCGCCCGAGAAGGAGTTCGAGCCGAGGATCAGGTACTTTTCGTTCGCAGCCATCGTCCCTGTCCGTCAGACCTCGCGCGTCGTGATGATGTCGCCACGCTGGGCGTACAGCCACTGCATGATCATGTGGCCGATCACCATCTGCGCGTCCTCGGCGATCTGCATGTCGTCAACAGCGAAATGGATCGGCACGTCGGCCAGCGCCTTGGCCTTGCCGCCGGTGAAGCCGAGCACGGCGTAGGAGGTCATGCCGATCTTCTTGCCCTCTTCGAGCGCCTTCAGGATGTTCGGCGAATTGCCGGAGCCGGAGAAGGTGATCAGCACGTCGCCCTTGCGCGCGAGCACCGCGAGTTGCAGCGAGAACACCTGGTCGTAGCCTTCGTCATTGGCGAGGCAGGTGATGACCGACGGGTTCGACGACAGCGAATGCACGCGCAGGCCGGAGCCCGGCGTCTTCGACAGCGCGTAGAGGAAGTCGTTGGCGAGATGGTTGGCGTTGCCGCCGCTGCCGCCATTGCCGCAGAAGAACACCTGACGGCCGGTCTGCCAGCAGTCGCGCAGATCGTAGGCGAGCTTCTCGACGGGGGCCCAGTCGAAATCCTTCAGCACGGTGCTGAAGCGGCTGGTGTAGTCGGCGAACAGGCTGCCGGGAGTCTTGAAGGCGAGAACGTTCATTTCACGACCTCCTTCTCCATCCATTTCAGATTGTACCAGCGGTCCTCGTTCTTGAGGGCGCCTTGCGAGTACATGCCGATGATTTCCTTGATCGCGTCCTCCACCGTCTTCTTCGGACGGAAGCCGGTCGCGAGCAGGCGGTCGGAGTTGACGCGATAGCTGCGCGGATCATTCGAGGGCGTCACGATAACCTCGGCCGGCACGTGCTTGGTGACCATATTGGCAATGTCGAGGATCGAGATGTTCTCGAAGCCCGCATTGTAGACGCCCGTGTGCTCGGGATGATCGAGCAGGAAGAGATAGAGATCGGTGATGTCGTCGATATGAATGTTCGGCCGGGTCTGGTCGCCGCCGAACACGGTGATGCGGCCGTTCATCAGCGCCTGCATCGTCAGCATGTTCACCGACACATCGAGGCGCTGGCGCGGAGAGTAGCCGCACACGGTGGCCGGGCGTACGATCTGCACCACCATGTCGTCCTTGTAGGACAGCACGATGCGCTCGCCGCACATCTTGGTCTTGTTGTACTCCGAGATCGGCAGCAGCTCGAGATCCTCGGTGACCTGCTCCTCTTCCTTCACGCCATAGACGCTGCCGGAGGAGGCGTAGATGAAGCGCTTGATGCCGTGGCGATAGGCGCGGTCGGCGAGCTGCATCGTGGCGAGACAGGAAATCTCCCAGGTCAGCTTCGGATCGAGATCGCCGCACGGATCATTGGCGACGCTGGAGAGATGGATGATGGCATCCACGCCGGTCAGGTCGATCGCGTCGGGATTGCGCACGTCGCCCTGGACGACGGTGAGATCCGGATGCGGCTCGAGGAAGTTGCCGAACCACATGATGTCGAACGCGACGACCTTGTGGCCGGCCTTCAACAGCTTCGGCACGAGCACGCTGCCCTTGTAGCCGCACGCTCCGGTCACGAATATCTTCATCTGCGCAATCCCCGTGGCTCGCCTGTCGTCTCGCCGGCTGGCGCGTCGCGCGCACCTTTATGCAAATTGGTGGGGGAGGCAGCCACAGCCGCCCGTCAAGCGTCCCCGCCACGGCGCGGTTCGTGCTTAAACTCCAAATGAGCCCGGCGCAAGCTTTCCGGGTTGCCGATATCCCGATGATAACCGCGGGTTTCGACGCATAAAATGCGTCCGAGATAGTTGGGGATGATTTCGGTGGAGAGATCGACGACCGGCTTTCCGAGCGCCGCGATGTCGGCGATGACACTGGGATCAAACACGTAGACCGCGCCATTTGCGAGGTTCCCGGGCGGATTCTTGACCTTCTCGTAGAAGGCGATCACGCGGCGCTGAGCATCCAGCTCGAGAATCCCGCACGAGCTCGGATCGTCGGTCCGGAAGGCCAGCATCGTCATGATGCAGCCGTCGGGCCGGCCCTGATGCGCGGCGAGCAGCCCCTTGACGTCGAAATCGGTCAGATTGTCTGCATGGGCCACCACGAACGGCTGGTCGCCGAACCAGGCGCGATTGGCGAGCACGGTGCCGCCGGTGCCGAGCAGTTCATCTTCGTGAACGAGATCGATCCGGTCGCGCCATCGCGACTGCGCGACATGGGCGCGGACCTGCTCGGCCAGCCAGTGCGTGTTCAACAGCGCGCGCTCGACGCCGCCCTCGAACACGAGGTCGAGCCAGTAGTCCAAGAGCGGCCTGTCGTGCACACGCACCAGGCATTTTGGCGTCGTATTGGTCAGCGGGCGCAGCCGGCTTCCAATGCCAGCGGCGAGCAGAAGGGCACGCATGACGGCATCCTACTCTGGGATTTATTCCTGGCTGAACCCCGTCTCGTCGATCTCGCGCACCAGTTCGGCGGTCGTCAGCGGCAGGTTGCCGACTCGGGAGACCTGGAGGGCGGCGGCCAGCGAGCCGAGATAAGACGCCTGCCAGATATCGGCGCCGGCGCGCAGGCCCATCGAGCAGGCCATGAAAAAGCTGTCGCCCGCGCCGGAGACGTCCTTGGGCGACGGGTTGAACGCGGGCAAGCGGTCGGAGGTGAAGATGCCTTCGGCCATGGTGTTGATCAGCGCGCCCTCGGCGCCGAGCGTGATCACGAGGTTCTTGGTGCGGGCGCGCTCGACCAGTCGCTCGCTGATGACGGCGAGGCCGGAGATGAAGTCGTTCAGCGCGACGCGCGCCTCGCGCTCGGTTGGCGTCAGCAAGGTCATGCCCTTGAAGCGGGAGACGTCGCCGGTCTGCGATGACACCTGGCTGTCGGCCGCCATCATCACGCCCTGGGCACGGGCGCGATCGGCGATTGCGTCGACCAGATCCTGCGGCAGACAGCCATAGTTGAAGCAGGAGAACAGCAGCAGATCGCAGGTCTTCAAGGCGCGCTCGACAGAGGTCAGCATCTGCCGCTGAAGGTCGGCGTCGGAGGCATGCTGGCGCAGATGATTGACGCGCAGCAGCGTCTTGTTGAGCGCCCGAAAACGCTGCTTGCGCGTCGTCGGACGGCTCTGATCGGTGAAGGCGTTGAAGTTCACGCCGTGCTGCTCGAGCGTGCTGCGCGCAAACCGCGCGGCTTCGTCGTCGCCGACCAGGGTGAAGAACTTGACGTCGGCGCCGAGGCCGTGCGCATGCGCCGCAACCGCACCGGCGCCGCCGACGAAGGTGCGGGTCATGAGCGGCGTCACGACGATGGTCGGATCCTCCTGGGACATGCCGACCGCATCGCAGGTCACATATTCGTCGACGATGAGGTCGCCGATGACGGCCACCCGCATGCCCGAGAGCTTGCCGAGCAGGTCCTTCAGATTCGAGATCTCGAAGCCGTGGCGCTTGGGAAACTCCAGCGGCTTGCGGACCGTCGAGATGTCGATGTTCGCGTCGCGTTCCAAGAGCGACAGAGAGGCGAAGCGCAACTCACCGGACGAAAAGATCAGGCGGCCGCCATATGCGTCCACAGCATCTTGCTCGGCGTTGGCGCGGTCCTCGAACTCCTTGCCCTTGACGACGACGGTCGGTTTCAGGTGCGAGATGAAGTCGGATGCGGAAGCTTCCAGGCGCACGGCATGATGCACAAAGGAGATCGACCGCACATTTTCCAGCCGCATGTCCTGAGCGAGGGTGACGCCCGGCGTCGAATCCGGATTGACGCCGACGATGAGAACGTCGGCCTGCTCGGCCGCGAATTTCAAGAGCCGTAAATGTCCGGGGTGCACGACGTTGAAGTTGCCCGACACGAAGGCGATCGTCTGTCCGGATTCACAGGACGCGCGAATCTTCTCGCAGACAGCATCGACCGGAACTGCAATTATATGGTCCAAAAATCGGTCTCCGGCGGCGGCTGTGGGTGACGATCTGCGCGTTGGCGCAGGGCCCCTTCTCAGGGGCCTGGCAGAATCGGATCAATAGTCCAAACGGTTGGCGCAGAGAAGCCAGCGATCTCAAAAATTCCGCCTCATCTGTGTCCGCATCAACGTCGAAAACCGAGCATTGCCGAGGCAAGTGCACGCGCGACTTGGAAATCTTCGAGCGGAACCTCTGAGTGGGAGCGGTTCATGGAGAACGGTATGATCCTGAACTTTGACGCAAAACGGGCAGCCCCATGAGCCTGCGTGTCCGCGTCATGCGTCTGCAGTCGCTGCTACGAAATGAGCCTGGCCGCATGTCTTTCCGTTCAACCGTGATCGATGGGTTCCGTTGTCCGCGCAGGCCACGCCGCCGATCGCCTTCATTCAGGGCGTGCGAGGCGGCAACGAGCTGCGCGAGGCCGTGATCGCCTGGAAGCTCGGGAGGCGCTCCAATTCCTGGAGAAAGTCCGCGGTGAAGGCTCGGGCGCCGTCGTGGTCCAGGTGCCCGCCGCCGTCTCCCGACGTATACGCCGTCTTGCCTAGAATCAGAACATCGAGGTCGAGAGCCTGCCCGATCTGCTGCACACGAAGCGGACAGAAGCCCCAATACGGGACGAGCATCAGCGCGGCCGTGCCGCCGACGCTGGCCGTGAACGTCCTCGCCTTTGCGATTTCATCGATCGATGCCGGGCAATTCTGGTTGCGTGTCAGTTGGATCGGAGGATTGTGGGAAGGCTCGAGATATTGTGAGAGGCGATCGAGATACCAATCGCCATGCTCGATGCTGCGCCAAAGCGGGAGGCCGGGCCCCGGAAGCAGGACGGATTTTATCGCTGTCGACAGATTGGTGGCGAGGTACTGCTGAATGCGCCATCGCATGTTGCGAAGGGCAACGGTGAGGTAGCCTTTGAACCGGCCATGACGAACCACCTGGGCGGCCGAGCCGGAGCCCGACATCCCCAGATCCTCGAGCTTGACGTCGAAGAAGCTGCCGCCCTTGTCGTCGGCGTTGAGCAGCCAGAGCTTTGGATGCAGTCTCCACCGGACTGCAACCCGGCGCAAAAACTCGCCGCTGGCGTCGCCGGCCGATGCCATGTTGTAGATCTTAATTCCGTGTTTGCGCTCGAACTCCCGAAGCTGCGCCGGATCGAATCCCCACAACACCATCGAATGGCCGAGCAGGATGATGTCGGCTTCGCGCGCGCGTTCGATCGACTGGCCGATGCCATGAAAGAGAATGTCACGGTCCTGGATCTCCTTGCTCATCCAGTCACCATAGTTGCGATAGTAGCTATAATCATCGTCGAGTGGAATCTGTCCGAGATGATCGATCTTCGAGAGCGGGCCTCCGATTGTCACACAGATCGCGGCGAGCCCGAGAACGGTGGCGACCACGGCGCTGATCAGCGCCCTGAGGTAGCGCGTGATGGCAACGGAGGATTTCAGCTCCTCGGGCCGGCGTGACGCGTCCGCGGTCTCCGACGTGCCGTCGTCAGCTCTTCGATGTTCCAACACGTCGTGCTCCGGCGGATTTCAGAACTGGAAATAGAGAAACTGCGCTCCGTCGCCGGCGAGCAGGCTCACGAGCAGCGCTGCCGAGCAGACCAGGGATGCCGCAACGGCCCAGCCGGTGGTCGGTCGCCATTGCAATTCGACGAGGCTCCAGCCCCGCGGATTGTCGTAGCTCTTCAAGCCGACGTTCCAGACATCGAACATGGCGTTGACGTTCGTGAGCAGCAGGCAGGCGGCGTAGCCGGCGATCACGGCCGCGAGCGACAGCCAGGTCACCGTGTTACTGGGTGCGATCTGATCGTTCAGCGAGGCTCCAACCATGGCGCGGAGCACACGACCGGCGATCCTGGGAGTCTCGGCGCGGAAGAACACCCATGCGATCACCACAGCCAGCTGCGTCAGCACCAGCGTAGATGCGAGGTACCAGAAGCTGTTCAAGTGCCGCTGCAGCGCTGGCCAGCGACCGACGGTCTCCCGCCACACGTGATTGACGATCAGGTAGCCACCGTGAAGCGCGCCCCAAATCACGAAGGTGAAGCCTGCGCCGTGCCAGAGGCCACCGATCACCATGGTCAGAAACAGGTTGAGGCGGCGCCGGCTGCTGCCGTGTCGGTTGCCGCCGAGAGGGATGTACAGATAATCTCTGAGGAAGCGCGACAGGGTGATGTGCCAGCGGCGCCAGAATTCGATGATGCTGCGGGATTTGTAGGGCGCATCGAAATTGAACGGAAGACGGATACCGAACAGCAGCGACAGTCCGATCGCCATGTCCGAATAGCCGGAGAAGTCGAAATAGATCTGCAGCGAGTAGGCCAGCGCACCGCCCCAGGCATCGATGGCGTGAAGATGAAACCGGCTTGCGGTCTGGAAAACGGGATTTGCGATCAGCGCGAACCCGTCCGCGATCACCGCCTTCTTGAACAAGCCGATGATGAAGATGGTGATCCCGGTGGCGACGCGCTCGACCGAAACGCTCTTGCTTTCATCCGAGCCGAATTGCGGCATCATCTCCCGGTGATGCAAGATTGGTCCTGCGATCAGATGCGGGAAATAGGTTACGAACAGGGTGTATTTGACGAAGCTGCGCTCGGTTGCGACGCCGGCGTAGACGTCAGCAAGATAGGCCAGCTGCGTGAAGGTGAAGAACGAGATCCCGAGCGGCAGCGCGATGTCGAGATGTGGATGCCGGTTCCGCATGATTGCATCGAAGATGTCGATGCCGAAATTCGTGTACTTGAAGAAAGCGAGAGCGAGAAGGTTTGCGACCACTGCGACGGCGAACAGCCTGGTTCGCACGGGCTTGGATGTCTGAGCGGCGATCAGAAGTCCAAGGGCATAATTGAAGACGATTGACGTCAAGATGATCGGAATAAAGCCGATGTCCCAATTGGCATAGAACACGAGCGAGGCCGCAGCCAGCCAGACGAGACGCGGAGTCGGATCGGCAAAACGACGCCCGATAAGAAAATAGCCGGCGAAGGTCACCGGCAAGAACAGGAAGATGAACTCGAATTGGGTGAAGAGCATGTCGAAAGGCCAAGGCAGCACTGAGCCGGGGATCGTATCAACTCTGACCGGGCCTGCCAAGCTAGCCCCCCGTTGCCCGGACATGGACCCGGTGAAGGCGCGGCTCCGTGCGGGAGATCTACAGAGTTGAATGCTTCGAAAACATAGGATCCGCTTGGGAAACCATGTCGGAGCTGCTAGCAGTCCTTCCGGAGCGATGAGGGGGAGAAGGAATTTTGGGACGAGACGTTTCCATGTCCGGTGAAATGGCGCGGCGGCCGTTTCTCGACGGCTTGCGTGGGAGCGCCGCCTGCATCGTTTTCTTCGGACACTTGATCCTGGCCGTTTTCCCGGGGATGGTGAGCTTCGCGCCGGCGGAGATCCACTTTCCCGCTGAGATGTGGCTCGGCGTTTCACTCCTGAGCTGGCTCTGGAAGGGATCTTTCGCCGTCTGCATTTTTTTCGTGCTCAGCGGCTACGTGCTGGGAGGCTTCAGTGAGGCGACGTCTCTCAGCTTTCCGGCCCAGATCGTGCGGCGCTATCTGCGACTCGCGGTACCGATGCTCATGACCTCGACGATCGCCTGGGCCATCATGGCTGCAGGACTGATGAGCAATGTCGAGGCGGCCCATCTGGTGACTCACAGCGACTGGCTCGCAATGTGGTACCAGGGATTCGAGCCTAGCTTCTGGAGCATGGTGCGCGAAGCTCTGTACGACGCATTTCGCAACGGGCGCGCCGACTACAATTCCAATCTGTGGACCATGCGCATCGAACTGATCGGCTCGGTCACGATCTTCCTCGCCTATACCTGCATCCGCAATCCCATTACGCGCATCGTCGTCACGGTCATTTGTCTCGGATTCAGCTACGATTCTTACTACGCGCTGTTCGCGGTCGGTGTGCTGTTCTACGAGCTGGAGGAGCCGATCCGGACGGCCCTTGTCCGCCTGCTTCCTTTGTCGGGAGGGCGCGAGGCACTCGCGCTGGCAGTGTTCGTCGTCGGGCTGTATTTCGGCGCCTATTCCCACACGCCCGACGGAGTCGCAGCAACATGGCATCCGCTCTTTCCCCGACGTCTCCCGACCACCGCCTTCCACATGATCGGGGCCGTTCTCGCCGTCGGCGCGCTTCTGTACAGCCAGATCCTGCAAGCCGGCTTCGGCGGTCCCATGGGGCGCTATCTCGGAAGATTGTCCTTCGTACTCTATTTGGTTCATATCCCGATCATCTGCAGCGTCACCGCAGCCAGCGCGCTGGCGCTGAGCGGTCTATCCTACGGGATCAACGCCGTCGTCACGATCCTAATCACGTTTGTGATTGTGTTCGGCATGTCGACGCTGCTCCACCGTACGGTCGATGCCCGGACCACGGAGCTTTCTCGGCTGGCCGGGTTGATCTTCGATCGATGGTTTTCGGAACGGCTCGGGAAGATGCTCCATCGAAGCTGAGGCCTGACGCATCCCACGAGCAGATCAATCGAGGCCGAGGTGCTGCGATCTGGACGCCGCGATCCGACCCTCAGAAATAAATTCGTCCCGGCCGGAGCCGGGACGTCTTCTAACGCGGGCTCTCCGCTTGGCCTCGGTTTTCGGAGGTGCGATCGTTGGCCAGGAGCCGCAGGATCACGGGGGTCAGCGTGGTCTTGGCCACGTAGGTCGAGGCCATCGGCCGCAAATGCTGATGGTCGAACACAACGAGCCCTTCATAGACGTCGTCTCCGACATAGGCGAGACACCCTTCGTTGTTGCAGAAGGTATCGAACGTATGAATGAACTCGAACGGCTCATTGGCGGAGAGGCTGTCACGGAACTCCTGATCGAACTTCACGTGACGCGGATCCAGGAATCCGTTCGTCCGGCGCGGAATCTCCGGCCAGTACCGGCGCATGATGATCTTGTAGAGGAACGCGCGATAATGAGGGACGAGGCCCATGACGATGACGTGCTTTACGCCATAGCCTTTCAGCGTCGCCGTCATGCGGCGTGCAAAATCGACGTCGAGTGGCGTCGTCGCAGCCATGATGACGATGTCAGGCGTCCGTTCGCGCGCCACCTTCAACGCGAAGGAGTTCGACTTGTCGCACCGCTCCTTGTCGATATTGGCCTCGTTGGGGTAGTTGGCTCTACACCCACTTCCGAACACCAGAAGGGGCGTGATGTCGGCCGGTAGGGTCTGCTGGAGTCCATACAGATAGTGGGCGGCGTGCGAGTCTCCCCACAGCAACACCGAACGTGATCCGGTTTTTGTGTAGCATTCCGGTGCGATCTCGGGCAGTGGAACCAAGGTCGGAAGCTTGCTCTTATAGTCGTAGAAGTTGCACTTGTTTTGAGCAATTTGCTCGCGCTGCTCGACAAACTTGCTTCCGTCGTATGCGAGAGCATTGAAGTAGTCGGCGAACTGCTGACGATCCTTCAAACGCGAGCTGAACCCGCCATTCGTAAAGTCGAACGCTCCGAACGCGCCGATGGCGACCATGGCCGCAACCAGTCCTCCGGTGACGGCCGCCGGGCGCTTGATCGCCCGGATGGGACGTTCTACGACGACATAGGTAAGCCAGGCCAACACAACGCTGAGTGCGACGATTGCAAGGGCGAGGGGAGCTGCCGGCCACTGCTGATCGCGGATGTAGGCGAATGAGAGCAGCGGCCAGTGCCACAGGTAAAGGGGATAGCTGATCAGGCCAAGCCAGACCATCACGCGATTTCCGAGTAGATTCCTGTTGATCCAGGTCTCCGGTCCAGCGGCGATGAGCAGCGTCGTTCCAACCGTCGGCGCCAGGGCGGCCCAACCGGGAAAATGCTCCGAGCGGAGATCGATGATCGAATAGGCGACGAGAACGAAACCCGCGATCGATGCAGCAGTGCGGAGTTGCTCGACCTGGATGCGCGGCCCGGACGGGTTGAAAAGGACGGGGGTCAGATTAGCCGCCAAGCGCTCGCCGAAGGGATGCCCCGGATCGGCGGCTGCGCGAATTGTCAGGAGAGCGAGAAGGCCACCCATGAACAGTTCCCAGCTGCGGGTCAACGGGGAGTAAAAGGCGGCAGTGGGATTGTATCGTACGATGTCGGTGCAGACGAAGAGCGAAAGCAGAAGGCCGGTGATGGTGAGAGTGACGAGATTGAGCCGAAGCCGGACGGCCAGCCACAATATGGCGGGACAGATCAGATAGTACTGCTCCTCAATACCCAGCGACCATAGGTGTAGGAACGGCTTGGCTCCCGCCGCGGCATCGAAGTAGTTGGCCTCACTCCAGAACACCAGATTGGAGACGAACGAACTGCCGGCCAGCGCATGTTTTCCCAGCATCCAGTATTCGTCGGGAAACAGCATCGTCCAGCCCACCGCAAGGCTCGCTGTCATGACGATGGCCAGAGCGGGAAACAAGCGCCGAATGCGTCGGGCGTAAAACTCAGCAAAGCTGAATTTGCCCTGCTGCATGTTCTTCATGATGATCGAGGTGATCAGGAAGCCGGAGATCACGAAGAAGACGTCGACGCCGACGAAACCACCGAGCGGGCGACGCGGCGTCGCATGGAAGAAGACGACCGCCAGTACTGCCACGGCGCGGAGTCCATCGATGTCGCGCCGATGATCCAGATGTTGCATAATCAATACACCTCGTATGGTGGAAAGCTACCTAAGGTCCAGGTACATCGCAAGGCGTAACGTGGAACGGAAGCCGTCACGAGTAGCACTCGTTGCCCACGTTCATTCCTTCGCCTTTCGATGAAACTGCTCGCACGTGCTCTTCAAATTCAAGAGCCCGTTGCCCCAAGACGGCTTCCGGCGGAATGGTCACCTGACCCTGCTTCCGTGCCGCACCGGCAAGGTCATATCCAAGGGACTACTCCGGATCCAACAGCTCGTTCTTGTACTTCTCTAGAAAGTAGGAACTCGGTGCCGATGCACCGTAGAAGCCGGGCAAGGTCAGTGATCGGCGCCACTGTCCGATCAGGGGCGATGCCGGTTGCTCTCCCTTGGCGATCTGCTGCACCTCCTTCACTGTTTCCAGGATCTCGTCAGCGCTATTTTCGCTCAACACCAGACCGGCCTCCGCCAGGGATTCGTAGGTCGGGAAAGCCCAGCGCCACCTGTCGCAGGTGAGATCACGTTGGCTCAACATTTGTCCCGCCGAGGTGCGGAGCGGCTTCAGCGCGAAACGAGTCCGGTCAGTCCAGAGAAGGCCAATCGAACTAATGCAGTTGACCATCGCAGAAGGGACATCGAAACTGCTGGCTACATAGGCGAACCCAGAGGTCGTGCCGATGAAGGACTGCGCATTGCGGACCAAATGAAGGTCCATCAGCGGGGACCTGAACTGGGACCGCGCATAGTCGATCACACGGGGCATTTTCGGCAGCGGGGGAACATCTGGGCCGCCCATGCGGACGACCCAGCCGCCCTGAGCCGTAATGTAATTGATGGCCGCGATGTAGTTGGACAATCCTGCGTTCCGGACGGTTTCTCCCTTGCCTTCTCTTTCGCCCCGGGTCGCGGCATCGCGCATATGGAGGCAAACGTACCATTCCCCTCCGGCCATGCCGAAATAACTTCTAAAAGCCGTCATGGCCGATGAGACTTCATCGGAGTTCTGGAATTTTCGGTCGTACGCATCGCGCATCGGGTAGCCCAGGCCGCGAGATGTCCATTCCTGGAGAGCGGCAGCGCCCCAATCATTCCAATATCCGATCGGTCGTTCTGCAGAGCCCCAGAGCTGATGCGAGACACCGAAATACTTCGTAAGCGCGCAAAGTTCTACCCAGACGGCCGGGCTCAGTTTCTCTTCGAGAACGAGCGTCGGACAACGCTCTTCGAGGAGAGAGAGATAGGCGCGGTTGGCGATCTTGCCGGAATAGGTCGCGAGCAGTGGTGAGCCGCTCCACCATTGCATGTCGTGCATCCGCAGATGAACGTCCAAATGTCCCATATGGCCGATCAGCGCCGACCAATCGGGAGAAAGGAGCCGCAGATTTGCGTATTCGATGTTGTGGTCCGCAAGGACGGCAGTCAGCTCCCTGGACGGACGCGGAAGATCTGATCTCAGCTGGGCTTGCAGCTGGACGGATCTGGCTCCGATCTGTGGGACGAGGCTGCCTCGGCCATCGTGATAAAAGATCAACAGAAGTTTTCTGAGCGCAAAGAACAGCCATCCGCCAACGACGGAGCGCCGTTCAGGCGGCAGCCGATCCAACCCCTCGATCGCTGCATGCAAGGCTTTGTCGTCGTCATAGATTGATTCGTCGGACACCGCAGCAAGATAGCGCTCCTGTGCCTGCTTGCCGTGGAACTCGAAGTGATGGAGGATGGCCTTGGTTGCCTCCAAATAGCAGCGGTCGGATCCGAGCTCCGGTTGATTCGGACCGTATTCGACCAGCTCGCACACAGCTCGGTCGGCCGCGGCGCCTTCAATGATGAAGCGTGCCGTGCCGGCGATCCAGGGAACACGAGTTAATCTGCTGAAGATCGCGAGGTACCTGCGCGACGGAACGGTGACAAACTGATCGAGTCCCCTGCGGCCCGTCATGGAGCGCCACATCACGAACAGGATTGTGCTGATCAGGTAAGGGCATCTCGTGAACACGAATTTCGCAATTCGGTACTTGTAGCCCGTCTCACGCGCAGCGCCCGGGAAGAGAATGGAGTTCATTGAACAGGCTTCTCTGTGCCGCTGATGGTTGGAAGCAGCTGGGATTTCATGGCCTGGGCCAGATAGATCGAGCCCGGAACGGTTAGATGACCGGTATCGAACGCGGTCAGATCAGATGGAGAATCTCCTACGCGGGCGAGACATCCTGCGGGATCACACATGAGATCTAGCGGAGATATGAACTGAACCTTCAAGCGACCGGCAATTGCCTTCAGCTTGTCGTTCTGGTCGCCGCTCGGGAAGAGGCGGAATTTTGTTCGGGCCGGCAGCAGCGGGTGTGAGGGATCTTTCATGTAGTAGTCGACGAGATTCTGAGGCAGGCTCCGTCCCCGCCAGGAGGGAACGAGACCGATGATGACGACGCGTTTGACGCCGGCCTCGCGGAGCCGAGTGACCGTCTGCTGCAGCATCGGCTCGAGAGATGCCAGATCGAACATCCAGGTCGAATGAAGAGCGACGATCTCCGGCTTCAGCTCTTCAATCTTACGCACCACTTCGTCGTTTGCTCCTTTGCAGAAGGGACGCTGCGGATGCACGAAGCCGATTGCGGGCGGGCAAGCACTTGCCGTCAGCTCCGCCAGACCGAAGCTTAGTTCCGATTGCAGTGACTTCAGTCCAGGATAGAGTGCCGCAGCGTAAGAATCGCCCCACAACAACACCAAGGGCCGTCTGGCGTCACCGGTGCATTCCGCTCCGAACTGACTGGCGTCCTGCTCGGGCAACAGCAGACAACTCCCTCGTCGCCAATGTGCCGAGGTCTCGTCTCCACGATTTGCCGCGACGTAGGCGCGGACGGCTTCCGGCAGCCGTCCGTCGAACCCGTTGCCCAGCACAGCTGCGCCTCCGACGAAGCAGAGCAATGCCATGGCTGACGCGAGCGCAACGATGCGCGGCTTGCCCTGCCATCCGAATCGAATCGGCTTCTCGATAAAGCGGTAAGTCAACCAAGCAAGCAATATGCTGGCGGCGCCGATGCCAAGCAGCAGGCCTCTGCTCGGGGCTTCGTCACTGACGAGCCTAGCATATGCGATGAGAGGGTAATGCCAAAGGTAGAGTGGATAACTGATCAGTCCGATGAAGACGAAGAGGCGGCTGGCCAGGATTCGTCGATTGAAAATCGCGTTTGGTGCTGAAATCAACAGAGCGGCTCCGATCACCGGAAGCAGGGCTGCTACCCCGGGAAAGGGCGTTCGACTGGTCAGGCTGAAGGCCGAAACCAGGATCAGTATGATCCCGATCGATGCTCGAAAATCGCTGGCCACGCGGGGGGGCTTCGAACAGCGCGTGGTGTCCCAGATTGCTGACGCGAGAGCGCGATCAAGTCGTTCATGGGCGGTGGCCAATGTCTGGTTTTGCGAAAGCTGCCTCAGGAACAACAGCCCAGCGCCGGCCGCGAGTTCCCAGGCGCGCGTCAGAGGCAAGTAGAAGGCCAGATCCGGATACTTGTGGACGACAGCGAGATTCAGAGCGAAGGAGGCGAGGGATATGATGCAGATCAGGCTCAGGAGGTTCAGCCTCCATCGGTAGGCAGCTGCGAGGATCAGCGGCCAGCCGATGTAGAATTGCTCCTCGACACCGAGTGACCAAAGATGTAGCAGAGGCTTGTTTTCCGCCGCAATATCGAAGTAGCCGATTTGTTTAAGCAGAACCAGATTAGCTGAGAAAGTGGCGCCACCTAAAGTTGTCTGCCCAAGTGAAATCAACTCGTCGGGCGACAGTAACACCCATCCGGCCACCAAGGTTGAGGCCAGTACGACGATGAGCGCAGGAAAGATCCGACGTATACGTCTATCGTAAAATGACAACAAGCTATAGTTATCGAGGCGCAACTCCGAGTACAGTATGGATGTGATCAGATAGCCTGAGATCACGAAAAATATGTCGACCCCAACGAAGCCGCCGCGCACCGCCTTCGGAAACAAGTGATAGATTACGACCAGCATGACAGCTACGCAGCGCAAACCGTCGATATCAGGTCTATAGCTGGAGCCGAAGCTCGTATGTGTTGCAGGCTGGCTGATTGGTTTCATTTCGTACAGTTTCGCGCGGAATTGCCGAACAAACGTTTAGGACCGATGCCGGCAAACATCATGTTTCTCGACATGCCATAATGCATTTTGGAGCATCGCGATAGCTCACTCCTGTGCAATCTTGTGTCTTGGCGGAGGACGTGCGCTCCATTTTGAAATGCCATACGCGAATTTCGCTCGAAAATCTCCAGCCTAACGGCCGCAAGAGAAGCTTCGAGAGAAAGATTGCGTGTTGTCGGCTGGGTCCATCGGCGTGTATAGCGCATCGGGTAAAATTCTGGGGCAGGTTGGAAGATCTGGCATATGTGTGGCATCGCGGGCTTGCTGCAGACCGAGCGGGCGACGGATCATGCCGGGTTGGTCTCGATCACCGATTGCATGACCGCGGCCTTGGCGCACCGTGGCCCGGATGCATCGGGCACATGGATAGACGCGCGGCATGGGGTCTGCTTTGGTCAGCGACGCCTCGCGATCCTCGATCTGTCCGAGGCTGGCGCGCAGCCGATGCATGACGCCTGCGGGCGCTACACGATCACCTTCAATGGCGAGATCTACAATCATCTGGACATAAGGGCCGAGCTGGATGCGGGTGGCGCCGCCCCGAATTGGCGCGGTCATTCCGATACCGAGACGCTGCTCGCCGCGATCAGGCAGTGGGGTGTGAATCGGGCGCTGCAGCGGCTGATCGGCATGTTTGCGTTCGCGCTGTGGGACGCAGAGGCGCGTGAGCTTGTGCTGGCGCGTGACCGTTTCGGCGAGAAGCCACTGTTCTATGGCTGGATCGGTGGCGACCTGGTGTTCGGATCGGAGCTCAAGGCGTTGGCCGCGCATCCGTCCTGGTCCCCGTCGCTGGATCGCGCGGCGCTCACGGCGTTCATGCGCTACTCCTACGTTCCGGCACCGGCCACAATCTGGGGTGGCGTTCGTAAGCTTCCGCCCGCATCGTTCGTAAGCTTTCCCTCTGACGCCGTGCCGGGCGAGTTGCCCGAGCCGCGACCCTATTGGTCGCTGCGCGATCGGCTGACCTCAGGCCGGGGCGACCGGATCGACGGCGAAAGCGAAGCGATCGATCGGTTAGGGCAGCTTCTTTCGACCGCCGTCAAGCGGCAGTGCCTTTCGGACGTGCCGCTCGGCGCGTTTCTCTCCGGCGGAATCGATTCATCGACGATTGTCGCCTTGATGCAGGCGCAGGCCAGCCAGCCGGTGCGCACCTTCAGCATCGGCTTCGCCGAGGGCGGCTACAACGAGGCCGAGGATGCGCGCCGCGTCGCGCGGCATCTCGGCACCGATCATACCGAGATGTATGTCGACGCGCGCACTGCGATGGACGTGATCCCGAAGCTGCCGCGCATCTATGACGAGCCGTTCGCCGACTCCTCGCAGATCCCAACGCATCTCGTGGCCCAACTCGCCCGCCGGCACGTCACGGTCGCGCTGTCCGGCGATGCCGGGGACGAGTTGTTCGGCGGCTACAACAGGCACGTTTGGGGCGGCGCCCTGCAAGCGCGTCTCGGCCGTTGGCCGCTGCCGCTGCGGCGTGCTCTCGGGGCCGTGCTCGGCGCTATCGCTCCGGAACCGGCCGATACCGTTCTCGGGGCGTTGCAGCCGCTGCTGCCGCGCCGGTTCAAGGTCCGGCATCCCGGAGATCAGGTTGCCAAGCTTGGACGTCTCATCGCGGCCGATGGATTCGACGGTTTGTACCGAGCGCTGTGCTCGATCGATCCGTCTCCGACGCGCACGGTCTTGGACGGGGAGGAGCGCGCGCACTGGGCCGGCGAGCAGATGCGGCAAGGCGCAGCGGCTCTCGATCCGCTCGACCGCATGACGCTGGCCGATTCGCTCAGCTATCTCAGCGACGACATTCTGCAGAAGGTGGACCGTGCGGCCATGGCGGTGGCGCTGGAGACGCGGGTGCCGTTCCTCGACAAGGACGTCGTCGAATTCGCAGCGCGGGTTCCGCCCGATATGAAGGTGCGCGACGGCCGCGGCAAATGGCTGGTGAGGCAGGTGCTTTACCGGTATGTGCCGGCCGAAATGATCGACCGGCCGAAGACCGGCTTCAGCATACCCCTGGACTCGTGGCTGCGCGGGCCGCTGAAATCATGGGCCTCAGACCTGCTGTCGCCGGAGCGGCTGAAGCGGCAGGGTCTGTTCGATCCGGTGCGGGTGACGCGCATGTTGGACGAGCATCTCAGCCGACGGCACAATCATGCCTACTGGCTGTGGAACGTGCTGATGGCCGAAGCCTGGTACGACGAATGGGCGCGGGCTTGAGGTCGCTCAGTCCTCGACGGTAGCGGGGACCGCCAGCTTGCCCTGGCCCTTCTCGGCGCTGAGAATCCAGACGATGCCGCCCATGCCGCCAACGATGAAGTAGACGGCGCCGAACAGGATCGAGACCACCGTGCCGTCCGCCGGCGCCAGGCCGGCGTAACCGAACGCCACCATCATCGTCGCCTCGCGCACGCCCCAGCCGGCGATCGAGATCGGCAGCATCGTGATCAGCATGATCGGCGGCGTCAGCAGGAACAGCTGCTCGAACCCGGCGGGGGCGTCGATCGAGCGCACCGCGCACCAGGCGATGACGACGGCCAGCACATGGATCGAGAGCGACAGCGCCGCGATCTTGACGGCCGTCGTCCGGCCGAAGATCACTTTGTTGGCGATCACCGAGCACGCGTGGACATGGCGTGTCGGCCACCACGCCTTCATCCATTTCGCCGGCAGATAGCCCATGACGAGAAAGCCGACGCCGGCCGCCAGCGCCGCGGCATCGACCAGCACCAAGGCCAGGCGGCCGTGCTCGTCGGCGATCATGCCGTAGCTCCAGGGCAAACTCGCCACGATGATCAGTGCCAGCGCGATGAAGCCGACAGCGCGGTCGGTCAGGATCGAGTAGCTCGCCGCGCGCCAGCCGGCGCCGGTGCGGCCGATCAGCCACAATCGCACGGCGTCCCCGCCGATCGATGAGGGCAGGGTCTGGTTGAAGAACGCGCCGATCATGTTGTAGCGGAACGCCTTGAGGTCGGTGAGCGGCGCGCCGCACAGCGCTGAGATCTCGCGCCAGCGCAGCGCGCCGATGAAGATCTGGAACAGCGTGATGGCGACAGCCAGTACGATCCAGCCGATGCTGATCTGGCTCAGCCGTTCGCGGATCGCCGCGAAGTTGATCCCGCGCAGCGCGAGATACAGCAAAGCGAGCGACACCACGATTCGAAGGAGGAGAATCAAAAACGCACGCATGCGAGGTCGGCTTCGCTCTTGGTTGTCGCTTCGCTCTTGGTTGAAGGGGCCCAAGCCGAGTGCGAAGACGCGCAACCCCCGTCCTGGCGGACCGGACCTCAGACGAGGCCCCGCGCCGTGGCGGCGGCCGACCCCTTGCGGTCCTGACGCCCCGGTGGCTAAACAGTCGCAGGGGTGGCGTCAATGCCTCCGAAACGACCGGAATATCAATTTATGTCTCATGGCCGGAAGATTGCGGTGATAGGCCTTGGTTACGTCGGCCTGCCGGTCGCCGCGGCGTTCGCGCGCGCCGGCTGCCCGGTGATCGGATTCGACATCGATGCTGCCAGGGTCGCCGAGCTGAGGGACGGCAGGGACCGCACCTGTGAGGTCGAGGCCGCCGATCTTAAGCGGCCCGGCCTGCGCTTCACCAGCGATCCGGCTGACATGGCTGCGGCCGATTTCTTCATTGTCACCGTCCCGACCCCGATCGACAGTGCTCGCCGGCCCGATTTGAGCGCAATGCGCTCCGCCACGCGCACCGTGAGGGCGGTGCTGAAGCGCGGCGACATCGTGGTCTATGAGTCGACGGTGTATCCTGGCGCGGTCGAGGAGGACTGTGTTCCGCTGCTGGAGAGCGGCTCCGAGCTGAAGGCCGGCCTTGATTTCAACGTCGGCTACTCGCCGGAGCGCATCAATCCGGGCGACAAGACGCATCGCTTCGAGACGATCACCAAGGTCGTCTCGGCACAGAATCCGCAGACGCTGCAGATCGTCGCCGAGGTCTACGGATCAGTGGTCAAAGCCGGTATTCATCGCGCGCCCTCGATCAGGGTTGCCGAGGCTGCGAAGGTGATCGAGAACACGCAACGCGACCTCAACATCGCCTTCATGAACGAGCTCTCGCTGATCTTCCAGGCGCTGGAGATCGACACCGGCGACGTGCTCGCGGCGGCCGCGACCAAGTGGAACTTCCTGCCGTTCACGCCGGGCCTCGTCGGCGGACACTGCATCGGCGTCGATCCCTATTATCTCACTTATCGCGCCGAGAAGGCGGGCTATCATCCCGAGGTGATCCTGGCGGGCCGTCGGATCAATGACGAGATGGGCCGGCGCATCGCGCGCGAATGCATCCGCGGACTCCTGAAGCGGAAGGGGCGCAGCGGCGTCGTGACCATTCTCGGCATGACGTTCAAGGAGAACGTGCCCGACATTCGCAATTCGCGGGTGATCGACATCATCAGTGAGTTGCAGTCGTTTGGTATCGACGTTCAGGTGGCCGATCCCCTGGCCGATGCCGCGGCCGTGCACGAGGAGTATGGGATTGCCCTGACGGCGGCCGAGGCGCTGCGCCCGGCCGACGCGGTCGTGCTCGCCGTGTCGCATGATCAGTTCCTCGCCGGCGGCTGGCCGCTGGTGCAGGGGCTGCTGCGCGAGGGGAGCGGCCTCGTACTCGATGTCAAGATGAAGCTCGACCGCGCGAGCAAACCCGGCGCCATCGAGCTGTGGCGGCCCTGACGGAGCGACCATGGCAAACGAACCCATCCTCGTCACCGGCGCCGCCGGCTTCATCGGGTTTCATCTGACCCAGCAACTGCTCGCTGAGGGGCGGCAGGTCGTCGGCCTCGACAACATCAATTCCTACTACGATCCGACGCTCAAGGAGGCGCGACTTGCCCTCCTGCAGGCGCAGCCCGGCTTCAGCTTCCACAAGCTCGATCTCGTCGACCGCGCCGCCATCAAGGCGCTGTTCGCCGCGCACCGCTTTCCCGCCGTGGTGCATCTCGCCGCGCAGGCCGGGGTGCGCTACTCGCTGGAAAATCCGCACGCCTATGTCGATGCCAACCTCGAGGGCTTCATCAACGTGCTCGAGGGCTGCCGGCACCACGGCTGCGGGCATCTGCTGTTCGCCTCCTCGTCGTCTGTCTATGGCGCCAACACCAAGCTGCCGTTCTCGGTCAAGGACAATGTCGACCATCCGATCAGCCTCTATGCGGCGAGCAAGAAGGCGAACGAGCTGATGGCCCACTCCTACAGCCATCTGTACCGGTTGCCGGCCACCGGCCTGCGCTTCTTTACCGTCTATGGTCCATGGGGCCGGCCCGACATGGCGATGTTCATCTTTGCCAAGGCCATCCTCGCCGGACAGCCGGTCAGGCTGTTCAATCACGGCCAGATGCGGCGCGATTTTACCTATGTGGACGACATCGTGCAGGCCATCGTGCGATTGATCGGCCGTCCGCCGCAGGGAAACCCGGATTGGAACGGAAACACGCCGGATCCGTCGAGCAGCCGGGCACCATGGCGGATTTACAATATCGGCAACAATCATCCCGAGCAGCTGACCGACGTGATAACCCTCCTGGAGAAGGAGTTCGGGCGGCCGGCGATCAAGGAGATGCTGCCGATGCAGCCCGGAGACGTCGAGGCGACCTACGCCGATGTCAGCGATCTCGAGCGCGATATCGGCTTCCGGCCAGCGACCTCGATCGTCGACGGCATCGCGCGGTTCGCAAGGTGGTATCGCGACTATCATCGGATTTGAGGATCTCATTTCATGACCGGACGGATCATTCCCCTCATCATGTGCGGCGGCGCTGGAACCCGGCTGTGGCCGGCCTCGCGCGAGGTCAGGCCGAAACAGTTCCTGCCGCTGTTCGGCGCCCGCTCGACCTTCCAGGACACGCTGCTGCGCGTCTCCGACGCCGATCTGTTTGCGCGTCCCATCATCATCACCAACGCCGCCTATCGTTTCATGGTGCTGGAGCAACTCGCGGAGATCGGGATCGAGGCTGACGTGCTGCTGGAGCCGATGCGGCGCGATTCCGGGCCCGCGATCGCCGCGGGCGCAGCGTTTGCGCAGTCGCGCGATTCCGAGGCCGTGGTGCTGGCGCTCGCCGCCGACCACGTGGTGCGGGATACCGCAGCGTTCCTCGCCGCGTGCCGCGCCGGGCTCGCCGCGGCCGAGGCCGGCCGCATCGTCACCTTCGGTGTCAATCCGGAGCGCGCGGCCACCGAATACGGCTATATCAGCCCCGGCGCGCCGGTCTCCGGAGAGGTACGGGCGGTCGCCAGATTCGTCGAGAAGCCGGACCGGCCGACCGCCGAGAGCTACATCCGCGAGGGCTATCTCTGGAACAGCGGCAACTTCATGTTTCGCGCCTCTGTCCTGCTCGACGAATACCGCAAGTACGATACCCCGAGCGTGCAGACGGTGAGCGACGCCGTGGCCAAGGCCGGACGCGACCTCAGCTTCATCATCCTGGACTCCGACGCCTTCGCGGCAGCCAAGCCGATCTCGATCGACTATGCCGTCATGGAGAAGACCGAGCGGGCCGCCGTGGCCCCGGTGTCCTGCGGCTGGTCCGATGTCGGCTCCTGGCATGCGGTCTGGGAATTGTCGGACAAGGACGGGCAGGGCAATGCCGCCCGCGGCACCGCCGTCTTCGAAGATTCCCGCAATTGCAACGTCGTCACCGACAAGGCGCTGGTCGCACTCGAAGGCGTCGACGATCTCGTCGTGGTGGCCGCGCAGGACGCCGTGCTGGTGTCGCGCCAGCGCGACGCCAACGGGCTGAAGCGGCTCGTGGCCAAGCTGAAGACGGTCGCGCCGGAGGTGACCGAGGCTCACATCAAGGTGCACCGCCCCTGGGGCAGCTATCAGTCGGTCGACAATGGCGAGCGCCACCAGGTCAAGCGCATCGTCGTCAAGCCCGGCCAGCGGCTGTCGCTGCAGAAGCACTATCACCGCTCGGAGCATTGGATCGTGGTGCGCGGCGCGGCGCGGGTCACCGTCAACGAGACCGTCAAGACCGTCCACGAGAACGAATCGATCTACATCCCGATGGGCGCGGTGCACCGGCTGGAAAACCCCGGCAAGATCCTGCTGGAACTGATCGAGGTCCAGACCGGATCCTATCTCGGCGAGGACGACATCATCCGCATCGAGGACGATTACCGCCGCGAGTAGGGCGGGCTCTCCCCGCGAATCACGCGAGCCGTGCTAGATAGCGCCGGAGTCCTCCGCCGGAGCGCATCCTTGCAAAGCACGATCGGATCGCGCGCGTTCCAGAACGCGCGCCTGCAGAAGAAGAACCGAAAGCAGGCCGATGGCCTGCTGCCGAAGGCTGTCGAGGCCTATCGGGCCGGCCGGCATGCGGATGCGCAGGCCGTGTGCGGCCAGATCCTGGCGCTGGTGCCGGACCATTTCGATGCGCTGCATCTGCTCGGCGCGTCCGCGCTGGATAGTGGCCGGCTGGATCTCGCCGAGCAGGCGCTGACCCGCGCCGTCGCGCTCGAGCCGCGCCATGCCGAAGCCCAGGCCAATCTCGGCCTCGTCCTGTTCAGCATGAAGCGCTACGCGGAGGCCCGCGCCGCGCAGGAGCGCGCCATCGCGCTGAAGCCCAATTTCGTCATGGCGCTGACCAGCCTCGGCAACACGCTGATGAACATGCAGCTGTTCGCGCCGGCGATCGAGATGCATGACCGCGCCATCGCGCTGAAGCCGGACTTTGCCGATGCCTATTGCAACCGGGGCATGGCGCAGCTGCTGCTTCAGCGCAACGACGAGGCCCGCCAGAGTTTCGATCGCGCCCTGACGCTGGCGCCGCGCCACTTTCAGGCCGCCTTCGGCAAGGGGCTCGTCAGCGTCAATCTGCGCCATCTCGAGCAGGCGCTCGCAGCCTTCAATGCCGCACTTGCCATGAAGCCGGGCATGCCGGCCGTCATCGCACAACGGGGGCGGCTCTACGTGCAGATGGGACGGTTCGAGCCGGCCGAGGCCGATTTCGATGCGGCTCTGGCCATCGATCCCGGCCTGGAGACCGCCTTGCTCGGCAAGGCGCATGTCTGCGTGCTCACCGAGCGGATCGCCCCGGCGATGCTCGCCTGCAAGCGAGTGCTCGAGCAGAACCCGGCATCGGAAGTGGCCCTGGTCTGGCTCGGAGCCTGCTTCGCGAAGCAGGGCGATACGGCTGGCGCCATCCAGCATTTCGACCGCGCGCTCGAGATCAAGCCGGATTTCGAGGACGCGATCTTGAAGAAGATCTTCGCGCTTGATTTCTATCCCGGCGCCGACGTCGCCGTGCATCAGGCCGTCCGGCGCGAATGGTGGGAGCGGATCGGCGCCCGCATTCCGCAGCGCCAGCTGGGTGCGATCGACCGCGATCCGGAGCGCCGCATCACGATCGGCTACGTGTCGTCCGACTTCCGCAGCCACTCCGCCGCGCTGACCTTCCTGCCGGTGCTGCGCCATCACGACCACGGCGCGTTCAAGGTTGTCTGCTACTCGTGCTCGCCGCAGGTCGATTCCGTCACCGAGCACTGCAAGGCCGCGGCCGACGTCTGGGTGGACGCCGTGCAAATGTCCGACGATGAGCTGTCCGATCGCATCCAGGCCGATCAGGTCGATATTCTCGTCGACCTGTCCGGCCACTCGGCCGGCAATCGCTTGACCGTCTTCGCGCGAAAGCCCGCGCCAATCCAGGTCACGGCCTGGGGCAATGCCACCGGCACCGGTCTGCCGACGATGGACTATTTCTTCGCCGATCCGGTCACGGTGCCTCAGGCTGTCCGGCCGTTGTTTGCCGAACGGGTCTACGACCTGCCGGCGCTGATCACCACCGATCCCCTGCCGGACGCGAAGCCAACGCCGCTTCCGATGCTGCGAAACGGCCACGTCACCTTCGGCGTCTTCAACCGAGTCGACAAGATCTCCGACCAGGTTCTCAACGTCTGGGCGGCGCTGCTGCGTGCGCTTCCGTCCGCGCGGATCGTGGTCAAGAACGGCGCGCTCGACGATGCATTCCTGCGCGATGGACTGATCGCGCGGTTCACGGCGCAAGGCATCGAAGAGAGCCGGCTGACATGTCTCGGCTCGTCGATGCGGCATGAGCACATCGCAGCCTTTGCCGGGATCGACATCTCGCTCGATCCGTTCCCGCAGAATGGCGGCGTCAGCACGTGGGAATCGCTGCAGGCCGGCGTGCCGGTCGTGGCCAAGCTGGGCAGCAGCGCGGCGTCGCGCGCCGGCGGCGCGATCGTCAAGGCGATCGGTCTCGACGATTGGGTGGCCGAGGACGACGACGGCTACATCGCCATCGCGCTGAAGCATGCGGCTGATCCCGTCACACTGGCGCGCATCAGGGCCGAGCTGCCGGACCAGGTGGCGAATTCCGCCGCCGGCAATGTCCAGACCTACACGCGCAAGGTCGAAGAGGGCTATCGCAAGTTCTGGCGCGACTACTGCGGGGCCGTCTGACGTGCTGTTGCGCGGATTGCGCAGGTCAAGTCCAAGTCCTGTTCCGGTGCTACGAGTTGCGTTGAGGTGAGTGCTTTGCGTCAGCCCGTGGAGACCCCTCTTGGCAGGCAATGTCGGTTCGCGCGCATTTCAGAATGCGAGGCTCCTGAAGCAGCACCGCAAGCAGGTCGATGATCTCTTGCCGCGCGCGGTCGCGGCCTATCGTGCCGGCACGCTGGCCGAGGCGCAGGCGATCTGCAGCCGGATCCTGGCGCTGCTCCCTCACCATTTCGACACGCTGCATCTGCTCGGCGTGGTGGCGCTCGATGGCGGCCAGCTCGATCTCGCCGAGCAGGCGCTGACCAGGGCGGTCGAGATCGAGCCGCGCCATGCCGAGGCGCTCTCCAATCTCGGTCTCGCGCTGTTCAACCGCAAGCGCTACGAGGAGGCACGCAAGTGCCAGGAGCGGGCGGTCGCGCTGAAGCCCAATCTGTTGGTCGCGCTGACGGGGCTCGGCAATACGCTGATGCGGCTGGGTCTGCCCGAGGAGGCGATCGCGGCGCACGACCGCGCGATCGCGCTCAAGCCCGACTTCGCGGACGCCTATTGCAATCGCGGCATGGCGCTGCTGCCGCTCGGCCGCAACGTCGAGGCCGACCAGAGCTTCGACCGGGCGCTGTCGCTCAACCCGCGCCACATGGAGGCGATGTTCGGCAAGGGCCTCGCCAGCATCGCTCTGCGCCATTCCAACGCGGCGCTCGCCGCGTTCGATGCCGCGCTCGCGATCCGGCCGCGCGCCGCGCAGGTGCTGGCGCAGCGCGGCCGGCTGCATCAGCAGGCCGGCCGGTTCGATCCCGCGATGGCCGATTTCCAGGCGGCGCTTGCGATCGATCCGCGGCAGGACGTGGCGCTGATGGGCTTTGCCCAGCTCAGCGTCATCAGGGACAACATCGCGCCGGCGATGGAGGCCTGCCGCAAGGTGCTCGAGCAAAATCCGCAGTCGGAGGTCGCCTGGACCTGGCTCGGCGAATGCTTCTGCAAGCAGGGCGATCTCGCCGCGGGTCTCGCGCATTTCGAGCGGGCGCTCGAGATCAAGCCTGATTTCGGGGACGCGATCACCGCCAAGATCTTCCTGCTCGACTTCATGCCAGACACCGATTTCGCCCAGCATCAGGCGGTCAGGCGCGAATGGTGGACACGGATCGGCGCAGAGATCGCGCGGCGGCCGACGCCGGTGCGCGCGCGCGATCCGGAGCGGCGGCTCACCATCGGCTATGTCTCGTCCGACTTCCGGACGCATTCGGCCGCGCTGGTGTTCCTGCCGGTGCTGCGCCATCACGACCACCATTCGTTCAAGGTCGTCTGCTATTCCTGCTCGCCGCTGCAGGACACGATGACGGCGCAGTGCCGCGCCGTCGCCGACGTCTGGGTCGATGCCTGGCAGATGTCCGACGACGAACTGACGGAGCGCATCGAGGCCGACGCCGTCGACATCCTGGTCGATCTGTCCGGCCATTCTGCGGGCAACCGCCTGCCGGTGTTCGCGCGCAAGCCGGCGCCCATCCAGGTCACGGCCTGGGGCAGCGGCACCGGCACGGGATTGCCGACGATGGACTACTTCTTCGCCGATCCGGTCACCGTGCCGGAAGATGTCCGTCACCTCTTTGCCGAGCAGGTCTACGACCTGCCCGCGGTCATCACCACCGACCCGCTGCAGGGCTGGCAGCCGACGCCGCTGCCGATGCTGCGCAACGGCCATGTGACGTTCGGCGTGTTCAACCGCATCGACAAGATCTCCGATCCCGCGCTCGCGCTGTGGGCGCGGCTGATGGCGGCGCTGCCGAACTCGCGCATCGTCATCAAGAACGGCGCGCTCGACGATTCCTTGGTGCGCAACGCACTCGTGGCGCGCTTCGTCGCGCATGGGATTGCCGAGGGGCGCATCACCTGCCTCGGCCTGTCGTCGCGGGAGCAGCACATCGCGCAGTTCGCAGCCATCGACATGTCGCTCGATCCGTTCCCGCAGAATGGCGGGGTCAGCACCTGGGAGTCGCTGCAGGCCGGCGTGCCCGTGATCTGCAAATTGGGGCGGAGCGCCGCGGGCCGCGCCGCCGCGGCCATCAACACCGCGGTGGGGCTGCCCGGCTGGGTGGCCGCGGACGACGAAGACTATGTCGCGATGGCGTTGAAGCATGCCACGCAGCCGGAGGAGTTGGCGAAGCTGCGCGCGGCGCTGCCGGCCATGGCCGCCACTTCCGAGGCCGGCAACGTCGAGACCTACACACGCAAGGTCGAGGAGGGCTATCGTCGGTTCTGGTGTCGTTACTGCACCTCCTCCTGACCTCCGACTACAGGCGCGCGGCGCCGACGATGCGGCCATCCGGCGCCTCGAGCAGCACCGCGACATCCTCGCCCTCGGGCATCGGCTCGCTCAGCCGCAGCGCGGCGCCGCTCCAGTCGCCGAGCGCGCGCACCGAGCGGACCACGTTGAGCTCCTCGAGCGTGCGGCCGCCATTCTCGCCGCGGCGGATCGCGGTCTCATGCTGGTGATCGAACCCGACGAGCAGGACACGCCCGCGGCCCTCGCCCCCGCCGATATCGACCGTCAGCTTGTCGCCATTGCGCGCGAGCCTGATGGCGGCTGCCGTCACGCTCCGACCCCTGGCGCGATCGATCGCGGGTCCGATCTCGGTCCGGTTCGAGCCGACATGGCTGGTGAGGCCGTCCACCACGATCTCGGGTGTGTAGGAGCCGTCGCCGAAGCGGCTGCCATAGCGCGCCTGGCGATCGGTCGCTGCCGGCAGCGAGAACGGGTCCTTCCAGCCGAGCCGGTCCCAATAGGTGACATGAAAGGCGAGCGGCAGCACGTCGCGGCGCTGGCGCACCATCTCGTTGAGATAGGCATTGGCCGGCGGGCAGGACGAGCAGCCCTGCGAGGTGAACAGCTCGATCACCACCGGCCGCTCAGCTGCGGCGGCCGCCGAGGGCGACCATGGCGCGAACGACGCGAACAGGATGGCGAGGTGAGACGCGTAGCGAAGCGAGGCGAGGCGTAGGACCATGGACGTTCTCCCGCGATGTGACACGACCTCCTTCGCAAGCCGATCCCTCGCGTTACCTCCGCCGCCCCCCCACACGCAGGCGTGATGCCGGTCAAGCATTCTGTCCACCGCCTGTCGCAACGCGTGAACAAGGCATGCGGCACACGCGAGGACAGTGGGGCAGGCCCTTCAAAACACTCCTGTTTTCGTGCTGCTCCGATGTAACTTTCTGAATCAAATCGTGTCCTGAAAAAGGTTTCGGCGTTCGCCTCGGTTCAAGTGACATGCTAGGAGAGCGTCGACCGGCTGATTTGCAGTTCGTTAACTGTCATGGCCAAACCGTGAAATCGATGGGGTCGAGCGACATGAGTTCCAAGGGGGCGGGCCACAAGGCCGAGCTGAGGCAGGCGCTGCGGGTCGGCGTGATCGGAGCCGGCGTGATGGGCAGCAACCATGCCCGCGTGCTGGCTGGCCTTCCCGATGTCCACCTCGTCGGCGTCGTCGATCCCTTGCCCGCGCATCGCGATCGCGTCACCCAGCTCGCCAATTGCCAGACCTTCGAAAGCCTCGATCAGCTCGCCGCCGAGGGCGTCGACGCCGTCACGATCGCGGCGCCGACCCATCTGCATCATGAGCTCGCGCTCGCCTGCATCGCCCGCAAGGTGCATCTCCTCGTCGAGAAGCCGATCGCCTCCACGGTGGAGGAGGGCAGGGAGATCGTGTCGGCCGCGCATCGCGCCGGCGTCACCCTGATGATCGGACATGTCGAGCGCTTCAACCCGGCGGTCGCCGCGATCAAGAAGGCGATCGCGGGCGAGGACATCCTCTCGATCGCGATCACCCGCGTCGGCCCGTTCCCGCCGCGCATGTCGAATGTCGGCGTCGTCATCGACCTCGCCGTGCACGACATCGACCTGATCCGCTGGTTCACCGAATCCGACATCGTCGAGGTGCAGCCGCAGCTGTCGAGCGCGGTGGCCGAGCGCGAGGACATCGCCCTCTTGCAATTCCGCACCGCCTCCGGCGTGCTCGCGCACATCAACACCAACTGGCTGACGCCGTTCAAGGCGCGCAATGTCACCGTGGCGACGCGGGGCAAGTACATCATGGGCGATCTGCTCACCCGCCAGGTCACCGAGTGCTTCGGCTTCAAGCCGGATGGCAGCTACTCGATGCGGCATCTGCCGGTCGGCCATGACGAGCCGCTGCGCGCCGAGCTGATCGCGTTCCTGCATGCGGTGCGCTCCGGCACCTCGCCGGCCGTGACCGGCGACGAGGGCGTCGCAAGTCTGGCCATCGCCACGCAGTGCCTGGAGACCTCGAGCCATCGTCCGGCCGAGACCGCCAAGCTTCGCGCGGCGGGCTAGCCGCGAATCCGCGCCACCCATTTCCAATCTCGAAACGTTGTAGAGCTCATGAACCAGCATTTGCGTCATCAGCCCATTCCGTTCATCGACACCGCCGCGCAGCGCCAGCGGCTCGGCAAGTCGCTCGATGACGCCGTGGCCCGCGTGCTCGCGCATTGCCAATTTCTCGGCGGCCCCGAGGTGATCCAGCTCGAGAAGGAGCTGGCCGAGTTCTGCGGTGCCAAATACGCCGTGAGCTGCTCCAGCGGCACCGACGCGCTGCTGATGGTGCTGATGGCCCAGGGCATCGGCCCGGGCGACGCGGTGCTGTGTCCGTCCTTCACCTTCTGCGCAACCGGCGAGTCCGTCGCGCTGACCGGCGCCACGCCTGTTTTCGTCGACGTGCTGGAGGACACCTTCAACATCGACCCGGCCTCGCTCCGCCGCGGCATCGCCACCGCGAAGCGGCTCGGCCTGAAGCCGAAGGCGGTGATCCCCGTCGATCTGTTCGGCCAGGCTGCCGACCACGATGCGGTCGCCGCGATCGCCGCGGACGAGGGCCTGTTCGTGCTCGACGACGCAGCCCAAGGTTTCGGCGCCAGCTACAAGGGCCGCCGCATCGGCACCTTCGGGCTCGCCACCGCGACCAGCTTCTATCCGGCCAAGCCGCTCGGCTGCTTCGGCGACGGCGGCGCCATCCTCACCGACGATGCCGGCCTGCTGGAGCGCCTGCGCAGCGTGCGCGCCCATGGCGGCGGCAGCGACAAATACGACAACGTCCGCCTCGGCCTCACCGCGCGTCTCGACACCATCCAGGCGGCGGTGCTGATCGAGAAGCTCCGGATCTTCGAGGACGAGATCACAGCGCGCAATGCGGTCGCCGCGCGCTACACCGCGGCGCTGGCCGACGTCGTGAAGGTGCCGCGCCTGGTCGAGGGCTGCACCTCGGTGTGGGCGCAATACACCATCCGGCTGCCCAAGGGCGTCGACCGCGACACGTTTGCTGCCGCGCTGAAGGCGCAGGGCATCCCGACCATGGTGTATTACCCGAAGTCGATGCACCAGCAGACCGCGTATCGCATCTTCCCGAGCGCCGACGGCGGCCTGCCGGTCAGCGAGCAACTCTCCGCTGATGTCATCAGCCTGCCGATGCACGCTTATCTTGACGAAGCCACGCAGGCCCGCATCATCGACGTCGTGCGCGGCGCGCTGGCCTGAGGCTCTGCGGATCGTCAGGCCATTCGGCTCGCCGCGTCGCGGCGAGCCGCGCGTGCTGAACTGATCTGCCCCCACCGGGAGCCCCACACACCAATGTCGTCCCGGCGAACGCCGGGACCCATACCCCCAGGAAGTAGTTTGGGCCACGCTGGTCATTGGCCCTTTGCCCACCACGTCCGCCACGGCGTATGAATCCCGGATCAGCGCCCGCCGCCGGTTCGCGTCGGCAGGCTTGTCCGGGATGACGGCGGTGGGTGGGGCGATCCACGTGACAAACAACACGATCCGTAGGGTGGGCAAAGGCGCGCCGAGCTGTGAGTTGTTTGCTCAGCTCCATCGCGCGCCGTGCCCACCATTCCCCACCACCGATGCCGATGCGCGGTGGGCACGCGACCGCCCTGCGGGCGGCTGCTTTGCCCACCCTACGGCCGCGTGACTCGATTCCGATTTACATCTCAGACAGCGATCGACACAGGGGCGCACTCTCGCGGCACATCATGCCCGAGGCTTGCGATCAGTTCGCCCCTCGCAAACATGCAGAGGGCGCAGGGAATGCCGGGTGAAGGCCTCACCCATGGCCCGCCTGCGAAAAAAATGCAGGCGGCAGGTACCACAGGTGCAGCCGACCATCCGGCATTCCCTGCGCGACGGGCTCACGGCTGCTTCGCGATCTCCCCGGTGCGCCGGCTCGTTGGCCACCGTCGTCCACGCCGTGCATCTGCAGCGGCGCGAACTTGACCTCAGCTTCGGGAGGCCAGGACCACGCGACTTGACCGTCCGCAGGCGCCCGTTCGTCCGCACGCCCAAAAGGACATGCTGCGAGCTCCCACGGCCATCGCATCCCCGCCTCGCGTGTCGTGACGATCGCGCGCTACGCCCCTTCTGCATGAGGCGGGATAGCGGGGAGATAAGCATGATTTCCGTAAAAACGCAAGAATATTATTTTTATCGGAATTTCACGGGCTGAGCGCAGTTCTCACCTCGCCACTGGTGTCGTCTCGGCGAACGCCGGGACCCATACCGCGTGATGTCAGTAACAGGCAGGCGGCGCGTTCCGCGCGCCTCATCGAAGGCACGGCGTGGGTCCCGAATCGGCGCCCGCCGCCGCGTCGCGTCGGAAGGCTTGTCCGGGACGACAGCGAATGTGTGGCGCATGTCGATTGTCTGCCGCTGCGCTTGTCAGTGGCCGCCGCGATGCAAGCATCGGCAAAATCCGCGTTCCCCGCTTCAAACTCCGCTCCCGATCCTCTACAAGCCCCCCATGCTCGGACGTATCTTCACCGTTGGCGGCTATACGCTGCTGTCGCGCCTCACCGGTTTTGCCCGCGACATCATGCTGGCGGCGATCCTCGGCGCCGGGCCGATTGCGGACGCGTTCTTCATTGCGTTCAGGCTGCCGAATCATTTCCGGGCGATCTTCGCGGAGGGGGCCTTCAACGCGGCGTTTGTTCCGGCCTATGCGCATGTCCATGGCGAGAAGGGGCTGGCCTCGGCGAGCCTGTTTGCCGACCGGATCTTCACGCTGCTCCTGGCCTCGCAAATCGTGCTGCTGATCCTCGCCTGGGTGTTCATGCCGCAGGCGATGACGATCCTGGCGCCGGGCTTCACCGATGATCCGGCGCAGCGCGAACTCGCGATCACGCTGACGCGGATCACGTTTCCATATCTGCTGCTGATCACCTTGGTGACGCTGTATGGCGGCATGCTCAACGTGATGCAGCGCTTCGCCAGCGCCGCGGCGGCGTCGATCTTCCTCAATCTCGCGATGATGGTGACGCTGGCGCTCGCAGCGTTCTTTCCAAATGCCGGCCATGCCGCGGCGTGGGGCGTGCTGATCTCCGGCTTCCTGCAATACGTCCTCTTGGCTGGCGATCTCGCGCGTCACGGCGGCCTGCCGCGGTTTGCGCCGCTCAAGCTCGACGACGACATCCGCGCCTTCTTCAAGGCGCTGGGGCCGGCCACGCTCGGCTCGATGGGCACGCAAGTCGCGATGTTCGCCGACACGATCATCGCGACGTTCCTGCCCGCCGGCGCGATCTCGGCGCTGTATTATGCCGACCGCCTCAACCAGCTGCCGATCGGCGTGATCGGCATCGCCATCGGCACGGTGCTGCTGCCGGAGATGTCGCGGCGGCTGACCGCGGGCGATCATGACGGCGCCATGGCGCAGCAGCGCCGCGCCTTCGAGTTCACGCTGTTGTTCTCGGTGCCGTTCGTCGCCGCCTTCCTCGCCGTGCCCGACGTCATCACGCGGGCGATGTTCGCGCGCGGCGCGTTCACCAAGGGGGATGCGGCGGCGGCCGGTGCGACGCTCGCGGCCTATGCGGTCGGCCTGATTCCGTTCGTGATGATCCGCAGCGCGGTCTCGACCTTCTACGCGCGCAAGGATACGGCAACGCCCGTGAAGGCGTCGCTCACGGGGCTGACGGTCAACGTCGTGCTGAAGGTGCTGCTGATGGGCTCGCTGGCGCAGGTCGGCCTCGCGCTCGCGACCGCCGTGGGCGCCTGGATCAATCTGCTGCTGGTGCTCGGCTTCGCCGTGCATAAGCGCTATCTCGTCGTCGATCGCCGTCTCGCATCATCACTGTTGAAGTTCGCGGCGACCGGCGTGCTGCTTGCGGTCGCGTTGTGGCTAAGTGCCGTCCTGGTTTCGCCGCATTTGACGTCTGTCGGCCGTGCTCAGGACGAGGTCATGCTCGTCCTGCTGATCGCGATCGGCGCCGTGATCTATGCCGCCGCCATTCTCGGCCTGTTCGGCCTGCGCTGGCTCAAGGCGCTCGTTCGCCGCTGAGACCGCGCGCTGCAAAGCACGACGCGCGAACTGATGAGATCATGTCCGCGCGCCTGTTACGCCTTGCGCCACTGCAGCGCGGCGAATATGGTCGGCGGGGGGAGACCATTCGTGACGCGACGGCGGCAAACTGCAAACTGGGCGAGGAGGGCGGTCGGCATTCTGGCCGCCTATCTGATCGCGTTGCAGATGGTGCTCGCGGGCGCGATGTCGGCGCAGATGGCGGCCGCTGCCGCAAACGATCTCGGCGTGATCTGCACCGATGCTGATGGGACCGTCCACGGCACCAGCGCGCCGAACCCGGCAGTCCTGCACAAGGACTTCTGCGCGGTCTGTGCCTTCTCTGCCCATGCCGCGCCGGTGCCGACGCCGGCCGTCGTCCTGCTCGTGCGCAGCGCCAGCGAACTGCGGCTCGAAAGCTTCGCCGCCTGGGCCGCGCGCGATTCCCGCCTCCGTGAACCCCGCCTGTCGCAAGGACCTCCCGCGAACGCCTGATCGACCTTTCTCATCAGGTTTCGTTCGTCCAGAGGTTCATCATGTCCCGCTCCGTAACCGCGCTTTGCGCGGCGACGTGCCTTGTCACGTTGTCATCTCCCTGTTTCTCCCAAGCTTCCACCCAAGTCCGAGAGCTAACCAATCTGCCGATGGTGACGGTCGACCCGGCCAAGCGCGCAGCGCCGCGCGCGGCCAGGCCCGCCGGCAATGATCAGTCCGCAGCGCCGACGCGCGCGGCCAGATCGGCGGCTGAGCCGCGCGCCGCTTCTGCCGTTCCTGCTGGCCCGGCGCCGAGCCGGACCGCCCCCAACACGCAAACCGCGACCCAGCGCATCCAGCAGACGCCGGGCGCGGTCGCCGTCGTGCCGGATACCGCGTTCAAGACCGGCGCGGCGCAGACCATCAAGGACGTGCTCGACTACGTGCCCGGCGTGTTCGCGCAGCCAAAATGGGGCGACGACACCCGGCTGTCGATTCGCGGCTCCGGCCTTTCGCGCAACTTCCATCTGCGCGGCACCCAGCTCTATCTCGACGGCATCCCGATCAACACCGCCGACGGCTATGGTGATTTCCAGGAGATCGACCCGACCGCCTATCGCTATGTCGAGGTCTACAAGGGCGCCAATGCGCTGCGCTACGGTGCCAACTCGCTCGGCGGCGCCGTCAACTTCGTCACGCCCACCGGCCGTGACGCCTCCGCGTTCGAGAGCCGGCTGGATGGCGGCGCGTTCGGCTTCCTCCGCGGCCAGGCCTCGTCCGGCGGCGTCGCCGGCGCGGCCGACTATTTCGTGACCGGCTCCGCCTCGCGCGTCGACGGCTATCGCGACCACAGTTGGGGCACGTCCGAGCGCGGCAGCGCCAATGTCGGCTATCAGGTCTCGCCCGATTTCGAGACCCGCTTTTATCTCAACGCCAATTCGGTGCGGCAGCGCATCCCCGGCGAGGTCAGCAAGACCAGCGCGCTGACCTCGCCGCAGACGGCCGCGGCCAACAATTTGCTCAACGACTGGCAGCGCAACATCGACACGGTGCGCGTCGCCAACAAGTCCACCCTCCATCTCGACAACACCGATGTCGAGTTCGGCGTGTTCGCGGTCGACCGGCATCTGATGCATCCGATCTTCCAGTGGCTCGACTACCGCTATCACGATTACGGCGGCTTCGTGCGTGCCATCGACGATCGCGAGATCGGCGGCCATCGCAACCGTTTCACCGTTGGGCTCAACATCCAGAACGGCACGACGGATGCCAACCAGTTCGTCAATATCGGCGCCAACAAGGGCATGCAGATGTCCTCGCTGGTGCAGAATCCGGAGAACTATACGCTGTATGCCGAGAATGCCTGGTATGCGCTGCGGAGCGTCTCGCTGATCGCCGGCGCGCAGTTCCTGCATGCGGTGCGCAGCCAGCAGGTCAATTTTACGCTGAACGGCGATGCGGCGGGGACCGCCACCTACGACCTGTTCAGCCCGAAGCTCGGCGTGCTCTGGGACGTCGATCCGGCCTGGCAGGTGTTCGCCAACGTCTCACGCAGCGGCGAGGCGCCGAGCTTCGGCGAGAACGTGGCGCCGACCTTTCTCAACCCGAACTTTCCGACCATCCCATTCTACAAGATCAAGGCGCAGACGGCGACGACCTGGGAGATCGGCACCCGCGGCCGGCGGCCGGACGTCACTTGGGACTTCGCGCTGTATCACGCCGACATCCGCAACGAACTGCAGTGCTTCTACTCGTCGTTCGGCAATTGCAACGTCACCAACGCTGACAAGACCATGCACCAGGGCGTCGAGGCCGGCCTCGGCTTCAGCCTGCTCAAGGGGCTCGCCGTCAAGAGCGACACGCCCGACCGCGTCTGGCTCGATCTCTCCTACACCTACAGCGACTTCCGCTACAGCAACGATGCGACCTGGGGCAACAACCGGCTACCGGGCGCGCCGCCGCATTTCCTGCGCGCGGAGCTTTTGTACAAGCATCCCGCCGGCTTCGCGTTCGGGCCGAACGTCGAATGGGTGCCGCAGGCTTATTTCGTCGACAGCGCCAATACGCTCAGCACGGATTCCTACCTGCTGTGGGGCATGAAGGCGACCTACGACGACGGCAAGAACTTCTCGGCCTATCTCGAAGGCCGCAACCTCGCCAACAAGGCGTACATCGCGACCACCAGCATCATCGATCGCGCAACGCCGACTTCGACCCTGTTCAATCCCGGCAACGGCCGCGGCGTCTATGCCGGCCTGCGCTACAAATTGTGAGGAGGCGCATGATGCGCGGTCGCACCATTCGTTTGCACCACACCCAGAGGACATCCGTCGTGAAATCCATCCTGTTCGCTCTCGCCGCCCTGTCGGTCGCATTCAGCGGCGGCGCGGCGCGCGCGCATGTCGTTCTCGACAAGCCCGAGGCGCGCATCGGCAAGACCTTCAAAGCGGTGCTCGCTGTGCCGCATGGCTGCGAGGGATCCGCCACGGTGCGGCTGACCGTGCCGGTTCCGGAGGGACTGATTGCGATCAAGCCGATGCCGAAGCCGGGCTGGACCATCGAGGTGAAGAAGGGCGCCTATGCGCGGGCCTATCATTTCATGCATGGCGCCGACCTCAGCGAAGGGGTCAAGGAGATCAGCTGGAGCGGGCGGCTGGAGGACGGCTTCTACGACGAGTTCACCTTCACCGGCTTCGTCGCAGATACGTTCAAGTCCGGCGATGTCCTTCCCATTCCGGCGATTCAGGATTGCGAGAAGGGCACGGCAAAATGGGTCGAGATCGCCGCGCCCGGCCAGGATCCGCATGCGCTGAAATATCCTGCGCCGCTCTTGCGGCTGACGGCGGCAGAGCCGACGCCACGCGGTGTCGCCAAGGCCGACATCATGGTGTCCTCGGGCTGGAGCCGCGCGACGCCGGGCGGCGCCAAGGTCGGCGCCGGCTTTATCACGCTCACCAATACGGGCCGCGAGCCAGACCGTCTGATCGCGGCCAGCGCCGATATCGCCGATACGGTCGAGATCCACGAGATGTCGACGCGCGACGGCGTCATGGTGATGCGGCCGATCGAGCAGGGGCTTGTGCTGCCACCGGGACAGACGGTCGCGCTGACCTCCGGCGGCACGCACCTGATGCTGACCGGCCTCAAGGCGCCGCTGGTTGAGGGCAGGTCGGTCGCGGTGACGCTGCAATTCGAGCGCGCCGGCAAGATGGCCGTGCTGCTCGACGTGCTCGGCGTCGGCGCGCAGGCCCCCGATGGCCAGCCGGACGGCGCCAAGGCGGGGCACGCGCATCATTGATGGCGGACAAGGGTGGCTCCGGGGCCGATGCGTCTCCGGAGCGGCATGATTGCGGCGCAACATAATATGACCCGCTGGCCGCGCGTTGACCCGACGAGAGTTGACCGATCGTGTCCCCCTGCGGCGGAGTTGCCGTTTGCGCGAGGCCTCGTTCCGCTGCAATATGGCGCCAACATCGCCAAAACGAAGTGGGACGTGAAACCAGATGGCAGCTCCAATCAAGTTCGGTATGGGACAAAGCGTTCTCCGGAAAGAGGATGACGCGCTGATTCGCGGCAAGGGCCGCTATACCGACGATCTCGCGCCATCCGCCGCCCTGCATGCCCTCGTGCTGCGCTCGCCGCAGGCCCATGCCAAGTTCACCATCGACGTGTCCGCAGCGCGGCTGCTGCCGGGCGTGGCGCTGATCCTCACCGCCGAGGACACTGCGGAACTCGGCGGCCTGCCGTGCCTGTTCAACCTCGAGACCGATCCCTTCACCGCGCCGCCTTATCCGATCCTGGCCAAGGACGAGGTGCGCCATGTCGGCGACGCCGTGGCCTTCGTCGTGGCCGACACGCTCGATCACGCGCGCGACGCGCTCGAGGCAATCAAGGTCGAATGGACGACCTTGCCGGCGGTCACCGGCGTCGTGAATGCGATCAAGCCGGGCGCGCCGCAGGTCTGGCCGGATCACAAGGGCAACGTGCTGTTCGACGTCTCGATCGGCGACAAGGCCGCGACCGAGGCGGCATTTGCGAAAGCTCACGCGGTCGCCGAGATCCGCATCGTCAATCCGCGCGTGGTCGCGAGCTTCATGGAGACGCGCGCCGCCGTCTGCGAATACGACACCAAGCGCGATCATCTGACGCTCACCGCCGGCAGCCAGGGCAGCCACCGGCTGCGCGACATCCTCTGCCAGAACGTGCTGAAGATCCCGACCGAGAAGATGCGGGTGATCTGCCCGGATGTCGGCGGCGGCTTCGGCACGAAGCTGTTTCCGTACCGGGAATATGCGCTGGTCGCCGTGGCAGCGCAGCGGCTGCGCAAGTCGGTGCGCTGGGCCGCCGACCGCTCCGAGCATTTCATGGGCGACGCGCAGGGCCGCGACAACGTCACGACAGCGAGGATGGCGCTCGCCGAGGACGGCAAGTTCCTCGCGATGGACGTCGACCTGATGGGCGACATGGGCGCCTATCTGTCGACGTTTGCGCCCTACATCCCGCATGGCGGCGCCGGCATGCTGCCGGGCCTCTACGACATCCAGAAATTCCACTGCCGGGTGCGCACGATCTTCACCCATACCGTGCCGGTCGATGCCTATCGCGGCGCCGGCAGGCCGGAGGCCGCCTATGTCGTCGAGCGTCTCGTCGATGCCTGCGCGCGCAAGCTCGACATGTCGGTCGATGCCATCCGGCGCAAGAACTTCATCCCGCCGCGCGCGCTGCCTTACAAGACTGCGACCGGCAAGGTGTACGATTCCGGCGACTTCAACGCGCATCTCAAGCGCGCCATGGAGATCGCCGAGTGGAAAGATTTTTCCAAGCGCGCCAAGGCCGCCAAGAAGAATGGCCTCGTCCGCGGCATCGGGCTGGCCAGCTATGTCGAGGTCTGCGGCACGATGGGCGAGGAGACCGCCCATGTGAAGCTCGATCCCAATGGCGATGTGACGATCCTGATCGGCACGCAGTCGAGCGGGCAGGGTCATCAGACGGCCTATGCCCAGATCGTCGCCGAGCAGTTCGGCCTGCCGCCGGAGCGCGTGCACATCCACCAGGGCGACACCGCGCAGGTTCCGACGGGGCTCGGCACCGGCGGCTCGGCTTCGATTCCCTCGGGCGGCGTCAGCGTGCAGCGCGCCACCCATGAGCTCGGCGATAAGCTCAAGCAGATCGCGGCCGAAGCGCTCGAAGCGGGCTTGGGCGACCTCGAGATCGCCGACGGCGTGATCCGCGTCGCCGGCACCGACCGGTCGATCACCTTCGCCGATCTCGCCAAGCGGCCCGGCGTCGATCCGGCCAAGCTCAACGGCAGCGCCACCTTCGCCAGCGCCGACGGCACCTATCCGAACGGCACGCATGTCGCTGAGATCGAGCTCGATCCGGCCACCGGCATTATCAGAATCGTGAACTACGTGATCGTCGACGATTTTGGCGTGACGCTGAACCCGCTGCTGCTCGCCGGCCAGGTGCATGGCGGCGCGGTGCAGGGCATCGGTCAGGCGTTGATGGAGCAGGTGGTCTACAGCAACTCGGATGCGCAGCTTGTCACCGGCAGCTACATGGACTACGCGCTGCCGCGCGCCGCGGACGCGCCGTCCTTCACCTTCGAGACCCACAACGTGCCCTGCAAGACCAATCCGATGGGCGTCAAGGGCGCGGGCGAGGCGGGCGCGATCGGCTCCTGTCCGGCGGTGGTCAACGCCGTCGTCGAGGCGCTGTGGCGTGAGTACAAGATCGACCACATCGACATGCCGGCGACGCCCGAGCGGGTCTGGATCGCGATCCGGGAGCAGCACCGCCGTCACAGTCTCTGAATACTGTTTCCCAAACACTCTCGGATAACCGCCTCAATTGCGGAATAACCCGCCGACTGAGGGGTTGACCAACCAGGCGCGACCCGTCCAGGTGGGCTGGGCGGGATTGTGACAACAAAGGAGCGAATTGATGAAGCGGACTGTCGTGGTGGCAGCAGCAGCGCTGCTGCTGGGGGCCGGCGCCGTGATGGCAGAGGACAATCTGGTCAAGCAGAGCCAGGACATCATGAAGGCGAACGCCAAGAATCTCGGCGGTGTCCTGATCGCCATGGTCAAGGGCGAGAAGCCGTATGACCAGGCCGCCGTCAATGCCGCTCTGGCGCAGCTCGAGGACACCGCCAAGAAGCTGCCGACGATGTATCCGGCGAGCCTGAAGGGCGCGAAGTTCGAGGGCGACTACGGCCCGTCGCCGAAGATCTGGGAAGACCAGGCCGGCTTCAAGGCCAAGATCGACAGCTTCGCCAAGGTCGTCACCGAGGCCAAGGCCAAGATCAAGGATCTCGACAGCCTGAAGGCGACCGCGCCGGGGATCGGCAAGGAATGCGGCGGCTGCCACGAGACCTTCCGTCTCAAGAACAGCTGATCTGACGCAAGTTTGAGGGGGCGGACGCGGCCACGCGTTCGCCCCCGTTTGTTTGTCCGGCGCAGGCGTCTTATTCTCCCGGCCGCATCCGAGAGTCTCCGGATCGATCTCATCCTTCCCGCAGTGACGGAGCCACCATGCTACGCCGCCTCCTGCTTGCTTTGTGTGTGCTCGGCGTCGCCGGTCTCTCGGTATTCTGGTGGTTGACACAACCCTCGACGATCGCGCTTGCGGCCGCGGCTCGGGCGCCCGATATGGCCAACGGCCAGGAGATCTTCAACATCGGTGGCTGCGCGTCGTGCCATCAGGTGCCGAACCAGCCGGATCGTTTGAAGCTCGGCGGCGGTCTGCCGCTGGAATCGCCGTTCGGCACCTTCTACGCGCCCAACATCTCGCCCGATCCGACCGACGGCATCGGGCGCTGGAGCGAGGCCGACTTCGTCAATGCCGTCCTGCGCGGCGTGTCGCCCGGCGGCGGCCATTATTATCCGGCGTTTCCCTATACGTCCTATGCCGGCGCGAAGGTCGACGACGTCAGGGATCTCTTCGCCTACATGAAGACGCTGCCCCCGGTGAGCGGCGCCTCGCGCCCGCACGATCTGCCTTTCCCGTTCAACATCCGTCGCACCGTCGGCGTCTGGAAGCTGCTGTTCTTCGACGACAAGCCGTTCGTCGCCGACGCCTCGCGCTCGGCGGAGTGGAATCGCGGCGCCTATCTGGTCAACACGCTTGGTCATTGCGCCGAGTGTCACAGCCCGCGCAACCTGCTAGGCGGCATCAAGACGGCACAGCGGCTCGCTGGCGGTCCCGATCCGGAAGGTCACGGCTTCGTTCCGAACATCACCCAGAAGGGCCTCGCGGACTGGAGCGAGAGCGACATCAGCTATTTCCTGGAGACCGGGCAATTGCCGGACGGCGACAGCGCCGGCGGCTCGATGGCGCGCGTCATCCGCAACACCTCGCAGCTGACGCCGGAGGATCGCAAGGCGATGGCGATCTATCTGAAATCGCTGCCGCCGGTCGAAGGCCCGCCGAAGCCCAAGAAATCTTAGCTAAATCTTCGAGCGAGCCTTCGAGCTAAACCTGCGAGCTGAGGCGTGGTCAGATCGGCTTGAAGCTGCCGTCGCTCTGAATCACCACCAGCGACACCGGCGGCGGATTATCCTTGCGTGCGCTGCCGAAGCTGACGACGAGACCACCGATGTCGAACTGTCCCACATCGTTGATGATCCGCAGCAGCTCGGCGCGGGTCGGATTGGGCCCGGTCATCGCCAGCGCGCGCGCCACAAGACGCCCGGTAATGTAGCCTTCGAGCCCGATGAAGTCGGGTGTCTGGCTCGGATCGAGCTCCTTCATCGCCGCCTGATAGTCGGCGACGATCCGGCGATCGGTGTCCCACGGGAAGGGCACCACCTCGGAGACGATGACGCCACGCCCTTCCGAGCCGAGCTCCTTGGCGAGCGCGTTGCCGCCGACGAAGGACACGGCCGAGAAGGTCGGGTTGAAGCCGCTCCGGTGCGCCATCTTGATGAACTCGGCGCATGGCCCGTAGGTGCCGACGAGGATGACGGCCTCCGGCTCGGCACGGCGGATCACCTTGAGCGCCGCGCCGACGGCGCGCGTATTGCGCTCGAAGGTGCCTTCGGCGGCCAGCTCCAGGCCGCGTTTGTCGAGATGGGTCTTCACGCCCGCCAGCACGTCGCGGCCAAACGCGTCATCCTGATAGAAGATGGCGATGCGCGTCAGACGCAGGTCTTCGGTGAGGTGCTTGATCGAAGCTTCCGCCTCGGCCGCGTAGCTCGCGCGAATGTTGACGATGTTCTGAAAATCAGGCGTGCGCAGGAATTCGGCGCCGGACACCGGACCGATGAACGGCACGTCGTTCGAGGCCGCGATCGGCGCGGTGGCCATCGCGGTCGGCGTGCCGACGGCGCCGATCAATGCGAACACCTTGTCCTCGTAGATCAGCTTGATGGTCTCGACCACGGAGCGGTCGGGATCGTAGCCGTCGTTGCGGCTCGCGAGCTTCAGCCGACGGCCATAGACGCCGCCCTTGGCGTTGAGCTCGCTGAACGCCGCCAGCAGCCCCTGGCGCGCCGCCTGACCGAGCGCAGCCGACGGACCCTCCAGCGCCGCAACCTGCCCGAACAGGATCGAATCATTGGTGACGCCGAGCTCGTCGGCGCGCGCAGACCCGAGCGGAAGCAGTCCCGCGAGCAGGATGAGGACAAGGGATGTCCGGAAGCTTGAGAACCAGTTCATTGCGATCTTCGATGCACGGGTGCGCTTGATGAGATCGAGCCTACACGCGTTGAATGAAGACCTCGCTAAAGACGTACCGCCGGCTTGATCGCGTTTTACGCGGTCCGCAAAAGTGAGCCGTTAACCAAGCCAGGGTTTCCGGTACTCCACCACTGATCATCTTTGACCGTCCTTAACTTAGCCGGTTGACCATGCCCGATACGTCGTGAGGGGCAGCCGTTAGGCGGGGGCCATATTGCAGGTTGAAGAGTACAGCGCACCGACGCTGCAGGAACGTGATGGCGCTCGCATCGGTAGCGGGCGGGAGAAGCTGCGCGAGTCGCTATCTCGCTACCGGCTCTATCGTCCCGCCATCATCGCCGCTTGCGTCGGCGTCATTCTGTCGGTCGCCGGGACCGTCGCCGTCGGCCGCTGGGAGAACCGGCTGGCGCGCACCGATTTCGAAGGCGTCGCCGAGGCCCAAGCAATCCTGGTCCAGAACGGCGTCAACGAATATGTCAGCCGGCTGACCGCGCTGCGCACCCGCTTCGAATCCGCCAACGACGACATCACCCGCAGCGAGTACCAGACGTTCAGCGCGCGCCTGTTCGAAGCGCATCGCGGCATGCTGCGTCTCGCCTGGCTGCCGCGGATCAAGCGCAAGGAGCGCGGCGAGTACGAAGCCGCCGCGATCACCGACGGCGTTCCGGCCTTCCGCATCAAGTCCTATCCGGACGGCACGGTCGCACCGGAGAATGATGAGTATTATCCGGTCTACTTCTCGACCGAAGCAAAGACCTCGCCCGTCTACGGGCTCGACTATTGGAGCATTCCCGATCATCGCGCGGTGCTGGAGCAGTCGCGCGACTACGACATGATCGGCGCGCTGCGCACGCGCCAAAACCTGATCAATCAGAACGAGCGCAACAACGCCGTCATGATCGGCATCCCCGTTTACGCCAAGGGGACGTCGCGGACGACGGTCGCTGACCGCCGCCGCAACCTCTCCGGCTTCATCGTCGGCGTGTTCGATCTGCCGACGCTGCTGCAGTCGGTGCGTGCGAGCAATCCCAACAGCCCGGCGCTGCAGATCAACCTGCTGCCGCCGGAGCGCGTCATCAATGCCTCCGGTGTCGACCCGCAGCGCTGGCCCAGCGATCCCAACATCTGGTCCACGACGTTGCGCATCGGGGACGCCGACTGGGTGTTTCAGGCCGCGCCCGCCGGTGGCGGCCTGATGGCCAGCCACAATCGCGCGCTGGCGCTCTACGCCGCCGGCATGGCGACCACGATCTTCCTCGCGGTGTATCTGGCGCTGTCGAGCCGCAATGCGCAGCAACTGGCGCTCGCCAACCGCCGCGTGCTCGAGCTGGCGCAGACCGATGCGTTGACCGGGCTCGCCAACCGGGCTTTCTTCCTCGAGGAGATGGAGCGCATCAACGACGACAAGAACGGCCGCTTCACCGTCTTCCTGCTCGATCTCGACCGCTTCAAGAACGTCAACGACTCGCTCGGCCATGGCGCGGGCGACGAGCTGCTGATGCAGGTCGCGCAACGGCTGCGCTCGCAGCTGCGCGACGAGGACGTGCTGGCCCGGCTCGGCGGCGACGAGTTCGCTGTGATCCAGGCCGGCTTCGACGACCAGCGGACCGCCGCGATCGAGCTGGCGCAGCGCATCACGCGGTTGATCGCCGAACCGTTCCAGATCGGCGGGCAGCGGGTCGAGATCGGCACCAGCATCGGCATTTCGCTCGCTCCGCAGCACGGCCGCGACCAGGAGCACCTGCTCAAGAAGGCCGACCTCGCGCTCTACCGTTCGAAATCCGCGGGCCGCAGCTGCTACACGCTGTATGACGATGTCATGTCGGCCGAGCTCGAGGCGCGCAACACGCTCGAGGGCGATCTGCGCGACGCCATCGCGCAGTGCCAGTTCGAAGTCCACTATCAGCCGTTCTACGACGCCGAGACCCGCGAACGCCGCGGCGTCGAGGCGCTGGTGCGCTGGCGCCATCCGGTCAAGGGCCTGGTGCCTCCGGACAAGTTCATCCCGCTCGCGGAATCGACCGGCCTGATCGTGCCGCTCGGCGAGTGGATCATTGGCAGGGTCTGCGACGACGCGACAGCCTGGCCCGACGACGTCAAGGTCGCGGTCAATCTGTCGCCGGTGCAGTTCAAGCAGGCGGAACTGTTCGACGTGATTCAGTCAGCGCTGTCGCGTTCGGGTCTCGATCCGAAGCGGCTCGAGATCGAGATTACCGAATCCGTGCTGCTGGAACGCGCGGCCGAGAACGAGAGCTTCATCGACCGGCTGAAGGGCCTCGGCATTTCGCTCGCGCTCGACGATTTCGGCACCGGCTATTCCTCGCTGCGCTCGCTGACAGCCTTCCCCTTCAACAAGATCAAGATCGACAAGTCCTTCGTCGCCAATCTGTCCGTGCGTGACGAGAGCGCGGCGGTCATCTCCTCGGTGGTGACCCTGGCGCGCGGGCTCGGCATCCACATCACCGCCGAAGGCGTCGAGACCGAGGAGCAGCTCGCGCATCTGTGCGAGCTCGGTGTCAACTTCGCTCAGGGCTATTTACTCGGCCGGCCGATGCCGGTCGAACAGCTCGAGAAGCATCTGGAGATTTCGCGCGCCGCGCCCGAGCCGGAGGCTGCTGAGAAGGCTGTCGAGCAGGCCGATGACGTGGAGCGTGATGCGCGCTCGGCCGCGGTTGTCGCGCTCATTCCCCGGTCCGGGGCGCTGCTATCCCTCGCATCCAACGGCTGAGCGGCGAGGCCGGCTCCGCATCCGTCCGGGCCGACAGCTGCGGCGGGCCGAGCATGGCCGCCTCGCGCGCCGCGCTCGGCGTGATGCCGTAGGCGGTCTTGAACAGCCGGGTGAAATGCGCATCGGTGCCGAGCTGCCAGCGTCGCGCCACCTCGCTGACGCGCACGCTGCGCGATCCGGTCGCGGCCAGATCGAAGAAGGCTCGGTGCAGGCGCCGGCTCCGGATGTAGTCGGCGATGCCGCCGATGGGCGCGAACAGCCGATACAGCGACGCTCGCGACAGTCCGAAATGCAGCGCCACGGCGTCGGCGCTGAGCTCGGGGCTCGCCAGCCGGGCTTCGATATACTGCCGGATGCGCAGCAGCGAGGGATCGGCCGTCGCGCCGCGGTCCGCATCGCGGCGCTCCAGCTCGCCGCGCAGGCAGGCCGAGATCAGGGAGATCGTGCCCTCGACCACGGCCTGGCATTCGTCGAAGCTCATCCGTGGCGCGCAGTCGAGCAGTGCGCCGAAGTGTCGCGCCAGGAGCGGCGCCATCGCGCCGCCGCGCGGCAGCACCAGCCCGTGCAGATCGTCGACTTGCAGCAGGCGCGCGTCGAACATCGGACGGGGGACGACCAGGGTGACATTCTCGAACGCGCTCGCGCGCGTCTCGAGTGTCTGGGCGAGATCGAGCACGCAGAGATCGCCGGCTTCGACCTTGATGGCACGGTGGCCGGCGACGCCCTCATATCCGCCGGTCACATAGAGCTGCACGATGACATGATCGACGCCGCTGCGCGCGATCGTCTCGGCCGACCGCCGGAAGCGCTGGCCACCGGCGCGCGCCGATCCGAGCAGGACCGAGCCGAGCGCATAGGACAGCACGTCGGCCCTGAACGGCGCAGCTTCGGCAGCGAACTCATCGACGTCAAAGAACGTCGAGGTCGCCTCGCGCCAGGCCGCGATGTTGGTCTCGGTGTCCATCTGCTCGGCCGAGAAGCCATAGCTCGGCAGCAGGGACGATACAGCTTTCATCTCACGCGTCACTGAAGTCACAGACTGTCTTGAGCTTTCGTCTCAACTTCTTGATCGATCGTATCGCGGTGCGCGTCCGCCTTGACCCGATGTGCGATGCACACGTTATAGGACGCCTATCGCCAAGTTGCCGCAAAGGAAAGCCGGGCCGTTCGATGGTCCCCCCGTTTCCCCTCGCGATCGAAGGGGCCGGCTTCCCTGGACCGCGGCAATCCTTGGCGTGAGGCGGGGGCGGGCTCGCTCACCGTCTTTCATGACGAAATCATGCTTGTGTCCTTTTGAGGATTTCGGCGCCCGTCGGTCACGGCGGGCGCCTTTCTCATTCGGGCGCGCGGTGACGCTTGCAGCCGGCTAGGTGGCGCCGAAGGCCTTGAAGGTGATGATGGTGTGGGTGTCCTGGATGCCCGGCAGGACCTGGACCTTCTCGTTCACGAAGTGGCCGATATCGGTCTCGTTGTCGACGTAGAACTTCACCAGGAGGTCGTAGTTTCCGGCCGTCGAGTAGATCTCGGAGGCGATTTCGGCCTCGGCCAGCGCATTGGCGACGACGTAGGACTGGCCGAGCTTGCACTTGATCTGGACGAAGAAAGGAACCATGGCGGGCGGTCTCCGGAAGACGTTTCAAGCCTCAATATAGCGTTTTCGGGCGAAGTCGAGCCGCATTCTGGGGGCCCGGGTCTGCTTGCCGGGCGCGGCCGCCCCGCGCTAGGAATGGCGGATGAGCACGCCCATAGCCCTCACCATCGCCGGCTCGGATTCCTCGGGAGGAGCCGGCATTCAGGCCGATCTGAAGACCTTCGCCGCGCTGTCGGTTTATGGTGCCTCGGTGCTGACGGCGCTGACCGCGCAGAACACCCGGGGTGTCACCGGCGTGCATCTGGTGCCGCCCGATTTCGTCGCCGCGCAGATCGACGCCGTGTTCGACGATCTCGCCGTCGGCGCGGTCAAGATCGGCATGGTGGCGCAGGGGCCGATTGCCGACGCCATCGCCGCCAGCCTGGCGCGCTGGCGCCCCGCGCACATCGTGCTCGATCCGGTGATGGTGGCAACCTCCGGGGCGCGGCTGTTGCCGGAGGACGCGATCGAGGCGCTGCGCAGCCGGCTCATCCCGCAGGCGTCGCTGATCACGCCAAACCTGCCGGAAGCGGCCGCGCTGCTCGGCGAGCCGGTTGCCGAGACCGACGAAGCGATTGCCGCGCAGGGCCGCCGCTTGCTCGCGCTCGGCTGTCCGGCGGTGCTGATCAAGGGCGGACATGGGCAGGGCGCCGAAAGCACCGATCACCTGATCACGTCCGATAGGAGCATCCCGCTGCCGGCGCCGCGCGTCGGCACGAAGAACACGCACGGCACCGGCTGCTCGCTGTCATCGGCGGTCGCCGCGGGGCTCGCGAAGGGCGAGGATCTGGAGACCGCCGTGCGCAACGCCAAGGCCTTCATCTCCGGCGCGATTGCGGCCGCCGACCGCTTCACGGTGGGCCGCGGCCACGGCCCGGTGCATCATCTCTATCGGTTCTATTGAGGTCACACGGTTTTGAGGCCGCGGCGCGCGGTCGATCCGCGTGAGAGTGGCCGGTCATGCTAGGTGAGACGTGCCGTCGATCATCACGGGCGGCAATTGGCATCGGGGGCGTTGAATGAGGACACCTATCGTCGGGGCTCTGGCTGTTGCGTTCGCCGGTCTTGTTGCGACACCCGCGCTGGCCGAGCGCGCTCATTCGGCCGAGGAGGAGCGCAACAAGCAGATCGTGCTCGACTTCTATGAGCAGGGTCTCAACCGCAAGGACTTCGCCGCGGCCTCGAAATATCTCGGCACCTACATTCAGCATAATCCGAATGCCGAGGACGGCCCGGAGGGATTCCGCAAGTTCGTCGAATTCCTGAAGGTCAAATTCCCGCAGTCTCATAGCGAGATCACGAAGGTGCTGGTCGACGGCGACTTCGTCATCCTGCGCGTGCATGCCATCCGCGAGCCCGGCACCCGCGGCAATGCGATCGTCGATATCTTTCGTTTGAAGGACGGCAAGATCGAGGAGCATTGGGATTCGGTGCAGCCGATCCCCGAACAGTCGGCCAATTCGAACGGCATGTTCTAAGCCGTCTGCAACGACGCGCGGCGCCGGCTCAGCTGCCGCGCGCGAGCACGGTCTCCCGCTGATATCCATTCAGCACGCGGCTGCGATATTCGCCCGGCGACTCGCCGAACCAGCGGTTGGAGGCGCGGAAGAACGTGCTCTGGTCGGCATAGCCGAGCAGATAGCCGATGTCGGTGATCGTCATGCGGGAATCGGCGAGGTAGCGTTGCGCCAGCTCGCGCCTGACATCATCGACGAGATCGCTGAAGGAGATGCCCTCGTCGGCCAGCCGGCGCTGGAAGGTGCGGTCGCTCAAGCCGAGCTCGGCTGCGATCGCCGATCGCAGCGGGCTGCCGTCGGGCAGCAGCTTGGCGATCGCCGACCGCGCGCGATGCGTCGTATCGTTCCTGACCAGCCGCTCCAGCGCCTCGTCGGCGATGCGATCGTGAATGGCGATGAGCTCGGGCGCGGAGGTCGTCAGCTTGCAGGCGAGATCCTGGTCCGACACCAGGAAGCCGTTGAATGGCGCGTCGAATTCGAGCGGTGACTGGAAGGCTTCGTTGTACGCCGCGATCGACAGCGGCACCGGATGCGTGAAGCGGGTGGCGAGCGGCGTCAGCCGCCGGTCGAGCATCCAGCGGCACAGATTGAGCAGGTTGACGACGCCATAGTCGTAGCGCTGCCGTGGAATGGGACATTCACCGCCGAACACGTCGGTGCGCACCCAGTGGCCCCCCTGGCCGGGTTCGAGCGTGATGGTCACCGCGTCGCTGACGAGACACATGTAGCGGATCAGGCGGGCCAGCCCGGTCTTCAGATCGGGGCTCGACATCATCGCATAGCCGGCGACGCCGTAGTGATCGGGCCGCGGCGCGTCGCGCTTGGCCAGTCCGATGTCCGGATTGCCCGACCGCTCCGCCGCCAGCACCCACAATCGGCTCAGCGCCTCGGTCGGCCAGCGATGATCGCAATCGTCGAGATCGGCGATCGACAGGTCGACCTCCGCAAACAGCGCGGCCGCATCGAGTCCCTGACCAGTGAGCATGGTCGCGACGCCACGCATCCAGGCTGATGAGGTCGTTCGAAGCGGCTGCGCCATTCCCTTGGCCTACTCCATGGCTTCTGGAGCCAGTGCTTTGGCATCCTCGGATCATTGTGCAGGTGCACATGAGGCTGCATAGCACCTGACATCGGCGATCGCGATACGAAATTCGTCGTGCGGCCGCGTCACCCCATCCAGGAGAAAATCATGCCCGTTCTGAAAACCAACGACGGCACAGAGATTTACTACAAGGATTGGGGCGCCGGTCAGCCGATCGTGTTCAGCCATGGCTGGCCGCTGTCGTCGGATGATTGGGACGCCCAGATGATGTTCTTCCTCAATCACGGCTTCCGCGTCGTCGCCCATGACCGGCGCGGCCACGGCCGCTCCGCCCAGGTGTCCGACGGCCACGACATGGATCACTACGCCGACGATCTCGCGGCGCTGACTGCGCAGCTGGACCTCAAGAACGCCATCCATGTCGGCCATTCGACCGGCGGCGGCGAGGTCGTGCATTATCTGGCGCGCCACGGCGAGAGCCGCGCCGCCAAGGCCGCGATCATCGCCGCGGTGCCGCCGCTGATGGTGCAAACGGCGGCCAATCCCGGTGGTCTGCCAAAATCGGTGTTCGACGACTTCCAGACCCAGGTCGCGACCCGTCGCGCCGAATTCTATCGCGACGTCGCCGCCGGCCCGTTCTACGGTTTCAACAAGCCGGACGCCAAACCATCCGAGGCCGTTATCCAGAACTGGTGGCGGCAGGGCATGATGGGCAGCGCCAAGGCGCATTATGACGGCGTGGTCGCGTTCTCGCAGACCGACTTCACCGAGGATCTGAAGAAGCTCTCGCTACCGGTGCTGGTGATGCACAGTGAGGACGACCAGATCGTGCCTTACGCCGATTCCGCGCCGCTGTCGGCCAAGCTGCTCAAGAACGGCACCTTGAAGACCTACAAGGCCTTTCCCCACGGCATGCCGACCACCGAGGCCGCCACCATCAACGCCGACCTGCTGGCTTTCATCAAGGGCTGATGAGGGGAGGTGGTCATGACTTTGGGAATTCCGACGACTCTGTTTCTTCAGATTCACGTGGTGCTGAGCCTGATTGGAATTGCGACCGGGCTCATCATGCTCGCCGGCCTGCTGGCGGGCCGCCATCTGGCGGTCTGGGCGGCGTTGTTCCTGCTTACGACCTTCCTCACCGGCGTGACCGGCTTTCCGCTGCCGCCCTTCGGCCTCGATCCGCCGCGGATCATCGGCATCATCCTGCTCGCGCTGCTCATTGCGGCCGCTGCCGCGCTCTACGTGTTCGCACTGTCGGGATGGTGGCGACGCGTCTACGTCGTCACTGCGATGCTCTCGCTCTATCTCAACGTCTTCGTCGCGATCGTGCAGTCGTTCCAGAAGATCGGCGTGCTCAACGCGCTGGCGCCGACCCAGAGCGAACCGCCGTTTGCGGCTGCTCAGATCGTCACGCTCTTGCTGTTCATTGGCCTCGGCATCGTCTCATGGCGGCGGTTCGCCCCCGTGGCGCCGCGTGCCTCCCTGGCCTGATCCAATCATCCACTTCTCGAGGAGAACCACATGTCCAAGCTCGAAATGCTCACCCCGCAGAACTGCGCGGTGGCGCTGATCGACTATCAGCCTGCGATGTATCAGGGCGTGCAGTCGCACGACCGTCTCGGCGTGTTCAACAACATCCAGATCGTCGCCAAGGCGGCCAAGCTGTTCAAGATCCCGACCGTGCTCACCACGGTCGCCAAGGATTCGTTCTCGGGCCCGTTCATGCCCGAGGTGACCGAGCTGTTTCCGGAGCATGACATCGTCGACCGCACGGCGATGAACTCCTGGCTCGACGCCGGCTTCCGCAAGCAGGTCGCCGCCACGGGGCGCAAGAAGTTCATCATCGCTGGACTCTGGACCGAGGCCTGCGTGCTGTTTCCGACGCTCGACATGCTGCGCGAGGGCTACGAGGTCTACATCCCGGCCGATGCGTGCGGCGATCTGTCGCTGGAGGCGCACAACCGCGCGATGGATCGTGCGGTGCAGGCCGGCGCGGTGCCGATCACCTCGTGCCAGTTCGCCTTCGAGCTGCAGCAGGATTGGGCGCGCGCCGAAACCTATGACGGCATGATGGAGATCCTCAAGGCGCATTCGCCCTACGGCATCCAGATCCGCTTCTCGAAATGGGCGCTCGGCGAGCACGCCTCCGAGGGCGGCACCAAGGCGGCCTGAATCATCCGATGAAGATCTATCTGTTCTCGCTCGGGGCAGGGCTTCTGGTCGGCGTGATCTACAGCCTGCTTCACGTCCGCTCGCCGGCGCCGCCTCTGGTGGCGCTGGTCGGCCTACTCGGCATCCTCGTCGGAGAGCAGGTGATTCCCGTGGGCCGGCAGCTCCTGAACGGCAGCAGCCTTGCTGCGGCCTGGCAGAAGGCGGCCTGCGCCACGCACATCTTCGGCCTGCTGCCCGGCCATCACGGCCGGGCAGAGACCACGAACTCTCCTGCGCCAGACGAGAAGGCCTCATGAGCGACCATCCCGATCTCATCCTGCATCGCGGCCTGTTCACGACGCTCGACCGCTCCAATCCGCAGGCGGATGCGGTGGCGATCAAGGATGGCTTGTTCACCGCCGTCGGTCATGCGCAGGACGTCATGAAGCTCGCCGGCCCGCAGACGCAGGTGATCGATCTCAGGGGCCGGCGTGTGCTGCCGGGGCTGATCGATAATCACCTGCATATCATCCGCGGCGGGCTCAATTTTAACATGGAGCTGCGCTGGGACGGCGTGCGCTCGCTCGCCGACGCGATGGCGATGCTGAAGGCGCAGGTCGCGATCACGCCGCCGCCGCAATGGGTCCGCGTGGTCGGCGGCTTCACCGAGCATCAGTTCGCCGAGAAGCGGCTGCCGACGATCGATGAGCTGAACGCCGTGGCGCCGGAGACGCCGGTGTTCCTGCTGCATCTCTACGACCGCGCGATCCTCAACGGCGCCGCGCTGCGCGCCGTCGGCTACGACAAGGACACGCCGCAGCCGCCGGGCGGCGAGATCGTGCGCGATGCCCAGGGCAATCCGACAGGGTTGCTGCTCGCCAAGCCCAATGCCGCGATCCTCTACGCGACGCTGGCCAAGGGACCGAAGCTGCCGTTCGATTACCAGCTCAACTCGACGCGCCACTTCATGCGCGAGCTGAACCGGCTCGGCGTCACCGGCGCGATCGATGCCGGCGGCGGCTTCCAGAACTATCCGGACGACTACGCCGTGATCCAGAAGCTCGCCGATGACGGCCAGCTCACCATCCGGCTCGCCTACAATCTGTTCACGCAGAAGCCGAAGGGCGAGAAGGACGATTTCCTGCGCTGGACACAGAGCTCGGCCTACAAGCAGGGCAACGACTATTTCCGCCACAACGGCGCCGGCGAGATGCTGGTGTTCTCGGCCGCCGATTTCGAGGATTTCCGCGTGCCGCGGCCGGATATGCCGGCCGAAATGGAGGGCGAGCTCGAGCAGGTCGTGCGCATCCTGGTGCAGAACAAATGGCCGTGGCGGCTGCACGCGACCTATGACGAGACCATCTCGCGGGCGCTCGATGTGTTCGAGAAGGTCAACCAGGACATGCCGCTCGAAGGGCTGCACTGGTTCTTCGACCATGCCGAGACGATCTCGGATCAGTCGATCGACCGCATCGCCGCGCTCGGCGGCGGCATCGCCGTGCAGCATCGCATGGCCTATCAGGGCGAGTATTTCGTTGAACGCTATGGCTGTGGCGCCGCCGAGGCGACGCCACCGGTGAAGAAGATCCTGGACAAAGGCGTGAAGGTCTCCGCCGGCACCGACGCGACCCGCGTCGCGTCCTACAATCCCTGGGTCTCGCTGTCCTGGCTGGTGACGGGGCGCACCGTCGGCGGCCTGCGGCTGTACCCGCAGCGCAATTGCCTCGACCGCGAGACGGCGCTGCGGATGTGGACGGAGAACGTCACCTGGTTCTCCAATGAGGAAGGCCGGAAGGGCCGCATCGCCGTCGGGCAGCTCGCCGATCTGATCGTGCCGGATCGCGACTACTTCGCCTGCGCCGAGGTCGAGATCGCTGACATCACGAGCCATCTCACCATGGTCGGTGGCCGCATCGTCTACGCGGCGGCCGACTTCAAGCCGCTCGACGAAGGGGCACCGCCGCCCGCGATGCCCGACTGGTCGCCGGTGCGCCGCTTCGGCGGCTACGGCGCTTGGCTCGACAAGGGGGAGGACGGCAAGGTGCGTGCCCAGGCGATGCAGATGTGCGGCTGCGCCAATGCCTGCGGCGTGCACGGCCACGATCACGCGCGCTCCTGGTCGAGCCAGCTGCCGGTGTCCGATCTCAAGAGCTTTTGGGGCGCGCTCGGCTGCGCCTGCTGGGCCGTGTGATGGCGGCGAACGCGGACACGCCGCGGCCGATCGCAGCGGTGCTTGCCTGGCCATGGATATGGCCGCTGGCCCGGCTCGCATTGGTCTCGGCCTATCTGATCGGCGGCGTCCAGAAGCTCATGGACTTCCCCGGCGCCGTCGCCGAGCAGGCCCATTTCGGCCTGCAGCCGGCGGCACTGTGGGCGGTCGCGGCGATCGCCGTCGAGCTGATCGGCTCCGTCCTCGTCGTGATCAACCGCTTCGTCTGGTTCGGCGCCGGCGCGCTCGGCGTGCTGACATCAGTCGCGATGCTCACCGCCAACGACTTCTGGCACATGGACGGCCACGACCGTTTCATGGCGCTGAATGCCTTCTTCGAGCATCTCGGCCTGATCGCAGGCCTGGTGCTCGTCTCCCTCATGTCGTGGCGCGCGCGCCGCGCCTGATCCGTTTGCATTTGTCCGAGGTTGTCATGATCCGCTCCCGTCATCTCGTCGGCGCACTCGTCGCCACCACGCTGCTCGCCGCTCCCGCGCTCGCCAGGGACACCGCGCCGCTCGTCGGCGTCGGCGCGCAATACGACACGACGCATGTCTACGTCGCGCCCGACGATGTCGATAAGTTCGTCGCGAGCTTCGTCGCCACCTTCGGCGGCCAGAGCACCAAGCAGGTCGTCGCGACGGTGACGCCGACGCCGAGCAGCACGACCTCGCAGCTGTTGCAGACGCCGGTCGGCACGGTGTCGCTGTTCGGCTTCAAGACCGGCATCCCCTTTCCGTTCGGCGCCGAGCGCACCGGCTATCTCGTCACCGACATGGACGCCGCGATCAAGGCGGCCAAGGCCGCCGGCGCCGATGTCGTGGTCGCGCCGTTCCCCGATCCGATCGGCCGCGATGCCGTGGTCCAGTGGCCCGGCGGCGTCAACATGCAGCTCTATTGGCACACGACCAAGCCGTCCTACCCTGCGTTCGAGACCGTTCCGGACAACCGCGTCTACGTCTCGCCGGATCGTGCCGACGCCTTCACGCGCGCCTTCCTGCGCTTCTCGCATGGCAAGGTCGTTTCCGACGAGGCCAAGGCGCCGGGCGTCGAGATCGGCCGCCCCGTGGATCACTACCGGCGCATCCGCATCGAGTCGGTGTTCGGCCGCATGACGGTGCTCGTGACCGATGGCCATCTGCCATATCCGTTCGGCCGCGAGATGACCGGCTATGAGGTCAAGGATCTCAATGCCACGCTCGACAAGGCCAAGGGCGCCGGCGCGACCGTACTGGTCCAGCCGTTCACTTCCGACAAGCGCACGCAGGCGCTGCTGCAGTTCCCCGGCGGCTATGTCGCGGAGATCCACGCGCTGGTGAAGTAGCCCGATGCTCACGCGGATGCGCATGGCTCAGCCACTGACGCGGACAGCCGCGGCGCTTGCGATCGTCGCGACCTCGTGCGGCGCGGCCGTCGCCGAGGACGCACGCCCCGCCATCCGCACCAACCGCTGGCAGGAGGACTGGTCCGCCCTTGGCAATCCTGCGCTGCGCACGGCGCCGTTCGACCCGATCAAATACGTCCCGCTGCAGCCCGGCCGGCCCTCTAGCTACGTCTCGTTCGGCATGACCTTGCGCGAGCGGTTCGAGAGCCTGGATGCCGCAAGCTTCGGCATCGGCGGCGCCAAGCCCGACACTCACGTCCTCCATCGGCTGCAGCTCCATGTCGATGCGCATTTCGACGAGCACTGGCAGGCATTCGTGCAGCTCGAGGACGACCGCGCCTTTGGCAAGGCCAACATCACCCCGGTCGACCAGGACCCGCTCGATCTGCGGCTCGCCTTCCTGGCCTACGTCAATGCGACCGGGCAGGGCACCTTCAAGGCCCGTGTCGGCCGGCAGGATTTCGATTTCGACCTGCAGCGCTTCGTCTCGTCGCGCGACGGCCCCAATGTGCGCCAATCCTTCGATGCGCTGTGGGGCGATTGGGAGAGCGGGCCGTGGCGCTTCATCGGCTTCGTCAGCCGACCGGTGCAGTATAGTGTGGTGCATCCGTTCGACGACACGTCCAATGGAAAATTCCTGTTCCACACCTTCCGGGTCGAGCGCCAGGTGCTCGGCACCAACGAGCTGTCGTCGTATTACTCCTACTATCAGCGCGACGCTGCGCGCTTCCTCGACGCCGCCGGCCTCGAGCAGCGCCACGTGCTCGACATCCGCTTCGCCGGCAAGCTCAAAGGCTTCGACTGGGATCTCGAGGCGATGGGGCAGGCCGGCTCGGTGGGATCGAAGCAGATCCGGGCCTGGGGCGCCGGCGCGCGCGCCGGCTACACCTTCGCCGATGTCGCCTGGCAGCCGCGCATCGGCCTGCAACTCGACGGCGCCTCCGGCGACCGCCATCCCGGCGACGGCACGATCGAGACGTTCAATCCGCTGTTTCCCAACGGCTATTATTTCACGCTGGCCGGCTTCACCGGCTATACCAACCTGATCCACGTCAAGCCGTCGCTGACCCTGAAGCCCACGGACGCGCTGTCCTTCATGGCCGCCATCGGCCTGCAATGGCGTGCGACGACGGCGGATGCGATCTATGTCCAGCCCAATGTCGCGTTGGCCGCGACGGCGGGGCGGGGCAGTCGGTGGTCCGGCGCCTATGCACAGCTGCGCGCCGATTGCCGCTTCAACGCCAATCTCACCGGGGCGCTCGAGGCCGTGCACTATGAGATCGGCGATACGCTGCGCCGGGCCGGCGGACACGATTCGAACTACATCGGCATCGAGCTGAAATACGCGCTCTGACCAACGAAGGCAGGATCCCATGGCGACCACCGAACAGCGCATCGTGCCGCTCTTGCTCAGCGTCAATGCCGGCTATGTCGACACCGCCGGCTTCCTGGCCCTGCAGGGCCTGTTCACCGCGCATGTCACCGGCAACTTCGTGACCTTCGGCGCGGCGCTGGCGCTCGGCACCTCCGGCGCGATCGCCAAGCTGCTGGCGCTGCCGGTGTTCTGTGTCGTCGTGATCGCGACGCGGCTGACCGGCACCTTGCTGTCGCGCCGATGGTCGCGCGTCTTCGAGATCCTGATCACCGTCAAGCTGCTGCTGCTGATCCTGGGCGCCGCGCTCGCGATCCATTTCGGGCCGTTCCACAATGGCGACAGCCACGAGGCGATCCTCACCGGCATGGTCCTGGTCGCTGCGATGGCCATTCAGAATGCCGTGCACCGGATCCATTTGCCGACCGCGCCGCCCTCGACCCTGATGACTGGCACGACGACGCAGGTCATGATCGACATCGCCGACAAGATCTATGTCGGCGACAAGGGCCAGACTCCCCCGCCGGGGCGGCTGGTGCAGATGGCGATCAACGTGGCGGCCTTCGCGCTCGGCTGCGGCGCCGCAGCGCTGCTGTTCGTGCGGCTGGGCAGCTGGTGCTTCGTCATCCCGCCGATCGTGGCGGCGCTGACGCTCGTCGCGCGCATGGCTGGTCCGCAACCCGCGCGTTGAGGCTGTACTCGCGGCTCGGTCTTCGTGCCTACGGTTGGATGACGGAAATTTTAGCTGCCGCTCACGAAAAGTTATCGATCCCGAAGCGGGGGTTCGGGCTTGCCTGTTCAGATCCCTCGCCTATTTTAGAACGAAACAGTATCGTTCTTTTCGGAGCGCCGCATGGCCGTGCAGTCGTCGTCCACCACCGAGTCCACGCCCCCCGCCAGACCCGCCGAGCAGACCGTGCCGGCGCGCGAGCGCGCGCTGAAGCAATGGCGTGGCGACGCCGTGAAGGAGCTCCGCCGCGAGGCCGACCGGGAAACGCAAGAGCCGGATCAGAAAGCTCCCGCTCCCGAGGAACGCAGCGAGCAGGGCGAGAAGCCGCGCAGGGGACTGCTGCGGCGGCACCCCGTGGGCGCAGCGGTCGGTCTCGTCGTGCTGCTGGCGGCCGCCGCCGGCGGCTATGTCTATTTCGACGCCGCCAGCCATTTCGAGAGCACCGATGACGCCTTCATCGCAGCCCGCCAGTTCTCGATCGCGCCGAAGGTCTCCGGCTACATCACCTCCGTCCCGGTCACCGACAACCAGCACGTCAAGGCCGGCGACGTGATCGCGCGCATCGACGATCGCGACTACAAGACGGCGCTGGCGCAGGCCGAGGCGCAGGTGCGGTCGGCGGAGGCCGCGATCCACAACATCGACGCGCAGATTGCGGTTCAGCAGGCACAGATCACCGCGGGCCAGGCGCAGGTCGACCAGTCCCAGGCCGGGCTCACCTTCGCCCAGCAGCAGGCCGACCGCTACCAGCAGCTCGCGCGCACCGGATCCGGCACCGTGCAGAGCGAGCAGCAATACACCTCTCAGCTCCAGCAGGCGAAGGCCGCGTTGACCTCGTCGCAGGCCAATCTCCAGGTCGCGCAGCGCCAGCTGGAATCGCTCAAAGCCCAGCGCGAGAGTGCGGACGCCAATCTCGCCCAGGCGCAGGCGCAGCGCGACCAGGCGCAGCTCAATCTGTCCTACACGGTCGTGACCGCGGCGCAGCCCGGCCGCGTCGTCAATCTCAGCGCCGCCGACGGCCAGTTCGCCGCGCAAGGCACCGCGCTGTCGATGTTCGTGCCCGACGAGGTCTGGGTCACCGCCAATTTCAAGGAGACCCAGCTCGACCAGATGCGTCCCGGCCAGCCGGTGACCCTGGAGATCGACGCCTATCCGGAGCGCGAGATCCGCGGCCATGTCGCCAGCGTGCAGTCCGGCTCGGGTCCGGCGTTCTCGCTGCTGCCGCCGCAGAACGCGACCGGCAACTACGTCAAGATCGTGCAGCGCGTGCCCGTGAAGATCGACATGGACGATCCGCCGACGGATGTCGCGCTCGGCCCGGGCATGTCGGTGGTGCCGACGGTGCGCGTCGATCCCAAGCCGTCGCTCTATGAGCGGCTGAAAGCCATGCTGTGATGAGGCTGATGCCATGAGCGAGTCTGCTGCTCTCTCCGCGCCGCGCGCCGGCAGTCCGTGGATCATCGCGGTGCTGGTGGCGCTGGCGACCTTCATGGAGGTGCTCGACACCACCATCGCCAATGTCGCGCTGCCCTATATCGCGGGCGGCATGGGCGTGAGCCAGGACGAATCCTCCTGGGTGGTGACGACCTATCTGGTCTCCAACGCGATCATCCTGACGGCGTCGAGCTATCTGGCCAAGCGGTTCGGCCGCAAGGCTTTCTTCATCATGTGCCTCGGCCTGTTCACCACGAGCTCGGTGCTGTGCGGCTTTGCCTGGAATCTGCAGGTGCTGTTGATGTTCCGCATCCTACAGGGGCTCGGCGGCGGCGGCATGGTGCCGGTCGCGCAATCGATCCTCGCCGACTCCTTCCCACCGGAAAAGCGCGGCCAGGCCTTCGCGCTGTTCGGTGTCGCCGTCGTCGTCGCGCCGGTCGTGGGCCCGACGCTCGGCGGCTATCTCTCGGACAACGCCTCGTGGCACTGGTGCTTCCTGATCAACGGTCCCGTCGGAGTCGCCGCGATGCTGCTGATCTGGCTGATCCTCAAGGAGCCGGCAGAGGTGACGGAAGAGCGGCGGAAGCAGGCGCATGGCTTCGACGTGGTCGGATTCGTGCTGGTCGCGACCTTCCTCGGCGCGCTCGAGCTGATGCTCGACCGCGGCCTGGAGGACGACTGGTTCGACTCCCGCTTCATCGTGATCACCGCCGCGGTCTGCGCCACGGCCTTCGTCGCCATGATCCCGTGGGAGATGAACCAGAAGAACCCGACGGTCGACGTGCGCATGCTCGCCTCGCGGCAGTTCGGCGCCTGCTTCCTGGTGATGCTGGCGACCGGCGCGATCCTGCTCGGCACCACGCAGATGCTGCCGCAGATGGTGCAGCAGGATTTCGGCTACACCGCCACCTGGGCCGGTCTCGTGCTGTCGCCGGGCGGCCTGGTCACCATGGCCATGATGTTCGTGGTCGGCCGGCTCTCCGGCAAGGTACAGCCGAAATACATGATCATGACCGGCGCCGCGGTGGTGGCGTTCGCCATGTATGACCTGACGCGTGTCTACGCCAATGTCGACTTCTGGTTCTTCGCCGAGTCCCGCATGCTGATTGGCATCGGCCTGCCGCTGATCTTCCTGTCGATCACGACGGCGTCCTACAACGGCATTCCCCCTGAACGAACCGACCAGGCCTCGGCCCTGATCAACGCGGCCCGCAACACCGGCGGCTCCATCGGCGTGTCCTTGGCGGCCAACATCCTGGCGCATCGCGGCCAGTTCCACCAGAACCGGCTCGTCGAGAGCACCATCCCGTCGAACCCGGCCTATCAGGACACGCTGAACCAGGTTACCAACTACTTCGCCGCCCATGGCAGCTCGATGGTGCAGGCGAAGCAGCAGGCGCTCGCCTGGATCGGCCAGACCGTGCAGATGCAGTCGTCGCTGCTGGCCTATGTCGACGTGTATTGGGCGCTGATGCTGATCTCGCTGTCAGCCATCCCGCTGGCGCTGACCCTGCGCAAGGTCAAGCTCGGCGGCGGCCCGGCGATGGCGCATTAGGAAAAACTGCGTAGGGTGGGCAAAGGCGTTGCCGTACTCTTTCCTCAGCTTCCGATCGCAAAGGCGCCGTGCCCACCATCTGGCCGCTGTGCTCGCTGATAAACGGTGGGCACGCTGCCGCCTCCGGCGGCTGCTCTGCCCACCCTATGGATATTAGTCGTGCTAGTTGTGCTGGTAACTTGAGGCGCGCTGGTGCCCATGAATGCGCCCTCTCCCCTTGTGGGAGAGGGCATGTAGGACAGTGCAGCAAGCTCGGTCGGGTGAGGGGTATGCTTCTCCGAGCGCTACTCGCGGAGAGATAGCCCTCACCCAAGCGGGTGTGTTGATCGGCTGGCGATGCCCTCTCCCACAAGGGGAGAGGGCGCTGTATCGGGCAGCGCACTTGGTCGGCACCGTTAGTCCAAAGCGTTGCGCTTCGAGGTGGGCACGCTGCCACCTTCGGCGGCTGCTTTGCCCACCCTACGAGGCTGTGAATCTTTCGATGCCTGTTCTCGCTGACTATGATTCTCTAAGCGGAGCGGTTTGCTGGAGGTCATGATGGCTAAGGACGAGCTTTTCGATGGATTGCCGGAGCAGTCGGGTCCCAAAGCGCGGGAGCTTCCGAAGGGTGCGCCTCGTCTGCGGGTTCCGGAGCGCAACCAGGTCGAGCTGCGCGCGGTCGATATCGACAGCCTGATCGGGCAGGATCATCCGGCGCGGATGATCTGGACCTATGTCGAGACGCTCGACCTGAGCGAGTTGGAAGACCGAGTGAAGGCGCGGGAGAACAGGCCTGGTCATCCGGCACCGTCGCCACGCCTTTTGCTGGCGCTCTGGCTCTATGCCACCAGCGACGGCGTCGGCAGTGCTCGGGCGCTGGATCGCCTGTGCGAGAGCCATGATGCCTATCGCTGGCTGTGTGGCGGGGTATCGCTGAACTATCACACGCTGTCGGACTTCCGCGTCGGCTGTGCCGATGTGCTCGACCGCCTGATGAGCGAACATCTGGCGGCGTTGAGCGAGGCCGGGCTGGTCGATCTCGATACGCTGGCACAGGACGGGGTGCGGATCCGCGCCAATGCGGGGGCCAGCTCGTTCCGGCGCGAAGCGAGGCTGCAGCAGAAGCTGGCGGAAGCAACGGAGGTGGTGGAAGAGCTCAAGCGGGAAGTCGATGCAGATCCAGAAGCCAGCAACCGGCGCATCCGCGCGGCGCGTGAGCGCGCCGCACGCGAGCATAAACAGAAGGTCGAAGCGGCGCAGGCGGCGCTGGAGGAGATCAAGCGCAAGCGCCAGAAGCTCGAGGAAAAAGGCGGCAACGGCAAGAAGCCGAAGGAGCCTCGGGCCTCCACCACCGATCCGCAGGCGCGGCGGATGAAGATGGCCGATGCCGGCTTCCGTCCCGCCTACAACGTGCAGGTCGTCAGTGCTGCTGCCGCGATGATCGTGGTCGCAATCGACATCGACAACAACGGATCAGACGGCGGCCTGATGCGACCGATGCTGGAGCGGCTGCGCGACAAGCTGCAACGCCTGCCCAGGCGCTACCTCGTCGATGGCGGATACTGCCGTGGCGACGACATCGAATGGGCGCATGGCCAGAACATCGAGATCTACTGTCCGCCGCGCTCGCAAAAAAGCGGTGTTGATCCTTATCGGCCCCGAGATACCGATGGCCCTGGTGTGGCGGCCTGGCGAGCGCGCATGGCGAGCGAAGCCGGCAAGGCTCAGTATCAGCTCCGCTCGCTGTGCGAATGCATCCACGCCCGCTGGCGCAACTGGGACCTCCGGCAAGTGACGGTACGCGGCATCGACAAGGTTCGCGCCGTCGTGAGCTGGTACGCGTTCACCAACAACCTTCTGCAAGGATTGCACCTCATCGCCTGTCAAAAAGCAGCATCATAGCCGCCGATAGCGGCATCCGAGGGATCCTCCGGGACAATCCGCCGCACAGAGCCGCACACAACGGCTATCCCCGCGGCGACAGCCCCCTCGTCGCAAACTCAGCCCTGAACTCAAATTGGCTCACAAGCTCTACGAAGGGGCGATCACTCCGCCTCGTCCGCGATCCCATTGCGCAGCAGCCCGATCTTGTCGATCTCCACTTCCACGACGTCGCCCGGTTTCATCCACAGCGGGGGCGTGCGGCGGGAGCCGACGCCGCCGGGAGTGCCGGTGGCGATGACGTCGCCGGGCTCCAGACGGGTGAAGGAGGAGCAGTATTCGATCTGGCGCGGGATGTCGAAGATCATCTGGCTGATCGTCGCCTCCTGGACGACCTCGCCGTTGAGCCGCGTCTGCAGCTTCAGCGGGCCGAGATCATCGATCTCGTCTGATGTGACGAGCCACGGGCCGAACGCGCCGGTGTCGGGGAAGTTCTTGCCCGGGGTGAACTGATGCGTGTGGCGCTGGAAGTCGCGCACGCTGCCCTCGTTGTAGCAGGCATAGCCCGCGATGTGCTGGAACGCCTCGGCTCGCGGAATGTAGCGGCCGGGCTTGCCGATGACGATGGCGAGCTCGCCCTCGAAGTCGAGATCGGTCGAGACGCGCGGGCGGATGATGTTGGAGAGGTGCCCGGTCTGGCTGTTGGCGAAGCGGCCGAACACGGTGGGGTTCTCGACCTCCGAGCGGCCGGTCTCCTTGCGGTGGGTCTCGTAGTTCAGGCCGATGCAGAGGATCTTGTCGGGGTTCGGGATCACCGGAAGAAAGGTGATGGCCGAGAGCGGATGCCGCTTGGCGCCGGACGCCGCCACAGCGACGTCCTTCAAGGCGCCGGCGGCGATCGCCGACTTCAGGTCCGGGAAGCGGTCGCGCAAAAGCGCGCCGAGATCGGCGACCTCATCGCCTTCGACCAGTCCCCAGGACCTGACGTTGTTGATCGTGAAGCTCGTGAATTTCATGGGACGTCCTTTTGTCAGGTCGAGACCGCCGGTACGGCGGAGGGGGAAGCGGGTTCCTGCGCCGTTCTTGCAAAGCGCGCGATGGTGCGCTCCGGGAAGATCAGGGCGAAGGCGGAGAGCGCGCCGACGATGAGCACGCCGGCGGTGAAGGTCATGGCATGGGCGTAGCCGAGCGGGGCGTTGGGGCCGGCCTCGCCGACGATCCAGCCGGTGAGCGCGTTCGAGATCAGCGCCGACGCGGCGTTGCCCGAATAGATCACGACGATCAGACGGCCGCGCTGCACGGCCGGAGCGATCGCGCCGAGCGCCACGGGACCGAAGATCGTGGTGAGGCTGGGGGCGGCGAAGGCAATCGCAACGCAGGCGAGCTGCAGCGGGCCCGTGGTGACGATGCTGAGCAGCAGGGCGCAGCCGGCGGCGAGCAGCGCCAGCCCCGAGGCATGGCCGAGGCAGGCGCGCAGGCTGAAGCCACGGCGCTGCAGAACTTGCGTCAGCCAGGAGCCGCCGAGCAGCAAGGGTGACTGGAACAGATAGATGCCAGAGATGATCCATCCCACCTCGACCTGCTTGTAGCCGAGTCCGAGCTGCAGAAACGGCGGCAGCCAGGTCGCAGACATGCCGACGATCCAGTACGACGCGGTCGACATGATGATGACGCCGATCACCGTTGCATCGCCCCACAGCACGCGCGCGGGAAGCGCCTTGTCGCTCGCTACGGCTTGCGGCGCCTGCGCGGAGTAGGGACCTTCGCCGCCGACGAAGAACCAGCCGATCATCCAGGCGAGCCCGAGCAGGCCGCAGAACAGGAAGCCGGTGCGCCAGCCATAATTGACGATGACATAGGTCAGGATCGGACCGCCGGCCAGGAGGCCGACGCTGATGCCCTGCAGCACCACGGCGCTCGGCACGCTGCGCCTGTGCGCCGGGAACCAGTTGTAGCAGGCATGCAGCGCGGTCGGCAGGCCCGGGCCTTCGCCGGCGCCGAGGATGATGCGGCAGATCACCAGCACCGCGATCGAGCTGGAGAAGAAGATCGGCAGCTGCGTCGCCGACCAGATGCCAGCCATGATCAAGAGCAGCCATTTCACGGGAAAGCGGCCGACCACGAACATGCCGACGGCCATGCCCGACAGTGAGAACAAGAGGAAGAAGCTGCTGCCGATCAGGCCGAAATCCTTCGGGCTCAAGCCCAGCTCTTTCATCATCGGCACGGCGGACAGGCCGAACACCAGCTTGTCGAAGAAGTTCAAGGTCTGGAACAGGAACAGCATGATGAGGACGGCAATGGCGCGTCCTCCTGCCGATCCTGTCGTGGTGTCCGTCTGTGTCGTCATGGCGCTTCCCCGTTCAATGTTGTTTTGATTAGTTCAGTCGAGTTTTCAGCTCGCTCAGGACAGCTGCGAGCTCCGGTGCGTCCCTGGCGACGCCGTAGACGTAGTGGTCGGGCCGTACCAGCGCGGCGTGGCAGCCATGGCGCTCGAACCAGCGCGCGACCACGCCGCTTTCCTCCTTCAGGCCGCTGCCGCCGATGGTGATCGCCGTGATCTCGGAGGGCATGGCCGGAGCGCTCAGCGCGGAGCCGTCGAGCACGAGACGCCAGCCGCTGCCGGCGATGGTGTCGAGCAGCGCACGGCCGGCGTCGCTGATGATCCAGGGCTGCGGAAACAGCGTGCCGTTCACGGCATTCGCCTTCGTCGCCAGCAGTCCTGTGGTCAGCGGCGGCACGATCTCCTGCCGCGTGATGGTGCGTGGCGCGCCGCCGCCTTCGGCGAGAATGCGTTCATCGCGCGCCGCAGCAGCCGCCGGATCCTGCTCGCAGATGACGCGGCCGATCGCCTTGATGCGCGTCGTGAGCTCGCGCACATGGGTGCTGCGCTCGGCCTCGTAGCTGTCGAGCAGCGTGTCGTGCGACTCACCTCGAAGCACGCGGATCAGCTTCCACGAGAGATTGCCGGCGTCGCGCAGGCCCTGGCACATGCCCTGGCCGATGAAGGGCGGCTGCTGATGCGCGGCATCGCCGGCGAGCAGCACGCGGCCCTGCCGCCAGCGGCTCGCCACCAGTGCGTGGAAGCGATAGCTCGCCGCGCGCCATAGCTCGCCATCTGCAGGAGAGAGCCAGGGCGCGAGCAATTGCCAGACCTGCTCCGGCCGCTCCATCGCATGGCGGTCCTCGCCTGGACGCAGCATGATCTCGAAACGTCGATGGTTGCCGGGTCCGATGATGTAAGTGGTCGGCCGCGCCGGATTGCAGAACTGAGCCGCCGTTTTCGGCAGCTTGCCGGCGCCGCTGGCGTTGACGCTGATATCGACCACCAGCCAGGGCTCGTCGAAGTCGAGATCGTCGAAATGGATGCCGAGCTTCTGGCGCACGGTGCTGGAGGCGCCGTCACAGGCGATGACGTAGTCGGCGCTGACCTCGCGCGTGCTGCCGTCCTCCCGCTGCAGCACGACCGTTGCCGCATTCGCATTCTGCCGGATGTCGACCAACGTCGTGCCGAGCTCGACGGTCACCGAAGGACAGGCGGCGACGCGGTCGCGCATCACCTGCTCGACCGGCGGCTGGGTGAACACCATGCTCGGCGTGTAGCCGAGGGGATAGGGCTCGCCGACCATGTCGATGCGGCGGATCAATTGTCCCTGCGCGCCAAAGTGCTCGGAGGCGGGGAACGGCGCGACGTAGCGGCTGACCTCGCCGGCGATGCCGAGATTGTCGAACAGCCGCATGATCTCGTGGTCGAGCGCGATCGCGCGCGGCTTGTCGTATATGTCGACGGCGCGATCGATCGCGAGCGTCGCGACGTCCTCGCGGCCGAGCAGGCTGGCGACGGTGGCGCCGGTCGGACCCAAGCCGACGATGACGACCTGATAATGGTCTGCTGACATGAGAAAGCTCGTAGCTGAGAGGATCAGGCGGCGAAGCCGACCGCGAGCTGCGCGGCCTTGACGTGGTCGGCCTTGGGCGGCGCGATACCCCATTGATCGGTGCGGCCGGGCGGCCAGACCCAATGCTCCGGTCCGCGCACGACATAGTCGTCATCGACCTGCAGCACCTCGGCGGTGTATTCGATCACCGTGCCCTGGGGATCGATGAAATAGGCGAACACGTTGTCGCCCGGCCCGTGGCGACCGACGCCCCAGGCGATCGGATAGCCGGCGTCGATCATGCGGCCGGCGCCGCGCATCACACCTTCCCAGGTCGGCATCAGAAAGGCGACGTGGTTGAGGCTGTTCACCTTGGCGCTCGCGATGACCACGGCATGGTGGTCCGAATTGCAGCGCACGAAGGCCATCGCGGCCGATCGGTCGGTCAGCTTGAAGCCGAGCGCATTCGCGTAGAACGCGGCGGTGCGGTCGACGTCGGTGCTGTTGAGATTGACGTGAGCGAGGCGCTCCGGCAGCTCCGGCCGCGACGGCCTGGCCTCGTGCGCGACGTCGCCGTGGACGAAGCGCAGCACGCAGCCTTCCGGGCTTCGCAGGCTCATGATCACGCCCCCATCGGGCGCCGCGTTCGGCGCGGCGGCTGCGATCAGCGTCGCGCCCTCGTTGATGGCGTTGTGCGTGATGGCGTCGAAATCGCTCGCCGCGGCGAGACGGAACGTCACCGCCTTCAGCTCGGTGCGGTCGCTCCGGTGCAGGGCGACCACGTGATGGTCGCTTCCTGTGGCACGCAGGTAGACGACGCCGTCGGCTGTCGCGACCCGCTCCAGACCCCAGACGTCGCGATAAAACGCTTCGGACCGCCCGAGATCGGACGTGCCGAGGTCCACGCTGCGCAGGGCCGTGACCGGAAATCGGGTCATGGGCGAGTCCTCCGGCGCGATCCCGGAGGGGACGCGCGATGTTCTTGTGCGATGGCCGGCGAGCCGGCTCGTTCCTTTTATTACATAAAAAATCGGAATCAATCATAATTTATAAATTTCATGTTTAGAGGCTAAGCCCTATACATAGGCGACGATTCCGAGGGAGATCGAACGTGGACGCGGTGATCGAGGTCGACGGGCAGGGTCCGTCGACCCAGGCAAGCCATGTGTATGACCGGCTGCGCGAGGACCTGCTGTCCGGGCGGCTCGCGCCGTCGCGCAAGCTGCAGATGCGCTTCCTCACGGAGGCATATCAGACCGGCCAGACGCCGCTCCGCGAGGCGCTCAACCGCCTCACGGCCGATGGACTGGTGGAGGTGCGCGAGCAGCGCGGCTTCTACGTCAAGGACATCAGCCGTGCCGAACTCGCCGAGCTGACCAAGACGCGCTGCTGGGTCGAGGCGCTGGCGCTGCGCGAATCGATGAAGGCGGCGACGCCGCCATGGGAGGAGCAGCTGGTGCTGGCGCAGCATCGCCTCAGCCGCGCGCCGCGCTCGCTCAGCGCCACCACCTTCGAGGACAATCCGGAGTGGGAAAAGCTGCACCGCATCTATCACCGCGTCCTGATCGCGAACTGCGGCTCGCAATCGCTCGTAGCGTTTTGCGGCCAGCTCGCCGACCAGCTTTACCGTTACCGCCGGCTCTCGATCCGCAAGGCGTTCCCCTCACGCGCGGTCGGCGACGAGCACGCCGCGATCGTCAATGCTGTCCTGAACGCGGATGTCGAGGGCGCGGTCGCGCTGCTGACTGCGCACTACCAGCGCACGGCTGACGTCATCCTGCAGGACGAGACGATCTTTCCGGAGCTGAAGGCGAACGGCGGATAGGGCTGGGTCGCGACGCCTCTTGCATCCCCCATATCTTCAGAGATGCGCCGTCTCTCTCCCTTCATTCCGGGGCTCGCGCAGCGATAGCCCGGAATCCATAGCTCCGACTGGCCGCCGGGCCGACGCGTGTGCCGCACCCCATCTCGCACCTTATGGCCGCCTGTGGGTATGGATTCCGGGCTCGTTCGCGCTGCTTCAAAATGTCGGCGCCATTTGCGCGCGAACGCCAAGGAATGACGTGTGGAGAGAGTTGCGCCAAAGCGGGCGGGGCGGTGCGCGTGGCGACGACCAGTCAGTCACGTCGTCGCGGCGAGGAAGAAGTCGACGCGCTTCTCGACATGCGTCTGGGCCTCCTTCTTCAGCCCCCGCAAATCTTCGCCGAGCAGGATCCGCATCAGCATCGCGAAGACGACCAGGTCGAGGAACACTCGCGCCGTCTCCTCGATCCGGTCGGCGGCGAAGGCTCCCTTGCCGGCGAGGCCCTCCGCGCGGGCCAGCTCGGCGATGGCGTGGCCGACATTGACGGTGGCGCGCTTGCGCGCGCTGTCCTGGATCTCGAGCGTCAGCTCCGGAAAGCGCGGATTCTCGGCAATCGCAGTGCGCATCAGGCCGATGGTCTCGTCCACCATGGCGCGCTCGATCAAGGTCTGGCCAAGGCTGATCAGCCGGGCGCGAAAGCTGCGCCCCTGCGGCACCAGGTTCTCATATTGGGTGTTGCGGCCGGCATGGCGGGCGATCACGGCCGCGAACAGCGCCGCCTTGCTGGGAAAGCGCGCGTAGATCGTCGGCTTGCCGGCGCGCGCCGTCTGCGCGATCTCGTCGACGCTCGCGCCCTCGAAACCATGGGCCAGGAACACGGTCTTGGCGGCATCCAGGATGCGCTCCTCGACCTCGCCGGCGCGTTCGAGCGGGGGGCGCCCGACCTTGCCGCGCGCCGTCTTGGAAGCCGCCATCCGATCCGCCATCGCCCTATCGCGCTTTTGAAACCGTTTCGTTCTGTCCTGTGTCGCACAGGGGGCGCGAGAGTTCAATCAAGGCCGTCAGCGTCCTACCCGCGGAATATCAGCTTGCCTGCGGGGTCCTTCGACTTCAGACTGCGGAAAAAGGACGGGGGAAATCATGCATCGGATGTTGCGCCTTTCGCTGCTCGCCTGCGCTGCCCTGCTGTCGGCCGCACCTCTGGCGCACGCCGAGATGATCATGCTGAAGTCCGAGCTCAAGGCGGCGAACGAGGTGCCGCCCAATGCGAGCACCGCGTCTGGCGCGGCGGAAGCGAGCTTCGACACGTCCACCAAGACCCTGACCTGGAAGGTCACCTTCTCGGGCCTCAGCGGGCCGCCGATCGGGGCGCATTTTCATGGTCCGAGCGAGCCCGGCAAGACCGCCGGCATCGTGCTGCCGTTCAAGAGCCCGGAGCCGCCGATCACCGGTGCGGCCGCGCTCACCGATGCGCAGGCAGCCGATCTGCTGGCCGGCAAATGGTACGCCAACATCCACACCCAGGCCAATCCGGGCGGCGAGATCCGCGGACAGATGACCAGGCAATAGCGGCAGACCTCAGGCCGCCAACTCCGGCTTCGTGACTCGCGCGACTGTCGCGGAGGCGCGGCGCACGTCGAGGAACTGCTTGAAGCGGTCGAGCGACATCGGCGGCGCGACCAGATAGCCCTGGCCTTCCTCGACCCCGCAGGCGATCAGCGCATCGACCTGTTCCTGGCGCTCGATACCCTCGGCGATCACCGACATGTCGAGCTCGTGCGCCAGCGCAACCAGCATCTGCACCACCACCACGGCGGACTGATCGCGGGTGATCGCGTCGACGAAGAACTTGTCGATCTTCAGGATGCGCGCGCCGAGCCGCTGGATGGTCGAGAGGCCGCTATGGCCGATGCCGACATCGTCGAGCGCGATGCGGAAGCCGAGCTCGCTGAGCTCCTTGACCACGGTCATCGCCTTGTCGAGATCGGCGAGCGCCTCGCGCTCGGTCACCTCGAGCACGACCTGCCGGGTCGACACCGAGGACGTGGCAACCACCTTGCGCAACTCGTCGATGAAGCCGTCGCCGAGCAAATGCCGCGGCGTGATGTTGACTGACAGCTTGAAGAGCTTGTCCCGCCGCATCTCCTGCTGCAGCTCGCGGAGCGCGGTCTTCAGGAGCTGCCATGTCAACGTTTCGATGCGGCCGGAGCTCTCGGCGAGCGGGATGAAGCTCATCGGCTGGATCAGCCGGCCGTCCGGTTTTTCCCAGCGCGCCAGGATCTCGCAGCCGACGATGTCGCCGGTCTTCAGCCGGAAGGTCGGCTGCACATGGGGCTTGAACTCATTGCCGCCGAGGGCACGGTCGAGCTCGGCCACTGGATCCACCGGGCGGCTCAGATAGCTTGCCAGCAACAGGCCGAACAGCCCGCCGAGCAGGCCGGCGGCGAGCATCGTCAGGAGATAGGTCATGTCGCGGCGCGCGCTGAGGCTGCGCGGCGGCACATGGATCGCGGCCTGCAGCGGATAGCGCTCGGAGGCGGTCGTGAAGGCAACCGTCTGCGCCGGCGGCTTCGCGGACGCATCGGGATGATAGCCGGCGACCTGCTCGCCATCGGGCAGCGTGAGGGTGACGTAGCTCTCGCCGCGCAGGCCGACCGGCATCACGTCGAGCAGATTGCCGTCGATGCGCAGGATCGCCGCCAGCGACCGCCGCGCATCGATATCGCGCAGCACGCCGAAGGCGGAGCCGGTGAATTGCTCGACCCGGAACAGCCGCAGCTCGCCGTCGGTCGACTTGAACATCTCCTCCTGCCGCGCCCAGCCATTGTCGAATTCGAGCGTCTCCGGATAGGCCGCGCACAGCACCGAGCCGTTGCGATCGACGGTACGGATGTCCTTGATGATGGTCCCTTGATAGACGTTCAGCCGCAACGATTGCAGCGCGATGGCGCTGCAGTCCATCGGTCCCTTCGCCACCAGACGGTTGAGGATCTCGCCGGCCGAATCGATTGCGGCCTCGGAGCGGCGCAGCGCCACTGTGCTGAGATCGCCGAGCTGCCGCGCCGTCTGTCCGCCGATCAGCGCGGTCATGGCGAGATCGGCGCCGGTCAGGAACAACCCGACGCAGGCGGCCACCGCTCCGACACGAAGCATCTGTTTGCGCTGCAACGCCATCGTGCCGTGAACGTCCCCCGTATGGCCACGGAGCATCGTTCCGCCCAACCTTCAACTTTCCGTATATGCGCGGCGACGGGCGTTGCGTCGGCGTCGAGGCGCGGACGAACGCTCCGAAAGCTGGTTAAGGAAGGTTTAAGGCGGCGTTCAGGCTGCCTTGTCCGGCGCGCTGCCGGGGACGGCGCTGGCATCCGCACGCTCCGCCGAGAGCAGCATCAGCGCCGTCAGCGCCGAGAGGCTGAGGCTCGCCGACACGATCAGCACGCCGCGGCCCAGCGCATCGATCAGCAGCCCGAACACCAGCGGCGCGAAGGCCTGGCAGATCCGCGAGGGCGCACCGATCAGGCCGAGCCGATAGGCGTAGTTGGCGGGGCCGAAGATCGCGAGCGGCAGCGTGCCGCGCGCGATGGTCAGGATGCCGTTGCCGGAGCCGTGCAGCAGCGCGAACGCGGCGGCGGCGCCGCCGCCGAACAGGCCGATGGTCAGCGCGCCGATCGGATGGGTGATGCAGGCGAGGCGGGCCGAGGCGAGCGGATGGAAGCGGCTGAGGAAGCCCGCCTCGAACACCCGCGCAGCGACCTGCGCGGGGCCGATCATCATGCCGGCGAACAGCGCCTGCGCCGGCGTGGCGCCGAACGCCTGCATCAGCCGCGGCAGATGCACCGCCATCGCCGCGGTCACCGTCCAGGCCGCGGCCATTGCGAAGGCGATCAGCACCATTGGACGGTCGAGCGGGATGTTCGGCTTGCCCACGGGCATGTCGCCGGGCGCCATCGCTGTGGTCCGCGGCAGCGACAGGTTGAGCGGCAGGCCAATCACGAGATGCGCGACCGCCCAGGCGAAGCAGGTCTCGCGCCAGCCGATCGTCGCCAGACCCCAGGTGCTCAGCGGCCAGCCCACCGTCGAGGCGAAGCCGGCGAGCAATGTGATGCCGGTGATCGCGCCGCGCGCGTCCTTGCCATAGATGCGCCCGAGCGCGCCGAACGCGGCGTCGTAGAGCCCGAGCCCCATGCCGACTCCGAGCCACAGCCAGGCGATCGCCATCACCCAGAGCGAGTGCGACAGGCCGAGCAGCGTCAGTCCGATCGCCAGGACGAGGTTGGAGGCGCACAGCACCTGCCGGCCGCCGACCCGATCGATCTGCCGGCCGATGCGCGGGCCGAGCAGGCCGGAGATGATCAGCGAGGCGGAGAAGGCGGCGAAGAACCAGTTGTCCGACATGCCGAGATCCCTGGCGATCGGGTCGGCGAGGATCGCCGGCAGATAGTAGCTCGAGGCCCAGGCCAGTGTCTGGGCGGTGCCGAGAGCGATGACCACGCCCAGCCGTCGTGCCTGCATTCCGAAAAAACCTCTCGTTCGCGCCCGCGTCAGGCGCAGCCGCAGCCCGCGCGCCCGGCCGCCTTGGCTTTGGCGTCGTCGGCGCAGCAACTCTCTACCCCTGACGGAGCCGGCCCGCCACAGCAGCCGGACAGGGCAGGAATGCTCGCCAGCCCGCCGCGGGTGCATACGCCGGTCTCCGGCAGCGTCAGCTCGACGCGCGCGGCGGCCTTCTTGTCCCCGGCGATGTCGGCGGTGATCGAACGCACCTGCTCATAGCCGGTGATCATCAGGAAGGTCGGCGCGCGGCCGTAGCTCTTCATGCCGGCGAGGTAGAGTCCGGCCTCGTCGGCCTGCGCCAGCTCGCGCGCACCGTGCGGCCGCACCGTGCCGCAGGAGTGCTCGTTCGGATCGATCAGCGGCGCCAGCGCCACCGGCGCCTCGATCGCCGGGTCGAGCCGCAGCCGCAACTCCGACAGCAATGAGAGATCAGGGCGGAAGCCGGTGGCGACGATCAGCTCGTCGGCGTTGATGCGGCGATCGCCGCGCGCGGTGATCTTGAGCCGCCGGTCCTCATCCTCGATGCGCGCCACGGAGAATCCCGTCTCGACCTGGATGCGTCCCGAGCGCACCAAAGCGGCGAAGGCCATGCCGAGCTCACCGCGCGCGGCGAGCTGGTCGGCGCTGCCGCCGCCGAACGATTTCGCCGGATCGTTCGCCCGCAGCAGCCAGATCGCCTGGGTGCCCGGTTCGTCCGCAGCGAGGGCCGCGAGGTCGAGCAGGGTGCCGACCGCGGAATGACCGCCGCCGAGCACGGCGACAGCCCTGCCGGCATAGCGGCTGCGCTGCGCGTCTCGAACATCCGGCATGCCATAGGCGATGCGCGGCGCATGCTCGGCCTCGCCGAGCGCAGGCAGGCCGTTGCCGCCGGCGGGGTTGGGCGAGAACCAGGTGCCGGAGACGTCGATGACGGCATCGGCCAGCAGCGCCGCGTCGCCCTTGCCATTGCGCGTGCGAAGCTCGAACCGCGCGGCGGCGCGGCCCTTCGATTTGGCCTTGTCGAAGCCTGTCCGGCTGATCGCGGTGACGCGATGCGAGGTCCTGATGACGTCGCGCAAGGCCGTGCGCGTCGCCAGCGGCGCGAGATAGCTCTCGATCAGCTCGCGCCCGGTCGGATAGGTCTCCGGGTCAGGCGCATTCCATCCCGCCGCAGCGAGCAGCCGCGCCGAGGCAATATCGACGTTGTACTTCCACGGCGAGAACAGCTGCACATGCTGCCACTGCCGCACTGCGTACGCCGCCTCGGGGCCGGCCTCCAGCACGACCGGCCGCAAGCCCCGCTCCAGCGCATGCGCCGCTGCCGCCAGCCCGACCGGGCCGGCGCCGATGATCGCGACCGTCCTCGCTTCCATCATGTCACAACTCCTATACTTCTAGAATGATCGAAATATAAAACAAAACGCTTCAGGCTGCCGTGGTCGCAGCGCCGCAACCGCGTTCTTCGACGCAGCATTCGGCAACGAGAAAGCCGAGCAGGGTGCGCATCACGTCGTATTCCGCATGACAGACCAGGGTCGTGCCCTCGCGCTGCTGCGAGATCAGCCCGACCGCGACCAGCGTCTTGACGTGGTGCGACAGGGTGGAGGCGGGGATCTTCAGCCGCTCCTGCAGCTTGCCGACCGGCATCCCGGCATGCCCGGCGCGCACCAGCGCCCGGTAGATCTTCAGGCGCGTGGTATTCCCCAGGGCTTCGAGGCGGGCGGCAGCATCGTCGAGCTTCATGCCGATCAGGATGGTGCAGGCGTGGGCCGTGAGTCAAACGATATTTCTAGAATATTGGAAGTATCGAGATTGGACGGCGGTCGCACGCCGCAGCGCTCGTCCGCCCGACTCGCCGGCGCGCAAGCTTGACGTCGCCCTTATATATCGATAATTCTCGATATATGGAAAACGAACAAGCGGTTCTTGCCTTGGCGGCGCTGGCCCAGCCGACGCGGCTGCAGGCCTTCCGCACCCTGGTGCAGCATGAGCCCGAGGGCCTGCCGGCCGGCGAGCTCGCGCGCCTGCTCGAGGTGCCGCAGAACACGCTGTCGTCGCATCTTGCGGTGCTATCGCGTGCCGGGCTCGTCAGCTCCGAGAGACACAGCCGCTCGATCGTCTACCGCGCCGATCTCGCGGCGTTTCAGGAGGTCGCGCTGTTCCTGCTCAGGGATTGCTGCGGCGGCCGGCCGGAGGTCTGCGCGCCGCTGATCGAAAGTCTCACCCCGTGCTGTCCGCCCAAGCGCAAGGAGAAGAGCCGTGCCTGACCGCATCTACAATGTCCTGTTCCTCTGCACCGGCAACTCGGCGCGCTCGGTGCTCGCCGAGTCGATCCTGCGCAAGGACGGCGCCGGCCGCTTCCGCGCCTTCTCGGCCGGCAGCACGCCGAAGGGCGCGGTGCATCCGCTCGCGCTCGAACTGCTCCGGCGCATGGACTATCCGACCGCGGATCTGCGCTCGAAGAGCTGGACGGAGTTCGCGGTGGCCGGCGCGCCGGTGATGGATTTCGTCTTCACCGTTTGCGACAACGCGGCGGGCGAAGCCTGTCCGGTCTGGCCGGGACAGCCGATGACCGCGCATTGGGGCATCGAGGATCCCGCGGCCGCTGATGGCACCGAGCTGGAGAAGCTCGCGGCGTTCACCACCGCGTTCCGCTATCTGAAGAACCGCATCGGCGCCTTCATCAATCTGCCGCTCGATCGCATCGACAATCTGTCGCTCGGCACGCGGCTGCGCGAGATCGGGCGCTCCGAAGGTGCGACGCAGCCGACGCCAAAGGCCGGATGATGGCGACCTTCGATCTGCCGCGTCGCGTCGTCGCCGAGGCGCTCGGCACGGCCGTGCTCGTCGCCACCGTGGTCGGCTCCGGCATCATGGCGGAGCGCCTGACCAGCGACGTGGCGCTGCAGCTGTTGTGCAACACGCTGCCGACCGGCGCGATCCTGGTCGTGCTGATCACCGTGCTCGGCCCGGTGTCGGGGGCGCATTTCAATCCCGCGGTGACGCTCGTCTTCGCCGCGCAGCGCGCGCTATCGCCGCTGGAGGCGGCGGCCTATGTCGCCGCTCAGGTCGCCGGCGGAATCGCCGGCACCATGACGGCGCATCTGATGTTCGCGCTGCCGCTCGTGGCCGGCTCGCTCAAGGTGAGAACGGGCGGGGCGCAATGGTTCGCCGAGGCGGTGGCGAGCTTCGGGCTCGTCGCGGTGATCCTGGCAGGCTTGCGCTTTCAACGGGCCGCCGTACCCTGGCTGGTCGGCTTGTATATCACCGCAGCCTATTGGTTCACCGCCTCGACCTCGTTCGCCAATCCGGCGGTCGCGATCGCGCGGTCGCTGACCGATACGTTTTCCGGCATTCGCCCGCTCGATCTGCCCGGCTTCATCGTCGCCGAGCTGTGCGGCGCGGCCGCCGGCGCGTGGCTCATGGCGTGGCTGCTTGGTTCGAAAAGCCAAAGTCCTGGGCGGGTGGAGCTGTCGGCCTGACGGCTCGCGCGCTGTCGGCGTGCCTCAGTGCCGCGGCTCGTCCTGATCGTCGTCGTCGCCCTCGCGGTCGCGCTTGCTCGGCTCGTAGCCCAGCTCCCGCGCGGGCGCGACATGAGGCTGCGCCGCAAGCACAACGACCGCAGGTCGGCCACGTCCGGCGTCGGCCGGGGTCAGGGTGCCGCCGAGGGCCGTCAACAGGGCGGCGATGATCACGGTACTACGCAACGCTACTCTCCTCATCCGATATGGTCGTGGGCCATCCGTTGCAAACCGTGCCGCAGCTGCGCTGACGTCATGCTGTCACGGCGCGTCAGCGAATCGTCAGCCTGTCTCGGGCAGGGTGCGGCGCAGGTGTGAGTCTCACCCCTGCGGCGATCCGGCCACAATTCCGACATCGGACCTTCCAACTAGGACCAGCAGCACGTCCCCCAATCTGCACATGCTCCGCAGTCCGACCTCGGCGGGCACGGGCGCACCGGATGACAGGCTCGCTACGACAAACACGGCGCCACGCCCAGGACCATCATGCCGACGATCATGCATTTGCCTCAAATTGGACGGTTCATGCGCATCACGGCCCTGGCGATGCTGATCTCGACGGCGGCCTCCGCCGCGACGGATGCGCGCGAGGATGATCTCGAGCGCCGTGACGCGATGCGTCGCGCCGTGGAGGCGGGCGACGTGCTGCCGCTGTCGCAGATCCTGCCGCGACTGCGCGGCCGCATCGCGGGCGACGTGACAGGCATCGACATCGAGCGCCAGCGCGGCCGCTGGCGCTATGAGTTTCGGGTGATCGGCCGCGACGGCCGCATGCGCGAGGTCTATATCGACGCGCGCAGCGGCGAGATCGAGCGGGTCGAGGAAAAGTAGATGCGCGTGCTGCTGGTCGAGGATGATCCGCGCCTGTCGTCGGATCTGTCGCGGACGCTGCAGGCCGCCGGCTATCTGGTCGAGACCTCAGCCAATGGCGAGCAGGCCTGGTTTCTCGGCGACACCGAGGATTACGGCGCCGTCGTGCTCGATCTCGGCCTGCCCGGCATGGACGGCCTCTCGGTGCTGAAGCGCTGGCGCGGCGCCGGCCGGCACATGCCGGTGCTGATCCTGACCGCGCGCGCGAGCTGGGCCGAGCGGGTCGACGGCATCGATGCCGGCGCCGACGATTATCTGCCAAAGCCGTTCCGCAACGAGGAGCTGCTGGCGCGCCTGCGCGCCATCGTCAGGCGCTCCGCCGGCCACGCGGCGCCGGTGCTGTCATCGGGCGATCTCGCGCTCGACGAGCGCCAGATGAAGGTCAGCCTGTCCGGCGTGCCGGTGGCGCTGTCGCAGCTCGAATACCGCCTGATCGCCTATCTGTTGCGGCACAACGGCCGCGTGGTGCCGCAGCACGAGCTCGAGGAGAACGTCTACGGCCTTGGCCACGACCACGATTCCAACGCGCTGGAGGTGCTGATCCGCCGCGTCCGCAAGAAGCTCGGCGCCGACATCATCGAGACCCGCCGCGGCTTCGGCTACATGATTCCGGAGACCGCCGAATGAGGCTGGGCTCGCTGCGGCTGCGGCTGGTCGCGGCAGGCACCATCGCCATCCTCGTTGCGCTCGGTGTCGCCGGCGCCGGCATGGTGGTGCTGTTCAAGCGCCACGTCGCGCGCACGCTCGCCTCCGATCTCGATGTTCACCTGCGCCAGCTGCTCAACGGTCTGGAGGTCGACGCCGACGGACGCATCGCGGTGCCGCGGCCGCCCGCCGATCCACGCTTCACGGTGCCGCTGTCCGGCCTGTACTGGCAGATCTCGGACGATCACGGCCAGCTCCTGCGCTCGCGCTCGCTGTGGGACACGATCCTGCCGCTGCCGATCGACGAGCCCGGGCCGAGCGACGTGCATCAGCACGAGCTGATCGGCCCCGTCGGCGCGCGCGTTCTGGTCGCCGAGCGCGGCATCCTGATGAATCCGGACAGCCAGATCCGGGTGCGTGCTGCTGTCGCCTACGATCTCGATGGCGCGACCAGCGCGGTGCGCACCTTCGCCAAGGACCTGTCGATCGCGCTCGCCGTGCTCGCCATCATTCTCGCGGTCGGCACCTCCGTTCAGGTCAGTCTCGGCCTGCAGCCGCTGGCGGTGCTGCGGCGCGGCGTTGCCGAGATCCGCAGCGGCCAGCGTCGGCATCTTCCGATGCAAGTGCCGACCGAGGTCGCGCCGCTGGTCGAGGAGGTGAACGCGCTGCTCGATGCGCAGAGCCGCGAGATCCTGCGCTCGCGCAGCCGCGCCGCCGATCTCGCGCACGGCTTCAAGACGCCGCTCGCGGCGCTGATCGCGGACGCGGCGCGGCTGAAGCAGCTCGGTCAGCTCGAGCTCGCGCGCAATGTCGAGGACGTTGCCGAGGCGATGAGTCGTCAGGTCGACCGTGAGCTGGCGCTGGCGCGGCTGCGCGGCAAGCTGCGCGGCGAGCCGGCGGCGGCGACCGAACTGGGGCCGCTGGTCGAGGCGCTGCTCGGCACCCTGGCGCGCACCCCGGCGGCGGCACATGTCAGCTTCGAGGGGCAAGTGCCTGCTGGCCTGCGCGTGCCGATGGATCGCACCGATCTCGCCGAGGTACTCGGCAATTTGCTGGAGAATGCGGCGCGTCACGCCGCGAGCACGGTGCGCATCGTCGCGGGCGCGAGCCCGCTGGTCGTGACGGTGGAGGATGACGGTCCCGGCATCCCGGACGCGCAGATCGGCCGCGTGCTCGAGCGCGGCGGCCGTCTCGACGAGCAGGGGCCGGGCAGCGGCCTCGGCCTTGCCATCGTGCAGGACGTGCTCGAGGCCTATGGCTGGCGGCTGCAGATCGGTCGCGCCGAGCTCGGCGGCGCCCGGATCGCGATCGCGCCGGCCATGGTGCCGGCGCTGAGCGCGTCGCAGCGCGCGGTTTCGAAGGCGAGTTACTCGTCTTCCATTCTGACCGCAGGCTGAGGAAGCAGTGAGCACGAACGACATGACGTGCGCGGTCGTGGGATCATGAGGAGGACAGGTCGGGATCATAGCCCTGAAGCCGGTCGACCAGCCGGATGATGGCGCGTACCGCCATCATCGCGACCGTGAACATGCTGAGAAAGAGCAGGGCGATGCCGGGCAGGTCCCATGTCATGACGCGCGCGAAGACGCCGGTCTCGTAGTACCGAACGAGCTCGTCGATATTCATCGCCAGGATCGAGAGCAGCAGCGTGGTCAACAGGGCCACGACCGGCGCGAAGCGACGAAAGACGAACAGCGCGAGGCTGGGGGACAGGAGCGGGATCCCGACGAGCAGAACCAGCCACACCCCCGCGACGACGCCGTGATGGAAATCATCGGATGTCAGATAGCCGCGATGGAACGTGAGCACGATGCAGAGCAGGTTGGCGGCCGCCCCGAGCGCAGCGAACGCGGTGATCGATCTGCGACGCAGAGCCGACCAGAGGGCTTCGTCCATCATCTTCCATCCCCGGCTGCATGATCCATTCGAAGCCACAGCTGCGCGGTGGCCGGTGTCGCTCCCGGTCTGATCCTCGTCCGCGCCGGTGAATCGCGCCATGACACGTTCGTGCTACCGGCTGCGGGTCACTGGCCGGCGTGCCGCGCTTGATGATCCGCCGGCCAGTTCCATGTGGAAGGTGCCGCGATCAGAATCCTTTCGGATTCGAATGGCTCATGTCATAATCAGCCATGATGCGCGCGCTTCTCTTGCTTATCTCGATCACGCTATTGGCAACCGGCCCAGCTGCGGCCCAACGGTTCGCTGGCGGCGCTCCCGTGTGCCTTCAGGTCTGGGAGTGGGGTGGCTCCAGTTCGATCTCGTGCGAGTTCAGGTCGTTGGATGCGTGCCGGGCCGCGGCTGCGGGTCTGCCGGCGATGTGCCTGCCGAACCCCTACGGTGAGAGTCCCCTGGAACGAGTGGAACGTCATCGCCGTTTACCGCCCCGGTAGGCACCGTTCGCTGAGCAAAGAGGTTGGTGCGACATCGGTGTGTCGCATGGTGCCCGTCCCGCGTCTTAAGCGGCGTGGCACGCGCAGCCTGGCTCCGGCGCTTTGCCTACCCTGCGGCAGCCGAGCTCGTTCGCCGTCTCATTCCAGGGCGATGAAGCGTGCGACGTCGCCACGAGCATCTCGAGCCTCCCTGACATCGTGCGGATTGATTCCGGCTCGCGCTGACGTTCGCCCCAGGAATGGCCACGAGGCACGGGCAAATGATTCCGTAAAAAAATAAAATAGTTGCTATTTTTCAGAATTTATGGTTCTCTTGCGTCATCCCGTGCTCCTCGAGAGGGGCGTTTCGCGATCGTCACGGACCGTCGGGCGCGGGATGCGGTGGCCGCAGGCAGGCTGCAGCGCGGGGCGACCTGCGCGGACGAACGGCAGGCTTGCGGACGCGAAGACGCGTGGTCCTGGCGCCCCGAGGCTGGCGCCAAGCCGTCGGGTGACGATGATCCCTGCGGCGACGGTGGCTACAAGCCGGACACCGGGGAGAGCGCGGATATAAGCGTGAAAACCATCGCGCGGGGAATGCCGGGACGTCTCGGCTGCACCTGTGGTGACTGCCGCCTGCTTTTTTTCTGCAGGCGGGCCATGGGAGTGGCCAGCTCCCGGCATTCTCCGCGCCCTCTGCGTGATCGGAGGGCAACGTCGCTGACAGGACTCGGGCGGATCACGCTGCGAGAACGATCAAGCTCATCCCGATGGGGCATCACTTCGACCCGTCACACGCTTGCGGCAGCGCGGCCGTCCAGGGGAACCAAATTCCAGAGCCATGGTTAGCTCTGATGCAGGAGGAAGCCCCATGCGCCGTCCCAAGATTCAGCCGATCCGCAACAAGCTCGATCTGACCGATCGGGTCCAGGTGCGCATCGTCACGCGCAGGCTGCGCGTCACCCAGGCCGAGCTGACCGAGATCGTCGGCCGCATCGGCAACTCCATTGCCGCGATCTCCAAGGAGGTCCAGCTGCAACGATCGAGCAAGACGGCGCTGCCGGCCGACGTGCCGCCCGCGGAGGTGATCGCCTCCGTTACGGCGACCGAGACGGTCGTCGCTGATGCCGTCGCAACCACCGAAACACGTTAGTTCAGTCGGCTCAGAAGCCGGGCAGGGGGCATTGATGGATCAACTCACTGACAGGGCCGATGCCCTGACGCAGGCGGCTTTCAGTCTGCGCAAGGCCAAGATCAGCGAAGGCCGGCCGTTTCCGCTCGGCGCCACCTGGGACGGGCTCGGCGTCAATTTCGCGATCTTTTCCGCGCACGCCACCAAGGTCGAGCTGTGTTTGTTCGACGAGACCGGCGAGACCGAGCTCGAGCGCATCGAACTGCCGGAATATACCGACGAGGTCTGGCACGGCTATCTGCCGACCGCGCGTCCGGGCACCGTCTATGGCTATCGCGTGCATGGCCCCTACGAGCCCGATGCCGGCCATCGCTTCAATCCGAACAAGCTCGTCATCGACCCCTACGCCAAGCAGCTCGTCGGCCAGCTGCGCTGGGGTCCCGAGCTGTTCGGCTATCAGCTGGATCACGCCGACAAGGATCTCTCCTTCGACGACCGCGACAGCGCGCCCCTGATGCTGAAGTGCCGGGTGATCGATCCCGCCTTCACCTGGGGCACCGCCCGCAAGCCGGAGATCCCGTGGGAGCGGACCATCTTCTATGAGATGCACGTCAAGGGCTTCACCAAGCTGCATCCGCTGGTGCCGGAGGCCGACCGCGGCACTTTCGCCGGCCTCGCGCATCAGGATATTCCGGCCTACCTGCGCTCGCTCGGCATCACCTCGGCCGAGCTGCTGCCGATCCATGCCTTCATCGATGACAGCTATCTGGTCGACAAGGGCCTGCGCAACTATTGGGGCTACAATTCGATCGGCTTCTTCGCGCCCGAGCCGCGCTACCTCAAGACGCCGCTCGCGACCGAATTCAAGACCATGGTCAACCAGTTCCACGCAAACGGCATCGAGGTGATCCTCGACGTGGTCTATAACCACACCGCCGAGGGCAACGAGCTCGGCCCGACCCTGTCTTTCAAGGGCATCGACAACGCCAGCTACTACCGGCTGCTGCCGGACAAGAAGCGCTATTACATCAACGATACCGGCACCGGTAACACTGTGAACCTGTCGCATCAGCGCGTGCTCCAGCTGGTCGCTGACTCCTTGCGCTATTGGGCGACGGAGATGCGCGTCGACGGTTTCCGTTTCGATCTCGCCACCATTCTCGCGCGCGAGCCCTATGGCTTCGACGAGGGCGGCGGCTTTCTCGATGCCTGCCGCCAGGATCCGGTGCTGTCGGGCGTCAAGCTGATCGCAGAGCCCTGGGACATCGGTCCGGGCGGCTATCAGGTCGGTCAGTTTCCGCCGGGCTGGGCGGAGTGGAACGACAAGTTTCGCGACACCACGCGCGCGTTCTGGAAGGGCGACGGCGGCACCCTCGCCGATTTCGCCAAGCGCATCTCCGGCTCCGGTGATCTTTTCAACAAGCGCGGTCGCCGGCCGTGGGCGAGCGTCAATTTCATCACCGCCCATGACGGCTTCAACCTCAACGACCTCGTCTCCTATAACGATAAGCATAATGAGGCGAATGGCGAGGACAATCGCGACGGCCACAGCAACAATCATTCGTGGAATTGCGGCGTCGAAGGGCCGACCGACGATGCGGAGATCATCGCGTTGCGCGAACGGCAGAAGCGCAACATGCTGGCGACGATGCTGCTGTCGCACGGCACGCCGATGCTGCTCGCCGGCGACGAGTTCGGCCACACCCAGGACGGCAACAACAACGCCTATGCCCAGGACAATGAGATCAGCTGGCTCGACTGGATGGGGATATCAGCGCCCGGGCGGCAGCTGCGCGAGTTCACGCGCAAGCTGATCGCGATGCGCAAGGCGTTCCCGATCCTGTATCGCTCGCGCTTCCTGGTCGGCTCGCTCAACGAGGAGCTCGACGTCAAGGACGTGACCTGGCTGGCGCCATCAGGCGAGGAGATGGCGACGGAGCAGTGGACCGACGGCAACGCACGCTGCTTCGGCATGCTGCTCGACGGCCGCGCCCAGGAGACCGGCGTCAAGCGGCGCGGCTCGGATGCGACGCTGCTCTTGATCTACAACGCGCATTTCGACGTCGTGAACTTCACTTTGCCGTCGGTGCCCGAGGGGCACAATTGGCTGGCGCTGATCGATACCAATCAGCCGGACGCCCAGGTGCAGTCGCTGCCGTTCGGCCATGTCTACGAGGTCACCGGCCGCTCCATGCTGGCGCTCGGCCTGTCCTCGGAGCAGCAGCCGATGCGCGGTCTCCGCCACGGCCTCGGCGCCCTGCTCGACATCGCGGAGACGCCGCTGGGGTAGGGGTGTGGGGGGAGAGCTTGTTAAACGCGTCGGGGCAGGGGAGCTCGTGGCCGTCCTTCGAGGCATGCGCCGAGTCGGAGCCGCTCCCGCGTAGCCCGGATGAGCGTCAGCCGACGCCTCTTCGGCGTCGGCGCGAGCGACATCCGGGTTCACCGCAGACAGCTGGTGAGAACCCGGATATCGCGTCCGCCTCCGCCCTGCGGGCGCAGGCTTCCGCTCATCGGGCTACGACTCCGTTCATGAGAACTCAGCGCGTCACGCCCCTCGCGCGTACTTCGCAAGCCGTCTCTCCAGCACACCCAGCATCGCCTCGCGCGCCGGATCGCGCGAGCCGTTCAGCCAAGCTGCGGCCAGCGGCAGTCGCCCTGCGGTGCTGCCTCTCTTCAGCCGCAGCGGCACGAAGCGCACGCCGGAGATCGCCAGCCGCGACGTCCAGCGCGGCACGATGGCGATGCCGAGCCGGGCCGCGACGAGATGCACGATCGTCTGCTTCTCGTCGGCGACCTGCGCCACGTCAGGCGACAGTCCGGCCTGCGCGAACAGCTTCATCGTGAGATCATGGCTGTGCGGCCGCGAGCGCCGGTCCGGCACGATCAGCGGCTCCTCGGTGATGTCAGACAGCGACACCGACGCCCGCGCCGCCAGCCGATGCCGCTGCGGCAGCGCGACCACGGCGCTCTCGCTGAGCAGCGCGCGAAACTCGAGCCTGACATCGCTGCGCTCCGGCGGCCGAACGAAGGCGAGATCGAGCGCCCCGGAGAGGATCTTCGGCAGCAGCCGGAGGGTCTTCTCCTCCAGGATCTGCACCGCGATGTCGGGATGTGCCTCTCTGAAGTCATGCAGCAGCTGCGGCAGCAGACCTGCGGCGGCGCTGTCGATGGCGCCCACGCGTAGCCGCAGCGTCTTCATGCCACGGGCGCGGCGGCGGAAGCCGGTCTCAACCGCTTCGACCCGCGCGAGGATGGCGCGGGCGTCGCCCAGCAGCGCGCTGCCGTGCTCGGTCAGCGCCACCGCGCGCGTGGTGCGTGTGAACAGCCGAGTCGCGAGGTCCTCTTCCAGCAGCTTGATCTGGCGACCCAGCGCCGAGGGCAGCATCTGCAGCCGCTGCGCCGCCTTGCCGAAATGCAGCTCCTCGGCGGCAGCGACAAAGCAGCGGAGCTGGTGCAATTCCATGATCGGCGGTCCTGTGAGGGCTCTGGGATTATATCATTTTTTTGTATAATGAGGCGAATATTGAAGCCATCACCTGCGCTGCCTTACGGTCCTGCGAACCAGCCTGCCGGGGTCTCCGCCACGCTGACCCTGTTGCTCTTGCTATCCCGCAATGTCGGGGCCGACGCGGCCACGCAATCCCTCACACGGAGCTCATTCCATGCGCACCCATTCCATTGCCGCCATTCCCGCCGACGGTATCGGCCCCGAGGTGATCTCCGCCGGCGTCCGCGTGCTCGAAGCCCTGGCCAGGCGCGCAGGCGACATCAGCTTCAATGTGAAGACCTTCGACTGGGGCTCGGACTACTACAAGAAGCACGGCGTGATGATGCCGGCCGACGGTCTCGTCGAATTGAAGAGATTCGACGCGATCTATTTTGGCGCGGTCGGCGCGCCCGACGTGCCGGATCACATCACACTGTGGGGCCTGCGGCTGCCGATCTGCCAGGGCTTCGATCAATACGCCAATGTGCGCCCGACCAAGATCCTGCCCGGGGTGGCCTCGCCGCTGCGCAATGTCGGCGTCGGCGATCTCGACTGGGTGATCGTGCGCGAGAATTCGGAAGGCGAATATGCCGGGATGGGCGGCCGCGCGCATCGTGGCCTGCCTGAAGAGGTCGGCACCGAGGTCGCGGTGTTCACCCGCGTCGGTGTCACCCGCATCATGCGATACGCGTTCAGGCTGGCGCAGTCGCGGCCGCGCAAGCTTCTCACCGTTGTGACCAAGTCGAATGCGCAGCGCCACGGCATGGTGATGTGGGACGAGATCGCCGCGGAAGTCGCGCGCGAATTCCCCGACGTGACCTGGGACAAGATGCTGGTCGACGCGATGACCGTGCGCATGACGCTGCAGCCGAAGAGCCTCGACACCATCGTCGCGACCAATCTGCACGCCGACATTCTCTCTGATCTCGCCGGCGCGCTCGCCGGCAGCCTCGGCGTCGCGCCCACCGGCAACATCGATCCGGAGCGGCGCTACCCGTCGATGTTCGAGCCGATCCACGGCTCGGCCTTCGATATTACCGGCAAGGGCATCGCCAATCCCGTCGCGACGTTCTGGACCGGGGCCCAGATGCTCGAGCATCTCGGTGAGAAGGACGCTGCCGCGAGACTGATGGCCGCGGTGGAGAAGGTGTGTGCAGCGGGCGTCCTGACGCCCGATGTCGGCGGCAAGGCGACAACCAAGGAGGTGACGGACGCCGTGATCGACGCAATCCATGGCTCCAACGTCTGACGGGTGCCTCCTTCTCGTGCAATCCGAGCGTGTTGTGCGAACCGCTTGCAATGGACGCCGCGGGGCGTATACAGCCGCTTCCGCTGCGTCCACGCATGCTCAAGGCATGCGCGTCATAGAGACGCGATATCTGGGTTGGGGAGAAAGGACACATCATGCGTCGTCACCGTCGAGCCAAGATCGTCGCGACCGTCGGTCCCGCCAGCAATTCTCCTGACATGCTGAAGGAGCTGTTCCTCGCCGGTGTCGATACGTTCCGTCTCAACTTCAGCCACGGCACGCAGGCTGATCACGCCAAGGTTCATGCCGCGATCCGCGCGCTGGAAAAGGACGTGCAGCGTCCGATCGGCATCCTGATGGATCTGCAGGGACCGAAGATCCGCGTCGGTACCCTGCGCGACAAGAAGATCCAGGTCGAAGCGGGCGAGACGATTCGATTTGTGTTGAATGGGACCGAGGGTGACAAGACGTCGATTCCGTTGCCGCATCCGGAGATCTTTGCGGCGGTCGCGCCCGGTCACGATCTTCTGATCGACGACGGCCGCGTGCGCGTGCGTGTCACCGGGCTCGGCGACGACTGGATCGAAGCCAAGGTGATCGTCAGCGGCGCGATCTCCAATCACAAGGGCGTCAACCTGCCCGGCACGATCCTCGAACTGTCGCCGCTGACCGCGAAGGATCGTTCCGATCTTACGTTCGGCCTCGACCTCGGCGTCGACTGGGTCGCGCTGTCCTTCGTGCAGAAGCCATCCGACGTGATCGAGGCGAGGGGGCTCATCGACGGCCGCGCCGGCATCATGTCCAAGATCGAGAAGCCTGCCGCGCTCGACCGCATCGACGACATCATCCAGCTGTCGGATGCGATCATGGTGGCGCGCGGGGATCTCGGTGTCGAAATTCCGAATGAGGATGTGCCGGGCAAGCAGAAGGAGCTGGTGCGCGCCTGCCGGCTCGCGGTGAAGCCGGTGATCGTCGCGACGCAGATGCTGGACTCGATGGTCGCCACACCCACGCCGACGCGCGCGGAAGTCTCCGACGTCGCGACCGCGATCTATGACGGCGCCGATGCGGTGATGCTGTCGGCGGAATCGGCCAGCGGCCAGTATCCGCGCGAGGCCGTGGCGATGATGGACAGCATCATCAAGTCGACCGAGAAGCACAAGATGTACGCCTCGATTATCCAGGCGACGCAGCCCGACGAGGAGCAGACGCCGCCGCATGCGGTGGCGACCGCCGCGGCCGATCTCGCCTCGGCGATCCATGCCAAGGCGATCGTGGCCTACACGTCGAGCGGTACCTCGGCCTCGCGCGTCGCGCGCAAGCGGCCGAGCCTGCCGATCCTTGCGATCACGCCGAACGAGGACACCTCGCGGCGGATGTGCCTGTTGTGGGGCGCGCACAGCGTGCTGTCGCAGGACGTGCAGAGCTATGAGGAGATGGTCGAGCGCGCGACGTTTTTCGCGGTCCAGGAGGAGTTCGCCGACAAGGGCGATCTGCTGGTCGTCGTCGCCGGCATCCCGTTCGCGCAGGCCGGCACCACCAACAATCTACGCGTCGTCACCGTGCCCAGATAGGAGGCAGCCGAATTCCCTGTATGCGCCGCCCGCTTGTCGCCTGATTGTCGCACCCCGCTGGTATCGCGGGGCAGTGGCGAGGACATCGTGAGTCGTCATGCGAACGATGTCAGTCGCGATCCGGCAGGATGGGTTCTGCCGGTGCGGCGTTCGTCATCGCCTTGTCATCAGGGACTGTTAGGTGGGCGCGCATGGGACTCGAGACTGCTGGTGAAGAAAGCCCGACGAAGCGCTTTCGGACGTTGTTCATCTCCGATGTTCATCTCGGAGCCCGCGGCTCGCAGGCCAATCTCCTCGTCGATTTCCTGCGCCATCACGATGCCGATACGATCTATCTGGTCGGCGATATCATCGACGGCTGGGCGCTCAAATCGAGCTGGCACTGGCCGCAGTCGCACAACGATCTCGTGCAGAAGATGCTGCGCAAGGCGCGCAAGGGCGCCAAGATCGTCTACGTGCCCGGCAACCACGACGAGTTCCTCCGGGGCTATTACGGCACGCATTTCGGCGGCATCGACGTCGTCGAGAACATCGTCCACACCGGCACCGACGGGAAGCGCTACCTGGTCATTCACGGCGACATCTTCGATCTCGTCGTCCAGAACGCCCGCTGGCTCGCCCATCTCGGCGACAAGGCGTATGACTTCGCGATCCAGATGAACCGTCTGGTCAACTTCTTCCGCCGCATGTTCGGCGTGCCCTATTGGTCGCTGTCGCAATGGGCCAAGCAGAAGGTCAAGAACGCGGTGAACTACATTGGCGCGTTCGAGACGGCGCTCGCGGCCGAGGCGCGGCGGCATGGCGCCGACGGCGTGATCTGCGGCCATATCCATTGCGCCGTGATCCGCGACCAGGACGGCATCCGCTACATGAACTGCGGCGATTGGGTCGAGAGCTGCACCGCGCTGGTCGAGCACGAGGACGGAAGGTTCGAGATCCTGACCTGGACCGATCCGCTGAAGCAGCCGGCGCCGGTTCCGCAACTGGCGGCCCGCGCGGCCTGAGAGCAAGCGAGCGGGCTCCCTTGCCTCGCAGCGACCGGGCGCGGTAAATTGAGCACATGACAGCTCATGCCCCGATCCCGCCCGTGACCGCCGCCGACATCGATGCGGCGGCCCGGGTTCTCGCGCCGGTGGCGGTGCGGACCCCGCTGCTGCCAGCCCCGGTGCTCAACGAGCAGCTCAAGGCGAACGTGTTCGTGAAGCCCGAGGTGCTGCAACGCACCGGCTCGTTCAAGTTCCGCGGCGCCTACAACAAGCTGGCATCAATTCCCGAATCGTCGCGGGCGAATGGTGTCGTCGCCTTTTCTTCGGGCAATCACGCCCAGGGCGTCGCGCATGCCGCAACGCTGCTCGGGATGCATGCGACCATCGTGATGCCGTCCGATGCTCCGGTCGCCAAGCGCGAGCGCACCAAGGCCTTCGGGGCCGATGTCGTGCTGTATGATCGCGACCGTGAAGACCGAGAGGCGATTGCCCGCGAGATCGCCGGCAAGCGCGGCTCGACCGTGGTGCCGCCCTATGACGATCCCTATGTCATTGCCGGGCAGGGCACCGTCGGCCGCGAGATCGCGGAAGATCTTGCGGTACTTGGCCTGTCGCCCGATGTCGTCATCGTTCCCGCCTCGGGAGGCGGTTTGCTCGCAGGCGTGTCGACGGCGGTGAAGGCGCGCTATCCGCAAGCCCAGATGATCGTCGCCGAGCCCAAGGGATACGATGACCACGCCCGCTCGCTGCGTGCTGGCCATCGCGAGGCGCACGACGCGAAGGGACGCACCATCTGCGATGCGCTGATGGCGGCGATCCCCGGCGAGATCACCTTCGCCATCAACAGCAAGCTGTTGTCCGCTGCGGTCGAGGCGTCGGATGAGGAGGTCGGCCGCGCGGTCGGCTTCGCCTTCCGTGAGCTGAAGCTCGTCGTCGAGCCCGGCGGCTCGGTCGGGCTGGCGGCCTTGCTGGCGGGGCGGCTCGATGTTGCAGGCAAGACGGTGGTGATCGTTCTTTCCGGCGGCAATGTCGATGCCGATCTCTATGCCATGCTGATCGCCTGACCTGGCCTCAGTGGAAGCCGAGGCCACCCCGCGAAAAACCTCCGCCTCCCGGACGCGGTCCGGATTGCGCGAAGTGCGGTGCGCCGGGCCCGCGTGCCACCGCGGGGCGCGATGCATTGAAGCCGGGCTTGAACGGTCCAGAGTTGCCGGGGAAGTGGTTTTTCACGTCACGGCTCTCGAACGGCCTGCCGGGCGCCCGCTTCAGCGGATCGCGTTGGATCTTCGTCACAGCAGGCGGCGTCGATGGCGGCGGGCTCTTGTCGCCGATCTTGCGCGGGCCGGTCGGCTGCGCATCGACGACCTTGCCGGGCGTGTTGATCGGCTTGCCGCTGGTCACGACCGAAGGCGGCAGCGTCTGGCGCGGCGGCAGATTGGTGGAAGGCGGAGCGGCGTTCGGCAATTTCGGCAGCGGGCCAGGGCGCGCCTGTATCTGATCGCCGCCGTTGAAGGGCCGCGGCGCCATGTGCGGCGGCACCAGCAGCCGGCTGGGCTGCAGCAGCGGGATCGGTCGTGGCTGAACCTGCAGTCGCAGCGCGACCGGCGCGTACGGGCTGTCGGCATACGCCTGGCTGAAGCTCTGATAGGCCGATGGTGAGTTCGCCAGCACCGCCTCGTGCCAGGCCGCGGCCTGAACCAGGCCGGCGAGCAGGGCGCGGATGCGGTCGGCGAGCGGATCGCGCGGATACATCGCGATGAACTCGCGATAATATTGCGGGCGGTTCTCCGACAGCACGTAGTCATAAGCCTGCCGCACCGAGCGGCTGGGCAGGTCGGCGGCCATCTGCACGACAGGCGCGTTGTCGGCGGGCCGCGCGGCCGCTACCAGCGTATCGCCGAAGAAGGTGAAATCGCTGGTCAGCGACGAACTCTCCCACGGCGTTTGCCGTCCGCCGGTGGTCTGGTTCACCTGCAGGCGGACGCGCTTGAACAATTGCTCGATCGGCAGGTTCGGCTGCTGTGCGAGATTCAAGAATGCCTGCGTGTAGGGGCTGTGCTCGCCGCGTCCGTCGAGCGCCTCCTCGCCCGGAGAGGTCGAATAGCCGACGATCGAACCGTTCGGCGCATCGACGATGGCAAGGCCGCGCCCGGCGTCATTGATGGAGGGAAACGGGTTGTTGCGGCAGGCATCGAGCACGACGATGCGCAGGCGGCTCGGCACCGCCTCGAGCGTGGCCATCAGATCGACCAGCCGGACAGTGCCGGTCGTAAGGTCCGAGGGAGCCGAGATGCGTGCATCGATGGGAATGAGGTAGTTTTCCCCGGCAAGCTGAACGCCATGGCCTGCGTAGTACACCATGGCGACGGCATTCGGCCCGTGGGCTACGATGCGGCTCGAAAAGTCCTGCACCACCTTGAGCATCTCGTTCTGCGTCAGGTCGGTCGCCGTGATCACTTCGAAGCCGGCCGAGTTCAACAGCTTGGCGACGGCATGTGCGTCGTTTTCCGGGTTCTCCAGCGGCGGTGCGTTCTGATAGCTGCCATTGCCGATGACGAGCGCAACGCGCGGCTCGGGCGCCTGCTGCGATGGCGCGGCCTGCACGTCGGCTGACACCGACGGTGGTGGCGCCAGAGCACGCGGCGGTGTCTGCAGATTGTCGATCTCGTTATTAGTTGCTGACGCGGAGCTGAGCCCGATACACGTCAGCAAGCCCAGCAGGGCCAATGACAGCAGAGATGTCCATCGGGACCTGGGAGCGCGGATTGTCGAAAGGGGCACGGCGTTCTCCTCGAGCATGCGCAAGGCGGATGACTGGAGGAGCAGGTTAGGCTTGTCACGTTCGCGGGTACGTGATGCGCGTCACCTCGCCATGGGCCGCGAGCGTCACAATGATCGATGGACGACCGACATTCCGGCTCAGGAGAAGAACGCGATCTTCTCGGGCTGCGTCATGCGACGGATGGGCGCCAGCGGGTCGGTGGCAGGCGTCTGCGGACGCTGCAGAAGCCCGTTCGACAGCAGCGTCGACCCCAGCGACGGCTCATAGGCGGGCTTCGGCATCGTATAGGCGGTCGCGCTCGTAGCGGGGGCTGTTGCCACCGGGCTCGGCGTCGGCTCGGCGAACTGCGGTGCTGGCGGGGGCTGGGGTGTGACGGCCATAGCCGCGGCCACAGCCGCCAGTGTCTCGGCAGCGATGGACTCCGGGAGCGGTGCCGGAAGGGGCTCACTGGGAGCTGGAGGAGGCGCCATCGGCGGCGCGACGGCCACGGGCGGAGCGATCGGAGTCGGAGCCGCCTTGACCACGGGTGCTTCGGCTGGGGCCACCGCGGGCTCAGGCTCCGACAGAGGTTCGCTGAAGCTGGCAACGATGTCGTCGTCGACCGATGCCGGCTCCTCGATGTCGAACCCGAGAGTCCGTACGCGACTGAAATCCTCGTCGTCGATCGGATCGGGCGCCCCCATCTCCGCGGCGACCAGCTCGAGGATCGCCTCGTCCTGCGCCTCCGCAGCTGCCGCATCCTCAGCGTCGCCGGTGGCCTGTTGCTCGATCTCGACCAGGGCCTCGGCAACGGACGGCTCGGCGATCATCTCGACCGGCACGGCGGGGGAGACTTGCGCGGCAAGGGCGGGGACCTCAACATCCGGACCATTACTGGTTGTCACTTCGGCAACCATGACGCTGCCCGACGCGGCGGACGTCTCGATGTCCTCGATCGCGGTCACGGCCGCAACAAGCTGGCTTTGAGATGCAAGCACCGGCTGGAGGTCCGGCTCGGGCGCGTGCGGCGACTCTGCGGCCAGATCGTGCGCCGACACCGGCGCCTCGGCACTGGGAGCGGGTGCGGCGGTCGAGGGCGCCGATGCCGCAGTTTCGTTCGCCGGAGCCGAAGTCGATGCTTGCCGCTCGTCCAGCTCGTTCAGCCGCGTCTTGATGATGTCGAACGCGGCGAGCAGCGCCGCCATGGGGTCGGCGTTCGCGAGCTGGTCGCAGGCGGCTTCGATCGAGACGACCTGGGAATCGATCAGGTCGCAGATCCGGGAGTCGGCGCCGATCTCGCGCCAGCGCCAGGAAATCTCCTTGATGATCCGGGTGCCCTTACGCACCGGTGTGAGGTTTTCCTCCAGCGCGAGCCTATCCACGGCCGAGGCTGCCGCCAGCGCGGCGTCCTCGACCGCCGCGCGGATCGCGGCCAGCGCTTCGGGCAGGGCCCTGGTATCGGCCTGGTCGAGCTCCTGCTGCTGCAGACGTTGCGAGGCCAGCGCATGCTCGATGCGCGCTACGGCGTCGAGCACCATGCTGGTGTCAGCATTGCGGTTGCGTTTGGCATACTCACCGAGGAACCAGCGGCCCCGCGCGGTCTCCATGAAGGCGTCGCGGATCGCCTCGTAATCCGCCTCGTTCGGCTGGGCCGCGCGGGCAGAAATCGGCGAAAGGGCGAAGACTTCATCGACCATGACAGACCACGACAGACCCATCGCGCAAATTGCTGCGCGTTGGCATAACGATCACCATGATATTGACCGAATCGCAATTGAATTGATGCCACTGTCCCGACAAATCTCCACCACATCGCCGGTATTGTCGCGTCGATTCGCGGGGAGGTTGGGGCTGTTCTATGGCGCCGTCTTCGCGCTGTCGGGCACGCATCTCCCGTTTTTTCCCGTGTGGCTACGGGCGATCGGGCTTGATGCCTCATGGATCGGCATCATCATCGCGGTTCCAGCCGTCACCCGTTTCACCGTCCTGCCGCTGATCACCGCGCTTGCCGAGCGCCGGCACGCTTTGCGCGGCGCGCTGCGGCTGACGACGTTCGCAACTGCGTCAGGCTTTGCTGTTCTCGCCCTCCAACATCAGCCCTGGGTGGTCTTTCTCGTCTATGTCGGGCTTTGTAGTCTGTGGACGCCGGTCGTGCCGCTGACGGATGCCTACGCGCTGCGCGGCGTGATGAGCTATGGCCTGAACTACGGCCGCCTGCGGCTCTGGGGATCGGCCGCCTTCATCGTCGGGACCTTGCTGTGCGGCGGCCTCGCCGACATCGTTCCGGCGCCGCAGCTGGTCTGGATCATCGTCGCGCTGGCGCTCTGTGGCGCCGCGAGCGGACTACTGCTGCAGCCGCTGCCGCCGTTGCCGCGCAGCACGGGCCCGGCGCAGGATGGCCGCAGCCTGCTCGGCAGTCCGCGTTTCCTGTGCATCATCGCAGCGTCGGCGCTGATCCAGGGCAGCCACGCCGCCTACTACACTTTTTCCGCCATCGAATGGAAGGCGCAGGGTCTGACCGGACTTACCATTGCATGGCTGTGGACCATGGGCGTGCTCGCCGAGATCGTGGTGTTCGCGCTGTCACCCCGGTTCACGCTCTCGCCGGCCATCCTCGTTGTCATCGGCGCCATCGCCGCGGTGCTGCGCTGGACGCTGACGGCCCAGGAGCCGCACGCGGCAGGCCTCGCGGCGGTCCAGATCAGTCATGGCTTCACCTTCGGGCTCACGCTTGTCGGCACGATGGGGCTGCTGGTCCGCGAGGTGCCGGCGCATCTGACCGCGCGCGGGCAGGGCTATTACTCCGCTGCAAGCGGCGTCGTCGGCTCGGCGGCCTCGATCCTGTCGGGACCGCTCTACGCGGCCTATGGACCGGGCGTCTACTACGTCATGGCCGTGATGGCCGGTCTCGGCGGCGCGCTGATGTGGCTTGCGCGTGCCGGGCTGTCGCCTCAGCCCCACAGGGCCTGATCGGGCGGGTAGACCAGGCTGTCCTCGTAGTAGAGCCCGTGCGGGCAGTCCTCGGCGAGCAGCAGCGGCCCGTCGAGGTCGACATAGCGGGCGAGCGGCGTCAGCAGCATGGCCGGCGCCATCGAGAGCGATGTCCCCACCATGCAGCCGACCATGATGTCGAAGCCCAGCGTGCGGGCGGCGTCGGCCATCGCCAGCGCCTCGGTCAGGCCCCCAGTCTTGTCGAGCTTGATATTGACCGCGTCGTAACGCCCACGCAAGCCGTCGAGCGAATTGCGGTCGTGCACGCTCTCGTCGGCGCAGACCGCGAGCGGGCGCGCCATCCTGGCAAGCGCCTCGTCCCTTCCGGCGGGGAGCGGCTGCTCGACCAGGGTCACGCCGGCCTCGGCGCATGCTGCGAGATTGATTTCGAGATTGGCCTCGGTCCAGGACTCATTGGCGTCGACGATCAGCTGCGACTGCGGCGCGGCCCCGCGCACCGCCGCGATCCGCGCCGGATCGCCGTCGCCGCCGAGCTTGATCTTGAGCAGCGGCCGGTGCGCCGCCTTGGCTGCGGCCTTGGCCATGATGTCGGGCGCGGCGAGTGAGATCGTGTAGGCGGTCACGCACGGCTCTGGGGCGCGGCGACCGAGCAGGTCCCAGATGCGCCGGCCGCTGCGCTTAGCCTCCAAATCGAGCAGCGCGCAATCCAGCGCATTGCGTGCGGCGCCGGGCGGCATCGCCGTCTGCAGCGCGTCGCGACCGAGACCGGACGCGATGGCGTCGCGCATCGCGAGCAGGGCGCCGAGCGCCCCCTCGGGTGTTTCGCCATAGCGCGGGTAGGGCACGCATTCGCCGCGACCAACGAGGCCGTCCTGTCTAAGCTCCGCGATCACCGTCACCGCTTCGGTCTTGGCGCCGCGGCTGATCGTGAAGCTGCCCGAGATCGGCCAGTGGCCGATCTGGGCGTCGAGTATTGGAAAACCGTTGGAAGTCATTTGAAAGTCTGGCGCTTTGTGAACCGGATTGCGGCGCATGGGACTTGCGCGACGGCAGGGACTATGGCTGTTGATAGGGGTCTCCGGCAAGGTGGTGGCGACGCGGTGGGATTGTTCTCGTCCAGGAGCGGATATCCGCAGCTCCGAGGTTGGTCGTCGTGACGGGCAGCCCTGATCTGCAACGCAGCGGTGAAGGCAATGCGCTGGCGCTGCGTGCGACCGGCGCCTGGACCGCGCCGTTCGCGCCGGCGCTCGAACGCCTGGTCGCCGATGCCGAGAAGCTCGCCGGCAAGTCCGGCAATGTGTCGATCGACGTCTCGCAGGTCTCCAAGCTCGACACGTTCGGCGCCTGGCTGATCGAGCGGCTGCGCCGCAGCTTCACGACCGGAACGGTCGAGGCCAGGATCGACGGGCTGTCCGCCAACTACGCGAGCCTGGTGGATGAGGTCCGCCGCGTCAGCCTCGCCCCCGGTGACGATGCGACCAACGTGACCATCACCGGCATGCTCGGGCAGATCGGCCGCAGCGTCGCGGGCATCGTGGGCACGGTCGCGGCGCTGATCGACATGCTCGGCGCGGTGATCGTCGCCAGTGGCCGCGTGCTCGTGCATCCGCGCAGCTTCCGGCTGACCTCGACCATTCATCACCTGGAGCAGGTGTGCTGGCGGGCGGTGCCCATCATCGTCCTTATCACGTTCCTGATCGGCTGCATCATCGCCCAGCAGGGCATCTTCCATTTCCGCCGGTTCGGCGCCGACATCTTCGTCGTCGACATGCTCGGCGTGCTGGTGCTGCGCGAGATCGGCGTGCTGCTGGTCGCGATCATGATCGCGGGCCGGTCGGGCAGCGCCTACACCGCCGAGCTCGGCTCGATGAAGATGCGTGAGGAGATCGATGCGCTGCGCACCATGGGCTTCGATCCGATCGAGGTGCTGATCCTGCCGCGCATGCTGGCGCTGGTGATCGCGCTGCCGATCCTGTCCTTCCTCGGCGACATCGCCGCGCTCTATGGCGGCGGGCTGGTGGCATGGTTCTATGGCGGCGTCGATCCCGAAGCTTTCCTGCTGCGTCTGCGCGATGCGATCTCGATCGATCATTTCACCGTCGGCCTGCTCAAGGCGCCGGTCATGGCGGCCGTGATCGGCATCGTTGCCTGCGTAGAGGGTCTGGCAGTGGAGGGCAGCGCCGAATCGCTCGGGCGCCATACAACTTCGTCGGTCGTGAAGGGCATCTTCTTCGTCATCGTGATGGACGGCGTGTTCGCGATCTTCTTCGCCGCGGTCGGGATGTAAACTGAGATGATCCAGGCCGTGTCCGATCCGATCATCCGCGTGCGCGATGTCACCGTGCAGTTCGGCAAGACGCGCGTGCTCGATGGCCTCGACCTCGACGTCAAGCGCGGCGAGATCCTCGGCTTCGTCGGCCCGTCCGGCGCGGGCAAGTCGGTGCTCACCCGCACCATCATCGGACTCGTGCCGAAGCTGTCGGGGAACATCGAGGTGTTCGGTGTCGATCTCGATGCCGCCGACCGCGCCGGCCGTCGCGCCGTGGAGCGGCGATGGGGCGTGTTGTTTCAGCAGGGCGCCTTGTTCTCCTCGCTGACGGTGCGGCAGAACATCCAGTTCCCGGTGCGGGAGTATCTGAAGGTCTCGCAGCGGCTGCTCGACGAGATCATGGTCGCCAAGCTGGTGATGGTCGGATTGCGGCCCGATGTCGCGGATCGTTTTCCGAGCGAACTCTCTGGCGGCATGATCAAGCGCGTCGCCTTGGCGCGGGCGCTCGCGCTTGATCCCGAGCTGGTCTTTCTCGATGAGCCGACCTCCGGCCTCGACCCGATCGGTGCCGGAGATTTCGACGAGCTGGTGCGCACCTTGCAGCGGACTTTGGGGCTGACGGTTTTCATGGTAACCCATGATCTCGATAGTCTTTACACGGCCTGCGACCGCATCGCGGTGCTCGGCAACGGCAAGATCATTGCCGCGGGATCGATGGCCGACATGCAGGCCTCGGAGCATCCTTGGCTCCGGCAGTATTTCCACGGCAAACGTGCCCGCGCCGTGATGGGGTAGCGCTGAGCGCCCCGGGATGAATTTTTGTGAGCGGGAGTGGGGACTCCCGCGACAAAGCTGATGGGGTGGGTGCCGCAGTTCGGCGCCAACCGAGAGCGCACGGAAGCGGGGACGACTGTCTCTGCGGCGTGCCGGTACCGGAGCTGGTAATGGAAACGCGGGCGAATTACGTCCTGATCGGATCGTTCACGCTGGCCGTGCTTGCCGCGGCGGTCGGGTTCGTCCTGTGGTTCCAGAGCCTGCACACGACCAAGCAGCGCAGCCCGCTGCGCGTCGTGTTCGAGGGGCCGGCGGCCGGACTGCGCAACGGCGGCAGCGTCAATTTCAATGGTATCCGGGTCGGTGAGGTGATCTCGGTGAAGCTCGACAATCCGCGTCGCGTGGTGGCGCTGGCGATGGTCGAGAACAACGCGCCGATCCGCAAGGACACTTTGGTCGGCCTGGAGTTCCAGGGCCTCACCGGCGTGGCCGCGATCTCGCTGAAGGGCGGCGAGGAGGCGGCTCCGCCGCCGCCGCTCGATGAGGATGGCGTGCCGCTGCTGCGCGCCGATCCGACCCGGCTGCAGGACGTCACCGAGGCGATTCGCGCCACCCTGCAGAACATCAACAAGGTGGTGGCCGACAATCAGGAGGCCGTGAAGAACTCGATCAAGAATCTCGAGGTCTTCACCCAGTCGCTCGCCCGCAACTCCGAGCGCATCGACGGCGTCATGAGCCGCGTCGACGGCATCATGGGCAAGGCGGACACCTTGATGCTCGGCCTCAACACGCTGGCCGGCGGCAAGGATGGCGGTGAGCTGTTCCTGACGGTGAAGTCGATCCGCGAACTCGCCGAGGATTTCGACAAGCGCTCGGGCGCGCTGATGGCCGATGGCCGGCGGACACTGTCCGACATCAGCCGCGCGGTGAACAATTTCGACCGCAACCCCACTCGCGTCCTGTTCGGCGCCAGCAACTCCAGTCCCAGCAACGCCCAGGCCTCGCAGCCCGCGCCCGCCGCCGCACCGGCTCCCGCGAGCGGGCGGCGGTGAGGGGCGAGCGGATGGCGAATAGGGAGTAGCGAATAGGGCGAACAAGGCGTGCTGCTGCGCCGGTGGCCGTTGGCATCCTGGTGGTTCGTCTGCCCTGACGCCGACCAGCGGCGGTATCGTGCGCGGCCAGCCTTGCTGCCATCGAACAGCCTCGCGGACGTTCGCAATTGCGCAAGCTTGGGGTGGGCTCCGCCGTCCCCCTCCCTTGGAGGGATAGGGCGTATAGCTCGATCGGAGTTTTGCGCTCGTCACTCTCCACGTCGTCATGGCCGGGCTTGTCCAGGCCATCCACGTGGCGTTTGCCGTCGACGCCATCGAGGTTTGGCGCCGTCGCGCAGAGTGGCCGCTCGACCTCATCTCAATAATCAACTGGGCATGATGCGTTTCCAAGCAATCGCATCGTGCTCTCGTGCTCTCGTGCGAGCGCGGGGCCGGCTTTGCCGAACGAAGAAGCCTTCATTCCTCCCCTCAAACGCGAACGGAGGCCTTGCGGCCTCCGTTCGTTTGTCGATCGCTGATTGGCTCCTCGCCATCATCATTCGCTATTCGCCTTCTCCTCCATCACGCCAGCCGGCCGGCGGCATGGGCGAGCAGGGTGTAGACCAAACCCGTCTCCGAGGTCAGCTGCGCGCGCAGCGCCTGCGGGTTGCGGTCGTCGCGGGCGACCTCGTCGAGCAGGCGCTCGAACTCGGTGATGTAGCGGTCGACCGTCTGCTTGAAGGTGCGGTCGGCGCGATATTTGCGGGCGACCTCGTCGAACGCCTTCTGGCCGGCCGGCGTGTAGAGGCGCTTGGAGAACGCCTTGGTCTCGCCGCGCTGGTAGCGGTCCCACATCTCGGCGGCGAGCGTGCGGTCCATCAGGCGGGCGATGTCGAGCGACAGCGACTCCAGCGGATTGCCGGGCTGCTGTTGCGCCGGTCCGCGGCCACGCTGCGCGGGCGGCTGCGGCGGCCCTGCGGCGGTGCTGTCGGCGCGGTTGAGCAGATCGGACAGCCAGTTGTCGCTGCGCTGGTCGGCGACCGGGCCCATCGGCGGCGCCTCGACGCGGCGCGGCTGAGGCGGCGGCGGAGCGGGCGGCTGCATGCCGAGATCCGGCGGCGGCAGGTTGGCGACGCTGGTCGCGGCGGACTCCCGCAGGCGCATGTCGGGACGGCCGCCGACGGCGGCAGCTGCCACCACCGGCACGACCGGCTCCTCCTGGCGGATCACGGCTGCGGGCGCTGCGACCGGACGCGACGTGCTGACGACGTCGAGGCCACGGCCATGATGCGCGACGATGCGGTTGAGCTCGGCCAGCGCCTCGATCTGGTCGACGATGACCTTGCGCATCTGCGCCGTGCTCTCGGCCGCCTCCTGCGGCATCTCCAGCACGCCGCGTCGCAGTTCGTTGCGCGTCGCCTCGAGTTCGCGATGCATCTCGGAGGTCATCTGCTTCATGCTCGACACCAGCGAAGCGAACTTGTCCGCCGACTGCTTGAACATCGCATCGGCTTCCTGCGTGCTCTGCTGGTAGATCTCCTGCATCTGCGCGGTGGTGAGGCGGCGCTCCTCCTCGGCATTGGTGCGGATCGCCTCGAACTGGCGGCTGAGCGCCGTCGAGCCGGCGCCGGCCGTCTCCGCCACGACGCGGGCGATGTCGCGCGCGCGCTCCTCGGCGGCCGCGAGCGACTCGTCGAGCAGGGTGGTGAAGCGCGTCAGGCGCTGGTCGAGATCGGCGGTGCGCAGGTCGATGGTGGTGACCAGCGATTCCAGCGTCGTCTTGCGATCCGAGATCGAGGCGGTCGCATCGCGGTTGCTCTGCTCGACGATCGCGGCGGCCTCGATGAGGGCCTTGCCATGGGCATCAAACTGCGTCGACAGCGAGCTGAGATCCTGCAGCGCGCGCGAGGTCTTGGCGTTGAAGACGTTGAGCTGATCTTCCAGCGTCTGCGTCGCCGTGCCGTTGCGCGACGTCACGTCGTTCATCGCGGTGACGAAATCGGCCACGCGGGCGACCAGCGCACGCTCCAGCGAGTTGAGGTTGTCGTGCGCCCCGGTCAGCACCTCCTGCAGCAGGATGTTGCCTTCGCGCAGGCGCTCGAACAGAGCCACGGTGTCGGTGCGCAGGATCTTGCTCGTCTCCTGCATCTCGGTGACCGCGGCCACCGAGACCTGGCGCGACTGCTCGATCGCGGCGCGCGAGGCCTGCTCGAGATCCTTCAGCGACTTGGTGATCGCCGTGGTCGCCAGCTCGCCGGCCGAGGTGATGGTGCGCGCGACCTCCGAGCCGTTGCCATTGACGGTCTGGGCGAAGGCCTGGCCGCGCATCTCGATCTGCTTGAGCGCATCGGTGGTGACGCGGTCGATCTCGATCGTGAGCTGGTTGGTCTTGGAGTTGAGCGTCTCGACCAGGGTGCCGCGCTTGCCGTCGAGCATCTGCGACAGCCGCTCGCTCTGCTGCTGCACATAGGTGACGATCTCGTCGGTCTTGCCGGTCATGGCCGAGCCGAACGAGTTGCCGGCCGCGAGCACCGAGCGCTCGATCTCGGTCGAGGTCGACTTCACGCGCGTCGAGACCTCGTTGGAGGCCGCGACCAGCGCGCTCTGTGCGTTCAGCGCGCTGCTCTGGATCGCATCCGTCGTGTTGGCCGCGACGGTGTTGATCGAACGCTCGATCTCCGAGGAGATCGCCTTGAGCTGGCCGGCGGTGTCGGTCGATGTCGCCGTCAGTACGGTCTGCGCCTCGCGGGCGCCGGCGACGATCACCGCGACCGTCTCGGTCGTGGTCGTCGTCAGCAGGGTCTGGGCCTCGCGTGCGCTGCCGACCAGGCTGGCCGCGGTGTCGGCGGAGGTCGCCGTCAGCGACATCTGCGCCTGGCGCGCGCTGTTGAGGATCGAGCTCGCGGTATCGGCGCCGACCGAGGACAGCGTCCGCTCGACATCGACCGCGAGCGACTTGACGTGCTCGGCAGCTTCTGTGGAGCTCGAGATCAGCTTCGACTGGACCTCGCGGGCGCTGTCGATGATCACGGTGGCAGTGGTGGTCCCGACCGCGGCCAGCGTCCGCTCGACGTCGATCGCCAGCGACTTGACGTGGTCGGCCGCCTCGGTCGAGGCGGTGACCAGCTTGGATTGCACATCGCGCGCGCTGTCGACGATGGTCGCCGCAGTGTTGGTGCCGACGGCTGCGAGCGTGCGCTCGACGTCCGCTGCCAGCGACTTCACGTGATTGGCGGCCTCGGAGGACGCGCTGATCAGCGTGCTCTGCGCCTCGCGGGCGCCGCCGGTGATCGACTCCGCGGTCGTGGTGCCGGCGATCGACAGCGAGCGCTGCACGTCGACCGTGAGCGCCTTGACCTGTTCGGCGGCCTCCTGCGAGGCGGCGAGCAGGGCGCTCTGCGCCTGGCGCGCGCCGGAGGTGATGGTCTCGGCGGTGTCGGTGCCGGCCGCGGTCAGCGAGCGCTGCACATCGGCGGCGAGCGACTTCACGTGATCGGCGGCGTTGGCGGAGGCCGAGACCAGCGTGTTCTGCACCTCGCGGGCGCCCGCGAGGATTGAGGCAGCGGTGGCCGAGCCGGCCGCCGTCAGCGCCTGCTCGACATCGGTGGCGAGCGACTTCACGTGGGTCGCCGCATCGGCCGAGGCGGAGACGAGCGTATTCTGGACTTCGCGGGCGCCGGCGAGGATCGAGGCGGCGGTGGTCGAGCCTGCCGCCGTCAGCGTGCGCTCGACATCGGCCGAGAGCGACTTGATCTGCTCGGCCGTCTCGCTCGATGCCGTGACCAGGGTGGCCTGAGCCTCGCGGGCACTGGTCAGGATGGAGCTGGCCGCGGCGCTGCCAGCGCCGGTGAGGGCGCGCTCGACCTCGGCGGAGGTGCTCTTCAGCTGCGAGCCGACATCGGTCGACACGTTGAGCAACGCCTGCTGCGCCGACCGCGCGCCGGTCTGGATGGTCTCGCTGGTGTTGACGACGAGGGTGGTGAGCGAACGCTCGGCATCCTCGACATGCGACTTGATGCTCGCCGACAGCAGCTCGGCGCGCGTCATCAGTTCGTCGCTGGCCTGGCGGCCGCTGCTCTCGATGCGGCCCGCGACCGCCTCGACGCGCGAGCCCAGCAGGTCCTCGAATTGCGACACGCGATGGTCGATCTCGGTGGCGATCGAGCCGACGCGCGTCTCGATGCCCTGGTGGATGTCCTGGAAGCGCGCGGTGACGGCCTCGGTCAGCTCGAAGCTGCGGCCATCGATGATGTTCGACAGACTGACGATGCGCTGATCGATCGCCTCCAGCGCCTTGTCGGTGCCTTCGGTGAGCGAGGAGGTCAGGATGTTGAGGCGGGAGTCGATCGACTGGATCGCCTGCGCCGAGCCGTCGGTCAGCGACGACGTCAGCACCGTGAGCCGCGAGTCGATCGCGTGCAGCACCTGCGCCGCACCGTCGGTCAGCGAGTTCGACAGCGTGCCGAGCCGGCCCTCGATGGTCGAGGTGACCGAGGTCGCGCGGCTGTCGAAGTTCTCCTCCAGCGTCTTCAGGCGGCTCTCGACGGTGTCGTCGAAGGTCTTGATCTTCGTATCGAACGCGGAGTCGAAGGTGGTGATACGCGCCTGAAGATTGGTCTCGAACTGATTCAGCCGTTGATCCAGCGTCGCGGTGATCTCGCCGCTGTTCGACGACAGGCGCGAGTCGAAGGTGTCGACATAGGTCTTGAGATTGTCCGAGATCTCCTGAGTCCGCTGGCCCATGCGCTCGACGATCTCGCCGCCATAGGTCTTCACGGTACGGTCGAACTCGGTGATGTGGCGGGTGATCAGCGCGCCCAGGGTCGAGCTGTCGCGGGCGAAGCGCTCGGCAAGCTCCGTGCCCTGGTTCTTCACCAGCTCATCGAAGGCGTTGATCTGCATCGACAGCGTGTCGTGCGTGCTCTCGGTCTGGCTGGCGACCTTGGCGACCAGCGAGGTGACGGTCGCATCCAGCGACTCGCTCGCCTTCTCGCCCGAGGTGACGATGTGGCCGGACAGGCGCTGGCTCGCCTCGTCGATCTTGGTGACCAGGTCGCCGCCGCGCAGCTCGAGCTCCAGCAGCAGGGATTCCCCGGAGGCCTTCAGCGAATCGTGCACCTGCTCGGTGCGGACCGAGATGCCGTCGACGATCGCCGCCGTGCGCTGCTCGAAATCGCTGGTGATGCGGTCGATCCGCTCGTTGAGCATTTCGTGGACGCGGTCGGAGAGGTCCGCGAACTCGTCATGGACGTGGCCGGTCTTGAAGTTCAGGCTGGTGGTCAGCCGCTCCGAGGCGTCGAGCACGGCGCGGGTGGTCTCGGCGCTCGCTTCCTCGAGACGGTCGAGCAAGTCGCCGCCGCGCTCGCCGAGCGCGAGGATCATATTGTCGCCGGCGTTGCTGAGCGCGGCCGTGATGTGGGCGCCACGCTCTTCCAGCGCGCCGGTGATGCTCTTGGCGACCTCGTCGACGCGCGAGGCGATCGCATCCGAGATCAGCGCGATGTCGTGGCGCAGGTCGATCTGCACGCCCGAGATGGCGCTGCGGACCTGCTCGGCCTGGCCGACCAGATTGTCGCGCTGATGCGCGATGTCCTGGAGCAGGGCGCGGATGCGCACCTCGTTGTCGCTGTAGGCGCGCTCGAGCGCCGCGACCTCGTTGGCGACCAGCATCTCGAGCTCGCCCGCGCGCGCGATCGCGCGCTCGACGCCGTCGCCCATCGCCGCGACCTCGCGACGGATCGCCTGGCCGACGGTGACGATGGAATCGCTGACGGCGCCTTCCGGCTCCGAGAACCTGATCGCGACCTGGGCCATCGACTGCGCGATCATGCGCAGCTCCTGGCCGCGCCAGGCGAGGCTGGCGAGGAAATAGAACAGGAGAACAGGCGCGAAGAACACAGCGGCCAGGCCGGCGAGCACCAGCACGCCGCCACTCTGGCCGATCAGGGCCTGCAGTGCGGGCAGGAACCCGATTGTCAGCAGCACGCAGCCGACGATCCAGATTCCCGCAAAGACGGTTGCCAGCGTGTAGACGCCGCGCGACGGGCGGCCCTTCTGGATCGCCTGCAGCAACTGGCCGATGGTCTCGCGATCATCATTGGCCGGGCGGCGCTTGGCGAGCGGCGGCGGCTCGATCTCGTCGAGGCTGCGGTTGTCGATGCCGGGACGGGTGTCGAACGAATCGAACGCCGATCCGCCGGACGGCATGACCGGCGGCGCCCCGTCAGCGTGGACCGGGCCCTGCAAGTCCGGGGGCGCGGACGTATCGCTGATGTTCAAAGCCTCCTGAATGGCGGACAGCGCAACTTCAGTCGGGTCTTTGACCTTTTTGGGGGTGTTCGCCATGTTGAGTCCGAGCCCTCGTCTTAATTTCGTTCCGGCAAGCCGCGTACGAGTACCCCCTCGCCGCGCTCGAACCGGACGTCATCCCTTGCAGGCACCAGGGGTGGCAAATTCCGCCGGGTGACCCACTCCATCCGGGCATCATCCTATTGGCTGTGCCAGTTGAAAGAAATGGCCGTGGTTAAGAGATTCTTAATCATCGTTAACAGCAGCCGCCGTTAACACACTAGAAGTTCTGCGAATTCCGGTTTCGGCCGCGATTGGGGCAGAGCCGGGCCGAAATCGCGGCAAACCCGCGGCAATCGGGCGCTAACCATACATTAACCATTGTCGTGCTTGGGTGACCACAGGGGCGCGCGGAGCGTGCCCGTCGGACCGGATGACCGCCATGACTCCCGACCTGTCACGGATCGAATGGATGCCCTCGCCGCCGCTGGTTCCAGATGACGGGCCGATCAGCCTCGACCTTCTCCGGCGCATGACGCTCGGCGACGAAGCTCTGGAGCGCGAGGTGCTCGAGATGTTCTCCACCCAGGCGGTCCGGCTGCTGGAGCGGCTGCAGGTGATGCCGGAGGACGCCGCGACCGTCGCCCATACGCTGAAGGGCTCCGCCCGGGCGATCGGCGCGCTCGATGTCGCGGACGCCGCCGAAGGCCTCGAAGCGGCGCTGCGGGCGGGCGATCCGGCCGATGCGCTGGCCTGGCTGGCGACCTCCGTCGCGCAGGCCCGCGCGGCCATCTCGGACATGCTCGGCGCCGCCTGAGCGGCCGGCCGCGGCACTAGCGCAGAGCAGAGCGGTCCGTTATAGGACAGCCCGACCTCATTCCCTGCGCAGCACGAGCACACATGGCCAAGATCACCTTTGTCGACCACACCGGCGAATCCCGAACCGTTGACATCGAGAACGGCGCGACCGTGATGGAAGCGGCGATCCGCAACGCCATTCCGGGCATCGAAGCCGAATGTGGCGGCGCCTGCGCCTGCGCGACCTGCCATGTCTATGTCGACGAAGCCTGGCGCGAGAAGGTCGGCCCGCCGACCCCGATGGAAGAGGACATGCTCGACTTCGGCTACGATGTGCGGCCGAACTCGCGCCTTGCCTGCCAGATCAAGGTCTCCGACGAGCTCGACGGCCTCGTTGTTGCAACACCCGAGCGCCAGGCCTGATCTCCCGTCTTCGGGATCTTTCCTCACGGCACCTCCCCTTGTCGCCGCCCGGCCTCAGGCCGGGGGCGCGATCGAGACACCGCGGCGCGCCCACGGCTTCAAAGCCGCCATGATCTGCGGCGTCAGCGGCGCCGGCTTGCGCGTCACCTCGTCGATCAGGACCATCACGGCGGTGGCCGAGGCCGCGCACAGGCCGTCGGAGAACACGACCTGTTCGCAGGTCACCGACGTCCGCCCCAGCTTCACCACGCCCAGACCGAGTTCGATCGTGCCCGGCCAGCGCAGCTCGGCGCGGAAGTGCATGTCGAGCCGCACCATGATCCAGGCCAGTCCGTCCTGCAGCAGGCCGTGGCGCGGATCCTTCATCAGCGTCACCCGCCCGGTCTCGAAATAGGTCGCGTAGACGGCGTTGTTGACGTGCTGGTTGGGGTCGAGGTCGCCGAAGCGCACATTGTCCGTGAGGCGGTAGGGGAAGTCCTCGAGCCGTGGCGCGTGGTCGTGGCGGGCCGTCTCTGTCACCGATTGATCTCCATCATTCCGTCTTCCCTTCAAACCTCGCTAGACCACATGCTGCAAGCGGCGGGCGCCGCGGAGAGCGGCTTTTGTGCCTTCCCTGCGACCGTCCCGTTGGCTACAAATTCGGAACCGCCATCTGCCGCCAGCCTTCGAGCGGCGCCTCCAACGAGAAGAGCGACATGAGTGAAGCGATCAAGACCGATGTGCTGATCATTGGCGCGGGCCCCTGCGGACTGTTTGCCGTGTTTGAACTGGGGCTGCTCGACATCAAGGCACATCTGATCGACATCCTCGACAAGGTCGGCGGACAGTGCGCCGAGCTCTATCCGGAGAAGCCGATCTACGACATTCCCGGCGTGCCGATGGTGACGGGGCAGGGCCTGACCGATCAGCTGATGGAACAGATCAAGCCGTTCAGCCCGACCTTCCATCTCGGCGAGATGGTCTCCAATGTCGAGAAGATCGGCGATCCCGGTTTCCGTGTCACCACCGATGCCGGCAAGGTGTTCGAGTGCAAGGTCGTGGTGATCGCCGCCGGCGGCGGCTCGTTCCAGCCGAAGCGTCCGCCGGTGCCGGGCATCGAAGCCTATGAGGGCACCTCGGTGTTCTACGCCGTGCGCAAGATGGAGCAGTTCCGCGGCAAGAACGTCGTCATCGTCGGCGGCGGCGACTCCGCGCTCGACTGGACGCTCAACCTGCATCCGATCGCCAAGCGCATCGCGCTGATCCATCGCCGCGACGATTTCCGCGCCGCGCCTCACAGCGTGGAGCAGATGCGTGCGCTCGTCGCCTCCGGCAAGATGGATCTGCGCATCGGGCAGGTGACGGCGTTGGAAGGGACGAACGGTCAGTTGTCGGCTGCGACGATCAAGGGCAACGACAACGCGGTCGAGACCATCCCCTGCGAGATGATGCTGCCGTTCTTCGGCCTGACGATGAAGCTAGGTCCGGTCGCCGATTGGGGCATTGCGCTCGAGCACAATCTGATCCCGGTCGAGACCTCGGCGTTCGAGACGTCGGTGCCCGGCATCTTCGCGATCGGCGACATCAACACCTATCCGGGCAAGATCAAGCTGATCCTGTGCGGCTTCCATGAGGGCGCGCTGATGGCGCAGAAGGCGCACCGCTACGTGTATCCGGAGAAGCGGCTGGTGTTCCAGTACACGACCTCGTCGTCGAGTCTGCAGAAGAAGCTCGGCGTGAACTAATTTGCTCACACGGTGGAACCTGACGCCGTCGGACCAACTCAAATGTGAAGAAATGTTTCCTGCGCGTGCCGGTTTCACCGGCGCGCCAGACCTGTTATGGGCTGGAACGATGCACGAAACGGCCGTACTGTTCGGCCATTCATTTTTTGACTTGGTCAAGGTGAGATGATGATGCGCAACGCGTTTCCCCGACTTCGGCTGGTGCCTGCTGCAACGACGCTCGCGCTCGGCGCGCTCGGCGCGCTCGTTGCCGCCGGCGCGCTGCCGACGCGGCCGGCGCTGGCGGCAGAGCCGACTGCCGCCGGGCTGTGGCAGAAGGTCGAGGATGGCCGCCCGGTCGGCTGGTTTCTCTTCATCGACCACGACGGCGTGTTCGAAGGCGTGATCGCCAAGACGTTTCCGCGGCCCGGCGACAATCCCAACGAGGTCTGCTCGAAGTGCACCGACGACCGCAAGAACGCGCCCATCGTCGGCATTTCCTTCGTGCGCGACATGAAGCGCGAGGGACTGAAATATGAGGGCGGCAACGTTCTCAACCCGCGCGACGGTAACATCTGGAAGGCCAACATGCGGGTCACGCCGGACGGGCAGTCGCTGATCCTGCACGGCTATCTCGGCATCTCGCTGTTCGGCAAGGACGAGACCTGGACCCGCCTGCCGGATACCAACATGGCGCAGATCGATCCCGCGATCCTCGCCAAATATCTCCCCGCCCAGGCGACCACCGCCACCGCTCCGCCGACGACCAAGCAGGCACCCCCGATGATGAAGAAGCCGGCGCCGGTGAAGTAGTTGGCCACGCGCGTGACGAGCGTCTCACGCGCAGTCTTTTCGCGTCGTAACGTTCTGCCGCATGACATGGTGTCGCGATCTCGCGGCGCATGGCGTCCGAGTTTTGTCATGTGAGAGCGACCCTCTTCGAGCAAGAGGGCGCAGGGAATGCCGGGTGAGGGCCTCACCCATGGCCCGCCTGCAACAAGATAAGCAGGCGGCAGTCACCACAGGTTCAGCCGGTCAACCGGCATTCCCTGCGCGATAGCTTGACGGATCATACGTACTCTCCCCGGGGACCGGGCTGTCTTGCCCCCGTCACGGATGGATCATCACCACCCGCTTGGCACCAGCGTCGGGATGCCAGGACCATACGACTTCACCGTGCGCCGCCGTTCGTTCGTCGGCATGATCATTCACGCTGCGACCGGTGGCGCCCACCGCAACCCGCGCTCCACGCTCGTGACGACCGCGAACCGCCCCTCTCATGAGCACGGGATGCGTCATGAGAGCATGATTTCTGTAAAAAAGAAACTGAAAATTTCGCTCGGCAGGGCTGGACGGAGCGATCGGCCTGACGCCGCTGAAGAATTTCGTGTTCTGCGACCACGTCGCGCTACGCTCGCAGCCTCCTCGTTGACGTCGTCGGCTGACCGACGTGCGACTCGGTCCAGGCGGCGCAGCGCTATCGCGATATGGAGACGCTGAGCTATCGCGACGAACGACTGCGCCGATTAGTTACTCCGTCATGCCCGGGCTTGTTCCGGGCATCCACGTCGTTCTCAGCATGCCGACCGACGTGGATGGCCGGGACAAGCCCGGCCATGACGACGTGGCGAGTGACGGCGCAAAGCCCGATCGCCAATGCCACAGCGCCGGGGGGCGACGACGGCAGCTATTGCTGCGCGCCGCCGCTCGGCGGCAGCGGTTGGCTTGCGATGCTGGGTTCGGCGGCATCGAGGTTGAGCACCTCGGCGGCGGCGGGGAACGCCGCGTCGGCCATCGCCGCATGGCCTTCCGCCGTCGGATGCACCGCGCCGCCATACACCGCGGACAGCACGCCCCAGCTCGCATCGTGGATGTCGGCGGGCTGCATCGCGGCCGGCAGGCCCTGTGGATAGGTCATCGCCGAGAAGTAGCTGTCATTGGCGTCGCGGATCCAGCGCGCGCGCGGCAGATAGGGACGGTATTCGCTGGCGCCGCGGCCGCACAGCAGCGGCTGGTTGGCGGCGGAGACGATGTTGGAATCGAAGCTCTCGCCATTGGAGGCGAAGCATTCGCGGTCGAACGGCGGATCCTGCGGCGAGCGCGCGCAGAAGCCGTGCTGCGCGAACGCCGGCTGATGCGCGTCGACGAAGGTCATTCGTTCGCTGCGCGGATCACGGCACAGCACGCCGGCGGTGCATTGCGCGAGCCCGCGCAGGGCAGGCAGGAATTCATTCTCGACGAAGCCCGCGACATTGGCGAGCCGCTGTGGATTGGCATTGAAGGCGGGATGCACCTCGAATCCGGCCGGACCGCCAGGGCAGGGCGTGCCGGGGCCGCTCAGCGCCGGGTTGCCGTAGGACGTGTAGATCACGCGCGAGAGATCGCCGACCAGCGGCCTCAGCGCATCGCGCAGCTTGGCGAAGCCACGCGGCAGGTCGCGCGCGAGCTCGCCGCGCGACTCGTCGACCGAGCCGATCACGCCGGAGCGCTTGAACAGCGTGCGCTCGGTCGGCGTGTCGACGATGACGTCGGCGACGAGACCGGAGAAGTTGATGTCATTGGCGCCGATCGACAGCAGCACCAGATCGAGCCGGCGATCCGGCTGGCGGCGCTGGGCGGCGGTCAGCGCCTCGCGCAATTCGCCGAGCTGGCCGTTGACGCCGCCGGCACAGGTCGCAAGCGATCGGCCCGGCGTGCATTCGCGGGCGCGCTGGCTGCCGAACAGGCCGTCGGCGATGGTCGCGCCGGTGCAGGCGAGCGGCAGATAGGTCACCGCGACATGCGGATAGCGCACGGCGAGCGCCAGCGCCGTGCGGGTCTGATAGCTGTACAGCGAGCGGTGACAGGCGGCGTTCAACCAGACGGCGCTCTGCTTCTGCCAGTTCTGCAGCGTGTCCGGGGCTTCGCAAGCCCGGCCGCCTTTGAAGCCGGCGCGGCTCGGCCGATAATACTGGCCGCTCGGCCCGCCGAGATAGGAGCGGAAGCAGAAGCCGTCATCGGCGAGCGCGACCGGCCGGTCCGGATTGCCTTCGCCGGAGGCGATGCTGTCGCCGAGGCCGGCAATCAGCACGTCGCGGACCTGAATGCCGGTCGAGACCTGCCGCGTGCCGTCGGGGCTCGTGACATCGACGGTGGCGACGGTCTGGCGGCCATAGCGCACCCGCAGGTTCACCGGTTCGGCGCAGTCGAAGGTCGAGGTCTGCGGCCCGTCGCCGTCGTCGAACGACCAGGCGCAGGTGGCGCCGACCGGCACCGGTCCGGTCAGGCGCACCGTGACCGGATGGTCGATCGGCGTCAGATAGCTTTCCTTGACGTTGTCGCGCGTGCAGGGCTCGTTGACCCGGCCGGCGAGGTCGATGCACAGGCGGTTGACGATGTTGCGGGCCCAGCCGCGTCCGTCGCTCTGCACGGCCAGCGCCTGCTCGGCCGACAGGATCGAGCGGTCGCGGGTGCTCTCGACGTGCAGGAGGAAGTCGCGCTCCTCACGAAACAGCCGGAAGCGGTTACGAACCTCCCAGCTGATCTGGAGCTGCGGGGCTGTGCCGAACTGGGCGGCAGCCGGACGCGCCGCGAACGTGGAGAGCAGGCCGGCCAGCACGCAGGCGGCAAGCATCGGACGAAGAGACATACGGGTCATACGCCAAGGATTCATACGCCAGGCATTCAATTGAGCGATGGGGCGGAAGTAAGAGAGCGGCTGGTCAGGTCAACCGCACCGCTGTCAGCTCTCGCTCAAAGCGTCAAGTCAACCCTGCGAGTGGCGCTTGATCCGCTGCGGGACGGCGGCACGCGCCGTCGCCGCCGCACGCTTGGCGGCGATCTCGTCGGAGACGGCCGTCTGCAGCCGCCGCCGCTCCTGCCATGGCTTGACGACGTTGAGCCAGAGTTCCCGGACGCCCATGATCGAGATCGCGATGGCGAACGGGATCACGAAATACAGCACGCGGAACACCAGCAGGGTGGCCACCAGCTGCTCGCGGCCGAACTGCGGCAGCGCCACCAGCATCGCGGCGTCGAACACGCCGAGGCTGCCCGGCGCGTGACTGGCGAAGCCGAGCAGGGTGGCCAGGATGAACACCACCGAGAGCGACAGAAAGTCGATCGGCGGGTTCGACGGCACCAGCAGATACATCGCCAGCGCGCAGAAGCCGAGATCGACGACGCCGATCAGGATCTGCACCAGCGTCAGTTGCGCGGAGGGGAGCACCACCTTCCAGCCGTTCTGGCCGAGCTGGCGGCGGTTCTTGCCGGCATACAACCAGCCCAGATAGGCGAAGATCGCCCCGAGGATGCCGATCGCGATCAGCTGGTTCACGGCCGGCGGCAATTGGTCCATGGTCGAGGCGGCGGCGGGGTGCAACGTCATGCCGATACCCAGCACGAAGAGGTTGCCCAGCCAGAAGGTCAGTCCGGACAGGAAGCAGATCTTGGCGACGTCGATCGCCGACAGGCCGTAGTCCGAATAGATCCGGAAGCGGATCGCGCCGCCGGTGAACACCGTGGCGCCGATGTTGTGGCCGATCGAATAGCTGGTGAAGGCGCTCATCGCTGCAATGCGATAAGGCACATGCTTCTTGCCGATCGTTCGCAGTGCAAAATAATCATAGAAGGTCAGCGTGCAGAACGCGCCGACCACACACAACGCCGCGAGCGCGATGTGACCGGGGGGGATCTCGGTCAGCGTGGAGAGGATCACGCCGCCGTCGACGCCCTTCAGCGTGCGGACGAGCGTGGTGATCGCGAAGGCGATGATCGCAAGGCTTGCTGCAATCCCCAGCCGCTTCCAGCCGATCCATTTCTTGAAGCCACGCGAGAGCGCGGTCAGCAGGCGCTGCATTCATCCTCCCGGCGGGGCGGCAGTAAATCTTGGAAAAAGGGCGAAACCATCTGATCGAAGAGGGCGGGCAATCCGTGACAGCCTGTTCCTTAAGCTAAAACATGCGCCTTGTGCAGTCCTTGACTCAACGCAGCTCGGCGTTCGCTGTGCGGGTCTGTCACACTCCAGTCACATGGCTGGGACCGCCGCGTCCCGCCTCAGTTTCGTCCCAAAGCTTACGCCCGCGGTTCGATCACGAACGTGCCCTCGCAGCCCGGGTTCCGATCGGCGCTCGCGGCGCGGCTCCGGAACAACCGGTCGGACCGCCGGTTAGCCCAAGGCAAGACGTCGATGGACATGCACGCGGTCGGGGAGGGGCCCGCCATGTTCCGAACCCCGGAAGGACGTGTGACACATGGGACTGTTCACCAAAGACATCAAGACGATGAATGACCTGTTCGTGCACCAGCTGCAGGACATCTATTACGCCGAGAACCAGCTCATCAAGGCGCTGCCCAAGATGGCCGACAAGGCGACCGATCAGCAGCTGAAGCAGGGTTTTCTGACCCATCTCGAGGAAACCCGCACGCATGTGAAGCGGCTCGAGCAGGTGTTCGAGATGCAGGGCATCGCGCCCAAGGCAGTCGACTGCCCGGCGATCGACGGCATCATCGAGGAGGCCGAGGAGGTCGCCGGCGAGGTGGCCGACAAGACCGTGCTCGATGCGGCGCTGATCAATGCCGGCCAAGCCGCCGAGCACTACGAGATCACCCGCTATGGCAGCCTGATCGCGTGGGCCAAGCAGCTCGGCCGCAGCGACTGCGCCGCTCTGCTGCAGAAGACGCTCGACGAGGAGAAGGCGACCGACATGAAGCTGACCAAGCTCGCCGAAACCAGCGTCAACCTGCGCGCCGCGAGCTGACCGCACTGGTCTCGCCTGAGACAAAACGCCGCGTGGGTCTGCCGCGCGGCGTTTTCATGCCAGCAACGCGCTCAGCTCTTTCTCAGCGCGAAATTGGCGCCGCAGAACGCCATGAGGGCGCCGAGGCAGAGCGCGGCGAGGCCCGCCAGCACGCCGGCCGCCGACGGCACTGGGCTGGGGCCCGAGATCGCCTGGCCGATGCCGGCGAGCATCAGCACGCCGACCACGACCAGGAAGTTGCGGGCGCGCTGCGGAATCTCGCCGGAGACCGCGCTGTGCATGATGTTGGCGATGAAATAGCCGGAGGAGAAGCCGACGGTCGCGATCAGCCACCAGGCGATCGCCGAGCCGGCCGGCATGAACGCGCCGTCGCTCTGCCACAGGCCGCCGAGATCGAGCCCATAGCGGGCGCCGAGCATGTGCACGGCGAGCGCCAGCAGGATGCCGGCGGCCATCGCGCCGGCCAGGATCAGGTGGCGGGGAAAATGGATCGTTTCGCTCATGCCCCGTTTGTAGGATAAGGCGCGCGGACCACGCAACAGGACCGCGCCATTTCCGACGACGCCACCACAGCCGACGACCACGTCATCCGCTACGCCTACAAGGCGTCGCTGATCGGGGCCGCGCAACAGTTCGAGCTGACGGAGCAGGGCCTGTCGTGGCGGTTCGCCGGCCGTGCGGGCTTCTGGTCTTACGCCGACATCGCCGCGGTCGGGCTGTCGTTCCGGCCGGTGTCGATGCAGGCGAAGCGCTTCCGCGCCGACATCACCCATCGCGACGGCCGCCGCCTCAGCGTCGTCTCGACCTCCTGGCAGACCGCGACCCTGATGGCGCCGCAGAGCGAGGCCTATCGGGCCTTCGTGATTGGCCTGCACGCGCGGCTCGCCGCCAGCGGCAGCACGGCGCGGCTGACTGCCGGACTGGGACGCTTCACCTATGGCGCGGCGCTCGCCGCGATCGCGTTGTTCGCCGTGGCGATGGCCGGACTTCTGGTCCGGGCGCTGCTCATCCGCGAGTGGACCGGCGCGCTGTTCCTGGTCGGCTTCGCCGCGATGTTCGCCTGGTATGTCGGCGGCTTCATCACCCGCAACCAGCCGCGCAGCTATACGTTCGCGGAGATCCCGGTCGTGCTGCTGCCGTGATCACGCGGCGACATGATCGGTGATCGAAAGTGACCGCGCGGCAGGTTCTGGTGATGCCACGATAGGCTGCCGCTCTCGGAGAAATCTGATGCCGGACTGCGCGAACCGTCTGCCCGATGCCGACGAGATCGCCGCGATCAACGCGCGGCATTTCGCCGACACGCCGCTGCGGCGGGCCGATCTCCTGTTCGTGTTCGGCACGCGTGTCGATGAGGAACTGCGCGCCGAGACCGCGGCTGGGTTATGGCAGCAGGGTTATTTCCGCCATGCCATCGTCAGCGGCGGCGTCACGCCAGGGGCTGTCTTGTCGGAGTGCGCGCTGATCAAGGCCGCGATGGTCAGGCGCGGCATTCCGGCCGAGCGGATCCTCGAGGAGCATCGCGCCATGAACACCGGCGAGAACGTCCTGTTCGCGCTGCCAGTGATCGACGCAGCGCTCGGTCTCGCCAATGTCCGGAGTCTCATTTGTCTCGGCAACAGCTGGACCGCGCGGCGCTACGCCATGACGGTGCAGCGGCACTGGCCCGAGGTCGAGAAGATGCTGCTGACGGTCGACGGGTTTGGGGTGCCAAGGCATTTGTGGCACATCCATCCGGAGTATCGCCGCCGAGTGCTGCACGAATGGGACAAGATCGAGAGCTACAAGGCGAAGGGGTTTGTTGCGGAGTGGCCGTGACCGGAGCGACGGTTGATGTGAAAAGCAGTTAGCTGCTTCAGCAAAATCGCGTAAATGAGCTTGCTCAGTCGAAGTCCGTAGGGTGGGCAAAGACATCGTGCGGCGCAAGCCGCGCGATGGCGTGCCCACTGCTTCACCATCCGCCCAAGACGGTGGGCACGGCGCGATTAGGCAGCATGGACTAAAAAAGTACATCTGGGCGCGCCTTTGCCCACCCTACGAGGCTGTGAATCTTTCGATGCCTATTCTCGCTGACTATGATTCTCTGAGCGGAGCGGTTTGCTGGAGGTCATGATGGCTAAGGACGAGCTTTTCGATGGATTGCCGGAGCAGTCGGGTCCCAAAGCGCGGGAGCTTCCGAAGGGTGCGCCTCGTCTGCGGGTTCCGGAGCGCAACCAGGTCGAGCTGCGCGCGGTCGATATCGACAGCCTGATCGGGCAGGATCATCCGGCGCGGATGATCTGGACCTATGTCGAGACGCTCGACCTGAGCGAGTTGGAAGACCGAGTGAAGGCGCGGGAGAACAGGCCTGGTCATCCGGCACCGTCGCCACGCCTTTTGCTGGCGCTCTGGCTCTATGCCACCAGCGACGGCGTCGGCAGTGCTCGGGCGCTGGATCGCCTGTGCGAGAGCCATGATGCCTATCGCTGGCTGTGTGGCGGGGTATCGCTGAACTATCACACGCTATCGGACTTCCGCGTCGGCTGTGCCGATGTGCTCGACCGCCTGATGAGCGAACATCTGGCGGCGTTGAGCGAGGCCGGGCTGGTCGATCTCGATACGCTGGCACAGGACGGGGTGCGGATCCGCGCCAATGCGGGGGCCAGCTCGTTCCGGCGCGAAGCGAGGCTGCAGCAGAAGCTGGCGGAAGCAACGGAGGTGGTGGAAGAGCTCAAGCGGGAAGTCGATGCAGATCCAGAAGCCAGCAACCGGCGCATCCGCGCGGCGCGTGAGCGCGCCGCACGCGAGCATAAACAGAAGGTCGAAGCGGCGCAGGCGGCGCTGGAGGAGATCAAGCGCAAGCGCCAGAAGCTCGAGGAAAAAGGCGGTAACGGCAAGAAGCCGAAGGAGCCTCGGGCCTCCACCACCGATCCGCAGGCGCGGCGGATGAAGATGGCCGATGCCGGCTTCCGTCCCGCCTACAACGTGCAGGTCGTCAGCGCTGCAGCTGCGATGATCGTGGTCGCAATCGACATCGACAACAACGGATCAGACGGCGGCCTGATGCGACCGATGCTGGAGCGGCTGCGCGACAAGCTGCAACGCCTGCCCAGGCGCTACCTCGTCGATGGCGGATACTGCCGTGGCGACGACATCGAATGGGCGCATGGCCAGAACATCGAGATCTACTGTCCGCCGCGCTCGCAAAAAAGCGGTGTTGATCCTTATCTGCCCCGAGATACCGATGGCCCTGGTGTGGCGGCCTGGCGAGCGCGCATGGCGAGCGAAGCCGGCAAGGCTCAGTATCAGCTCCGCTCGCTGTGCGAATGCATCCACGCCCGCTGGCGCAACTGGGACCTCCGGCAAGTGACGGTACGCGGCATCGACAAGGTTCGCGCCGTCGTGAGCTGGTACGCGTTCACCAACAACCTTCTGCAAGGATTGCACCTCATCGCCTGTCAAAAAGCAGCATCATAGTCGCCGGGAGCGGCATCCGAGGGATCCTCCGGGACAATCCGCCGCACAGAGCCGCCCACAACGGCTATCCCGCGGCGACAGCCCCTCGTCGCAAACTCAGCCCTGAACTCAAATTGGCTCACAAGCTCTACGCGATCACGGCGTAACGCGTGCGATCCGCGCCTCACGGCCTGACCACCAGCACCGAGCATTTCGCGTAGCGCACCACGTGCCCGGCATTGCTGCCGAGGAAATAGGTGCGCATCGCCGGGCGGTGCGAGGTCATCACGATCAGGTCGGCCTGCACCTTGGCGGCTTCCTCGAGGATCTCGTGATAGATGCCGCCCTGACGGACCGTGTAGCTGATGCGCTCGGTGGGGATGCCGGATTCGCGGGCGACGATCGAGAGTGCTTCCTCGGCGGTCTCGCGCTGCTGCGCGTCGAAATCGGCCGGCACGTATTCGGCGAGCATCACCGGTGTCATCGGCATCACGTTCAACAGATGCACCGTGCCCTGCCACGTCTCGGCGAGCGTTGCTGCGGTCGCGATCGCCGGCTTGGCGAGGTCGGTGTCGGCCAGATCGATGGGAACGAGAATCGATTTGAACATCGCGTGGCCTCCTCACTCGGCGTCGATATTACGCGCCCGGCGAGGCTGACCTGTCAATCGGAGCCGTGCTTGAGCAGCTTCGGGGTGACGAACGTCAGCAGATTGCCACGCGCGAAGCTGACATCGCCCCAATCCTCGGTGTCGAAGTCGAACACGGCAAGCCCTGCCGTCGGCATGTTGCGCGCCAGCTCCTGGCGCGCCTCGGCATCACCGCGGCCGGTGAGCGCAAGCGCCAGCTCGTGCATGCCGGGATTGTGGCCGACGACCAGCAACTGCTTCGGATCGAACGCGCCGGCGAGGCGGATCTGATACAGGATCTGCATCGGCTCGGCGGCGTACAGCTCCGCCACGGATTCCACCTGTGGCGCGGCGATGCGCTCCTTCATCGCGGCGAAGGCGAGCTCCCAGGTCTGCTGCGCCCGCACGGCGGTCGAGACCAGCACGAGATCCGGGACCGGCGGGTTGCTGGCGATGAAGTCGCCGATCACGGCGGCATCCTGGTGCCCGCGCTCGTCGAGACGGCGGTCCTGGTCGCGGCCCGACGGCGCGTCCGTCTCGGTCTTGGCGTGGCGCAGCAGCATCAATCGGCGCATGGAATCCGGTCTCGAATCGGTCAGGCCTGAGTCAGGCTGTATCACGTCTCTTTGTCGCCACTAAAAGCGTCATGACGTCAGGTGACAGACCGGCGCAGGGTTCGCTAAGAAAACGCCATGAGCGAGACTTTCACAAGCGCGAACGATGACGCGGATGCCGCAGGCGTGGTCGCCCGGACCAGGCTGAATTTCGACCTCGACGTCGACGTCTGCGTGGTCGGCGCCGGCCTCGCCGGGCTGACCACGGCGCTGTGCGCCGCCCGGCAGGGCGCGAGCGTCGCGGTGCTGGAGGGACGTCAGGTCGGCTGGAACGCCTCCGGCGCCATGGTCGGCACGGTGCTGCCGGGGTTCGACCTGGCGCTGCCGGATCTGATCGAGCGCGTCGGGCTGGAGCGGGCGCGGGCGCTGTGGGCGCTGTCGCGGGAGGGAGCCGAGTTCATCCGCGCCCAGGCGGCTTCGATGCCGGGCATCGCCCTGAGTGAGGGCGCGCTCGAGGTCTCCAACGTCGATGCCGGCGATGCGCTGATCCGCCGGCTGCAGATGCTGCACGAGGATTTCGACACCGAGGTGGAGGGCTGGCAGGTGGAGCGGGTCCGCTCCGAGCTCAAGACCAGCCGCTATTTTCATGGCGTGCATTATCCCCGGGCGTTCCAGCTCGACGGCCGCAAATACGTCCACGCGCTGGCGCGGCTCGCGCACCGTGCGGGCGCGCGGATCTTCGAGGACACGCCGGTGGTCAGCATCGACGCCTCAGGCGTGCGCAAGCGCATCGTGACGCCGTCGGCGCGGATGCGCGCCTCGCATATCGTGCTGGCCGGGAACATCCATCTCGGCGCGCCCCTGCAGAAGCTGTCGGACACGCTGCTGCCGGTGTGGCGCTATGCCGGCGTCACCGCGCCGCTCGGCGCTGACCTGGCGGAGGCGATCGCCTTTCAGGGCTCGGTGCAGGACACCGATGGGGTCGATCAATTCCGCATCGTCGCCGGGGACCGGCTGATGTGGGCTAGCCCGGAGACGACCTGGGACGGACGCCCGAGCCGCTTTGCCGGGGCCTTGCAGCGCCGCATCCGCACCGTGTTTCCGCAGCTCGGCCGGGTCGAGATCACCGAGACCTTTGGCGGCGTCACCGGCCAGACGGTCCATGGCATGCCGCAGATCGGCCAGCTGCGCAAAGGCCTGTGGGTGGCGAGCGGCTTCGGCCGCCAGGGCATGAACACATCGGCCATGGCCGGGCAGCTGATCGCGCAGGCCATGTTCGCCGGCGACGACCGCTGGAAGCTGTTTTCGCCGTTCGAGCTGGTGTGGGCCGGCGGCGTGAGTGGCCGGGTGGCCGGTCAGGTCGTCAATCTCTGGGTCCGGGGCCGCGCCGCCGCCGCCGGAACCCTCGCCCGGCATCGCGAGCGGGCGCGGGCGCAGGAGCGGATCCGCGAGGCTCGGGCTGCCGAGGCCCGGCAGAGGGCCGCGCAGCGTCCCGGTTCGCGGCTGCCGCTGCGGCCGCAGCCCTCCGATCTCACCCGCCGTCCGGATGCCGGGGAGGGCGGCTAGCTCGCAAGAAAGTGAGGCGTCGGGCGCGGACCCGGCGTAACTTGGTGCAATCTCATCCGTAAATCCGGTAATCCCTGTCGTACGGAGACCAGAGATGATCGATCGACGCATGATGCTCACGACCACAGCCGGACTGTTCGGCTTCGCCGCCCTGCGCTGGTTCGGCGGCTCCGCGCCCGCCCGCGCCGCCGAAAAATTCGAGATCGAGAAGACCGAAGCGGAGTGGCGCGCCCAGCTGACGCCGGAGCAGTTCGACATCCTGCGCAAGGAAGGCACCGAGCGGCCCTGGACCAGCCCGTTGTTGAAGGAGCACCGCAAGGGCACCTTCGCCTGCGCCGGCTGCGACCTGCCGCTGTTCTCCTCCGAGACCAAGTTCGACAGCGGCACCGGCTGGCCGAGCTTCTTCAAGCCGCTCGACAACGCCGTGGGCACCCGCCAGGACAAGACCTACGGCATGGTTCGCACCGAGGTGCATTGCCGGCGCTGCGGCGGCCATCTCGGCCACGTGTTCGACGACGGCCCGAAGCCGACTGGCCTGCGCTACTGCATGGACGGCCTGTCGCTGGTGTTCCATCCGGCCAGCCAATCCTCGACCTGACGAAAATTGTCCGCCTGGATTGGCCAGCGCGTCCGTTGAAGATCTGAAAAGCGGGTCTTGAGGACGCGCCGGCGCCTGCTTGCAGCAGTGGAGCCGGAGCGCGTTTGGGCGCGGCTGCCCCGGCAAGATCTGCCGGCTCGGCAATTGTTCACCACTTCCGGCACCGCTTTTTTCACGTTGTTATTTTTTAAGTCGCTGATTTCACACCGGTTTCATGTCTGGCACGGTGATTGCGACAGCTCTCCACGAAAACGCGGCCATGGGCGGACCGGCCGCCGGGTCAATGTGGAGAGAATGGTATGGGTATCTTCGACGCGATGAACACCTCGGTGAGCGGCCTGTCCGCTCAATCATTCGCGCTGCAGAACATTTCCGGTAATATCGCGAACGCCTCGACCGTTGGCTACAAGGGCATCGGCACCAGCTTCGAGGACCTCATTCCGAACGCCACCAATCCGACCCGTCAGAACGCCGGCGGCGTCACCGCTTTCGCCAAGGCGACCATCACCACCCAGGGCACGGTCTCGACCTCCTCGGTCGCCACAAACATGGCGATCAATGGCGACGGCTTCTTCAACGTGCAGAAGGCGACATCGGTGGTCGACAACGTGCCGGTCTTCACCGGCGTCACCAACTACACCCGCCGCGGCGACTTCCAGCTCAACGCCAATGGCAATCTGATCAACGGCGCCGGCTACTATCTGATGGGTGTCGCGGTCGACGCCAAGACCGGCAACGCCACCGGCAACGTGCCGACGGTGCTGCAGTTCGCCAACAATTTCGTCCCCGCGCAGGCGACCACCGCGATCCAATACGCCGCCAACCTGCCGACGCAGCCGAAGACCGGTGCCAGCGGCAATGCGGCGACCGGTACGCTGGTGGCGGCCGGCGGCCTCAACTCGGCCGACCTTTCCAACGTGCCGCTGCCGGTCGGCACCAATTTCTATGCCGACGCCACCACCACGGGCGGTACCGCGGTCAACAAGAACGCGGCCAACATCACGACGTCGACCCTGCTGTCCGGCGGCGCGGCCACCGATTCCATCACCTCGAACTTCACCTCGGGCGACACCATCACCCTGACCGGCAGCGCCGGTGACGTCGTGACGTTCTCCTTCGTCTCGTCCGGCGCCTCGGGCACGCAGATCAATGTCGGCGATTCCGTCGGCACGCTGCTGGCCAAGGTCGCGGCGGTGACCGGCGTGTCGCCGACCATTACCGCCGGCAAGATCACGCTGCATTCCGGCAGCGGCGAGGATTGGACGATGACCAGCGCCTCGACCGGCTTCACCGCGCTCGGTCTCACATCGCCAGTCGCATTGACACGAACGGCCAGCGCCGGCACCGGCATCGTGATCGGCAACGATCTCACCAACTTCAACAACGAGACGATCTCGGGCGGCGCGGTCACCACCTACAACTCCGCGGGCACGCCGGTGAACGTGCAACTGCGCTGGGCCAAGACCGACAGCTCGACGCTCGGAACCGGCCACAAGGATACCTGGAACCTGTTCTATCAGACCAACTCCAGCGCCACCGGCTCGACGGTAGCGTGGCAGAACGTCGGCACCAACTTCACCTTCGCCTCCGACGGCTCGCTGACCTCGCCGACGACGTCGTCGATCTCGATCCCTAACGTCGTGGTCGACGGCACCACGCTCGGCACCGTCAGCCTCAACATCTCCTCCGGCGCGCTGACGCAATATGCCAGCACGATCGGCTCGGCGACGATCAACAACATCTCGCAGAACGGCTTCGCCGCCGGCCAGCTGCAGTCGGTCGCCGTCAACAACAGCGGCATCGTCACAGGCACCTTCTCCAACGGCCAGACCATCAACCTGGCGCAGGTGACATTGTCGCACTTCAACGGCACCAACTACCTGAAGGCGCTCGACGGCGGCGCCTATGAGGCGACCGACCAGTCCGGCCAGGCGATCATCGGCGCGTCCGGCAAGATCTCGGGCGGCTCGCTGGAGGGCTCGAACACCGACATCGCCGACGAGTTCACCAAGCTGATCGTGACCCAGCAGGCCTATTCGGCCAACACCAAGGTGATCACGACGGCCAATTCGATGGTGCAGGATCTTCTGAACGTGCTGCGCTGACGCGCAGCCACGTGGCAGTTGAATTGACATAAGGCAAACGAACATGGGTTTGAGTTCAGCCCTCGCCACCGCGATGTCCGGCCTGCGCTCGACGCAGGCGGCGCTCTCGATCATCTCGTCGAACGTCGCCAACGCCAATACGCCCGGCTACGTCGCGCAGAACCCGAACCAGATCGAGGTCGCCTCCGGCGGCTTCGGCTCGACGGTGATGACGACGGGCGTCAACCGTCAGCTCGATTTGTTCGTGCAGAACCAGCTCCGCACCGAGACCTCGGGCGGAGCCTATGCCGACCAGATGGCCAACATCCTGAAGCAGCTGCAGAGCGTGTACGGCACGCCGGGCGGCAGCGGCACCCTGGAAACGGCGCTCAACAACTTCACCACGGCGCTGCAGTCGCTGTCGAACAATCCGAGCAACCAGTCGGCGCAGTCGGTGGCGCTGTCGGCGGCGCAGGGCGTGGCGCAGCAGCTCAACGCGACCACCAAGGGCATCCAGACGCTCCGCAGCAATGTCGAGCAGGACATCGGCGATTCGGTCACGCAGGTGAATGGGGCGCTCAAGCAGATCGCCACCTTGAACACGCAGCTGCAGGGCCTCAGCTCGTCGGATCCGTTGGCGGCAACATTGCAGGACCAGCGCGACAACGCGATCGACACGCTGTCGAAATATGTCGATATCCGCGTCGTCCCGGACTCGACCAACGGCATCAGCGTGTTCACCAATTCCGGCATTCAGCTGGTCGGCGCGGGACTGACGTCTGAGTTCACCTTCTCCTCGCCCGGCACGCTCGACGCCACCTCGCAATACAACAGCAATCCGACCAAGAACGGCGTCGGGCAGCTCAACATCAAGCTGTCCAACGGCGTCTCGCTCGACGTCGTCGCCAACAGCCTGCTGAACTCCGGCCAGATCGCGGCCGACCTCAAGCTGCGGGACCAGACCCTGGTGCAGGCGCAGACCCAGGTCGACCAACTGGCGGCGACGTTTGCCTCGGCGCTGTCGGACAAGACCACCGCGGGCACCACCGTCTCCGGTCCGCCGGCCGGCTTCGACGTCTCGACCACAGGCCTGTTGGCCGGCAACACCATCAACCTGACCTACACGGATTCGAGCAACGTCCAGCGCCAGGTCAAGATCGTCAACGTCAACGATCCCGCCGCGCTGCCGCTGCAGAACGCGACCGGGGCCAACCCGTCCTATGTCGGCGTCGACTTCTCGCTCGGCATGGCCTCGGTGGTCACGCAGCTCAACAGCGCGCTCGGGTCGGCGCATCTGCAGTTCTCCAATCCGACCGGCACGACGCTGCGCATCACCGATGACGGCACCAGCCAGGCGACGGTGAAGGCGGCCTCGAGCACGACGACGGTACAGACGCTCGCCAGCGGCAATGCGCAGCTGCCGGTGTTCACCGACGGCGGCGCGCTCTACACCGGCGCGATCACCTCGTCCGGCTCGCAGATGACGGGGCTCGCCGGCCGGCTCAACGTCAATCCGGCGCTGCTCAACGATGCCACCAAGCTGTCGACCTACTCGACCTCGCCGGCGACCGCCGCGGGCGACTCGACCCGACCCGACTTCATCTTCGCACAGCTGACCTCGGCCACCTTCAGCTATTCGCCGACGACCGGTCTCGGCTCGGCGGCGCAGCCGTTCCAGGGCACGGTGTCCGGCTATCTGCAGCAGTTCGTCAGCCAGCAGGGCAGCGCCTCGACGCTCGCGACCCAGCTGAGCCAGGGCCAGAGCGTCGTCGTCGCGACGCTGAAGGAGAAGTTCCAATCCACCGCCGGTGTGAACATGGACAGCGAGATGTCGAACCTGATCCAGGTCCAGAACACCTACGCGGCCAATGCCCATATCATGTCGGTCGTGCAGAGCATGATGCAGAGCCTGCTCCAGGCCTATCAGTAAGGGTTCGTGTCAGATGACGATCAGCAGTGTCAATTACGGAACGTCTCTGCTCGGCCTGTCCGTGCGGAACATCTCCAACCAGCTCGCCGATCTCTCGACGCAGCTGTCGAGCGGCAACAAGGCGAGCAACTACGCCGGGATGGGGCCGGACGAGGGGTTTGCGATCGCGGCGCGGGCCCAGCTATCGAACATCTCGGCCTTCACCTTGACGATGACTCACGTCAACACGGTCATCGGCGCAATGAATACCTCGCTGCAATCGCTGTCCAAGATCGGCGACCAGGTGCAGAGCGGCGCCTCTGCGACGCCGCAGAACCTGACCAGCACCGGCCAGACCACCGGCCAGCAGACGGCCTCGTCGAACCTGTCGGCGATCGTCGGCATCCTCAACACCCAGGTCGGCGACCGCTTCATCTTCTCCGGCAGCGCCACCGACCGGCCGGCGATCGCCTCCGCTGACGAGATCCTCAACGGCACGGCCACCCAGGCCGGCCTGAAGCAGGTCATCGCCGAGCGGCGGCAGGCCGATCTCGGCCTCAACGGTCTCGGCCGCCTCAACCTTTCAGCCTCCGCCACGGTGCCGATCACGCTGTCTGAGGACGTCGCCGGCTCGCCGTTCGGCTTCAAGCTGAGCTCGGTGACCTCGTCGCTGACCAACGCCACGGTGACCGGCCCGTCCGGCTCGCCGGCGGGTATCTCGGTCGATCTCACGGCCGGCAATCCGAATGCCGGCGACCAGATCAGCTTCACCTTCAAGCTGCCCGACGGCACCTCGGAGTCGATCCAGCTGACGGCCTCGACCACCACGCCGGCGCCCGCCAACACCTTTGCGATCGGCCTGACGCCGGCGGCGACCTCGGCCAATCTGAATGCGGCGCTGAACACGGCGATCGGGACGCTCGCCAACACCGCTCTCGTCGGTGCCTCCGCGGTGACCGCCGGCGACAACTTCTTCAACACGGCCAGCGCCGTGTCCGGAACGGTGGTCAACAACAAGGCCGCGACGCCGGCGCCGATCACCGGCGCCACGCTGCTGTCGGGCGCGGCCAGCACCGATTCCATCTCGACAAATTTCGCCAGCGGCGACACCATCACGGTCAACGGCCAGACGCTGAGCTTCGTCACCTCCGGCGCCAGCGGCAACACCCAGATCAACATCACCGACAGCGTGCAGACGCTGCTGTCGAAGATCGACGCGCTGAGCGGCACCTCGAAGGCCTCCACCGTGAGCGGTGGTGCGATCACTCTGCGCACCGACAATGCGGCAAGCTTCTCGATCTCGAGCTCGAATGCGGGCGCATTCGCCGCGCTCGGCTTCTCGGGCACGGTGACCGCGCCGACGCCGCCGTTGCGGGTGTCCGGAACGCCGCTGGGATCGGCGACCACACTCGTGAACGGCTCGACCAACACGATCTCCTGGTACACCGGCAACAGCGGGCCAGGCACGGCGCGCGCGAGCGCCTCGATCCGCATCGACACCGCGCAGAGCATTCAGTTCGGCGCCCAGGCCAACGAGTTCGCGATCCGCAACCTGGTGCAGCAGACCGCCGTCTATGCCGCGGTGAACACGCCGCCGACCGGTGCGAATGCCGGCCAGCAGATCGGCGCGCTCAGCGAGCGGATCGCCTATAATCTGACGTCCCAGCTCGGCCAGCAGTCGATCTCCGATATCCAGACCGACTTCGCGAACGCGCAGACCACGATGAAGGATGCGACGGCGCGCCAGACCCAGGCCAAGGCGGCGATGCAGAGCCTGGTCGACCAGACCGAGGGCATTTCGCAGCAGGAGGTCGCGAGCCAGATTCTGCAGCTGCAGACCAACCTGCAGGCGTCCTACCAGACGACCGCGATGCTGGCCCAGCTGTCGCTCGTGAAGTACCTGTAAAAAAACGGGGACGGTGGTTAAGTTCTCGTTAACCACGTCTCTTTAGCTTTTGTTCAGATTTGAGGCGGGAGCCTCTGCATCTGGAGGCTGACGTGAGTAACGCGACCGACGAGCGGATCCATCTGGTGATCGCGACGCCATGCTTCGGCGGGCAGGTGTCGAGCATCTATGCGAGCTCGATCTTCGCCCTGCAGCGCGCGCTGCGCGCGACCTCCAATGTCGATCTGACGGTCCACATGCGCGACGGCGACGCGCTGATCACCCGCGCCCGGGCGAACCTGGTCACGCTGTTCCTCAACGACCCCACCGCGACGCATCTGCTGTTCGTCGATGCCGACATCGGCTTCACACCGAAGCAGGTGTTCCGGCTGATCGAGTCCGGCGGCGACATGGTGGCCGGTGTCTATCCGGTCAAAAAGGTCAACTGGACCAAGGCGCGCCGCGCCATCCACGACAACCGCATGGACGTGCCCGCGGCCTCGCTCGACTATGTGCTGGAGATCGAGAATCCCGATCACGTCGCGGTGGTCAACGGTTTCACCCGCGTGCGCTATGCCGGCACCGGCTTCCTGATGATCCGCCGCCGCGTCATCGAGGCGATGATCGCGCACCCGGCCTATGCACAGCTGCAATTCTTCCGCGAGCACTCGCAGGACGCGCTGGCCGGCAGCCCGAACCGCTTCGCGCTGTTCGAATGCCTGATCGACCCGGAGACCGGCACCTATCTCAGCGAGGACTTCGCGTTCTGCAAGCGCTGGACCGATCTCGGCGGCGAGATCTGGGCCGATCTCGACAGCCGTCTCGATCATGTCGGTCCGTCCGTCTTCCACGGCAATGTCGCCTCGCAATTCGCCTCGGCCATCGCGGTCCCGACCGCCGCCGCAGACGCCGCCTGACGATCGCGCCATGACGCCGCCTGCGATCCGGCCGGAGCTTTCCACATCGTCCCTGACCGTCATGCGAGGGCAGGGCGCGGCGACCGGTCTGCGCGATCTGTTCGCCTTGCTCGGCGATCTCCTGATCGACGGCGGCGACAGCCGCTTGGCGCTCGACCGGCCGTGGGGCCGCAACGCCTATGGCTGTCCGCCGACTCCGGCGCCTGATCTGCTGTGCCTGTCCTCGAGCACGGCCTCGCCGATCTCCGAACGCGCCTATGCGCGGGTCGAGCTCGCGCGCGAGCAGCTGATGCACGCGGCGATCTCGCTCGGCGTCGACGAGGCGCTCGATCGCCGCACCGAGGAGATGCGTCGCGAACTGCGCGGCCATCTTGGTCTCGCCGACGATGTCGACATCGTCTTCTCGCCGTCGGGCACCGACGCGCAGCTTCATGCGCTGGCGCTGGTGCGTGCGCAACTCGGTGACGTCGTCACGAGCGTCATCATCGGCAGCGATCAGACGGGCAGCGGCACGGCTGCAACCGCCCGCGGACGGCATTTCAGCACGCGGACCGCGAGCGGCCTCGCGGTCACCAGGGATGCTCCGATCGACGGACTTTCGGGTGACGCGGTGTTCGTCCCGCTGTTCGATGGCGCGGCGATGCAGCCGCGCAGCGACATCGACACGGTGGTGCTCGACACGGTCGCCGGCCTCGTCCGCGACGGACGCAACGTGCTGCTGCAGGTGATGGATGCCTCCAAGCTCGGCTGGCGTGCGCCGGGCTCGGCCTGCCTCGACGAGGTGGCGCGCCGCTGGCCGGAACGTGTCCAGGTGGTCGTCGATGCCTGCCAGATGCGGCTCGGAGCGGGGCGCCTGCGCGCGCATCTCGATCGCGGGCATCTGGTGCTGATATCCGGCTCGAAATTCTTCGGCGGGCCGGCCTTCAGCGGCGCCTTGCTGGTGCCGCGCTCGGTTTCGTCGCGCAGCCATGCCGTTGCATCCGGCTTGCTCGACTATGTCAATCGCAGCGACTGGCCGCTCGCCTGGACCGATCTGCGGGCGCGCTCGGCACAGCGGGCCAATATCGGCCAATGGCTGCGCTGGGAAGCGGCGCTGGAGGAGATCGCGGCCTATCACGCGGTGCCCGACTCGTTCCGCCGGATGGCGATCCGTCAGCTCGGCGAGGCGATCGAGAGCCTGCTGACGCTGTCTCCGGTGCTGTGTCCGATCCCGACCCATGCCGGGGCCGACGAGACGGACGACGAATTCGCCGTCCCCACGATTTTCCCGTTCGCGCTGCAGCGCGCCGGGCAGCTGCTCGATCCCGGTGAAACGCAGGCGGTCTATCGCGCCCTGCAGCAGGATCTCGGCAGCCGCTTCAGCGGACCGGCGGCCTCGGTCGCGGCGCGGCAATGCCTGATCGGCCAGCCGGTGCGGATCGAACGCGACGGCGAGCGGCCTGCCGCAGCGCTGCGGCTGTGCATCGGCGCGCGCCAGGTCACGGACGCCTGGAGCGACGACATCACCGCCGCGCGCGTCAATCTCGAAGCCGACATCGATCGTATCGCCGATGTGGTCGCCAAGACGGAGCTGCTCGTGTCGGATCTGAGCAGTCAGGATCTCAGGGATATCTGCCATGCCAACTGATTTGCTCGCTCTGGCCGACGCCGCCGGCGCAGGATGCGCCGAGCGGATAGGCATGGCCAAGATCGCCAAGGCGGCGTTCGACGGCCAGGACCTGAAGCCGATGTGGACGGCCTTGCTGGACAAGCTGCTCGACGGCACGGCGACACCGGGCGAGGGGCTCGATCTGGCGCTGGTCGCGCAATTGATCGGCGAGAAATCCTCGGGGCTCGCGATCCAGCACGATGTGCTGCAGGCGCAGCAGCTCTATCGTGTGGCGGGCGGCAATTCGAAGCCGCGGCTGCGCGTGCTCGCGCTGGCGGCATCGACCGACATGGGCAGCAACACGCCGATCGAGTTCCTGCTCGAGGACACCGATATCGAGCTGATGCTGCTCTATGTCGTCCCCGGCGCGGAGCTGCCGTCGCCGCTGCCGGCGCACGACGTCGCCATCGTCATCGCCTCCGACTCCGAGGACTGCCAGCACGCGCTGCATGAGATCAATGCGGCCGCCCCGCGCTGGCCGCGTCCGCTGCTCAACCCGCCGGAGCGGGTCTGGCATCTCGATCGCGACAAGCTGCACGCGCTGCTCGCCGGCATCGAGGGGCTTTCGATCCCTGTGACCATCCCGGTCGAGCGCGAGCGCCTGGTCGAGGTCGCGGACGAGCGCGAGCCGATCGAGGACGTCGACGGCGCCCTCGACTTTCCGATCATCATCCGGCCGCGCGGCTCACATGCCGGCGTCGGTCTCGAGAAGGTCGAAGAGCCGATCGAGCTGTCGCTCTATCTCGACGAGCGCGACGAGCAGGAATTTTTCGTCTCGCGCTTCGTCGACTATGCAAGCGAGGACGGTCAGTTCCGCAAATACCGCATCGTGTTCGTCGATGGGGTGGCCTATGCCTGCCACATGGCGATCGCCAAACGCTGGGACATCTGGTATCTCAACGCCGGCATGGCCGCGAGCGAGAGCAAGCGCCTCGAAGAAGCGACGTTCATGCAGACTTTCGACATCGGCTTCGGCCGGCGTCACCGCAGCGTGCTCGCGGCGATCGCCGAGCGCATCGGCCTGGACTACTTCATCATCGATTGCGCGGAGACCAAGGACGGCGCGCTCCTGGTGTTCGAGGCCGACAATACGGCGGTCGTGCACAACATGGATCCGCCGGACGTCTTCCCCTACAAGCCGCCGCAGATGCGCAAGATCTTCGCAGCCTTCGCCGACATGATCACCAGGCGCGCCGTCGCGGCGGCGGAGCAGGCGGCGTGAGCACGGAGCTGCGCAGCGACGCGTCGTTGCGGCCAGCCGAGACGCTCGATCCACAGGACTGGTCCGAGCTGCGCGCGCAAGGTCATCGCATGCTCGACGACATGATCGACTACGTTGCCGGCATCCGCGACCGCACGGTGTGGCAGCCGATGTCGCAGGCGACGCGGCAGCGCTTTCGCAGCGATCTTCCGCACAGGCCGACCGATCTCGCCGAGGTCTATCGTGATTTCAGCGAGCTCGTCGTTCCCCACGCCACCGGCAACGTGCATCCCGGATTCATGGGCTGGGTGCATGGCGGCGGCACGGTGGTCGGCATGCTCGCGGAGATGCTGGCGGCTGGATTGAACGCCAATCTCGGCGGCCGCGACCACGCGCCGATCGAGATCGAGCGCGAGGTCGTCGACTGGACGCGGCAGCTGTTCGGCTTCCCGCAAGGCGCCAGCGGCCTGTTCGTCACCGGCACCTCGATGGCGAACCTGATGGCGGTCGTGATCGCGCGCCGTGCCGCGCTGGGGGCCGCGGTTCGTCGCGACGGGCTCGGCGAGTCCGGCCAGCGCCTGCGCGCCTACACGTCGAAGGCCGCGCATGGCTGCATCGCCAAGGCGATGGACATCTGCGGGCTGGGCAGCGCTGCGCTGCGCAGCATCGCCGTCGACGCGGCACATCGGATCAGTATCGCCGCGCTGCGCGAAGCCGTGGCGGCCGATCGCGCGGCAGGCCTGAATCCGTTCCTCGTCGTGGCATCGGCAGGAACGGTCGACATCGGCGCCATCGACGATCTCGCCGATGTCGCCGAGCTGTGCCGCAGCGAGGGCCTGTGGTTTCACGTCGACGGCGCATTCGGCGCGCTGGCCATGATGTCGGAGGAGCTCGCGCCCAGGCTCGCCGGTATCACGCGCGCGGATTCGATCGCGCTCGACTTCCACAAATGGGGGCAGGTGCCTTACGACGCGGGATTCCTGCTGGTGCGCGACGGCGAGAGGCATCGTGACGCCTTTGCCTCACCGGCCGCCTATCTCCGCCGCGAGACGCGCGGGCTTGCCGCCGGCGCGGAATGGCCATGCGACCTCGGGCCCGATCTGTCGCGCGGCTTTCGGGCGCTGAAGACCTGGTTCACGCTGCGGACGTTCGGCACCGACCGGCTCGGCAGCATGATCGCCAGGAGTTGCCGGCTGGCGCGACACCTCGCGGCAAGGGTGCGTGCGGAGCCGGAGCTGGAGCTGCTGGCGCCGGTCAATCTGAACATCGTCTGCTTTCGCTACCGGTGCCAAGATGCCGACGCGATCAACGGCGCCGTCGTCGCCGACATCCATGAATCCGGTCTCGCGGCGCCGTCGACGACGATGCTGGAGGGCCGCCTGGCGATCCGCGCCGCGATCGTCAACCATCGCACCGGCGTCGATGACGTCGATCGGCTGGTCGACGCGGTCCTGATGTTCGGACGTCAGCGCGCAGCCGGTGTCGCGCCATTGATCGATGCCCACGCGCCGCCACTGGTGCCGGGATGGTAAATTGCTGGATCGTTCCAGGGCGATGTTACCACCCGCAAAGATGAACCGAGATGGTGCGCGGGAGCTTTCGAAAGTTGGTTGACGCGTGGTGAAGATGCCATCGCGTGAATGAATCTGTCTGTCTTTTCAAGGGGCGGCTTGCTCGCAGGGCCGCGCGCTGGAACTCGTCGCTGCTCTCTCCGATCGATTGAGCCGAGCCGGCGCCACAACCACTTCAGCAATCGTTAGCTACTGGCATTCACCGTGACGCCCGTCGTCCAGGCCGCAAGGTCGTCCTGGGCTTCACCCTGATCTCGAAGGGATCGAGGGTTTGTTTCACACCAGAAGGGTATGAAAATGTCAGGTATCGTCCTCTCGGCGTCGGTGCGCCAGAATCTGCTTTCGCTCCAGTCGACGGCACAGCTCCTCGCCACCACCCAGAACAACCTCTCGACGGGCAAGAAGGTCAACTCGGCGCTCGACAATCCGACCAACTTCTTCACCGCCCAGGGCCTCGACAACCGCGCTTCCGACATCAACAATCTGCTCGACGGCATCGGCAATGGCGTGCAGGTGCTGCAGGCCGCCAACACCGGCATCACTTCGCTGCAGAAGCTCGTCGACAGCGCCAAGTCGATCGCCAACCAGGTGCTGCAGAGCGCGGTGGGCTATTCCACCAAGTCGAGCGTGACCTCGGCGGCGCTGTCCGGTGCCACGGCCACTGACCTGCTGGGCTCCAGCTCGACGGCCGTGACCGGCTCGGTCGTGCAGAACGACGCCACGACCTCGTCCGCGATCACCGGTTCGACCAAGCTGTCGGGCACCTCGGGCTCCTCGTCGAACGACCTGGCCACCGGCATCACCTCCGGTGAGACGCTGGTCGTCAACGGCACGACCTTCACCTTCGTGACCGGCACGTCCTCCTCGGGCACCACCATCGGCATCGGCGACACCGTCAGCAACCTGCTGTCGACGATCCAGACGGCGACCGGCGTGACCGGCTCGGTCTCCGCGGGCGCGATCACCCTGACACCGCCGGCGGCAGGATTGACCCTCTCGGGCAGCAGCGGCACCTTGGCCAAGCTCGGCCTCAGCACGGTCGGCGACGGCTTGGCGGGGCAGACACTGACGGTCGGTGCCACAGGAGGCGGCACGGCAACCAGCATCACGTTCGGCCTAGGGACAGGGCAGGTCAAGTCGCTGAACGATCTCAACACCAAGCTCGCAGCCAACAACCTGCAAGCCTCGATCGACTCGTCGACCGGCAAGATCACGCTCTCGACCACCAACGATGCGGCCTCGGCCACGATCGGCACGATCGGTGGTACGGCGGCGGCCTCCAGCCAGTCCTTCAACGGCCTGACTGCGGCGGCTCCGGTGGCGGACTCGACCGCGCAGACGCAGCGCTCGAACCTGGTGGCGCAGTACAACAACGTGCTGACGCAGATCAACCTGACGGCGAGCGATGCTTCGTTCAATGGCGTCAACCTGCTCAACGGCGATACGCTGAAGCTGACGTTCAACGAAAACGGCAAGTCGACGCTGTCGATCACCGGCGTGACCTTCAACACCGGCGGTCTCGGCCTGTCGACGCTGACCTCGGGCACCGACTTCCTCGACAACAACTCGGCGAACAAGGTGATCGGCCTGCTGACCACCGCGAGCTCGACCCTGCGCAACGAGGCGTCGACGCTGGGTTCGAACCTGTCGGTGGTGCAGATCCGTCAGGACTTCAACAAGAACCTGATCAACGTGCTGCAGACCGGCTCGTCGAACCTGACGCTCGCCGACACCAACGAGGAAGCGGCCAACAGCCAGGCGCTGTCGACCCGCCAGTCGATCGCGGTGTCCGCGCTGTCGCTGGCCAACCAGTCGCAGGCCAGCGTGCTGCAGCTGCTGCGCTGATCGGCGGCCTATCAAAATCGAAGGCGGCGGGGGCAACCCCGCCGTTTTCGCGTTTGCAGGCAGCGCTTGCGATGGCCGGCGTGCCCGGCCGGTCGGCCGTAGCGATGATGCGTCTTTCGCTCACAACGCGGAGCCCGGCTCCGCGCTCAGAGCCGGGCTCCTCGTTCTGATTCCGTCGTTCTCAGGCCGCGGAGCTGACCGGCTTTTCCGCCTGTTCGATCTGTTGAGCCTGCTGCTCGGCCTGGGCCTGCTCGAGCAGCTTCTTCTCGAAGGCGACCAGCTTCTTCGCCTCCTTCAGCGCCTGATAGAGATCGCCGTTGAGAATGTGGCCGTTGATCGCTTCGATGATCGGCCATGCGCTCGGCACGGTCGTGATGATGTCGCGCAGCAGGTTGAAATAAGTGCCGTGATCTGCGTCCGCCCCGGGCGAGATGTACATCAGCTGGACGGCGAGATAGACGAGCTTGGCCGGCGTGTCGGCCGTCTCCGGCGTCAGAATGTCCTTCTCGCGCAGGATCGGAATGTTCTCGCCGTCGATCAGCAGGCGGGCGCGCTGGTCGGTGTTTGTGATCACGCAAGAGCCGATGATGATGCGCTCATGCGGCTTCAGTTCGACTTTCAGGGCCATTCTTGTTCTCCGTTGCCGCAATCGCCGCGGCGCCCAACCTGCTTCGTCGAAGCCGCTGACCGGCTTGGCTGCCGTCGAGATCCTGCGGGGAGTCTGCGCGCTCGATCGGTCAGCGCGCAGCAATCCTTTCCGAACATGGTTAACAGCCGGTAAACGGTCCGCGCGCTCGGTGAAATGCGCGGTGTTTTCAAGGTGATCGGTCGCGAATCGACCTGAGCGTCCGAGACGGGGCGGGCTTCCGACAGGGCAGCCGCTGATGCCGCTTCACCCTTTGTTAGCCACTGCCGTTTACCTTAACGGACGTCGCCCGGCGGTGCAGTCAGCCGCGGGCTTCGCCCTGATCCTGAATGGATCGGGCAGTTTGTTTCACACCAGAAGGGTATGAAAATGTCAGGTATTGTTCTCTCGGCGTCGGTGCGCCAGAACCTGCTCTCGCTCCAGTCGACGGCTCAGCTCCTCGCCACCACGCAGAACAACCTCTCCACGGGCAAGAAGGTCAACTCGGCGCTCGACAATCCGACCAACTTCTTCACCGCCCAGGGCCTCGACAACCGCGCTTCCGACATCTCCAATCTGCTCGACGGCATCGGCAACGGCGTGCAGGTGCTGCAGGCCGCCAATACCGGCATCACCTCGCTGCAGAAGCTCGTCGACAGCGCCAAGTCGATCGCCAACCAGGTTCTGCAGAGCTCGGTGGGCTACTCCACCAAGTCGAGCGTGACCTCGGCGGCGCTGACCGGTGCGACCGCCACCAGCCTGCTGGGCGCCAGCTCGACGGCTGTGACCGGCTCGGTCGTGCAGAACGACGCCACGACCTCGTCCGCGATCACCGGTTCGACCAAGCTGTCGGGCACCTCGGGCTCGTCGTCGAACGACCTGGCCACCGGCATCACCTCCGGTGAGACGCTGGTCGTCAACGGCACGACCTTCACCTTCGTCACCGGCACGTCCTCCTCGGGCACCACCATCGGCATCGGCGACACCGTCAGCAACCTGCTGTCGACGATCCAGACGGCGACCGGCGTGACCGGCTCGGTCTCCGCGGGCGCGATCACCCTGACGCCGCCGGCGGCAGGATTGACGCTCTCGGGCAGCACCGGCACCTTGGCGAAGCTCGGCCTCAGCACGGTCGGCGACGGCTTGGCGGGACAGACACTGACGGTCGGTGCCACAGGAGGCGGCACGGCAACCAGCATCACGTTCGGCCTAGGGACAGGACAGGTGAACTCGCTGAACGATCTCAACACCAAGCTCGCAGCCAACAACCTGCAGGCTTCGATCGACTCGAGTGGCAAGATCACGCTGACCACCACCAACGACGCGGCCTCGGCCACGATCGGCACGATCGGTGGTACGGCGGCGGCCTCCAGCCAGTCCTTCAACGGCCTGACGGCGGCGGCTCCGGTGGCTGACTCCACCGCGCAGGCGCAGCGGGCGAGCCTGGTCTCGCAGTACAACAACGTGCTGGCGCAGATCAACACGACCGCGGCTGACGCCTCGTTCAACGGCGTCAACCTGCTGAACGGCGATACGCTGAAGCTGACGTTCAACGAGAACGGCAAGTCGACGCTGTCGATCACCGGCGTGACCTTTAACACCGGCGGTCTCGGCCTCTCGACGCTGACCTCGGGCACCGACTTCCTCGACAACAACTCGGCGAACAAGGTGATCGGCGTCCTCAACACCGCAAGCTCGACGTTGCGCTCGGAAGCCTCCACGCTGGGTTCGAACCTGTCGGTGGTGCAGATCCGTCAGGACTTCAACAAGAACCTGATCAATGTGCTGCAGACCGGCTCGTCGAACCTGACGCTCGCCGACACCAACGAGGAAGCGGCCAACAGCCAGGCGCTGTCGACCCGCCAGTCGATCGCGGTGTCCGCGCTGTCGCTGGCCAACCAGTCGCAGGCCAGCGTGCTGCAGTTGCTGCGCTAAGGCTAAGGCGTTCTCACACAAGCAGCGAAAGCGGCGGGGGAAACCCCGCCGCTTTTTTGCGCCTGGTCCGGCCGGGTTGTCCGTATCATTACTGCTTCCCGACGAGGGACACGAGCACGGAAGGGGATCGCAACCAGTCGTTAAGCAAGAAATTTAAAGTGCCATTAACCATGTTTTAAAAGTACCTGTACTAGAACCGCCTGGTGAATAACTAGGAAGGTTTCACAAACATGTCCGGTATCGTTCTTTCGGCTTCGGTTCGCCAAAACCTGCTGGCGCTGCAAAATACCGCATCGCTGCTGGCCACGACTCAAAACAACCTGGCCACCGGCAACAAGGTCAACACGGCGCTCGATAACCCCACCGAATTCTTCACCGCGCAGTCGCTCAACAACCGCGCATCCGACATCGCCAATCTGCTCGACAGCATCGGCAACGGTGTCCAGGTTCTGCAAGCCGCGAATACCGGTCTGACCTCGCTCCAGAAGCTGGTCGACAGCGCAAAGTCGATCGCGAGCCAGGTTCTCCAGGCCCCCACGGGCTACACGACCAAGTCCAGCATCACCTCCGCGGTGATCCCCGGCGCGACCGCCAACAATCTGCTCGGCAGCTCCTCAAACGCCTTCGCGACGGGTAGTGCCGTCAGCAACGATAATCTCAGCACCTCCGTCGCCATCACTGGTACGACCCGGCTGTCGGGCACGCCAAGTTCCACCTCGAACGATCTGGCCAGCAGCATCACCACCGGCGACACGCTGACCGTCAACGGCGTAGTGTTCACCTTCGTCGCCGGTTCGGTCTCAGCTGGAACCAACATCGGTGTCGGCGATACGGTCAACAACCTGCTGGCTGCGATCGACTCGGTGACCGGCGCCAGCGCGACGCCGTCCTCGGTGTCAGGCGGCAAGATAGTCATTGCCACAGGCACGGCTCAGGATCTCACTCTCGGGGGCACAGCGCTGGCGAAGCTCGGATTGGGGTCCGTGAGCCCAGTGAGTCGAAATCCACCGGCGCTGACGGGCCAGACGTTGACCATAGCCTCGACAGGAGGCGGTGTCGCAACGAACATAACGTTCGGCACAGGCGCATCGCAGATATCGACATTGGCGCAGCTCAACACCGCGCTCGCGGCGAACAATCTGCAGGCCAGCCTGAGCACCACCGGCCAGCTCACGATCCTGACCACCAACGAAGCCGCGTCCTCGACCATCGGCACGGTGGCCGGATCGTCGACGGCCGCGAGCCAGGCGTTCAACGGCGTGACGGCCTCCACCCCGGTGGCTGACACCAACTCGCAGACCACCCGCGCCGGATTGATCGCGCAGTACAACAACGTGCTGGCGCAGATCAACACCACGGCGCAGGACGCTTCGTTCAACGGCATCAATCTGCTGAACGGCGATACCCTGAAGCTGACGTTCAACGAGACCGGCCGGTCGACGCTGAACATCACCGGCGTGACCTTCAACAGCACCGGTCTCGGCCTGTCGTCTCTGGTGGTCGGAACCGACTTCCTCGACAGCAACTCGGCGAACAAGGTGCTGACCACCTTGAACAGCGCCTCGACCGCGATCCGCTCCGAGGCCTCCTCGCTCGGCTCGAACCTGTCGATCGTGCAGATCCGCCAGGACTTCAACAAGAACCTGATTAACGTGCTGCAGACCGGCTCGTCGAACCTGACGCTGGCCGACACCAACGAGGAGGCGGCCAACAGCCAGGCGCTGTCGACCCGTCAGTCGATCGCGGTCTCGGCTCTGGCGCTGGCCAATCAGTCGCAGGCCAGCGTGCTGCAGCTGCTGCGCTGAGCACAGCGGTTCGTCCATCGGATCTTCGCGAAGCGGCGGGCATGGCCCGCCGCTTCTGCGTTTGGAGTTACGCTGTTTCTGGACTGCGGGACAATGAGGCCGGCGTGGCTTGTCGCGCGACCTTTAGCGCCAGGGCTCGTAGCGGTCGTCAGTCGGCCATCCGTCGCGTGCTGCTGAGCGAGACCAGAATCTTTTCTCGCAATTTGAATCGCTCCGTTCGCACCAAATTAAGACGTTTGGCAGGTGCGGTTGTTTTAGGTATCTGCTGATATCAAGAGGCGAAATGCGCTAACAGCTGCTAACCATATTTTAAACGCGGGCAACGTACAAAACGCGTGCAGTTTGTTGGTGTCCCCGCGTCAGTCCGGAGTACTTGATGTCATATGCCGCTCAAGCCTATGCACGCACGTCGCAAACGACGGCATCACCACGGGAGATCGAAGCTCAGGCATTGCTGAAGGCGGCGCGGCAGCTGCAGGAAGTCCAGGCCAATTGGAATGGTCCCGATCGCAACATGTACAAGGCGCTGCTGTTCAATCGCCGCCTCTGGACGATTTTCATGAGTGCGATGGAGGCCGAGGACAATCCGAATCCGCTCGATATCCGGCAGAATATCGCGAACATCGGCGTGTTCGTCATGAAGCAGACCATCGAGATGCAGATGGATCCGGATCCGGCGAAGCTCAAATCGCTGATCGACATCAACTGCCATATCGCCGCGGGATTGTCGGGGCGCAGTTGAGCGGTTGCGCGAGCAGGGACTGACGGGGCAGCTGACATCGTCAGCATCCAGTTCGCGTCCGACCCGCCGAGCCTGTCTGGAGCTGTGCTCGTCAACAGGTGATACGCCGCCAGCGCTTTCCGGAAGCTGATTCAGAGAACGAAAAAGCCGCCTCGGCAAAACGCCGGGCGGCTCGATGTTTGCCGCCGACAGACGGAATCAGGCGATGCGATCGGTCGGCACCACGCGCGGCGTATCTTCCTTCTGCAGATCCTTCTGCAGGTCGAGCGTATTGAAATAGGCGCGCCGCCGCAGCACGGCCTCGTCCGGATATTGCGTCACCACCTGGTCGGTCTTGCGGTTCACCACCTGGAACACCAGCGCGGCAGCCGCGCGGTCGTAATAGGCCTGGTGCGACACGGACAGGTCGTTGGCAACGTTGAGCTGGGAGTCGTTTCTGACGGGCGTGCCGGGATCGGCCGCAGTCACGGTCTGGCTCGGAGGAAGGTCCGTCGGAACAGCGTTCGCCACCGCCGGGCTCGACGGTTGAATGATCGGAACGGACGCTGGCGCGCCCACCGGCCTCACGCTGAAATCGGAACTCATGGCAGCCTCCTCATGGCCATCGAGTCAATTCCCAACCCATCCCGCTTGCAACTATGCCGACCACCAATCAACGTTATGTTAGGAAATAGAATGAATGACAGGTACTGAATCGCGCGGCCTTTTAATCTTATTGAGCCGTTAACGGGCGCGAGCCGCGCGGCCCCGGGCGGCGCGGCTTCTCGACGTTCAGGATTGGACCGTGTTCAAAGTGGCGCGAGCTCGGCGCCGGAGGCGGCCCGAGACGCCGGGTTCAGAGCGTCCGGCTCACGGCGAGCGGGGTCAGATGGCGCGAGCCGGGCGCGGCGCGGCGGCCGCCGGCGGTGTAGGTGCTGGGGATGTTCTTGCGCTGGACCTCGGCATTGACGCCGCGCACGATCTTCTCGGAGATGGCGTGCGCCGTGGCAAGGACGGTCAGGTTGACCTGCAGCATCGCGCGGAACGTGTCGTGGTGACGGTGCAGAGTGGCGAGCAGTTCCGGCGCGGTCTGCTTCATGAACGCCTGGCTGGCCTTCAGACGGCCGACCATCGCGACGTAGTGACGCGACAACTCCGTCTTCTTCGGTCCGTAGGCCATGCCTTCCTTGAGCTTGCCGGCGCGGACGAGCTCGGTCTCCTGCTCGATGACCGCGATCAGCTCGCTCATGACGCTGACCATCTCGTCGGCGAGCGCGCGCGCCTCGGCCGCGGTGGCTGCGGCCGCATAGGTTGTCTTCTTCGCCTGGCCCTGTGCGCTCATCCTCAAACTCCTCCGAACGGCGGCCTCAGACCCCCGCAATGCCTACGCTTACGTTGACGCTTTGCTGTCGTTAGAATTGCTGCCCAAACTGCTGCCCGAACTGCTGCTCTTGGCTTGCTGCAGGATCAGCGTGCGGAACACATCGTTGGAGATGCCGACGCCACCCGCCTTGGCGAAGTTCTTCGAGTATTGCTCGGTCAGCATCGAGCGCCAGACGCCGGTGCCCGGCGTGTCGCCGAACGGGCCGTCGCCCTTCACGCCGCTCATCATCTGCGAGAACATCGAGTTGAGGAACATGGCCTCGAAGTCGGTCGCGGTGGCTTTGGCCTTGGCCTGAGCCTTTGGCGAGACCTTGCTCAGCGCGTCCGTGAGCTCGATGTCCGTCCGTGGCACCGTTCTCGCGGCCGCCGAGGGCATGCTGAGCGGAACGCGGCCGGCATAGGAGTCGACGAAGGAGGTGGCCATCACATCACCTCGATGTCGGCTTCGATCGCCCCGGCGGCCTTGATCGCCTGCAGGATGCTGATCAGGTCGCGCGGGCCGATGCCGAGGCCATTGAGGCCATCGACCAGCTGCTGCAGCGACACGCCGTCCTTGACCACCGCAAACTTCTTGCCGTCCTCCTGCACGCCGACGCTGGTCCGCGGCGTGACGACGGTGCGGCCTTGCGACAGCGGGTTGGGCTGGCTGACCTGCGGACTCTCGGAGATCGTGACGGTGAGGTTGCCCTGCGCCACGGCGACGGTGGCGACGCGGACGTCGCGGCCCATCACGATGATGCCGGAGCGCTCGTCGATCACGATCTTGGCGGCGAGATCCGGGTCGACCTGCAGCTGCTCGATCTCGGTCAGGAAGGCGACCACATTGCCCTTGAATTCCGGCGGGACGCTCAGCTGCACCGTGGAGGGATCGATCGGCTCGGCGGTCTTGACGCCGAGAAAGTCGTTGATGGCGGCAGCGATGCGCTTGGCCGTGGTGAAGTCGGCGTTGCGCAGCGCCAGCCGCACGTTCGGCAGCCGGTTGAGTGCAAATTCGATTTCGCGTTCGATGATGGCGCCGTTGGCGATGCGGCCGACCGTCGGCACGCCGCGCACGATCTTGGCCGCCTCGCCCTCGGCCTGGAAGCCGGAGATCGCGAGCGAGCCCTGCGCGACGGCGTAGACGTTGCCGTCGGCGCCGAGCAGGGGGGTGACGAGCAGGGTGCCGCCCTGCAAATTCTTGGCGTCGCCGAGCGCGGACACCGTCACGTCCATGCGCGTGCCCTGCGTGGCGAAGGGCGGCAGATTGCCGGTCACCATCACGGCGGCGACGTTGCCGGTGCGGATGGTGGCGCCGCGGATGTTGACGCCCATGCGCTCGAGCATCGCCTGCAGCGACTGCTTGGTGAACGGGATGTTGTTCAACGTGTCGCCGGTGCCGTTGAGGCCGACGACGAGGCCATAGCCGATCAGCTGGTTCTGGCGCACGCCTTCGATATTGGCGAGATCCTTGATCCGCGACGTCGCATGCGCGGGCATGGCGGTAGAGGCCAGCGCCAGCATGGCGGCGCAAGCGGCCTGAAACAGGCGCGTAAATCGGACGCGTCGCATCCTATGCTCCCCTCGAACTCTGCAGGTGATCACTTGGCCACTCCCATGACCGCATGATCGGCGTTAACTATGCGAGGGCCGTGCCACCTCGATGCTCCGAGCTAACTCATTGAAAGAGTGTGAAATCGATCGCGCGATCTGTTGTGAAACCGGGGCGGCCCGGAGGAACGAAGCTGCCGCCCCGGCAGAATTTGCCGGGCCATTTACGCACCATTAACCACGACGCGGCCAATCTCCGCTCCGACACGCAGAGCTTGCGGGAGCCACCGATGCGCATCTATGGACCGAACGGCACGACGCTGAACACGTCGACCAGCTCCACGCGGAAGACCTCGTCCGGAGGCTTCAAGCTGCCCGACGCCGGCACCACGCAGGAGACGCGCGCGACCCTGGCGCCGAAGCAGACTGCGAACATCGACGCGCTGCTCGCGTTGCAGGGTATCGAGGAGGAGCCGGCCGAGCGTCGCAGGCGCTCGGTCCAGCGCGGCAAGCGCGCGCTCGACGTGCTCGACGATCTCAAGCTCTCGCTGTTGTCGGGCAGGCTCGACACGACGATGGCGCTGCGGCTGCGGGATGCGGCTGCCGACCTGAAGCAGACATCGGGTGATCCCGGTCTCGACGCGATCCTCTCGGAGATCGAGCTCCGCGTCGAGGTGGAGCTCGCCAAGTCTGGGCAGGGCTAAAGGCCGGACAGGGCTAGTTCAACCGAGGAAAAAGCCCGCTTACGCGGCCTTCGATGGCTGCTGCGCGTCGTAGCGCCGCTGCGCGGCGGTGACGTCCTTCAGATGCCGCTCCGCCCAGTCGCGCAGCGGATCGACCGCGGCGGCGAGCGTCAGCCCGAGCGGCGTGATAGAATATTCAACCGTTACTGGAACGGTCGCGATCGCGCGCCGCCGCACCAGGCCGTCGCGCTCGAGACTCTTCAACACCTGCGAGAGCATCTTCTGCGAGATGCCTTCAATCGCGCGGCGCAACTGATTGAAGCGCAACGGCTCATTGCGCAACAGGATCAGGATCAGCACCGCCCATTTGTCGCCGACCCGATCGAGGATCTGGCGGGTCGGGCAGTCGGCCGAATAGACGTTGGCAGCTCGCATCGGTTACTCCGGCGTGACCTGGTGATCTCAAAGTGCGCTCTTAACACCAGCATTCGTTCCGCTATCTAGTTACTATCGGATACCAAAGGGATCTCGTCCAGGGCCTTCGGTCCGAGCGCATCAATCGCAAACAGGAGTTGCAGCATGAAGATCGCCGTCGCCGGCGCCTCCGGCCGTGCCGGGTCGCGTATTACCGCCGAGCTCGCCAATCGCGGCCATCAGGTCACCGGTATCGCCCGGAACCCCGACAAGATCGAAAAGCACGCCAACGTCACGGCGGTGCAGGGCGATGCCAACGACCGCGCCGCGTTGGCCAAGCTCTGGGCCGGCCACGACGTGGCGATCAGCTCGATCCACTTCCTGGCCAGCGATGCCGAGGCGCTGATCGGCGCCGCCAAGGATTCGGGTGTATCTCGTTACCTTGTGGTGGGTGGTGCCGGTTCGCTCGAGGTCGCGCCCGGCGTGCGGCTCGTGACCACGCCGAACTTTCCGGCGGCGTACAAGGCCGAGGCGGAGAAGGGGGCGGCGTTCCTCGACCGTCTCAAGCAGGAGAAGGACCTCGACTGGACCTTCCTGTCGCCCTCCGCCATGATCGCTTTCGGCGCTCGGACGGGCAAGTTCCGGCTGGGAACGGACCAGCTGCTGGTCGACGCCGAGGGCAAGAGCTTCATCACCTTCGAGGACTTCGCGGTTGCGATGGCCGACGAAATCGAGCGGCCGGCGCACCGGCGAGCCCGTTTCACGGTCGGCTATTGAGGCAGCCCCCTGGGGCCCAGCCGTCCGGCTGCGATTTAGGCTGGACAAAGGCGGGACGGCGGGGCGCCCGTGTCGATGGAAATATTGTCTGTCACATGAGGCCGCTATATAACGCGGCCGCGAACGGGCGTATTCCGTCCGCCGGTGCCGCGACCGGCGCCAGCACGTACAGATGGGCTGACCTTGGAAAAGTTGAAGAACTACAAACCTTCCGAAAAAGAGCCTTTCATGAACGACCGCCAGCGCGACTACTTCCGCGCCAAGCTGCTGGCATGGAAGGAGGAGATCCTGCGCGAATCGAAGCTCACCCTGCAGGCTCTGCAGGAGGAGAACGTGAACCACCCCGACCTCGCCGATCGCGCGTCGTCGGAGACCGACCGGGCGATCGAGCTTCGCGCACGCGACCGCCAGCGCAAGCTGATCTCCAAGATCGACGCCGCGCTCCAGCGCATCGAGGACAACACCTACGGCTATTGCGAGGAGACCGGCGAGCCGATTTCGCTGAAGCGGCTCGAGGCCCGTCCGATCGCGACGCTGTCGGTGGAGGCGCAGGAGCGCCACGAGAAGCGTGAAAAGGTCTATCGCGACGAATAGGTCGCGGCGCTGACCAGACGAGCCCGATTGCGGCCGCCCGCCGGGTGCGGCCGCGTCACCGTTTGGTCTGCGATCACGCTGAACAGGTCGGTCCGTTGAACCGGGCGCGACTTCCAGCCGCTGTCGTCCATTGCTGAGCGTCGTCGACTGGCGCAGCGTTGCGCATGCGGCCTGCCCGACACAGCCGGGCCTCATCTTGAAAACCGTCCGGAACCTTTCTGCGCCTGCGGAATTAGTTTCTGTTCCGTCTGGGAACACGCCGTGGGGGATCATGCGCGAGCTCGAAAGACCGGGAAGCCCGCTCGGCGGCGCGCTGGCAGCAGTTCAGCGCTCTTACGGCGCGCTCAGCATCAAAGGGCGGCTGTTTCTGCTCGCCGGCATTCTGTTCCTGCCCTGCGTCGGGCTCATCGCCTATGTCATCGCTTCCATGGCGCAATCCGCTGACGGATCGATCCGGCGCGGGCTGTCCTATGCCGCCCAGACGATCTCCGGTGCCGTCGATGCCGAGTTGCGGCGCTACATCATGCTTGCCGAGGTCCTGGGGAAGTCTCCTGATCTGAGCGCGGCCGATCTTGCCGACTTCGAGGCGGAGGCGCGCCGTGTCGGTGCGGTCAGCGGCGAAGGTTGGATCATCGTCTCCGACGCCGATGGCCGCCTGCTGCTCAACACCCTGGCGCGGCCGGGCAAGCCGCTCGGCGAGCGCACGCCCGAAGGCCGCCGCTCGCAGGAACGGGCCTTTGCGTCGGGACGGCCATCGATCTCGGACATTTTCACCGGCCCGAACTCCGGCGAGTGGGTGGCGACCGTCGATGTGCCCGTCTTCAAGGACGGCAAGCCGTTCCGCTGCCTGTCGATCGCCATGCCGGCCGCGAACTATACGCGGCTGCTGGCCCAGCAGGAGCTGCCGGCCGACTGGCTGGTCGGCATCATGGACGGCCAGGGCCGCTATGTCTCCCGGATCCCGAAGAATGCGACCAGCACCGGTCAGCTGGCGTCGGCGGGGTGGCGGGCGACCGCCAGGGAGGACGGGATTGCTGAATTTCCATCGATCGAGGGCGATCGCGTCATCAATGCCAACGCTCATCCGCAGCTCAGCGATTGGACCGTCGGCGTCGGCATCAAGCAGGGCGCCTTCGCGCAGGCGATCTCCTCCACGGTGAAGACCGCGACGATCGCGGCGACGACGATCTGTGCGCTGGCGCTGCTGCTGGCGGCCGGTATCGGGCGCAGCATCGCCCGGCCGCTCGAAAGCATCGCAATCAAGAGCACCAATCCCGGTGAGGCCGCGCCCTCCGATCCTCCCGAGGTGCGGGCGCTCAACGCCCGGCTCGCCGCGGCCGAGAAGGCCCAGGCCGAGAGCGCGCGCATCATCCAGGAGAATTTCGGAATGCTGGCGAAGGCCAGGGACGATGCGTCGCGGACCGCCGAGCAGCTGAAGCTCGCCGCGAAATACGGCCGGCTCGGCACCTTCATCTGGGACGGACGCTCCGGTACCAGCCACTGGTCCGACGAGATCGAGGAGCTCTATGGCCTGAAGACCGGCACGTTCCCGGGGACCTATGACGACTGGCTCGCGCTGGTGCATCCCGACGACCAGGCCCGTGCCGACCGGGACAACAAGCAGGCGCTGATCACCGGCGAGCTCGATTCGGAATGGAGAGTGCCATTGCCGGACGGCTCGATCCGGTGGATCGAGGCGCGTGCCCGCATGCTGCCCGGCGAAGGCGATAGCGATCGGCGGATGATCGGCGTCAACATCGACGTCACCGCCGCCAGGGAGGCCGACCGCAAGCGCGAGCTGCTGGTCCATGAGCTCGCCCATCGGGTGAAGAACAGCCTCGCGGTTGTGCAGTCGCTGGCGCACCAGTTGCTGCCCCGGCACGACGTCAAGGTCCGCGACTTCACCTCGCGTCTGCACGCACTGGCCACCGTCCACACCAGCCTCGCCGAAAACGACTGGCAGGGCGCGGATCTCGCGGCGCTGATCACAAGCCAGGTGGCGCCGTTCGCCAGCACGCCGGATCAGCTCGCGCTGAGCGGCCCGACCATCCTGGTCCCTGTCGAGCTGACGACCCAGCTCGCGCTCGTCATCCATGAGATGGCCTGCAATGCCAGCAAATACGGCGCGCTCACCACGCCGTCGGGCCGTATCGAGGTGGACTGGTCGCTCGGGCCGGATGCGCTGCACATGCGCTGGCAGGAGAGCGGCGGCCCGCCGGCCAGCGAGCCGCCGGTGGTCGGCTTCGGCAGCCGCCTCCTGACCCGCACCGTCCGGCATCTGCAGCGGACCTTCGCCGAGACCGGCCTGACCTGCCAGTTCGAGCTGCCATGGCTGGAAACGCGCAGCGAGGGCGCCGCGGCGGCCCTCAGCGAAGCGAAGTAAACCGGCAGTCACCGAGCTCGTTCAGAGCTGGCGAAGCGGATCGCTCCTGACACGGCCCCGACACGGCGCTCTGCCATGCTTCGACCCTCGGGGGGCGAGGTGAATGCAATGAGCGAGGTTCTGGTCACCGGTGGCTCCGGCTTCATCGCGACGCATGTCATCTTGCAGCTGCTCGCGGCCGGCCATCGCGTTCGCACCACGCTGCGCACCCCCGACCGGCAGAGCGAGGTGCTGGCCGCGCTCGCCCGCGGCGGCGCGACCGATCCCCATTTGCTGTCGTTCCACGCTGCCGATCTGACCCGGGATGACGGCTGGGCCGCGGCGGTGTCGGGCTGCGACTACGTCCTCCACATCGCGTCGCCGCTGCCCGACCACGTGCCTGACGACGAGAACGAGCTGATCGTGCCGGCACGCGACGGCACGTTGCGGGTGCTGCGGGCGGCGCGCGACGCCGGCGTGACGCGCGTGGTGCTGACTTCCTCCTTCTCCGCCGTCGCCTATGGCCATCGCCCCCGCGCAAAACCGTTCGACGAGGCCGATTGGACCGATCTCGACGGTCCCGACGTGCAGCCTTACCCGAAGTCCAAGACCCTGGCCGAACGCGCCGCCTGGGCGTTTCTCGCCAGCGAGGGCGGCGCGTTGGAGCTTGCGACCATCTGTCCGGTCGCCGTGCTCGGCCCGGTGCTGGGCCCGGATTTTTCGCCCTCCATTGCGCTGGTGCAGGCGATGCTGCAGGGCAGGGCGCCGGCCGCGCCCAGGATCCATCTCGGGCTGGTCGACGTCCGCGACGTCGCCGACCTGCATCTGCGTGCGATGACCGACCCCGCCGCCCGCAACGAGCGGTTCCTGGCGGTGGCCGGTTCGCCGCTGTCGATCCTCGAGATCGCGACCGTGCTGCGGACACGGCTGGGCAACGCGGGACGACGGGCGCCGCGGCGCGAGCTGCCGAACTGGCTGGCCCGTATCGTGGCGCTCGCCGTACCGCAATTGCGCGACGTCAAGCCGCTGCTCGGCCTGCGCCGCACAGCCTCGAGCGACAAGGCGCGTCGGCTGCTCGGCTGGAATCCGCGGCCGAATGATGAGATCATCGCAGCGACGGCCGAGAGCCTGCTGAGGCTGGGCCTGGTGCGGCCGTGAGGCGGTTGAACCGCCGTCTGAAGGACAGGGCTGACTTCGAGCGCGGTGCCAACTGCCGCGACAGGAGATGAAGTGAGCGGCAAAAGCCGCGTCGTGACAACCTGTTAACCATAAGACCTCAGAGGCCGCTTGGAGCGGCCGACAGCGGGAGTTGAACGATCATGGGAGCAGACGAGGTCCTTGCCGCCGCGCAATCGATCGTGGCCGCCCGCCGCGCGCGGACGCCGCTGGCGCCGCTGCCGGCTCACCTTCAGCCGAAGGATGAAGCGGCTGGCTATGAGATCCAGCATGAGGCTCACTGGCTGCTCGCCGAGCATGCCGGCGATTTCGCCGGCTACAAGATCGGCTGCACCAGCCAGGTGATGCAGGACTATATTGGCATTCCGCATCCTTGCGCCGGCGGCGTCTTCGCGGGCGGCGTGCACGCCTCGGGTGTCACGCTGCGCGCGGCCGACTTCGTTCGCGTCGGCGTCGAATGCGAGATCGCGGTGCGGCTGGCCAAGGACCTGCTGCCGCTGGACGCGCCGTTCACCATCGCCCATGTCGGCGACGCGATCGGCGACTGCCATGCGGCGATCGAGATCGTCGACGACCGCTACGTGCAATGGGAGACCATGGGCGCGCCGACCCTGGTGGCCGACGACTTCTTTGCCGCCGGCTGTGTGCTCGGTCCCGCCGTCCCGCGGGAAGCCGCCGGAGACCTCGCTGCCGTGCAGGGCCGCGCCTTCGTGAACGACGCCCTGGCCGGGCAGGGCTCCGGCGCCGACGTGCTCGGCCATCCGCTGCACGCGCTCGCCTGGCTCGCCAACCACCTCGCCTCCCGCGGCGACGGGCTCGAGGCCGGGCAGCTGGTGCTGACCGGCAGCCTGGTCAAGACGCTCTGGCTCAAGCCGGGCGACCGGGTGCGGATGGAGCTGGACGGGCTGGGCGTGGTCGAGGCGGTGTTCGCGTGAGGGCACGATAGAAAACAAGAATGCTGTGCCAGCCCGCAAGCCCCGCTGTCATCGCGCGGCTTGAGCCGGGGCAATCCAGGATGACGTGAGATCCCGGTTCAATATCTTCTGCCGCTGAGTACTGGACGCTCCGGCTTCGCGGAGCATGACAGCGGCGGATGCGGCGAGGTCACCTTCCCGCAATCACCACGAGGTCCGACGAAAAGCCGCGCTTGAAGTGATCGCTGATCCCTCAAACGAACACGGCCTCCGGCAGGGGAGCTACCGGAGGCCGCGTATACATTACCCGCGGCGCCTAGGTTCGCGTTGGGCAATGTGGGAGCTCGTTTCAGGACGGACGGCGGCTGCGGGTCATGCGCATGACCATGGTCGCGCTCGGCCAATTCCTTGCCTGACCCTCGCCGTGCGGCGAGGGATTTTCGTCGATGTCTCTACCGTCCTCGTTGTCTGCTGCCGATCTCGATCAGAGCCGGCGGTCGTCTCGCGACCGGGCGGGATGCGATCCGCCCGGTCCTGCGATCGTGTCGCCGCCTCAGAATGGCAGCAGGATGTCCATGACCTGCTGGCCGTAGCGCGGCTGCTGCACGTCGGTGATCTGGCCGCGGCCGCCATAGGAGATGCGGGCCTGGGCGATCTTGGTCGAGTCGATGGTGTTGTCGCTCTGGATGTCCTCCGGGCGGACGATGCCGGCCACGATCAGCTCGCGGATCTCGTAGTTGACCCGGATCTCCTGCTTGCCCTCGACGACCAGGTTGCCGTTTGGCAGCACCTGGGTCACGACCGCGGCGACGCTAGTGGTCAAGGATTCCGAGCGCTGGATCGTGCCCTTGCCGTCGGAGGACGAGGTGCCGTCGGCGGTCAGGATGCGGCCGGGCAGCACCTTCTGCGCCTGCGCGCCGAGCGTCTTCGAGCCGATGAAGTCGGTGATCCCCGAATCTTCCTTGTTGGTGCGGCTGCGCTGGGTCTCGTTGGCGAAGTTGGCCTTGTCGGAAATGCTGACGGTGACGGTGAGGAGGTCGCCGATCTGGTGCGCGCGCTGGTCCTTGAAGAAGGCGCGCGAGCCGTTGCGCCACAGCGAGTTCGGCGCATAGGACACGGTCTCCGGCTTCGGCATCGGCATCTGCACCGGCTTGTAGCCGGGCTGGGTGGTCGGATTGTCGATCTCGGTCAGCTTCGGCCGCTCGCCGATCTGGCTGAGCCGGTCGATTGAGGAGCAGCCGCCCGCGACGGACAGCACAGCGAAGGAGACCGAGATCAGCGCGACGCGCCGCAGACCCGAAACGCCCTGACCATTGAACTTGAACGTCGACATGAAACTTACTCGGCTTTCGGGGTGGCGGAGGAGGACAGGCGGCTCGCGACGGCGACCGGCGCGGCGTCGGCTTCGGAGGTCTGGGCAGGTTTGGCGACGGCGATGTCGATCGAGACCTGGCCGCGGCCGATGACGCGGCCGGTGATGGTGCGCTTGGACTGCAGGTTGAGCACGCTGACGACGTCGCCCTCGGTGCCGGACTCCAGCGCCTTGCCGCGCGTCGTGAGGTAGATGCCGGCGGTCTGGTAGATCAGCGTCACCGTCTGGTCGCGCTGCACGAGGTCCGGCTTGGCGAGGTCGGTGGCCTTCAGCGCCTGGCCGGCGCGCACCGGACGGCGCATCTGCATGCCGACCGCGAGTTCGCGCGAGGCCGGCTCGGCGCCGCCGAGCTCGACCTTTGGCCGTCGCTCGGTCTGCAGGTCGCCCGCGCGGATCACCTCGTTGCGGTCGATGTTGCGGGTCAGCACCACGGCCTCGACGGTCTCGATGGCCGTGCCGGTGTAGCGAAGCTTGGTGCTGCCGGCAGTGCCGAGCTCGAAAACGATATCGAAGCGGCCGCTGCGCGGGTCGAAGCGGACATTGGTCGGAGCCAGCGAACCGTTGCTGGAGGCCTCGAACTTCAGGTCCTGCACCGGCTGGTCGAAGTTGATGCTGAGGGCGGCCGCCTCGCCGAGACCGTTGCGATGCTCGAGCGCCTGGGCCACGGCGCCACTGATCTCCTTCGCATCGATGGCGCGGGCGAGCCTGGTGACCGCAACCTCCTTGATGTCGCGGACGTCAACGCCGATGACCTGGTGACTGCGCAAGGTCGCGATCACCTGCGCGGCCGGCAGCACGCCGGTGGTGCCGAGATCGGGCGCGCGGTAGACGGCGACATTCGCCGCGACGCCGGCATTCTCGATCAGGTCGCCGACGCGCACGATCTCGCCGGTGACGTTCACGGTGGCGCGCAGCACGGGCGCCTTGATCTGGTCGTCGGCCTCGCCGGCGAGGGCCGACAGCGCGGTCGAGGCGAGCAGGGCGGCCGCAAGCAGGATGGGACGGGCGGTGCGGGTCATCATCGTGATCTCCCTCAGGCCTCAGCGGAACAACGCGGTGGTGGATTGCATCATCTGGTCGGCGGCGGAGATGACCTTGGCGTTCATCTCATAGGCGCGCTGGGCGGCGATCAGCTCGCTCATCTCGCTGACGACGTCGACATTGGCCTGCTCGAGACTGCCCTGGGTGATGCTGCCGAGACCATCCTGGTTGGCGATACCGTCCTGCGGCGCGCCGGAGGAGGGCGTGTCGGTGAACTGGTTGTTGCCGACCGGCTGCAGACCGGCCTTGTTGATAAAGCGGGTGACCTGGAGCTGGCCGATGATGTTCGAGGTGGTCGAGCCCGGCAAGGTCACCGAGACCTGGCCCTGCGAATTGACCGTGATGCCCGAGGCGTTCTGCGGGATCGAGATGGTCGGCTGCACAGGGTTGCCCTGGGCCGTGACGATGCGGCCCTGATTGTCCATCTGGAAGGTGCCGTCGCGGGTGTACTGATAGGTGCCGTCGGGCATCAGGATCTTGAAGAAGCCTTCGCCGGAGATTGCGAGGTCGAGGTCGTTGCCGGTCTGCGACAGCGTGCCTTGCGTCATCGAGCGCGGCGTGCCGACGGTCTTGACGCCGCCGCCGATGTCGATGCCCACGGGCAGGATCGTGCCCTGATCGGAGGACTGCGCGCCGACCCGGCGCACATGCTCGTAGATCAGGTCCTGGAACGCCGCCGTCTGCTTCTTGAAGCCGGTCGTGCGGAGGTTGGCGATGTTGTTGGAGATCACCTGAACGTTGAGTTCCTGGGCCGCCATTCCGGTCGCAGCGGTGTGAAGCGCCTGCATCTTACGTCTCCTTCAGTCTCTGCGGTCAGGCCGGAACGTCGGCGAGTTTCTCGATCGCGCTCTTGCGCAGGTCGCTCTGGACCTGGAGCATGTTGGCGACCTGGGTGTAGGCACGCATCACTTCGACCATCTTGCTCATCTCGCCGACCGCGCTGACGTTCGACTTCTCGATGTAGCCCTGCTGGACGGTCGACTTCGTATCCTGCTGCGGCGCGGCGCCGCCGACGGCCGCATACAAATTGTTGCCCTGCTTCTGGGCCTTCTGCGGATCGGCGAAGCTGACGATGCGCAGCTTGCCGCGGATCGAGTCGGTGCGGTTGACGCCCTCGACCACCGTCACGGTGCCGTCGGGCGAGATGTTGATGTCGTGGTCGGTCGGCTGGAACACGATCGGGCCGCCGGTGCCGAGCACCAGGTCGCCGGCCGCGGTGACCAGCTGACCGGTGTTGTTCATGTGCAGGTTGCCGTCGCGGGTGTAGCGTTCGCCGCCGGCGGTCTGCACCGTCAGGAAGCCGTCGCCGGAGATCGCGACGTCGAGCGCGTTGCCGGTGCGCTCCGTCGAGCCCTGCGTGAAGTCGCGATAGGTGCCGCGGTCCTGGACGTAAGAGACCTTGCGGGCGGCGCCCGGAAAATTGTCCTCATGCGCGCCGGAGGAGAGATACTCCTCGAACAGCTGCTGATCGGCCTTGAAGCCGTTGGTGTTGACGTTGGCGACGTTGTTGGCAACGACGTCGAGTTGCCGCTCCAGCACCATCTGCCGCGACAATCCGATGAGAAGCGCATTCTCCACCGGTCGATCTCCCCTCTTAACGAATCCCGTCCGCGGCGCCTCTCCCAAGGCGGTCTCGACCGGGTCTTCTCCGAACCTTTCAGCTCTCCCAAGCCGGCGGGTTCGCAAGAGGTACAGCGAAAGCCGTGCCAATTAGAAAAATTGTTATATATCAATTATTTGTCGTTTTGGCGGGGCTGGAAAGACCCGGCAATAACGGCGCGCTAACCATAATTGCCCGGCAAGATTTTCCCACCTCCTGACCAAAAGAAAGCTTCCGTTAACCATTGTTACCGTAGCGTTCCCCTTAACGAAGCGCAGATGCGCTGGGAGCATTGGTTTCGCGTCATCGAGCTTTCTGGCGGCATCGGTTGGCTTCCCGTGATTTTCTCTGGGGACACCGAAGGCCATGGCTGAGAACGAAGGCGGAGCGGGCGAAGGCGAGGAGCAACTCGGCTCGCCGAAGAGCAAGCTCAAGCTGATCATCATGGTCGTCGGTGCGCTGGCGCTGCTCGGCATCGGCGGCGCGGCCTATTTCTTCTTCTTCAGCCACAAGGCTGACGAGCATCACGCCGAAGCGGCGCCGGCGCCGAAGCCGCCGGCCTTCGTCGAGGTGCCGGATCTCCTGGTCAATCTGGTCGGGAATCCCGGCGACCGCGTCCAGTACTTGAAGGTGAAGATCGTGCTCGAGGTGAAGGAGGAGAAGCAGATCGAGCATATCAAGCCGACGCTGCCGCGCGTCACCGACATCTTCCAGACCTATTTGCGCGAGCTCCGGCCGAGCGACCTCAACGGCTCGGCGGGCCTGTTCCGGCTCAAGGAGGAGCTCACCAAGCGGGTCAACGTCGCGCTGGCGCCCAACCAGGTCAACGCGGTGTTGTTCAAGGAAATCGTGATTCAGTAAGGCACGGACGCGCAAGATCATGGCAGGCAACGATCCAGTCGACCAAGATGCGATAGCCGCGCAATGGGAAGCCTCGCTCGATTCGGAGGACCCCGCAGAGGCCGCGGAAGCCGCAGCAGCTAACGAACTCACGGAATCGATGGCCCTGCAATGGGCCGCGATGGTCGAGGACGGCAGCCGCGATTTCGGCGCCACCAAGAACGGCGGCGAGCGGGTGCTGTCGCAGGAGGAGATCGACAATCTCCTCGGCTTCACCGCGGGCGAGGTCAATCTCGACGACCATTCCGGCATTCGCGCCATCATCGATTCGGCGATGGTGTCCTACGAGCGTCTGCCGATGCTCGAAATCGTCTTCGACCGCCTGGTGCGGCTGATGACGACCAGCTTGCGCAACTTCACCTCCGACAACGTCGAAGTCTCGCTCGACCGCATCACCTCGGTGCGCTTCGGCGACTACATGAACTCGATCCCGCTGCCCGCCGTGCTCTCGGTGTTCAAGGCCGAGGAGTGGGAGAATTTCGGCCTCGCGATGGTCGATTCGACGCTGATCTATTCCATCATCGACGTGCTGCTCGGCGGTCGCCGCGGCAACACCCAGCTCCGCGTCGAGGGCCGCCCCTACACGACGATCGAGACCAATCTCGTCAAGCGCCTGATCGAGGTGGTGCTGGCCGACGCCGAGCAGGCGTTCCGGCCGCTGTCGCCGGTGCGCTTCACCATCGACCGGCTCGAGACCAATCCGCGCTTCGCGGCGATCAGCCGGCCCGCCAATGCGGCCATCCTGGTGAAGCTGCGGATCGACATGGAAGACCGCGGCGGCAACATCGAGCTGCTGCTGCCCTATGCGACCATCGAGCCGATCCGGCCGGTGCTGTTGCAGATGTTCATGGGCGAGAAGTTCGGCCGCGATCCGGTCTGGGAAGGCCATTTCGCCACCGAGATCACCAGGGCCGAAGTCGCCGTCGACGCGGTGCTCTACGAGGCCGACGTGCCGCTGAAGCAATTGATGCGGCTGAAGGTGGGCGACACCCTGCCGCTCGACATTCGTCCGGATGCGCTGGTCGCCGTCCGCTGCGGCAACACGATGCTGACGGAAGGCCGCATGGGCCGGGTCGGCGACCGCGTCGCGATCCGTGTCACCAAGAATTTGCGCAAGCCGCATACGACGCTTGCGATGTTCGAAGGCGCCGAAAGCCAGAACAAGTTGATGGAGGCCCAATGAACCACTCCCTCGGATTGATCATCGAAAGCCTGGTGGCCGTCCTTCTGGTGCTGACCATCGGCTATTGCATGCTGCTGAACTCCCGGCTGAAGCGGCTGAAGGCGGACGAGCATTCGCTCAAGGCCGTCATCGCCGAGCTGATCACCGCGACCGAGATCGCCGAGCGCGCGATCGGCGGGCTCAAGCTCGCGGTGCGCGACGTCAACGACAATCTCGGCAATCAGCTCGCCGCGGCGACGCAGATGTCGGATCAGCTGCGCAAGCAGCTCGCCGAGAGCGACGGCGTGGTTCGCCGCCTGTCGCGCATCGCCAGCGCCGCGCGCCCGATCACCTCGCCTGACGCCGCCGCGCCCGAGCCGGTGGCCGCACCGGCGCCCGTGCCGGCGATCACGACCGAGCCGGTGCGCGTCTCCGGCGCCAAGGCGGTCGCCGCGGCCGCGCAGGCCTTCTCTGAACGTCGAAGGACCGGTGGCCTTGCCGCATGAATGCGTTCCGTAACATCCGCGTCATTCCCGTCGTCCTGATCGCGGTGGCGTGCCTCGCGGTCCTGAAGGTGGCCGGCCTCGTGATCGACGGCGGCTACGTGTTCGACTATGACCCGCAAGCCCCCAAGCGGTCCTGGGCCCAGGAGAACCTGGGTTATCCGGGCCGCGAGGACAATGACATCGTCACCGGGTCGACCCATGGCGAGCCGAAGGAGAAGAAGGAAGAGGCGCCGAAGCCTGCCGCGCCCGAGACCAAGCCCGACGGCATCGTGATCAAGCCGGAGGAGAACCAGCAGCAGGTGTCGCCGGCGGAGAAGGCCATTCTCGAGCGGCTGCAGTCGCGCCGCCAGGAGCTCGAAGCGCGCCAGCGCGAGATCGACATTCGCGAGAGCCTTCTGAAGGCCGCCGAGCAGCGCATCCAGTCGAAGACCGAGGAGATGAAGGCGATCGAGAGCCGGATCTCGGGCGCGCAGGCTGCGAAGACCGAGGCCGACAACGCCCGCTTCAAGAGCATCGTCACGATGTACGAGGGTATGAAGCCGAAGGATGCCGCCAAGGTCTTCGACCGGCTCGAAATGTCCGTGCTGATCGAGATCGCCTCGCAGATCGCGCCGCGCAAGATGTCGGACATTCTCGGCCTGATGTCGCCGGAGGCGGCCGAGCGGCTCACCGTCGAGCTCGCGCGCCGGGCCGGCGCCGAAAAGCCCGAGGCGAGCGCCGAGCTGCCGAAGATCGAAGGCAAGATCGTGCCTGTGAAAAGCAATTGAGCCGCATGTTTAATGCCCCCTTAAACGCCGGCTCCTAGACTTCCGGCGTGGCGGGGCAGGCGTATCCGTCAAGTCAGCGGATATCGAACTGGAAGCTTGTGACCATGGCGCGCACGACTCCCAATGGATTGCGGTCGCAGGCCCGCGCGCGCGTGCGCGCCGGCCTTGCGCTGCTGTCGGCCATCCTGATCGGACTGATGCTGTCGACGGTCGCGGCGGGTGCGGCTCCGGTGCCGGGCGAGGCGAGCCTGTCGGCCCAGAACGGCTATGCGCGGCTGGTGCTGAAATTCTCCGAGGATGTCGGTGCCGACGTCACCACCGCGGGCTCGATCCTGCTGGTCAGGTTCGACCGTCCGGCCAATGTGCCGATCGACCGCTGGGTCGATGCGGCACCGGACTACATCTCCTCGGCGCGCGGCGATCCGGACGGCTCGGCGCTGCGGCTGTCGCTGTCGCGCAAGGTGCGCGTCAACACCATGGTCGCGGGCGAGCGCGTCTTCATCGATCTGTTGCCGGACAGCTGGACGGGCGCGCCGCCGCCGCTGCCGGCCGAGGTCGTGCGCGAGCTCGCCGAGCGCGCGCGTGCGGCCGAGCGGGCGCTGCGGCTGCAGCGGGCCGAGGCGGAATCCAAGCGGCGGCCGCCGATCCGGGTGCGCGCGCTGGTGCAGCCGACCTTCGTGCGCTTCGTGTTCGAGATTCCGGATGGCGTCGGCATCTCCTCGGTGCTGAGCGACCAGAAGATGTCGCTGTACTTCACCGCGCCCCTCAATTTCGATCTCGCCGATGCCAAGATCGTGTCGCCGCCGAATGTCGCCGCGATCAACCAGCGCATCGAGGGCAGCAAGACCGTGGTCGAGATCGGCCTGATTGGCGAGGTCGACGTCCACGCCTTCCGCGAGGAGAAGAACTACAATATCGACGTCGCCTATCAGCAGCCCGACAAGAAGGTGGCCGCGATGTCCTCGGACACGCTGCCCGGCGCCAAGGCCCCGGCGGAGAAGCCGGCTGCCGAGAAGGCCACCGCGGAGAAGCCCAATGGCGAGAAGCCCAAGGCCGCGGTTCAGCCCGAGCTCGTGCCGCCGACCTCCGAGACCATTGCCAAGGAGATGAAGGCGGAGGCCAAGCCCGCCATCGCGGCGCCGGCGACGGAGCCTGCCGCCGAGCCGGCGCAGGCCGCTGCTCCTGCCCCGATGAAAGCCGAAGCCGCGTCCGAGGCACCGAAGCCCGAGGCACCGAAGTCCGAGACGCCCAAGTTCGAAGCACCCAAGTCCGAGGTCGCCAAGGTCGAGACTCCCAAGGCCGACATGGTGAAGGCGGAACCGGCGAAGCCCGAGGCCGCCAAGCCTGAACAAGCCAACGGCGAGACGGCCAAGCCGATGGAGAAGCCGGCCGAGATGGCCGCGAACGGCGCGGCGACATTGGAGGCGCTGCGCGACAGCGAGGGCCTGCGCCTGACTTTCGGCTTCGGCCAGGTCACGCCGGCGGCACTGTTCCGCCGTGGCGACACGGTTTGGATGGTGCTCGATTCCACCAAGCCGATCGACCTCGAGCCGATCCGCGCCAAGGGCGGCGCCATCATCGGCGAGGTCAGCCGGATGCCGCTCGACAAGGGGCAGGCGATCCGCATCCGTCTCAACCGGCCGCAGATGCATTCGCTCGGCAGCGACGACGGCGGTCGCAGCTGGACCCTGTCCTTCGCTGACAAGGGTCTGGCCAATCAGCAGCCGCTGATGGTGATGCGCAACGTCACCGATCCCGCCCTTGCCAATGTGATGATCCCGCTCGCCAACCCTGGCGCCGGGATGCTGCACCGGATGACCGATCCCGACGCCGGCGACACGCTGCTGGTGGTGACCGCACCGCCGCCGATCCGCGGCTTCATCAAGCGCCAGGACTTCGTCGACCTGTCTTTGCTCGATTCCATTCACGGCATCGCCGTGCGGCCGAACTCCGACGACATCGCCGTCGAGATCGCGCCGGACAAGGTGATCCTGGGCCGGCCGGGCGGCCTGACCTTGTCGTCGATCGGCTTCTCGCCGGAGCGGGCGCCGACTGCGGTCCGGCCGATGTTCGACATCGACGAATGGCAGCAGAACCAGACTCAGCCATTCGTGCCGCGGCAGGACATGCTGATCAAGGCCACCGCCGAGGCCGATCCGGAGCGCCGCGCCCAGGCGCGGCTGGCGCTGGCGCGCTTCTACATGGCGCGCGGCATGTATCCAGAGGCGCGCGGCATCACCAATCTGATGATCTCCGACGACGATCCGCGCACCGACGAGACGGCGATGCTGATGATCCATGCGGTCGCCAGCATCCTGATGGGACGGCCGGACCAGGGGCTGAAAGATCTCGCGACCTCCTCGATCGGCAACAATTTCGATTCGCAGATGTGGAAGGGCCTTGCCTTTGCACGGCAGGGCAAGTTCGCCGATGCGCGCGAGAAGCTGAAGAACGTCGAGTTCGCGATCGCGTCGCTGCCGCTCGACCTGCAGCGCCTGGTGATCGCGGACGCGATGAAGTCGTCGCTCGAGATCAAGGATTTCGCCGGGGCCGCCAAGCGCCGCGCCGAGCTCGACGTGATCGGCGTGCCCGCGGACATGAAGCCCGACGTCGCGGTGCTGCGCGGCCGCCTCGCCGAGGCGATGGCGCAGGAGAAGGATGCGCTCGACGAGTATCGCGCCGCCATCAACTCCAACGACCGCATGGCCGCCGCCGAGGCGAAGCTGTTCGAGATCAGGCTGCTGCAGAAGCGCGGCGAGATCAAGCCGGCCGAAGCGCTGAAGGAATTGGAGACGCTGCAGGCGACATGGCGCGGCGACGCCGTCGAGGTGCAGACCCTGCAGATGATGGCGCAGCTCTATGAGGAGGCCGGGCGCTATGCCGACTCGCTCGAGGCCGCGCGCATGGCGAGCCGCCTGATGCCGAACTCCGACATGGCGCGCCAGGCCCAGGACGCCGCGCAGAAGCTGTTCTCGCAGCTCTTCCTCGGCGGCAAGGCCGACGACCTGCCGCCGGTCGATGCGCTCAGCATCTTCTACGGCTTTCGCGAGCTGACCCCGATCGGCCGCCGCGGCGACGAGATGATCCGCAAGCTCGCCGACCGCCTGGTCGGCATCGACCTGCTCGACCAGGCCGCCGAGCTGCTGCAATATCAGGTCGACCGCCGCCTCGAAGGTGCGGCGCGCGCCCAGGTCGCCGCGCGCCTGGCGATGGTCTATCTCACCAACCGCAAGCCCGATCGCGCGCTCGAGGCGCTGCGCACCACCCGCATCGCCGATCTCTCCGGCGAGCTGCGCCAGCAGCGGCTGCTGCTCGAGGCGCGCGCCAACAGCGACATCGGCCGCCACGATCTCGGGCTCGACATCATCACCAATGTCGCCGGGCGCGAGGCGATTCGGCTACGCTCCGACATCTATTGGGCATCGCGGCGCTGGCGCGAGGCCTCCGAGCAGATCGAGCTGTATTACGGCGACCGCTGGCGCGATTTCCGTCCGCTCAATCCGGCCGAGCGCGGCGACATCCTGCGCGCCGTCGTCGGCTACGCGCTGGCGGATGACGCGATCGGCCTGGCGCGCTTCCGTGAGAAATACGCGCCGCTGATGACCGGCGAGGCCGACAAGATCGCCTTCGACGTCGCCAGCAAGCCGGCCAGCGGCTCGAGCGCGGAGTTCGCCCAGATCGCCAAGATGGCGGCCGGTGTCGACACGCTCGACGGCTTCCTGCGCGACATGAAGGCGCGCTTCCCCGACGCCACCGGCAAGCCGGAAGGCAAGGATGCGGCGAAGGCGCCGTCGGAGTCGACCGGCGCCCTGCCGCGCATCCAGGGCGTCAAGCAGGCCATCGCGGGCCGTTGATCTCGGCGCAGAGCAGAAGGCTGGTTGTTCACCGTCATTCCGAGGCAATCGTCGATGCGGAGCCGCGAAGCGGCTGCGCATGGACGATTGAACCCGGAATCCCGAGCTGGTTTGGCATCGACGCAAGACAGGCTCGAGATTCCGGGCTCAAGGCCTCCGGCCTTGCCCCGGAATGACGGTGGTTACGCCGGCCGCTAACCCCCGTAGCTCTGCACCAGCAGAAGCGTAGCCCGGATGAGCGGAAGCCTGCGCCCGGAGGGCGGAGGCGGACGCGATATCCGGGTTCTCACGAGCTGTGCCGGTGAACCCGGATGTCGCTATCGCCGACGCCGAAGTGGCGTCGGCTGACGCTCATCCGGGCTACGAGGTGCTGACGCCACAACGCAGGCCGACGAGCCGCCGCTGATCTACCCCCCGTAGCTCTGCACCAAACTGCCCGCGACCAGCGACCAGCCGTCGACCAGGACGAAGAAGATCAGCTTGAACGGCAGCGACACGACGACTGGCGGCAGCATCATCATGCCCATCGACATCAGCACCGAGGCGACGACGAGGTCGATGATCAGGAACGGCAGGAACAGCAGGAAGCCGATCTCGAAGGCGCGCTTGAGCTCGGAGATCATGAACGCCGGCACCAGGATGCGCAGCGACAGCTCGTCGGGCGTCGCCGGCGGCGCCTCGCCGGAGAGGTCCATGAACAGCTTCAGGTCCTTCTCGCGCACGTTCTTCTGCATGAAGCCGCGCAGCGGCACCGAGGCGCGCTGCAGCGCGTCCTCGACGGTGATCTGGTTCTCGATCAAGGGACGGACGCCGTCGTCATAGGATTTCTGCAGCACCGGCCCCATCACGAAGGCGGTCAGGAACATCGCCAGCGCGATGATCACCGAGTTGGGCGGCGCGGTCGCCGTGCCCATGGCGGTACGCAGCAGCGACAGCACGACCACGATGCGCGTGAACGACGTCATCATGACCAGGATCGACGGCGCGATCGACAGCACCGTGAGCAAGGCGATCAGTTGGACCGCACGCTCGGTGACGCCGCCACCCCCGGCGCCGCCGAGATTGATGCTGATGTCCTGCGCAGCCACGCTCCCCGCGAACGCGCCGGCGGCAATCAGGACAGCGAAGAAGAGAACTCTACGCGGGAAGCTCGCCGATCTCACTGCGAGGACTTCGGGCGGCCGAGCAGCGAAGCCATCTCGTCCTCCAGGTTCTCGAAGCTGGTCTTCACCGGCGCGGGGGCGGACGCTGCCGCCGGCTCGCCGCGCGCGGGGCGGAGCGCCGCCGGGCCGCCTGGTGCGGGCGCGTCCGCGCTCGGTCGGCGCAACGCAGCCTCGAGCCGCTGCGCCATCTCGGCCAGATTGGCCTCGGCGCTCTGATCGACCGGCGGCGGCGCTGGCGGCGCCGGGGGCGGAGACGGCATCTGCGCGACCGGCGGCGGAGGTGGCGCAGCCACCCGCTCGGCCGGCTCGATCCGTTCGGCACGCTCGGCGGCACGGACCGGCGGCAGCCGCGGGCCCTCCGGCGCGCGGGCCGCTTCGGCCTGGCGCTGCGGCTCGGCGGGCCGGAGCGGGCGCGGCATGGCCTGCTCGCTGCGCGGGATGACCCGCTCGGGACGCGGCTCCAGGCGCGGCTCATCGGCCACGCGCGGCTCGGCGCGCACGTCCTGACGCGGGCGCCGCGGCGGCAGCGGAGGCTCTGGCGGGAAGGGGGGCGGCGGCTCGCGCCGCTCGGCCGCGGCCGGCACAGTGCGGCGGACCTCGTCGATGAATGATGGACGCTGCGGACGCGGCGGCAGCTCGGGAACCGGAACCTCGGCCAGCTCGGCGGCCTCGGGCTTCGGCTCGGGTTCGTTCCAGGCGGGCATGTCCTGCACGGGCGCGATGCGCGCCGCCGGCTGCTCGGCATTGAGGCCGGGCCGCTGCGGCAGCTGCTCGCGGGCCGGCATCGCGCGCACGATGTTGGATTCGACCACGATGTCGGTCGGGCCGCCGATCATCAGCAGATGCTCGATGTTGTCTCGACGCACCAGCACGAGGCGGCGGCGGCCATCGACGGCGGCGGCATCGATCACGGCCAGCCGGGGCATGCGGCCGCGATTCGGGTTGGTGCCGAGGCGATTGCCGGCGAATCGGCGAACCAGCCATGCGGCAAGGCCGATCAGGGCCAGCACGGCCACGAATGCGAAGAAGAACGTCAGCGCCTGCATCTCTGTCCCCGGCAAATACCGCGTCCTTTCGAAGTCTCTCCTGTCCGACACGCAAGTTTGCCGACACGCAAGTCTGCCAACACGCAAGCGTCAGTGAAACGAGGCTTTCAGAACCGGAACCAACCCGTTAACGCAAAACGGCAGGATCTGCCGCTTGGTATCTTAATAACCCATGAATCGGCCGGGCCAAAACGACTTCTTGGCCGCGCCCACCGTCCCGGATTGGTGCACCCTTCGAGCGAAAAGCCAGCACTTTCCTAAGAAAGTGTCAAAACCCCGGGATAGTCCCGGGGGGCAGCGCATCGTTTCTTAACTGTTCATTAACCATAAGCGCGGCAATTTCTACCTACCGAAAACGTCCGGTAGTCGGACACAACCGAGCGACGCAATGTCCATCAACGATATCCCAGTGCTGTCGGCATTGCGCACCAAGATGCAATGGCACCAGGAGCGCCAGCGCGTGCTGTCGGAGAACGTCTCCAACTCGGACACGCCGAACTTCAAGCCGAAGGATCTAGTTGAGCCGAAGTTCGATTCAACCGGTCAGTCGGTGGGAGGCTTCGCCCCGCTGTCGCTGACACGCACCAGCGCCGCGCACATCACCCCGGCCTCGGGTGACAGCGCGAGCTTCGACCAGAATCGCAAGATCGGATTTCAGACGCGGCCCGCCGGCAATGCCGTGAGCCTCGAGGAGGAGATGCTGAAGGTCTCCGCCAACCAGATGGACTACGCGGCGGCGACGTCGCTCTACGGCAAGAGCCTGCATTTGTTGAAGACGGCGATCGGCAAGGGCTGAGGCCGGAGATCTGAGGACGGAGACCGACACGCATGGCAAACGACTCCAGCGATTTCCTGCGCTCGATGACCATCGCGACGTCGGGCCTGCGCGCGCAGGCCGGGCGGATGCGCGTCATCTCCGAGAACATCGCCAATGCCGATTCCACCGCTGCGAAGGCCGGCGGCGATCCCTATCGCCGCAAGGTCCCGACCTTCACCTCGGCCCTCGACCGCGCGCTCGACGCCAAGGTCGTGACCCTCGGCAAGGTGGTGCCCGACCAATCTTCGTTCCGCGTCAAATACGACCCCAGTAACCCGGCCGCGGACGCGTCCGGCAATGTCAAGTACCCCAACGTCAATCCGCTCATCGAGATGACCGACATGCGTGATGCACAGCGGTCCTACGAGGCGAATTTGAACATCATCGGCGCTACGCGCCGCATGATCCAACGCACACTCGACATTCTGAAGACCTAGGACAGGAACGAAAGTCATGGCCTCCCCAATTTCCGCAGCGAATGCCTATGCGAATTCCGCCCGCGTGCTCGATACCAATGGTACGGGCAACGCCTTCGGCGGTCTCGCCCGCGTGCGTGACGTCCTCGGCAATGGCGCCGGCGCCGACAAGGGTGGTCCGTCGTTCAGCGCGCTGCTGAAGGATGCGATCGGCAGCGTCGTGGAGACCGGACGCAAGTCCGACAGCCAGGCGGTCGCGATGGCCTCGGGCAAGGCCAACGTGATGGATGTCGTCACCGCGGTCGCCGAGACCGACGTCGCGGTGTCGACGCTGGTGTCGGTGCGCGACCGGGTGATCCAGGCCTATGAAGACGTGATGAAGATGACGATCTGAGCTCGCTTGCGGGCGCTGACGACGTGACGCGCCCGGTGCGTGCCACGTCACACGAATTGCGGGGCCGGACGAGCCGGAGCCGTGTGCAGCATCAAGGCGCTCGACCGGCGCCGCCAGGATCAGGGACGACAGGACATGACCGGAGCTGAAACGCTCGACGTCGCGCGCGATGCGATCTGGACGATCGTGATCGTCTCCTCTCCCTTGATGGTGGTCGGTCTGGTCGTCGGCGTGGTCGTGTCGTTGTTCCAGGCGCTGACGCAGATCCAGGAGCAGACGCTGGTGTTCGTGCCCAAGATCATCGCGATCTTCGTCACGCTGCTGTTGGGGCTGCCGTTCATGGCCGATGCGCTGCATCAGCACATGATGCGGATCTCGTCGCGAATCATCGGCGGATGAGGCAATGTCCGGCGCGGCAGAGCTGTCCCAGCCAAGGGCGCTGCGACCGGTCGTGAGGGGCGGTGCGGGGGGCGCTGCTGCTTTCGATCGGGCGCGAGCGGCTTGCTCGCTTGGCGCTCTGCAAACCGGCGTGCCGCGGCTCGCGGCCGGCGGCGCCGGGACCGCTGAAGATGCGCATCGACATCTCGTTTCTTCCGACCTTGGCCGCGGTGTTCATGCTCGCTTTCGCGCGCATCGCCGCGATGGTGATGCTGCTGCCGGGGCTTGGCGAGGTCAACATTCCCGTCCGCATCAAGCTCGCCACCGCGCTCTTGCTGACGATGATCGTGCTGCCGCTCAACCGTCAGGCCTATCAGGTCGACCTGCAGGCGCTGTCGCCGCTGGTGGTCATGATGGTGCACGAGATCGTGATCGGCATTGTGCTCGGCGCGACCGCGCGGGTGACGTTGTCGGCGCTGCAGGTCGCGGGCTCGGTGATCGCCCAGCAGATGGGGCTCGGCTTCGTCACCGCGGTCGATCCGACGCAGGGCCAGCAGGGCGTGCTGATCGGAAACTTCCTCACCATGCTCGGCGTGACCTTGCTGTTCGCGACCGACAGCCATCATCTGGTGATCGCGGCGCTGAGCGACAGCTACAAGATCTTCGCGCCGGGCGAACTGGTTCCGAGCGGCGATGTCGCCTCGCTGGCAACCAAGGCATTTGCGGCGGCGTTCAAGATCGGCCTGCAATTGTCGGCACCGTTTCTGGTGTTCGGCCTGGTCTTCAACATCGGGCTCGGCGTGCTGGCGCGGCTGATGCCGCAGATGCAGGTCTATTTTGTCGGCGCGCCGCTCTCGATCCTGATCGGCTTCCTCATCTTCGCGCTGGTGCTCACCGCGATGATGGGCACGTTTCTCGGCTATTTCGAAGGCGTCCTCCACGAGCTGATGCCGCGGTGAGGGGAGCCTGACCGATGGCCGAGGAGGGTGATACCGAGGACAAAACCGAAGACCCGACGCAAAAACGCCTCGACCAGGCGCTGGAGCGCGGCGACGTCGTCAAGAGCCAGGAGCTCAACACCTGGTTCGTGATCGCGGCGGCGACGCTGGTGATGACGACGTTCTCCGGCTCGATCGGCACCGCGGTGCTGGTGCCGATGCGCAATCTGATCGCCAATTCCTGGATGATCCACACCGACGGCGCGGGGCTGCTGGCGCTGGCGCGCAGCCTGTCGTTCGCCGTCATCGCCGCGATCGGCGTGCCGATCCTGATGGTGATGCTGGCGGCGATCGCCGGCAACATGATGCAGCACCGCCTGGTGTGGTCGGGCGAGCCGCTCAAGCCGTCGCTGAGCAAGATCTCGCCGCTGTCCGGCGCCAAGCGGCTGTTCGGCAAGCAGGCGGCGGCCAACTTCGCCAAAGGCCTATTCAAGCTGGTGCTGCTCGGCACCGTGATGGTGATGATCCTGTGGCCGGAGCGGCTGCGGCTCGAAGCGCTGCTGCACATGGACGTCGCCGAGCTGCTCGGCGTGACGATGTCGCTGACCACGCATCTGATGGGCTCGGTGGTCGCGCTGCTCGCGCTGGTCGCGATCGGCGACTATCTGTTCCAGTACCGGCAATGGTACGAGCGGCAGAAGATGTCGCTGCAGGAGATGAAGGAGGAGTTCAAGCAGTCCGAAGGCGATCCGCACGTCAAGGGCCGCATCCGCCAGATCCGCCAGCAGCGCATGAAGAAGCGCATGATGGCCGCGGTTCCCAAGGCCTCCGTGATCATCACCAACCCGACGCACTACTCGGTCGCGCTGTCCTATGAGCGCGGCATGCAGGCGCCGGTCTGCGTCGCCAAGGGCGTCGACAACATCGCCTTCAAGATTCGCGAGATCGCCAAGGCGCACGACATCCCGATCGTCGAGAACGTGCCGCTGGCGCGGGCGCTGTATGCCACCGTCGAGATCGACGAGGAGATCCCGGTGGAACATTATCACGCGGTCGCGGAGATCATCGGCTACGTGATGGGGCTGCGGCGCAACCTCTCGGGACGGCCGCGATGACAACCGAGCAGGCCCTGGAACGGGCCGCAAAATACGGATAAATCATGGAATATCGGCTTGACGGGCTTGCGCTTGACCCGTCGATTCAGGCAGGTGGGAGCGGGAGCCGCGTGAACGGGCTGGGGCTCCCAGCCGACAGGTCGCGTCCTCGAGCCATGAGCGCCGATACAGACAACGAAGCGTCACCGGACCAGGTGAACCTGCCGGAGCGGCCGCGCCGCAGCGGCAGCATCCTGCTGATCCTGCTGGTGGCGTTCGGCCTCGTCGCGGTCGCGATCGCGCTGATGACGATCGGCCGCAACCAGGCGCAGCCCTATATTCTCGGCCTGCTGTCGCTGCTCGCCACCGTCGGCCTGTTCAACCTGTTCGCCTTCGCTGCCGGCATCGTCCGCTTCGCCGACAAGGCGGCCGACGATCCCGTCATGGGCGCGATCGCCGATCACGCCTTCGACGGGCTCGCAGTGACCGATCCGCGCGGGCATGTGGTCTATGCCAACGCGGCCTATCTGAGCATGACCGGGGCGGCCAGCGCTCAGGAGGCGCGCCCCGTGGAGCGCGTCTTCATCGGCAATCCCGACGTCTCCGAGGCCGTATTCCGCCTGTTGAAAGCGGCGCGCGAGGGCAAGCGGCAGCAGGAGGAGGTGCGCATCACCGCCTCCGAGGGCGGCCAGGGCCGCTGGCTGCGCATGCGGGTGCGCCCGCTCGGCCAGACCAAGCGCTATCAGCGCTACGCCGTGTGGTCGATCGCTGACATCACAAGGGATCGCGAGCGCCAGGAGGACGTGTTCCAGGAGCTCCAGCATGCCATCGAATATCTCGACCATGCGCCCTGCGGCTTTTTCTCGGTCAATCCGGAAGGCGGCCTCGTCTACGTCAACGCCACGCTCGCCAACTGGCTCGACTATGATCTCGCCGAGATCGGCTCCGGCGGATTGAAACTCGCCGACGTCGTCTCCGGCGACGGCGCATCGCTGCTGACCTCGATCGTCGCGGTGCCCGGCGAGGTCCGCACCGAGGTGTTCGACATCGACCTGAAGATGCGCGGCGGCAAGACCATGCCGGCGCGGCTCTATCACAAGCTCGCCTTCGGCGCCGACGGCAAGCCGGGCGCCTCGCGCACCCTGGTCATCAGCCGCGCCCGCGACGAGCGCTCCGATCCGGAGCGCGCCGCCGAGGTGCGCTTCATGCGCTTCTTCGACCACACGCCGATGGCGATCGCGACCGTCGACCGCGGCGGCGCCGTGGTCCGCGCCAACGCGCGCTACGCCAAGCTGGCGCAGAGCGTGAGCGGCGACGTGGCCGCGGCGAAATCGATCTTCCGCGCCGTCAGCCAGCGCGACCGCCACCTGCTGATCGCTGCGATCAACCAGGCCGCCGAAGGGCAGGCGGACATCCCGCCGGTCGAGGTCATGCTTGAGGGCGCGAGAGAGCGCTTCGGCCAGTTCTTCGTCACCGCGGTCGACGAGGACGAGCGCGAGACGGAAGCCGCGATCGTCTATCTGCTCGAGACCACCGAGCGGCGGGCGCTGGAGAACCAGATCAACCAGTCGCAGAAGATGGAGATGGTCGGCCAGCTCGCCGGCGGCATCGCCCACGACTTCAACAACGTGCTCTCGGCCATCATGATGGCCAATGACTTCCTGCTGAACGCGCACAAGCCGACCGACCCGTCGTTCCAGGACATCATGCAGATCAAGCAGAACGCGACGCGCGCCGCGACGCTGGTGCGGCAGCTGCTGGCGTTCTCGCGCCGCCAGACCCTGCGGCCGCAGGTGCTCGATCTCGGCGATGCGCTGTCGGATCTGACGATGCTCTTGCGCCGGCTGATCGGCGAGAAGGTCAAGCTCGACCTCAGCCACGGCCGCGACCTCTGGCCGGTCAAGGTCGACGTCTCGCAGTTCGAGCAGGTGATCGTGAACCTCGCCGTCAACGCCCGCGACGCGATGCCGGATGGCGGCAAGCTCTCGGTGCGCACCGCCAATGTGACGGCCGAGGAGACGGCGCAGGCGGCCTACAAGGGCATGCCGGTCGCCGACTACGTCAAGATCGAGATCAGCGACACCGGAACCGGCATTCCCGCAGAAATTCGCGAGAAGATCTTCGAGCCGTTCTTCTCGACCAAGGAGGTCGGCAAGGGCACGGGTCTCGGCCTGTCGACCGTCTACGGCATCATCAAGCAGACCGGCGGCTTCATCTATGTCGACAGCGAGGTCGGCAAGGGCACCGCATTCCAGATCTTCCTGCCGCGCCATATCGTCGTGCCCGAGGTCCAGCCCGAGCCGCAGGCGACCAACGGCGGGCCCAAGGAAGCGGCTCCTGCCGCCGAGGCGCCGAAGCCGCGCGCGGATCTGACCGGGCAGGGCACCATCCTGCTGGTCGAGGACGAGGAGGGCCTGAGGGCGCTGAACGCGCGCGGCCTGCGCTCGCGCGGCTACAGCGTCATCGAGGCCTCCAACGGCATCGAGGCGATGGAGGCGCTGGAGGAATGCAACGGCGAGCTCGATCTCGTGGTGTCCGACGTGGTGATGCCGGAGATGGACGGGCCGACGCTGCTGAAGGTGATGCGCGAGAAGAACCCCGACATCAAGATCATCTTCGTGTCGGGCTATGCCGAGGACGCCTTCGAGAAGAGCCTGCCGGAGAACCAGCAATTCGCCTTTCTGCCAAAACCCTTCACGCTCAGTCAGCTGGTGGCGGCGGTGAAGGAAACCATGGCGCCGCAATAGGTTACCAGAAGAGCCGGACAAGGCGGGCGAGCGGCTTGAAGCCGCGACCCAGAGCCGCAGCCGCGCGGCCTCGTGCCGCCTTCCTTTTCGGCCCGAAGTGCCCATCTTACGGGCATCCCCATTCCGGGGACTTATGGGAAACACAGATGAGCTTCTTGCAGCGCAAAAGCGGCCTCCTCAAGGCGATGGCCGTGGCCCTGTCCTTGGCGCTGCCGACGGTGCTCGCCGTCTCGGCGGCCGACGCCCGGATCGGCGGCGGCTCGAGCTCGGGATCCCGCGGCACGCGCACCTTCTCCGCGCCGCCTCCGACCGCGACCGCGCCGGGATCGGCGTCGCAGTTCAACCGCACCATCACCCAGCCGGGCCAGCCCGGCGGCTTCAATCAGGCTGCGCCGTCCCGCGGCGGCCTGTTCGGCGGCCGCGCCGGCGGCCTGCTCGGCGGCCTTGCCGCGGGTTTCCTCGGCGCCGGCCTGTTCGGCATGCTGTTCGGCGGCGGCCTGTTCTCCGGCCTCGGCGGCTTCGCCTCGTTCATCGGCCTGATCCTGCAGATCCTGCTGGTGGTGGTCGCGGTCCGCTTCGCGATGGCCTGGTGGCAGCGCCGCAACCAGCCGGCCTATGCGTCCGGCCCGACGCCGGGCCCCAATGACGGCCAGCAGAGCTTCCGCTCCGGCCTGAGCGGCCTCGGTGGTGGCTTTGGCGGCTTCGGTGGCGGCAGCAACCAGCCGCCGCTCCAGATCCAGCCGGCCGACTATGAAGCGTTCGAGCGCCTGCTCGGTGAGATTCAGTCGGCCTGGTCGAACGAGGATGTCGGCCGCCTGCGCCTGCTGTCGACGCCCGAGATGGCCTCGTATTTCGAGCGCGATCTCGAGCAGAACCAGGCCCGCGGCGTGGTCAACAAGGTCACCGGCGTGAAGCTGCTGCAGGGCGACCTGGCGGAATCCTGGCGCGAGAACGGCGCCGACTATGCCACGGTGGCGATGCGGTTCACCCTCGCCGACAAGACCATCGAGCGCGCGTCGGGCCGCGTCGTCGAGGGCTCCGACCAGCCGCAGGAGGTCACGGAGATCTGGACCTTCCTGCGCCACCCCGGCGCCGACTGGCAGCTCTCGGCGATCCAGCAGGTCAGCTGAGCCGAAGCCTTAATGACAAAGATCAGGCGCCGCGGAGCCCTCTGCGGCGCCTTTGCTTTGCCCGGGTTCTGGCGGAATAAACCGGGCCGGAGCGGGTTCCTTAGCCAGACACGACATCGCGTCGAAGCGATGCGCCCGCATCACGTCCACCAGGGGAGGACTCCATGACACCGATCCGCAATCTGTTGATCGCAAGCGCGCTGCTCGCCGCAGCTCCCGGCCTGATCGCGACCGTGTCGGCCCAGAGCGCCGACATGAGCTTCTTCCTCACCAGCAACGGCCCGGGCAATGGCGGCAATCTCGGCGGCCTCGCCGGCGCCGACAAGCACTGCCAGACGCTGGCGCAGGCGGCGGGCGCAGGCGCCAAGACTTCTTCCAACAAGACCTGGCGCGCCTATCTCTCCACCCAGGCCGCCGACGGCCAGCCCGCGGTCAACGCGCGCGACCGCATCGGCAAGGGTCCATGGCAGAATGCCAAGGGCGTTGTCATCGCCAGGGACGTGACCGAGTTGCACAGCGCCTCCAACAATCTCTCCAAGCAGACCGCGCTGAGCGAGAAGGGCGAGGTCATCAACGGGCGCGGCGACACGCCGAACCGCCATGACGTGCTCACCGGCTCGCAGGCGGATGGAACGGCGTTCGGACCCGGCGAGGACCGCACCTGCCACAACTGGACCAGCGCGACGCAAGGCGCGGCGATGGTCGGCCATTCCGACCGCATCGGCCTGCGCGACGACGAGCCCTCGAGATCGTGGAACACCTCGCATCCCTCGCGCGGGCCTGACGGCGGCTGCTCGCAGGCCGATCTGAAGAGCACCGGCGGCGATGGCCTGCTATACTGTTTCGCGGCGAACTGACACGCGCGTCCCGTATCCGTCGCACGCATGGGCGCATCACACCCGAGGATGACCCATGCGCTACGAGCTGTACTACTGGCCGATGATCCAGGGCCGCGGCGAATATGTGCGGCTGGCGCTGGAGGAGGCGGGCGCCAGCTATCGCGACGTCGCGCGCGAGGAGGGCCTGGCGGCCATGACCGCGATGCTCGAAGCCGACGGTGACACGCCGCCCTTCGCGCCGCCGTTCCTGAAAGCCGGTCGCCGCATCATCGGCCAGACCGCCAACATCCTGCTGTTCCTCGGCGCCCGCCACGGCCTCGCGCCGAAGGCCGAGGCGGGCCAGCTCTGGGTGCACCAGCTGCAGCTCACGATCACCGACTTCGTGGTCGAGATCCACGACACGCATCATCCGCTCGGGCCGACGCTCTACTACGAGGATCAGCGCTTCCCCGCCAAAAAGCGCACCGCCGAGTTCTGGAATGAGCGGGTGCCGAAATTCCTCGGCTATTTCGAGCAGATTTTGGCGAAGGGCGGCGGCGCCTACGTCACCGGCCGAAGGCTCACTTACGTCGACCTGTCGCTATTCCAGGTCGTCGCCGGCCTGCGCTACGCGTTTCCGAACCGGATGGCCGCGTTCGAGCGCAACGTCCCCGGTCTCGTCGCGCTGCACGATCGCGTCGCCGCCAGGCCGAACATCGCAGCCTATCTGGCCAGCGAGCGCCGCATCCCCTTCAATGAGGACGGCATTTTCCGCCACTACAAGGCGCTGGATGCGTGAGGTCTGAATGCGCGTCGAGAAGCGCGCAGCAGGTCCATGATCATTGCCAACGTGCAGCGCAGCTCGCGGCTCTCAACCCTCATGGTGAGGAGGCGCGCAGCGCCGTCTCCAACCATGAGGCCACAGCGGGGGCCTCGCCCTTCGAGACGCCCGCCTGCGGCGGTCTCCTCAGGGTGAGGGGCGAAAGCAGGGGTGAGAGCCACCGCCTCAACGTGCCCCCAAGGCTCGAAAGGCGATCTTTGCATCGTCTCGACGTCGATCAGGACCGCCTGTCGCGACCTGCGGACCCAACACGTATAGCGGCGAGCGCCGAAGGCGCCGCCGCTATACGAAGTTGGCCTGAGGGTGTGGGATCGTCAGGCGATGATGTCGACCCGCGTGCCCTGGCCGGGCGGCAGTGGCGGACGGGACGCCTGCTTCTCGGCGGCGTTCTCGTCGCCGGTCTTGTCGGCCTTGAACGACTGCGTATCTTGGCTCTGCGTCTGTTGGGTCTGCGGTTTGGTCGTCTCGGTCGACACCGGCGGCGGTGAAGGCGGCGCTGAAGGCGACGAAACGCTCGAAACGGACATGGTCCAGCTCCTCGCTTGGTGTTCGCCCAAGCGTGGCCATGTCCAACGAAGGAAGGGTCAACCGGATCGGTCGAATTGTCTGCAACTGTGAGTGGCGGGCGCGAATAGTGAACGGTGCGCTGATCTCCTCGCAGAAACCAGTGGCACCCTGGTCCCGGCGGGCCTCACTGGTCCTTGCTGCGGGTGATCGTGATCGACGATTCCGTCTTGGTCCTGGCGCAGCGCATGTCGAGCCGGCGGTAGCGGCTGGCGACGTCGTCGCCGCGGAAGATGCCGAGCCGGCGGTAGCAGCGGCTGACGCCGCGCGCCATGTCGTCCTTCGGCAGGGTGAACACGATCGCCGCCGCGCTCGCCATCAGCTCGACGAAATCCGGCGGCGGCTTGCGATCGGTTTTCCCGAACAACTGGTTGGAAAAGTTCTTCGATGAGCAGCCGAGCGTAATCTCGCGCGCCTTGGGATGGGCGAGATAGACGGTGCCCGCCGCGGTCTGGCCGATCTTGATGCCCTCGATGCCGTTCTTCAGCTCCTTGGCGAGGTCGTCGCAACGGTCGGCCCGCGCCGCCTGCGGCGCGAGCAACGGGCCGAGCGCGACGAGAACGGCAAGTCCGGTCGAGCGGCCCAATGAACGAAGATATGACTGCATTCCAAATACCCCCCTGCCATTGAAGCGTGCATGCGCAGGTCATGCAAGCGCCGATGGGATCGGGCAGGGCCACAAGCCGGCGGGTGTGGCAAACGAAGCAGTTCTCAACTGGATATGCGATGGAGCGCCATGGACCGGACGTGGACCGAAAGCCGTCAGAACGTTGGGGGTTCAGAACGTCGGGGGTTCAGCATCAGTCGGCTCTCCGCCTGACCGAGGGGCAGTTGCTTGACGTCGAGCGCCCCCGTTCCGACTTGAGTGCTGGTCAGCTGTCACGGGGCGCGTTCAACGCACAGATCAACCGTTTGCTCAGCGCGCGCTGATCCTTCGTCCGGGAGCGGGCGGTCAGCCGTTTCAGCTACCTCCCACCCGTCATTCAGACCAAAGGTGGCATGGTCCCGCCCAGGAACGGCCATGCCGAACCATATGTTGCGCGTCGGCCCCAGGGTGATATCAGACCTGTCAAGACCGCTTTGGGCGGCCGCCTTTAGAACCCCTGCGAGATTTCGCCATGAACGCGCCCACCGCTTTCCCCGACCAGTCCAAGCCCGTCCCGCCCTACAAGCACACGCCGCTGTTTCCGCTCGGGCCGGACACCACGCCCTACAAGAAGATCACGACCGAGGGCATCAGGGTCGAGAAGGTGCTGGGCCGCGACATGCTGGTCGTCTCGCGCGAGGCGCTGCGGACCCTGTCGGAGGCCGCGTTCGGCGAGATCAACCACTTCCTGCGCCCTAGCCACCTGAAGCAGCTGCGCGGCATCCTCGAGGATCCCGAGGCCAGCCCGAACGACAAGTTCGTCGCGCTCGACTTTCTCAAGAACGCCAACATCTCCGCCGGCGGTGTGCTGCCGATGTGCCAGGATACCGGCACCGCGATCATCATGGGCAAGAAGGGCTGCAACGTCATCACCGACGGTGACGACGAGGCCGCGCTCTCGGAAGGCGCGCGCGACGCTTACTTGCGCCGGAACCTGCGCTACTCGCAGGTCGCGCCGCTGTCGATGTACGAGGAGAAGAACACCGCCAACAACATGCCGGCGCAGACCGAGATCTACGCCGAGGGTGAGGACGCCTACAAATTCATGTTCATGGCCAAGGGCGGCGGCTCGGCCAACAAGAGCTTCCTGTTCCAGGCGACGCCCTCGGTGCTGACCAAGGACCGGCTGCTGGCGTTCCTGAAGGAGAAGATCCTGACGCTCGGCACCGCCGCGTGCCCGCCTTATCACCTCGCCATCGTCATCGGCGGCACCTCGGCCGAGCTGTGCATGAAGACGGTGAAGTTGGCCTCGGCGCGCTACCTCGATGCGCTGCCGACCCACGGCTCCGCCGACGGCAACGCCTTCCGCGACGTCGAGATGGAGCAGGAAATCCACAAGATGACGCAGTCGCTCGGCGTCGGCGCGCAGTTCGGCGGCAAGTACTTCTGTCATGACGTGCGCGTCATCCGCATGCCGCGCCATGGCGCAAGCTTGCCGATCGGCTTGGGCGTGTCGTGCTCGGCCGACCGCCAGGTGCTCGGCAAGATCACCAAGGACGGCGTCTATCTCGAGGAGCTCGAGCATCACCCGGCGCAGTATCTGCCGGAGGTCGAGCAGGCGCTCGGCGGCGAGGTCGTGAAGATCGACCTGAACCAGCCAATGCAGGACATCCTCGCCACGCTGTCGAAGAATCCGATCAAGACCCGGCTGTCGCTGACCGGCACCATGATCGTCGCCCGCGACGCCGCGCATGCCAAGCTGCGCGAGCGCCTCGACCGCGGCGAGCCGCTGCCGGACTACTTCAAGAACCATCCGGTGTACTACGCCGGTCCGGCCAAGACGCCCGAGGGCTACGCCTCCGGCGCGTTCGGTCCGACCACCGCTGGCCGCATGGATTCCTTCGTCGACCAGTTCCAGGCCGCCGGCGGCTCCATGGTCATGGTCGCCAAGGGCAACCGCGCGCCGGCCGTGCGCGAAGCCTGCAAGACGCACGGCGGCTTCTATCTCGGCTCGATCGGCGGCGCGGCGGCGAACCTTGCCGAGCACTGCATCAAGAAGGTCGAGGTCGTCGAATATCCCGAACTCGGCATGGAAGCGATCTGGCGCATCGAGGTCGTGGACTTCCCGGCCTTCATCATCATCGACGACAAGGGCAACGACTTCTTCAAGGAGCTGAACCTCGGCTGACCGCTCACCGACATAATCCACTATGGATGTGAGGGCGGCATGATTGAGTGGTTCGACGACCTCAAGATCGGGATGACGTTCAAGAGCGGCGAGACGACAGTGTCGCGCGAGGACATCAAGCGCTTCGCCGCCGAATTCGATCCGCAGCCGTTTCACCTCGACGAGGCAGCCGCGGAGCAGACGATCTTCAAGGGGCTCGCCGCCTCCGGATGGCACACCGCCGCGATCGCGATGCGGCTCGCGGCGGAGACGCGTCCCTTCGGCCCGCATCCGCTGTTGGGCGCAGGCGTCGACGAACTGCGCTGGCTCAAGCCGGTGCGGCCGGGCGACGCGCTTCGTCTCGAGGGCGAAGTCGTCGATCTCATTCCTTCGCAGAGCAAGCCGCAAGGCGTGGTGCGGATCAAATGGACGGCCTTCAACCAGCACAATGAGGCCGTCTACACCTTCAATCCGATCGCCATCGTGCCGCGGCGCCCGGCCTGAGTCAGCAAGTTTGTAGCGTCGTGACGGATGTTTCTCGGACTTGATGGCTTCCGCAATGGCTGGGTCGTGGTCTCTCTTGACGGGGACCGCAGCGCGATCAGCTTTCCCGCTGACATCTCCATCGCCCTTGCATCTCCTTTCACACGCGCCGCGATCGACATCCCGATTGGCATGACCGACAACGGCAACCGTGCCTGCGACACGCTCGCGCGCGACAAGCTCGCGCCGCATCGCTCCCGCGTGTTCACCGGCGCGCGGCGCTGGCTGTGGGAGAACTACACCGATCCCGATGACGCCAACGCTGAAGCCACCCGCCGCGGCCAGCCCCGCGCCTCGCGCCAGCTCTGGCATCTCGGCCGCAAGATCATGGAGGTCGACGCCTTCGTCCGCGCGCACCGCGACCGCGACATTCGCGAGGCGCATCCAGAGCTGGTGTTCCTGCGCCTGAACGGCACGTCGCTGCCGTCGAAGAAGACGGAGCAGGGCGCCAGGCTGCGGCGCGACCTGTTAGTCGCTGCAGGCTTCTCCGACATCGACGACTGGCTGACCCGCGCCCGCCGCGGCACCGGGGCCAAACCCGACGACGTGCTCGACGCCTGCGCCGTGGCGCTCGCGGCGCGCGACTGCGCGGGTTGCGCGCCCGAGGGCGAGCCGCTGCGTGATGATTATCACGTCCCAATGCAGATCTGGTTTTGACGCATGGACAGGGCACCATGGTCACCACAATCCCCGCCGTCATTCTAGGGCGACGCCCATAGCGCGGCGAGCCCAGAATCCATCGGGCTGCGTCTGCTGTCGCCCGATGGAGTCCGGGTTCGTGCTTCGCACGCCCCGGAATGACGGGGAGAGTGCGTCACATTTCCGGCAGATCCGCATCAGGCGCGCGCGACGCGAGTCAAAATTCCGAAAAAACAAAAACTTGCTTGCTAATTTCCGGAAATCGTGATTATCTCCCTGCATCCCGCTCCACTGCGAAGGGGCGTTGCGCGCGATCGTCACGACACGCGGGGCGGGGAGCGATGGCCGCAAGCGAGCCGCAGCGTATCCTTGTGATGCGCGGACGAACGGCTCGGCGCGGACGGGAAGTCGCAGCGTCCTGACACCCCGAAGCTGGTGTCTCCCGCGCAATGCGCAAAGCATTGTCCCGGTATGGTGGCCAAAAAGCCGGCGCACCAGGGAGACTGCGTATAACCGTGAAGACCATCGCGCAGGGGAGGCCGGGCGTTTCCCGGCTGCACCTGTGGTACCTGCCGCCTGCATTCTTTCTCGCAGGCGGGCCGCAGGCGTCAGCCGACGCCTGGCCTTCCCTGCGCCCTTTGCGCTGTCGAAGGGCATGACGATGCATCACTCGGGCGTTGTCCGCCGCGAGGCCGCGCACGCTTGTCCCAGGCTGTTTGAGATGTGAAGCGGAAATGCCGGCGGAAAAACTCGCCGTCGTCCCGGCCTCGAGCCGGGACCCATACGCCGCGGCAGCGGTTCGAGGCAGACTGGCGATCGGCTTTTTTGCCCATGAGATTCGCCGCGGCGTATGGATCCCGGCTCGGAGGCCAGGACGACGGCGGAGGGTGCCGAGGCAGCGTAGGGTGGGCAAAGCGGCGCCGTCAGGCGTCGCGTGCCCACCGTCTATCGGCGTAATCGAAGAGAATGGTGGGCACGGCGCGTGCGAGGTCACCGGCATTGCGGCGGTAGCGGGGCGCGCCTTTGCCCACCCTACAAATGCCGATCAGCCGCGGGCGCCGGTGAAGGGGAAGCTGCCCATGAAGCCGATTCCCATCTCGCCGGAGATGGTGTCGCCGGCGACCTTGCCCTTGAAGTCGAGCGTCAGCGGCATCGGGCTGGTGATGGAGACCTTCCAGGCGACGTCGTCGCCGTTGACGGTGCCGTCGAAGATCTCGGCGGAATCGCCCTCGGCCGCCTGGGTGCCGGTCAGCGTCGAGCCCGAGCTCGTCAGGCTCAACGTCGCGCTGCGCTCGCCCATCGGCGTATTCAAGGTCAGATTCCAGTTGCCGTCCACTGCCATCGATCGTTCTCCTGGCGTTGCCATGCCGGGGCCCGACGCATCAGCGCGCGGGCCGTCGCGCGCCCCTATAGCGCATCTTTGCCGATAATCCCAATGCGGCGATCAAGCCGTCGTTAGGCGTTTGTTCGAGCCATTGCTCAAGCTCTGGCGGCGCGCAGGCGGTTGGCGACGACGAACCGGAACGCGAGGAACTGCAGCGCGAAGGCGGCGACCTTGGCGCCGCCGGCGACGACGGTAATGTAGAGCACCCACAGCTTGATGTCGCCGGTCATGGCGACGGCGACCGTGCCGATGCCGAGTGCGAACATCAGCGCCGCCCAGGCATAGCCGGCGACGGTGACGTATTCCGGGATGGTCTCCGACACGATCGGCGGCACGTAGCGCAGCATCCAGCCGCGCTTGAGCATGATCACGCCGATGGCGAAGTGGCCGATCGCGGGCTTTGCGAACATGAAGCGGGGATCATTGGTCAGCAAGGTGACCCCGCCGAGCACGATCACCAGCGCGACGCTGGCATAGGCCATGAAGCTGAGGCTGACGCCCTTGATGCGCGCCCAGACCACCTGGACAATGGCGACGCCGACCGCGGCCGCGGTGGCCAGCACGACGTCATCGGTGGCGATGTAGAGGATGAAGAAGACGGCGGCCGAGAGAAAATCGGCCGTCAGCTTCGTAAACACGTCTTTCACGCACGTCTCCCTGGGCCCAACCGTCACGAATCCTGGCCGGACATTGCGGCGGCAGTCTGCGCGGCGATGTCCTTTGTCCTGCGATACTCAGGATACCAGCGCGTGAAATAAAGTGCACTGTTGCGTGCAGCAAAGGCAATGGCGAGGCCGGTCCAATACGGCAGGCCGGGGACGTAGAGCGTCATCAGGTTGCCCACGATCATCAGCAGCGCCGAAAGCGTCCAGGCGCCGGTGATGACGTAATTTGCGCGCAAAAAGCCGGGCATGGCGGCGGTTTCGGCCGGCACGGCCTCGAGGGCATATTGCAGCGTGAAGGGATTGCGCAGCAGGATCGAGCCCAGCGATAGCGCGAAAATGCCGCAGTCCACCGCGATCCGCACCGCCGAGGCGGTCATCGCGGGATCGATGAGCTGAAGGTAGGCCGCTACGCCTGCGAACACGATGGCCGAGCCGAGGCCGAGAATCTTGACCGAGCGGCCCTTGACCACATCCAGCATCACCACCGCCAGACACAGCGCGGCGCCCACGACCAGGCTGAGCGTGGCCGAGACGACCGTCAGCAGCGCGGCGTAGACGCCGTACGGGGCGAGGATGAGGAAGATCGTCATCGCGGCTCCTCCCGAGCTAATCTTTACAGTGCAAAGATGAGTACGGGCCCGAGCGTTCCTGGTCAAGAGGAATCTTGACAGTGTCAAAATCTTGTGAGGAGCGACGCAACTGGAATGGTTATCAAGGGGTTGCCGGCAGGCGAGGCCGCGAAGGGCGGCGTCTCGGCGAATTGCTCCTGGCGTCGACAGAGCGAGGGCCGGTGCCGCCGACAATATGGCGTCTGATCCGGCGTCAGGCCGCCGCGCGGGCGGCGCGGATCCGGCGGATCACCAGCAGGCGGAAGACGACGTACTGGATCGCGAAAGCTGCGATCTTGGCGCCGACCGCGACCACCGAGATGTACAGGACCCACAGCTTCAGGTCACCGCTCAGCGCCACGGCTATGGTGCCGAGCCCGAGCGAGAACATCAGCGCCGCCCAGGCATAGCCCGCCACTGTGACGGCGTCAGGGATATTGTCGGTCACGAGCTGAGGAACGTAGCGCAGCAGCCAGCCACGTTTGAGCATGATGACGCCGACGGCGAAATGAGCGATGGCCGGCTTGGCGAACATGAAGCGCGGATCGTTGGTGATCAGCGTGATCGCCCCGAGCACGATGACCAGTCCGAGACTGGCATAGGTCATGAAGCCGAGCTGCTGGCCGCGGATCTTCGCGTGAGCGAATTGTGCGACAGCGACCCCGATCGCAACCGATGTCGCAACGACCACGCTGCCGGTGGCGAGGTAGAGCACGAGAAAGAAAATGGCCGACAGGAAGTCGGTGCCCAATTCGATCAATGCGTGTTTCATGGTGACATCCTGAATGCCGGTGTGCGGTTGGGGCTTGCGCAGGAAGTGGCGGCGATGCCGGGTCAGGCGGCGCCGACCCAGTTGCCGTGAAAGCCGTCGGGCACGCGGTGACCGAGATGGACCAGCGCGATCGGCCCGGCGCCGATCTCGGTGGCGCCGAACACCGCGATTTCGGACGTGTTTGTCTCGGCGCGCCACACCACCGTCAGCAGCCAGCCGTCGCCTTCGGGCGCCTCGGGGCTGCGCGGCACGAACACCGGCTCCGACAGGCTGTCGCCGTCCGGCAGCAGGTATGTCGCGCGTCGCGCGCCGACGCAATCGACATGCGCGAGGCCGGAGAGGGCGCCGAACGGTGGTCCATCGGGATTGGCGCAGGCGTACCAGCCGTGGCGGCTCGCGAGCCCCGCGCGGCGGTCGTCGATGCGGGGGAATTCGCCGGTGAGATCGTCCAGATAGGTTTGCGTGAAGCGGTCGGTGTTACCGGCGAGATCGAAGCTCCAGCGGCACAGCCGCGCGCGCGACTTCACGGGATCGGTAGGGCGGCCGTCGGGATGCGGAAACAGCGGCGGCTCGTCGAACTGCATGACGTCGGCGGTGATCCGGTGACCGTCGTCCCAGGCGTTCATGATGTGAAAGACGTAGCAAGCGTCACCGCGAAACCAGACGATGTCCTTGATGTCGCCGCTCCGCTTCATCACACCAATATAGGCGCCCTTGTCGGGCTCCCACGCGTAGGGCGGCCGGCCGGACATCGCGCGTTGCATGCTGCCGGTGAGCGGGAGGATTGGAAACAGGACGTGGTTGGCGGTGACGATGAAGTCATGCACCATGCTGGCATAGGGCGCCTCGAAACGATTGAGGCGCGTCAGTTGGCCGGCGGCGTCGATCGTGCCGTAGGTCAGCGCCGGCGTCAGCGGGCCCGCGGCGTTGTAGCCGAAGAACAGCAGCTCGCCGGTCACCGGATCGGTCTTCGGATGCGCGGTAAAGGCGCCGCGCAGGCGGCCGCCGAAATCCTGATAGCCTTTGGTCGCGAGCGTGCCCGGCTCGATCTCGGTCGGCAGATGCGCCTCCTCGAGCGCGAGCAGCTTGCCCGCATGGGAGATGATGTTGGTGTTGGCGACGCCGCCATCGGTGAGGTCAGAAGGCGCGTCGGCCAGCTTGCGGCCGAAGCCGCCGAACAGCGCGCGGCCCGCCTTGCGCTCGGCCTCGAATTTGGGCGTGCGGACCCAACGGTTGCGATACGATGCGCGTCCGTTGTCCAGATGGAAGGCGTGCAGCATGCCGTCGCCGACGAACCAGTGCGCGCCGGGCGAGTCGAACTGCGGATTCGGACCGTTGCGATAGAGCGTGCCGTTGAGCTCGCGCGGCAGCTCGCCGGTGATTTTGAGGATCGGCGCGTCGCATTCGAACGGGATCGGCGCGAGATTGTTGCGTCCGCTGCGGGTCTGCCCGGCGGGGTGTGCGCCGTTGATCATGATCGTTCCTCCACTTTATCTTTACGATGTAAAGATAAACCTACCGGCAGGAACGTCGCGGGTCAAGCTAAATCTTTACGCTGTCAAAATTGCTTGTATAAGGAGGCTCATGAGCACCAAGACTGAACAGCTTCGGGCCCGGCCACGCCGCGCCGCGACACCCTCGCTCCGAGCGCGCCCGCGCCGTGCCGCGGAGGTCGTGACGCCCTATCATCACGGTGCGCTGCGGGAGGCGCTGCTGGAGGCAGCCGAGCGCGTGCTCGAGCGCGACGGGCTTGCGGGGCTCACCTTGCGCGCCGTTGCACGCGAGGCGGGCGTGTCGCATGCCGCGCCGACGCATCATTTCAAGGATCTCACCGGCCTCGTCAGCGAGCTCGCGGCGATCGGCTTCACGCGCTTCAACGCGGCGATGAAGGCAGCAGGCGAGTCTCCGGGCACGCCGATCGACAAGGCGATGGCGCGGGCGCATGCCTATGTCGCCTACGCGCAGGCCAATCCCGGCATGTACGGACTGATGTTCCGCACCGAGCGGCTCGACTATTCGCGCCCGTCGCTGCACGATGCTGCCGAGGCCTCGTTCGCGGGATTGGCAGGTTCGGTGGCGGCCCGCGGCGAGGGCCAGGCCGGCGGCGAGGACCTGTCGATCGATCAGGCCGCAGCGATCGCGCGCGCGTGGTCGCTAGTGCATGGCTACACGATGCTGCTGCTCGATGGCCGTCTCACCGACATCCTGCGCCGCTTGCCGCCGGGAACCGATGCCGATTCGCTGCTCGACGCGATGCTGCGTGCGACGGTGCCGAGGCTGCCGCCCGGGAGCTAGTTCGACACGCGGGAAACTGGGTGGCGCGTCATGCGTTGATCACGCATGGCACGATCACCCCGCACTCCCTGGAGCAAGGCCAATCCGCGCAAGCGCGCGGGCAAGCCCTCCAAGCATCTGACCCTGTCCGAGAAGGCGACGGCCAAGTCGCGAGCGCGCCGCGCCGGGCGGCCCTATCCCAATCTGGTCGACAACATGAGCGTTGCGGCCAAGAAGGCTGGCAAGACCAAGACGAGTGGTCGCAAACGATCGGCGCAGGCCAGGACTAAGAAGGCCAGCACCAAGAAGGCCACGACCAAGACGGCACGGAGCAGGACGCGCACGGCCTCCTCGGCCAAAACGCGGTCTGCCAAGCGCGCCCCGCCGCGCAAGGCAAAGACGCGCAAGCCTGCGGCGCGCAAACGCGAGAAGGATCCGCGCGGCGGTCTGACCGCGGCGGGACGACGGGCCTTCGCCGAACGCGACGGCGCGCATCTGCGCCCCGGCGTTACCAAGACGATGTCGGAGATGACGCCGCAGGACATGCGCCGCAAGGGCAGCTGGGCGGTGCGCTTCTACGGCCGCGATCCTCTGCCGCCGCTGGTCGACGCCAACGGGCGTCCGACGCGACTGGCGCTGTCGGCCCATGCCTGGGGCGAGCCGGTGCCGCGCACCGTGGCCGCCGCGCGCAAGATCGCCGCCAAGGGCGAGCGGCTGCTCGCCCGCTATCACCGCATCAAGGACAAGGGCTCAAACCGCAGCTAGGACTGCGCGACGTCGATCGCGCGCGCCGACGACCCTCACTTTGTCCTTAGAATCGTGCGGCGCGGGGTGTTGCAAGCTGGGGACGGCGCGAAACAGGGCAGGGAAACACCTGACAGCGCCGTGAATTTATCCTAGAACGTCCACCTCGCGAGGTCCATCTCTTCCCATAGATCATGCCTGTCATCCCCTCGACCAAACCCTATCGCATCGGCCGCTCAAAGACGGGGCTCGGTCTGTTCGCCACCCAGCCGATCAAGAAGGGCACCAAGATCATCCGCTACTTCGGACCGCTGTTGGATTCGAAGAAGGCCGAGGACGATGCGATCGAGAACAAATATCTGTTCGAGCTCGACAACCGCTGGACCATCGACGGCTCGGTCCGCGAGAACGTCGCCCGTTACATCAATCATTCGTGCAAGCCGAACGCCGAGTCGGACGTCAAGCCGCGCAAGAAGAAGATCTTTATCCGCGCGATCAAGAACATCGCGCCGGGCGAGGAGATCAATTACGATTACGGCACCGATTACTTCAAAGCCTATCTGAAGCCGATCGGCTGCAAATGCGACGCCTGCGAGAAGAAGCGGGCGAAGAAGAAGGCCGAGGCGCGCGCGGAGCGCGCCAAGCAAAAGGCCAAGGACGAGCGGAAGGCCGCGAAGAAGGCCAAGAAGAAAGCCAAGAAAACGTCCGACAAGCTTCCCAAAGAGACGGTCAAGTCCAAGCAGCGCGTGAAAGCGAAGACCTCAACGCGGGCCAAGGCGGAGAGCCGCCGGCCGGCTGCCGGCAAGCGCGTCAAGACCAAGTCCAGCCCCGCGAAGACCCTGACCCGCGCCAAGGCGGCCTGATCGGGCGAGCTCGCGTCCAGCGCCGCTCATCCCGGTTTGCTGAACGCAAGCGTCGTCCAGGTCACTCCCGCAGCCCGGTTTTCTCTGTTCAGCGACGCGCCGTCGCGGTTGAGTTCAAGGCTGAGACCGAGCTGTCGTGCCGGCGCGATGACGCTCTCGGCGTCGATCTCGAACATTCGTCGTCCCGGCGGCACCGGCCCGTGCCGCAGCGTCATGATCAGTCGGCCGCCGCTCGCGATCCGCGCGGCGATATTGGGCAGCGCGCGTCGCCGCTGCACCTCGTCGAGATGCATGAAAACGGCGGTCATCATCACCAGATCGAACTGCTCGTCGCCGTCCGCCAGCGCGGCGAGCTCTGGCAGGCTGTCATCGATCCAGGTGATCGCAGGCGACGCATGCAGATGCATCGCGCGCAGCCGCAGCGCGTCGGTCGGCTCGACCGCGACCACCCGATGCCCGAGGCTCGCGAACCATGCGGCATCGCGCCCCGTGCCCGCGCCGATGTCGAGCACGCGCGCGGGCGACTTCGGCAGCAGGTGAAGTACGGCGGCATGCGCCTGCTCGGAGGGGATGCTTTCGTAACGCACGAAAAGGCTATCCGCCTCGGCGGCGTAACCTTCCGTCCCGCTGACATGCGGCGGCATCGCGGCGGTCTCCTGTCGGCTTGCAACGATGCCAAGGATGCTTTCGCCATGCATGTCAAATCAAGCGGAGATCGAGCGCCGGGCCGCTCGTCGCAGCGGCCGGCGCACGTCATCTCCGCGGCTCAAGCCGTCAGCGCTTCCGTGCTCCGACGCAACCCCATGTACTGCAACTCGGCGAACACGCCTGTTCCCACGGCCTGGGCCGCGACGAAGATCTCGCCGAGCACGTTCGGCGTCACGAGGCCGGAGAACAACAAGCCGATGCTGCCGACGGTCCAGGCGGCATTGCCGGCGATGACGAGCAGGATCAGCGGCTTCGGCGTCAGCGCGCGCGAGCCGAGCCAGCCGACGACGCTCGCATAGACGATCAGGAACAGGCCGGTCTCGCGCAGCAGCGCTTCAGGCAATTGCATCAACGCCGCCAGCGGCGACGCGTCGAAAGTGAGCGCGAGGCCGGCGATGCCGCTGAACACGGCGTCGGCGATCAGGGCGCGACGCAGCAGGGTGGACGAAACGATCATGGCAAGTCTCCTTCGGTGCGGTGAGGGGGTTTTCAACGGAACCAGGCGAGGAAACGACGACGCAGGCGCGCCGGGCACAGCGAGCGTGCGGCCCGAGCCTCGATCTCGCTGACCTGCGCGACGACGAGGCTGCCCGTGGCGTGCAGCAGCGGCTCTGGCAGGTTGAGCGAGCGTGCGAGCAGCGTTGTCGCGAGGCCGGCCAGCCAGCGGCTGAGGGTCGTGAAAGCGAAGGTCTCGGGACGGTGCTGCCTGCGCATCGTCATCTCCTCTGATGTGGAGGATGGCCGGCGGCGCGGGGCAATTCGATTACCTGGCAGGTCATGGAGGCGCTGACGTCCTCGTGATAGCTCTTCTGCCCATGACACAGCTCGCTTCGGCGCGCGCCGACCGCGCCAAACCCGTTCATGTCGGCGAGCACCTGCGGCAATGGCGGCAACGCCGGCATCTGTCGCAACTCGACCTCGCGCTCGATGCCGAGATCTCGGCGCGGCATCTGAGCTTCGTGGAGACCGGCCGCGCCGCGCCGTCGCGCGACATGGTCCTTAAGCTGGCGGAGCGATTGGACGTGCCCCTGCGTGAACGTAACGTGCTGCTGGTGGCCGCCGGCTATGCGCCCGCCTTCCAGCAGCGGCCGCTGGAGGATCCGGCGCTGAAGCCGGCCCGCGAGGCGATGAACCTGGTGCTCAAGGCCCATGAGCCGAACCCGGCCGTCGCCGTCGACCGGCACTGGAACCTGGTCGCGGCCAACCGGCTGATCGCGCCGCTATTGGCCGGCGTCCCGGAGCGTTTGCTGGCGCCACCGCTGAACGTGCTGCGGGTCGCGCTGCATCCCGAAGGGCTGGCGGCGCGGACCGTGAACCTGCCCGAATGGAGCGGGCATCTCCTGGAGCGCCTGCATCGGCAATGCGAGGCGACGGCGGACGCCGGTCTGCTGAAGCTCTACGAGGAGCTGAAGTCCTATCCGATCCCGGCGCGATCGGCGCCGCTCGCCGTCGACAGCGTCGCCATCCCCTTGCGGTTGCGGGTCGGGGCGGACGTGCTGAGCTTCTTCTCGACGACCATGGTGTTCGGCACGCCTGTGGACATCACGCTGTCGGAGCTGGCGCTGGAAACCTTCTTCCCGGCCGATGACCTGACCGCCGCCAGGCTGAAGGAGATGGTTACCTCGCTGTGACTCTGGCTTGTGCCGGCGTGGCATAGGCTTATCTTGGGCGGAACGCCAAGCGAACCCGGAGCGACGCGCATGAGCCTGAAGCCGCTGACCATCGACGTCGTGTCCGACGTCGTCTGTCCCTGGTGCTACATCGGCAAGCATCGCATCGAGGAGGCTCTGAAGCTCGTTCCCGACGTGCCGGTCGAGCTGAACTATCGGCCGTTCTTCCTCAATCCCTGGGTGCCGCGCGAGGGCATCAGCCGCGAGCAATATCTGACCACCAAGTTCGGGTCGGTCGAGGCCTACAAGGGCATCGCCGGCCGCGTCGTCGCCGCCGCCGAGCAGGAGGGGCTGAGCTATCGGCCCGACAAGGTCGCGCGCCAGCCCAACACGACCGATTGCCACCGTCTGATCCACTGGGCCGGCCAGATCGGCAAGGCGCCTGAGATGAAGCAGCGACTGATGGAGCTTTACTTCCGCGACGGCGGCGATCTCACCGACGTGGAGGTGCTGGTGCAGGCGGCCGCGGACTGCGGGCTCGATGCGGCCGTTGTTCGCAAGATGTTGGCGACCGAGGATGATGTGGCTCTGGTGTCGGGACAAGCGCAGGAGGCCGCGGAGAAAGGCATCTCCGGCGTGCCGACCTATGTGTTCGCGCAGAAGTACGCCGTCTCCGGCGCGCAGGATCCGCAGATGCTCGCGCGCGCAATCCGTCAGGTGTCCGCGGAGATCAACGCTGAGGCTGCGGAGTAGCCATCCGGCGCTTCCGCCAGCCGCGGATCGTGTGAACCGAGCGCCGTGCCAGGGCCTGTGCCTCGCGTCGGGCGATCAGTGCGGCGTGGACGATCTCGACCGCCGGATCGCGATCATAGAGGGGGATCAGCACGTCGCCGATTGAAAGCCGCCCGCGCCAGATCGGGTTGATCATGGGATGGTCCGGGCCGGCGGTGGAGTCGGCGGAGCTGATCGTCGGGTCGTTGCAGAGGTGACGTGTGAGTTCGAGCGTCAGCTGAACCCCTGGCGAGTACTTTGCAAACCGCTCGTCGACGCCGAGCTTGAAGAAGAAGGCGCGGTCCTGATGGCGCAGCACGAGACCGGCGGCGACAGCGGTCTCGCCCGCGAAGAAGCTGATGATCTCGCAGGCGCCATGATAGGCCAGCGTCGGTGCTGCTCGACGGATGAAGGCGGCGTCGCCGTCATGCTGGATCAGGGCGGTGCCGCGGCGCCCCTTCCAGCCGCTGGCCTCCAGCGCGAGGAAGGTCTCGAGAGCTGCGGCGACCTCGCCGGGCGCGCGTGCAATCGCGACGCGGACCGCGCCGTGCTCAGCCAGCCGATGACGCTGGCGGCGCAGCTCCTTCAGCTTCTTGGCACCGAGCCCGTCATGCAGCACCGTTTCGCCGTCCACCGTCGCATCGAGCAAGGCGCGCTCATAGCACTGCAGGACGCGTGATCGCAGGCGCTGACGACGCAGGACGGTGTCGAACGCCTGCATCACAGGACCCTCGACCGACATGTCCCGGAGCAGAAGCGCGCGGGCGCCCGCGCGCCGTGCCGTATCCAGCAGCCGGAATGCTGCGGGCTCCGCGCTGTCAGCGTCGAGCAGCGGTGTGCAGAGCGTGCCGTATGGATGGCCACTGGCGAGGACAGGCAGCGGCAGCCGACAGGCGCGCCACAGCGACGTGACCGGCATCAGCCCAATGAGCCGCGAGGACGGATCGTCGCTCCAGGCGCACAGTGCCGAGGCTCCAGTTCGGCCGCGTGCGGACGCGTTCACCGCGCTTTCCCAGTCGGGCAGGTAGTAGCCGTTCGGCTCCAGCACACGCCCCGCGAGCTGCCGCCATGCGGTCTCGGTGACCGCATCGAGCGGCACCAAAGCTGGCGACGACGCGCTCAAGCCGCGCCGGCCTGCTGCTGGCGACGCATGCGCAATCGTGTGATCAACGATATCAGCCACGTCCCGACACCCCCTGAATGCGCAAGGACGCACATTCACAGGGTCGATGCTATTGCAAAGCTGCCAAGATAGGCCTTGCCGATCAGTTCAGATTTGCGCTGCGCGTTTTACCACGTATTGACCATGATCGGAGTTCCGCTCAACGGATCAGCGCGACGTCGCGGAACGCGCCGACCAGCGGCTTCTCCAGCTTGCCTTCCATGCCCTGAAGGATCTCATAAGCCTTCTCGCGCGCCATTACCGGCTTGTAGCTGCGGTATTCGATCAGGGCCGAGAAGATGTCGGAGATGGTGAGGATGCGTGTCAGATCCGGGATGTTGTGATCCATCAGTCCATCCGGATAGCCGCTGCCGTCGAGAAACTCGTGATGGTGGCGCACCGCGTCGAGCACCTCGACGCTGATCGCCTCGTTGTCCTTCAGAGCGTCGTAGCCTGCCGACGGATGAGTCTCGACCAGCGCGCGCTCCTTGACGTCGAGACGGCCCGGCTTGTCGAGGATGGTGAGCGGGATCGTGGCCTTGCCGATGTCGTGGAACATCGCGGCCATGTAGAGCCGCTCGAGATCGGAGCTGTGAACGCCGAGGCTCAGGCCGAAGTCCACGGTGATTCCCGTCACCAGCAGACAGTGCTGATAGGTGCCCTCATGGTGGCGGCGAACGGTCGCGAGCCAGTCGGAAAGGCCGTTTTCAGCGATGCATTCGGCGATGTGCTTGCCCGCGCGGCGCGTTTCCTCGATGTTGATTTCCGTGCCGCCCAGGACCGCGGCGAACATCGAGGCGATGCTGGACGCACCTGCGAACGCAGCCTGGCGACCGTCGACGGCGACGCTGTTGGCGGCCGAATCCGGTCGCGCGTCGAGCAGCTTTCCCAGCAACTGATTGCGACTGGGCGTGCTCGACAGCACGCTCGTCGCACCGAGCGCATAGGCCTGGACCGTCGACAGGCGAGACTTGTGGTTGGTCAGGAAGATGCGGCGCGGAATGCGGGCGAGCCGGTCGGATATCTCTTTCAACGCAGCGATGTTGTCGACATCGCGCAGATCCGCCGCCACGACGATGGCGTCGATGTCGCGACTCTTGATATCGGCGTCACCGATGAGTTCGGATGTGAGCGAGCATCGCTCCGCCAGCATGCCGCGAAGCAGAGCGAGCTTGGCCTTGTCATCGCCAACGAGATGAACGTTCATGAAGAACTGGTCCGGGATCATTCCGCACTTGCGCATGAAATGATGCGGAGGAATCGTTAAATTTGGCCCATTCGTTCGCTGGCCGGTCGTTGGTTTGCGTTAGCTAAGAACTAACACTATCGCTCGAAATGGTAGCAGGTTCCGGACGGTCACGGGTGGTGATCAGCTGAGGTCGACAATGCTCAGGTCGTCACCTTCGAGTTGCATCACTTCGTCGGCATGATCGGGCGGTAATCTTCAGAAACACAATCGTCGCCCGCCATCGCGCGCCGTCGGTCGATGATCTCGTTTTGCCGGATTGTCAGCTTGTAGGTCTGGTTCCGAAGCGGCGCACCGGCGACCGAGACGATCTGCGCGCGAACGCAAGCGGTCCACGCATCGCCGCGATCGGTGCGTCTCGCGGATGTGGCCTCGAGATCGCGCGGCAGGCTGGTGGCCACGAAGATCATGTCGAGGTTCTTGCGGACAAGAAGGGCGACGTCAGGCGGAGCTTCGGGAGGTGGCGGTTCCGGGTCTCTGACGCGCATGAATGCTGGGAGGCGGGACTGGCTGTCGGCGGCGCAGCCGGATAGCAGCAGAGCCGCGAACAGCCCCATCTGTGATGCCGTCAGCCGCATGATCCATCTGCCCCCCGGATCGGCGGACGCTAGTTGCGCATCACGGCAATGCTGCGGGAATCTCGTGCAGCAATGATGTCCGCCAGCGCGCGGCATTGCGCCTCGACGGACCGGCATTGTCGAAAGACATTTGCGCTCGACGATGAACCGGGTCGCAAACCATCTCGACCAACTGGCACGTCACGCGCAGATTGGAGATCGCCATGTTTCGCCACGCCCTCAGGGCTGCCTTGGTCGCAGGCGGCCTGCTGGCCGGTTTGTCATCCGCCATGTCGTCCGCCATGGCCGAAACCAGCAGGCTCGCGCTGGTGATCGGGCAATCGGCCTATCGCTCGGTGACCCCACTTCCCAATCCGGCGAACGATGCCAAGGCGATGGCGAAAATGCTGGAGGAGTCCGGCTTCGACGTGACCAATGCTGCCGACCTGTCGCAGCGCGATCTCAACCGCGAGGTCGGTGATTTCGCGGCCAAGATCGCGAGCAAGGGGCCTGACACGGTGGCCCTGGTGTTCTACGCCGGCCACGGCCTGCAGATCGACGGCGAGAACTATCTGGTTCCAGTAGACGTGGATCCACGCCGCGAGGCGGATATTCCGCTGCAGGCGGTGCGACTCAACGATCTTCTCAATACGCTCAACTCGGTACCGAGCCGGATGCGTATCCTGCTGCTGGATGCCTGCCGCAACAATCCGTTCCCGGCGATCAATCAGAGCGCGGGCCGGGGCCTGGCGCTGCTCGACACCAAGAGCGGCGCGCCCGGCACATTCTTGTCCTACTCGACATCGCCCGGTGCGGAGGCCGAGGACGGCAACGGCGCCAATAGTCCTTACACCACAGCGCTGCTGCAGGCGGCGCGCGAGCCGGGGCTGCCGATCGAGGAGGCGTTCAAGCGGGTGCGCGTCGCGGTCAACAAGGCGACGGAGGGGCGGCAGACGCCATGGGATTCCTCGTCGCTGACCGAGGATTTCCGCTTCATCGCCGCGGCCGATGTCAGTGCTGCCAATGCCGCGCCGCGGCCGGAGGCGGTGAAGCGCAGCGTCGACGAATGGAAGCGCAGCCTGCAGGGCAAGCCGATCGAGGCGGCCAATGAGATCATCGTCGGCGATGGCAGCGTCGAGGCCTATGAGGCCTTCGTCACGCTCTACACGGCGGCGCCCTATGGGCCGCAGGCGCGGCAATGGCTCGATCTGCACAACCGCATGGCCGCCTGGAATGAGGCTGTGCTGATCAACACGGTTGCCGCCTATCAGGGCTTTCTCGATCGCTATCCGGACAGCGATCTGACGCCGACCGCGCGCAAGCTGATCGAGCGTCTGCGCAATCGTCCGGTGGTGACGCCGGTCGTCGCGGCAGCCAATGCAGCAATTCCGGCGGCCGCGCCGCCGATCGTTTCGGCCAGCGCCACAGCCGGACCGACGTGTCCGTGCTCGCAGACGCCAACCCGCAAGGCTGAGACGCCCAAGCGAGTCGAGGAGAAGCCGGCGAGGAAGCGCGCCGATGATCCGCCGAAGCGGGCAGCCCGTCTGCCACGCCGTGATCCCGGAGACGATGTCGTGGTCTATGCACCGCCTCCGCCGCCGCGGGAGTATTACGGGCCGCCGGTACGGGTCGTGCCGCCGGTCAGCATCGGGATCGGTATCGGCGGCGGATATGGCGGCGGTGGCTACACACGCGGCCCTCAGAGCTATCCGACGCGTCGGGGCTACGGGTACTGAGGGCTTTCGCGACGCCTCCGTCGCGCGGGTCGGGCAACGATGGCCAACCCGACCCGCGCGGCCGTCGCATCAGTCGAAGGCGACGCCGATCCGCTTGTCGTGGCTCCAGACCTGGTGGCAGCGCCGCGTGAACTTGTCGGCGGGGATCATCAGCGTGAAGCTCTTGGGAACACCGAGCGGGCTGACCACCTCGAGGCGTGCGCCGGTCTCGGACATGTTGCGGACGGTGCAATCGACAACGCCGCCGCTGTCGAACGCCAGCCTGCCTTGCTTGAGCACCCGATGCCGGGGCGCGATGCGCTTGTCAGTCGTCTCGCTCATGGCCTGTAACCCGATGCCGATGGCCTCACCTTTCGCGTCAAAGATGCGTAAAATAGAGCATGTCCGTGTTTCAGCGCGGTAAATCAGCCCGGTCAAAGGCCGCGTCTTGTGTTCAGGTTCCGTTAGGCGTTCCGATTCCGCCGGCTCAGAGCATCGCGAAGGCGCTCGACACCATGGCCGCGGGCTTGCCGTCGCTGGCACTCGTCAGCGTCACCCGGCCGAAGCTCATGGTTCGTCCCATCCGGACCACGCGTGCCTCCGCCAGCACGTCGGAGGTGACCACTGCGCGCATGAAGTGCGTGGTCTGATCGACGGTGGTCATCGGCCGGTAGCCTCCGCTCGCGGTCACCATCGCTATCACCATCGCGGTGTCGGCGAAGGCCATCAGCGCCTGGCCGCAGACCACGCCATTGTCGCGGCACAGCCGGGATGAAAACGGCATGCGCAGGATGGCCCCGGGCTCGCCTTGCGCCGATGGCGTGATGTCCTGGACGGTCAGGGCAAGATCCCTGATCCAGGGGGCAAACACGTCGTCGAGGATGCGTCGCGCCTGGTCGATGGTGAAATCAGGGGTGTCGTTCTGCACGCGCGAGGTCCTCCCAGTCCGTATCTTTATGCTCTTAGCGGGCGTCAGCCGGGCCACTCCGAATGGGGCAGCTATCCCATGGCCACCGGCCTGCGGCTTGAAAAGGCCGGAGTTCGAATCCTATGATGAAAGCCGTTCGGGTGACAGTCCGGCGCGACGGCGCGAGATCATCGAAGCGCGACGCCAAGACACGGCGGATGACGCGCCGATCCACCCTTGGCGCCTGGCACGGCAATGGTATAAGGCGACGGATACCGGGGAGTAGCCGATGAAGAAGCTGATCGTGACGATGGCGGTCGCCTTGCTGACCAGCTGGGCCTGGGGCGTGCCTGCGCGAGCCCAGATGCCGAACGTCAACCTGCTCGCGGATGGTCCAGCCAAGACTCCCGAGGAAAAAGAGGCGGAAGTCGAGCGCGAGAAGGCCTACAAGGAAACCATCCGCAAGATCCCGGACGCCAAGGCCAGTTCCGATCCCTGGGGCAATGTGCGCAGTGCGGAACAGCCGAAGACGACGCCTCCGGTCAAGACCACGGCGGCCAAGAAGCCCAAAACGGGCGCCAGCACCAACTGATCCCCGGGGCAGGCCGTTTAACCCGGTCCGGCCCGCATGATGACTCGGATTCCGCGCGGCCTCGTCTATATTGACGGGGTGTAACGCGTTGGAGTTCGTCGATGGGGTTGCGCCCGCGAGACATTGCCAGCCGGATGGCGGCCCGGCGCCGGAACGAAGACAGCCGTGTGCATGATGGCTACGTGCGCGACACGTTCACGCTGCCTCGGGAAGAGGCGCGCGCCAAGGCCCGCGATTATCTGACCCGCTATCCCAAGGCTGGCTATATGAGCGCGGTCGAAAGCTGGCGCGAGCTTCCCGACGGCGCGATCGAGTTCACGATGCGGCGACTCCCGAGCGCTGACTGATCCGTGCGGTCAGCCGCTCACTCCCTCTCGCCGAGCAGTTTGCGGGTGTCGCGGTTGATGAAGTGAAGCCGCGTACAGGCCTTGCACACGACCGTTTCATAGGCGCATGCGGGATCGCCCGGCTTCGGCTCTTCAAGCCAATGCTGCACGTTCATGCCGGTTCGCGGACATTTGAAGATCAGATTACCCATACAGATTTAAGTTTCAGGCAGGATTGGAACTGGCTACTTGATCTGGATCAAGTACGCATGCCGAAATGACAGGCAGTCGCACCCATCTCGGCAAGCCGGGATTGCCGGATGGCGGGAGCGCAATCCAGAATCGGCGAGGGATGTGGGGGCAAGCTGGTGTCAGGCCTGATCCAGCGACTCAGCGACGATCCGGATGCGAAACACCGGTTGCCGGGTCTCGTCGAGCAACTCCATCTGCCACTCAGAGTTTTCGGCGAGCTTGCGCGAGATGCTGCTGGCCATGTCGGCGCAGACCGTGGTCATCTCTTTCCACGCTGCATTGCGATCGGCGCATTCAGTCCCATACTCGGACGCGCCTGAGAAGTGGCCGTTACGGATACGAAAGAAATAGAGCGGCATTGCCAAAACCGGTGAGCCCTGACCGCCCCAGGCCGCTGGGTTTGATGTACGCAACGCAAATGGAGGCGCAAACGCCGCTTGGATCAATTCCGGTAAAATACGGTCGCTCGCGGCGCTCGATAAAGGGCCGCTGTTAGTTGGCCGCCATCAAAGACGCGGCATTTTCAGCAGTGCGCCGACACATATGCGGCCGACGCGTGAGCCTCGGATCGCTGATCCGAGGCTCGAGGTCAGCGTCGCAGCTTCCCGACCAGGGCAGTTCGGCAGTGACGTGATCAACTTACTCGCGCACTGGCATGCGCGCCTTGCGTCAAATCAAGGTTGCCGAGTTCGGCACTTAGAACGGCGAAGCGCGCCTAGCGTAGATCGGAGGTCCGCGCCGGCGCGATTGCGACGCGGTAGGCGTCGCCAGTGCTCGCCCAGCGTCAAAAGCCTTGGACCTGACCTGGGTCCAAGGCTTTCTTTGGCGCGGATGGTTTCAGGGCCGTGCGCCGACGTTCGACGAGCCTGCCGGTGGTATCGCAGATGCTCCCTCCGGATACCTGGAAGGACAAAACAACGCTATCGAACGAGTAAACTGTTCGACATGCGCCGCACGAAATCGAACACGAACAAACAAATCCGGGGCCATTTAAAATTCGCTGTCATGTTCAATACGTGTTTTGCTACCACAACCAAAAGTTTATGACAACGATTGTTGTGCTCGAATGTAAGACCGCTACTCGAGATGCATGAGCTCAGTTCCAACAGCTCCTTTTGCGAAAGAAACGGTTGTCGCGCGCAGTTGGGATGACATCGCTGCCGACATCCGAACACATCGGATTGGCCGCGCCCTTCGGGTCACATGTCGTCCATCATCCTCTGCTGCAGGTGACGGCTTGCTCCTGCGGCGATAGAGGAGGTGAAACCGGCCATGCCATGATCTCGTGTCGTCGCAGCAAACAGGAGTTCAATCCTCGACATCCTCGCCTGACAAGAAGAGTCCCGGCAACGGTCTGGCGTTGAACTCACAGCAAACTCAACTCGACGTAGATCAAAGATGGAACCGACTGGTGCGGTCCGAAGCTGCACCAAATTCAAGCGCCTGCTCAATCGATGAGCCGAACAAAAGCAGAAGGCGCGCAGGAACTTCGTTCCTCTCAGGAGAACCACGGGCGTGCGGTGTTCGGACGTCAGCGGAAGTCCGGTTGTTTCATGGAAAACTTTTGACGAGCGCGATGGTGCCGACGATGGCCGCGTTGAACTCCGCGAGGTCCTCGCTCGGAATCCAGTACTCGCGATGATCGCGGCCGCCGGCCTCGCGGACCTCATAGCGGTCGATGAACTCTCTTCGGACTTGAAAGCGCAGGACATGACCGCTGCCACTGGCCGGCACGTTCCAGTCGCGCGCGATCTTCACCGCGTAGTCCTCGGTGAGAACCGGATAGAAGATCGGCTGTTCGGGCAGGCGCGGCGGAAACGCGCGCATGCCCGTCGCCTGGATCAAGGCGATTTCCTACGGCCCGACGGGGCGCCACAGGGTGACGGCGTGATTCGAGTGAGGTGTCATGAGGTTCTCGCGAGCAGCGGATCGCTCTCTCCGGATACACGACGGGAAAGGCGTGGCAAGCGTCCGGCGCATCTACAATTTCTGGTAGAGGCCGAGTCGTCGCATTCGAGGAAAGAGCTGCAGCGCCATCCGCACCATTGTCTGTCATCCCGCGGCGCTCGCGATCCGTGACTTCGCGAGTTTTCTGAGGGTGGCGCGGCTGCTCGTGGGGCCTCGTCGGCCACCGAGATCTGCATCGACAGCCGGAGGTTCTGAAGTCGCCAATGGGCGAAAGAACATATTGCGAACAAAGAACAGATCAGGTACATTCACCTCAAGATTGTTGCCCGCCCTCGTTAACCATTTGTCCATCCCGCGAATCCCCGCCATAAGGAGCGCCAATGTCCGCCACCGCCCTGCGTATCGTCGAAGGTTCCTCCATGGATAAGAGTAAGGCGCTCTCGGCAGCGCTGTCCCAGATCGAGCGTCAGTTCGGCAAGGGCTCGGTGATGAAGCTCGGCAAGAACGACCGCTCGATGGACGTCGAGACAGTGTCGACGGGCTCTCTCGGGCTGGACATCGCGCTGGGGATCGGCGGCCTGCCGAAGGGGCGCATCGTCGAGATCTACGGGCCTGAATCGTCGGGCAAGACGACGCTGGCACTGCATACAGTGGCGGAGGCGCAGAAGAAGGGCGGCATCTGCGCGTTCATCGATGCCGAGCATGCGCTCGATCCGGTCTATGCGCGCAAGCTGGGGGTCAACATCGATGAGCTCCTGATCTCGCAGCCGGACACCGGCGAGCAGGCGCTGGAGATCTGCGACACGCTGGTCCGCTCCGGTGCCGTTGACGTGCTGGTCGTCGACTCGGTGGCGGCGCTGGTCCCGAAGGCCGAGCTCGAGGGTGAGATGGGCGAGTCGCTGCCCGGCCTGCAGGCGCGATTGATGAGCCAGGCGCTGCGCAAGCTGACGGCCTCGATCAACAAGTCCAACACGATGGTCATCTTCATCAACCAGATCCGCATGAAGATCGGCGTGATGTACGGCTCGCCCGAGACCACCACGGGCGGCAACGCGCTGAAGTTCTATGCTTCGGTGCGCCTCGACATCCGCCGCATCGGCGCGATCAAGGAGCGCGACGAGGTGATCGGCAACACCACCCGCGTCAAGGTCGTCAAGAACAAGCTGGCGCCGCCGTTCAAGCAGGTCGAGTTCGACATCATGTATGGCGAGGGCGTGTCCAAGATGGGCGAGATCCTCGATCTCGGCGTCAAGGCCGGGATCGTCGAGAAGTCGGGTGCCTGGTTCTCTTATGACAGCCAGCGGCTCGGGCAGGGGCGTGAGAATTCGAAATCGTTCCTGAAGGCGAACCCCGACATGACCGCCAAGATCGAGGCGGCCATTCGCCAGAATTCCGGCCTGATCGCCGAGCAGATCCTGGCCGGCGCCGCCGAGCGCGACGCCGACGGAGAGGAGCCGGCGGAGGAGTAGGGCTCGCGGGCGATCCGAAAGCCAAAGCGGAGCGGGCGCCGGTCGGTTGACTGCGGCGCCCGTTTTCGTTGGAGCGACTGCGGGACGGATCTTTTCAGCAAACTGAAAGCCGGGTGTGATGCACCCGGCTTCCGATTTTCAAGCGACCTTGAGAGCCGGCGGTCTCACTCCGCAGCCTGCGCGTAGTCCTCGACCGGCGGGCACGAGCACACCAGGTTACGGTCGCCATAGACGTTGTCGACGCGGCCGACCGGGCACCAATATTTGTCGGTGCGCGAGCTGCCCGCCGGGAAGCAGCCCTCGCTGCGGCGATAGGCGCGGCTCCATTCGTCATCGGCGATGTCGTGCACCGTGTGCGGCGCATGGCGCAGCGGCGAGGCCTCGATGGTGAAGCGGCCCTGCTCGACCTCGGCGATCTCCTTGCGGATCGCGATCATGGCGTCGCAGAAGCGGTCGAGTTCGGCCTTGGATTCCGACTCGGTCGGCTCGATCATCAAGGTGCCGGCGACCGGGAAGCTCATGGTCGGCGCATGGAAGCCGTAGTCGATCAGCCGCTTGGCGATGTCGTCGACGGTGACGCCGCTGGTCTGCTTCAGCAGCCTGGGATCGATAATGCATTCATGCGCGATGCGGCCACGCTCGTTGCGGTAGAGCACCGGGAAATGCGCATCGAGCCGCGCCGCGACGTAGTTGGCGTTGAGGATCGCGATCTCGGTGGCGCGCGTCAGGCCCTCGCCGCCCATCAGCAGCATGTAGATGTAGGAGATGGTCAGGATCGAGGCCGAGCCGTAGGGCGCGGCTGAGACCGGCCCGACCGGATGCGCGGTCTTGCCATCGGTCGCAGGATGACCGGGCAGGAACGGCGCCAGATGCGCCTTGACGCCGATCGGGCCCATGCCCGGGCCGCCGCCGCCATGCGGGATGCAGAACGTCTTGTGCAGGTTGAAATGGCTGACGTCGGCGCCGTAGTCGCCGGGCCGAGCGAGGCCGACCTGGGCGTTGAGGTTGGCGCCGTCGAGATAGACCTGGCCGCCATGCGCATGGACGATGTCGCAGATGTCGCGGATGTGCTCCTCGAACACGCCATGGGTCGAGGGATAGGTAATCATGATCGCGGCGAGCTTTTGGCTGTGCGCCTCCGCCTTGGCCTTGAGATCGGCGAGGTCGACATTGCCGCCCGCGTCGCAGCCGACCACGACGACCTCCATGCCGACCATGTGCGCGGAGGCCGGATTGGTGCCGTGGGCGGAAGAGGGGATCAGGCAGATCGTGCGGTGAGCCTCGCCGCGTGCGGCGTGATAGCCGCGGATGGCCAGCAGCCCGGCATATTCGCCCTGCGCGCCCGAGTTCGGCTGCAGCGACACTGCGTCATAGCCGGAGATCCGGCACAGCCAGTCCTGCAGATCGGCGAACATCGCGTGGTAGCCGGCCGCCTGCGCGCGGGGAACGAACGGATGCAGGCTGGAAAATTCCGGCCAGGTCAGCGGAATCATCTCGGTGGTCGCGTTCAGCTTCATCGTGCAGGAGCCGAGCGGAATCATCGCGCGGTCGAGCGCGAGGTCGCGGTCGGCGAGCTTGCGCAGATAGCGCAGCATCTCGGTCTCGGAGCGATGCGCGTGGAACACCGGATGGGTGAGGTACGGCCGCTGCCGCTTCAACTCGGCCGGGACAGCGTCGCGCGCTTCGGCTTCGATGTCGGCGTAGGACAGCTCGCCGCCGAACGCACGCCAGGCGGCTTCGACGACATCGGCCGTCGTGGTCTCGTCGAGCGCGATCCGCAGCCTGCTGCCGTTGTGGCCGAGATTGATCCGCTCGGCTTCCGCACGCGCGATGATCGAGGAGGCGTTGGCGCCGGCCTCCACGGTGACGGTGTCGAAGAAGGCGTCATTCGCCGGCGCGAAGCCGAGCTTGCGCAGTCCGGCTGCGAGCACCGCTGTCCGGCGATGCACCGTGCGCGCGATCGCCTTCAGCCCCGCGGGACCGTGATAGACCGCGTACATCGCCGCGATTACCGCAAGCAGCACCTGCGCGGTGCAGATGTTGGAGGTCGCCTTCTCGCGGCGGATGTGCTGCTCGCGGGTCTGCAGCGCCAGCCGATAGGCCGGCGCCCCGCGCGAATCGACGGAGAGGCCGACGATGCGGCCGGGCAGCGAGCGCTTCAGCGCATCGCGCACCGCCATGTAGGCGGCGTGCGGCCCGCCATAGCCCATCGGCACGCCGAAGCGCTGCGCCGAGCCGATCGCGATGTCGGCACCGAGTTCGCCGGGCGAGGCGATCAATGTCAGCGCCAGCAGATCGGCGGCAAGGATTGCCAGCGCACCCTTGTCGTGCAGCTTGGCGATGGCGGCGCGCGGATCGCGCAGGGCGCCGGTCGTGTCGGGATATTGCAGCAGCCCACCGAACACCTCGGCGCCGTCGAGATCCCCAGCGGGATCGCCGACGATCAGCTTCCAGCCCAGCGGCTCGGCACGGGTGCGCAGCACCGTCAAAGTCTGCGGGTGAACATTGTGATCGACGAAGAACGCCTTGGTCTTCGCCCGCGCCGAGCGCTCCGCCAGCGCCATGGCTTCCGCCGCCGCAGTGCCCTCGTCGAGCAGCGAGGCGTTGGCGACGTCGAGACCCGTCAGGTCACAGATCATGGTCTGGAAATTGAACAGCGCCTCCAGCCGGCCCTGGCTGATCTCGGGCTGGTACGGCGTGTAGGCCGTGTACCAGGCCGGGTTCTCCAGGATGTTGCGCTGGATCACCGCCGGCATGATCGTGCCCGCATAGCCCTGGCCGATCAGCGAGGTGAAGACCTGGTTCTGCGCCGCCAGCGCGCGCATGTGCGACAGCGCCTCGGTCTCGCTCAGGGCGGGACCGATGTCGAGCGGGGCGGCCTGGCGGATGGTGCCGGGCAGGGTCTGCGCCATCAGTTCGGCAACGCTCTTGGCGTTCACGGTCTCCAGCATCGCCGCGACATCGCGCGGCGAGGGGCCGATATGGCGGCGGGCGAAGCTGGTGGCGGCATCATCGAGCGGCTTGAGCGGCGTGGTCATGAGGGCCTCGCTGGAAGATCCAAAGTTGGTGTCATCGTCCGCGAAAGCGGACGATCCAGTACGCCGAGGCGTCTCTGGTCGACCGCTGCCGCCGGGAGTACTGGATGCCCCGCCTGCGCGGGGCATGACGGCGGGTGTGGTGACCCGCGGGAGCATCACGCCGTGTGTGCCTTGTAGGCGGCCTCGTCCATCAGGCCGCCGAGCTCGCTCTTGTCGGCGATCTTGAGCTTAAAGAACCAGGCCTTGCCGTCGGCATCGGTGTTGACCAGCGCCGGCTCGTCGACGATGGCCTGGTTGACCTCGAGCACCTCGCCGGTGATCGGCGCGTAGACGTCGGAGGCGGCCTTGACCGATTCGACCACGGCGGCGGCTTCCGTCTTCTTCAGCGCACGGCCGACCTGCGGCAGCTCGACGAACACGACATCGCCGAGCTGCGCCTGCGCATAGTCCGTGATGCCGATGGTGGCGACATCGCCCTCGATGCTGAGCCATTCATGGTCGGAGGTGTACAGCGTGGTCATGGACGTCCTTCAGCGCTTGTAGGTGTTGGGGACAAAAGGCGTGGCGGCGACGCGCAGCGGCAGGCGTTGCCCGCGCACATCGGCGAACAATTGGGTGTCCGGCGCGGCGAGGGTGGTCGGCACGTAGCCCATCGCGACCGGCGCATTCAGAGTCGGCCCGAAGCCGCCGGAGGTGACTTTGCCGACCGGCTCGGTCGAGTCGGAGGTGGCAAACAGCGTGGCCCCTTCGCGCACCGGCGCGCGGCCCTCCGGCCGCAGGCCGACCCGGCGACGCGCCGCGCCGCCGTCGAACTGCGCCAGGATCTTCGCCGCGCCCGGGAAGCCGCCGGCGCGGGCGCCGCCGCTGCGGCGGACCTTCTGCACCGACCATTCCAGCGCCGCCTCGACCGGCGTCGTTGTCGTGTCGATGTCGTGGCCATAGAGGCAGAGCCCGGCCTCGAGCCGCAGGCTGTCGCGGGCGCCGAGCCCGATCGGCAGCACGTCCTTGTCGGACAGCAGCGCTTCGGCGAGCTGCTCGGCCTGGTCGGCAGGAACCGAGATCTCGTAGCCGTCCTCGCCGGTGTAACCGGAGCGCGAGACGTAGCAGGCGAGGCCGTCGACCGCGCGCGGCCCCGCATCCATGAACCGCATGCCTTCGGCCTCTGCACAGAATTTCGCCAGCACCGACGCCGCCTTCGGCCCCTGCAGCGCCAGCAGCGCCCGGTCGGCCAGCGGCTGCACCTCGCAGACGTCGGACACGCCGTCGCGCAGCAGCTGGATGTCGGCCTCCTTGCAGGCGGCGTTCACGACCAGCACCAGGTGCTCGCCGAAGTTCGCCACCATCAGGTCATCGAGAATGCCGCCGTCGGCATTGGTGAACTGGGCGTAGCGCTGGCGGCCCGCTGACATGCCGACGATGTCCTGCGGCACCAGCCGCTCCAGCGCGGCAGCGGCGTCTGCGACCTTGCCGAACTTCGGCAGCAGGGCGACCTGGCCCATGTGGGAGACGTCGAAAAGACCCGCGTGGCTGCGGGTATGAAGGTGCTCCTTGAGCACGCCGGGCGCGTATTGCACGGGCATCTCATAGCCCGCAAACGGCACCATCTTGCCGCCGAGGCTGACATGCAGCGCATGCAGCGGCGTTCGCATTAAAGAGGAAGAGGAGGTTGCAGCAGCCGGTTCAGCCATCAGGGGTCCTCGCGCGGTTCCTCGGGACCAGTCCCGGAAAACACTACCGAAGCCCCATCTGTCGCTGTGCCTGAGAGTATTATCCCGTCGGCGGACGCCTCCCGGGATCAGGCCCGGCCAGCGTCTCTTTCCAGATGCAGTTGAAGTCGCGAGGGTCCTTTTGCCTGAGAGTTTCCGGGGCGGTTGCTCCTTCGGCGCCGGCCCTTGAAGTTCAACCAGAACCTCAGAAGACCAGTCTCTCCCGACGCGACTGTCGTTGAGTGGCGGGAGAAAACACCAGCTCAACCGAGCTGTCAACGCGTCACCATGGCTTTCAACCAGCTTTAGGAGCCGTGCAGCAACCCCATGATGTTTCTGCACAGTTTCTGGACACGCGATAGTCCCTTGTCTAAAAGCAATGCCGCCGAATTCCCGGACTTCTTCGATTGGATTGCTATGAGCGGCGTCAACGAGATCAGGTCGACTTTCCTCAATTTCTTCGCTGCGAACGGCCACGAGATCGTGCCGTCCTCGCCGCTCGTGCCGCGCAACGACCCGACCTTGATGTTCACGAACGCCGGCATGGTGCAGTTCAAGAACGTCTTCACCGGCGTCGAGAAGCGGCCCTACCACCGCGCCACCACGTCGCAGAAATGCGTCCGCGCCGGCGGCAAGCACAACGACCTCGACAATGTCGGCTACACCGCCCGGCACCACACCTTTTTCGAGATGCTCGGCAATTTCTCCTTCGGCGACTACTTCAAGGAGAACGCCATCGAGCTCGCCTGGAAGCTCGTCACCAAGGAGTTCGGCCTCCCGAAGGACAAGCTGACCGCGACCGTCTATATCGACGATGACGAGGCGTTCGGGCTCTGGAAGAAGATCGCGGGCCTCCCCGAGTCGCGCATCATCCGCATCGCCGGCTCGGACAATTTCTGGCAGATGGGCGATACCGGCCCGTGCGGCCCGTGCTCGGAGATCTTCTACGACCATGGCGACAAGATCTGGGGCGGCCCGCCCGGCTCGGCGGAGGCGGATGGCGACCGCTTCATCGAGATCTGGAACCTCGTGTTCATGCAGTACGAGCAGCTCGAGGGCGGGGTCCGCAATCCCCTGCCGAAACCGTCGATCGACACCGGCGCGGGCCTTGAGCGCGTCGCTGCGGTGCTGCAGGGCAAGCACGACAATTACGACATCGACCTGTTCGTCGCGCTGATCCGCGCGATTGCCGACCTCACCAATGCCGATCCGCAGGGCCCGCAGAAGGCATCCTTGCGCGTCATTGCCGACCACCTGCGCGCCTCGTCGTTCCTGATCTCGGATGGCGTGCTGCCGTCCAACGAAGGCCGCGGCTACGTGCTGCGCCGGATCATGCGCCGCGCGATGCGCCACGCCCAGCTGCTCGGCGCGCGCGAGCCCTTGATGCACAAGCTTGTCGGCGCGCTGACCCGCGAGATGGGCCAGGCCTATCCGGAGCTGATCCGCGCCGAGGGGCTGATCAAGGAGACCCTGCGCCTGGAGGAGACCCGCTTCCGCAAGACGCTGGAGCGCGGCTTGGCCATCCTGGACGAGAAGTCGGCCTCGCTCTCCAAGGGCGACATGTTCGACGGCGACGTCGCCTTCACGCTCTACGACACCTACGGCTTCCCGCTCGACCTCACCCAGGACGCGCTGAAGTCGCGCGGCATCAGCGTCGACCAGGCCTCCTTCACCGACGCTATGGAGCGGCAGAAGGCGAAGGCGCGCGCGGCCTGGGCCGGCTCCGGCGAGGCGGCCACCGAGACCGTCTGGTTCCCGCTGCGCGAGAAGCTCGGCGCCACCGAGTTCCTCGGCTACGAGACCGAGACGGCCGAGGGCGCGGTCACCGCGCTGGTCAAGGACGGCGCTGAGGTCGACAGCCTCAAGGCGGGCGAGAGCGGCGCGATCGTGTTGAACCAGACGCCGTTCTATGGCGAGTCCGGCGGCCAGGTCGGCGACACCGGCGTGCTGACCGGCGAGGGCGTCCGCGTCCGCATCACCGACACCCAGAAGAAGGCGGGCGACCTGTTCGCGCATATCGGCACCGTGGAGCAGGGCACGCTCAAGCTCGGCACCCCGCTGCAGCTCGACGTCGATCACATCAGACGCTCCGCGATCCGCGCCAACCATTCGGCCACTCACATCCTGCACGAGGCGCTGCGCCAGGTGCTCGGCGACCACATCGCCCAGCGCGGCTCGCTGGTCTCGCCCGACCGGCTGCGCTTCGACTTCGTCCATCCGAAGCCGATCACGGCCGAGGAGCTCGCGCGTGTCGAGGACATCGCCAACGACGTCGTGCTGGAGAATGCCGAGGTCACGACCCGGCTGATGGGGCTCGACGACGCCCGCGAGGCCGGCGCGCGCGCGCTGTTCGGCGAGAAATATGGCGACGAGGTCCGCGTCGTCTCGATGGGCAATGCCGCGCGCGACCACGGCAATAACGCGATGGGCTGGTCGGTCGAGCTGTGCGGCGGCACGCATGTCAAGCGCACCGGCGACATCGGCCTGATCGCGGTGACCTCCGAGAGCGCTGTCGCCTCCGGCGTCCGCCGCATCGAGGCGCTGACCGCGCGCGGCGCCCGCGCCCATGCCAACCACAATCTCTCGCTCGCCAAGGCCGCCGCGGCCGAGCTGCGCACCACCGTCGACGAGGTGCCGGCGCGCATCACCGCGCTGATGGAGGAGCGCAAGAAGCTCGAGCGCGAGCTGTCGGATGCGCGCAAGAAGCTCGCGATGGGCGGCGGTGCGGCGGCGGGCGGAGCTGCCGCCGGCATCCGCGAGGTTGCCGGCATCAAGCTGATGGCCCGTGCGGTCGATGGCGTCGAGGTGAAGGATCTCAAGTCGCTCGTCGACGAGGCCAAGAAGCAGCTCGGCTCCGGTGTCGTCGCGATCGTCGGCCGCAGCGAGGACGGCAAGGCCGGCGTCGTCGTCGGCGTCACCGCCGATCTCACCGCGCGCTTCAACGCGGTGGAGCTGGTGCGCGCGGCGTCGGAAGCACTGGGCGGCAAGGGCGGCGGCGGCCGTCCCGACATGGCCCAGGCCGGCGGCCCCGACGGCGCCAAGGCGGAGGCGGCGCTGGCCGCGATCGAGAGCGCGATCGGCAAGGCCGGCTAGCCGTGCCGCTGCTCGGGCCGGGCGAGAGCGTTCGTCATCCCGACCTGCGGGACCGGCTCTACGAGCTGCTCGAGCACGACCATCTGCCGAGCACCCATGGCTCGCGCCTGATCCAGCTGATCGTGGTGGTCATCACGCTCGACGTGCTGGCGGTGGTGCTGGGGTCGGACCCGGACATTGCCGCCAGCTTCGGCTGGCCGCTGCGGCTGATCAAGATCACAGCGCTGATCGTGTTCGCCACTGAGTATGCCGCGCGGCTCTGGAGCGTCGCCGGACACATGCCCCGGCGGCAGTCGCCGTGGCGGGACCGCCTGGCTTATGCCCTCTCTGCGCTAGGGGTCATCGACCTCCTGTCCTTCGTCCCGGCCACGATTGCGCTCGGGCTCGGCGATCGCAGCCTGGAAGCCGTGGCCATCGTGCTGCCGTTCCTCAAGCTGGTGCGCTATTCGCCGGCGCTGCGCTCGCTGTTGTCGGCGGTGCAGGCCGAGCGGCGCACCTTGGTCGGCTGCCTCGTGATCCTGGCCGGCGCGGTGCTGCTGTTCGCCTCGCTGCTCTACGCCGTCGAGCGCGACGTGCAGCCCGACAAGTTCGGCACCATCCCGCATGCGATGTGGTGGGCGATCGTGACGCTCGGCACCGTCGGCTATGGCGACGTCGTGCCGGTGACGCCGCTCGGCCGCATCATCACGGTGGTCGCGATCGTCTGGGGCTTCGCGATGATCGCGCTGCCCGTCGCCATCATCTCCACCGCCTTTGCCGAGGAGATCAAGCGGCGCGATTTCGTCGTCACCTGGGGCATGCTCGCCAAGGTGCCGCTGTTCTCGCATCTCAACGCCTCGGAGATCGCCGACATCATGCGCCTCTTGCGCGCGCGCACGATCGAGTCCGGCGAGGTGCTGGTGCGCCGTGGCGATGCGGCATCATCGATGTACTTTATCACCGCGGGCGAGGTCGAGATCGAGCTGCCGACGCAATGCGTCAAGCTCGCCGACGGCACCTTCTTCGGAGAGATCGCGCTGCTCCACCGGACCAAGCGCTCCGGCACCGTCACCGCGACCCGCAAGACCCGCTTGCTGGTTTTGGATGCCCAAGACTTCCACGCCCTGATCGCCCGCATGCCTGCCCTCGCCGCGCATGTCCGCACCATCGCCAAGGCCCGCATGGCCGACTCCGGCGACCTTGCCATCGCCGAACTGTCGCAGGCAGAGCATGAGGACCAAGCGGGCGGGTAGGGCAGGTAGCCCGGATGAGCGTAGCGACATCCGGGTTCAAGTTTGCTCCGAGTGTTCGGAAACACCGCCCCGCATGTCGCTTCGCTCATGCGGGCTACGGGATCGTGCCCGTTACGCCTTCTCCTTCGCGACCGCCGCGTCCTTCAGCTTGCCGATGGCGTCCTTCACGGCCGGGTCCAGGCCTTCGCCGCCGGCGTCGTGATGCGCGTAGATCGTCTTGAGCATGCGCGGGTCCCAGAACTTCTTGATGTGCTCGGCGACGCCGGCGACCTCTTTTTCCCGGCCCTGGCTCTGGAAGAATTTTCCGATCTGGTTGGCCATGTAGACGAGGCGGTCGTGGGTGCTGCTATGCGACATGGGGCTTTTCCGTCTGAGGTGATTGCGCGCGCGGCTCCGCGCTCGCCACGATGCGGTGGGGGTGGGTGAATATTTCGAAGCCGTCATTTCGCGCGACAGCAATCAGGGTGATACCGGCGGCCTCGGCCATGCGGATCGCCAGCGCGGTCGGGGCTGACACCGCAACCAGCACCGGGGCGCCCATCGCGGCGGCCTTCTGCACCAGCTCGACGGAAACGCGGCTGGTCATCATGACCAAACCTTCGCTCGCGGCGCTCCCGGTCTGCGCCAGATGGCCGGCGAGCTTGTCGAGCGCGTTGTGGCGGCCGACATCCTCGCGCAGGCTCACGATGCCGCGGGCCGGCGTCCAGAACGCCGCGGCATGCACGGCGCGGGTTTCGTGGTTGAGCTTCTGCAGCGGCTCGATCGCCGCCAGCGCGGCCATGATGTCGCGCGGGGCGAAGCGCCGTCCTGCGGGGACATGGGCTGCGGGCCGCACGGCTTCGGCAAGGGAGTCGATGCCGCACAGGCCGCATCCGGTGGGGCCGGCGATGTTGCGGCGGCGTTCGGCGAGGCGTTCGGCAAGGGCGTCGGGCAGCCACATCCGAAGCTCGATGCCGTCATCGAGCTCGACGACATCGAGCGAGACGATGTCGTCGCGGCTCTTGATAAGCCCTTCGTTGAGGCTAAAGCCGATGGCGAAGTCGCGGAGATCCTGCGGCGTCGCCATCATGACGGCCTGGGTGCCGCCATTGTAGGTCAGCGCGACCGCGGTCTCCTCCGGCACGCGACGGTGGCCCTCGGTGAGGGCTCCGTCGCGCCAGACCAGACGATCCGCGATGCGCACTGCATCCGTCATGCTACTCCGCCGCCTCCACGATCGGGGCGATGCGGCGCGAGTTGCGGGCCTGCTCGTCATACGCCTTCTGCCAGTCCGACGGACCGTTTGACTGCGACACCTGCACCGCCGTCACCTTGTACTCGGGGCAGTTGGTCGCCCAGTCCGAGTAGTCCGTGGTGATGACGTTGGCCTGCGTCAGCGGGTGGTGGAACGTGGTGTAGACCACGCCCGGCGCCACGCGCTCCGAGATCAACGCGTGAAGCGTCGTCTCGCCGGCGCGGCTGGTCAGCCGCACCCAGTCGCCGTCGCGGATGCCGCGCTGCTCGGCGTCATGCGGATGGATCTCCAGCACGTCCTCGCCATGCCACACCACGTTGTCGGTGCGCCGCGTCTGGGCGCCGACATTGTACTGCGACAGGATGCGGCCGGTGGTCAGCAGCAGCGGGAAGCGCGGGCCGGTGCGCTCGTCGGTCGCGACGTACTCCGTGACCACGAACTTGCCCTTGCCGCGGACGAAGCCATCGACATGCATGATCGGCGAGCCCTCGGGATACTTCTCGTTACAGGGCCACTGCACCGAGCCCATCTCCTCGAGCTTCTGGTAGGAGACGCCGGTGAAAGTCGGCGTCAGCGCGGCGATCTCGTCCATGATTTCGGACGGGTGATTGTACGTCATCTCGAAGCCCATCGCCTTGGCGAGACCGATCGTGACCTCCCAGTCGGCGAGGCCATTGCGCGGGGTCATCACCTTGCGCACGCGCTGGATGCGGCGCTCGGCATTGGTGAAGGTGCCGTCCTTCTCCAGAAAGGTCGAGCCGGGCAGGAAGACGTGGGCGTAGTTGGCGGTCTCGTTCAGGAACAGGTCCTGCACGATGACGCATTCCATCGACGACAGCGCCTGCACCACATGCTTGGTGTTGGGATCCGACTGCAGGATGTCCTCGCCCTGGACGTAGAGGCCCTTGAAGGTGCCGTCGATCGCGGAGTCGAACATGTTGGGGATGCGCAGGCCCGGCTCAGGGTTGAGCTTGACGTTCCACATCGCCTCGAACTGGTCGCGCACCGCATCGCCCGAGATGTGCCGGTAGCCCGGCAGCTCGTGCGGGAACGAGCCCATGTCGCAGGAGCCCTGGACGTTGTTCTGGCCGCGCAGCGGGTTCACGCCGACGCCGCGGCGGCCGATATTGCCGGTGGCCATCGCTAGGTTGGCGATCGCGATGACAGTGGTCGAGCCCTGGCTGTGCTCGGTCACGCCGAGGCCGTAATAGATCGCGCCGTTGCCGCCCTTGGCGTAGAGCCGGGCCGCGCCGCGGATCGCTTCTGCATCGACGCCGGTGAACTGGGCAACCGCCTCGGGGCTGTTCTTCTCCAGCGCCACGAACTCGGCCCAGTCCTGGAACTCGCTCCAGTCGCAGCGCTCGCGCACGAAGGTCTCGTTGACGAGGCCCTCGGTGACGATGACATGCGCCAGCGCGGTCAGGATCGCGACATTGGTGCCGGGCAGCAGCGGCAGGTGATAGTCGGCCTTGATGTGCGTCGACTTCACGAGGTCGATCTTGCGGGGATCGACGACGATCAGCTTGGCCCCCTGGCGCAGCCGCTTCTTCATGCGCGAGCCGAACACCGGATGCGCGTCGGTCGGGTTGGCGCCGATCACCATGATGACGTCGCTGTCCTCGACCGAGTCGAAGTCCTGCGTGCCGGCCGAGGTGCCGAAGGTGGTGGCCAGCCCATAGCCGGTCGGCGAGTGGCAGACGCGGGCGCAGGTGTCGACGTTGTTGTTGCCGAAGCCGGCCCGGATCAGCTTCTGCACCAGGTAGGTCTCTTCGTTGGTACAGCGGGACGAGGTGATGCCGCCGATCGAGTCGCGGCCATACTTGGCCTGGATGCCGCGCATCTTTTGTGCTGCGAAGGTGAAGGCCTCGTCATAGGAGACCTCGCGCCAGGGCTGGTCGATGGTCTCGCGGATCATCGGCTTGAGGATGCGCTCCTTGTGGGTCGCATAGCCGTAGGCGAAGCGGCCCTTGACGCAGGAATGGCCGCGATTGGCCTTGCCGTCCTTGTAGGGCACCATGCGCACGATCTCCTCGCCGCGCATCTCCGCCTTGAAGGTGCAGCCGACGCCGCAATAGGCGCAGGTGGTGACCGCCGAATGCTCGGGCTGGCCGATCTCGATCACGCTCTTCTCGGTCAGGGTCGCGGTCGGGCAGGCCTGCACGCAGGCGCCGCAGGAGACGCACTCCGAGCCGAGGAAGCTCTCGCTCATGCCCGGCGACACCCGGCTTTCGAAGCCGCGGCCGGAGATCGTCAGCGCGAACGTGCCCTGCACCTCCTCGCAGGCGCGGACGCAGCGCGAGCAGACGATGCACTTGGAGGGATCGTAGGTGAAATAGGGGTTCGACTCGTCCTTCGGCAGCCAGGCCGGATTGGCCTCGCCGCAGGCATCGGCGAACACGTGGTTCTCACCCTGGTTGCCGTAGCGCACGTCGCGCAGGCCGACCGCGCCCGCCATGTCCTGCAACTCGCAATCGCCATTGGCGGCGCAGGTCAGGCAGTCGAGCGGATGGTCGGAGATGTAGAGCTCCATCACGCCCTTGCGCAGCTTCTTCAGCCGTTCGGTCTGGGTGTGGACGACGAGGCCCGCGGCGACCGGCGTGGTGCACGAGGCCGGCGTGCCGGCGCGGCCCTCGACCTCGACGAGGCAGAGGCGGCAGGAGCCGAACGCGTCGACCATGTCGGTCGCGCACAGCTTCGGGATCTGCGTGCCGGCCTCCATGGCCGCGCGCATGATCGAGGTGCCCTCGGGAACGGTGATGCTCTGGCCGTCGATGGTCAGCGTCACCATCTTCTCGGACTTGGAGAGCGGGGTGCCGTAATCGGTTTCGTGGATGAGCGACATGGCCGTGTCCTTATTACCGAATGTCTATTCCGCAGCCTGCAGGCGCGGTTGCTGAGGACCGAAATCCTCGCGGAAATGTTTCAGTGCCGAGAGCACAGGGTAGGGCGTGAAGCCGCCGAGTGCACACAGCGATCCGAGCTTCATGGTACCGCAGAGGTCCTCGACGAGAGCGATGTTCTCGGCTACGCGCTCGCCGCGGCGGATCTTGTCGATGGTCTCGGCGCCGCGCGTCGAGCCGATGCGGCAGGGCGTGCACTTGCCGCAGGATTCGATGGCGCAGAACTCCATCGCGAAGCGCGCCTGCTTCGACATGTCGACGGTGTCGTCGAACACGACGATGCCGCCATGACCGATCAGGCCCTCCTTGGCGGCGAACGCCTCGTAGTCGAACGGCGTATCGAACAGCGCGCGGGGGAAGTAGGCCCCCAGCGGTCCGCCGACCTGCACCGCACGAACGGGGCGGCCGGTGAAGGTGCCGCCGCCGATGTCGTCGACGAGTTCGCCGAGCGTGATGCCGAACGCGGTCTCGAACAGGCCGCCGAATTTCACATTGCCGGCGATCTGGATCGGCATCGTGCCGCGCGAGCGCCCCATGCCGAAATCGGCATAGGCCTTGGCGCCTTCATCGAGGATGAAAGGGATCGCCGCGAACGACAGCAGGTTGTTGACGACCGTCGGCTTGCCGAACAGGCCGTGATGCGCGGGCAGCGGCGGCTTGGCGCGGACGATGCCGCGCTTGCCCTCGAGGCTCTCCATCAGCGCGGTCTCTTCGCCGCAGACATAGGCGCCGGCGCCGGTGCGGACCTCCAGCTCGAACGTGTAGTTCGAGCCCGAGATCTTGTCGCCGAGCAGACCGGCCTTCTTGGCGATGTCGATCGCCTTGGTCATGGTCGCGATCGCGTGCGGATATTCCGAGCGCGTGTAGATGTAGCCCTTGGTGGCGCCCACCGCGATGCCGCAGATGGTCATGCCTTCGATCAGCACGAACGGATCGCCTTCCATCAGCATGCGGTCGGCGAAGGTGCCGCTGTCACCCTCGTCGGCGTTGCAGATGACGTACTTGCGGTCGGCCGCGGTCTGCGACACCGTCTTCCACTTGATGCCGGTCGGGAAGCCCGCGCCGCCGCGGCCGCGCAGGCCCGACGTGGTGACCTCGGCGATGACCGCATCCGGCGACAAGGTCAGCGCCCGCGTGAGGCCCTTGTAGCCGCCATGCGCGCGGTAGTCCTCGAGCGACAGCGGATCGATGATGCCGCACCGGGCGAAGGTGAGTCGGGTCTGCCGCTTCAGCCACGGGATCTCCTCGGTGAGCCCGAGCGAGAGCTTGTGCGACTTGTCGTCGATGATGGCGTCGAGCAGCGACGGCACGTCATCGGCGGTGACGGGACCGAAGCCGAACCGGCCCTGCGCCGTCTCCAGCTCGACCAGTGGCTCAAGCCAGTACAACCCACGCGAGCCGTTGCGCACGATCTCGACATCGAGCTTGCGCTCCAGCGCCGCCTTGTGCAGCGCGTGGGCGACCTCATCGGCGCCGACGGCGAGCGCGCCAGCATCGCACGGGACAAAAAGACGCAACGTCATCGCTGGGCCTCCGAGACGAGAGCATCGATCCGGGCCTCATCGAGCCGGCCGACCAGCCGGCCGTCGATCATCGCAGACGGCGCGGTCGCGCACAGGCCGAGGCAGTAGATCGGCTCGAGCGTCACGCGCTCGTCGGCGGTGGTGTTGCCCATCGCAATCCCGAGCTTGGCCTCGGCGCGCGCCGCGAGCGCATCGCCGCCGGCGGCCTGGCAGGCCTCGGCACGGCACAGCTTGAGCACGTGACGGCCGGCCTTCTTGCCGCGGAAGTCATGGTAGAACGTGAACACGCCGTAAACCTCGGCGCGAGACAGATTGAGGGTGGATGCGATCATCGGAATGGCATCCTCGGGCACATAACCGAACGTCTCCTGCAACGCGTGGAGGATCGGCAAGGTTGCTCCCTCCATCTGGCTATGTTCGGCGATGATCTCGGCGCCGCGCGCCGCGTCCCAACTTTCGTACACCGGCGTCATTCTAATCCCAATTCTGCGTTGCAAGCGTTTCGCACATCCAAGTTGGAATTGCTCAAGATATCAATAAAGCAGTCCCGTGCTGCGATAGCGAAACGCAATCGTGAGATAGCTACAAGTTGACGAAAAACCGACCTTCGCGCGACCGAGACGCGGCGCGTTTTACCGTGTCCGGCACACCCTTGCCGTGATAGGGTTTCCGTGTGGCCGAACGTTTCCGAAAACGTGCGGAACCAGGCCATTCAACCGTTGGAAGGCCGACCTTTGATCGACAAGCTCGAACTGCTGCTGGCGCTGGCCAAGGAACGTCATTTCGGCCGCGCGGCCGAGGCCTGCGGCGTGACCCAGCCGACCATGTCGACCAGCATCAAGCAGCTCGAGGAGATCCTTGGCGTCATGCTGGTGCAGCGCGGTTCCAGGTTCCAGGGCTTCACGCCGGAGGGCGAGCGGACGCTGGACTGGGCCCGCCGGATCGTCGGCGACTTCCGCGCGATGCGCCAGGAGATCAACGGCCTGAAGGACAAGCTGTCGGGCGAGATCCGCCTCGCGGCGGTGCCGACCGTGCTCGGCATGGTGGCGTCGCTGACGACCCCGTTTCGCGCCAAGCATCCGGAGGTCCGGTTCCGCATCATGTCGTGCACGTCGGCCGACGTGCTGGGCCTCTTGGAGAACCTCGAGGTCGATGCCGGGCTGACCTATATCGAGAACGAGCCGATCGGCCGCGTCCGCACCATTCCGCTCTACAACGAAAGCTACCGTCTTCTGACGGCGCCGGACGCGATGTTCGGCGATCGCGACCAGGTGACCTGGCAGGAGGTGGGGCAGGTACCGCTGTGCCTGCTGACGCCGGACATGCAGAACCGCCGCATCATCGACCGCGCGCTGAAGGCCGCCGGCAACGAGGTCACGCCGACCCTAACGTCGAACTCGCTGCTGGTGCTGTACACCCATGTGAAGACCGGCCGCTGGGCGAGCGTCATGCCCGCCAAGCTCGCTGAGACGCTGGGTTTGGCTGACAAGGTGCGCTCGATCCCGATCATCGATCCCGTGATCAACTACCAGATCGGCCTCGTCATTCCGCAGCGCGACCCGATGACCCCGCTGATCGCCTCGCTGGTCCAGATCGCCCGCGAGGTCGCGCCGAGCCTGCAGGCGTAGGCAGCGATTCTCGTCAGCGAATGTTAGCTCCGCTTGACGGCCTCCGAAGTGTAATTGTGTGCAAGCGGCCCTGGATTGCTTCGCTGCGCTCGCAATGACGGCTGTGGTGAAACTCCGCTGTCATGCCCGCGCAGGCGGGCATCCAGTACGCCGCGGCCCCTCGGTGGACGCACCGACGCCTCGGCGTACTGGATCGCCCGGTCAAGCCGGGCGACGACAGCTGTGGCTGGAACGGCCCGCAGCAGCGGCTGTTAGCCCACGTCAACCCATCACTTCCGGAACTGTCATGACCGACCTCTCCATCGACGCGCGGCTGCTCGCGCCGGACAATCACCGCCACCATTCGAACATGCCGGTCGTGGCGATCGCCTCCGCAGCCTTGCTCCTCGGCGCATTGGCGCTGAGCGCGTCCTTCACGTGGCGGCAGGGCGTGCTGTTCCTGGTCGGCGGCGGGCTCGGCCTGTCGCTGTACCACGCGCTGTTCGGCTTCACCTCGGCGTGGCGCGTATTCATCGCCGCGCGCCGCGGCGCCGGCTTGCGGGCGCAGATGGTGATGCTCGCGATCGCGGTGGTCCTGTTCTTTCCCGCGCTCGCGCATGGCACGCTGTTCGGTCAGCCCGTGCATGGGGAATACGGCGCGGTCGGCGTCGGCATGCTCACCGGCGCCTTCCTGTTCGGGCTGGGCATGCAGATGGGCGGCGCCTGCGCCTCGGGCACGCTGTACACCGCGGGCGGTGGCAACACCCGCATGCTCGTGACCTTGGCCGCCTTCATCGCGGGATCGACGATCGGCGCGCGGCACCTGCCGTGGTGGAGCGCGCAGCCGAACATCGGCGCGGTGTCGCTGATCGACACGCTCGGCTGGATGCCGGGGCTGGCGCTCTGCCTCGTTTTGATGGCCGGGATCTATCTATTCACAGTGCAGGCCGAGAAGCGCACCTATGGCCGGCTCGAGCCTGGCGCACGGACTGATCTCACCGGTGTCCGCCGCTTCCTGCAGGGACCATGGCCGCTGTTGTGGGGCGCCGTCGCGCTCGCGCTCGGCAATTTCGCAACGCTGTATTTGGACGGCCGACCCTGGGGCATCACCTCGGCGTTCGCGCTATGGGGCTCGAAGATCGCGATGGCGCTCGGCGCCGACGTGGCCTCCTGGGGCTATTGGCAGGGCGCACGCGCCGCCTCGCTGCAGCAGAGCATCTTCTCCGATATCACCTCGGTGATGGATTTCGGCATCATGCTCGGCGCGCTGCTGGCCGCGGGCTTGTCCGGCAAGTTCAACCCGACCTGGCGCCTGCCGCTGCCCTCGCTGCTCGCCGCCATCGTCGGCGGCCTGCTGCTCGGCTATGGCGCGCGGCTCGCCTATGGCTGCAACATCGGCGCTTATTTCAGCGGCATCGCCTCGGGCAGCCTGCACGGCTGGTGCTGGCTGGTCGCGGCCTTCATCGGCAACATCATCGGCACGCGGCTGCGCCCGCTGTTCGGGCTGACGGTCGAGCGCGGGCCGGTGCCGATTGCGAAGCCGGCCTGAGTCAGCCGATGCGTAGCTCGTACTGCGCGGCGTGCGGTTCATAGCGGCTGAGCAGCTTGCGGGCGGCCGGCGGCACGACGGCTTCCTTCGAAGGTCCGGCGAAACGAACGACGGCGTCGTCGTCGGCGAACGTCATGATCGTCATGAACTCGACCTCGGTGTCGAGGGACCGCCGCAGCAGCTCGATGGCGATGAACCCGGGGATCGCCCGATCCTTGATCCCGGGAAAGACCGTCGACCGCAGCAGTTCTTCATAGGCATCGGCATTCGCAGGCCTGGTCCAGCCGCGCCAGATTCGTTTGAGCATCAGATTGTCCTCCACCAAAGATGGCACCGGCCATCGCATGCGTCCGCACCGCACGCTTGGTGAAAATTGCTGTTCGCGAACGTGGTCTGGCGCGAAGCAGGCCGCTCTATTGGAAAATGCAGGCTTGCTGGCTTAAAATGGCAAACGGCACGATCGTCTTTGGTTGCCGAGAGGAGAGAATCCGTGACTGCGCCAGCCATGCCAGCCGATCAGTTCTGGTCGATCATCGGACAGACGGAGGCCGCATCGGGCGATGATCCTGCCGCGCAGTGCGAGGCGCTCGCCGCGGCGTTGCGTGGGCTGCCGCTGGATCAGATCATCGGCTTCGAGGTGGCCTTCCGCCGCTATCTCAATCAGGCCTACAGCTGGAACCTCTGGGGCGCTGCCCATGTCATCCACGGCGGCTGCTCGGACGACGGCTTCGAGTATTTTCGCCGTTGGCTCGTGACGCGCGGGCAGGATGTCTATGAGGCCGCCATGGCTGATCCGGACAGTCTGGCCCGGTTCGATGGCGCCGCAGGACCTGAGGGTGCCTGGGATTTCGAGGAGATCTATTACGTCGCCAATCAGGTGTTCCGGGAGAAGGGCGGGGAGGGCGACGTGCGCGACCATTCCGAGCCGGAGGCCGGGCTCGGCGGACCAGAACCGAGCGGGGATCCGTTCGAAGAGGACGAGGCGCATCTGGCCGCTCGCTATCCGAAGCTGTGGCAGCGCTTCGGGGAGAGCCCGCTGTGAGTTTGGCGATGTGAAGCTGATCTCTGGCGACGCCTGAGAAAAGGACGCCGCGACGGAACCCAGGGCGCGGAACCGGAAGTGCCGGCTCCCGCCGCGCCACGGCCGCTCGATACAGTGCCCTCTCCCCCAAGCGAAGCAGAGCTTAGCCAGGGGAGAGAGGGCGCAGTCACAGGCACTGCGCTAGCTGCAAATGAGTAGTCCGCCGCGCAAGGCGCGGTGGGCACGGCGCGGTCGAGAGCTTGGCTTGATCCGCAGTCGCGTGGGCGCGCCTTTGCCCACCCTACGAGGCTGTGAATCTTTCGATGCCTATTCTCGCTGACTATGATTCTCTGAGCGGAGCGGTTTGCTGGAGGTCATGATGGCTAAGGACGAGCTTTTCGATGGATTGCCGGAGCAGTCGGGTCCCAAAGCGCGGGAGCTTCCGAAGGGTGCGCCTCGTCTGCGGGTTCCGGAGCGCAACCAGGTCGAGCTGCGCGCGGTCGATATCGACAGCCTGATCGGGCAGGATCATCCGGCGCGGATGATCTGGACCTATGTCGAGACGCTCGACCTGAGCGAGTTGGAAGACCGAGTGAAGGCGCGGGAGAACAGGCCTGGTCATCCGGCACCGTCGCCACGCCTTTTGCTGGCGCTCTGGCTCTATGCCACCAGCGACGGCGTCGGCAGTGCTCGGGCGCTGGATCGCCTGTGCGAGAGCCATGATGCCTATCGCTGGCTGTGTGGCGGGGTATCGCTGAACTATCACACGCTATCGGACTTCCGCGTCGGCTGTGCCGATGTGCTCGACCGCCTGATGAGCGAACATCTGGCGGCGTTGAGCGAGGCCGGGCTGGTCGATCTCGATACGCTGGCACAGGACGGGGTGCGGATCCGCGCCAATGCGGGGGCCAGCTCGTTCCGGCGCGAAGCGAGGCTGCAGCAGAAGCTGGCGGAAGCAACGGAGGTGGTGGAAGAGCTCAAGCGGGAAGTCGATGCAGATCCAGAAGCCAGCAACCGGCGCATCCGCGCGGCGCGTGAGCGCGCCGCACGCGAGCATAAACAGAAGGTCGAAGCGGCGCAGGCGGCGCTGGAGGAGATCAAGCGCAAGCGCCAGAAGCTCGAGGAAAAAGGCGGTAACGGCAAGAAGCCGAAGGAGCCTCGGGCCTCCACCACCGATCCGCAGGCGCGGCGGATGAAGATGGCCGATGCCGGCTTCCGTCCCGCCTACAACGTGCAGGTCGTCAGCGCTGCAGCTGCGATGATCGTGGTCGCAATCGACATCGACAACAACGGATCAGACGGCGGCCTGATGCGACCGATGCTGGAGCGGCTGCGCGACAAGCTGCAACGCCTGCCCAGGCGCTACCTCGTCGATGGCGGATACTGCCGTGGCGACGACATCGAATGGGCGCATGGCCAGAACATCGAGATCTACTGTCCGCCGCGCTCGCAAAAAAGCGGTGTTGATCCTTATCTGCCCCGAGATACCGATGGCCCTGGTGTGGCGGCCTGGCGAGCGCGCATGGCGAGCGAAGCCGGCAAGGCTCAGTATCAGCTCCGCTCGCTGTGCGAATGCATCCACGCCCGCTGGCGCAACTGGGACCTCCGGCAAGTGACGGTACGCGGCATCGACAAGGTTCGCGCCGTCGTGAGCTGGTACGCGTTCACCAACAACCTTCTGCAAGGATTGCACCTCATCGCCTGTCAAAAAGCAGCATCATAGTCGCCGGGAGCGGCATCCGAGGGATCCTCCGGGACAATCCGCCGCACAGAGCCGCCCACAACGGCTATCCCGCGGCGACAGCCCCCTCGTCGCAAACTCAGCCCTGAACTCAAATTGGCTCACAAGCTCTACGATGGCGCTCTTCGTGGTCGCTCAGCAGCGCACGCCGCTCACGCCGCGACCGAGATGCTCGCTGTGGCCTTGTAGGCGTCGCGGGGGAGGGTGACGCGGACGACGGTGCCGTGTTCGAGGCGTGAGCGCAGGCGCATCGAGCCGCCGTGCAGCTGTGCCAGCGAGCGGGCGATGGCGAGGCCAAGGCCGGAGCCGTGATAGGTCTTGGTCATCTGGCTCTCGACCTGCTCGAACGGACGGCCGAGCCGGGCCAGCGACTGCGCGGGGATGCCGATGCCGGTGTCGGCGATGATCAGCACCACCTTGTCCTCGAACACCCGGCTGCGCATCGTGACGCGGCCGCCTTCGGGGGTGAACTTCACCGCATTCGACAGCAGGTTCACCATGATCTGCTTGGTGGCGCGGCGGTCGGCGATGACCGGGATGTTGCCCTCGATATCGGCATCGAGCACCAGGCTCTTGTCCTGGGCGCGGCCGGAGACGACGCGCAGCGATTCCGCGAGCGTCTTGGCGAGATCGAGCGGCTCCATGTCGAGCTTCATGCGGCCGGCCTCGATCTTCGACATGTCGAGGATGTCGTTGATCACCTCGAGCAGATACTGACCCGAGGTCAGGATGTCGTGGCAGTATTCCTGATACTTCTCCGAGCCGAGCGAGCCGAACATGCCCGAACCCATGATCTCGGAGAAGCCGATGATGGCGTTGAGCGGCGTGCGCAGCTCGTGGCTCATATTGGCGAGGAATTTCGACTTGGTCTGGTTGGCTTCCTCGGCCCGTGTCTTTTCCTGCGAGTATTTCTCTGCGAGATCGGCGAGCTCGATCGCCTGACGCTCCAGCGCGCTCTGCGAGCGCTGCAGGTCGATGACGGTGGCGCGCAGACGGAGGTCGTTGTCGACGAGCTTCTGCTCGTGCTCCTTGATGCGGGTGATGTCGGTGCCGACCGAGACGTAGCCGCCGTCCTTGGTGCGGCGCTCGGAGATGTGCAGCCAGCTGCCATCGTCGAGCTGCGCCTCGAAGGTGCGGCCGCCCTGCGCCTGCTGGCTGTTGTCGTGCAGCCTTGTGCGGATCTCCGGCATCTTGCCGACCTCGATCACGGTCTCATAGGACGTGCCGGGGGTGACGGCGGAGTCCGGCAGCTTGTGCAGCTTCTGGAAGTGCGAGTTGCACAGCACGAGGCGGTTGTTGGAGTCCCAGAGAACGAATGCTTCCGAGATCGTCTCGATGGCGTCGCGCAGCCGCAAGTCGGCCTCGACGGTCTTCTCGACCAGGCTCTTCTGCTCGGTGACGTCGACGGCGATGCCGATCAGGTGCAGGCCGGAGTCCGTGGTGCCCTGGGAGAGCTCGCAGCGCACCCGCAGCCAGATCCAGTGGCCCTCGGTGTGGCGCATGCGGAAGCTCTGGTCGATGTGGCGGAGCTCGCCGGCGACGAGCTGGTCGGCGATCGCGAACAGGTCGATGTCGTCGGAGTTCACCAGCGCGTTGACCTCCCCGAAGGTGAGCAGGTCGGTGCGGTTGTCGAGGCCGAGCATCGCGAACATCGAGTTCGACCAGAAGATCCGGCCGCGCGACAGGTCCCAGTCCCACAGGCCGCAGCGGCCGCGGTTGAGCGCGGTGTCGATGCGGCCGCGCACGGCGTCGTTGATCAGGTCGCCCTCGCGGGCGCGGGTCGACTGCCAGTGGAAGGCGAAGCCGAGGATCAGGACGACGAAGCCGGTCGTCGCCGACAGTGTGATCGACAGCGCGGCATCCGAACCCCAGATCGGCTCGAGCTTCTCCTGGATCACGACGACGCGGCCGGGCAGCGCCTTGATCAGCTGCGACACGGCGAAGGCGGGCCGGCCATTCGGCAGCGTGATCTCGGTGACCGCGCCCTGCAGGCCGGGCGTGGCCAAGAGCTGCGCGGTCGAGATCAGGTCGAGGATGCGGTCGTTCTCGCCGAGACCGGTGTCGACCGGCACGCGGGCGAGGATGCGGTGATCGGCGCCGGTGACGATGACGTGGCGGCCGGGTGCGGAGCCCCAGGCCGGAATGAGATCCGGCAGCAAAGCCTGCAGATGCTCGATGTTGGCGATGCGGTCCGGACGCATGGCGATGTGGCCGATCCGATCGGCCAGCAGGTCCGAGATCGCCGCGAGGTCGCGCTTGGTCGCGCCGCGCTTCTGCCGGCTGTGATCCAGCACCTGGACAAAGGCGCCGAGGCAGATGGTGACGAGAAAGGCAATGATCAAAGTGGGGACAGCACGACGCAATACCGGCTCAGCAGTCAGCAGCCTCTGATAGGCCGGTTTCGCGATCGATTGCGCCAACCCCTTGATGGAATCAGAAGATTGGACGCACGCGTTCGCGGCATGCGCACGCGCCATGCTGTAGACCCCCGAAACTTTCCTTGGATACCCGAATTTCGAAAGAGCCCCAGCCGCTTCCGAATCAAGTTGATTTGAATCCAGATTTCTCGGGCTGTCGAGAGTCAACGATTTGGCAAAAGCTAATAAATCTTATCCAATGCGGATTTGCCATGGCGAAAAGCCGGCGAGATGAGTCCGAAGCGAGAACGCAGCGTGACGTCTGGGCTTCAGCCGTGCGGGGGCTCGGCGTGACTGATGACGCGCTTCACGGTCGGGAAGGCGCGACGTAACCCGCGCTCGATGTGGTCGACATTGTCGTGCACCTTCAGCACGCTCATCGACGGCGCGGCGCGGCAATGGAAGTTGACGATCTCGCCGGCCTCGGTGTTGCGGACGCGGACATTGTGGACGTCGTACATGTCCGTCTCGGCGGCGAGGCGCTGCAGCGCGTCGGCGATGTGCCGGACGCGCTCGTCCGGCGCGTCGATGCCGAACGGCAGCTCGGGCTCGAGCGGCTCTATATGGGTGTCGACCTCGACATCGGCGCCGAACTCCTCGCGGATCGAGCGCTCCAGATCGTGGGCGATCGCATGCGCCGCCACGAGGCTCATGTCGCCATCGACCTCGAGGTCGATAGCCACGATCAACCGGCCGCCGATATCGTGGACGGTGACGTGGTGGATCGCGAGGCCGGAATTCCGCGCGATCACCATGATGCGCTCGCGCACGCTCTCATTGCTGAGCGCGACCGGCACCGTGGTGAAGGTGACGTCGGCCTCCGACAGGCTCTTGCCGACGGCGGCCTGGGCCTGGCGCTTGATCTCGTCGACGCGGTCGATCGGATAGGTGCGGGGCACCTGCACGGTGGCGTCGACGAAATGCGTGGCGCCGACGAGGCGCACGCGCAGCCGCTCGACGTCGACGACGCCGGCGACCGAACGGATCGCGGCGTCGGCTTTCTCGGCGGCGCCATCAGGCGCGCGGTCGAGCAGGGTCTCGACGGTCGAGCGCGCGAGCCGGAGGCCGAGCACCGAGATCATCGCGGCCACCGCGATGGCGGCGGCGGAGTCCCCCCACCAGAAGCCAAGCGCGGTCAGCACGAGGCCGGCGATGACCGCGATCGAGCCGAGCACGTCGGACGCGAAATGCAGCGCGTCGGCGGCGAGCGCCTGGCTGTGGGTCTCGTGCGCGGCGCGATGCAGCGCGCGGGCGCGCCAGAAGTTGACGGCGATGTCGATCAGCAGCACCACGAACGGAATGACCGACAGCGATGGCGGCGGCGCCGCTTCGCGCAGCCGGCTCACCGACTCCACCAGCACGCCGCCGGCGAGCACGTAGAGCAGCGCGATGACGCCGAGCGCGGACAGGCTCTCCAGCTTGCCATGGCCGTAGTGATGCTCGTCGTCCGCGGGCCTGTCCGATACCCGAACCACCATCCAGGTGATGATGGTGGCGACGACGTCGACTGCGCTGTGCAGCGCTTCCGAGACCAAAGCGAGGCTGCCGATCAGAACACCGACGATGAACTTCGCCGCCGCCATGCTGGCGCTCGCCGCGATCGAGATCGCGGCGACACGGGCTTTCCCGGACTCGATGGGGGAGGCGGCGTCGCTCATAGCCGCGGATGTAGCAGCCGACGCCGCGCCGTGAAAGCCGGGATCGCGCGGCCCAGATGCATAACAGCCTGCATGACCTGCTGCAGGATCGCGCGCCGTTTCGATTGCTTCTAAATGTCAGGAGATTGCGTTCACAAGGTCACCACGATCTTGCCGAGATGCTTGTTTGCTTCCATGTGCGCGAAGGCTGCGCCGATGTCGTCGAAGGCAAACACGCGGTCGATCGGCAAGCGCAGCGTCCGCTGCTCGACAGCGCCCCAAATGTCCGTCTTCACCTCGTCGAAGATCGCGCGGATCTCCTCGATCGAGCGGGTGCGGAAGGTGACGCCGACATGGCTGATGCGGCGCGCGGCGTGGAGGTCGAAGTTGAAATCGGCATGGGTGCCGCCGAGCCTGCCGACATTGACGATGCGGCCGAGCACCTTGGTCGCGGCGAGATTGTGGTTGGCGACCGCGCCCGAGACCTGGTCGATGATCAGGTCGACGCCCTGGCCGTTTGTCGCCTGCAGGACCTGATCGACCCAGGCGGGATCGCTGGAATCGATCGCGAGGTCGGCACCGAATTCCTTGAGTCGTCCGCGGCGCGTCGCGTCGGTCGAGGAGCCGATCACGAGCCGGGCGCCCTTGAGCTTGGCGATCTGCATCGCCATCAGGCCGACGCCCGAGCTCGCGCCTTGCACCAGCACGCTTTGCCCAGGCTGCAGTGCGCCGTTGGTGACGACAGCATTGTGCATCGTCGACAGCGCGATCGGCAGCGTCGCCGCCTCGTCGAAATTCATGTTGGACGGCGCGTGGAACAGCCGACCATGATCGGCGAGGGTGTATTCGGCGAAGGCCGCGGCGCCCGAGCCCATCACGCGATCGCCGACCTTCACGCCCTTGGCGTCGGGACCGAGCTCGGCGACTTCGCCGGCCCATTCCATGCCGAGCACCGTACCGACGCCGCCGGCGGCACCATGCGCATGGCCCTTGGTCATGCCGAGGTCGGCGCGATTGAGGCCGCAGGCGCGCACGCGGATCAGAACCTGCGTACCCTTCGGGGTCGGCTTGGCGACGTCGGTAATCGCGGCGCCCTGGGCGCCATAGACATAGGCTTTCATCGCGGGATCCTGTCGGGTCAAACAAGGCGACGGCCCGGTGCCGTCGCCCTCCATCGTGCCGCCTAGCAGGCGGCACGATGCTCCGACAAGCCTCTGTTGGCGAGGAACCTCGCCCGCCGTGCAGGCCCGCAATCAGGCTGCGGCGGATGCTTCCGCCTCGTCGAAGGCCGAGGAAACGTCGCGCATGCTGATGACGCCGGCGAGCGCGAAGTCGACGATCACGGGCAGGTGGCGGATGTGGTGCACGTTCATGAGATGACGCACGTGCTCGAGCGAGTCCTCGGTGCTGCAGGAGATCAGCCGCTGCGGCGAGATCAGCTGCGACACCCTCATGGTGACGCCGGCGGCGCCGTGCTCGGCGATCGCGCGCACCACGTCGCGCTCGGTGAACATGCCGGCGGCGGTGTTGCCCTCGGTGCGGACGACGTCCTTGACGACGAGGGCGCTGACATTGCTGGCGCGCATCAGCTGCGCCGCGACGCCGACGGTCTCGTTCATTCGCACCGTGATCACGCGCGCCGTCTTGTTGCGCAGGATGTCTCCGACTTTCATGGCACCCTCCCGTTTGTGTTGAACGAGAGGAAGTCTGGTATACGTTATGCCAGAAGTCAATTGTGATCTTGATATTTTCTGGGTGAGTGGCGGGAAAATAAGGTCAGTTAGGTTGCCCGATGTCGGGATCACGGGTGGCATCTGGCATTCCTGGCGTCAAAAAAAGGAGGCGCACCGGGATGCGCCTCCTCGAGTCGTGGGAAGAAGCTGTCGACTAAGCCGTGGTGCGGACGTCCTGAGCGGCGGACTGGGTGACCGCCGCCTCCTTGCCGAGGATGAAGGCGCGGCGCAGTGGCTTGATCACGAACAGCGCCATCAGCGCCGCCGTGGCATTCAGCGCGACGCCGATCACGAACACGGCCTGCCAGCCATATTTTGCAGAGACGAGGCTCGCGAGCGGCACCAGCAGCGAGGCGGTGCCCTTCGCAGTGTAGAGCATGCCGTTGTTGGTCGCGGCGTACTTGCTGCCGAACGTATCGCCCGATGTCGCCGGGAACAGGCTGTAGATCTCGCCGAAGACGCCGAAATAGACGGCTGTGGCGAGCACGAACACGATCGGGTTCTGCCCGTAGTTCGACAAGGTCAGCAGCATCAGCGCCGCGGTGCCGAAGGCGATGAACATGGTGTGCTCGCGGCCGATCGTGTCCGAGATCCAGCCGAACAATGGACGGCCGAAGCCGTCGAAGATGCGGTCGAGCGAGATCGCGAAGGTCAGCGCCGCCATCTGGAAGCCGGCGAGCGTCACCGGCTCGTTGGCGATCTTGAAGTCGTGCGCGATCGGGGCGATCTGAGCCGCCGTCATCAAGCCACCGGAGGCGACCATCACGAACACGAGATACATGATCCAGAAGATCGGCGTGCGCAGCACCTGCGGCGGCGTGTAATCGATCTTGCTCTGCGGCAGGTTGAGCTGCTTCTTGCGGGCCGGGGCCGCCTTGGTCGGCGGCCGCAGGAAGAGTGCGAGGATGAAGACGACGACACCTTGGCCGATGCCGAAGGTGAAGAAGGCGGACTGATAACCGCTCGAGGCGATCATGCTGGCGATCGGCACGACGGTCAGCGCGGCGCCCGCGCCGAAGCCGGCGGCGGTAGCGCCGGCGGCGAGGCCGCGGCGGTCGGGAAACCATTTCAGCGCATTGCCGACGCAAGTGCCGTAGACCGCGCCGGCCCCGATGCCGCCGATCACGGCGCCCGCGTAGAGCAGGGTGAGCGAGTCGGCATAGGAGTTGAGCACCCAGGCCAACGCGATCATCACGCCGCCGAACATGATCACGACGCGCGGGCCGTATTTGTCGACGAACCAGGCCTCGACCGGCACCAGCCAGGTCTCGGTGACGACGAAGATCGTGAACGCCAATTGGATGGCCGTGCGGCCCCAGTGGAATTTCGCGTCGATCGGATCGACGAACAGCGTCCAGCCATACTGAAGGTTGGCGATCATCGCCATGCAGACGATGCCCATCGCGAGCTGGATCCACCGGAAGCCGCTCGACTGCGGCGGGGTGGGCGGTGACGCCTCTGTGCTGGAAACCATAAATCCTCCCAAACCGCGCTCTCTTGGAGGATGCCGGTGCAAGCAGCCGGCTCCTCATCTGCGCATCTGGTCATCTTGGTATAATATATTCCAGCCCGCAATATGGCGTGCGACAGCAGGTGCGGCATGGTGCTGTGCAGCACGGCGCGTTTGAGCCAGCAAGCAAAAGAAAACGCTCGGCAAAATGCCGAGCGTTGCTTGTGTCAAATCGGCTTATTTTTATTTTTCGCTGCGATGCGAAGGGCGGTCGTCAGAGCGTCGACTTCTCCACCACGACTTTACGCCAAGGCTTGAGCACCGCGATCGCCAGGATCGAGGCCAGGATGTTGGCGCCGGCCGCGATCATGAACACCTGGTCCCAATTGCCCGACGACTGCTGCATGTAGTTGGCGATCGGCACCAGCAGCGCGGCCGTGCCCTTGGCGGTGTAGAGCAGGCCGGCATTGGTGGTCGCGAACTTGGTGCCGAAGGTGTCGGTGCAGGTCGAGGGGAACAGCGAATAGATCTCACCCCAGGCGAAGAACACGAAGCCGGAGAGGATCACGAACCACACCGGATCATGGCCGAGCATGTACAGCGCCCAGATCCCGATGCCTTCCATGCCGAAGGCGATGAACATCGTGTTCTCGCGGCCGATCATGTCCGAGATCCAGCCGAAGAACGGACGCGTCAGGCCGTTGAGGATGCGGTCGATGGTCGCCGCGAAGGTCACCGCCGTCATCGTCATGCCGATCAGCGTCACCGGGATGTTGTCGACTTTCCAGTCGCCGGCGATCGGCTTGAGATTGGCGGTCACCATCAGGCCGCCGGCGCCGACGATCACGAACATGAAGTACATCAGCCAGAAGATCGGCTGCCGGATCACTTCGGTCGGGTTGTAGTTGCGGCGGCTCTGCACGAGGTTGGAATTCTGCGTGACCGCGGGCACCTGGCCATCTTTGGGAGCGAACAGGAAGAAGGCGAGGATGACGATGATGATGCCCTGTCCCAGGCCGAAATACAGGAAAGTGGTCTGGAAGCCGGAGTCGCGGATCATGGCCTGGATCGGAACGACGGTGGCCGCCGAGCCGGCCCCGAAGCCTGCGGCGGTGATACCCGCCGCGAGGCCGCGCTTGTCGGGGAACCACTTCAGCGCATTGCCGACGCAGGTGCCATAGACGCCGCCGGCGCCGATGCCCGCGATGATCATGCCGACATAGTAGCCGTTGAGCGAGGTGGCGTAGGCGTTGATCATCCAGCCGATCGCGCAGAGCACGCCGCCTACCAGGACGACGATGCGCGGGCCGTATTTGTCGACGAACCAGCCCTCGACCGGCACCAGCCAGGTCTCGAACAAGACGAACAAGAAGAAGGCCCACTGGATCGAGGCGCGGTCCCAGCCGAAGGTCTTGGAGATGTCGGGGACGAAGAAGGTCCAGCCATACTGGTAGTTGGCGATCATGACCATCGCCGCGACGCCGACGACGAGCTGTGTCCAGCGATAGGCGTCGCTTACTCTTGCCGATGCGGGGGCCCCCGCGTGAGCCAGGTCCGTCATTTATCCTCCCAATCGCGCTTCTCGTATTATTTCTGGCGCTCGGCACATCCTTGTATGCTTGATGCCAGCGCTCAAGCCGCTCCTCGCGCATCGCGCCACTATGTCGCATGCGACTCCACCCGTAAAAGTTGAGTAGTCGAGGTGGTGTGGAGACACCAAAGCATAAAAAAATGGCCCCGGTAAATCCGGAGCCATCAGTCGGGAGGATACTTTAGTCGCGAGATGCGATCGTCACGTGGTCAACGTCCGCACGCCCTGTCGGAATGCGGCGATTGCGCGGATGCGCGATCACAGACCGAAATAGGGGAGGTCGCCGTTGCGGTTGGCGGCGCGGGCGCTGGTCATCAGCACGCGATCGAGCACGGCCAGGAAGCGGCCGAACAGAGACACGGGCTGGACGAGGGGGAGAGCGACAGTCTTGGCCATGGATTGTCTCCTTCAGTGAGGCGGTAGAACGTTCTGACTGAGGAGAATTTACGTATACCAGATGCCAGATACAATGGATCATATTGCATAGCGGTATGATAGTTTTGCGATGCAGCAGGAATGTTACAATAGGAATATCTAATCGATATCGGCATTTTTATACGGAAAGATCCGCCCAATGCGAATGTGAAGCCTCGATAAAGGTATTTTGTTACTTTTTTTCGCGCCACTACGTTCCTATCGGGGCTGGCAAGCCGGACCCCGGCGGTATCACGACCTGGCCGCAGGTTGGGAGGACCAGCCGGCGTGGCGACCGGGTCGCTGCGGCAACAAGGCGATCAGCAGGACGATCGCGGCGAGGATGATGGCGGAGGCGAGGGGCCGGCTGAGGGAGAGCCCACCATGGCTCGCCGGCTTGTCGAGAAAGTCGCCGACAGTCGCTCCAAGAGGGCGCGTCAGGATGAAGGCGGCCCAGAACAGCAGGACCCGGGATGCGGCGGTCCAGACGTAGAGAGCGGCGAGCAGAACCAGTCCGGCGCCAAACAACAGGGCGCCGCCATCATAACCGAGGCCTGTGCCGTCAGCGGTCCAATCGCCAAGGGCGGTGCCGAGGGTCTGGGAGAAGGTGATCGTGATCCAGTAGAACAGCTCGGCTTTGAAAGAGGTGACGGTGCCGACATCGATCGATCCACAAGCGATGTACCATGTGCCGAGGGAGCAGAGCACGCAGATCAGAAGGATGGATGAGCCCCCGAGATAGCCGATGCCCAACGAGCGATCGAAGAGGTCGGCCATCGCGGTTCCCACGGTGGTGGACGCCACGATCGCGAGCCAGTAGATCCAGGCGTTGAACTTCGTCGTCGAGATTTGAGCGATCACCGCGGCTACGAAGATGATCAGAAAGATCGCCGTTCCGATCAGATAGCCGCCGTTGTGAGCGTCCTGATCCGCATGCAGCCAGCTCATGGTGACCGCGTCACCTCCCGTTTCCCCGAGCGTGGTGGCGAGGATCTTGATCACCCAGAAGCCGAGCGTCACGGCAGGGACTTTGCTGATGGCCTCGTCGTCGCTGTCGATTGGCATCGCTTGCGCTCCTTCCCATGCGGTCCAGCGCGATGTTGAACGCACCGGCCCTCGATCGGCGCCTCTAGGGATGCCGGATCACGGTAATTTTCATCCGGAACGATGACGAGGCGTTCCCATGCGGCATGCCATGCCGATCGAGGCGTGCGATGCGATGTAACGATCCACGTCAAGCGATGGAACTGTGCCGCAGGGGCCGCAGTTGGTCGGCAATGAAGCGGAATGGCGTCGCCAGATGTTGCTCGTTCAGTCGATCGCGCTGTATCTCTCGTGGTCGCACGCATCATCGGCAGACTTGAGGGCGAAGGACGGACCATGCGCGCGTTGATCCTGGCATTGTTCATCCTGACGATCGTCGCCAACGCGCCCATCGCCCACGCTGGCCTGAGCACATCACCTCGTGGAGCTACCGCGCCCGCCGAGACGGCGAGCGTGGGCGAGGATGCCAATCAGCAGAGCGAGAACCAGATCGGCCTCACCAAGGCGAAGCGTCGTGCCGTGCAACGCGGGCTCACGCGGCTCGGCTTCGACACCAAGGCCGACGGGACTTTCGATGAGCAGACTCGCGCCGCGATTTCACGCTGGCAGGAAGAGCGCGGCTACCCGACGACCGGCTTCCTCAACGCCGCCCAGCACAAGGCCCTGATAACCGCCGCCGCGGAGGCCGCCAGATCCGACCGCCAAGCCCGCCGTCAGTCAGGGGGCCGGACGCGGCATTCGCGCAATGCCGGAGGTCCCATCGGAGCAATCGGCGGTGCGATGCATCGGGTGGTGGGCGGGATCTTCGGCAGGTAGATCGTCTGACCGCCGCAGAGTCGGAAGGCGCTCCCGTCATCTCGAAGATGAGAAGATCAGCAGAGAGCAGTTCGCGGCAGCTCCCAGTCCGTTCTCGACCTCGATGCGCAGCGGCAACCGCGCCCGACGTCGCGGGTGCTGGAATTACGGTGACAGTGCATTTAACTCGTCACTCCGGACGGCAGTGATCACGCGACGCACGGTACTGATCGTCTTGCGCTTCAATGAATTTGTGCACTGTCACCGTATTTCCTCGCGCCACGCCAGGCTTGATGGGCCACTGCGGTTGCCTATCGAAACATCGGGAAATCGCCAACTGGTCCAGCCGGATCTCTTTTGGGCGGCCCCAGCACGTCGCCCTCACCTGGGTTGCCCGACTGCGCGATCGCGCAGACTCTGGTCTGCAAGGTCTCGGTTTTCTCGTGGCCAGCCTTGAGCATGCCCGCGACGTCAGGCGGAATTCTGCAATCGGTCGAATGAGCTTCGACATATTCGATCATTTTGAGTTCGGCCTCAGAGAAATTGCGAATGAGTTCACAGGCGTCTTGCGGCGTTGCGCGGCGCTCGGCGGCGGCCTGGATCAACCGGCCGCGCCGCTCTGCCTCGACGCGCAACGGAAAAAATCCGCTGCAGGCATCCGAAGCGCCGTCAGCAACCGCCGGCGCGCTGTCGACCTGCGGAGGGGCGGCGGTCTGCCCGGGCAGCGGCGCTGGAAATGCGCCCTGAGCGAAGGCGTGACCGACGGTCGGGGTCATCGCGGCTACGACGAAGCGTAAGATCAGGTGTCGCGCTGTCCTTGTGATCACGATTTGCGCTCCGTCCGCATTCACCTCGAAAGCTCCAGCCATTTGGCGTGATCCCGTTCGGTTTGTAAACGCGCTGAGCAGACGACAGCTTTCCATCGCCCGGAGAGGTCTCAGGAGGCCAGCCCGTAGTAGCGTCGATAAAAAGCAAGATGCTGCTGGGGCGCAAAGCCGTCAAAATCACCGGTGCGCTTGTAATCGTCCAGTCTGGCCAGAAGCTCCTGCGCTTCAGGAGCGCTGCTCGAACGGAGAAAATCTTCCGTGGCCTCGAGCCCAGCTCCGCAGACAAGTTGAATGTCGATATAGCATCCGGCGTCGAAAGACGACATCTTGGCCTCGTAGATGAGCAAGGCGTCACTTGCGATTCCGGCCGAAAACAGCTGGATGCACATGAGCTTCAACGGCTCATTGCTGTCGCGATTGGTGTCGGCAGTCGCAGCTTCGATGAGACGGCGGATTTCGGACAGATCGTCCGCGGCCGGCGTGAGACCGTAGCGCGCGAGCAGTTCGTTTTCGTCCATGATGACGCAATATCCAACAGGGCTATGCTACGGTCAATTGGTGATCGCCCGGCCGTTTTGTGCACCGTCACCGTGTTTCCGGGCTCTCAAGCGATTACCGGCGCTCGCGGCAAGACGTCTCGACGACGAGGAGCCAGCCTATTGCCGCGCAAGAGATAAAAGGGTGCGCCCTGACTGAGATCCTTGGCAACTCGCGAAATTGGTTGCCAATGAAGTCCACGTGGTCATCTCATTGGCGAATGATCGATCTCGACGCGAATCCAGGGAGCCACCGGTAGATGCGGCGCGATGGGACACTGTTGAAGCGTTATCTGGCGGGAGAGTTCGACCAGGTCTGGCGGGAAATCCGGGCCTATCCACTCATCGAAGGTGAGTTCCGCGACGAAGTGATGGAGGTCGCCGATGCGACCATGCGACGGGTCGCGCAGAACGCCGACCTCATAGCCTCCCGTTTGGAGGCCGTTGGCTGGCAGGCCCTCTCATCCGAATATCAGGGTCTTCGAACACCTCCGGCAACGGGTGACGAGGCAATCTTCGCTCGCATTGTCGAGATCTCCGGAGCACCTATTCCGCCGACGCTCCTGGCATTCTGGCGTGTCGTGGGTGGCATCAACTGGGTGTGGGACTACAACTCCAAGGATCATCCGCCTGATCTTGGATTCAGTTTGCCGTCTGAGGAACACGACGCTCTCTGCGTCGATGCGCCCTCTGTCATCACGTATCTGTTCGACGAATGGATCTATCAAAAGGCAAGCATATGTCCGAATGCTGAGCATCACCTGCGAATCGATCTGGCCCCCGACTATCTTCACAAGGCCAACATCAGCGGAGGCAGCCCGTATTGCATCCGGGTGCCATTCTTCGGTGCCGACCCTCTGTTCTCTGACGAGCGGCATGGGTTGCCGTTTCTCGACTATCTGCGTCTCGCATTCCGTTGGGCCGGCTTTCCCGGGCTCGATCGGCATGCAGCGCGCCGCGATGTGCAGGACTTCGTCGCCAGATTCGGAAAGGATTTCATTCCCTTCTGAACCCGTTTCAGGACAAGCGGCTGTCTGATCGGTAGAATCAAAAAGCCGCCGGGCGACCCGGCGGCTTCCTAGAGGTGAGCAGGCTCAGGGGCGATCTCGCCGAGCCTCTGTCTCGCGCGCCGGCTTACTCCGCGGCTTCCTTCCGCGGCGGATCCAGCGCGCCGGAGTCGTGGATCTCCGCGACCTGGTGGTCGCTGAAGCCGAGGACCTGGCGGAGGATCTCGTCGGTGTGCTCGCCGAGCAGGGGAGAGCGGGTGACGTCGGCCGGGCTGTCCGACAGCTTGATCGGGTTGCCGACCGAGAGATACTTGCCGCGGGTCGGGTGGTCGACCTCGACCAGGGTGCCGGTCTTGCGCAGCGACTCGTCCTCGGCGATCTCCTTCATCGAGAGAATGGGACCGCAGGGGATGTCGAACTCGTTCAGGATGTCCATGGCCTCGAACTTGGTCTTGGTCATGGTCCACTGCTCGATGCGGCCGAAGATCTCGTTCAGGCGCGGCAGGCGGGCGGCGGGCTTGGCGTAGTTCGGATCGGTCTTCCAGGTCGGCTCGCCGATGACATCGCAGATCTTCTCCCAGACCGGGGCCTGGGTGATGAAGTAGATGTAGGCGTTCGGGTCGGTCTCCCAGCCCTTGCACTTCAGGATGCGGCCCGGCTGGCCACCGCCGGAATCGTTGCCGGCGCGCGGCACGGCATCGCCGAACGGCACGCCCTCGCCGAACTGGCTGTATTCCTTCAGCGGGCCGTGATCGAGGCGCTGCTGGTCGCGCAGCTTGACGCGGCAGAGGTTGAGCACGCCGTCCTGCATCGCAGCCGTGACGCGCTGGCCACGGCCGGTGTGGGTGCGCTGATAGAGGGCGGTGACGATGCCGAGCGCGAGATGCAGGCCGGTGCCGGAATCGCCGATCTGCGCGCCGGTGACCAGCGGCAGGCCGTCACGGAAGCCGGTGGTCGAGGCGGCGCCGCCGGTGCACTGCGCGACGTTCTCGTAGACCTTGCAGTCCTCGTAGGGGCCGGGGCCAAAACCCTTGATCGAGGCGACGATCATCTTCGGGTTGATCGCCTGAATCTTCTCCCAGGGGAAGCCCATGCGATCGAGCACGCCGGGGCCGAAATTCTCGACCAGCACGTCGCACTTCTTGATCAGCTCGGTGAGAACCTCCTTGCCCTTCGGGTTCTTGGTATCGAGCGTGATCGACCGCTTGTTGTGGTTCAGCATCGTGAAATAGAGGCTGTCCACGTTCGGAATGTCCTGCAGCTGGCCGCGGGTGATGTCACCCACGCCCGGACGCTCGACCTTGATCACGTCGGCGCCGAACCAGGCCAGCAGCTGCGTGCAGGTCGGTCCGGACTGGACGTGGGTGAAGTCGAGAATGCGAACGCCCTCGAGCGCCTTGGTCATGTTGTTCCTCTCCGTAACGAATGGTCATCCCGCATCACGCGGGCAGGTGATGTGGGTGGCCTTACTTCTTCTTCGTCAGCACGCTCTGCGGATTGAGGTTGCCGATGCGGCCGCTCTCCGAGCCCGCGGCGGGATCGATCACAGCGTTGATCAGGGTCGGCTTGCCGGAATCCATCGCCTCGTTGACGGCGCGCTTCAGCTCATCCGGCGAAGTCGCGTTGACGCCGACGCCGCCGAAGGCCTCCATCATCTTGTCGTAGCGCGCGCCCTTGACGAACACGGTGGTCGCCGGATCAGAGCCCGCCGCGTTCTGGTCGGTGCCGCGATAGATGCCGTCATTGTTGAAGATGACGACGCAGATCGGCAGATTGTAGCGGCAGATGGTCTCGACTTCCATGCCGGAGAAGCCGAAGGCCGAGTCGCCCTCGATCGCCAGCACCGGCTTGCCGGTCTCGACGGCGGCGGCGATCGCCGAGCCCATGCCGATGCCCATCACGCCCCAGGTGCCGACGTCGAGCCGCTTGCGCGGCTGGTACATGTCGATCACGCCGCGGGCGAGGTCGAGCGTGTTGGCGCCCTCGTTGACGAGGATCGCGTCGGGGCGCTCCTTGATGATGGTGCGGAGCACGCCGAGCGCGCCGTGATAGTCCATCGGCGAGTTGTTGTTCATCAGCCGCGGCGCCATCTTGGCGACGTTGTCCTCGCGCTTCTTCTGCACCGCGCTCAGCCACTCGACCGGCGCCTTGGTCCAGCTGCTGCCCATCGCATCGGAGAACGCCGTGACGACCGAGCCGATGTCGCCGACCACGGGGGCCGCGATCTCGACGTTGGAATCCATCTCCTTCGGCTCGATGTCGACCTGGATGAACTTCTTCGGGGAATCGCCCCAGCTCTTGCCCTTGCCGTGCGACAGCAGCCAGTTGAGGCGGGCGCCGATCAGCATGACGACGTCGGACTCCTTCAGCACCGTCGAGCGCGCCGCGCCCGCGCACTGCGGATGCAGATCGGGCAGCAGGCCCTTGGCCATGCTCATCGGCAGGAACGGCACGCCGCTCTTCTCGACGAAGGTCTTGATCGCTTCATCAGCCTGCGCATAGGCAGCGCCCTTGCCGAGGATGATCAGCGGGCGCTTGGCGCTCTTGAGCACGTCGAGCGCGCGCTTGACGGAGTCGGGGGAGGGGATCTGCGCCGGCGCCGGATCGATCACCTTCACCAGCGAGGCGTGGCCTGCCTGCGCGTTCATGACCTGGCCGAACAGCTTGGCCGGTAGATCGAGGTAGACGCCGCCGGGACGCCCCGAAACGGCGGCGCGGATGGCGCGCGCGAAGCCGATACCGATGTCCTGGGCGTGCAGCACGCGGAACGCCGCCTTGCACAGCGGCTTGGCGATCGCGAGCTGGTCCATCTCCTCGTAGTCGCCCTGCTGCAGGTCGACGATCTCGCGCTCCGAGGAGCCGGAGACCAGGATCATCGGGAAGCAGTTGGTGGTGGCATGCGCCAGCGCGGTGAGGCCGTTGAGGAAGCCCGGCGCCGACACGGTGAGGCAGACGCCCGGCTTCTTGGTGAGGAAGCCGGCGATCGCGGCGGCGTAGCCGGCGTTCTGCTCGTGACGGAAGGAGAGCACGCGGATGCCTTCAGCCTGCGCCATGCGGCCGAGATCGGTGATCGGAATCCCCGGAACGTTGTAGATCGTGTCGATCCCGTTCAGCTTCATCGCGTCGATGACGAGATGAAAGCCGTCCGTCAGCTCCTCGTGGGTTTCCACCTCGGTCTTCATGGCTGTCTGCGGCATGCGCCTCTCCCTGGTCGTCTATGAAGGCGCATTCCGCGTCTTCTGTTTGAAGTTAGCTGAATAGCTAGCTGAATAGTTCCTGGCCGTGCGTCTCGACATAGGTCGCGAGGCCCAGCGTATGATCACGGGCGCGCTTTTCGGCGAGCTCAGTGTTGCGTTCCTCCAGCGCCTCGATGATCGCGAGGTGCTCGGGCAGGGACGCCGCGATACGGTCGGTGCGGCCGATCGTGAGCTGGCGATAGCCGCGCACATGGAGCAGAATGTCGTTGGTCATGTCGACCAGCACCGGCGACTCCGACAGCGAGATCAGCGCCTGATGAAACGCGATGTTCGCCTTGGAATATTCCTCGATGTGCTCCTGCGGCGGGCGGTCCTTGCCGAAATCCTTGAAGTAGTCGCGCAGCGCCGTGATGTCCTTCTTGCGCGCGATCGTGGTGATGAGGCGCGCGGCCATGCTCTCCAGCGCCGCCCAGGCGCGGATCATGTCGACGATCTCGCTCTTGGTCCGCCGCACCACGACGATGCCACGGCGCGGCACGGTCTTCACGAAGCCGTCCTGCTCGAGCATCGCGATGGCTTCGCGGATCGGCGTGCGGCTGACACCGAGGCGTTCGGAAAGAGCGCGCTCGTCGAGCATGACAGGCTCGGGCGAGGCGTAGATGTCCATCTTCAGAATGGCTTCTTTCAAGGCCTCATAGGCCTTATTCTTGAAGCTCGTCTCCGGGGCGATGCGAGCGATCGCGATGTCAGCCTCGGCCATGATGGGCAATGCCTTGTTCGTTTTCTCTGTCGACACGACCGATCTCCTCTCCTTGGGAGATCACTGTGTACAGCATTTTGCGTCCAATATTTTTGGCATGCCAGATGCCAGACTGTCAAGGTGAGCGATTTTTCCGCGTTTCCACATCTTCGATGCGCTTGACAAAGTTTGCTTCTGGCATACCAAATGCCATAAACCACGAGCAATCCCCCAGGAGGAAGCCCCAATGTCTGACGCCATCCCCAACGCCAAGGCCACGATCCGAGACGTGCTCGATCGTGTGAAGGCGGACAAACGCACCGCCCTGACTGCGCCCGAAGGCAAGATCGTCTGCGACGCCTACGGGATTCCGGTGCCGAAGGAGGGATTGGCGAAGTCGGCCGGTGATGCAGCGAAGCTCGCCGGCGACATGGGTTTTCCGGTGGTCATGAAGATCGTCTCGCCGGACATTCTGCACAAGACGGAAGCGGGCGGCGTCATCGTCGGCGTCAAGACCGCGGACGACGCGCAGAAGGCTTATGAGACCATTCTCGCGAATGCGAAGAAGTACAAGGCGGACGCCAAGATCGAAGGCATCCAGGTGCAGCAGATGCTGACCGGCGGTACCGAGGTGATCGTCGGCTCCATCACCGACGGCTCGTTCGGCAAGCTGGTCGCCTTCGGCCTCGGCGGCGTGCTGGTCGAGGTGCTGAAGGATGTGACCTTCCGTCTCGCCCCGGCGACGAAGGACGACGCCCTGTCGATGCTCGACGGCATCCAGGCGCACGAAATGTTGAAGGGCGTGCGCGGCGGCGATGCCGTCAGCCGCGAGGCGCTGGCCGACGTCATCGTCAAGGTCTCGAAGCTGGTCAGCGATTTCCCCGAGATCGTCGAGCTCGACCTCAACCCGGTGTTCGCCACCAAGAATGGCGCGATCGCCGCTGACGTCCGCATCGTCGTCGATTTCGACTACAAGCCCCGTCCGGCGCCGCGCTCGAACGAAGAAATCGTCACCGCGATGAACCGCATCATGAAGCCCCAGGCGGTCGCCGTGATCGGCGCCTCCGCCGAGGACGGCAAGATCGGCAACTCCGTGATGAAGAACCTGATCAACGGCGGCTACAAGGGCCAGATCTACCCGATCCACCCGAAGGCTTCCGAGATCCTCGGCTACAAGGCCTATAAGAGCGTCAAGGACGTCCCGGGCGTGATCGACACCGCGGTGTTCGCGATCCCCGCCAAGTTCGTTGCCGGCGCGCTGACCGAATGCGGCGAGAAGCAGATTCCTGGCGCGGTGCTGATTCCGTCGGGCTTTGCCGAAGCCAACGAGCCGGAGCTGCAGGCCGAGATCGTCGAGATCGGCAAGAAGTACAATGTCCGCCTGATGGGGCCGAACATCTACGGCTTCTACTACACGCCGGCCAATCTCTGCGCGACCTTCTGCACCGCCTATGACGTCAAGGGCCACGCGGCGCTGTCGTCGCAGTCGGGCGGCATCGGCATGGCGATCATCGGCTTCTCGCGCTCGGCCAAGATGGGCGTGTCGGCGATCGTCGGTCTCGGCAACAAGTCCGATATCGACGAGGACGATCTGCTCGCCTTCTTCGAGCAGGACCCCAACACCAATTTGATCGCGCAGCACTGCGAGGACCTCAAGGACGGCCGCGCCTTCGCGGAGGCCGCCAAGCGCGTCTCCAAGAAGAAGCCGGTCATCGTGCTCAAGGCCGGCCGAACCTCGGCCGGCGCCAAGGCGGCCTCGTCGCACACCGGCGCGCTCGCCGGCAACGACAAGATCTACGAGGACGTGCTGAAGCAGTCGGGCGTCATCCGCGCCCGCTCGCTGCGTCAGCTGCTGGAGTTCGCCCGCGGCGTGCCGGTGCTGCCGACGCCGAAGGGTGAAAACGTCCTCATCATCACCGGCGCCGGCGGTTCGGGCGTGCTGCTGTCCGACGCCGTCGTCGACAACGGCCTGTCGCTGATGAGCATGCCGCCGGATCTCGATGCCGCCTTCCGCAAGTTCATTCCGCCGTTCGGTGCCGCCGGCAACCCGGTCGACATCACCGGTGGCGAGCCGCCGATCACCTATGTGAACACGGTCAAGCTCGGCCTGTCGGACGAGCGCATCCACGCCCTGATCCTCGGCTACTGGCACACGATCGTGACCCCGCCGATGGTGTTCGCGCGCAACATGGTCGAGGTGAAGAAGGAGATGGAGGCCAAGGGTTTTGTGAAGCCGATGGTCGCCTCGCTCGCCGGCGACGTCGAAGTCGAGGAAGCCGCCGAATATCTCTACCAGAACGGCATCCCGGCCTATGCCTATTCGACCGAGCTGCCGGTCGAGGTGTTAGGCGCGAAGTACAAGTGGGCGCGCGGCGCGGGCCTGCTCTAAGTCATCGTGACGCGAATGCCGCTCCGGCTCTCGCCGGGGCGGCACTTTATTTGATAGCGTGACGAAGCAAGATCCGTCCGTCCTGCAACGACGCCGCCTCATGAGGGCCGCGCAGAGAGGCGCCACGTGATCCGTCGCAAGACGATCGAGCCACGCGCAGATGCCGCGGCCGAGCCCCGCGACGGCGGCGTGCAATCCGTCGGCCGCGCGCTGCAGATCCTGGAAATTCTCGCCGAGGACGACGAAGGCTATCGCCTCAGCGATCTCGCCATCCGCGCCGGCCTGTCCACCTCCACCGTGCATCGCCTGCTGACGACGCTCGAGAAGCGCCGCTTCGTCCAGTTCGACAGGATGGAATCGAAATGGCACGTCGGCGCGCAGAGCTTCGCCGTCGGCGCGATCTTCACCCGCCGGCGCAATTTCGTCGCGCTCGCCATTCCCTATCTGCGGCGCCTGCGCGATCAGTCGCGCGAAACCGCCAATCTCGCCGTCGTCGACGATGAATCGCTGATGGTGCTGCTGCGGCTCGAAAGCCGCGAGATCATGCGCTCGCTGACCAAGGTCGGCGGCCGCCTGTCGATGGTCGCCTCCGGCATGGGCAAGGCCGTGCTCGCGACCTATTCGGACGACGACGTCAACGGCATCATCCACCGCCAGGGCATGCCGCGCTTGACCGAGAAGTCGATCATCCGCGCCAGCGACCTGTTCCGCGAGCTGGAGACCATCCGCCGCCAGGGCTACGCCGTCGACGACGAGGAGGCGAGGCTCGGCCTGCGCTGCATCGCCGCCGTCGTTCACGATTCCTGCCGCGAGCCCCTGGCCGCGATCTCGGTCTCGGGCCTAGCGAGCCGGCTGACGGAGGAGCGGGTGCCGATGGTCGGGGGAATGGTGCGGGATATTGCGGCGGAGCTGACGGCGGCACTTGGGGGCGGGGGGCCGCCTGGTGGCAACGAGGATCGGCAGCCCGATTGACCGCAGCGCCCGCGGCATCGATAATCTCGGTTAGCGCGAGTTTTTCGATTTGCACAACCAGACCGTTCCTGGGAGCTATGTCCATGTCGATCAGCGATGATGAGATCTTCGATCGTTGGCTCAACAAGGTCGGCGAGTACGGCGGGATTGTGCCGGCTCGGATCGCGTCGAAATTGATGGCGGGCGGACGCTTGGTGATGAAGTATCTTCCGATCGAACGCTGCACGGAAACGATCGTTCAACGAATTCCTGCCCAACGAGCGCTTGAGTTGGGAACGGCGGCGCTTTCGAAACTCGGGAAACTGGTGCCTGATGACGACATCGAGCATTCGGGGCGCGTCCTCAGAGCGGTTGTCGGCGCTGGCATCTTCAACATGAACCCCGCTATCGTGCGGGTGGAAATCGTCGGTCGTGATCCCGGCGAATGCGAGTTCAGGATCAGCGGAGTTGCTAAAGAGGGCTTTATCATCAAGCAGGATACAGCGCCCAAAGCGGTCGAGAGGGTCGCCTCGGAGCTGCGGAAACTCATTGGTCTCTATCAATAGCTCTATCGGACATTTAACTACGCGTCGAGCAGGCGGCGGCACTGCACCGCAGTTGCAAGAGGGCGCATAAGCTCAAATCCGAGTTGAGCTGCGTGTAATCACTCCGACGCGGAACGTTTTGCAGCGTTGTCTCCGTCACGGCGCTCTGCGCGCCGTTCCCAGCGACGCACAGGCGAAGCACCATTGCCACGTGCCGTCCTGCGACGCTTGGCGCTCGCCGACATACATGTTTCCGCCGAGCAAATCGTGCAATCGCTCAATCCGCGCTTCGAGCGGCACCACGAAGGGACAGATCATGATGCCGACGGACGCATGCAGCTTCTGGGTCCGGGCGAAGAAGTCCGCGCGATCGAGTGCCGCACTTCCAGGAGGAAGATGCGACGCGGAATCGAAGATGTCCAGCTGCAGGAGCGTCGACGGCCGATCGCCGTCATACAGAGCCACGTCCGCGTGATGACCGCCCAGAAATCCGATCAGCTCCTTGTCGAGCGGCGTGCCGAGCTCGAGGGCGATCGCTGTGAACAGCCGGTCGACACGGGCGTGCGAGCCGAGGTGCTCGAATAGCCGTTCCGCGATGACGCTGCGCAGGAAGCTCTTCGGAGTCTCGTTGTCGAGGTGATTGCCGGCCATGGCCCGATACCGAAGAACTGCCTCGGTCCCCGCCTCCACAACCGCTCTCTCGAATTGCACGGCGATATCTCGCTTGTAAAACGGGGTAATCCACTCTTCCAAGACTAGCACCGTCGCGAGACGATGCGAATGGCCCGTGACCATCGGCTCTGGAGGCCGGCCCCCGAGCACCCGGCTGCCGCAGCCCAGGCGACCAAAGGTGGTGAGGGGAGAGGCAAGGCCACGCGGGACTGCTCAAAGCGTGATCAGGTGGCTGACCTATTTGGGCTTGCAGTTGCCAGCATCGCACGTGAGCATCGCGGCGGATCACCCGAACACGTCCAGCGAGTTGTGCCATGACCAATCTCACCCGCTTCTCCGTCGCCCCCTTGCACACCATGACGCGCCGATTGGCCGACGTCGCCTCAGGACGCGTGGCGCCCGACCTCGTGATCACTGGCGCCCGGGTGCTGTCGACCTATTCGGAGCGCATTCTCCGAGACCGCGAGCTCTGGATCACCGGCGGACGCGTGGCCGCGGTGAAGCCGGCCGGGGCGCACAAGGCGCTTCCCTCAGGCTTTACGATCTACGACGCCGCCGGCGGCATCATCGCCCCCGGCCTTGTGGATCCGCACATCCATATCGAGTCCTCCATGGTGACGGCCTGCGCCTATGCGGAAGCCGCGCTGCTCAACGGCACCACGACGATCTTCTGCGACAGCCACGAGATCGGCAACGTGATGGACACAGCCGGCGTCGAGGCGATGCTGGAGGATGCGCGGCAGGCGCCGCTGTCGATCTTCCTCACCGTGCCCTCGACGGTGCCGGCGACCTCGGCGGCGCTGGAGACCGCGGGTGGCGATCTCACGCCGGACAAGATCGCCGGCCTGTTCGACCGCTGGCCGGAGGCGGTGGCGCTCGGCGAGAAGATGGATTTCGTGCCGGTCTGCATGGGCGACGAGCGCAGCCACGCCATCCTCGCCGCCGCCTTGCAGCGCGGGCGGCCGGTGTCGGGCCATGTCTATGGCCGCGAATTCGTCGCCGCCTATGCCGCGAGCGGCGTCACCGACACGCATGAGGCGATCGACCGCGACATCGCCGACGATCTGCTCGATGCCGGCGTGTGGATCTTTCTGCGCGGCGGGCCGCCGACGACGCCGTGGCACAGCCTGCCGCAGGCGATCCGCACCATCACCGAGCTCGGCGCCTCGCACAAACGCACGGCGGTCTGCACCGACGATCGCGATGCCGACGATCTCATGCTGTTCGGTTTGGACTGGGTGGTCCGCGAGGCGGTGAAGGCCGGGATGTCGCCGGAGCAGGCGTGGTCGATGGGCTCGCTGCACGGCGCGACGCGCTTTGCCATGGACGGCGAGATCGGCGGCCTCGGTGGCGGCCGCCGCGCCGACCTTGTGCTGCTCGACGACGGCCTCAAGCCGCAATCGACCTGGTACGGCGGCGAACTCGTCGTCGACCAGGGAAAGATCACGTCGCTTCTCGATCAGGCGCTGTCACAGCGCTACCAATATCCGAAGGCGGCCTATGCCACCGTGAAGCTGCCGGCGCAGATGAAGCTGACGCCGGAGCTGCCGGCCAAGGCCTGCACCGTCAACGCGATCAAGACCGCGCTGCCGGGCATCACGCTGATCCATGAGAAGGTCGCGATCAAGCCGGCCAACGACTGGGACACGCTGTTCGCGCGCCACGGCCTCTGCTTCGTCGCCGTCATCGAACGCCACGGCAAGTCGGCCGGCAATGTCGCGCATGGCCTGTTGAAGGATTTCGGCCTCAAGCGCGGCGCCGTCGCCTCCAGCGTCGGCCATGACAGCCACAACATCATCGTCGCCGGTACCAACGAGGCCGACATGCAGACGGCGGTCGCCGCGATCGGCGCGCAGCAGGGCGGCGTCTGCGTCGTGGCCGATGGCAAGGTGCGGGCGATGGTGCCGCTGCCGATCGCCGGCCTGCTCTCTGACAAGCGCGTCACCGCGGTCGCGGAGGAAGTGAAGCTGCTCAAGAAAGAGTGGGCGGAGGCCGGCTGCACCATTCCCTACATGGGGTTCAATTTGATTCCTCTATCGGTCATTCCGGAAATTCGTATCACCGACAAGGGCCTGGTGCTGGTGCCGCAGATGGAGCTCGCGCCGTTGTTCGAATAGGTCGATCGACGGCAAGGCTGTTAGGACATGTCAGCTGTTTGTCATCCTAACTAACTGAGTCATCCGTCGTTTTGCCGAGCATGCCGCATCGTGGGAAAAATCGACGACTGAATTGAGATCGCTGCCCACAGCAGCGATCCTCGCGCATCAAAAAGATGGAGGCGCGAGATGGCGAAGATGCGGGCGATCGATGCTGCGGTGCGGATCTTGGAGAAGGAGGGCGTCGCCTGCGCCTTCGGCGTTCCCGGCGCGGCGATCAATCCGCTCTATTCCGCGCTGCAACGGCGCGGCTCGATCCGCCACATTCTCGCCCGCCACGTCGAGGGCGCCTCGCACATGGCCGAGGGCTACACCCGCGCCAAGGCCGGCAATATCGGCGTGTGCATCGGCACGTCGGGGCCGGCGGGCACCGACATGATCACCGGACTTTACTCGGCGATCGCGGATTCGATTCCGATCCTCTGCATCACCGGCCAGGCGCCGCGGGCGCGGCTCTACAAGGAGGATTTCCAGGCCGTCGACATCGAGCAGATCGCCAAGCCCGTGACCAAATGGGCGGTGACGGTGCGCGAGCCCGGCCTGGTGCCGCGGGTGTTCAGCCAGGCCTTCCACATCATGCGCTCGGGACGCCCGGGTCCTGTCCTGATCGACCTGCCGCTCGACGTGCAGCTCGCCGAGATCGAGTTCGACGACGAGACCTATGCGCCGCTGCCGGTCTACAAGCCCGCCGCGACCCGCAAGCAGATCGAGAAGGCGCTGGAGATGCTGAACGCCGCCGAGCGTCCGCTGATCGTCGCCGGCGGCGGCATCATCAACGCCGATGCCAGCGATCTCCTCGTCACGTTCGCCGAGACCGTCAACGTGCCCGTCGTGCCGACCCTGATGGGGTGGGGCGCCATTCCCGACGATTATTTGCTGATGGCCGGCATGGTCGGGCTGCAGACCAGCCACCGCTACGGCAACGCCAATTTCCTGGAGTCCGATTTCGTCCTCGGCATCGGCAATCGCTGGGCCAACAGACATACGGGCTCGCTCGAGACCTACACCAAGGGCCGCACCTTCGTGCATGTCGATATCGAGCCGACCCAGATCGGCCGCGTGTTCAATCCGGAGCTCGGCATCGTCTCCGATGCCAAGGCCGCGCTGGAGATGTTCATCGCCGTCGCGCGCGAGTGGCGCAAGGCGGGGAAGCTGCGTGAGCGGCAGGCATGGCCCGCGGCGTGCCAGGACCGCAAGCGCACCATGCTCCGGCGCAGCGATTTTGACCAGGTGCCGATCAAGCCGCAGCGCGTCTATCACGAGATGAACAAGGCGTTCGGCCGCGACACCTGCTATGTCAGCGTCATCGGTCTGTCGCAGATCGGCGGCGCGCAGTTCCTCAGCGTCAACCACCCGCGGCATTGGATCAATGCCGGGCAGGCGGGCCCGCTCGGCTGGACCCTGCCGGCCGCGCTCGGCGTCCGCGCCGCCGATCCCAAGCGCGAGATCGTCGCGCTGTCCGGCGACTACGACTTCCAGTTCCTGATCGAGGAGCTCGCGGTCGGCGCCCAGTTCAATCTGCCTTACATCCACGTCGTCGTGAACAATGCCTATCTCGGGCTGATCCGGCAGGCGCAGCGCGGCTTCTCGATGGACTACCAGGTGCAGCTGTCGTTCGAGAACATCAACGCGCCGGAGGTCGGCGGCTACGGCGTCGACCATGTCGCGGTGGCGCAAGGCCTCGGCTGCAAGGCGATCCGCGTCACCGATCCGCGCCAGGCGCAGGCGGCGTTCGCGACCGCGCGCGAATGGATGGCGGAGTATCAGGTGCCCGTGGTGGTCGAGTTCGTACTCGAGCGGGTCACCAACATCGCGATGGGTACCGAGATCGACAATGTCGTGGAGTTCGAGGAGGTGCTCGACCTGCCGGTGGACGAGACGCCGGCCGAGTCGCAGCGCACCCTGCAGCCGGCGTGATCGCAGCCAACGCATTCAGTCGAGGACCACCCTATGCCGCACTTTGCCGCCAACCTGACGATGCTGTTCAACGAGCTGCCGTTTCTGGAGCGTTTCGCCGCCGCCAAGGCGGCCGGGTTCAGCGGCGTCGAGTATCTGTTTCCCTACGAGTTCGACAAGGCCGAGCTGCGCGAGCAGCTCGCCCGCCACGGCCTGACCCAGGTGCTGCACAATCTGCCCGCCGGCAACTGGGCCGCCGGCGAGCGCGGCATCGCCATCCTGCCGGACCGCGTCGACGATTTTCGCGAGGGCGTCCGCCGCGGTATCGAATACGCCCGGGCGCTCGACTGCCGTCAGCTCAACTGCCTCGTCGGCATCGCGCCCGATGGTGCCGATCCGCGCGAGCTCAATCAGACGCTGCTGCGCAATCTGCGCTTCGCCGCGACCGCGCTGAAGGCGCAGGGCATCAAGCTCCTGATCGAGCCGATCAACACGCTCGACATTCCCGGCTTCTTCCTCAACCGCACCGCTCAGGCGCTGCAGCTGATCTCCGATGTCGAGTCCGACAACCTGTTCGTCCAATACGACATCTATCACATGCAGATCATGGAGGGCGATCTCGCGCGCACCCTACAGAAGCATCTCGCCCGCATCGCCCACATCCAGCTCGCCGACAACCCCGGCCGCCACGAGCCCGGCACCGGCGAGATCAACTACGCGTATCTGTTCCGCCACCTCGATGCGATCGGCTATGCCGGCTGGGTCGGCTGCGAGTACAAGCCGAGGACGAAGACCGAGGAGGGGCTCGGCTGGCTGACGGAGCGCGCGGCCGTGACGTCGAGTTGAGGTCGGCGATCGACAGGTTCAGCCCGCCGCTGCCGGCTCCGCGTGCAAGCTCGAGGCAGAGCCGCTGTCGCGCATCTATCTCATGGCCACGCTGCCCGCGGCGATCCAGGGGTGCCGAGCCGGCTATTGCGCGCGCCACGGCCGAGGGGCGGGCCGGCATCGACCGACTGACACGTGGGCGCCGGGATCGCGAGCCCCGGCTCGGGCCGGGCGGATCGGCTTCCGACCGACGCAGATAGCTGAGGCGGCGATGTCTCAAACCGACGTGTGATCCGGCGCATGTCCTGTCACAATGTTTGTCATAAAATCTTATCGAGATTCATTTCCGCTTGAAAGTGTGCTGCACGCTTTCGGTCTCGCGTCGCGGGAAATCTGGTTGTGGTCAGGTCGGCCGTCGATCATAATGTTGCGGCTTCATCAACAAGCATAATGCCGCACCGTGACTGAAACAGACGTACAACCTCCGATAGGTGAGGCCGAACAAGGCAGGGCTCCGCGTCCGGAGCCGCCGCGCGGCAAAGGCTCGGGCTCCGCTCGCGGCACTCTGATCGGCATCGCCGGCGGCCTCGTCATCGTTGGCATCGCCAGCGGGGTCGTGTGGGCCCGCGTCCACGGCGACAAGTCCACGGGACTTGGCGAGGAATCCACGCTCGAAGTGCTCCAGCCCGCCGAGATCAACGCGGCCCTTCCCACCCTCGATCCGGTCACCGCGAAGGCTGCGGTGGACGATGCGAAGAATTGCAAAGCGCCGCTCGCTTGGGTCACGCTGACACAGCGACCGAGCGGGAATGGTGGATTGATTCGTATCAGGTCTGGCCCGTATCTGTCGCCGCCGATCAAGCTCACTCCGGTGCCGCAGCGCGTCGCCATTCCGTATCCAGCCCCCTATCCGGCGGGCCGAGGGGTCCTGACATTGGTGGGGGAGGCGGATCAGGTGGGGTTCTACCTGACGCCTGGGAGCATTCAGGACGTCAACGGCGTCTACGCCGTCAATGTCCGATGGCAGGTACGCAACCCATGCCTGTGAATGCCCTGACGGGGGACGACGACGCCGCGCGCGGGAATGGCCGATCATGAAGAGTTTCTTTCGCCACCCGATGGTTGCGATGTGCATCGCCATGATGGTGGCCGCCATCGGCACGCAGTGGATTCTCAATCCGAAGTCCGGCCCCTTCAGCGCATTGACATGGGCGAACTCGCTCACGATCGGCGCCGTGCTCCTGATCATGCTGGCCGGCTTTGCATTGACCTATGTCGCCGTGCGGCTTGGCAGCGACCCGTCCGGCTTCGGACTGGTGCCGGTCGGGGAGGGATACACGCCCGGGCGGCGGCTGACCGTGCAGGCGACGGGCATGGTCCGCAATGCCGACGAAGTGCTCGACGAGCTCGACCGGATGATCGGGCTGAGCTCCGTCAAGGAAGAGGTCAACAAGCTGCTCGCAGGCATCGAGGTCGAACGCAAGCGCCGTGAACAGGGGCTGCCCGTGCCCAAGGTCAACCGGCACATGGTGTTCACCGGGCCGCCCGGCGCAGGCAAGACCGAGGTTGCGCGCGCCCTGGGAGAGATCTACCGATCGTTGAAGGTGCTGCGCAAAGGCCACGTGGTGGAAGTGCAACGCGCCGATCTGATTGCCGGATATATCGGGCAGACGGCGCTGAAGACGTTGGACAAATGCAAGGAAGCCCTCGACGGCATCCTGTTCATCGACGAGGCCTACTCCCTCGCGGGTGAGGGCAAGGATTTCGGCCACGAGGCGATCGCGACGCTGCTGAAGTTCATGGAGGACAACCGCGATCGCATCATGGTGATCGCGGCCGGCTATCCGAACGAGATGCGGCGCTTCATCGCGATGAATCCCGGCCTGGCGAGCCGCTTCAACCGGACCATCGAGTTTCCGGCCTATGAGCCGAAGGAGTTGGCCGCGATCTTGCGGCTGATGGCCACGCGACAAGGCGCGGAACTGCCCGACGACCTCGAGCAGAGCCTCATTCCCTGGATCGAAACCCGCTGGAAGGGCGAAGGCTGGGGTAACGCGCGCGAGATGCGCAGCCTCCTCGACAAAGCAAGTGAAGCCCAGTCCCTGCGCGTGGCCGTCGACGCCGCTGCCGATATCAGCAAGATCGAGATGGCGGACTTCGAAAGCGCCGGCGTGCCCGTGGTGCGAACCTATGTTCCGCCCCCGCTCGCTGCGCCGGCGCCGGTTCCTGCCGCCCTCGAACCTGCTCAGGCGGCGTCATCCTCGACCGACCCAACGCTGCCTCGCGCCGGACGAAGGTTGAAGGTCGAGTCCGCTGTGCCTCCCGAGCGCACGCTCGACCAGGCGCTGGACCGCCTCGAGCAGATGATCGGCTTGACGGCCGTGAAGCAGGAGGTGAACGCCCTGATGTCGTCGTTGGAGGTCGAGCGCGTGCGGCGGGAGCAGGGGCTTGCTGTCGCGCCGATCAGCCGACACATGGTCTTCACCGGGCCGCCCGGCGTGGGCAAGACCGAGGTCGCCCGCGCGCTCGGTGAGATCTATCGCTGCCTCCACGTTCTGCGAAAAGGTCACCTGGTCGAGACTGATCGCTCCGGTCTGGTGGCGGGCTATGTCGGCCAGACCGCTGCCAAGACGCTCGACAAGTGCAGGGAAGCGCTCGACGGCATCCTGTTCATCGACGAAGCCTATGCGCTGGCGCGGTCCGGCAACGATTTCGGCCAGGAAGCGATCGACACGCTGCTGAAGTTCATGGAGGACAACCGCGACCGCATCGTCGTCATCGTGGCCGGTTACGGCAGCGAAATGCCGCGCTTCATCGCCAGCAATCCCGGCCTTGCAAGCCGCTTCACCAAGACGATCGCGTTTCCGTCCTATTCGGCCAGCGAGCTCGCGGCCATTCTGCGGGTCATGTCCGAGCAGCAGAACTTCATCCTGCCGGATGATCTGTCATCCAGGCTCGATCCTTGGCTTGATGTCGGGATGCGCCAGCCATCGTGGGGACAAGCCCGCGAGATGCGGACGCTGCTCGAGCGCGCCCGCGAGGCCCAGGCCACGCGCATCGCCGGCGACCCCAGCGCGGACGTGCGTCGGCTGACGCTGGCTGATATCGAGGTGGCTATCGACAAATCCGGATATCGGGAGACCGTCGCCGAGATGATCAGCGACGATGTCATCAGGATCCCCGCGCTGCCGCGCTCGGCCACTCCGCTGTCGGATGGAACATCCGCGGTGCAGGCCGCCGTGGTGACGATCAAGATGGCGGGCGGGCACGGCAGCGGCTTCTTCATCTCGCGAGACGGTTATCTGCTGACCAACCGACACGTGGTCAACGACAGCAAATTCGTTTCGGTCAAGCTCACGACCGGCCGTGAGATGCCCGGCGAGGTGCTGCGGTCGCACAAGGCCCGCGACGTCGCTCTGATCAAGGTGAATGAGTCGGCAATGGCGGCCTTGCCGTTGCGGCTCGATCCGCCCGATGTCGCCGCCGAGGTCTATGCGGTCGGGACGCCGCACAAGGAGGAATTCGCGACGACGATCAGCAAAGGCATCGTGAGCGCCTATCGGACGCAGGATGATCTCAAGCTGATCCAGAGCGACGCCGCCATTCACGGCGGCAGCAGCGGAGGACCCCTGGTGGACCGATGCGGCAACGTCGTCGCCGTCAGTGTTGCTGGAATCAGCTCGACGGCAACCAAATTGGGCACGAGTCTGAATTTCTTCATTCCGATCGGCGATGCGCTCAAATTTCTGGCGGTCGAGCTCGTTGGTCAGGATGAGATGTCGGTGACTTGAGCGAATTGATCGAGCCATGCAGTTGGAGCGGACATCCCAGATGAGCGCGATCGGGCGAGCTGCGGCCTTGCATATCGCGTTCTGGCAATATGACCCCTGGTACCGCCGCGCCTGGTTCGTCTGGCCCCAGGTGACCGCGATGCTTCTCGCGGTCTGGCTGCTCGCGGGGCGAGGAGGGTCCGAGGCGTCAAGCCCGGCGGGAGATTGGGCAAAGCCGGTCGATTGTACCAACCCGTCGCTTCCCGGCTGCGCAGCAACCCGGCATGCCAGCTTCGTCTGGGACGACGAGATCGCCAGGCCCATGATCGCCAATCAGGTCACGATCAGCGTGGACCGCTCGAACTTTCGCAACTCCGCCCTCGAAGATCAGCCGAAGCTCGTCGCGGCGCTCGGCGCCTATTATCGTTATGACTGGGCGAAGGCGATCGAGGTCCTGAAATCGGCGGCCGTGAGCGATCCGAACGTTCAATACCTGACGGCGCTCGCTCTGCTGGTCCCGAACTCGACCGATCAAACACGGAATGCGGAGACCTTGCTGCGCGAGGCCGCGGCCGGAGGAGTTCTTCAGGCGAACAGCGTGCTCGGGCGCATTCTGTTCGTCGGCGCGGGCGGTGTTCCCAAAGACGAGGCGGCGGGCCGCAAGCTGATCGATGACGCCGTCGCGGCGGGCGATCCCTATGCGATGCGGCTTGCCGCGGCGGGATACGTCAGCGGCGAATTCGGCGGGACATACGACACCGTCAAGGCCGTGGATCTGCTGCGCAGGGCGGCGGAGATCGGTGGCGATGCTGTCGTGCTGGCGCAACTTGCATTCTGCATCAATACCGGACGCGGCGGCCTGACCCGCGACACCGAAAAGACGATCGAGCACCTGCGGCGCGCGGCGGATGCCGGCTTCGAGAGTGCGCAGATCGCGCTCGCACGGTGGTTCAGGGACCGCTATGGCAATCGGGAAAGCACGGACCTGCCGGAAGCGATCAAATGGTATGAGCGCTCCTATCAGCAAGGTCACTCCATCTTCGCCCTTGGAGAGCTCGCCGTCATCCGCAGATTTGCGCGCGAGGCGCCGTGGTTCGACACCAGGAGATCCGCCGAATTGCTGCAGCTTTGCGTGCCCTATAGAAATGCCTTCTGTCATTTCTGGCTGGCGCGCGCCTACCATGATGGCGCCGGAGTCGCGCGAGACTACGTCAAGGCCTACGCTTACTATACGGTTGCAAAGGAGCTCGGATGGAAGGATGCCTTCGGCAACCTCCAGAAGCTCGACGATTTTCTCCAACCCGACGTCAAAAGCAGCGGCGCGGAGTTGGCGAAGAGCATCCTGGCCGGCCTCAAACCGATCCCCCGTCCCAACCGGCTCGAATTCGCCGAGACCGAGTCGCGCCCATCTCCGTGACGAGATTTCCAGTCAGGATGATGGGGAGCATATCATTCGGGGCGCGGACGCACCCTGGGCGATGAAGAAGATGCCGGCGCCGAAGCCGAACGCGGTCTGCGACAGGCCGAGGTCGGCATTCATGGTGAGCGCGGCAAAACCGACATTCACCCGGTCGAGATAGGCCACGAGATAGCAGACGACCAGAAATGGAACGAGGCGCGCCGTGACTTTGGCGATTGTGCTGGCTTCGACGTCTCGCAGCATTTGAGGTGTCCGATATCACGGCACAATGCGCCATTCGGACACGTGTTCCTCGGGTGAGGCTGCGGATGGCGAGCAGTGCGTCGCAACATCGACAACACCGCTCGGAGAGCTGAACAAATCCCGCCGCCGATGTCGGGCTGGCCGAGCGAGCCTCGTCCTGTGGAGCGGATCAGAGAGGACAAGGCGAGCATGATCACAGTGTACGGCGAGGGCAGGGGCTTCCGGGTCGTCTGGCTGCTCGAGGAAATGGAGTTGCCGTACCGGCTTCGGGACGTCGATCTCCTCGCCGGCGCCGAGAACGACGCCGAGTTCCTGACGATCAACCCGGCCGGGTTCATCCCGGCGATCCGCGATGGCGATGTCACGATGGTCGAGTCCATCGCGATCATGGAGTACATCCTGGGGCACCATGGTCCGACCACGCTGGCACCCTGCGCGCAGGATGCGGCCTTTCCGGCCTATCAGCAGTTTCTCCACCTCGGCGAGGCCGGCCTCGCCGCCTCGCTGTATTTCGTCTCGGGCGCGCGGCACCTCGCGCCGGAGCATGAGCGCGACAATTGGAGCGCGCGTCAGGCGATGGGCGTGTTCACGAGTCGGCTGCGCCTGGTGACGCGACAGCTGCAGCGGGCGCCCTACATGGCAGGCGATGCGTTCACCGCGGCGGACATCTCCGTCGGCTATGCGCTCGAGATGGCGCGGAAGAACGTCGGCGTCGTGTTCGACGACCTGGTGCAGGCCTTCATGACGCGGCTGCGCGCCCGCCCCGGTTATCAGCGGGCGCTGGCGACCTGCCACGCGACGCGGCGCTGGTGGGAGAGCTAGGCGGGCGTACTCGACTTCAATCCATCGCAATGCTGTCGCGGAGTTTAGTACGCTGTCAGGAAGACCTTGTCTGTTTCCGCATCGTCATGGCCGGACTCGTCCCGGCCATCCACGTCGTTCGGCACGGTACACTGGCATATAGGCGACAGCCTCCGCTATGGATGACGGTTGCCGGCCCCCTAAGCGCTCGCCACGCCAGCTTCCTCCTTCCAGAACCAGGGCCGCGCGCTCGGCAGAAAGACGAACACCAGCGCCGTGAACTGCACGATCGTTTGCAGGATCAAGAGCACCGCGACGGTTGGGTTGACCGGTAGCACGTCCGTCAGATTTGCGAAGGCCGCCGGCAACCCCAACAGAAATATAGCTGCCAGGAGCCAGCGCACCCAATTGAGCCGCCGCCGTGCAGCAAGCCACACGAAAAGCAGCCCAAGGAGGATGGTTGAAGACAGGCCGGCAAGGACCATGATGTTCATCACCTCGAATTCCGTGGTCAGGAGATAGTCGGGGATGTGCTCGTTCGCGCCCTGGTGGACAGCCCTGGCGACCATCCGGTGCCAGTCGAGTGGGGCTATCAGGCAACCGAATAGGAGGGAGCCCCACAACAGCTTCTCGAACCACCAGACGGACTTCGGCATGTCTTCGGTCACGACAGATCTCCTGGATGTGAATTGTCCCGTGCCGGGCAGCTTCGACAGCGCCTCTAGCGAACCATCGGCCTACGCGTTGCGGATCGTCATGCGCGATTGAGCATGGACGACCGCGCAGGGGAAGCATTGCATCCAAAGGTTGAAAATTCTTATGCGCCGTTCCGGCGGGCGCGGGGGGGGGGGGGCGATCGTCTCTCACCGCTCAGGGTTGCAGCCTTCGCTCGAAGTCGTTAGCTGGAAGCTCTCCTTCGGAGACGATGACGGTGGCGCCGACCCGACGACTGACGTTTGATCTGGGTCTCCAGCATGTTCGAGGGATTGTGCGGGAGCTCGATACAACCCTTGAGCCTGTGAAGGTCAGCCGTCTTCACAGCGGTAGCACCGAGGTCTATCGGGTCGACCTGGACGGGGGCGCCGACCCGCTGGTGAACGCCATCGGCTGCTCCAGCACGTAGCGGCACGGGTCGTTGGCTTCGAGCAGTTGCCGTTCGTTGTTGCGCCGGCTCTTCCAGCCGCGCTTTCATCCCACTGCAGCCCATGGGACATCGCGAGCAGGTGGATCGATGCATTTGCCGCGCAGAAGCTGTTCGGTCCGCTTGGCATCACGGATGTCGAGTGGTTGAGCTTTCCCGGTAACACCGAGCCTGCGGCCTTTGCCGGCTTGCGGCTACGGCCTCGCGATCTCGCCAAGCTGGGTCAGCTCATGCTGGCCGACGGGAGCTGGGACGGCAGTCAGGTCGTACCTGCTCGGTGGGTCGCCGGTTCGAGCGCTGCGGATGAATACCGAGGGGCACGGGGTGCTCTATTACGGCTATCACTGGTGGCTTAGCCGTTCCCTGCTCAATGGTCGAGATCTGGCCTGGATCGCCGGCTTCGGTAGCGGCGGCCAGAGACTGTTCATCTTGCCGGCGCTCGATCTTGTCGTTGTCGTGAATGCTTTCGACCACAGACGTTCGATCCCGCTGGGGCATCCTCAACCCATTTGTGCTGCCTGCCGTGACTGACTATTCCATTTCTCCGAAACGGTCACGCTGAAGTCGATGGATTGGCCTTCGGCCAGAAGGGCGGGCAGAATGAAGCCGTTGGCTCCATCATCCGGATAAGGATGGGGGATCGATGCCGTTGTCAGAGCAACACGCGGGTCCGCCACAATCGGTTGGATGGCGTCCGCATCCTCAATTCGAGGCGTTCGCAACCGAAGGCGCTCGGTTGATAACTCTAGCAAGTCCACCGCGATTTCTCAACCGTAGGACTTCGTCTCTTCCTCAAACGCCAGGTGGGCACAAGGTCGTCCAGGGGCGAATGCAGCCATCGCGCCCTCCGGCAGACAATGTCAGCCTACACGCCAACAGCAGAAATACCCAGCGCCGTTCCAGAGGCCCGGGATGGAAAGACAGTCAGCGAGAGCTTTGACACTATTTCAAGCAATATGCCTTTAGAATATTACTCGGATCGAGGTGCCTTTTATGTTTGATCAGCCGTCATTTTGTAAGATCTTGCGGATCAGCGCAGTGATCTGCTTTGCAATAGCGGCTTTGACTGTCACCCTGAGAGTCAGCACCGGAGGCTCGTCTTGCCCGGCGCTCGTCGGAGCTCCCCTCCCAGTGTTCGTGTCCGCGATTCTCGGATGGATGTCGATATCGTGGCGGAGAAGTCTCGACCAGATCGCGGCCACGAAAGCACGGCTCGACGACATGGGTCTTCCAAGCACCTACTTGGAGAACATCAACTACAACATTCTGCTCGGTGCCGTCATGGCGGGGTTTGTCGGCTTCTCAGCGCTTCCCCTGGTTCTCTATTTTACGCAGTGTTCATAACTCTTCAAGTCGGTTGTCCGTCGATGCGCCTCATCTTCGTGGGTTTTGCAAATGTCTGCCATGCAGGCCCACGCGACCATAATGAACTCGCGCCGTCTCATCGCTCTCCCCGAGATGTGGTCAGGCGTCATCTTGGGAGCAAAGAATGTGCGCACGAATATGGAGCCGTATGATTGGCCTCGTGGCGATCGAACTCGCAATATTCGTTTCGTGGCTGTTCGGCGTCAACCGAATGCTCGTGATGGTCGCGATGATCGGCTTACCAATACTCGCTGTCACGGTTGCACTGCCGATAGCGATGCTGATCAGGTTCAATCGTATCCCAACCCAAGATCGGCCAGCTTCGAAATCAAGCTAGACCGTTGGGAGCCAGCACCGATCCGCGGCTGTCCTTCACCCCAATTCTCTCCCCGTAAGGACAGCCGTAGAGAACGGGGAGAGAGAGCGCACCAGCATCGCCGCGCCGATTTTCCTTCCGCTTCGTCAAGTGGCCGAGTTTCTGTCCATCTCTTCAAGAGATCCTTTGCGTATCCATGGTTGGCGTGCGGCAGGGTCCGTGCTCGGACGTCATGGTGAGGAGCGCCCCGGCCGCGGTGGGTCTCGCACCATGAGATCATAGAGGTCGCGGACGAGATGCGATCGCCGCGCCTGTGCCGGCGTGAGCGCCGATCGCGCGTGCCCGTCGGGCAAATCAGGTGTTGCGGAAGGCGTCGGATCGGTCGAGGTCATTCCGGCGACGCGTCGACACCTCGTGGCGGCGGGCTGAATTTGCAAGCTTGATCAAACATCTTCCGCATCATACCGGGGAGCGCGAAGAAAAGACTTTCGCTTTTACAGAAATAATGCATGATGCGCGCATCCTGTTCCGCCGAGAGGGGCGTAGCGCGCGATCGTCACGACACGTGGGGCAGGGATGCGGTGGCCGTGAGACGTTGCAGCATGTGCTTGCACATGTGGACGAACGACGCATCACGGACGCGAAGTCGTGTGGTCCTGGCCTCCCGGTGCCGAGGTCAAGCGCGTGACGAGGCTTTTGGTCTCGCACGATGTGACGGGGTCAATCAGCCGGTCCCCGAGGAGAGCGCGAAGGAAGCGTTAAGACCGCCGCGCAGGGAATGCCGGTTGACCGGCTGAACCTGTGGTACCTGCCGCCTGCATTCTTGTTCGCAGGCGGGCCATGGGTTGCGGCCAGCACCCGGCATTCCCTGCGCCCTCTCGAGTCATCGAAGGGCCGATCGATCGCAACACTCGGGCGTGATCCGCCGCGGGAGAGCGAACGCGCGCGCGTTGTTTGAAGCGTGGATAGCAATGAGCGCTCTCGCCGGCTTCGGCGCAGAGCGGGTCATGCAGCGTTTCCCTGCGCGAGATTCGTTCCCCCACGGCTCATGAAGTTTCGGCCATTTGGAACCGGAACCGCAGGCGATCTCCCGGTGTTGAGCGGGCACCTTGAAACCACTGGAGGAGAGATTGATGAGGACCCGTCTTGCCGTTTCGCTGATCGCCACTTCGCTGCTGGCGTCCACCGCTGCCTTTGCGCAGTCCACCACTGTCGAAGGCGCGGCCAATGGCGCGGCCGCCGGCGGCGCTGTCGCCGGTCCGGTCGGCGCGATGGTCGGTGGCACCGTCGGTGCGGCCGTTGGCGCCGGCCTGGAGATCCCGAATGCGGTGATCAACTCGATCGATGCCGAGCGTGCGCCGTCCGTCGTGGTGCGCGAGCGCGTCGTTGTCGGCGAGCCGCTGCCGGATACGGTCGAGCTGCGGCCGGTGCCGCGCTACACCGAGTACCGCTATGCCGTCGTGAACGATCGCCGCGTCATCGTCGATCCGCGCACCCGTCGCGTGATCAAGATCATCGAATGATCTGACAACCGTCACATCACGGGGCCTCGCCGCGTCAGCGGCGGGGCCCCGCTGCGTTCAGGTCGGTTGCGGGCCGAGCTGGCGCGCCAGCCAGTCGAGCCCGGCCGCAAGGCCGAAGCCGATGCAGGCGGCGGCGGCGTCGACGATGAAATCCTCGAGCCGCGCGTGCCGTCCCGGCGCCCAGAGCTGTGCCAGTTCCAGCAGGCCGATCAGGCCCACAGCCAGGGTCGCCACCGCGAGCCGGCGGGTGCGATAGGCAATGCCGAAGGCAAGGCCGACCAGGATGAAGGCCAGTGCATGCTCGCCATCCTGGCCAAGCTGGGAATGCGGACGAAAATTGGGAGGACCCAAGGTGGCGAAGGCTACGGCTGCAGCGAGCAGCCAGGCCGTGACACGAAATGCGATTCTCATAACCGGCTGCTTAGCATGATCTGGTCCGCGAACTCCGCTCACACCGGCTTGAGGCACAGGTGTAGTTAACGGTGCGGGTGATGAAGCACCTATCTAGCGTGATCAAGCGGGCTGCTTCATGACATTTCGTGGCCCCAGGCGGGGTAGCGCGCGGATGTCGCAGGATCTTCAAATCGGTATTCTGACGCCGAGGCCCTGCATGAAGCGCTCGCGGATCTGCGCCGGATCGCGGTGGGTGGCGCCGACGCCCGGTTTGTCGTCGATCTTGACCGCGATCAGCATCGGGCCTGGCAGCTCGAGCGCAGCATCGACCAGCCGTTCGAAGTCCGCCTCGTCGGCCGCCCAATGGCTGGACACGATGCCGCAGCCAGCAGCAATGGCGACGATATCGGCCTGCTTGGCCGGTGTCGGCTGGCTGCCGGTGATCTGGTAGATGCCGTTGTCCATCACGATGATAGTCAGGTTGCTCAGCGCCAGCGACGCGATCGTGGTCAGGCAGCCCAATTGCATCAGCAGCGAGCCGTCGCCTTCGAGCGCGAACACGCGGCGCTGCGGCTGCGCCAGCGCGACGCCGAGCGCGATCGGGCAGGCCAGTCCCATGCTGCCGAGCATGTAGAAGTTCTGCGGCCGCGGGCCCGCCGCCCACAGATCGAAATTGGTGTTGCCGATGCCGCCGATCACGGCCTCCTCGCGCGTCAGCTTGGCGACCAGCCGGCAGGTGAGATCGTGGCGGTTCATGATCTTGGTGTTGCTGATGGCGGCGGTCATGCGAACACCTTTCCGCCCGTGAGCAGCGGCGACAGGATCAGCGCCACCGGGGCCTGCGTCGCCACCGCCTGTTTGATCGAGCGGTCGACGATGAATTCGAGCTCGTCGAGCCGGGTCATGGTGTGATGCTCCATCGCCAGCGCATCGAGCACCGGCCGCATCGTCCGGCACACCAGCGACTGGCCGTAGTTGAACTCGCCGAGCGTACCGCGCTCGGAGACCAGCATGATCAGCGGGATCTGGCAGGGCACGACCAGCGAGGCGAGCACGTTCGGCAGCGTCGCGAAGCCGGAGGTCTGCATCAGCAGCGCGCCGCGCCGGCCGCCCATCCAGGCCCCGGTCAGGATGCCGACTGCTTCCTCCTCGCGCGCGGTCGCGAAGGTGGTGAAGAACGGATCGTCGTGCAGGCTTTGGATCAGTGGCGTCAGGACACGGTCGGGAACATAGGGGACGAGCGAGACCTCGTTGCGCTTGAAGGCGCGCAGGATGATCTCGGGCCAGCCGTGTCCGGATGATGCGCGCGCCGCATCGGCGTCAGTGGCCATGGGTTCCTCCCGTGCTTGATCCGGCGGCGTGTCGGCCCGAGCTTGACGGCGCGGGATCGATTGTCAACATGCCGGCCCGGCCGGTCAGGCAACCGCCGTTCGTGTCGACAAGCAGCAAAAAACCAGGAGGTCGCCCGGCCATGGCCGCGAATTCCAAGCGCGTGTTCTACGTCAAATATCTCGCCCATCCGATCTTCAGCGAGCTGCTGGCGGCGCGCCCCGACGTCCGGCTCGACCGGCTGGAGAACGAGAGTGCCGAGGCCGACACGGCGCCTATCCTCGCGGCGGCCCATGCCTACCAGATCGGCGCGGCCCGCGACGAGCTCGCCCCGCGCTTTCATGTCGATGCGTACCTGCTGCGCCGCGCGCCGAACCTCTTGATCGTCTCGAGCAACGGCGCCGGCTACGATCCGGTCGATGTCGAGGCCTGCACGGCAGCCGGCGTCCTGGTCGTCAACCAGTCCGGCGGCAACGCCCATTCGGTCGCCGAGCACACGCTCGGCATGATGCTGACGCTGTCCAAGCGCATCATCCAGTCCGACCGCAGGCTGCGCCGCGATCGCGACGTCAACCGCAACGACCTGATCGGCAACGAGGTGCAGGGCCGCACCGTCGGCATCGTCGGTCTCGGCAATGTCGGCCGCAGGGTGGCCGAGCTGTGCCGCGGCCTGCTGGGCATGACGGTGCTGGCCTATGATCCGTATCTCTCGGCCGAGGAGATCGCCGCGCGTGGTGCGGAGAAGGTGGAGTTGGATGATCTGATGCGGCGCGCCGACTTTGTCTCGGTCAACTGCCCGCTGACCCGGGAAAGCCGGGGCATGATCGGCGCGGCAGAGTTCGCGCTGATGCAGCCGAGCGCCTATTTCGTCACCACCGCGCGCGGCTTCATCCATGACGAGGACGCGCTGCTGGCGGCCCTGGCCGAGCGGCGCATCGCCGGGGCCGGGCTCGACGTCTGGTCCAAGGAGCCGCCGCCGCCGGACCATCCGCTGCTGCAGCTCGACAATGTCCTGGCGAGCCCGCATACGGCGGGCGTGACCCGCGAGGCGCGGCAGAACATGGGCCGGATCGCCGCCGAGCAGCTGCTCGCCGCGCTCGACGGCAGCCGGCCGCCGCGGCTGATCAACCCCGAGGCGTGGCCGCGCTACAGCGCCCGGTTCCGCGAGGCGTTCGGAGTGACGCCGGAGTAGCTGGGAAGGGTCCAACGCGAGGAGAAGATTTCATGCGTCGCCGGCTGCAGCGCAGCAATGAATCTTCTCTCCGGAGCGGTCGAGGCGAAGCGGATATTGCTATTTCCGACGCCGTCTCGACAGCCGGCCGGCCGCCCATCACTTTCCCTGAAGCGTCATGAGCTTGAGCCTGATCTTTCGCTCGGCACAGAAGGGAAATGGATCCGATGCGCCAGCTGAACGCCATCCTGAAGTCCGCTCCCGGCCGCGTGCGGCGCGCAGTCTCCCGGTTCGTCGCGATCGCCGCCGCGAGCCTGCCCTCGGTCGGCGCCTGAGCCGGTTCCATCAGCCGCATCAAATATTTGCATCGGCCGCTTGATATCGGTCAACAGCCGGCGTCCAAGCGCGGTAACATCAGCTTCGAGCACTGCTTCAAGGGCAGGGAGGTTGCATGTCGCGCTATGTCATCCACTTCATGAAGGACGTTCTGGGCGAGAACGGCCGCCAGTGCGAAATCTGCCAGAGCACGCTGGAGGTTGAGGCCGACAGCGAAGGCGAGGCGGCAGAGATTGCCAAGCAGGAGTTCTGCAAGACGCAGAATTTGCACGACTGGTCGCTGCATGCCGACCGGATGCAGGTGAAGGCGGCCGACTTCCCGTCGTGACTCAGCGGCCGGGCGTGGCGGGCGCTTCGGCGGCGCCGGGGCCGAGCGAGCGCTGAACCATCACGGTGTCCGACCAGCGGCCGTAGCGGTAGGCGACGCCGGGCAGCAGGCCGACCCGGACGAAGCCGAAGCGCTCGTGGATGCCGAGCGAAGCGGTGTTGTCGGCATCGATATAGCCGATCATCTGCCGATAGCCGGCGGCGGCGGAGGCATCGATCAAGGCCTGCATCAGGAGCCGGCCGACGCCGCGGCCGAGATGCTCGTGATGGACGTAGATCGAGTGCTTGACCGCAAAGCGATAGGCCGGCCGCTTCCGGAACTGGACCACATAGGCATAGCCCACGACCTCGCCGCGAAACGTCGCGACGAGATGCGGCAAGCGGTGGTTGCGCAGATTCTTGCGCCGCTGCTTCAGATCATCCGGCTCCGGCGCGCCGGTATTGGCGGCGCTGTCCTCGACCCCGCGGCGGATGTGCCGGCGGTAGATCGCGAGCATCGCCTCGACGTCCTCGTCACGGGACGGGCGGACGAGGACTTGCGGTTCGGTCTCGAGCGCCGCGATCGGGGTGTCCATGGTCAGATTACTCTGCGCAGACATAGGTATAGAGCCGGATCCGGCCAGACTCGTCGATCTCCTTATACAATCCCTGAATCTCGACGTCGAAGCCGGGGAATGTGTTGAACGCCCGCTCGAACATCTTGAGGTAATCGATCATCGGCTTGGCGCGATCGGACAACCGCTCTCCAGGGACGATCGTGGCGATGCCCGGCGGATAAACCACGAAGGGGGTGGTCGCGATGCGGCCGGCGATCTGGTCGATCGGCAGGTAGTCGACCTCGTTGCGCATCAGCGCGCGGGCCGCCTCGCGCGGCGACAGCGCGATCTCGGGCAGATGCTGCGGCTGAAACTGCTTCGCCTGCAGCGCGCTGACCTCGGCCTCGCGGTAGAAGCGGTGCATCTCGCCGCAGAGGTCGCGCAGCCGGGTCTTGCCGTAGCGCGCGAAGCGCTTGCGGGTGAACTCGGGGATGGCGTCGTCGAGCAGCACGTTGTCGTCATGCAGCCGCTTGAAGGCGACGAGCCCGCTAATCAAAGTGCCGGCCTTGCTGGCCTCGACGCCGGGAGTGAGCAGGAAGAGCAGCGAGTTGAGGTCGTTCTTCTCGGCGACGATGCGATTCTCGCGCAGATATTGCGCCACGACCGGCGCCGGTATGCCGTGCTCGGCATAGCCGCCGGTGGAACGGTCGAAACCGGGGGTGAGCAGGGTCAGCTTGTTCGGATCGGTCATGGCGAAGCCGGGCGCGAGGTCCGGGAAGCCGTGCCAGGCCTCGCCTGGCGCGAGCTGCCAGAGCGTGGCGTCGGTCGCGAGCTGGTCGGTCGAGATCGCCTCCCAAGCGACGTCGTGGCGGCCGCCGGGACTCGCGGCATCGGGGATCGACACCCGGTCCGGCACGAACGGCTCGAAGAACCAGCGCCGCGCCGGATCCTTCTCCTTCTCGTCGAACTCGCGGCGCATCGCCCGGATCTTCTTGCGCAATTCGATCCCGAGCCGGATCGTGTCGTCCCACAGCACCTCGCCCGAGCGGCCCTTCATCATCTGCGCGCCGACATCGAGCGAGGCGAACAGCGGATAGAAGGGCGAGGTCGAGGCGTGCTGCATGAAGCTCTCGTTGAAGCGGCGATGCTCGACCCGGCGGCGCTGGCCCTTGATGTGGCGGTCCTTGATGTGGATCTGCGAGGCCTGCGAGAAGCTCGCGAGCTGCTTGTGGGTCGACTGCGTCGCGATAATTCCGGGGGCGTCCGGCCCGAGCTCGGAGAGGCCCATCGCGAAGCGGCCGGCATAGAGCGGGTGAAACTTCATGAAGCCGGCCCAGGCCTCGTCGAACATGATGTAGTCGCAGAGGTGGCCGATGCGCTTGAGGATCATCTCGGCGCTGTGGATGGTGCCGTCGTAAGTACACTCCTCGACGACGGCGACGCGGAACGGCCGCTCCTTGCGCCAGGCATCGGGGTCCTTGACGAGCGGATTGTTGCGGATCTGCTGCCGCAGGTGCTCCTCGTCGAGGAGGTCCCAGCGCATTGGCCCGATCAGGCCCCAGGCGTTGCGGACGGTGGGCACATAGACCGGGATTCCGCCGGAGATCAGCAGGGCTCCGTGATGGGCGGCCTTGTGGTTGTTGCGGTCGAAAAGCACAAGGTCGCCGTCGGTGACCAGCGCCCCCAGCACGACCTTGTTGGAGGTCGAGGTGCCGTTGAGCACGAAATAGGTCTTCTCGGCGCCGAAGATCTGAGCCGCCTCCTTCTGCGCGCGCAGCGCCGGCCCTTCATGGGTGAGGAGATCGCCGAGGTCGAGCACGGAATTGTCGAGGTCGTCGCGGAACACCGCCTCGCCCAAATGCTCGACGAAGATCCGCCCGATCGGGCTGCGGCTGTAGAATACGCCGCCATTGTGCCCGGGACAGGTCCAGAGCTGGTTGCCTTCCTCGGCATAGTCGACCAGCGTGCCGAAGAACGGCGTCTTGAGCGTCTCGGCATATTGCTTGAGCCGGCTGATCAAATTCTTGGCGATGAACGCCGGCGTCTCCTCGGAGAGGAAGACATAGCCGTCGATGAAGTCGAGCACCTCGACCGGCAGATCCTCGAACCGCTTGCGCCGGATCAGGAGGATGATCGGGAAGTCCAGGCCGCGGCGGCGCATCAGGTTGATCAGCGACGCCGTCTTGCCCTCCAGCCCCTTCTTGCCCCAGTCCACCACCATGCAGCCGATCGCCGCATCCGTCTGCACCGCGATCTCGGCATCCTCCAGCTTGCGGGCGCGGACGACCTCGAAGCCCGAGCGCTGGATCTCCTCGATGATCTGGTTGAAGCGGACGCCGGCCAGGTCGTCGGTTTCGAAGACGGGCGCGGCGAACAGGAAGGTGAAGCGGCGGAAGTAATCCATGGGCATCTTTCGGGCTGGGTAGGGCAGCCACCTGTCGGATGGTTCGATGACAGTTGGATGACAAAGTGGGCCGTGGAGGAATGCCGGTGCCGGCTGTTTCACGTCCTGCACCTGACGCACGGCGGCGCTTGTCCTGGCCGTGATACGGTGGCAATCGTCCGGCACCGAGCAACGCCAAAAGGACAGATCGTGCTCCCTGACTGGATCAATTCGGAGTGTCCGGCGCCATCCGGGGCGCACCGCGAATCGGCCTTGGCGCGCCAGGCGCAACTGACCAAGCCGCTCGGTGCGCTGGGACGGCTGGAGGAGGTCGCGGTCGAACTGGCGGCGCTGCAGGCCGCCGAGAAGCCTGCGGCTGAGCGTGTCCCGGTGGTGCTGTTCGCCGGCGACCATGGGATCGCGGCCCAGGGGGTCTCGGCCTATCCGCCGGAAGTGACGGTGCAGATGCTGCACAATTTCGCCGGCGGCGGCGCGGCGATCGCGGTGCTGGCGCACAGCCTGGGATGTCCGCTTGAGGTGGTCGACGTGGGCACGCTGGCGGATGGTCAGATGCGCGGCGTGGTCGTCGACAAGCCGCGGCGCGGCACGCGCGATTTCAGCGTGGAGCAGGCGTTGACGCCGGCGGACGTGGCCTTTGTCTCGGAGGCGGGGCTACGGGCCGTCGCACGCCAGGCCGACCACGCGCCTGACCTCGTGATCTTCGGCGAGATGGGCATCGGCAACACGACCTCAGCGGCGGCGATCGCGGCTGCGCTGCTGGCGTGCGCGCCCGCCGACATCGTCGGTAGTGGCACAGGGCTTGATGCCGAGGGGCGAGCCCGAAAGGCAAAGGTCATCGAGGACGCGTTGACGCGCCATGGCCTGACCGCGGCGACGCCTGTTGCGGAGGTGCTGGCGGCCGTCGGCGGCCTGGAGATCATCGCGATGGCCGGGGCGATCGTCGCCGCCGCACAGCGGAGCTGGCCGGTCCTGGTCGACGGCTTCATCGTCTCGGTCGCGGCGCTGGTGGCGACGAGGCTCAATCCGTCGTGCCGGCCCTGGCTGCTGTTCTCGCACCGCTCGGCCGAGCGCGGCCATGCCGTGGTGCTCGACGCCCTTGGTGCCCGTCCGCTAATCGATCTCGATCTCCGGCTCGGCGAGGCCTCGGGCGCTGCGACGGCGCTACCGATCCTGAGGCTCGCCTGCGCGCTTCACAACGGCATGGCCACCTTCGCGGAGGCGGCTGTCTCGGGACGCGAGGCCTGATGCGGCTCGACCTGCTGCGGCATGGCACCACCGGGCGCAACGGCCATCTCGACGGCCGCACCGATCCCCCGCTGAGCGAGGCGGGTTGGGAGCAATTCCGGCGGCAGACTCGAAGCGGGGAATGGAGCCGGGTCGTGAGTTCCCCATTGATGCGAGCGCGGGCGGCGGCGGACGAATATGCCCGACAGGCCGGCTGCGCGCTGCAGGTTGATCCAGATTGGAGCGAACTGCATTTCGGACAATGGGACGGGCGCAAGCGCAGCGACATCGTGAGTGAACCGGAGCAGGCCGCCTTGCTCGATGCCTTCTACGCGGATCCCTTGGTCGCCGCACCCGGCGGCGAGAGCTGGGCCGATCTGCAAGTACGGGTGTCGCGCGCCGTGGATCGCATCCTCGCGACGGCGGAGCCTGCGGCGGTTCTGGTCGTCACGCATGGCGGCGCGATCCGCGCTGCGCTGTCGCATCTGCTCGGCTGGCCCTTGCCTCAACTCTGGAGCTTGCGCATTCATCCCGGCACCCGTCTGACGCTCGAGGCTGGGCACGGCCCGGATGGCGCGCCGTGGGCCGAAATCGTCGAGATCATCCAGCCATGAGCCTGCGTGAATTCTGGATCGCTCTGCAGTTCCTGACGCGTCTGCCGACACCGCGTGTGGCGGAGTCCCGGCCCGACGATCTCGCGCGGGCGTCGGTATGGTTTCCTGCCGTGGGGCTGGTGATCGGCGCCTGTCTTTCTGTCATCGCCCGGGTGTTTCAAAGCGCTGATCCGTGGATCGTCGCGCTCGCCGTCCTGATCGCCTGGATCTGGATCACCGGCGCGCTGCATCTCGACGGGCTCGGCGATGTTGCCGATGCGTTCGGTGCCTCGCATGGCAAGCCTGAACGCTTCGTCGCGGTGCTCGGCGACCCCCATGCCGGCAGCTTCGCCGTGGTGGCGATCGCCTTACAGATTGCTGCGAAGCTGGTGCTGATCGCAGAGTTGGCCACGGGGCCGACGGCCTGGGCGCTCGTGCTGATCCCGGCCTGGGCGCGGTTGGGCACACTGGTCTGCACCAAGACGCTGCTGTCGCTGAAGCCGGGGCTCGGTGCGAGCGTTGCGAACAGCGTCGGCTGGAACTGGATTGTCGGATGGGGCGGCGTTCTCGCCATCGGCGCGCTCGCCGGTGCAGTCCCGACTTTGATAGCCATCGTGCTGATTCCGGTCATTGCCTTCTACTGGCAATGGCGGCTCGGCGGCATCACCGGCGACTGTCATGGCGCCAGCATCGAGGTGACGGAGACGCTGCTGCTCGCAGCTTGCGTGCTCGGCTAGCCGGCAAGCGCCTGCGTGAGCCGCTGCCACTGAGCTTCATCGCCCGGCAGGCCGAAACGCAGCCAGCTCGGTTGCCCCGGGAAGCGGCGGACGTGAATGCCGTGACGCGCGAGGCGCTCGGCGATGTCGGACCCGCTGACCGATGCGATCAGCCGGAACAGCGGCGTGCCGCCGATCGCCGTGCATCCGGCGTCGGATAGAAGCGCATCGATGCGCGCGCAATCATGCACCAGGCGCGCGCGTGTCTGGTGCAGCCAGGCGTCGTCGCTTAGTGCGGCCGTTCCGATGGCGAGCGCTGGACCCGAGACCGCCCACGGCCCGAGCTCGTCCCGGATGTGCCCGATGATGTCGTCCGGGCCGATCGCAAAGCCGAGGCGTATACCGGCAAGCCCGTAGACCTTGCCGAACGAGCGCAGCACGATCGTGGCCGGCGGCAGATCGGCCGCAAGGCTTGCTTCGTGCGGATACAGATCGGCAAAGGCTTCGTCGACGACCAGCAGGCCGTCGCGCCGGCGCAGGGTCGACGCCAGGCGGCCCAGCGCATCGAGCGGCTGCAGGCGGCCGGTCGGATTGTTGGGATTCACGATCACTGCAACATCGGCCGCGGCGAGCGCATCGAGATCATCGACCAATTCGACCCGATGGCCGGCGCGGCGCCAGCACAGCGCGTGCTCCTCATAGGTGGGCGCGAGCACGGCGACGTGCGATCGCGGGCGCAGCCGCGGCATGATCTGCAGCAGCGCCTGAGTGCCCGGCGCGGCAATGATCATCTCGCCCGCTACGCCGTAGCGCGCCGCGGCCACAGACTGCAGCGCGCGCTGCTCGGCCTTGCTCGGCAGGCGCGCCCAGCTTGCCGGCGGGAGCTCGGGCAGAGGATAGGGGACGGGATTGATGCCGGTCGACAGGTCGATCCAGGGCTGTGGCGCATCCGGGTAGCGGCGGCTGATCGCGTCGAGATCGCCGCCGTGAACGATGGCTTCCGGCTGATCCACGCGCGTGCTAGTCGCTCTGTCGTCCATGTCCATCCCTTAGCGGAGATCGATGTTCGTCTCACTCGCGCTCACGGCGCTCCTCTTCGAGGCGGCGGTCGGCTATCCCCAAATGCTGGTGCAGCGGATCGGTCATCCCGTGATGTGGATGGGCGCGCTGATAGCATGGGCTGATGATCGCTGGAACAGGGCAGGCAACAGCTTCGCGCTGCGCCAGGCGTTCGGCGTCGCGCTCGTCGTCCTGCTCGTGGCCGGAATGGCGGCCGTCGGCGGGGTTGCGACCTGGCTGCTGGCGGCGGCTCTCGGCGACATCGCCGCGACGCTCATTCTCGGCGTGGCGGCGAGCAGCCTGCTGGCGCAGCGCAGTCTCGACACGCATGTCGCAGCCGTCGCGGAGGGATTGGAGACGAGCGGGCTCGAGGGTGGCCGTCGCGCCGTGGCGATGATCGTCGGGCGCGATCCCGAGCGGCTCGACGAAGCCGGCGTGTCGCGCGCGGCGATCGAAAGTCTCGCCGAGAATTTCTCCGACGGTGTCGTGGCGCCATTGTTCTGGCTGTTCATGGGCGGGCTTCCCGGCGTCCTGATCTACAAGGCGGTGAACACCGCCGACAGCATGATCGGCCATCTCTCCGATCGCCACCGCGCGTTCGGCTGGGCGGCGGCGCGGCTCGATGATCTGATCAACCTGCCGGCCTCGCGCCTATCCGCCGTGTGGATTGCAGCAGCTGCGCGCGTGGTTCCCGGTGCATCCTCTTCGTCGGCGCTGCATGCCGTGGCGCGCGATGCTTCGAACCATCGCTCGCCCAATGCCGGCTGGCCGGAGGCCGCGATGGCCGGCGCGTTGGGGCTGCGTCTGGCCGGGCCGCGCGTCTATCACGGGCACCTCGTCACAGATGCCTGGATGGGCGACGGACGCGCCGATCTGAACGCCTCCGATATCCGTCGCGCCCTCCAGCTCTACCGGTTCGCTTGTGTGATCCAGGCGCTGTTCGTTGCGATCATCTTCCTCGTCAAGGTGCTGTAGGACGCGGCGTCGGCCTACGCGCCAGCGCAAGAATTCCGCTGACGTTGACGTGGCGCTCGAGATGCGCCGCAAGCCCATCCAGGGTCGCCTCGACATCGCTCTCGTAGGCCAGCCCGGTCGTGACGGCCCCGAGACGACCGAGCCAATGCGCGCGAAGGCCGTCATCGGCGAACAGGCCGTGCACATAGCAACCGGCGATCTGCCCCTCGCGCGCGACCGCGCCATCGCTTCGGCCATCGGCGAAGGTGAGAAACGGAGCTCGAGCGGTCGGCCCGTCGGTGCGGCCGATATGCATCTCGTAGCCGCGGAACGGGATCTGATCCTCGGTGAGCGCGCCGTGAACCTCGCGCAACGCCTTGTCGTCGGTGAGGGTCGTCTCGACGTCGAGCAGGCCAAGCCCCGCGACGGAACCGGGTGCGCCTTCATGGCCGTCGGGATCGCTGATTTTTCGTCCGAGCATCTGGTAGCCACCGCAGATGCCGAGCACGCGGCCGCCGCGGCGCAGATGTGCCGAGAGATCGATGTCCCAGCCGGTCTCGCGCAAGGCCTGGAGATCGGCGATGGTGGCCTTCGACCCCGGCAGGATCGCCACGGCCGCATCGCCTGGGATCGGCGTACCCGGCCGCAGAAACTGCAGATCGATCCCATCTTCGAGCCGCAACGGGTCGAACTCGTCGAAATTGGAGATGCGGGGATAGGCGAGCACGACGACCTTCGGGCGTTGTCCGCCTGCAGCGCCATGTCCGGGCAGGCCGAGTGCATCCTCCGCCGGCAGCCGGCGCGCATCCGAAAAATGCGGAATGAGCCCGAGCGATGCCCAGCCGGTCCGTGCCGCGATCTCGTTCATGCCCGCTGCGAACAGCGCCGGATCGCCGCGAAATCGGTTGACCAAAAAGCCTGCGACGAGGGCGGCATCGTCCGGCGCGAGAACCGCCTTGGTGCCGACGAGGCTCGCAATGACACCGCCGCGATCGATGTCGCCGATGATCACGACCGGAGTCTGCGTCGCCTGCGCGAAGCCCATGTTGGCGATGTCGCCCGCGCGAAGGTTGATCTCCGATGCCGAGCCCGCGCCTTCGACCAGCACGATGTCTGCGTCGGCGGCGAGGCGATGGAAGCTCTCCAACACGGCCGCCATCAGCTGCGGCTTCATCGCCTGATAGGCCGACGCCTTGGCGTTGCCGATCACGCGTCCCTGCACCACGACCTGCGAGCCGACCTCGCTCTGCGGCTTCAACAGCACCGGGTTCATGTGCACCGTCATCGGCCGGCGCGCCGCCCGCGCCTGCAGCGCCTGGGCGCGGCCGATCTCGCCGCCGTCCGCGGTGACGGCGGCGTTGTTCGACATGTTCTGCGGCTTGAACGGCGCGACCGTCAGCCCGCGCAGAGTCAGCGCGCGCGCGAGTCCGGCGACCATCAGCGATTTGCCGACGTCGGAACCGGTGCCCTGGAACATGATCGCGCGCGCAGCCATGGACTAGAACTCGATGCCTTCCTGCGCCTTCACGCCAGCTGCGAAGTGATGCTTGATCAGGGTCATCTCAGTGACGAGATCGGCGGCCTCGATCAGCTCGGGCTTGGCATTGCGGCCGGTGACGACGACGTGCAGATCGGGGCGGCGCGCGGCGAGCGTGGCGACGACGTCCGCGATCGGCAGATGATCGTAGCGCAGCGCGATGTTCAGCTCGTCGAGGATCACGAGCCGGATCGCAGGATCGGCCATCAGCTCTTTTGCCTTGGCCCAGGCGCGCTCGGCTGCGGCGACGTCGCGCGCGCGATCCTGCGTCTCCCAGGTGAAGCCTTCGCCCAGGGTGTGCCAGGACACCTGATCGCCGAAGGCCGCGATCGCCTTGCGCTCGCCAGTCTCCCACGCGCCCTTACCGAACTGCACCACGCCGATGTGAAAGCCGCGCCCGAGCGCGCGCAGCATCAGGCCCCAGCCGGCCGTGGACTTGCCCTTGCCCTTGCCGGTGTGGACGACCAGCAGACCTTTTTCGACCGTCTTCGAGGCGACCTCGGCATCCTGAACCGCCTTGCGATTCTCCATCTTGGCCTTGTGACGCGCGTCGTCGTCGTTCTCTGTCATCGGTTCGTCCTCTTCACTTCAAGATGAGCGGCAGCCCGGCCGTCATCAGGATCACGCGATCCGCAACGGCTGCGACGTCCTGGTTCAATCGGCCCTGGGCATCGCGAAAGGCGCGTGCCAGCGCGTTGTCCGGCACGATGCCGAGACCGACCTCGTTGGAGACGGCGACGATCGGGCCACGCGCAGTGCCGAGCGTATCGATCAGGTCCGCGCAAGCCGCTGGAACATTCCTGTCGGCGAGCATCACATTGCTGAGCCACAGCGTCAGGCAATCGATCAAGATCGGCGCGCGATGCTCCGCGCATGCGCGGATGAGACCTGCGAGATCCTGCGTCGTCTCGCGCGTCTGCCATCCCTCGGCGCGGCGTGCCTTGTGTTGGGCGATGCGCTCGGTCATCTCGGCATCGAACGCCTGCGCAGTCGCAACATAGATCCAGGGCGGCGCCTGCGCGGTGATCAGCGCCTCGGCGTGGCGACTCTTGCCCGAGCGCGCGCCGCCGAGCACCAGGGTGAGGCGCGGCAGGTCGGGGGGCGGAGCAGGGGGCATGGGAACGATTCCGATTGACGGGCTTTGGCGCGACCCGTATCTAACAGATGACGGTTCTCCGAAAGGAGAGATTTAGGGAACACGGTGCGGGTCTTCGACCCCAAGCCGCGGCTGCCCCCGCAACTGTAATCGGCGAGTGTGAGGCCAAGACACCACTGGGCAACCGGGAAGGTGGTCTCACGCAGCGACCCGAGAGCCAGGAGACCTGCCGTCGACATTGCTGTTGGCCGACCCGTCGCGCGGGGAGTCGCGATGCTGGTTCTGATCCTGCCGCAAGATCGGCGGGATGCCGTCGGATGCAGCGCATCGTCCGGTCCTCCTGGGGGGAGCCGGCAAGCGACGGAGACGGCCATGAAGTTCACTCGTTATTCGGCGTTTGCTCTCGCGAGCCTCGTGCTGCTCGCGGCGGAGCCCGCCTTCGCGCATCACATGATGGGTGGCAAGCTGCCGCAGACCTTTGCGCAGGGCCTGCTGTCGGGCCTTGGCCATCCCGTCATCGGACTCGATCATCTCGCCGCAATCGTCGGCGCCGGCATCGTCGCAGCGCTGCTGGGGCGCGGTTTCACACCGGTCCTCGCCTTCACGACCGCCATGATCGCCGGTGTCGGCCTGCATCTGGCGAAGTCGAACATTCCCGCAGCCGAATTGCTGGTCGGTCTGTCCACTGCCGTGGTCGGTCTCGTGGTCGTGCTGCGCGGCCGCTTCGGCGTCCTGCCCGTCGCGGCGCTGTTTGCGCTGACCGGCGTCGTGCACGGCTACGCGTTGGGCGAGTCGATCGTCGGGGCCGAGACCACGCCGCTCGGTGCCTATCTCGCCGGCTTGCTCGTGATCCAGACCGCGATCGCTGCCGGCGCGTTTGCCGGCACCACGCTGCTCTCGGCCAGGGCTGACAAGCTTGCGCCGCTGGCGCTGCGGCTCGCCGGCGCTGTCATCGTGCTTGTGGGCGGCGTTGCGGCGGCGACCGCCGCCGGCGTGATCGGCTGATTGATGTCCGCATCGGAGTCGGGTCAGACGACCCTGTTCGTCTGCGTCACCTGCCGGACGCAGGCCGCCGACGTGTCGCCGACTGATCAGCCGCGCGCGGGCGCCCGGTTGATCACGGCAATCGAAGCCGCGCCCGCCGAGCAGCGCGCCGGCGTGACAGTTGTTGGGGTCGAGTGCCTCTCCAACTGCAATCGTGCCTGCACCGTTGCCGTGACGGCTCCCGGCAAATGGACCTATGTGCTCGGCGCGCTGGATCCGGATGTGCACGCGCAGGACATCCTGACGTTCGCGCAACTGCATCAGCGTCACGAGGCGGGCCTGCCGGCATGGCGCGAGCGTCCTGAGTACATCCGCAAGAACACGGTCGCCCGCGTGCCTGCGTTGCCGATACTGCGCTGAAGACCGGAGATCGCAATGACGACATCGTTCGCCAAGACGCCTTGCACCATCGTCACCGGCTTCCTCGGTGCCGGCAAGACCACGCTGGTGCGCAATCTGATCGAGACGGCGAACGGCCGCCGTCTCGCGATCATCGTCAACGAGTTCGGCGATGTCGGGATCGACGGCGATATCCTGAAGGGTTGCGGCGTGCCGGATTGCCCGGAGGACCGCATCGTCGAGCTGTCCAATGGCTGCCTGTGCTGCACCGTCGCCGACGATTTCGTCCCGGCGCTCAAGAGCCTGCTGGACCAGAAGGAGCCGCCCGAGCATATCGTGATCGAGACCTCCGGCCTCGCCTTGCCGAAGCCGCTGGTGCAGGCGTTCAACTGGCCCGAGATCGCGACGCGCGTCACGGTCGATGGCGTCGTCGCGGTGGTCGATGGCCCGGCCGTGGTCGCCGGCCGTTTCGCCGATGATCCGGAGGCGCTCGCCGCTCAGCGCGCGGCCGACGATTCGCTCGATCACGACAATCCGCTCGAGGAGGTCTATGAGGATCAGCTGCTGTGCGCCGACCTCGTGGTCATGAACAAGAGCGACCTCATGAGCGATGACGAGCGCAAGGCGGTTGCATCCGAGATCGCTGCCAAAGTAACACGCGCGGTCAAGGTGATCGCGACCGAGCATGGCCAGCTCTCGGCCTCCGTCCTGCTCGGACTTGGCGCCGCAGCCGAGGACGATCTCGCGGCGCGGCCGTCGCATCACGACAACGAGGCCGATCACGACCACGACGATTTCGAGAGCTTCGTGCTCGACGTCCCGGCGCAGACCTCGCCCGACGCGCTCGTCCACCGTATCGCGGCCGCTGTCGATGCGCATGACGTGCTGCGCGTGAAAGGCTTCGTCGAAATTGCCGGCAAGCCGCTGCGCCTGCTGGTGCAGGCGGTCGGCAGCCGGATCCAGCATCAGTTCGAGCGGCCGTGGCGCGCGGGCGAATCGCGACAGGGCCGGCTCGTCGTGATCGGCGAGCGCGGCCTCGACGAGGCCGCGATCAGAACCCTGATCGCGGGCTAGGCGGGAGCGATGCACCTCCTGGCGACATCCGGCGCTGACATCGACGACCTCGAGCAGGCCGTCGATCTCGCGCAGTCGCCGGCGGAGGTCGTCATACTGTCCTTCTCCGACAGCGACCTGTCCGCGCTTGCCGAGGCCTGGACTGCGAGCGCTGGAGATCTGCCGAGCCTGCGCCTGGCCAGCCTGAAGCGGCTGAAGCATCCGATGTCGGTCGATCTCTATATTGATCGCGTCGTGCTCGGCGCGCGCGCTGTCGTGGTGCGCTGTCTCGGCGGCCTCGACTATTGGCGTTATGGACTCGAGCGGATCGCCGCGGTGTGCCGTAGCCGCAACATCCTGTTTGCGGCCCTTCCGGGCGATGATCGCGCCGATGAGCGGCTCGATGCGCTGTCGACGCTGCCGTTGCAGACCACATTAAAGCTCTATGGCTATCTGCACGAGGGTGGTGCCGGCAACGCGCGCGAATGCCTTCGCTATATCGCCACGCTGCTCGGCCGCGACCTGCCTGTAGCGGATCCGGTGGCGATCGGCTCACTCGTCGGCTTCGTTCCCGATCGCGGCGCTGTCGTCGTCGATGATCTCTGCCGCTCCGGCGATGCGCGGCCGGCGGCCTTGATAACGTTCTATCGCGCCAGCCTGCTCGCCGCCGATACGGCGGGAATCGCGGAGCTGATGCGCGCGCTGGAGCGCGAGGGACTTGCGGCCGTTGCGGTGGCGGTGACAAGCCTGAAGGATCCGTCCCTTGTCGAACCGCTTGCGCGTCTGATCGAACACCGACGTCCCGCGATCATCCTCAATGCCACCGCGTTCTCCGCGTTGCGCGACGACGGCAACACCGTTCTTGATATCGCCGACACGCCGGTGCTGCAGATCATCCAGGCGCAGAGCAGTGAGGACGCCTGGGCGTCGTCATCGCGCGGCCTGTCGCCGACCGATCTTGCCATGAACGTCGTGCTACCCGAGCTTGACGGCCGTCTGCTGGCGCGGACCATCGCCTTCAAGGGCGAGGCGGCGATGGACCAACGTCTGCAGTTCGGCGCGATGCGTCATGTGCCGCAGCAGGATCGCATCGCCTATGTCGCGCAGCTCGCGGCGCGATGGGCGCGCCTGCGGACGCTGCCGGCCGGCGATCGCCGCGTCGCGTTGATGTTGTCGGACTATCCGGCGCGCGGCGGCCGCCGCGGCTACGCGGTCGGTCTCGACACCAGCGCGAGCGCGGCCGCCATCGCTGCGCTGTTGGCGGAGGCGGGCTACGATCTCGGTGACGCGGCTCCGACCACGGAGCAGGTCGAAGCGCTGCTGCGCGACGAGAGCGACGAGCTCATCGTGCCGCTCGCGGTCTATCGAAGCCGGCTCGCGCTGTTGCCCGGCGATATGCAGCGCGCCTTGCAGAACAATTGGGGCGCTGCGGACGCCGACCCGGCGTGTCGCGACGGCGCGTTCCGCTTTCGCGTGCTGCGCACCGGCAAGCTGTCGATCCTGCTGCAGCCGGACCGCGGCAGCCGCGCCGATCGCAAATCGAGCTATCATGATACGGCCGTGCCGCCGCGGCATGCCTATGTCGCGCTCTATGCGCATCTGCGCGAGGTCGAACGGATCGATGCGCTGATTCATCTCGGCGCCCATGGCACGCTGGAATGGCTGCCGGGCAAGGCGCTGGCGCTGTCGCGCGACTGCTGGCCCGAGGCGGTCCTCGGCCCGCTGCCGGTGATCTATCCCTTCATCGTCAACAATCCGGGCGAGGCGATGCAGGCCAAGCGGCGGCTGGCCGCGCTGACGCTCGGACACCTGACGCCGCCGCTCTCGCAGGCCGGCCTGCACGGTCCCTTGCTGGAGCTGGAAGGCCTGGTGGAGGAATATGCCGAAGCCGACGGACTGGACAAGCGACGCCTGAAGCTCCTGGAGGACGAGATCATCGCGCGCGCCTGGCAGAGCGGGCTCGCTGCCGATTGCGGGCTTGAACGCACGATGAGCGGCCGCGAGGCGATTGCGCAGCTCGATGCGCAATTGTGCGACATCAAGGAGCTCTCAGTGCGCGATCGTCTGCATGTGTTCGGCCAGGCGCCGGATGCAGCCGCCAACGCGCTGCTCTGCGATGCGATCGTGGCGGCGACTTATGGCGCCGTGGATCGCACGTCGGTTGACGCGCGGATTCGCGCGAGCGCCTCGGCCGAGCGTAGCGCGTTGCTGGCCGGGCTCGACGGCCGCCGCGTGGCTGCAGGTCCCGCCGGCGCGCCGAGCCGTGGCCGGCTCGACGTGCTGCCCACGGGACGCAATCTCACAGCGATCGATCCGCGCGCCATTCCGACGCGCACGGCCGTTCTCGTCGGCGCCCGCGCAGCAGATGAGGTCATCCGGCGCTATCTGCAGGAGCATGGCGACTATCCGCGGGCGCTCATGCTCGACCTCTGGGCGTCGGCCTCGCTGCGGACCGGCGGCGATGATCTTGCCCAGGCGCTGGCCTATCTCGGCGCGCGGCCGCGCTGGGATCACAACTCCAATCGTGTGACCGGCATCGAGATATTGCCGTTGGCGGTGCTCGGCCGTCCGCGCATCGACGCGACGTTGCGGATCTCCGGCCTGTTCCGCGATCTGTTCGAAGCGCAAATCGCGCTGTTCGATCTCGCCGTTCAAACAGTCGCGGCCCGCGACGAGGACGATGCGGACAATCCGCTGGCCGCCGCGCGCCGCCGCGGTGAAAGCCTCGCGCGCGTGTTCGGCGGTGCGCCCGGCAGCTATGGCGCCGTTGCCGCTGATCTCGCGCTCGGCATGACATGGGAGAGCCGTGCAGAGCTCGGCGCGGCCTATCTCGATGCAACCGACTATAGCTTTGGCGGGCCGCATGACCACGTGCCGGCCGCCGATGCGTTCCGGGCTCGTGTCCGCGGCGCGGATGCGCTGGTGCACACGCAGGACGACCGTGAGCGCGACCTGCTCGACGGGGAGGAGGTGGCCGATTTCGCTGGCGGCTTCGCCGCCGCCGCGGCGTCGCTCGGTGCGTCGCCCGCGCTGCTTCATCTCGATACCAGCCGACCCGACCAGCCCCGTGCGCGCAGCTTCAGCGAGGAGATCGCCCGCGTCGTGCGCGGCCGTCTCACCAATCCGCGCTGGCTCGCGGGCATGCTCCGTCACGGCCACCGGGGCGTCGCGGAGATCGCGCAAGGCGTCGACGCGCTGTATGCCTTCGCCGCGACGTCGGACACGGTGCCGGAGCATCTGTTTGATCTGGCGCATGGGGCGCTGCTGCGCGACGGGGCAGTGTTCGAGGCCATGATCGACCGGAACCCCGCGGCGGTGGCCGCCATTGTCTCGCGCTTCGAGGATGTGCTGAAGAGACGGCTGTGGGTGCCGCGCCGAAACGCGGTCGCCGACGAGCTTGCGGCCGCCCGCGCGCGGCTCGCAACGGAGGCGGCGTCGTGACCGCCGCGAGCGACATCAAGGGTTGGTGTCCGGGCGCGCGGCGGCCGATGCTGAGCGGCGATGGATTGATCGTTCGCGTGCGGCCGCATGGCGGCGCGCTGACCGTGGCCGCGTTGCGCGCGTTGGCCGAGGCTGCGTCGCGCTTCGGCAACGGCCAGATCGATTTCACGCGCCGTGCCAATCTGCAGATCCGCGGCGTGTCGCTGGCGACGTTGCCGCCGTTATGGGAGCTGATGGCGTCGCTCGCGCTGCTCGACGACAGTGCCGAGACAGAGGCGATCCGCAATATCGCAATCAATCCGCTCGCCGGTCTCGATCCGGCCGAGATCATCGACATGCGTCCGATCGCCATGGCGCTTGAGCTGCAGCTCGCGGCCAACGCGGATATGCGGGCGCTGCCGGCGAAGTTCGGATTTGCGCTGGACGGCGGCGGCCGGCTGCCGCTGACGACCTTGGCCGCTGATATCCGCCTGGCGGCGTGGACTCAGAATGGTCCGCGCCGCATCGCCGTCGGGCTTGCCGGCGCGGATGGCGTGATGTGGCGCGGACCGGTCGCCGTTTCGGATGCAGCGGCCGTCGCGGTGAAAGTCGCGCGATGGGTGCTGCGGTACAGCCCGAGCAAACGTGCCGCGGCCCTGCCGGCGACGGCACTCGCCGCCATCACCACCGACCTCGGACTTGATGAGTTTGATGCGATCGCACCAACGTCAGTAGCGGTGACGCGGCAACGTCACGGTGTGATCAGACTGACGGAAGAGACTTGCGCGGTTGGTATCGGTTTCCCGTTCGGCCTCGTCGACAGTTCGACGCTGGCGCGGCTTGCTGCCTCGCTGGCCGCATCCGACGTCTCTGAAATTCGCTTGTCGCCATGGCGCGCATTGTATGCCGCTGCCGGCGGTGATGTTGCCGAGCGGCTCGCAGGCGATGCGGCTCGGCTCGGCCTGATCGTCGACGACGCCGATCCCTTGCTTCGCGTCGACGCCTGCTCGGGCGCCGGCAGCTGCCCATCGACCCGATTGGCGACGCGGCAGCATGCGCGCCTGCTGGCGGCCGACATCGCTCGCTCGCAGTTTCAGGGCACGCTGCATGTGTCCGGCTGCGCCAAGGGATGCGCGCGATCTGCGCCCGCCGACGTCGTGCTGGTCGGCGAGGAGGACTCCTATCGCGTCGTGCGCAACGGCACGGCGAAGAGCGAGCCCAGCAGCACGCTCGATCCGTCTGAAATCGGGATCACGAGCCAGAAGCTGTTCCAATCGCGAGAGAGCGTCCATGTCTGATCTGCGCGATTACATCAAGGATGGCGCGGAGATCTATCGCCGCTCGTTCGCGACGATCCGCGCCGAGGCCGATCTGTCGCGCTTCCAGGGGCTGGCCGAGAAGATCGCGGTCCGCATCATCCATGCCTGCGGCATGGTGGAGATCACGTCCGACATCGAGATGTCGGAGCACTTTGCCGCCGCGGCGCGCGCGGCGCTCGATCGCGGCGCGCCGATCCTGTGCGATGCCAAGATGGTGGCCCAGGGCATTACGCGCGCGCGGCTGCCAGCCAGGAACGAGATCATCTGCACACTCGATGCGCCCGATGTTCCGGCGCTCGCCGCGCAGCTCGGCACGACGCGCTCGGCCGCAGCGCTTGAATTGTGGCGGCCGCATCTCGAAGGGGCGCTGGTCGCGATCGGCAATGCACCGACCTCGCTGTTTCATCTGCTCGACATGCTCGATCAGGGCGCGCCGCGGCCGGCGGCGGTGATCGGAACGGCGGTGGGCTTCGTCGGCGCGCGCGAGTCCAAGGAGGCGCTCGCGGCCGACGGCCGGGTGCCGTACCTGATCGTGAAGGGGCGCAAGGGCGGCAGCGCCATGGCCGTCGCGGCCGTCAATGCGATCGCGAGCGACGTTGAATGAGTCTGCTGGAGACCATCGCCGGTCGAGCTGAGGCCGGGACGCTCTACGGCATCGGGGTGGGGCCCGGCGATGTGCGCTATCTGACGCTGCGCGCGGCCGGACTGATCCAGTCGGTCGACGTGATCGCCTTCTTCGCCAAGCGCGGCATGGAGGGCAACGCACGGCGGATCGTCGCGCCGCTGATGCGGGCCGGCCGCCAGGAGCTACGGCTGGAATATCCGGTCACCGAGGAGGTGCCTGTCGCCGACGCGTCCTATCAAGCGCAGATCGGCAATTTCTATCAGCGGGCCGCCGGCAGCATCGCAGCGCATCTGGCCGCCGGGCGATCGGTCGGCCTGCTGTCCGAAGGCGATCCCTTCTTCTATGGCTCGTTCATGCATATGTGGCGGCGCCTCGAGCAGGATCATCCGGTCGAGGTCGTTCCCGGCGTCACGGGCATGTCCGGCTGCTGGACCAAGGCTAACGTGCCGATCACCTGGGGCGACGACATCCTGTCGGTGCTCCCGGGGACGTTGCCCGAGGATGTCCTGCAGGATCGGCTGACGCGCTGCGAGGCCGCTGTCATCATGAAGGTCGGGCGCAATCTCGCCAAGGCGAAGCGTGCGATCGCGCAGGCCGGACTGCTTGGTCGCGCGCTCTACGTCGAACGCGGCACGATGGAGGCGCAACGCGTCGCGCCGCTGGCCGAGGTCGAGCAGGACCGCGGTCCGTATTTCTCGATGATCCTGATCCCCGGACAAGGGCGCCGGCTGTGACGGGCACGCTCACCATCGTCGGCGTCGGCCCCGGCGCGTCCGAGCTGATCACGCCGGCGGCGTCGGCCGTGATCGCAAGGGCGACTGATCTGATCGGCTATGGTCCTTATCTGGACAGGGTCACGACCAGCCGTCCGGGTCAGATCCGGCACGCCAGCGACAACCGTGTCGAGCTCGATCGGGCGCGGCATGCGCTCGAGCTTGCGAGCGATGGTCGGCATGTCGCGGTGGTATCGGGCGGCGATCCCGGGGTGTTCGCGATGGCGGCCGCGGTGTTCGAGGCGTTGGAGGCGGGCCCGCCGGAATGGCGCGCGCTCGACATCCGCGTCGAGCCGGGTGTGACGGCGATGCTCGCCGCCGCAGCCGAGATCGGCGCGCCGCTGGGCGGGGATTTTTGCGCGATCTCGCTCTCCGACAACCTCAAGAGCTGGGCGACGATCCGGCGCCGGCTGGAGGCCGCGGCGGGCGCCGATTTCGTGATCGCGCTCTACAATCCGATCTCCAAGGCGCGGCCTCATCAACTAGGCGAAGCGTTCGCGCTGCTGCGAAAGATCAAGCCGCCGTCCACCGTGATCGCGCTGGTGCGCGCCGCGGGCAGCGGCGATGTCAGCTCGATCGTGACCTCGCTGGCTGAGGTCGATCCCGCCAAGGCCGATATGCGCACGCTGGTCCTGATCGGATCGACGGCGACGCGCCTGATCGCGCGCGACGGCAAGGCGCCATTCGTCTATACGCTGCGCCGAGAAGCCGGAGCAGGGCGATGAGCAAGCTGCGTCTCGAGCCACTGCAGCGCGGCTCGCGCACCGTCCAGCGCGACGCCGTGCGGCTTCTCCGGCCGCGAGATCATCACGACGGGAATGCCGAGCTGTCGCGCGGCCGCGATCTTCGGATAGGTCGCCGCTCCGCCGGAATTCTTCGACACCACGACAGCGATGCGCTCCTCCGCCAAGAAGGCGTGCTCCTTCGCCCGATCGAACGGTCCGCGGTCCCTGATGAAACGGATGTCGGGCGGCAGCGCGATGTCGCCGGGCGGATCGATCGTGCGCGCGATGTAGTGATGCTGCGGCGCCGCGGCGAAGGCCGCGAGCTCGAGGCGGCCGAGACTGAGAAACACGCGCGAAGCTTCGGACCCGAGCGCACCGACAGCGGTCTCCGCGCTGGCGACCTCGATCCAATTGTCGCCCGCCTGGCGATGCCATTCCGCGCGTTGGATCGAGGCCAGCGGCAGAGACAGCGCGGTGCAGGCCGCAACGGCATGCCGCGAGATCTGGTCGGCGTAAGGATGGGTCGCGTCGATCACGGCGTCGACAGCATGATCGCGCAGCCACGCTTCCAGCCCGGCGATGCCGCCAAAGCCGCCGATGCGGGTCGGCAGCGGCTGCGGCCGTGGCGTGGACGTGCGGCCGGCGAGCGACAGCGTCGTGTCGAACCGGCGGTCGCCGGCCAGGAGCTGTGCCAACTCGGACGCCTCGGTGGTACCGCCGAGTATGAGAATGCGCATGCGGGGCTGGATCCATGGTGAGTCCAAACGCAACCTGCAACGCGCCGCGCTGGCTGTCCATCATCGGGATCGGTGAGGACGGCGTTGACGGTCTCTCTACGCCCGCGCGTGACCTGATTGCCAGCGCGACCTTCGTGGTCGGCGGCGCGCGTCATCTTGAGCTCGCTGCGCCGCTCATCAGGTCGGAGCGGCTCGCATGGCCGAGCCCGCTGCACCTGGCGTTCGAGCAGATCGCAGCACGCCAGGGGCAGCCCGTCGTGGTGCTGGCCAGCGGTGATCCCTTCAACTACGGCGTCGGCAAGCAGCTGATGCAACGCTTTGCACCCGCGGAGATGCTGTGCCTGCCGCATGCTTCGGCCTTCAGTCTCGCCGCGGCACGGCTCGGCTGGCCGCTGCAGGATGTCGCCCAGGTGACGCTGCATGGCCGCGCGCTCGAAGGCATCATTCGCCATCTCGCGCCGGGCGCACGCATCCTCGCGCTGGCTTGGGACGGATCTACGGCCGCAAAACTCGCCGGACTGCTGACCGCGCGCCGCATGGGCCGTTCGCGGTTGACCGCGCTCGAAGCCATGGGCGGGACGCAGGAGCGTGTGCGCAGCGTGAGGGCCGACGAGTTCGACCTGTCCGATATCCATCCGCTCACGACGCTGGCGCTGGAGATTGATGTCCAACCCGGTGCGCCGGTGATCCCGCTGACGTCGGGCCTCGCTGATGACCTGTTCGAGCATGACGGCCAGCTCACAAAACGTGACGTCCGCGCCGCGACGCTGTCGGCACTCGCGCCGACGCCCGGCGAGCTGCTGTGGGATGTCGGTCTCGGCTCCGGCTCGGTTGCGATCGAATGGCTGTTGCGTCATGGCTCGCTGCGCGCATTCGGCATCGAGGCGCGGCAGGACCGTGCGGATCGGGCCATGCGGAACGCGCTTGCGCTCGGTGCGCCCGACCTCCAGGTGGTGGTCGGCCGCGCGCCGACGGCGCTGGCTGATCTCGAACCGCCGGATGCGATCTTCATCGGCGGCGGCATTTCGGAAGCTGGGGTGTTCGAGGCGGCCTGGTCGCGCCTGAAGCCGGGCGGGCGGCTGGTCGCCAATGTCATCTCGCTCGAAGGCGAGGCGCGGTTGATCGATCTGTTCGGCCGTCACGGCGGCGAACTGATGCGCATCGCGGTGTCGCGCATCGAGCCCGTCGGCCGCATGCACGGCTGGCGGCAGGCCATGCCGGTGACCCAATGGCGGGTGAGCAAGCCATGATCGCGCTCGGCATCGGCTGCCGCCGCGACGCGAGCCTCTATGCGATCGAGAACGTGATCGCGCAAGCGCTGAGCGCTGCGAAGCTCGTCGTCGATGACATTGCAGTCGTGGCGACTGCGCGCGACAAGATGAGGGAGTCGGGCATCATCGAGGCGGCGAAGCGGATCGGCTGCCCGCTTCTCGGCCTGACACAAGATGAACTCGCCGCGGTGGCGGATCTCGCGGTCACGCGCAGCGATGTCGTCCAGCGCCTGAAAGGCGTTCCCTCGGTCGCCGAGACGGCCGCGCTCGCAGCGGCCGGCCGCAATGCGCGGCTGATCATGCCGCGGCTCGCCAACGCCTCGGCGACCTGCGCACTGGCGCAAGGCGAGGGACCTGCGGAGACCGGCCGATGACCGTGCACTTCATCGGCGCCGGTCCGGGCGCGGCCGATCTGATCACCGTGCGCGGCCGCGATCTCATCGCGCGATGTCCGGTGTGTCTCTATGCGGGCTCGCTGGTTCCGACGGCGCTGCTCGACCATTGTCCAAGAGGCGCACGCATCGTCGACACCGCGCCGATGGCGCTCGACGAGATCATCGCCGAAATGGCGCGGGCCACCGCTGCCGGTGAGGACGTGGCGCGACTGCATTCGGGCGACCTCTCGATCTGGAGCGCGCTCGGCGAGCAACTGCGCCGCCTCGACGCGCTGAAGATCCCCTACACGGTGACCCCGGGGGTGCCGTCCTTTTCCGCCGCCGCGGCCGCGCTTGGCCGTGAGTTGACCTTGCCGGGGCTCGCGCAGTCCGTCGTGCTGACGCGGACGTCCGGGCGGGCCTCGGCGATGCCCGAGACGGAGCAGCTCTCGCTGTTCGCGCAATCGCGCGCAACGCTCGCCATCCATCTCTCGATCCATGTGCTCGATCAGGTCGTCGCGGAGCTCCGACCGCATTATGGCGAGGACTGCCCGGTCGCGATCGTGTATCGCGCGAGCTGGCCGGATCAGCAGATCATCACGGCGACGCTCGCGACGATCGTCGATCGCGCCGCCGCGGCCAGGCTGGAGCGGACCGCGCTGATCCTGGTCGGCCGTGCGCTCAGCGGCAGAAATTTTTGCAACAGCGCGCTGTATGATGCCGATTATCAGCGGCGCTTCCGCGGGAGGGGCGAATGATTAGCTCCGTGGCTTTGGCCGACCAGTCTGCCACCGCGGTCGAACACCGCGATATCGAGCGCGATGTCGTTGTCGCCGAGCGCGCGGCGCGCGGTCTGCCAGGCCGCGTCAGCAACGACCTGTCCAGCAGGGAAGCCCACGCGTTCTGCCTCCTGCAGCACCTGCAAGGCCGTGTTGGCGCCGCGTGCCGTCGCGACGAGCGCGTCGGGCGCGTGGGCCTGGCGCAGCGTGTCGGCAAGCCAGCCGAGATCGACCTCGCCAGCCCGCGAATGCAGATCGAGCAGGCCCTGGCCAAGCTTGGTCATCTTTGCGAAGCCGCCGGCCACGGTCACGCGCGCCACCGGGTGCCGGCGCAGATATTTCATCATGCCGCCCGCGAAGTCGCCCATGTCGATCAGCGCCGCGTCCGGCAATTGGTACAGCTGCTGCACGGCCTTCTCGGACGTGTTGCCGGTGGCGCCGGCGACGTGCGCCAGGCCGCCGGCGCGCGCGACGTCGATGCCGCGATAAATCGAATGGATCCACGCCGCGCAGCTGAAGGGGACAACGACTCCGGTCGTGCCCAGGACCGACAGGCCGCCGACGATGCCGAGCCGCGGGTTCAGCGTTTTCCTTGCCAGCTCCTCGCCTCCGGGGATGGAGATGGTGACGGCCACGTCGCGCGGGCCGCCGAGCGCGGACGCGGCTTCGCGGATCGCGGCCTTGATCATCTCGCGCGGCACGGGATTGATCGCAGGCTCGCCCGGCGGCAACGGAAGCCCCGGCCGGGTCACCGTGCCGACCCCGGAACCGGCGCGAAAGATGACGCCGGTTCCGTCAGCACCGAGCCGGACCGTTGCCTTGATCAACGCACCGTGCGTGACGTCGGGATCGTCGCCGGCGTCCTTTACGACCGCAGCAGTCGCGCCGGCGTCGCCGGTCTCGTGCATCGCGATCGCAAAGCTGACGCGACGGCCGCCCGGCAGGGCGATCTCGACCATGTCCGGGCAATGGCCGGTGATCAGCAGCTCATAGGCGGCGCGCGCGGCCGCGGTCGCGCAGCTGCCGGTGGTCCAGCCACGCTTCAACGGTCGGTTCGGCGCCACAGCAGATCCCGTCATGGCCGATCGCATAGCATATTTTGCCGGGCGGCGGCGGGGCCCCGACGATGACCGGAACGGCGACCAAGGGACTTATCATCGCGGCCCCGCGCTCGGGGGCGGGGAAGACGACCATCACGCTCGGGCTGTTGCGGGCGCTGGTGCGTCGCGGCGTGCGCGTGCAGCCGTTCAAATGCGGTCCCGACTACATCGATCTCGCCTTTCATGCGGTCGCGGCCGAACGGACGAGCTACACGCTCGACAGCTGGGCGATGTCGAGGCCGCAGATCACCGGGCTGGTCTCCGACGTCGCTGCCGGCGCCGATTTCTCGATCGTCGAAGGTGTCATGGGCCTGTTCGACGGCGCGCCGCAGGCCGGTCGCGCCGCCCGTGGCTCGGCCGCGGATCTCGCCGCGCTGCTCGGCTGGCCGGTGCTGCTCGTCCTCGATGTCAGCGGCCAGACCGAGACGGCGGCAGCGATCGCGCTCGGCTGCGCGCGCTTCCGCGACGACGTCGTCATCGCCGGCGTGATTCTCAATCAGGTTGCGAGCGAGCGGCACAGGGCGCTGATCGCGCCCGCCTTCGCCACCATCGGCATCGACGTGCTGGGCGCGCTGGCGCGTGACCGGCAACTGACCTTGCCGGAGCGTCATCTCGGCCTGGTCCAGGCCCAGGAGATCACCGCGATCGAGACGCATCTCGATCGGCTGGCGGCGCAGATCTCCCAGTCGGTCGATCTGGGCGCAGTGCAGGCGCTTGCGCGGCCGATGCGCACATCCGGCGAAGCCGTGGAGCGATCCGATTTCGGCATCAATCCTCCAGGGCAGCGCATCGCACTCGCATCGGACGCCGCATTCTCTTTCAACTATCCGCATCTGCAGCGGCACTGGCGGGCCGCAGGAGCCGACATCGTGCCGTTCTCGCCGCTGAATGACGACGCGCCCGATCCGTCGGCTGATGCCGTGTGGCTGCCCGGCGGCTATCCCGAATTGCATGCCGGCCGCCTGGCGTCGGCGCCATCCTTCCTGCAAGGCCTTCGCGCGATGGCCGCGCGCGGCGTTCCGATCCACGGCGAGTGTGGCGGCTACATGATGTTGGGAGCGGGGTTGGAAGATTCTGATGGTACGCGGCACGCGATGGCGGGGCTGTTGTCGCTGGAAACCTCCTTCGCCAAGCGTCGCCTGCATCTCGGCTACCGCCGGGCGGCGCTGCTGGCCGACTGCAGCCTCGGCCGAAAAGGGGCGGCCGTTCATGGTCACGAGTTCCACTACGCGACGATCCTGCAAGAGGGCGATGACCCCCTGATCGACTGCCGTGATGCGGCGGGACGCGCAACCGCCGAGCGTGGCGCGCGGCGCGGAAGCGTGACGGGATCGTTTCTGCACGCGCTGAGCGGAGAGAGCGCATGAGCATGACGAGGCCAGCGCCGCCACGGTTCGATGCCGCCTTCAAGCAACGTTTCGCCGAGCTCGTGCGCTGGCGCCGCGACGTCCGGCGGTTTCGCACCGATCCTGTTGACCCGGAACTGATCGACCATCTGCTCATGCTCGCCTCCTACGCGCCTTCGGTCGGTTTTTGCCAGCCATGGCGCTACGTGCTGGTCGAGAGCGCGGCGCGGCGTGCGGCTGTCATCGAGAATTTCAAGTCGGCCAATGAGGCGGCGCTGGCGGGCTATGACGGCGAGCGGCGGGCGCTGTATGCGCGACTGAAGCTGGAAGGACTGACGCAGGCGCCGGTGCATCTCGTGGTCTGCGCCGACGAGGGCGCGGCGACCGGCCACCGTCTCGGCCGCGCCACGATGCCTGAAACCCTGCGCTACTCAGTGGTGGCGGCTGTCCAGACGTTCTGGCTGGCGGCGCGCGCGGAGGGGCTCGGCGTCGGCTGGGTATCGATCCTCGATCCCTTGGCCGCGTGCAGGAAGCTCGAGCTCCCGCCCGACTGGTCCTTGATCGCCTATCTCTGCGTCGGCTGGCCGGAGGAGGAGCATGACGATCCCGAACTGGAGCGTCACGGCTGGGAGAGGCGGCTCGATCCGTCGGCGATCGAGCCGCTGAAGCGCTAATTAGTTAGCGCATGATCCGGGAGAGCCGCTCTTCCAACCGGATCACTCCTCTCACGACGCCAGTGCCAGCGCAGGTGCGTCCGGCGCGACGGGAGCTGCAGCCGGGTACGCTGCGCCGTCCAGCCGGAAGCGATGGCCGTGAACCGTCACGGTGAGCGGGATGCCGCGAAAGTCGTCGTGGAAAGCCTGGATGCGGCGCTTCATCTCGGCCGCATCGATGTCGGCCGGCATGTCGCACATCGCGGCATACATCTGCCTGCTGCTCTTGGTCCCGCTCCAGGCAATCGGGAGAACCGGCAGCGGAGCAAGGTGGCAGGCCAGATCGCGCGACATGCGCCAGAACAGATAGGCAAGGCGCACGAACGCCATCTGCTCCAGGCCACGGACGTCGACGCCGTCAGGAATGTCGAAGGTCTCGACACCGACAATTCCTCCGCAATCGACACGCGGCTCCATCACATGAGCCGTCGCGCCGAAACGTTTGGCGCCGTCGTAGATTGCGAAATGCGCCGGTGCCCAGCCCGGATAGTCCGGCGGTCCCGGATGAAAATTGTAGGCGCCATGACCGAGCGCCCGCAGGATGGCCGGAGGAACGACAACGCCGGAGGTGAAGGCAAGCAGACGGGCTCCGGCGAGCACGTCGATCTCGATCGCCTCGAGCTCCTGCAGGGTGACGGCACAGCGAAACCTCAGTGCGGGATTGTGTGCCTTGAGAAGCTCGGTCAAGGCAAGCTGCTGATCGCGGCTGCCGGTGAGAAGGATGATCGTATCGAGCATGAGCAGATCCAGTTTGAGTTCAGCGCCCGCGGGCATCGATGTTGGTCGGCTGCCGCGATGTCTTCGCGGCGGCCAGTGCACGGAACAGGTCCGGTTGCAGCTCTTGTCCGGACGCCAACACGATGACCTCGTGGCCGGCGAGACGCCCGGCCTCGCGGGCGACCCGCACGTCGCGTTGCCAAGCGCAGAGCGAGATCTCAAGACGGGAGAAGCCGCCATGATCGTTCGTGAATGCGCTGGCCAGCGCTTCGACGCTCGCCGCCGCGTCGCGCGCATTGCCGCCTTCATCGCGCAGGATGATGCTGATCGCCTTGTCGCGCGGTGCGTCCGATCGAAGGACCAGCAGCGGATCGCGTCCCCCGGCGCGTCCCGCGTGCCGGGCTGACCGGACCATCTCCGCGAAGCTCGGATCGGGACCGAGATCGACCGTCGACGGATTCAGATTGTGAACGATCACGGCGTTCCCTGCGCCGGGCTCGCCGGCAACGGCATGGTAGGAGCGGGGAAGCCAGATCGTATCGAGCGGAAGCTGGGACGATACGGAGCTCCAGGCCTGGTCGATGAGATAGCCTTCCCAGACGTCTGGGTAGGATGACGCGATCTCACCCCATGCCGACAGCAGCATCTCCGCCGCGCTCGACTGGCCGAAGTAGAGGGTCCGCGCCGACATCTCCCAGCCGTTCCACTTGTGAGCGCCGAAATCGCGGCCGGCGAGCAGGGGCAGCGACGGCACGGATTGCAGCATCACGTCGGGGGCGACGAACAGCAGCGGCGCCGCATGCCGCCGCCACATGCGCTGGATGAAGGCGATCTTCTCGGCGGTGCTCACGACATCCGGCCGGCGTGTTTGGATCGGCTCGATATCGAACGGCAGCCCGAGACGCTGCAGCGAGCGCCTCAGATGATAGATGTGCAGATCACCGGTATCGCTAGGATGACAGCACACCACGCGTGGCGCGTCACGCGCGGACGCAGCTTCCGGCAGCTTCCAGCCGAGGCCGCCCCACCATAATTCGTGCGGGCCGGCGGCGCATGCCCCGACCGTGCCGAACTCTGTCAGCTTCGATTTCAGGAAATCAAAGGCGGGATTTTCACCGAATGGAATCACGACCGCGTCGTCTGCGGTGAGCCGGCCATAGAGCAGCTCGGCACCTGGACCGGTCGGCGGATCGATCACGACGAGCGTTCGCCCCGCTGCAGTCGAGAGGCCGTTGGCCGACGACACCAGCGGTCCGAATGTCCGCGACAGCCATTGCAGACGGCGTTCTTGCTGGGTGCTGAGTCTGACGCCGACAGCGCGCAACTCCTCGATGGGATCGTCGGCGTTCATGTTGGCGGGTCGCGGCATCGGGCAGGGTCCTCCTGACCAGTCAAACGAACCACGAGCGCCAATCAGGCGCGGCGAATATGCAATGGACTGAACTGATGATTGTGATCCGCCTGTGAGCAAGTAGTGCGTGTGTTTTGTGCCTGATTGTTGCGCAGTCTTGTCTGGATATTGGAGCCGGCGGATTGGCTCTGCACCCAATTCAGCGCGTGTCCTCGCTCACGCCCGAGATGCAGTGCGAAGATTGTACGGTCAGACAACGCGAATGAGCATCTTTTTGCGGTCGTCAACTACAAAGTCCGTGATAGCGCGAACCGGTGCCTTGTCGACGGAATTGCCAGTTTGAAACATTGCGAAACATGCGCGATTAATCGAGGCGCCCGACATGTCGCGTCGTTCGCATCGCATTTGGCCGCTGCTATCAACTCTAACGTATGAGCTCGCGGTATCAGGCGCGCAAAGTCGAAAAAAACGTCGCGAGAATGGAAAAACCTCGCCGGCAAGAACTGACAGGTCTGGAAAATAAGATAGTTTTGTCGGTGTGATTCGGAAAAAATTGCCGAGCGATTTTCTCGCCTGGCGGGCAGTTTTTTGTGAACTCAACCGGGCGGCCCATTCGTCGTAGTTTTGATCCCGGGGCGTTGTTAGTAAGCGTTGCAGCTGCGTTTTCAGTCGAATTCGTCTTCTGGAATGAACCCCGCCATGCCGACCCGCGGCCATTTTGAATCCGCCATCGCTCCCGGCCTCGTTCGCATGCGGCAGAATTTGCCCGGTGCTCGGCAAAAAACTCCATCTAACCAATTGAAAAACCACAAAAATATTCCGCCTGTTTATCTCGATGACGGCGTTCAACGATTGGAAGCCGTCTGCGAATTGCGCGTTCGGCATTGCGGGTTGGAGAGTCGGAAATGAGCTACGCGCTGGACGTCAGAGCCCCGGCCGATGGCATGTCTTCGAGCGAGCCCGCGTCACCGGAGATCATGACGGTGCCGTGGAGCGAGTCGGTCAGCACTGTTCCTGATGGCGCGCCGCCAAGCGAGGATGCGGTATTCGACGAGGACTCCGAACTGCTCGACCGGCTCGCGACCGGCGACGAGGTTGCGTTCCGCCTCCTCGTCGAGCGTCACATCGACCGGGCCTATGCGATCGCGTTGCGGATCGTCGGGAGCGCGGCCGATGCCGAAGACGTCGTGCAGGACACGATGTTGAAGGTCTGGACTCATCGGGGGCGATGGCAGCACGGTCGCGCGAAGTTCTCCACCTGGCTCTATCGCGTCGTCAGCAACCGCTGCATCGATCTGCGCCGCAAGCCGCGGACGGAAAATGTCGATGTCGTGCCCGAGGTCCCCGACGGCAAGCCCGACGCGGTGAGCGTGATCGAGCGTGCGCAGATGAGCGACCTGCTCGAGTCGGCGATGCAGCGTCTGCCGGAGCAGCAGCGCGTCGCCGTCATTCTGTCCTATCATGAGAACATGAGCAACGGCGAGATCGCCGAGGTGATGGAGACAACGGTGACGGCGGTGGAGTCGCTGTTGAAGCGCGGCCGCCAGCAGCTGCGCGAGATGCTGCGCCGGCACGAGCGGGACATCCGCGGCGCCTTTACTGATTGCTAACCATAAGTTTCCCAGCGGAAGAGAATTCCCGCCTGAATCCCGCACGCGATTCCGTTTGATCGATCAGACGGGGCTGATCCGCGCCGTCAGTCCTTCCACGATGCGGCGTGTCTCGCCGATCACCCAGGAGTCCTCACCGTGCCCGCAATCTCAACCAACGTCGCCGCCAACTCGGCCGTCCGCTATCTCAACATCAACTCCTCGCAGGAGACGAGCTCGCTCTCCAAGCTGTCGAGCGGCTCGCGCATCACCTCCGCCTCCGACGACGCCGCGGGCCTCGCGATTTCCACCCGCATCTCCTCCGACATCACCACGCTGCAGCAGGCGGCCACCAACGCGTCGCAGGCCACTTCGATCCTGCAGACTGCCGATGGCGGCGCCTCCAACATCAGCGATATTCTCGCCCGCATGAAGTCGCTGGCGTCGGAGTCGGCCTCGGGCACCACCGTCGATTCGAGCAGCCGCAGCTACATCCAGTCCGAATTCTCGCAGCTGATCTCCGAAATCGATTCGATCGCGTCCGGCACGCGCTACTCCGGCACCAGCCTGCTCGACGGCACCAGCTCGTTCTCCACCGGCGTGAACGTGCTCGTCGGCTCCAACAGCACGGACGTGATCCAGATCAAGCTGTCGAGCCTGACCTCGACCGCGCTCGGGGTCTCGACGCTGGATGTCAGCACCCAGACCGGCGCATCGACGGCGCTGACGACGCTCGATACGGCGATCAGCAACGTGTCCGCGGCGCGCGCCGACATCGGCGCGCAGGAGTCGCGCTTCAACTTCTCCGCCGACTCGATCTCGACGCAGACGCAGAACCTGCAATCGGCGAACTCGGCGATCAAGGACGTCGATATCGCGTCCGAGCAGGCGAAGCTGTCGTCGGCGCAGGTCAAGACGCAGGCTGCGGTCTCGGCGGAAGCCGCCGCGAACCAGATCCCGCAATACCTGCTGAAGCTGCTGGGCTGATACCTGACCCGCCGGGCCGGCGTGACGCCGGTCCGGCGCTTTTCCTGGAGGACGTCGACGAATGACCGTGAGCAGCGCGACCTCGAGCTCGAGCAGCACGACCTCGTCATCCTCCTCGTCGACGAGCTCTAGCAGCTCGCTGACCACCTCGGGTACGAGCACCACCAGCACGATCGACTGGACTGCGCTGATCCAGTCGGCGGTGAACGCCAAGCTCTCCCAGGCGACGCAGATCTCGACCAAAATCACCGCCAACGAAGCCAAGATCACGGCCTATCAGACGCTGCAGACGTCGCTGAAAACGTTGTCATCCGGACTATCGTCGCTTGCGACCGCCGTGGTGAACTCGCTTGCCACCAACGTCTTCGCGACGCGCGCGGCGACGATCAGCGCGACCGGCGATGTCAGCGCCTCCTCGGCGCTGTCGATGTCCGTCAACAACGGTGCGGCGACCGGAAGCCATACGCTGACCATCAGCCAGATCGCGACGGCGCAGAAGGTGACGGGGACGGCGCAGTCCAGCCAGACCACGGCGCTCGGCTATTCCGGAACGTTTTCGCTCGGCCTGTCCGGCGGCAGCACCGCGGACATCAGCATCACCAGCGACATGACCTTGCAGGACGTGGTCAGCGCGATCAATGCTCAGACCTCGACCACCGATGTCGCGGCGTCGATCGTCCAGGTGTCGAGCGGATCGTATCAGCTGGTGCTCACGGGCACCAAGGATGCGGCCGACATCACCTATTCCAGCTCGTCGGGCGACGACATCCTCAACAAGCTCGGCGTCACAGACGGCTCGGGCGCCTTCTCCACCGTGCTGCAGACGGCGCAGGCCGCGCAGTTCACCCTCGACGGCATCAGCCTCACGCGCGACACCAACGATATCACCGACGTGCTCAGCGGTGTGACCTTCGATCTGCTACAGGCGACGCCGTCCGGCACCACGCTCAACATCAGCATCGGCACCGACACCAGCCAGATCTCATCGGCCTTGCAGACCTTTGTTACCAACTACAATGCATTCCGCGATGCCGTTCTGACACAGCAGACCACCAATTCCGACGGCACGGCCTCGTCCAGCGCGGTGCTGTTCGGCGACGGCACCATGCGCCAGATCATGAACTCGCTCCAGAACGTGCTCGGAACCTCCGTCGGCGGTCTGACGATGGCCGATCTCGGTTTGTCGTTCAACGAGAAGAACGAGCTCGAGCTCGACACCGGCACGCTGTCGACGATCCTCAGCACCAATCTGAGCGGCGTGACGACGCTGCTGTCTGCTCAGACCACGACATCGTCCAGCCAGCTCAGCGTCGTCAACACCGGCACCTCGCCGCAATCGTTCACGCTCGATCTCACGGTGGATTCGTCGGGGAGCCTCACGGCCGCCTCGGTTGGCGGCGACAGTTCGCTGTTCACGATCACCGGCAACACCATCGTCGGGAACTCCGGCACGATCTACGCCGGCATGGCCTTCACCTATACCGGAACGACGTCGCAATCGATCACCGTGACCTCGACGCAGGGGCTTGCGACACAAATCTACCAGATTGCGAAAACCGCCTCGTCCAGCAGCGGATCGCTTCAGACGTTGATCGACAATCTGACGACGCAGGACGATACGATGCAGTCCAAGGTCGACGACATCAACAGCGCCGCGGCGACGTTCCAGACTCAGCTCACGGCGCAATACGCCAAGTACCAGGCCGCGATCGAGAGCGCCAACAACACGCTGACCTATCTGAAAGCACTCCTCAACCAGAGTTCGAGTAACTGATGACCCAGAGTTCGATGGCGCAATTGGCAAGTCAGGCCTACCGCGGCGCTGCTGTCGCAGTACCGCCGCTGCGGGCCGTGATCATGCTGCTGAACGGCGCCGTAACTTGCCTGCAGAAGTGCCTCCAGGCGCAGGAGGCCCGCCGGTTCGAGGAGGCGCATGCGCATCTGACCAAGGCGACCGCTATTCTTCGCGGGCTCAGTCTTCACCTCGATCCCGTCAGGGGCGGGGCGGTGGCCGATGGGCTGTTTTCGACCTACAACGCGCTGATCATGGCTGTGCTCCGGGCCTATGGCCGGCCGCGCATGCGCGAGAATTTTCAGCGCATCATCGAAAGCCTGCTGGAACTGCGGTCCGCCTGGGAGACCGTCGATGCCGCAGGTCGCAGCGCGCGAAAGCCAGGTGATTCGGCCAGCCGCCGGTAGCTCTGGCGAATCACCTCCCTGCTGCGACGCGGAAATCTCGGGAAACTGAACGGAAACAGGCTGCATTGGACGGTCTTCGCGGTATTCGGGGCCGTGCGCGGTGCATCGCTCCCCGAAAATCTACGGATTTTTCGGCCCGTCTTGCGGTCCTTCGCCACAACAGGCCGATATCAATTTCGTTCGCCCGCTGAATGCTTTAAGAGGGGCATGGCAACGCTGGATGGGCGGACGATGGACGTCAGCGAATTTGAGGATCTGATCGATCGCCTGGGCGAGGACCTCTCCCAGTGGCCTGCCGAGCAGCGTCTGGCGGCGGCCGAACTGCTGGCATCCTCGTCTGCTGCGAACGAACTGCTGTCGGAAGCCCGCATCGTTCGCGAGGCGCTGTCGAGCCCGTCCGTTCGGGCCCCTGCGGGACTCGCCGCCCGCATTCTGGCCGCAGCCAGCCGTTCGACCCAGGACGAGGTGACCAAGGCGGCCGCTGATGCCCACGAGCCTGGCTGACGTTCGAGATCGACCCAGCCGAAATCGGTCCGGCGCACGACGCGAGGCAGGGCGGGCATTGATGACCCTGTCGCCGCGGTCGGCCTGACGCTTGCGCCGCTCTCTCAAATTGTCCGGCTGCCGACTGCACGGGCCCCAAGGTCGCTGCTGGTCGGATCCGTCGCGGCACCGGGCGTTTTTTGCCGCCTCTGCCCAACGTCGCGGCGGCAAATTCTGCCGTAGGATCAACTAATTCACCCAACTAATTGTGCGCCTGGATTCGCTCTTCCGGCCGTTTGATCAGCAAACGCCTTCATGACCCCTCGTGGTCGTGATGTCCCGCCGCCGCTCGCGGCGAGAGCCGGAGTTCTGCCATGACCATTACTGCGACAAGCTCGTCGACTGCGACCACGACGTCCTCGACGTCGTCTTCCAGCGGCACGCTGAGCTCGACCGACTTCCTTCAGCTGCTCGTGAGCGAGCTGCAGAACCAGGATCCCCTCAATGCGACCAGCGTGACCGATTTCGTCAATCAGATGACATCCTATGCGAACTACACGTCGCAGCAGTCGCTCAACACGAGCATGAACTCGCTGGCCAGCTCGTTCTCGAGCCTGGTGACACTGAACTCCGTCAACTACATCGGCCATACCGTCGAGGCCAAGAGCGACACGGCGCTGCTCTCCAACGGCTCGGCCACGTTCGGCTACTCGCTGTCGTCAGCCGCGTCGAACGTCTCGATCTCGATCAAGGATTCGTCGGGGAGCACGGTCTGGACCGGCACCGGGACCGGCAACAAGGGCTCCAATTCGATCACCTGGGACGGCAAGGATTCCGGCGGCAACCAGCTCAGCGACGGCGGCCAATACACGATTTCCGTCACGGCGACCGACTCGAGCGGAAATTCCGTTCTCAACTACACGACGGTCACCGGCACGGTGACCGGGATCGACACCTCGACCAGCACGCCTTCGCTGACCGTCAACGGTGTTGCCGTCAGCGCCAGCAACATCATCGGCGTCACTTCCTAATTCTGTCATTCGGAGTACAAGCATGAGTCTTTCCGGAGCTCTCTCATCGGCAATCTCGGCGCTCAACGCGCAGAGCTCGTCGCTCGCCATGATCAGCGACAACATTTCGAATGCCGACACGACCGGATACAAGACAACCTCCGGACTGTTCGAGCAGCTGGTGACGGCATCGAGCAGCTCGAAGGCCTACTCGTCGGGCGGCGTGTCCGTCTCCGGCCGCTCCAACATCACCCAGCAGGGCCTGCTGGCCGCAACGACCAATGCGACCGACGTCGCCATCCAGGGCTCGGGCTTCTTCGTCGCGACGAGCTCGACCGCGGCCGGCGGCGAAACCTTCTACACCCGTAATGGCGCCTTCACGACCGACAACGCCGGCTACATCGAGAACAACGGCTATTATCTGGAAGGCTGGCGCACCGATGCAAGCGGGAATGTCGTCGGAAGCGGCCTCGAGCCGATCAACACGAAGGTTGCGCTGACCAATGGCGGCGCAACCACCAAGACCTCGCTCGCGGCCAACCTGCCGGCTGATGCGGCGGACAATGCGACGTTCAGCAGCTCGATGACCGTCTACGACTCCCTTGGGCAGGCCCATACAATGGACGTCACCTGGACCAAGGTCGCCACATCGACGGCGTCCAACGAATGGACGGCCCAGATTGCTCCGGCGACGAGCTCCGAGGGCACGGTGACGAGCGGGACCTATACGATCGACTTCAACTCCGACGGCTCGTTGAACAAGGTGTCGAGCACGAGTCTTGGCATCCAGTGGAAAAACGGCGCGGCCGACAGCACGATCGCGCTGAGCTTCGGAACTACGGGAGGCGGGACCGACGGCCTGACCCAGCTGTCGTCCGGCAGCACCACGCCGAGTGTCTCGAACTTCAGCGCGAATTCCGATGGCATCTCGTTCGGCACGTTGAGCAGCATTTCGGTCGGTAAGAGCGGCCTTGTCGAGGCGACGTATTCCAACGGCCAGACGGTTCCGATCTACAAGATCGCGGTCGCGACGTTCGCCGATCCGAACGGACTCGTGGCGCATAGCAGCGGCATGTACACGTCGACGGCCACGTCCGGCAATGCGACGCTGCAGGCGTCCGGGGAGAATGGCGCAGGAACGATCTACGGCAGCGAGCTGGAGTCCAGCACGACCGATACCACCGGCCAGTTCAGCAACATGATCTCGGCGCAGCAAGCTTACTCGGCCGCGTCTCAGGTCGTCTCGGCCGTCAACAAGATGTACGACACGCTGATCTCGTCGATGAGGTAACGATGGCCGATCTGAAGAGCGAGCGGCTCGGCGAGGGCGAGGCGCTCTTGACGAGGCTGCGCCGGCTGAAGCTGCGCACCGCGGCAGCCGGCAAGGACGATCGCGCCGAGCTGCTGGCGCTGATGGACGACATCGAGACGATTCGCCGCAAGCTGCTGCGCGAATGCGCGCAGCTGGAGGAAGAGCTCCGCATCGCCGCTGTCCGGGTGACGGCATTGAACACCTATGCGCGGGTCGCGCAGGCCAGTCGACGACCGCAGCGTGAGCACTGAGATCGAGGATAAACACATGAAGCAGGCAGTTCAGGTTGAACAGCGCGCCGCGAGCGAGGACGAGGTACGCACCTTGATCGCGCTGATCGACGAGCTCATCGCGGTGGTCTCGGAGGAGAACATGGAGCTCGCCAAAGGGCTGCCGGCCTCGCGATCCCGGCAGCTCGATGACAAGAACCGGCTCGCCGGGTTGTTCGAGCAGCGCGTGGCCGAATGCGCCAGGCATTCGGCAAGCCTCAACGTACGCGACCGTATCCTTCGCGAGCAGCTGATGGAGCACATCTTCAATCTGCGCCATGCGATGGATGAGAATCTCGTCCGTCTGCGCGCCGCGATCGAGGCGAGCAATCGCCGCATCGAGGCTGTGATGCAGGCCATCCGGGAGCAGATCGCGAGCGCGTCGCCGTATGGCGCGAGCGGCCGCCGTACCGCGCGACCGACCTCGTGCGGGACCAATGTCAGGGCGTGACGGAACGACGGGGGCAGGGCGATGTCGCTCGATATAGCGCGTCTGGTTGCATTCACCGGCATCTCCACCACGGAGCTGCAGATCAGCGTGGCGTCGTCGAACATTTCGAACGCCGACACCAAGGGCTACACGCAGAAGACTGCCAATCAGGTCGCGGACGTCACGGGCGGCATCGGAACCGGTGTATCCATCACCGGCATTTCCAGCAATGTCGACAAGCTGCTGCTCAAATCTCTGATCGGCGCCAATTCCGATCTCGGCGCCGCGGACACGACCAACAGCTACCTGACGCAGCTGCAGCAGCTGTTCGGCAGCGCCTCGACCTCGGGCACGTCGACCACGGGCACGTCGCTGGCCAATTCGCTCGCCTCGCTCGAAAGTGCATTGTCGTCGCTGGCGAGCTCGCCCAGCAGCGTCTCGCTGCAATCGGCCGCGGTCAGCGCGCTCGACGATTTCGCCAGCCAGCTGCGCAGCACGTCGAGCAGCGTCCAGACCTTGCGCGGCAATGCCGATAAGGACATTGCCTCGTCGGTCCAGAGCGTCAACGACGATCTCAAGCAGATCTCCGACCTGAACGTCGAGATCCGCAAGATGGCTGCGTCCGGTCAATCGACTGCGGACCTGGAGGACGAGCGCAACTCCGCGCTGCAGGATCTGTCTTCTTACATGAACGTGAGCTATTACACGGCATCCAACGGGGATCTCCAAGTCTACACGTCCTCGGGACGCGCACTCGTCGACAGCTCGGCGCATACGCTGAGCTATACAACGTCGGCCAACATCTCGGCGTCGTCGAGCTTCAGTGGGATTATGGTCGACGGCGTCGACGTCAGCTCGCAGATCACGTCGGGCAAGATCGGTTCGCTGATCACGTTGCGCGACGACACGCTGCCTGCGGTCCAGACTCAGCTCGATCAGCTGGCGTCGCAGCTCAGATCGGCGCTGAACGGAATCACAGAGGGGGCATCGGCGGTGCCGCCGCCGACCACTCTGACCGGAACGGCGAGCGTCAGCAGCGCCACCGGGCTGTCGGCCTCGGGAACGGTCCGGATCGCCGCGGTCGACCAGAGCGGCAATCTGACCGCGTCCTATGATTTCGACCTGTCGGGCTACTCGACCGTCGGTGATCTCGTCGCCGACATCAATGCCAAGAACATCGGCGTCACCGCATCGATCGATTCGAGCGGCGATCTCGCGCTGACGGCCACCGCCACCGGAAATGGTGTCGCGGTGAATGACATGACGAGCAGTTTCGGCGGACCCGACTTCTCGGGGTATTTCGGCATCAACGATCTGGTCACCGGGAGCAGTGCAGCCGATTTCGCCGTCAACAACAGCATTCTGAGCGGAAGTGCGGGGCTGCCGACCGGAACGCTCGACAGCTCGGCCACCTTGACGTCCGGCAGCCAGGTCCTGACCGCCGGATCGGCGACGGTCATCAACGCGCTTTATGACAAGTTGACGGGATCGACGAGCTTCAAGGCGGCAGGCGGGCTGAGCGCCACAACCGGGTCGTTCGCTGACTATGCTGCGGCGATCGTCGCCAATGTCGCCAGCAAGGCGTCTCAGGCCTCCAGCAACTATACAGCCAAATCGACAGCTCAATCGAGCTATGCCAGCTCGCTATCGTCGCAGTCGGGCGTCAATATCGACGAGGAGACGGCGCGGCTGAGCTCGTTGCAGAACAAATATGCCGCTGCCTCGCAGCTCATTTCGGTCGTCAACAGCATGTTCTCGTCGCTGCTGACGGCCGTACAGTCGACCTAGCCAGGAGCGGATGTCATGGCCATGCGGATCGCGACCTTCGCGAACTCCGACCAGATGATCACCAACGCGCTGCGCACGCAGGCGACGATGGCCACGCTTCAGGTTCAGGAGGCGTCCGGGCTGAAGTCGGAGTACCTCGCGGATTTCGGCGCAGACACTCAGCACATCGTCAATCTGCAGGTGTCGGTCACCCGGGCGCAATCCTACATCGACGCTGCGACCCTGGCCGACAGCAAGGTGCAAGTAATGTATTCCGCGGTCGGCCAGGTCTCCGATATCGTCAGCCAACTGCGCACAGCGCTCAGCGCGGCGAGCTCCGGCACTAGCACGGGCACGACCTCCGCCATCAGCTCCGCACAGCAATTGCTGGAGCAGATGGCCGGCATTCTGAACACCCAATATGATGGGCAATATGTCTTCGGCGGAGCGTGGACCTTGACCGCGGCTGTGGATACGTCGTCCTTCGCGACGGGAACCGGCTCCTTGAGCACGGTCGACACGAGCTATTACCAGGGCGACAGCGAACTGGCCTCGGTTCGCGTCTCCGATGGGCAATCCGTGACCTACGGTGTGACGGCGGACAATTCCGCCTTCGAGAAAGTGATGCGCGTCCTGAAATTCGTGGCGAACAGCTCGTCCCTCTCCGCGTCCGATCTCAGCTCCGCCCTGGATCTTGCAGACCAGGCTGTCGACGACGTCGCTACCGTGCAGTCCAACCTGTCCGATTCCGCATCCCGGATCGAGAGCGCCAAGTCGCAACAGACGGATTTCAAGAGCTACGCCGAGAGTCTCGCGACGGATTTGACGAGCGTCGATGTCGCGGCCGTCACGGCGCAGCTGTCGACCTATCAAGCCCAGCTCACGGCGTCCTACTCGGCGATCTCCAAGATTCAGAGCCTGAATCTCGCCAGCTATCTGAAGTGATGCGTCGCGCCCCAAGAAGGCATGCGACGCACCAGCGGTTTGTGGCCGGGGAACTTCTGCTCGGGCGATTGAAACCATGCCGGGGTGAGAGGGTTTGTTGACGGGCAACCCGTCGGCGGACATCTCATGGATCAGACAACTCAGCCTCGCACCATCGGTCACCTGCGGCCGGTCGCCGATAACATCTGGATCGTTGACGCCGGCCGGATCAGGGCAGCTGGCTTGCCGCTTCCGGTTCGGATGACCGTCATCCGATTGGCGAGCGGCGAACTGCTGCTGCATTCGCCGATCCGATTTTCTGACGCGTTGCGCGAGGAACTGGAGCGGCTCGGGCCGATCAAATATTTGTTGGCCCCCAATGTGGCGCACTGGATGTTCCTGCCGGATTGGCAGGCGGCATTGCCGAATGCGCATGTCTACGCAGTCCCAGGACTGAGCGAGCGTCAGCAGGTTCGCCGCAGCGGGCTGCGGATCGACCGCGAGTTGACCGACGTTGCTCCCGATGAATGGTCCGAAGAGCTCCAACTCGTGCTGATCACGGCACCCTTGTTCAGCGAAGTGGCCGTATTCCATAGGCCCAGCCGCACGTTGGTTCTGACGGATTTGGTGCAGAACCTGGCGCCGGAGGGGCTGGGCGTGCTGCCGCGAATGGCTGCTCGACTGCTCGGGATTACCGCGCCCGATGGTAAGGCGCCGGCCTATCTCCGATGGCTCCTGCGCCTCGGCGGCCGCGCCGCGCAGCTCGCTGCGGCGCGGCTGATTGCGCTGGCGCCGGAACGCGTCATTTTCGCCCATGGCCGCTGGTTTGAGACCGGCGGCACCACGCAGCTCCGACGCGCGCTCGGTTGGCTGCTGGATGGCTCGCCCGAGGCTCGACGGTTGATGCGGGATCTCCGAGGGAAGCGCGTGGTGATCACGGGCGCGTCCAGTGGCATCGGGCGCGCCACAGCGCTGGCCTTGGCACGGGAGGGGGCAAGCCTGGTTCTCGCCGCCCGGCGCGAAAATGTGCTGAAGGACGTCGCTGCCGAGTGCGAGACGCTCGGTGGGCAAGCGATCGCGGTGGGTACCGATGTCACCGACGCCGATGCCGTGAGGCGACTGGCAGAGCAGGCGGTGCAGAGCTTCGGCGGAATCGACGTCTGGATCAATAACGCGGGAACCGGCGTATTCGGTGCCTATCAGGATGCCGACCTTGCGCTCCATCGCAAGACCATCGAGGTCAATCTGCTGGGTACCATGAACGGTGCGTACGCAGCGCTTCCGGTGTTCCTGCGCCAGAGGCGGGGAACTCTGATCAACAATATCTCGCTCGGCGGCTGGGCGCCGACCCCGTTTGCCGCGGCGTACACTGCGAGCAAGTTCGGTCTGCGCGGCTTCTCTGCCAGCCTGCGCCAGGAGCTTGCGGCGCATCAGGACATCCATGTCTGCAGCGTGTTTCCTGCCATGGTGGACACGCCCGGCTTCGTGCATGGCGCGAACGTCTCGGGCCGCAATCTTGATCCCGGACCGCTGCTGTACCGTCCCGAGGATGTCGCCGAGACTTTCGTTCAGTTGATCCACGCGCCACGCGACGAAGTCGCCGTCGGCTGGCCGGCGCGGCTTGGCCAGATCTCCTACGCGCTGGCCCGTCTGCCTACAGAACGTTTGATGAGCACGACCTTCCGCTTCCTGCTGTCGCGCGCCAAGGTCGCGCCGCGGAGCTCTGGAGCCGTGCTCGCGCCGATCGCGGCCGGCACCGCCGTGAGCGGCGGATGGCTTGGCCGCAAGAAGCTGCCGCCCGCCGGACAGCTGAGCAAAATCGGCCTCGCCGTGGGACTTGGCGGACTGGCTCTCATGCTGATCGCACGAAGTCGCAGCGGGCGTCCAGCGCCGCGCGCCCGCGCGCACCGCTGATTGGGAGGCCGCATGCTTGGCAAGCTCACGTGGTCGGCGATTCCGTTCGGCCAGCCGATCCCGCTGGTGGCCGCAGGGATCGTGCTGCTCGTCATCCTTGCTGTTCTGGTCTGGGTCTTCGCGAAGGGCCACTTTCCCTATCTCTGGCGCGAATGGATCACGAGCGTCGACCACAAGCGGATCGGCGTGATGTACATCTTCCTGGCGTTCGTGATGCTGCTCCGCGGCGGCACGGATGCCATCATGATGCGCACGCAACAGGCGGTCGCATTCCACTCCAACGGCTATCTCCCGCCGGAGCACTACAACCAGATCTTCTCGGCGCACGGCACGATCATGATCTTTTTCGTCGCGATGCCGTTCGTCATCGGGTTGATGAATCTCGTCGTGCCGTTGCAGCTCGGCGTCCGCGACGTCGCTTTTCCGACGCTGAATTCCGTCGGTTTCTGGCTGACGGCGACGGGCGCGCTGCTGGTCAACGTCTCGCTCGTGGTCGGCGAGTTCGCCCGCACAGGCTGGCTGCCGTTCCCGCCGCTGTCGGAGCTCACATACTCGCCCGGGGTGGGCGTGGATTACTACATCTGGGCGCTGGAGATATCCGGCGTGGGAACGCTGGTCTCCGGCATCAATCTCGTCACGACCGTCTTGAAGCTGCGGACGCAAGGCATGAGCTATCTGCGCATGCCGATGTTCTGCTGGACCACGCTCGCGTCCAATCTGCTGATCGTCGCGGCCTTCCCGATCTTGACGGCGACGCTGACAATGCTGATGCTGGACCGCTATTTTGGCTTCCACTTCTTCACGAACGAGGCCGGTGGCAACATGATGATGTTCATGAACCTGATCTGGGCCTGGGGGCATCCCGAGGTCTACATTCTGGTTCTGCCTGCATTCGGTATCTATTCCGAGGTGGTCGCGACGTTCTCGAGCAAGTCGCTGTTCGGCTATCGCTCGATGGTGCTGGCGACAATGGCGATCTGCGTCGTGTCCTTCATGGTCTGGCTGCATCATTTCTTCACGATGGGCGCCGGGCCGGACGTCAACGCGATCTTCGGCATCGCCAGCATGATCATCGCGGTGCCGACCGGCGTGAAGATCTACAACTGGCTGTTCACGATGTATGGCGGGCGAGTGCGCTTCACGACGCCGATGCTGTGGTCGGTGGGCTTCATGATCACCTTCATGATCGGCGGACTGACGGGTGTGCTGGTTGCCGTGCCGCCGGCCGACTTCCTGCTGCACAACAGCCTGTTTTTGGTGGCGCATTTCCACAATGTAATCATCGGCGGCGTGCTGTTCGGTGCGTTCGCGGGCGTCACCTACTGGTTTCCGAAGGCCTTCGGGTTTCGTCTGTATGAGAGCTGGGGCAAGGCGGCATTCTGGTTCACCTTGACCGGATTCTACGTCACGTTCATGCCGCTCTATGTGGTCGGTCTGCTCGGGATGACCCGGCGCATGCAGCACTACGACGTCGCCGAGTGGCGTCCATGGCTGGCAGCGGCCACGGTCGGCACGGCGCTGCTCGCGATCGGCGTGATTCTGCAGATCCTCCAGCTCGTCTTCAGCATACGCGACCGCGCGCTGTTGCGTGACACGACCGGCGACCCCTGGGATGGCCGCTCGCTCGAATGGGCCACCTCGTCACCGCCGCCGGTCTTCAACTTCGCGGTGCTGCCGAACGTGACGGGGCAGGATGCATATTGGCGGATCAAGGAAAACGCCAAAAACCAGCAGCGTCAGACAAGGGACAGGGACTATCAGGACATCGAGCTGCCGAAAAACTCCCCGACCGGCTTCGTCTGCGCGTTCTTTGCCACCGTGATGGGCTTCGCACTGATCTGGCATATCTGGTGGATGGTCGCGCTTGGCGCAATAGGGGCGTTCGCGACATTCGTCGTGTTCGCCTGGCGCGATCATGATGAGTACGTCATCCCGGCGGCGGAGGTGGCTCGGATCGATCGGCGGATCATCGAAGCGCGGGAGCGATTTTCGACCGCGGCTGGTGACGCCTGAACGCGATCGACAGGTGCGGGCAGGACTGCTGACCGCACCTGTCGGGTCACATCACCAGCGATGATGCGTGCGGATCACGCCATGGCCATGGCGGTGGCCGAAATGCTGCCCGCCATGCCAGCCGTGATGATGGCCAAAACCGGGACCGCGGTAGTAGCCGTAGCTGTGTCGCCAGGGCCGGGGGCCATAGGAATATCCGTAGCTGCGGTACACCGGGCGTGGCGCGTAGCCATAGCGGTAGCCGTAGTATGGACGGTAACCGTAGGGGTACGAAGCATAGCGATATCCGCCGTAATACGGCGCGTAGCCGCCATAGTAGGAAGGCGCGGCGATCGCCGAGCCGATCGCGGCGCCGGCCAGAAGCCCTGCGCCGATCGCGGCACCACCACCCCAGCCGCCATGCCAGCCGCCGTAGCGGACCTGAACGGTGTTCGCGCTTTCAGTACCGGACTTGGCGACGGCTGAAAGCGACGTCAGGGGTGCCGCAGAGGCTGATTGCAGCGTGGCAAAAGAGACTGCGCCGGCGATGGCGAGCGTCGCGGCGGTCTTGAACGTGATCATCCTGAGTTCTCCCGTTGATGTCAGGGGTGTTGCTCAAGCCGGACGAGGCGATCTTCGTTGCAACCGTTGCGGCGGACGTATTGTCGCGCCACATTGGTCTAAGGAGAGCGATCGATGCCGGCGCTCCGGCATCGATCGTCGTGTCGCTATGGACAGGAATGCCGTCGGCCGTCGTTGCCGAGATAGGTGCCGGAGCGCGGGTCGTAGGAGCGATAGCGCTGGGCGCAATAGACTTGCGACTCGCTCGCCTGGGCCCGGCTGTTGGCAACGGCCCCGCCGATGATCGCACCGGCCGCAAGGCCGCCGAGAACAGCCGCGCCGTTGTGGTGATGGCGATAGCCGTACTGATAGCCGTGCCGGCGGCCGATGCCGGGATGCCAGTCGTGTCCGCCGCGCCAGTGGCGGTACTGCACCTGCTCGACGCCGGAGTTGACCGCGGACGACGCGGGGACCGGAGTGTTCGGCAGCAAAGGTGCGGCGGCGAGCGGCGTCACTGCGGAGAGCGTCATGGTCGCGATGACGGCGGCCGTCGAAAGTTTGCGCAGCTGCATCTGCATGCTCCTATCTGTTCTCGAGATGTGAGGAGCAACGTTTCGCCGCAATGGTCCGTTCCGGGTCTCGATGTCGCCTGATCGGTGGCACAAGGTCGCATCGGCGCCACAATGTCGCAGCGGCCCCGTTAAGGGCCGCTGCGGATGTTTGAAGATGTCAGCGCGGCGGAAGACCGTTGCGCACACCTTTCGTGCTCGGCGAGCCGCCGCCGTAGCTGTTCGACGACGACGATCCGCTGCCCGTGCTGGCTCCCGAGCCGCCACCGCTTGTGGTGCCTGCTGTCCCCGAGGCTCCCGTGCCCGCGCCGGTCGTTCCGCTTGCTCCGCCGGCCGATCCACTGCCGGCCCCCATGCTGCCGCCGCCCATGCCGCCACCGGCGCCCGCACCGGCACCGCCGACGCCAGCACCGGCGCCTGCGCCGCCGCCGGCACCACCACCCGCGCCGCCACCTGCACCACCGCCGCCGCCCTGAGCCAGGGCTGCGCCGACCGAACCGGCCGCAATCACCGTCGCCGCGAGAATCGTGAGCATTGTCTTTCGCATTGTCTTGCGCTCCCTTGAGGTTTCACCAACCACCAATGGGGCGCGTCACGCGACGTTCCTAATCGCGGCCTGCGCAAACGCCGCGCCGTCACCGGATCCGCGCGGAACAACAGTGTCCTCGCATCAACTGGCAATGAGCGCATCGAGCAGCGCGTCCGGATACTCAGCCATCATCGTATGGCCGGCGCCGGGCAGCACGATCACGCGGGATTGCGCGATCGCCGCGGCCAGCGCCTTGCCGGCCCTCAGCGGCGTCATCATGTCCTTCTCGCCGAGGATCAGCCGCGTCGGCACCTTGATCCGGGCCGCCGATGCCAGCGCATCCTGATAGTTGTTGCAGGCGGAGAGATCATTGAATAGCACGCCCGGCGCGCAGCGCTCCAGCGTCGCTTGGGCGCCGCCATGCATCCACAGGCCGGGCGCGCGGCTGCCGCCGAGCTCGGCTGCAAAACCGAGACCCCAGATCGAGACCATGTCGATCGCGGTGTGATCATTGGCTTCCGCGGCTTTCAGGAGATCCGGCCCGACGGTCATCGTTGCGGCGGTGCCGATCAGGCTCAGCGCAGAAACGTGATCCGGATGGCGCGCCGCGGTGTCGAGCGCGATCAGCGACCCCATTGAATGGCCGATGAGATGTGCGGGCTTCGCGTCCACCGCCCGCAACAGCGCGACGATCCAGTCGGCCATCGCGGAGATTGTCGGCAGCGCCGGCCCTCCGGAACGGCCATGGCCGGGCAGGTCGGGCGCCAGCACGGCAAAGCCGTGATGCGCGAACCAGCGGCTGTGCAACGCCCAGACCGAATGATCGAAGCCGGCGCCGTGCACGAAGACGGCAGCGGGCAGGGATGAATCGAACGCGCGACCGCCGGTCGCCACGAACACATCGCGATCAGCAATCGACAGCTGCATGGCTCACACCTTCTGCGAGGCGCGCAGCGCCTGTCCGAGATCATCGATGATATCAGATGCGGCCTCGATGCCTACCGACAGCCGGATCAGCTCTTCGCCGATCCCGGCTGCTGCAAGCTGTGCGGCATCCATCTGCTGATGCGTCGTCGAGGCCGGGTGAATCACCAGCGTCTTGGCGTCGCCGACATTGGCGAGATGGCTGATCAGCTTCAGGCTCTCGATGAACTTGCGTCCGGCGGCGCGGCCGCCCTTGATGCCGAACGAGACGATCGAGCCGGTGCCGCGCGGCAGCAGCTGCTTGGCCAGCGCGTGATCGGGATGCGTCTCCAGCGACGGATGCAGCACCCAGTCGACGGCCTTGTTGGCGGTCAGCGCGGCGAGCACGGCCGCCGTGTTCGCGACATGGCGCTCCATGCGCAGATGCAAGGTCTCGACGCCCTGCAGAAGATGAAAGGCGTTGGTCGGCGACAGGCAGGCGCCGAAATCACGCAAGCCTTCCGTGCGCGCCCGCATGATGAAGGCGGCGGTGCCGAACTGCTCGTCGAAGACGATGCCGTGATAGCCGGCATAGGGTTCGGTGAGCACAGGGAATTTGCCTGACGCCCGCCAGTCGAAGCGGCCGCCATCGACGATCACGCCGCCGATCGCGATACCATGTCCGCCGAGCCATTTGGTCGCCGAATGCATCACGATGTCGGCGCCCTGCGCGATCGGCCGGCTCAAATAGGGCGTCGCGAAAGTGTTGTCGATCAGGAGCGGGATGCCCGCCTCGTGCGCGATCGCGGACACTTTCGGGATGTCCAGCACTTCGAGGCCGGGATTGCCGAGAGTCTCGCCGATCACGAGCCGCGTGTTGGGCTTGATGGTGCTGCGGAAGCCGTCGAGGTCGCGCGGCTTCACGAAGCTCGTGTTGATGCCGAAGCGCGGCAGCGTGTGGGCGAGCAGGTTGATGGTGCCGCCATAGAGCGAGGAGGAGGCGACGATGTGGTCGCCGGCGTTGAGGATCGTGGCGATCGCCAGATGCAGCGCGGCCTGGCCGCTCGCGGTGCAGACCGCGCCGACACCGCCTTCCAGCGCGGCGAGCCGCTCTTCGAGCACGGCGGTCGTCGGATTGGAGATGCGGGTGTAGATGTGGCCGGCACGTTCGAGGTTGAACAAAGCGGCGGCGTGCTCAGTGTCGTCGAACACGTAGGACGTGGTCTGATAGATCGGCACCGCGCGGGCGCCGGTCGCGGGATCCGGATGCTGGCCCGCATGCAGGCTCAGGGTTTCGAAGGCAGGCGGTTTCGGCGGCGGCATGCGGGTCTCGGCTTTCGTCTGACGATGGTCCTGCTTTCTGCCATAGATTTCACCGGGCGTCAGGGGCGGCGCCATGACGCCGCCCCCAGCATGCCAACGCGTCGTCAGCCGAAGCTCTTTGGGAACAGTCCCGAGGCGGCGATCTCGGCGATGGCGAGCCGCGGGCTCGGCTTCTCGCGCTCCTTGAGCATGGCGGGGAGCTTCTCGCCGTCGCCCTTGCGGCCGACCGCGATGGCGATCTCGACGGCGAAGTCATCGGGCGCGCCGAGCGCGGTCTGCGCGGCCGCGACGTCGAAGCCGCTCATGCCGTGGGTGGCCCAGCCGGACAGCGCGGCCTGGTTGGCAAAGTTGGCCCAGGCGGCGCCGGCGTCGAAGGAATGGGTGCGGGTCGGCGCCGGCTCGGTCTTGCCGGCCGGGATGAAGGTCTTCTTCGACAGCACGTAGACGAGGGCGGCGGCGTGCTGCGCCCAGCCGCGGTTGAACTCGATCAACGGCGCCAGGAAGGTATCGAACGCGGCCTGGCCGCGCAGCGCGTAGAGAAAGCGCCAGGGCTGCGAATTGTAGGAGGAGGGCGCCCAGCGCGCCGCCTCGATGAAGGTCAAGAGCTCGCTCTCGGGCAGCGCCTCATCGGTGAAGCCGCGCGGCGACCAGCGGTCGACGAAGAGGCGATGTGCGGGGTGCTCGGTGGTGCGGTCGGTCGGCGGGGGAAGATGGGCGGTCACGATGGTCTCCTTGCGTTCAGGCTCGTCGTCGGGCCTCGCGCTCCGCTTCGTTGCGGAGCACAATGCTCGGTTCCTCTCTGGCTCACGGCGCCTTCGGTGTCCAGATCGCCAACGCAGATGTGTCCACCTTCACCGGCAGCACGCGTTCGGCGAGAAACGCGTCGGCGATCTTCTGCTGCTCGGAGAGGCCAGCCGCCGTCACCGGGCCGACCAGGTAGGAGCGGTGGCTGTTGGCCTCTTCGACAGTGGCCGCGTCGATGCCCCAAAGCGTCGCGAGCTGGCTCGCCGCCGCGGCCGGGTTCGCCTTCACCCATTTGCCGGTCTCGACCAGCTTGCCATAGATGACGTTGAGCGCATCAGCATGCTTGCCGGCATAATCGGCGGAGGCGAGGTAATAGCGCTTGTAGCTCGCCAGCCCGTCGCTGCCGTCGGCGAGCACGCGCGCGCCCGACTGCCGGATCGTGCTCGACAGGAACGGATCCCATGCCACCCAGGCGTCGACATTGTTGCTGACGAAGGCGGTGCGGCCGTCGGCCGGCGGCAGATAGGCCGGGGTGATGTCCTTGAAGGACAGGCCGGCCTTGGCGAGGGCCGACAACAGCAGATAATGACTGCCGGCCCCTTTGGTCACCGCGATCTTCTTGCCCTTGAGCTCGGCGAGCGATTTGGTCGGCGAGGCCGTCGCCACGAGGATCGCTTGCGCGGATGGCGAGGCGGCTTCCTCAGCCACATAAGCGAGCTTGGCGCCCGCGGCCTGCGCGAACACCGGCACGGTGTCGGCGACGTCGGCGCCGACATCGATGCTGCCGATGTTGATGGCTTCGAGCAGCGGCAGGCCGCTGGAGAACTCGTGCCAGCTGACCTTGATGTCGAGCGGCGCAAGCGCCTTCTCCAGCTCGCCATTGGTCTTGAGCAGCGCGATCAGGGTGGAGGATTTCTGATAGCCGATGCGTAGCGTCTCGGCGGCTTCGGCGCGTGATGTGGCAAGGGCGCCCAGCAGGGCGATGCCCATCATCAGGACGCCGCGCCGGGCGAGGGGGAGGGTCCGCGCGCGGCGCCGGCCGCCGAAAGCTGGTGTCATTCAAAAATCTCCTCAGAGGCGATCGCCTGCAATGTCCCGGGATCATTCGCAGGATCAGTCACGCTGCGCAATTTTGCAGATCAGCCTGGATAGAGACGAAAGTTCTTCATTCGGCTGTCTCGCGAGAAGTTTGTTTTCTTTGATGACGGAGACAGCCGGCGGCAATCCCGCGGCGCCGTTTGCGTCCGAGCTGTCTCTGCCGTTCGTCCCTCTCGGGAAGAGAGGGCGCAGGGAAGGCCGGGCGTCGGCTGACACCCATGGCCCGCGTGCAACAAAAAAAGCACGCGGCGGTCACCACAGGATCAGCCGGACATCCGGCCTTCCCTGCGCGATGGGCTTACGGCTTATACGCGATCTCCCCGGTGCGCCGGGCTGTCTGGCCACCGTCATCCGCAAGACACGCTGGGCATCGTTGCGAACTTGATACTAGCGTCGGAGTATCAGGACCACGCGACTTCGCCGTCCGGCTCCCATCGTTCGTCCACGCGCTTGACACACGCTGCGACGAGAACCGGCCACCGCATCCCACCCAACGCTTCGTGACGTTCGCGACAGCGCCCCTCGATCGGGCGGGATGCACGAATATGAACATGATTTCGGTAAAAAAGAAACAAGAGTTTTTTTCGCCGCGGGACTGGACAGGGCAAATCAGCTTGAGATCGCGGGCGAATTTCGGATCTTGGCGCAAGTGCGCGCGAGGGCGCAGTCATGGGCGACTGCGTTCGCTGCGGCATAGGCGCGCGCAGATCGTCTCTCCAACGCGCTGCAATCAGCAGAATAGGCCGCTTCTCTCCAGACACTCGCGCTTTTCTCACCGCTTCCACATCGGCGGCATCAAGTGACCCCGGCGGATCGCGATGAGCAGGAGGATGACGCCGGCCGTGGTGCAGAACACCAGCGCGACCACCGAATGCTCCATTCCGAATGCGCCCCCGGTCAGCAACTCCGGTCCTTCGACAGCAGGCCGTAGCGCACATGAGCGCAGCGACATTCGGGTTCAGCGCTCGCGTGCGCGAAGCCGGCGCCGAGGCGAGCGGATGGGCCGGCCCCGCATGTCGCTGCTCTCATGCGGGTTACGGGATCGTGCCTCGGTCTCGCTGATTGGCACGCAGGTTCGGAGCGCGTGGGGCGAATGAGCCGAAGTCGTAGTCCGCCGCTTTCGTCAGGACATGCCGTATGCCGGATTCCGGATAGACGGATTGCGCTCCGCTGATCCGCCCTACGAGCTTCCCGTGAATAACGGGCAGACGGGGCGCACCGTTATTGGGAGCGGACGCGGGGCGACATGGTGGTGCGCGGGCGGCGCGGTGCGCCGGCCTTCTCCAGATACGCACAGAACATGTCCGCCATCGCGTCGGCATAGGCCGTGATCTCGGCGCGGCTGCGCGGGGTTTCGGAGAAGTGCTTGCCGACCTGGCTCAGCGTTGTCTTGATCAGATCGGCGGCGCGCGCGCGTTCGGCGGGACGGGCCTCGGGCAGCGCCTCGCGGATGAAGGCCTGCATGGCGCGGCGGCCGCTCGACTGCGCCGCTCTGGATTCCGGCGCGTCGCGGTAGAGCGGGGCGGCGTCGTCGAGCGCGCCGCGGATCGCGGCCTCGTCGCACTCCGATTGCAGAAAGGCGTGGACCAGCGCGCGCAGCCGCGCCAAGGGCGGGCGGCTCTTGTCCTCGAGGATGCCGTGCAGCAGCGCCGTGGTCTGCTGCCACTCGTCGCTCTGCAGCCGGAACAGGATCGCGGCCTTGTTGGGGAAGTACTGATACAGCGAGCCGATGCTGACGCCGGCCCTCTCGGCGACGCGCGCGGTGGTGAAGCGGGGTGCGCCCTCCGTCGTCAAAACCTGAACAGCGGCCTGCAGAATGGCCGCGACGAGGTCGGTCGAGCGGGCCTGCTGCGGCTGTTTTCTTGCGGAGATCTGGGCTTTTCGGGCGGGAGCCATGGCGCGATCCGGAATGCGATTAGCGAATGCGATTGATTATTCGTATTTTGCCGAGCACGCAAACGACACCTCCTTGGCAAAGACGGAGAACCTCCATGATCACCCTCATCACCCAGCCCGTGGCCCCGCTGCTCGATCGCCTGCTTGCAGAGGCCGCGCTGCTGCGGCCGGAGACGAGCCCGGTCTTCGCCGGCATGGCCGAACGGGGCGAGCAGCTGATGCGCAGCAAGTCCGGCCATGTCGAGCTCTATTCGCAGCTCAAGGATTATCCGCTGCCGGTGTCGCGCGACACAGGTCTGCTGCTCTACATGCTGGCGCGCAGCTTCAACGCCAGATCGATCATCGAGTTTGGCACCTCGTTCGGCATCTCCTCGCTGTTCCTGGCTGCAGCCTTGCGCGACAATGGCGGCGGCCGCCTGATCACCACCGAGTTCGAGCCATCGAAGGTCGCGCGCGCCCGCGGCCATTTGGAGGAGGGCGGTTTGGCCGATCTGGTCGAGATCCGCGAGGGCGACGCGTTGCAGACGCTCGCCGCCGATCTGCCGGAAGCGATCGACCTGGTGCTGCTCGACGGCGCCAAGCCGCTCTATCGCGATATCCTCGCGCTGCTCGAACCCCAGCTCAGCGCAGGCGCATTTATCGTGGCCGACAATGCCGATTATTGTCCCGATTATCTCGCTTATGTCCGCTCGCCGGCGAACGGCTATCTCTCGGTGCCGTTCGGCGACGAGGTCGAATTGTCGATGCGGATCGGACGGCGCCCGTAGCCCGCATGAGCCCAAGCGACATGCGGGTTCAGCATCGGTATGCGCGAGGGCGCCGCGTCGGTGCGAGCGGAAAGAGCGTTCCCGCATGTCGATCGCGCCTCGCACTTGCTGATCTGCACGCATGTTGGAGAGCAGCTGAGGAGTTGACGGAGGGGCGGCGATTGGCCAGGAGGGGAGGCCCGTCCTCTTGCGCGACCGAGCCTGCATGCCCCGCATCCTCCTGATCAATCCCAACAGCTCGGCGGCGACCACCGCGATGATGGTGTCGATTGCCGCCGAGTGCTGCGCCGGGCGCGCCGAGGCGATCGGCGCGACCGCTTCGCGGGCGCCGGCCATGATCGTCGATCCCGAGGCTCTGGCGGCCTCGGCTGCCGAGGTGGTCGAGATTGCGCGTGGACATCGTGATGTCTGCGACGGCATCATCATCGCGGCCTTTGGCGATCCCGGCGCTGCCGAGATTGGTGCATGGGGCCGTTTGCCGGTGATCGGGATTGGCGAGGCTGCCATGCGCGAGGCCGCCAAGGCAGGCCGGCGCTTCGGCGTGGCCACGGTGACGCCGGCCCTGGTCGCGAGCATCGCGAGCCTTGCAGACAGGTTGGGGCTGTCGCCGCAGTTCACCGGCACGCGTCTGGCGCCGGGCGAGCCGGCCGCGCTCGCCGCCGATCCGTCGCGCCTCGCCGCTGCACTGGCCGAAGCGACGCATGCATGTCTCGTCAAGGACGGCGCCGACGCCGTGATCATCGGCGGCGGCCCGCTGGCGCAGGCTGCCGATCAGTTGCAGCTGCAATTCTCCGCGCCGATCATCAAGCCGATCGCAGCGGCGGTGGACCAGTTGCTGCAGCGGTTGGCGGTTTAGGCGGCAAGCGTCGCTTTTACGGCCGATAGCCCGCCGCTGGATGCGGCGCCGCGAGCCGCGCGCGGCCGAACATTTTCTCGCGCAACGTCCCGGGCTGATATGCTTTCTTGTAGCGGCCGCGCCGGGTCAGCTCCGGCACCAGCATGTCGGCGACGTCGGCAAAGCTCTCCGGTGACAGCGCGAAGGCCAGGTTGAGGCCGTCGACGCCGGTCTGCTCGACCCAATGCTCGATGAGATCGGCGACCTTGGCGGGCGAGCCGACGAAGACCGGGCCGATGCCGCCGATCCCGATGTGCTCGGCGACCTCGCGCACGGTCCACACCCGGTCGGGATCGGCGCGGGTGACGTTGTCCATCGCGCTGCGGCCGGCGTCGTTGAGCACGTGGCGCACCTGCTGGTCGAGCTCGTAGGTGGAGAAGTCCACGCCGGTCCAGCCGGACATCAAGGTCAGCGACGCCTCGTGATCGATATAGCGGCGGTAGTCGGCGAATTTCGCCTCGGCCTCCGCATCGGTCTCGCCGAGCACGACGGTGGCGATGCTGAAGATGACGATGTCGCTGCCGGCGCGCCCGGCCTCGACGGCGGCCTGGCGGATCGCGGCGACGCGCGGCGCGATGATCTTGGCCGATGGGCCGGACATGAACACGCATTCGGCATGCCGGCCGGCGAACACGCGGCCGCGCGGCGAGGTGCCGGCCTGGTACAGCACCGGCGTCCGCTGCGGCGACGGCTCGCAGAGATGGATGGCGTCGAGCTGATAGTTCTCGCCGTGGTGGACGACGCGATGCACCTTGGCCGGATCGGTGAAGATGCCGCTGTCGCGGTCGCGCTTCACGGCGTCGTCCTCCCAGCTGCCTTCCCACAGTCTGTAGACGACCTCCATATATTCGTCGGCGACGTCGTAGCGGTCGTCATGCGCGGTCTGGCGTTCCTTGCCCATGCCGCGCGCGGCGCTGTCGAGATAGCCGGTGACGATGTTCCAGCCGATACGGCCCTCGGTGAGATGATCGAGCGTCGACATCCGCCGCGCGAACGGGTAGGGCGGCTCGTAGGACAGGGTGCAGGTCACGCCGAAGCCGAGATGCTCGGTCACCGCGGCCATCGCAGAGATCAGCATCATCGGATCGTTGACCGGCACCTGGATGGCGTGGCGCAGCGCGGCATCGGGATTGCCGCCATAGACGTCGTAGACGCCGAGCACGTCGGCCAAGAAAAGTCCGTCGAAGCGGCCGCGCTCCAAGGTCTTGGCGAGGTCGAGCCAATAGGGCAGGCGGTTGTAGTCGGAGGAGCGGTCCCGCGGATGCCGCCACAGGCCGGGCGACTGGTGCCCGACGCAGTTCATCGCAAACGCATTCAACCGGATGTCCGCAGCCATGATGTCCCTCGATCGTATCGAGCCGACAGATGACATGCTTTGCCCGCGGTTTTCAATCGAACGCTTGCGCGCGGACGCTTGCGGGCCGCGCGCAGGCTTGGCTATGGTCGGATGCGAGTTAAGCGCCGCGGAGCAAATGACGGCGTGACGGGCGCTAGCCCGGACGATGGGAGGACGAGACTGATGCGGATCCGAATGACGGCGCTGGCCGCGATGCTGCTGACCACGTCGGCGATGACGTCGGCCATGACTTCGGCCATGACTTCGGCGCAGGCCGAGGATTTCAAGGCGAGCTGCGCCGCGCTGGCGCAGGGCTTTTCCGGCAGCGGCCGCATCGTTACGGCGGAGTTCGTCGCGGCAGGCGGCGTGCAGCTCGCGCCTCCCGCGCCGGCCGGCGTCACAAGCCCGGCGCCGGATCATTGCCTGATCCGCGGCAAAATCAACGAGCGCACCGGCATCGACGGCAAGCCCTATGCGATCGGCTACGAGCTGCGATTGCCCGCGACGTGGAATGGCAAGTTCGTCTTCCAAGGCGGCGGCGGCGTCGATGGCGTGCTGCGGCCGGCGCTCGGCCTCTTGACCGGCGCAACGCCGCCGAACGCGCTTTCCAACGGCTATGTCGCGGCGTCGACCGATTCGGGCCACCTCGAAGAACCAGGTCCGCTCGGGCCTTACCAGTTCGGCCTCGACCCACAGGCGCGGCGCGACAAGGGCTACAGCTCGATTCCGCCGGTGGCCGAGGCCGCCAAGGCGGCGAGCGAGAAGCTCTACGGCCAAGCGCCGCGGCGCTCCTACTTTGCCGGCTGCTCGAACGGCGGCCGCCAGGCGATGGCGGTGACGCAGCGCTTTCCCGATCTGTTCGACGGCGTCATCGCCGGTGCGCCGGCCTATCGCGTGCCGCTCGCCGGCGTCGACGTGATCGTGCAGGAGCAGGCGCTGCTGGCGATCGCGCCTCCCGGACCCGACGGCAAGGCCGATGTCGGCAGTGCGCTCACCGATGAGGACCTGAAGCTGGTCGCCGACGGCGTGACCGCGGCCTGCGATGGCGCCGATGGCGCCAAGGATGGCATGGTGCAGGACGTCATGGCCTGCCGCTTCGATCCGGCCGTGCTCGCCTGCAAGGAGGGCGAGAGCGCGCAATGCCTGTCGGCGCCGAAGCTCAAGGCCCTCAAGCTGATGTTCGACGGCAGCCGCAATGCGATGGGCGGGCTGATCTATTCCCGCTGGCCCTACGACCCCGGCCTCGCCGCGCCGGGCTGGCGCGCCTGGAAGCTCGGCACGCCCAAATCCAGCCCGCCGAACGCGCGCAACCTGACGCTGATCGCCGGCGGCGTGCCGTATGATTTCATGAGCCCGCCGGAGACGCCGACGGATCTCGTCGCCTGGGTGCGCAATTTCGACATCGACCGCGACGTGCCCAAGGTGATGAAGGGCGCCGGCGGCTTCGACGCCGGCATGGAGTACGAGGCGGCGACATCGACCGATCTCGACACGTTCAAAGCCAAGGGCGGCAAGATGCTGTTCTATCACGGCACGGCCGATCCGATCTTCTCCGCGCTCGATACGATCGACTATGTCGACCAGCTCAAGAAGAAATACCCGGACACGGACGGCTTCGCCCGGCTGTTCCTGGTTCCCGGCATGAACCATTGCGGCGGCGGACCCGCGACGGATCAGTTCGACCTGCTGAGCGCACTGGACAATTGGGTGGAGGGCAAGGCCGCCGCGCCGGAGACGATCCGCGCCTCGGCGCGGCGCGCGCCCGATGTGCCATGGCCGGGGCGCACGCGCGATCTCTGTGCGTTCCCCAAGGTCGTCACCTACAAGGGCAGCGGCAGCCTGGAAGATGCCGCCAATTTCGAATGCCGTTGAAGAGGGCGTGCACGCTGCGCAAGCGGCGTGCACGATCGCTTGAGGGGCGGTTGACCCGGCGCGCGCAAGCCCCGATCTCTTGGCCAGCGTTGGCCTGCTCCGCAGCGTCGCGGCTCTCTCTCACTCCTCACACCGTTCCCTCATGGTTGCCGTCAAGACGCGAGCCTTCACGATTCTGTACGAGTTCGAGCATGCCCAGACCGAGCTGATCGGGAAGTGCGTGGCGCTGAGCGACGGCAAGGCCGGAACCGTCGAGCAGGTCTATCTCGACGAGCTGCATGGACTGCGGATTTCGATCAACGGACACGAAGGCCGCTGGCCGGTGTCGACCATCAAATTCGCGGAGCGCTGAGCGGCGGTCAGCTTCGCTTGCGCTGCTGCCGGGAGAAGCCCTGGATCAGCCGGCGCAGCTCAGGGTGATGGACGCGGCGCGCGGCTTCGGAGGCGGATACCCAGACCAGCTTGCGCTGGCCACGCTCGGGAAAGCGGCCGTGCTGCTTGGTTACCTTCAACGGATAGAGCTTCACCTCGCAGGGAATCTTGCGCTTGCCCTTGCGCTTCCGGTGCTTGAAGCGGCCGAGCGCCTGGCGGCTGATCTTGCCGCGCAGCCCGGCTTCTTCGTAAGCCTCGATCGCCGCCACCCGGTGCGCGCGCTTGCGCAACATCGGAGATCCCTTCGGCACCGACCAGCGCCGCTTCCGGCGCGTGGTGATCAAGAGGATGCTGAGCTCCGCGGCCTCGATGCGAAAGGGCAGGGCGGCGAATTGCTTGTGCTTCATGGGACCCCCCTTTTACTGCGGTGAGAACCGGGCGCGGAACGGTTGGTTCCTCTGCGCGACGACCCGCACGAAGTCAACTGTGCGATATCAATTGATACGACGGTTTCCCCGAGCTGCGGTTAACGTCCCGCGCCGGCCGAGGGCGGCTGGCAGCCCTCAACACGGCTCGTCGATTGCGGATTCACCTATGTGGATGCAGGTGCCGACGGATCATCTAGGGTTGTGTTTGCGTATATGACGAAACCGGGTCCGCACTGCATGGAAGTCGAAATTCCGAAGAAGCGAAGGCGGCGCGTCAAGCAGACGATGACGCTGGGCGAACGCCTGTTGCAGACGGCGCGCGAGGCGCGCGACATGGCCAAGCGTCTGCCGCCGGGCATCGAGCAGGCGCGGCAGCTGCGACGCGCGCGCGAGGCGGAAGCCATTGCCGAGCTCGATCGCTTCCTGACCGCTCCGGCACGCAGCCATCCGCCGCGGACGCGCTGACAGCTCGGCGCATTCAGCGGTCGCGACGGCGCGCTCGTCGCGGGCGCCAAGCAAGAATGTCGCACCTGCATCAATTTGCTGCACGCGAGCACGATTTGATGCAGCCACCGCTGCTACAACGCGCTTGACAGGTCATGCGTTCTAAGAGACCGTAATGTCCACGCGTTGGGCACAGCGGCCCTGAGACGCGACACGATCAAACCATTTCCAACGCCGCGCTGATCTCAAGCGTGTTTGGTTGGTGGCGAGGGCGCCCTCGGCTTGACAGCCGATGGGCGCTTTTTTGTTTTTGGGACGCGGGATGACACGGACGACGTTTCGCATCGGGGTGATGTTCTCGACGACCGGCTCTTACAGCGTCGTCGCGCGCTCGATGCTCAACGGCGCCCAGCTCGCGCTGGCCGAGATCAACGCCGCTGACGGCCCCATCACGCTGGAGCCCGTGGTCGTCAATCCCTCCGGCGATCTCGCCCAATATCGCGCGCTGGCGCGCGATCTCCTGAGCTCCGGCATCCGCCAGGTGGTCGGCTGCTACACGTCGTCGAGCCGCAAGGAGGTCATTCCCTGCTTCGAGAAGTTCGACGGGCTGCTGTGGTATCCCTCGCACTACGAGGGCTTCGAGAGCTCCGACAACGTCATCTACACCGGCGCCGCGCCGAACCAGCACGTGCTCCCGCTGGTCGACTATCTCGCCTCGCGCGTCGGCACACGCGCCTTCTGCGTCGGCTCGAACTACATCTGGGCCTGGGAGAACAACCGCATCTTCCGCGAGGCGCTCAGCGCGCGCGGCGGCACCGTGCTGGCCGAGCGCTATCTGACCGTGGGCGACACTGAATTCGACCAGGTCATTGCGGCGATCCTGGAGCAGCGTCCGGATGTCGTCTTCAACAACCTGATCGGCACCAGCGCCTACGCCTTCTTCCGCGCCTTCCGCGCCGCCTGCCGCGCCGCGGGCATCGAGCAGGCAAGGGAGATTCCCGTCGCGAGCTGCACGCTGTCGGAGCCCGAGCTGCAGGAAATCGGCCCTGATGCCGTCGACGGCCATCTGACGTCGAGCGTGTACTTCTCGTCGCTGAGCTCGCCGGAGAATTCAGCGTTCCTGCAGGCCTACAAGGCCGCGTTTCCCGACGGCCCCGTGGTCTCGGCGGATGCCGAAGCGTCGTACATCGCGGTGAAGCTGCTCGCCGCGACCTTGGCGCAGGCCGGCAGCGACGAGTCCCGCCTGGTGCGCTGCGCCGTCGCCAATCAGCGCCTGCTGGCGCCGCAGGGCGAAGTGCGGATCGATCCGCAGACCTATCACGCCTGGCTGACGCCGCGGATCGGCCGCTCGTCCGCCGATGGCCAGTTCGAGCTGCTGCTCGAAGCCCGGCTGCCGATCGCGCCCGATCCTTATCTCGTCCAGTCGTCGCCGCGCTTTGCGACATCCATGCGTCCACCGCTGCTCCGAATGGTGAAGTCATGACCTTCCGATTGCTGCAGAACTTCAAGGGTGGCCGCGCGCTGGTGATCACGCGGCGGGCAGGGTGGGAGACCACTCTGGAGACGACGCTCGCCAAGCTCGGCGTCGCCTGCGACTACCCCGAGATCGTCGACGGCCGCGCGCAGCTCGACGTCAGCGCGCTGCAGCCGGAGCGCGACATCCTGTTCGTCGACGGTGACCTCGAGGGCGTCGTGGCGCTCGAGGTCAATCCGGCCTCGAAGCTGCCGCCGGTGCCCGTGATCGGCCTCGTCGGCGTCGAGGCGCCGAGCCGGCTCAAGGCGCTGGTCAATCTCGGCGCCACCTCCTTCCTGCGCAAGCCGGTGCATGGCGGCGCCGTCTACACCGCGCTGTTCCTCGGCATAAATCAGTTCCTGCTGCGCACCGACATGTACGAGAAGCTGCAGGACCTGGAAAGCCGCCGGCGCGGCCGCCGCGCCGTGATCCGCGCCGTCGTGTCCCTGATGCAGGAGACCGGTCTCAACGACGACGATGCCTATTCCGCGCTTCGCCGCGACAGCATGCGGGCGCGGCAAAGTCTGGAGCTCTATTGCGAGGAGTTCCTGAGGAGGCGGGCGAGGCCGCCCGATACGCCGGAACGCCCGAGCAGCATCACGCTGCAAGGCGGCAACAAGCAAGCGATGTAGGAGCATCACATGACCAGATCTGGATTGCGAGGGCTGCGCGCCGCGGCCCTCACGGGGACGCTTGTCCTTGCGTCAGGCGCATTTGCAGCCGAAAACCCGATCAAGCTCGGCGTGCTGGAGGACCAGTCCGGCGACTTCGCCGCCGCGACCATCGGCAAGGTCCACGCCATTCAGCTCGCGGCCGAGGAGATCAACAAGGCCGGCGGCATCATGGGCCGTCCGCTGGAGCTCGTGACCTACGACACCCAGTCGGATAACACCCGCTATCAGGAATTCATGCGCCGCGTGCTGCAACGGGACAAGGTCGACGTCGTGTTCGCCGGCTTCTCGTCGGCCTCGCGCGAGGCCTACCGGCCGATCGTCGACCAGTTCAACGGCTTCGCCTTCTACAACAACCAGTATGAAGGCGGCGTCTGCGATGGCCACATGGTGGTGACGGGCGCTGTCCCGGAGCAGCAGTTCTCGACGCTGATCCCCTACATGATGCAGACCTACGGCAAGAAAGTCTACACGCTCGCCGCCGACTACAATTTCGGCCAGATCTCGGCCGAATGGGTGCGCAAGATCGTCAAGGAGAACGGCGGCGAGATGGCCGGCGAGGAGTTCATTCCGCTCGGCGTGTCGCAGTTCTCGCAGAGCATCCAGAACATCCAGAAGGCCAAGCCCGACTTCGTCGTGACCCTGCTCGTCGGCACCGCGCAGGCCTCCTATTACGAGCAGGCGGCCTCCGCCAACGTCAATCTCCCGATGGCCTCCTCCGTCAACGTCGGCCAGGGCTATGAGCACAAGCGCTTCAAGCCGCCGAGCCTGAAGGACATGTACGTCACCACCAACTACATCGAGGAAATCGACAGTCCGAAGAGTAAGGAGTTCTACGCCAAGTTCAAGGCCAAGTTCCCGAACGAGCCCTATGTGAACCAGGAGGCCGAGAACTCCTATCTTGCGCTGTATCTCTACAAGCAGATGGTGGAGCGGGCGAAGTCGACCAACCGCGACGAGATCCGCAAGGTGATCGCGATGGGCGACGTCTGCATGGATGCGCCGGAAGGCAAGGTCTGTATCGATCCCAAGAGCCAGCACATGTCGCACACGATCTATCTTGCCAAGGTCGGCGCCGACCACGCGATCTCGTTCCCGAAGGTCTGGGAGGACATCAAGCCGTACTGGCTGGGCGAAGCCGGCTGCGACCTGACCAAGAAGGATCCGATGGCGCAATACACGCCGTCGAATCCGCCGCCGAAGCCCTGATCGGCGGAAGCGGCCGCTCCGGCGTCCCCTCACGCCGGAGCGGCTTGCTCTTAATCGCTTCTCGTATCTGAACCCCGTATCGATCGAAGACATGGACATCGCATCCCTGGCATTCTCTGCGCTCTACCAGTTCGGCGACGCGTTCGCCTTCCTGGTGCTCTCGGCCTGCGGGCTCGCGGTCATCTTCGGCATGATGGGCGTGATCAATCTCGCCCATGGCGAGTTCATCATGTGCGGCGCCTATGTGACGGCAGCGACGGTGCATGCCGGCTTGCCGCTGCCGCTCGGCATTCTCTGCGGCACCTTGGCTTCGGCCTTTGTCGGCGTGCTCGTCGAGCTGCTGGTGATCCGGCATCTCTATGAGCGGCCGCTCGACACCATCGTCGCCACCTGGGGCCTCAGCCTGATCGCGACGCAGGGCACGCTGATCCTGGTCGGCTCGACCATGGCCGGCGTCGGTACGCCGTTCGGAAGTTTCCAGGTCGGCGCCTATTCCTATTCGATCTATCGCATCGTGCTGTTCGTCGCCGCGCTTGCCGTGCTTGGGGCGCTGTATGCGTTGTTCAACTGGACGCGGTTCGGTGTGCTGGCGCGCGCCACCATCCAGGTGCCGCATATGGCGGCCGCGCTCGGCGTCGACACCCGGCTGATCTACAGCCTGACCTTCGCCTGCGGGGCAGGGCTCGCGGGCCTCGCCGGCGGGCTCTACGCGCCGACGATGACCCTTGTGCCCACGATGGGGGCGACCTTTATCATGGAGGCGTTCGTCACGGTCGTGATCGGCGGCGCCGACGTGTTCCTCGGCACCGCGCCGGCTGGCGGCATCCTCGCCATCGTGAAGTCCGGCATGACGTCGTGGCAGGGCCAGCTGTTCGGCCAGATCGGCCTCCTGATCGCGGTCATCATCGTCGTCCGGGTGCTGCCGAAGGGCATCTCCGGCTTCGTGCTGCGCGAGCGGACCTGAGGAGGTGACGGTGACCGGATTCCTTTCGCTGTTTCGCCGTCTCGAAGGACCTCAGACGCTCGGCCGCGGTCCCGCCTTCTGGGCGCTGTTCGCACTCGTGCTCGGCGGCGCGCTGGCCTATCCGCTGTTCAGCGACGGCTACACCGTCGGCAACACCGTCTACTTCTTCGTCTGGGTGTTCATCGCGCTCAGCCTCAGCCTGATCTGGGGCTATGGCGGCTCGCTGTCGTTCGGCCAGACCGCGTTCTTCGGCATCGCAGGCTATGGCTACGGCATCCTCACCATCAATTTCGGCGCATCCTACGGCTTCACCTGGATCGCGCTGCTGCTGGCGATCGGCATGGCGGCGCTGGTGGCGGCGCTGCTCGGCTATTTCATGTTCTTCGGCCGCATCGGCGGCGTGTTCCTCGGCATCGTCACGCTCGCGGTGACCCTCATGCTAGAGCGCTTCATGGCGCAGACCGCCGGCCCCGAATGGCGCATCGGGGCTGCCCGGCTGAACGGCTTCAACGGTATGAGCGCGATGCCGCCGCTGACCATTCCGTGGTTCGGCGGCCCGATCGTGCTGTTCGCCGATGTCGGCCTGTACTACGTCGTGCTCGGCATTCTCGTGCTGGTTTATCTAGGCTTGCGCATCCTGATGAATTCGTCGTTCGGCAATGTCATCGTTGCCATCCGCGAGAATCCAGAGCGTGCCGAGATGCTCGGCTACGACATCCGGAAGTATCAGCTGATCACCTTCGTGATCGGCGCCGCGCTCGCCGGCCTCTCCGGCGTGCTCTATACGGTGTGGGGGCAGTACATCACGCCCTCCAGCATGGGCATGACGGCAGCCTCGCTGCCGTTGATCTGGGTCGCCGTCGGCGGCCGCAGCGATCTCACGGCGACCGTGATCGGCACGCTGGTCGTGCTCTCCGGCTTCCAGGCGCTGACGATCTACGGCAGCCAATATGCGCTGGTGTTCATGGGCGTGCTGCTGGTGCTGACCGTGCTGATCGCACCCAACGGCCTCGTGCTCGGCGTGATCAAGGGGATCACCAGGCTCCTGACCCGGCGCAAATCGGAGGCCGCGTGATGGCGCTCTTGCAATTGCGCGACGTCAACAAGCATTTCGGCGGCCTGCACGTGACGAATTCCGTCAACCTCGTGCTGGAGCAGGGTGAGATCCACTGCCTGATCGGACCGAACGGGGCCGGCAAGAGCACCTTGTTCCGGCTGATCCTCGGCGAGCATCATCCCGGCAGCGGCCAGATCTATTTTGCCGGCGAGGACATCACCACGCTGAAATCCTTCGCGCGCATTCGCCGCGGGCTCTCCGTCAAGTTCCAGGTGCCGGGCGTGTTCAAGGGCCTGTCGGTGCGGCAGAACCTGGAAATTGCGCTGCAGAACCGGCTGCATGGCGCCGCGCTGGACAAGGAGATCGATTGGCTGCTCGCCTTCCTCAACCTCGACGCCGAGCAGGCGCAACTCGCCGGCAATCTCAGTCACGGCCAGAAGCAGTGGCTGGAGATCGGCATGGCGATCGCGCTGAAGCCGCGGCTGTTGCTGCTCGACGAGCCGACCGCCGGCATGTCGCCGGAGGAGACGCATATGACCGGCGAGATGGTGCGGCGGCTGAACGCCGCCGGCATGACCGTGCTCGCGATCGAGCACGATATGGCGTTCGTGCGCCAGGTCGCGCAGCGCGTCACCGTGCTGCATCTCGGCCAGGTGTTCGCGCAGGGCTCGATCGACGAGATCGTCGCCGATGAGCGGGTCGCGGCCATCTATCTGGGGCAGGCGCATGCGTAGGGAAGTCATCCTCACCACCGTCGGGCTCCGCGCCGGCTATGGCGGCAAGCCGGTGCTGCAGGGGCTGGAGATCGAGGTTCGCGAAGGCGAGATCGTCGCCGTCATCGGCCGCAACGGCGTCGGCAAATCGACCCTGATGAAGAGCCTGATCGGGCTGGTGCCCGCGATGAGTGGCTCGATCGTCTATCGCGGCGAGGCGGTGGAGCATCTGCCGGCGCACAAGCGCGCGCGGCTCGGCATGGGCTACGTGCCGCAGGGACGCGACGTGTTTCCGCGGCTGACCGTCGGCGAGAACATCGCGGTCGGCGCTGCGATCAAGGGCGGCGGCGTTCCGGAGGAGGGGCGGCAGCGCGTGGTCGGTGCATTTCCCATCCTGCAGGAGCGCTGGAGCCAGCGCGCCGGGACGATGTCCGGCGGCCAGCAGCAGCAGCTCGCGATCGGCCGCGTGCTGATCGCGGATCCCAATCTGATCCTGCTCGACGAGCCCTCGGAAGGAATCCAGCCCAATATCGTCCAGGACATCGCCCGCAACATGGTGGAGCTCAACCGCAGGACCGGCGTGACCATCATCCTGGTCGAGCAGAACCTCGACATGATCCGCGCCATGGCGCAGCGCGCCTACGTCATGGACAAGGGCCGCATCACCGCGAGCCTCGCGCGCGAAGCGCTCGACGATGCCGCCGAGATGCGCCGCCACCTTGCAGTCTGAAGAAACGCAAATGAGCACAAGGAGAACGAGCATGGCCTGGCAGTCGGAATCGATCATGGCCCGCAAGGGCTTGGCCAAGGGCGCACGCGGCGCGCACCATCTCATCACCGAGCAGGACCAGGGCAAGTACCACTACGTGTACGGCCCCTATGTCGATCCGGTGCTGATCATCGATCCTGGCGCCGTCGTCTCGGCCGAGACGCATGATGCGTTCGAGGGCGCGATCAAGCACGAGACCGACAGCCCGTCCAAGATCCTGAACTTCCCGTTCCTCAATCCGCAGAACGGCCCGATCTACGTCAACGGCGCCGAGAAGGGCGATACGCTCGCAGTATACATCGAGAGCATCGTGCCGCGCGGGCCGCAGCCGCGCGGCACCACCGTGATCATGCCGGAGTTCGGCGGGCTGGTCGGAACGGGCAACACCGCGCTGCTCAATCCGGCGCTGCCGGAGCGGGTCAAGAAGCTGGAGATCACGGCCGAGAAGGGCACGGTCTGGAACGACAGGATCACACTTCCCTATGAGCCGTTCATCGGCACCATCGGCACCTCGCCGGAGATCGAGGCGATCTCCTCGCTCGTGCCCGACTACTACGGCGGCAACATGGACCTGCCGGATGTCGGCACCGGCGCGATCATCTATCTGCCGGTCAACACCAAGGGGGCGCTGCTCTATCTCGGCGACTGTCACGCCGCGCAGGGCGACGGCGAATTGTGCGGCGTCGCGATCGAGCATCCGACCGTCACGACGGTGCAGGTCGATCTCATCAAGAACTGGACCATCGCCTGGCCGCGGCTCGAGACCCGGGACTTCATCATGACCATCGGCTCGGCCCGGCCGATGGAGGATGCGGCGCGCATCGCCTATCGCGAGCTGTGCCGCTGGATGGCCGCTGATTACGGGTTCGACGAGATCGACGCCTACATGCTGCTGACGCAGGCCGGGCGTGTCCGGCTCGGCAACATGGTCGATCCGAAATACACGCTCGGCGCCTCCATCAAGAAGCACTTCCTGGTCTGAGGTCGCCGACAATGCCGATGACGTACAAGGCCGCGACCGTCCAGTTCGAGCCTGTTCTGGCCGGGAAGGAGCGCAACATCGAAGGCCTGCTCGCGCTGTGCGAGCAGGCGGCCGCGTCGGGCGCCAAGCTGATCGTGACGCCGGAGATGGGCACGACAGGCTATTGCTGGTACGACCGCGCGGAGGTGGCGCCCTATGTCGAGAAGGTGCCGGGCTCGACCACGCACCGCTTCGCATCGCTGGCGCGACGGCATGATTGTTACATCGTGATCGGCATGCCCGAGGTGGATGACGACGACATCTACTACAACAGCGCGGTGCTGATCGGCCCGGATGGCGTGATCGGCCGGCACCGCAAGACGCATCCGTATATCTCGGAGCCAAAATGGGCGGCGGCCGGCGACCTGCACAACCAGGTGTTCGAGACGCCGATCGGCCGCATCGCGCTCCTGATTTGCATGGACATCCATTTCGTCGAGACGGCGCGGCTGATGGCGCTCGGCGGCGCCGACATCATCTGCCACATCTCGAACTGGCTCGCCGAGCGCACGCCGGCGCCGTACTGGATCAGCCGCGCTTTCGAGAACTCCTGCTACGTGATCGAGAGCAACCGCTGGGGGCTGGAGCGCACGGTGCAGTTCTCCGGCGGCAGCTGCGTCATCGCGCCCGATGGCAGCCTGCCGGCCGTGATCGACAAGGGCGACGGCGTTGCCTTCGCAGAAATCGATCTTGCATGGGCTCGGGCACGCAAGGTGCTGGGCGAGCCGGTGTTCGCACAGCGCCGGCCGGAGCTTTATCCTGAGCTGCTCACCAATACCTACAGCTGGAACCCGCGCGATTTCTTCGGGCTGTACGGCCACGAGCCGTGGCCGGTGGGCAAACGCTCCCGCGTCAGCGTGGCGCAGTTTACGCCGAGCCCCGACGTCGCTTCCAATCTCGCCCGCATCGCCGAGCTCGCGGCTGCGGCGAAGGAGAAGGGCGCCGAGCTGGTGGTATTCCCGGAACTTGCGGCGACGGGGCTGACCCATTCGGCCGAAACCGCCGAGCCGATCCCGGGCCGCATCACGGCTGCGCTCACCGAACTCGCCGCGGAGCGCGGGCTCACGCTGGTCTGCGGTCTTGCAGAACGAGACGGGAACACCATCTATAACTCAGCCGTCCTGGTCACGCCGGACGGTAAAATCAGCACTTACCGCAAGACGCATCTCACGACGGCCGAGCGCAGCTGGGCCACGGCGGGGGATGAGTGGACCGTTGTCGACACGCCGATGGGGCGGATCGGGATCCTGATCGGCCATGATGCGGTGTTTCCGGAGGCGGGCCGGGTGCTCGCCTTGCGCGGCTGCGATCTGATCGTGTGTCCCTCCGCGGTGAAGGGCATCTTCAGCGCGGCGCATGCAGGGACGAAGGTGATGCAGCCGTCACCCATCCCGACCGGGGCCGATCCGTATCACTGGCATCATTTCCGCGTTCGCGGCGGCGAGAACAATGCCTACTTCGCGTTCGCGAATGTGTGCGACGCCGCGGATGAGGATTGCGGGCTGAGCGGCGTGTTCGGTCCGGATACGTTTGCGTTTCCGCGCCGCGAGGCGATCGTCGATCGCGGGGAGGGGATTGCGACGCTCGAGATCGACACCGGCAATCTCGACAGCGTCTATCCGACCAACGTCGTTCGCCGGAAAGATCTCGTCTGCATGCGCATGCCGCACTCCTATCGAGCGCTGGTGCAATCCAAGGCGAGCAATTTCTGAGCTTGCGCGGCCGCATCCGTTCCAAAATGGAACGGATGCGGCGTGTGACAGCGCATAGAGCAGGGTACGACAGCGCTATCCACATTTCTTCACAGCCGTCGCAAAAAGTTCTTGCGCGGGATGCGGCGTCGCACTATCTCACCACCACGCCAGCCGGACATCACCGATGACTGAGGCCCCCGAACTTTCGGGACCATCGTTGTTTTCCTTGATGTTTCTTCTTCCGACTGGCTCTTGAGTTTTTCTTCAGAAAAGCTCTTGACGGTCTCTCAAAATCAGCTATTTGAAGCGCCCCGGCAACGGAGACTTCGACGGCGAAAGAGACCGAAGAAGGTGCACTCATTAGTTCGGAGCGACTGAGTTCGCGAACTAACAAGTGCGGGCTGTTTGACAAGTGAAGATGAAGAAAGAGAAACGTGGACGGCGGAGTCCTTGCGGGTCTCGGGGCTAAAGCTTCGGCTTGGTTTCGAGATCGGACGAGAAGACTTCGGCGGACAATGTTTCAAAGGTAACACCATGGTCTTTGCGCTGTGAAGCGCGGGACTGATTGGTGGGACCTCGTCAAACGTTGTGATCAGCCGGTTCAAAGCTTCAAGTTCAACTTGAGAGTTTGATCCTGGCTCAGAGCGAACGCTGGCGGCAGGCTTAACACATGCAAGTCGAGCGGGCGTAGCAATACGTCAGCGGCAGACGGGTGAGTAACGCGTGGGAACGTACCTTTTGGTTCGGAACAACACAGGGAAACTTGTGCTAATACCGGATAAGCCCTTACGGGGAAAGATTTATCGCCGAAAGATCGGCCCGCGTCTGATTAGCTAGTTGGTGGGGTAATGGCCCACCAAGGCGACGATCAGTAGCTGGTCTGAGAGGATGATCAGCCACATTGGGACTGAGACACGGCCCAAACTCCTACGGGAGGCAGCAGTGGGGAATATTGGACAATGGGCGCAAGCCTGATCCAGCCATGCCGCGTGAGTGATGAAGGCCCTAGGGTTGTAAAGCTCTTTTGTGCGGGAAGATAATGACGGTACCGCAAGAATAAGCCCCGGCTAACTTCGTGCCAGCAGCCGCGGTAATACGAAGGGGGCTAGCGTTGCTCGGAATCACTGGGCGTAAAGGGTGCGTAGGCGGGTCTTTAAGTCAGGGGTGAAATCCTGGAGCTCAACTCCAGAACTGCCTTTGATACTGAAGATCTTGAGTTCGGGAGAGGTGAGTGGAACTGCGAGTGTAGAGGTGAAATTCGTAGATATTCGCAAGAACACCAGTGGCGAAGGCGGCTCACTGGCCCGATACTGACGCTGAGGCACGAAAGCGTGGGGAGCAAACAGGATTAGATACCCTGGTAGTCCACGCCGTAAACGATGAATGCCAGCCGTTAGTGGGTTTACTCACTAGTGGCGCAGCTAACGCTTTAAGCATTCCGCCTGGGGAGTACGGTCGCAAGATTAAAACTCAAAGGAATTGACGGGGGCCCGCACAAGCGGTGGAGCATGTGGTTTAATTCGACGCAACGCGCAGAACCTTACCAGCCCTTGACATGTTTGGGACCGGTCGCAGAGACGTGACCTTCTCTTCGGAGCCCGAAACACAGGTGCTGCATGGCTGTCGTCAGCTCGTGTCGTGAGATGTTGGGTTAAGTCCCGCAACGAGCGCAACCCCCGTCCTTAGTTGCTACCATTTAGTTGAGCACTCTAAGGAGACTGCCGGTGATAAGCCGCGAGGAAGGTGGGGATGACGTCAAGTCCTCATGGCCCTTACGGGCTGGGCTACACACGTGCTACAATGGCGGTGACAGTGGGAAGCTAAGGGGTGACCCTTCGCAAATCTCAAAAAGCCGTCTCAGTTCGGATTGGGCTCTGCAACTCGAGCCCATGAAGTTGGAATCGCTAGTAATCGTGGATCAGCACGCCACGGTGAATACGTTCCCGGGCCTTGTACACACCGCCCGTCACACCATGGGAGTTGGCTTTACCTGAAGGCGGTGCGCTAACCAGCAATGGAGGCAGCCGACCACGGTAGGGTCAGCGACTGGGGTGAAGTCGTAACAAGGTAGCCGTAGGGGAACCTGCGGCTGGATCACCTCCTTTCTAAGGATGGCTCTTCAGTCTGGCTTTCGGGCCACGATCTTCGGATCGCGTACTATCGAGCTGTTTTAGAAACATCAGGGGCCACCGAGACCGCCAGGTCTTGCGTGAGCTCCATTGGCGGGATTTCGCCGTCTTCGTTTCTCTTTCTTCGCGGACGAACACGCTGCCTGGGGCTTGGCGCTGTGCATCATCATGGCGCTGAACGGTGCCGGGTGGTTGACTTGATCCGAGCCTCTCAAGCGTTAGGGCTTGTAGCTCAGTTGGTTAGAGCGCGCGCTTGATAAGCGTGAGGTCGGAAGTTCAAGTCTTCCCAGGCCCACCATGCTTCGCCCTTCGGGCTACGCATGGCGCAGCCATGCAGGAGCCTGAAAGGCGAAGCATGGTGCCCGGCGGAGCCACTTGGCGAAGACGGGCAGCTCCGATCGAGATCATCGACGCTGTGCAGCTGACGCATTCGTCTTCTGGCTATGGGGCCTTAGCTCAGCTGGGAGAGCGCGTGCTTTGCAAGCATGAGGTCGTCGGTTCGATCCCGACAGGCTCCACCACGCTTCGCCCTTCGGGCTACGCGTGGCGCGGCCAAAGGGTAGAGCACGCTGGATCATCCACGCATGAGCCGAAGGGCGGGGCGTGGTGCCCGGCGTAGCCACTTGGCGAAGACGGGCTGCTGCCTGTTGCGTGTTCAATTCGTCCGCGAGACAACATTTCGCATTGTCTGGTCCTCACCGGGACTTCAGGCAACTGCGTGTTATCTGACATCGTGAAGAGGAGATCGATCCGAGTAGGGTCGTGCAATGAGGGCCACCGCGCAAGCGGTCCGCACCTCGACTTTGCACCGACGCCTTCACTATCTCCGAGTCATTTCGGCGCAGGCTGAACGCTGTGAAGCGGGCTGCTTGTTGTAAATGACTCTGTTGGCTGCGCATGACCGCGACAGTCATCGGTTCGATCTTAAGAAGCAAGCTGGTCTTTCTAATCAGTGTCCTGCAGCTTCCTGACGCTTGTCCCTCGGGGCAGGTGAGGGGCTGACAACATTCTGCCGAGTGTGTGGACATTGATAATGAGAGCAATCAAGTGCCTTAAGGGTGTTCGGTGGATGCCTTGGCGCTGAGAGGCGATGAAGGACGTGCTACGCTGCGATAAGCCGTGGGGAGCTGCGAAGAAGCTTTGATCCGCGGATTTCCGAATGGGGAAACCCACCTTCGATAGCCGGAACTCCAAGACCTTTGGTCATTGGGGTTCGATTGGGAGACCGAGAGGATCTGAGGCCGTGAGGTCTTGGATTTCCGGTTATCAAGAGAAGGTATGAGATCTCTGAATCCATAGGAGGTTTCA